>NZ_JBGLEJ010000006.1:0-15843 GCF_041325975.1 Roseburia sp. | reverse complement strand
TCCCCCTGTCATTTGTGTATGATAAAGATATGCATCTTCCAGTGTACTTTCCACATTTTCTGCACCTGCAACCGGCTGTCTTTCTGAAACAATTCTTAGTTCAACATTTTCTCCACTACTTCTCATATTGCTTACAATGAAGCTACTGGTTATCTGCCCTGCTTCTTTTTCAGAAACAATACACTTCCAGACACATCCTTCTACTTTGTCAGTAATCTCTTTCTCCGTTCCTTCTTGAATCAGTTCTCCATTCTTCATAATCAAAATACGGTCTGCAATATAATCTATATCAGATACGATATGTGTAGACAGTAAAACCATCCTATTTTTTCCAAGTGAACTAATCACATTACGAAAGCGTACTCTCTCCTTTGGATCAAGCCCTGCCGTAGGTTCATCTAAAATCAAAATTTCAGGATTATTTAGAAGTGCCTGTGCAATTCCTATTCTTCGTATCATACCTCCTGAAAAAGTCTTCAGCTTTTTCTTTTTCACATTTTTTAACTCTACCATATCTAAAAGTTCGTCAATACGACTATCGGCATAATCTTCCGGTAGTGCTTTCAATGCCGCCATATATCGCAGGAAGCGTTCTGCAGTAAAATCGCCATAATATCCAAAATCCTGTGGTAAATAGCCCAATAACCTACGATACTCTGCTCCCATACTGTCTATCTCAATATTATCACAATAAATACTTCCCCCCGTTGGCTGCAAAACACCACAAATCAATCTCATTAATGTTGTTTTTCCCGCACCATTTTCTCCCAACAGTCCATACACACCATTTGTAAATGTATAATTGAATTTTCTGACTGCTTCTTTATCCTTGTATTTTTTTTGTACATCCATCAACTTTAATTCGTGCATAATACTTCTCCTTTTTCCATTTTGCTAAGCAATTTTTTTATCTGCATTACAAATAAAAGTCCCGACACAAGAAAAGCTACTGCCCATATCCAAAGAGTTGTTACAAAAAGTGCTCTCGGAATCGAACCTATTACTCCATAACTTATTGATAAAAAGATGGCACTCATGTCAAATAAAGATGAATTCTTTCCTCTTGTTTCCATTGATAAAATTCCTAATGCAGTTATACTTGATACTAGATATGGAGTTAAAATGTACAGCCCCACCTGTAATAATCCAACGCTCCAATGATAGTTCAAATAGCCAGCTATCAAAAACAATATCATAACATTTATCATACCCGACAATACCAGCCATGCAGCAACACACTGTTTTGTATTGAAATAGCAGCTTTCTCCTAACTCTGCCATTTTTCCAAAAAACAATTTATCAATCACACTAATAGACGTTATGCTAAGAATACCTGCTCCAACCATACATACAGTAATCATCCCATTTTGATTCAATCCGGTATATTGCAATGCTGTAATAAAAATAATTCCTAAACAAATAAGGACACCATAAACAGCAAAAAACAATTTATCCATGTACCAAAATTGATGAAACAAAATATTTTTTGTAGACATCATCGGCGTTCTCTGCTTTTCCATTTCCTCAATCATTGCATAATAAGTCTTTTGTTTTCTTATTTCATCAACATGAACCTGCTCATCTGCCTTTGCAAAAAGATTCTTTATTTCGCTATCTCTCATAATCATTCTCCATTAACTTTTTTAACTGATTTACACCTAATCGAAATCTTGACTTTGTAGTAGAAACACTGCACCCCATAATCTTTGCAATATCTTTAAATTTCATTTCTTCATAAATACGCAGAATAATAACTTCCCTCGTATCCTGCGAAAGTTCCTTTAATAAATTTCTCAAATAAACGGCATCCTCCGCTTCGGTCAGCATATCTTTATTATTTGGAATTTTATCAATCTCCTCCCATTCGATGGCTGTTACTTTTTCTTTCTTATCCCGGAAATAATTAAAACATATATTTCTTGCAATAGTCAGGAGATAACCTTTGAGATTATGATGTTTATAGGAAGTTCCATATTTCATAAATTTCAAAAAAGTTTCCTGAGCAATGTCGTAGGCATCATCCTCTGTTTGAACCATATATAGACAAAAGCGATAAATATCTGCATAATATCGTTCAATAATAATACCGACTGCCTCTTTATTTCCGCTATGTACTTTTTGAATCAATTCGCTGTCTTTCATAGCGTTTTCTCCAATCATAAAACGTCTTACATCTTATATAACCACTACAGAGTAAAAAAAGTTCACTATAAAATTGTTTTTTAATATTTTTTTGCCATTCATTCTCAAATACGCACAATAGCTCGCTTAATTCTACTTCCTGCAATTTATTATATAACTATTTTCCGCACCTGCGTTTATATTATATTCAAACAAATTATTTCTACCTTTTTTCTCCTCTTAGAGTAACACTTCCCACACAATCCTGCACCGGAAACTCTGGTTACCCATTATGTATCAACGGCTGCTTTTTCAACATCGCCTTCTGCGTCTTCCACACCTGTTCCATAATCGCCTTCACTTCTGCCATATCCTCTTCATAAACATTCCCGGTACTGTTAATTCTTTTTGCAATTTGATTCAAATTCCTACTAATCTTTCCAAGCGTTTCATTGTATTGCCTTAGATAAGAATAATCTACATCATAAACAAATCCAAAGAGTATTAGTGTCCGGATGTAATCCGAAGCACTCTTCCGCTTAGACAGTTCCACCTTCCTGTCCAGAATATATTTTTCATTATCACTCAAATAAATTTTCAGTTCATTTTTCCTCGTTCTATTGGCTCTAACCTTTGCCATATCGCTCCATCCTTTCAAATAATTTTAAGGGTTAGGGAATTCTCCCTAAATGATAAATTTGAGCATTTCTTCTGTAGGAGAAATCACTCATTTTATCGCCTGTGAGGGAACACAGGCAGTGCTTGCTAAGTTAGGTTTTATCCTTTTCCTGCTCTATTCCCTTTTGTCCTTTCTGTGCCAGTTCCGCCAAGCGATTCTGCACCATTTCCCATAAGTTCGGCAATGCACTTTCTACATTCACTTCTGTTCTTTTCCGCTTTTTGATTGCTTGATAGATTTCTGCAAATCTAGCTCGATCCGCAACGATATTTTCTGACAGGCAGATATTCTGAAAGCCTAGGCGCTTTACGACTTCTCTGGTAATTTCATCAAAACTTTCCATTACCGCTTTCTCCTGATACATTCCGTAATGCCCGATTGCTTTACTGACTTTCTCCCAGCCTTCACTCCAATCAGAAATCACCGGGCTAACCAACTCTGCATAAATCTCCCGCAGTTCCGCAACGGTAGGCTTGAATTTATTTGTCAGCATATATTGTTGGAGTACCTTGGATAAAATCTGATAGTCCAGATCATGTAACAAGGCGTACCACACATCCAACGCTTGTTCCGTCCCAATAAAATCTTTTCCATACATTGCCTGCATGGCTACAACCAATGTTGCAAATTCCTGTTTAGTCACCGAAAACACCTCCCGTACTTTTTATCTTTTCACGCTCCAACCATGGGCTTACATTGCTTCCGCTTACCTTTTCCTTTTTCCCTTTCAATGGAAAGAAATCCGTCCAGCCATTCTGAATTGTCTGCTTAATAATTGCCACTTGTTCTACTGGAGAATTCGATAAACTTTCCAGCTTATCAATGCAATAACCGATTGCTTTCCCCTTCACTTCCTTGCCTTTTTCTTTTCGATATTCCAGATAAGAAAAGAACATACTATTCACCACAGGATCATCAAAATAAGAAGGAATTTCCTCTATCTCTGGTTCTCCCTCTTTCTTTGGCTTCTTCTCTTCCTTTTCACTGTTCTCTATCTCTGGGTTACCAGAAATTTCTGTGGTGTTACTTTCCGTTACAGTTGCATTACATTGTAACGTTGCCTGCTCTTTTTCCTTTAGGAGCTTTTGATTCGCCCTATGATTTCTGACTCTCGATGCTGAAGCGCTCTCACTGCCAACCATGTCCTCCAAGTACAATAACTGTAACGATTGATCGTCCAAGAACACAGCCGCATGATATTGGCACAAAGCAGAAATCGTCAGTTTCACAAGTGCCGACTTTTCTCCCGTATCCAATGCTATTTCCTCATCTAAAGTCGGCAAAATATGTTGATAGTAAATAATCCCTTCTGTATTAATTGCCTTTAACAACAGTTTCAGATAAAGCAGGACGATACTGTCTCCCTCCGGCAAAGTTCGCAGCTGTTTGATGATCAGTTCCTGAAAGAAACCCACCTGCAATTTCAACCAGTAATATCGTTTTCCTGCCATTTAGCATTTCCCTCCGCTCTGAATAAACGCCTCCAGCATACTTCTGTAAATGATGTAATGATAGCGGCTCTTTCCATCTTTCTTGATGGCATATCCAATCGGCAGCCGCTCCTGTCTCATCAAAAACTGTAAGGTCACAACATCCATGTTAAGCAGCTTTGCAGCCTCTTTTGTCGTAACTCGTTCCATTAGCGTTCCTCCTCTCTATGTGTCTCCTCTTTGCCGCTTCTGACCTTCTTAATCGCCGAATTCAGCCGTTCAAGCTGTTTCCCCTTCAAGTCCTTCCTGAGCCATCTGCAAAGCGTAAATTCGGAAATCCCCATTGCTTCCGCCACTTCCCACTGCTTTACCTGATTTTGCTTCATCAGCAGTTTTACTTCATCTTTTTTCACCTGTTTCTCCTCCATATTTTTGTTGACATTGTTGCTGTTGTTGTCTATACTAATTATGTACTATATAGTACATATAAGCAATTCTGTTTCTTATATGGTACGAGCAAATATGATGTGTAAATGAAAGGAGTACATGAAAATGTTGACAAATCAAGATGGAATCCGGGAACGGATCATTCAAATCCGAAAAGAAAGGGGGTTATCACAGAACCAACTAGCAAAAGACTTTGGAATTTCCAGAACGCATTACTGCAACGTAGAGAACGGTAAGAAACCTGTAACAGAGAGCTTTCTCAAAGTACTAGCCAGCGGTTACAAGATCCCTATGGAAGCATTTATTCCTAATGAGAATGGAGATTTAATGCAATATTGCGAATGCACCAATGATTTTGTGAATGCAATCATTGATGACTATTTCAATTCCTTTGAAATACGCAAATACTACATTAACAAATATGAACAGCCTTATTACGGTGTCCTCTCCTATCTGTATGATATCGGCTATACGGTTGAATATGAACTTCTTCAAGAAGCCCATTTACAGGATTCCTTCGATACTGCAACCGGATCTGTTGATGTAAAAGAATTTGCTGAAGATGGCGTGATCCACGTCTATTCAAATGAGACTGGAAAAGACGTTGCCCAGATACCATTAACCAAACTGTCTGAACTGGAAAAAGAAGTAAAAGATTTTGTAGAATATAAGCTATCTACATACAAGGTGGCTAATCCTACCAAACGTTCTGACCTGCTTCCAAAGTCCATTTATGCTTTTGATATTCCAAATGAAATTGCAAGAGTAAAACGCTACAAGGAATATGCAGAGTATTGCCTTAAACAATTAGAACAAATGCAGAAAGAAGGTTAAATATGAAGTTACCAAACTCTTACGGCAGCGTAATCAAGCTTGGTGGCAAACGGCGAAAGCCCTACGCTGTCCGTATCTCAAAACTTGTGGAAGACGATACCGGGAAGGTCAAGCGAAAATACACCTACCTGGCTTATTTCTCCAAACCGGAAATGGCTTACACCTATCTTGCTGAATACAATAGCGGAGCCGTTGTTCCAGAGCATATGAAATACTCGGACTCGCCTACTTTCGCAGAGATGTACGAGAAATGGAAGAAATACCGAAAATCGCTTAAAAACCAGATTAGTGATTCCACATGGCGAAATTATGAGATTGCTTTTCATCATTTCAGTGAACTGCATGACCGCAAATTTATTTCCATCAGGACAAATGATCTGCAGCAATGCTTAAATGCCTACAATCACAAATCGCAGACTACGATTTCTTCCATGCGAGCCGTCCTGAAGGCTATGTATCAATATGCTAAACTGAATGAATACATAGACAGGGATTTTACAGAAGGTCTCGTTTATGAATGGACAAATTCTACAGAGTAGATTCATGACAGGTATTCCGATGAAGAGATTAAAACACTCTGGTCGAAGCTATATGAAATCAACAATGTAGATATTATCTTGATTATGATTTACACCGGCTTGCGACCAACCGAGCTGTTGGAAATCCAGACGGAAAATGTCCATTTAGACGAAAAGTACATGGTAGGTGGCATGAAAACCGAAGCCGGGAAAGACAGAATTATCCCACTGAACGATAAGATTATCCCTCTCGTCAAGAACCGCTACGACCCAAACAAGAAATACCTGATTAATAACAAGTTTGGAAATCATTACACCTACGGAACCTACATGAATGGCAATTTTAACACGTGCATGGGAAAACTCAAAATGAAACACCTGCCCCACGATGGCAGACACACCTTTGCTGCACTTATGGACAGCGCCGGAGCAAATGACGTATGTATCAAACTGATTATGGGACACAGTATGAAAAACGACACCACCAAGGGAACGTACACCCATAAGACTTTAGAAGAACTTCTTACAGAAGTGAACAAGATATAAAACAATAAATCAAGACTGATTGCTGGATACACTTATGATATTTCTTTTATTTAACGTCACACTTATGTTCAGCCTAAATCATCTTGAAAAGCAAAGGATGAAATGCTTCCAAAAGCATTCAAAATCAGTAAAAACGAGTGTATACCACCTGTATATCACTTGTGTACCGCGTGTATATAACGACCTCAAAATAACGTAAATTATCTTCTATTTATGAATATTCTGACAATTCTTTTGTCACTTCAGTACATAAAGAAAAGCCCCAGAAATTCAACATTTCCAGGACTTCTCAATATCCTATATTATCTTAGAAATTCTTAATTAGCTGTTAATCGTAGATTAACATACACCCTGAGCTAACATAGCATCAACAACCTTCTCAAATCCGGCAATGTTTGCACCAGCAACATAGTCTGTCTGACCACCAACTGTTGCATTGTATCTCTTTGCAGCATCTGAAATGTTTGCGTAGATTGTTTCCATGATTCCTTTGAGTTTTCCATCAACTTCTTCAAATGTCCAGGAAAGTCTCTCAGAGTTCTGGCTCATCTCAAGTGCAGATGTAGCAACACCACCGGCATTGGCAGCTTTACCACCTACGAATAATACGCCGTTCTCCTGTAAGTATTTTGTTGCCTCTAATGTTGTAGGCATGTTAGCACCCTCCGTTACGGAAGTAACACCGTTAGCAACTAACATCTTAGCATCCTCAAGGTCTAACTCATTCTGTGTAGCACATGGAAGAGCTAAATCTACTTTGTACTGCCATACACCATGCTCACCGTTTTCTTTTGCATGATATTCTGCGGATGATTTTGCAGCTGCATACTCTGTAAGACGTGCACGTTTTACTTCTTTTACTTCTTTCAAAAGTGCAACATCGATTCCTTCCGGATCATAGATCCATCCAGTAGAATCAGAACATGTTACAACTTTAACACCTAACTGCTGTGCTTTCTCGATTGCATAGATAGCTACGTTACCAGATCCGGAAACTGCTGCTGTCTTGCCTTCAAGGCTCATACTGTGATCTTTCCATAATGCGTTTGTCAGGTATAACAGACCATATCCTGTAGCCTGTGTACGGGCAAGTGATCCACCGTAAGTAAGTCCTTTTCCTGTAAGAACACCTTCGAAGGAACCACGGATTCTCTTATACTGTCCGAACATGAAACCGATCTCTCTTGCACCTGTTCCGATATCTCCGGCTGGTACGTCGACGTCTGCACCGATGTATTTTGAAAGCTCTGTCATAAAGCTCTGGCAGAATGCCATGATCTCTCTGTCTGATTTGCCCTTAGGATCGAAATCAGAACCACCTTTACCACCACCGATTGGAAGTGTTGTAAGTGAGTTTTTGAAAATCTGCTCAAAACCTAAGAATTTGATAATACCAAGGTTTACAGATGGATGAAGTCTTAAACCTCCCTTGTACGGTCCAATTGCATTGTTGAACTGTACACGGAATCCTCTGTTTACCTGAACCTGTCCATTGTCATCTACCCACGGAACGCGGAACATGATCTGACGATCCGGCTCTGTAATTCTCTCTAAGATTGCATTCTTTCTGTATAACTCTTCGTTTGCATCAATAACAGGTCTTAAGGAATCAAGAACCTCTGTTACTGCCTGTAAAAATTCAGGCTGATCTGCATTTTTTTTCTTTACTACTTCGAGTACTTCATCAACGTATCCCATTTTACAATCTCTCCTTACTTATAGTATATACTCCATACAATGCCATTTACACTGCATGATCCTAACGGTTCTCCCGCTGGTTTCGTTTTGACACACTTATTTTATTATAAAATGAATCTATGTGCAATATTTTTTTCTTTATTTCACTAAATTATTAAAGTTTCACAGTGTAATAGCCGTTTTTTTGCAGTATTTCAGGTTCAATTATTCATTTTCATACTCATATTTTCTTTTTATAATAACCGGTAAATGATAATGGCAATCAATACTCCGATAATACTTGCGATCGTAATCTTGATACTTAACCCGAATGTAATGACTAAAATTCCAAGATCTAGCACGATCGGATTTGCAAATCCAAATGTCTGTCCGTAATTAAGCCAGCTTAAAAATGGTACTCCTGCCGCCAGGCTTCCAATAAAACCTCCAAGTACGATTCCTGCCAGTAATAATAAAAACAATGCCCAGTTATTTTTTCCCGCAATTCCCTTGCTCATGCCGTTCCTCCGTTTTTTTATCTCTTGTTCTTATACCGGAACCAATAGTACGCTTTTCTATACTATCATCCTGGGGAAAAACTAATCTGCATCATATACCTGACCAAGTTCTGTAATATAAATTTCCGGTTCCGACTGCGCACCTGCTGCTTTTACATTTGTTTTACGATTAAGAATAATTAAGTAACGATATACTTCTCCTTTCGGATTCTGCACATCAATTTTTACACTTGTATAGTCTTTCTGGATTTTTACAGAACTTCCATTTTTCAGCTTTTTATCCTTAGTTATAACGTATTTTGACTTCTTGGAATCCCGATAATGGTCATTGGAATACATTGTTTTTAATTTCCATCCCTTTTTCAGCTTATAGCTTACTTTTACCTTTGACTTATCCGACCAATAATTGCATAATTTGCCCGTACCATTCTTATATACATTTTTTCCATTTAATTTAACATATGAGAATGGATCTGCTTTTTTTACAGTTATATTCGTAGATAACTTATATGTTTTTCCTCCCTGCTTTACTTTACAGCTTACTTTACAGCTTCCGGTCTTTAACGTTTTAACATAAATTCCCTGATTAACATTGTACAGATAGTCGTATTTAAGTACCGAAGTATCTGAGATCTTAACATCTGTTACCTGTGCTTTTGATGAAACATTTACAAAACGAAGGGTTTCTACATAACTTGACTCATCTCCCAGAAAAACCGTTCTCTTTTTCGAATCAAATGCCGGTACTTTCTTTGTCGCCGCCACTGCATGCTCCTGCGGTATCACAAAGATCAAAGTAAACAACAGTGTAAATACCAAAATTCCTGACAACCATCTCTTTTTTTCTCTTATCATAACTTTCCCCCCCTGTGGTAATTTTTATTTAATAACAAATTACACTCTTCGCGAGCGAACCTACTACTGAATTATAGCAGATTCCTGCCATCACAGGCAAGAAATTTTCCGCTGACACATTATCTGTTACCGTTTAACCACAAGATTATAAAACCTGTTCTGCCATCTCTTTTAAGATCTGTGCTGATTTCTGAAGCTGTTTCTGCTCGCCCTCATCCAGAGAAATCGGAACCTGTCTCTCGATTCCGTTCTTTCCAACGATTGCAGGCATACTTAAAACCACATCCTCCACACCATACATTCCGTGGATCATACCGGAAACCGGAAGAATGGATTTTTCATCACGAACGATTGCCTCGCAGATTCGTTTTACAGACATTGCGATTCCATAATAAGTTGCATTTTTCTTTGCAATGATCTCATAGGCGCTGTTGCGCACATTTGCCGCAATGCGTTCCATAGAATCGTCATGATTGAAATGGCCTCGCATCTCGCAGAACGTATTTAACGGAATTCCTGATACATTCGCACTGCTCCATGCAGCAATCTCACTGTCCCCATGCTCCCCGATGATAAAGGCATGCACGCTCCGGCTGTCCACACCAAGATGTTCTCCCAGCTCATACTTCAACCTTGCCGTATCTAAAACCGTACCGGAACCGATCACGCGGTTTTCCGGCATCCCGCTCAATTTATGAGCCGTATATGTAAGGATATCTACCGGGTTTGACACGATAAGCAGGATTCCCTGATAATTTCTCTTTGCGATCTCCGGAATAATACTCTTAAAAATGCCGACATTTTTCTGTACCAGATCCAGTCTTGTCTCTCCCGGTTTCTGATTTGCACCGGCCGTCACAACGATGATCGCTGCATCCATGATATCATCATATCCACCTGCATAAATTTTCATTGGTCTTGCAAATGGGATTCCATGGGAAATATCCATTGCCTCCCCTTCTGCTTTCTCTGTATTCGCATCGATCAAAACCATCTCGGAAAAAAGTCCGCTCTGCATCAGTCCAAACGCAGAGGTCGCACCTACAAATCCACATCCGATCACTGCCACTTTCCTGTTGTTTAATTCTGTCTTTTCCATAATATTCCTCCATTTCCTGCCCCATCCGTATGTCTCTCTGGCGCAAATCCTGTGTGTGAAGATCTGTTATTCACACAGTTGTCCTTGTTTCTGGTATCATCTTAATTTATTTCGGGCAGATTGTATGTTGTAATTACAACATTTATTTGAGAATATCTATCATGATGCAGGTATCAAAAAAGGATGCCTCCCGTTTCCGGAAAACACCCTTAAATATCTATATAACATCCACAACTTTATCCAAACCCTTTACGCTTCTTCATTCTCCCCATATACCTGCTGGAAAAAGTCCACCAGTTTTGCCAGTGAATAGATCAGCACCGTTATCTCCTGTTTATTAAGCTCTCCCTTGATATGGTCGATCATCCGATGATGAAACTCCTCATGATGCAGGTAAGCTGCCTTTCCTTTTTCAGTCAGGCATACCCAGACAACACGCTTATCCTGCTTGCTGCGCTCCCTGACAACATACCCTTTATCTGTCAGACCATCCATCGCCTTTGTCAGCGTTCCTGTCGTGACATTCATCAGTTTTGCCACAGTGCTCATGCTCTTTGGCTCTGACATGCCAATCGCTTCTATTACATGAAAATCATTATAGGTAAGATCCTTAAAGTCATCGGTGATCAGTGATTTCCCTTCGATCTCCATAATGTCTTTAAATAATTTTACCAATAATTCATTTAATGTTTCATCTGCCGTCATTCAAATATACTCCTATTCATGGCAGTACCATTTGTCGTTTACCTGCATAACCACAATCAATCTGTTTCTTGCCGCCTCTACCATGTCAAAACCGTCGCGCCCCATGTCAGCCCTGCTCCAAATCCTGCCAAAACTATTTTTTTACCTTCACATATCATACCATGTTTATTGATATTATCAAGTAAAATCGGTACGCTTGCTGCAGAAATATTGCCACATTCTTCCAGATTCGTCGGAAATTTTTCCATCGGCTGATGCAGTCTTTTTGCAACAGATTCAATAATACGCAGGTTTGCCTGATGAAGTACAAACAGATCAATATCTTCCACTTTAAGTCCAGCTTTATCTACCGCTTTCTCAATTACTTTTGGCACCGTCTTTACTGCAAATTTGTATACTTCCTGTCCGTTCATCGACACATAGGAAAGTGTGGCATCATTGACTGCAAATGGATTATTGACCGGACGGTTATCACAGCGGAGTACTTCTCCACGCGCGCCGTCAGATCCCTGCACCATGCTTAGAATGCCGCTTTTATTACTTTTGCTTTCTGCATCCGGCTGCGTCCTTCCAAAATCTGATTTACCGCCTGAATTATTCTGTTTACCATCTTCCTTCCCATCATCTTCCGCCGCAACGACTGCAGCCCCGGCGCCGTCCCCAAACAGCACACATGTACTTCTGTCATTCCAGTCCATGATCTTTGAAAGAGTCTCTGCACCGATGACAAGTGCCTTTTTATAAACACCATTTTCCAGATACATCTGCACCGTATTTAACGCAAATAAAAATCCGGAGCACGCTGCATTTAAATCAAAAGCCACTGCGTTTTTTGCCCCCAGGGCACTCTGCACCTCGCAGGAAAGATTGGGAAGAAATTTATCTGCAGTAACCGTCGCTGCAATGATAAGATCAAGTTCTTCTGCGGTTACTCCTGCATCCCTTAAAGCATCGTTTGCTGCTGCAACGGCAAGTCCTGTTGTCGTTTCTTCTACCGCAAGGTGCCTTGCACCGATTCCCGTGCGGCTTTTGATCCACTCGTCCGAGGTATCCATCAATTTACTTAAGTCATCATTTGTTACCCGAAGTTTCGGGACTGCACTTCCTGTTCCCTTGATTTTGATTCTCATACTTTTTCCTCATTACCAGAGTTTATTTTTTCATCTGCCCTCTGCGAAATATCCCGGCAATTTTTTACCGGAATCTATAAAATACAGGCTCACATAATCTGCTTCTTAGAACGCACGAAATCTATCATAACGCTCTTTTGCAAGCTGTTCTCCCGTTTTTCCATTCTGCCGCTCTAAAAATTCTTTCATATGACCTTTCATATATCTGGAGATCGATTCACATGCCTTTTCATCCGCTGCTCCATATTCAGGGATGATCTGCTCTATAATATTTAATGCATACAGATCATGCGCAGTGATCTTCATGACCTCACTTGCTTCCTTCGCACGTTTTCCATCTTTCCAGAGGATCGATGCAAAGCCCTCCGGGGATAGAACAGAATATGTAGCATTTTCGAGCATCCATACTTCATTGCCGACCGACAACGCGAGTGCACCGCCACTTCCGCCTTCTCCGATCATCAGGCATAAAATTGGAACCTTGATGGCTGACATCTCGTAGAGATTTCTTGCGATTGCCTCCCCCTGTCCGCGTTCTTCCGCTTCTTTTCCGCAGAATGCACCGGAGGTATTCACAAATGTAATGATCGGACGGTTGAATTTTTCTGCCTGTTTCATCAGACGCAGTGCTTTTCTGTAACCTTCCGGTGAAGGCATTCCGTAATTATGGCGCATGCAGTCTTTTAAATCTTTTCCTTTATGAATCCCTATCACAGTAACCGGCTGGCCATCGAGATAAGCAACACCACCCACGATCGCAGGATCATCCGCAAACTGTCTGTCCCCGTGAAATTCCATAAAATCATCAAAAATATTTTCCATATAATCCACGGAAGCAAGTCTGTCTGCACGTCTTGCCGCACGCACCTTTTCCCATGCAGAAAGCGGCTGTGCCTTTGTTGCCCGCTCTTTCATGACCTCTGTCGGCTCGTAACAGTCATCGCTGCGCAGTGGATCAAAGTTGGCATATCCTTCTGTTTTCTGATGCATTTTTAAGATGCGGTAAAGTGTCATTTTTAAATCTTTACGTTCCACGATCGCATCCACAAAACCATGCTCTAACTGGAACTGGGCTCTCTGGAATCCTTCCGGCAGTTTTTCCCCGATCGTCTGCTCGATAACACGCGGCCCGGCAAACCCGATCAACGCCCCCGGCTCTGCGAGGATGATATCACCTAGCATTGCAAAACTTGCCGTCACACCTCCGGTTGTAGGATCGGTTAACACTGGCACATATAAAAGTCCTGCCTCGGAATGTTTTTTTAATGCAGCCGCCGTCTTTGCCATCTGCATCAGGGAAACGATTCCCTCCTGCATTCTTGCACCACCGGAACAACAGAATAAAATAACCGGAAGAGAAAGTTCTGTCGCACGCTCCACCGCAAGTGCGATTTTTTCTCCCACAACATGCCCCATACTGCTCATCATAAACCGGGCATCACACACGCCGATCACCGTCTCAAGTCCATAGATCCTGCATTTTCCGACTGTGACTGCCTCATGCAGTCCTGTCTTTTCCTGTGCGGCTTTGATCTTCTCCGGATATCCCGGAAAATCAAGCGGATTTTTTGACTCCAATTCCTCAAACCACGGCTCAAAGGTATCCTTATCCGCAACCATGCGGATCCTGTTTTTGGTACGGACGCGGAAATAATTGCCGCACTCATAACAGACATATTTATTTTTTTCCGCAGTTTTCTTATTGATCTCTCTGCCACAAGCCGGACAGACGATCGTTGCCGGCGGCTCTGTATTAACTGTCTCTGCCTCTTTTTTTGCTGCCTCTACCGTTTTCTGTGGTTCTTCTACCGTCTCTGTTACTTCTTTTTTCTTCTTCAAAAAAAATGCTGCCATACTTTCCCCTTTTTGCCTGTTTACAGTTATTTATCAAACCTGCGCTGTTCCAGACTCTCTTAACTTCAACTGATCGCAAATGTCAGCTCCGCGATACATGCAATGTCATCCCCCACCTTCGCTGTGGCACGGCCGACACCGATCGGGCCTTTTTGCTTTATGATCTCTGTTTCCAATATCAACACATCTCCCGGCACTACTTTCCGTTTGAATTTTGCAGAATTGATTCCCGCAAAATATGCAGTTTTTCCGCGGTTTTCTTCCACCGAGAGAATTGCAACCGCTCCGGTCTGTGCCAGTGCTTCAATGATCAGTACGCCCGGCATGACCGGCTCATTTGGAAAATGTCCGCCAAAGAATGGCTCATTGTAGCTGACACATTTTTTTGCAACGGCACGCATGCCGGATTCTAATTCTTCCACCGTGTCGATCAGCAAAAACGGCTGACGATGCGGAATGATCTCCATGATCTGTTTCGTTGTTAAAACGGACATAATTGCCTCCCTGTTTTCCAAAATAAAATTTGCCCACTGGTGAGCAGAGGCATTTCCTCCCAATTATTCACTGTATTTTTTCAGCAGGATACTTGCATTGTGTCCGCCGAAACCAAGTGAGTTGCTCAGTGCATACGGCACATCCATCTGTACCGCCTCTTTACAGTAATCAAGATCCAGTTCTTCATCCGGTGTCGTGTAACCGACGGTCGCATGTACAAAACTGTCCTGAATTTCTTTGACACAGGTTACAAATTCAATGGCACCGGCGGCACCGAGCAGATGTCCAACCATAGATTTGGTGGAATTGACCTTCATATCATATGCGTGATCGCCAAAAGCAAGTTTGATCGCACGCGTTTCAAACAGGTCGTTGTGATGCGTGGATGTTCCATGTGCATTGATGTAGGTGATTTCTTCCGAACGGATGCCTGCATCTTCCACCGCATTGGTCATGGCGCGGGCTGCACCGGCACCATCCTCAGCAGGCGAAGTAATATGGTATGCATCGGATGATGTTCCGTATCCGACTACTTCCGCATATATTTTTGCTCCACGTGCTTTTGCATGTTCTAATTCCTCTAATACAACGATCGCAGCACCTTCTCCCATCACAAAACCACTGCGGTTTTTGTCAAATGGAATCGAGCATTTTGCCGGATCACTCTCAGTGGAAAGTGCCGTCAGAGATGTGAATCCTGCAATTCCAAGCGGGCAGATCGCGCCCTCTGTTCCACCGGCAACCATCACATCTGCTTCACCATACTGAATACTCCGGAATGCCTCACCGATACTGTTTGTTCCGGTTGCACATGCTGTTACCACATTGATACTCTTTCCTTTCAGTCCAAATGCAATGGAAACATTTCCGGCTGCCATGTTGGAAATGACAAGCGGTACGAACAGCGGATTCACTTTTGACGGTCCTTTTTCCAA
>NZ_JBGLEJ010000005.1:1732500-1804562 GCF_041325975.1 Roseburia sp. | reverse complement strand
TATTTATGACAATTTTGAAGTGTTTGAGCTTTTGCTGGATGCTTCCTACGGAACAAAGTTTCAGGATTTTGTGGAACGGCTTGTCGAGATCGAGACAGAATATACTTATAAGTATATGGACGTCATTCATTACCGGACGGAAGATGGCGAGGTGATCACCGAGGATTTTATCCATATCATGACGAGGGCATTATTTGAGAGTATGTTTGAGGTGGTACGCCATAAAATGACGAAGGAGAAGGCACTCCGTTATATGGATATGCTGGAAAAATACCATTATGGAGGCTGGAATGCAATTCTGAAATGGGAGTAAGAGATGGGCTGTACATTCTTTTCACAGAGTGGCAGTCTTCTTTCAAAATCACTGGTTAGCAAACACTAATTCTTGGTAGTGATATATAACAAAAATTAGAGACAAAAGGAGTATATGAGATGAAAAGTAATGCGAAGTTAAAAGGAAAAGATCTGATCAATATCGGTATTTATGCAGCCATTTACTGTGTCATCATGACAGCCGTTGCTATGCTTGGATTTATCCCGATCATGATGCCGATGCTTTGTGCATTAGTTCCGTTGGTCGGTGGAATACCGATGATGTTATTTATGACAAAGGTGGATAAGTTTGGAATGATCACCATTTATTCCATGATTGTCGGATTATTTTTGTGGATCACAGGGATGGGTTACTGGCCGTTTATCTTTGGAATCGTATTTGGACTGATTGCGGATCTGATCGCAAAGAGTGGAAACTATAAAAGTGCAGCCAAAACAATTTGCAGTTATGCGGTATTCTGTCTTGTGATTTTTGGAAACTTTATCCCTCTTTTTATGAATGCCGAGACTTATTTTGCAACGAGACAGAGTTTTGGGGAAGAATATATTAATACACTTTCCGATATCATGAGCCGTACCTGGATTGCACCGCTTTTGATCGTGGCATGTCTTGTCTGTGGAGCGATTGGTGGATTGATAGGTAAGTCACTTCTGAAAAAACATTTTGTAAAGGCAGGAATTGCGTAATGCAGGCAAATTTATTACAGCCGGATGTGGAGAATCGCGGCATCGTCTTTGATCCGCGCACAAAAATGTTACTGCTGTTTACCATTGCAGTATTTGTGTTAGGTGGTGCAGGCGGAGATATTTTTAATGATTTTATGCCTATCTTCTGCGTTGTCCCTTTTGTGCTGTTTTTACTGGCAAAAAAATGGAGAACGGCATTTACATATATGATCGTGTATGCGGTATCGTATCTGTGTTTCTGGTATCTAGGACCAAAAACGACCGGGATCGCAAACTTTCTGCTGCTTGGAGTCTGTGGGATACTGACACGTTTTCTGTCGAGCATTCTGTTGGGGGCGTATCTGATTGAGACAACGACGGTCAGTGAGTTTAATGCAGCGATGAATAAAATGCATGTCACCGAAAAGATCACGATACCATTGTCTGTGATGTTTCGCTTTTTCCCTACGGTTGCAGACGAGTTTGCATCCATCAATGCGGCAATGCGCATGCGCGATATCAGGGTTGGCGGAAAAAATGCAGGAAAAATGTTAGAGTACCGGATGGTTCCTTTGATGGTCTGCCTTGCAAAGATCGGGGAAGAATTGAATGCGGCAGCACTGACAAGAGGACTTGGCGGAGAAAAAAGGCGGACTAATATCTGCGAAATCGGGATCCATGCTCAGGATGTGGTTCTGATCGCATTTTGTCTGATACCGTATGTACTTTGGATAAAGGGAATATTAGGGATATGAGTGAAAAAATAATACAAATTTCAAATGTCAGTTTTCAGTATGAAAACTCGGAAAAAGGGGCATTGCATGATGTTTCACTGACGGTGGAACCGGGAGAATGTATTTTACTCTGCGGTGAATCCGGCTGCGGGAAAACAACGATCACGCGCCTTTTAAATGGACTGATCCCACATTTTTATGAGGGAACGTTAAATGGAATGGTGGAGGTCTGCGGACTGAAGATACAGGAGGAAGAACTTTACACGATCGCAGAGAAAGTGGGAAGTGTGTTCCAGAATCCACGCAGCCAGTTTTTCTGCTTGGACACCACAAGTGAAGTGGCATTTGGCTGTGAAAATATGGGACTTTCGGAAGATGAGATAAAACAGCGGATCGCAAAAGTGACAAGAGAACTGAAAATGGAAAATCTTATGGGGCGCAATATTTTTAAACTTTCCGGTGGAGAGAAACAGCGGGTGGCGTGTGCTTCGGTATCGGCAATGCAGCCGGAGATATTTGTCTTAGATGAGCCGACATCCAACATGGATCTCGATGCGATTGAAGAATTAAAAAAGACGCTTCTGTTCTGGAAAAAACAGGGAAAGACCATTGTGATCGCAGAACATAGACTTTACTGGTTAAAATACATCTGCGACCGTGTCATTTATATGGAAGAAGGGCATATCGTATCGGATCTGCCGATGAAAACATTTGTTACGTTTTCCGAAGACCGGATCAAGGCGATGGGGCTTCGGGGACTTTCCTTATCACAACCGGAATTCCCGGAAAAACCAGAAAAATCCGGGAAAACGATCACATTTAAAAATTATCATTTTAATTATGAAAAAGAAGAAGTGCTGCATATGTCTGATGTGACGGTTCCGGCAGAAAGTATTATTGCCGTAACCGGTCATAACGGCGCAGGAAAATCCACATTTTTACGCTGCCTGTGCGGACTGGAAAAAAAGTTCAAGGGGCATACGGTGTTAGATGATGCAAACTTAAGTGGCAGACAGATGTTAAAAAACTGCTATATGGTCATGCAGGATGTCAACCATCAACTGTTCTGTGAAACAGTGGAAGAGGAAATACAGCTTGGGATGGCGGAAGAAAAAGCGGATAAAGTATCTGATTTATTGCGTGAGCTGGATTTAGCCGGGTTTCGGGAGCGTCATCCGATGTCTCTTTCCGGGGGGCAGAAACAGCGGGTGGCGATTGCGTCAGCGGTTCTGGCAGAGAAATCAGTTTTAATTTTTGACGAACCAACCAGTGGACTGGACTATAAACATATGCGGCAGACAGCCGGGCTGTTTCAAAGACTGAAAGAGCGAAAAAAGACAATGTTTATTATCACACATGATCCGGAACTGATCGTGATGTGCTGTACACATGTATTGCATATTGAGCATGGAGAAGTGCAGGAGTTTTATCCACTCACAAGGGAGCATTGCGGACAGTTTATGGAGCAGTTTTCATTTTCGTAAAAAAGGAGATAACAATGAAAAAACAAAGTTCTTTAGCTAGGCTTTTTGAATATGCGGGAAATTTTAAGTATCTGACGATCCTCTCGTGGATATTTTCTGCGGTCAGCGCATGGATCGCGCTGGTGCCGTTTTATTATATCTGGAGAGTAATCAAGGAAGTTTTGGATGTGGCACCTCATTATGAGAATGCAGGAAATCTTGCAAACTATGGATGGCATGCAGTCGGTTTTTCAATTTTATCCATGTTTCTTTACATCTGCGGACTGCTCTGTTCTCATTTATCTGCGTTTCATGTGCAGGCAGGGATACGTTCACAGCTGATGCACCATATCATGACACTGCCGATGGGGTTTATGGATAGTGATGGAAGCGGTAAGATCCGTAAGATCGTCAACGAGTCAAGTGAAGCGACGGAGACCTATCTTGCGCATCAGTTACCGGACCAGGCGGGAGCGATTGCAACCCCGGTCGGTCTTTTGGTGCTGCTTTTAATGTTTGACTGGCGGCTTGGATTATTAAGCCTGATCCCGGTAGTGGCTGCATTTCTGATCATGGGGAGCATGATGGGACAGCAGATGAAAGATAAGATGGCAGAATATCAGAATGCGCTTGAAGAAATGTCAAGTGAGGCAGTGGAATATGTCCGCGGAATTCCGGTTGTAAAGACGTTTGGTCAGTCGGTGTTTTCTTTTAAGCGTTTCAGACAGTCCATTGAAAATTATGAAAAATGGACGATTGCTTACACAAAAGAATTAAGACTTCCGATGACATTTTATACAATGACCATCAATGCAGTATTTGCGGTATTGATCGCATTTACTTTTTATGTGGTAAAAGGTGGAGAGAGTGGCACGTTTTTATTAAACCTGATGTTTTATATTATCATCACACCGATTATTACCGTCACTTTAAATAAAGTTATGTATGCAAGCGAAAATCAGATGATTGTTGAGGATGCGTTGACTAGAATTGACAGTATTTTAGAAAAGAAGCCGCTGACAGAGGCGGCAGGAAAAACGGATCCAAAAGATATGTCCATCACTTTTGAAAATGTGTCCTTCCGTTATGAGGATGCCACAAAAGATGCGTTACATAACATTGATCTGGAAATCAGGGAGGGTGAACATGTTGCATTTGTCGGACCGTCCGGCGGTGGAAAGTCGACGCTTGCAAGTCTGATCGCACGTTTCTTTGATACAACAGAGGGACATATCAGAATTGGCGGTGTGGATGTACGGGATATCCCGTCAAAAAAGCTCATGGATATGGTATCGTTTGTGTTTCAGGATAGTAAACTTTTAATGATGTCTATTTATGAGAATGTCCGCATGGGCAGGAAAGATGCGACGAGAGAGGAAGTTATGGAAGCATTAAAGAATGCACAGTGCGAAGATATTATCGAAAAATTGCCGGATGGTATTGATACGGTGATCGGAGCAAAGGGAACTTATGTGTCCGGCGGTGAAGCACAGCGTCTTTCGATTGCGAGGGCAATGTTAAAAAATGCGCCGATCCTGATTTTAGATGAGGCGACCGCATTTGCTGATCCGGACAATGAGGCGAAGGTGCAGCAGGCATTTTCAAAATTATCCGCGGGAAAAACGGTTATTATGATCGCACATCGTCTTTCTTCCGTTGTAGATGCCGACCGGATCTGTGTATTGAAAGATGGAGAGATCGTTGAGGCAGGAACGCATAGAGAACTGTCAGAAGCACAGAAACTGTATGCGCATATGTGGGATGAATACAATAAATCGGTTCGTTGGAAAGTGGGGGAATAAAAATGTCATTGAAAGAAAAAATACAGCATAAATACGCACTTTCGGAGCAGGGTGCGAAGGATATGATAAAAGCATTTGTTTCCGTCACGATATCGGATATCGTGCTGATGTTTCCGGTAGGAATGCTTTATTCACTGGTAAAGGACTATATGGGGGAAACATTAAGTGGAAGAGGTGCATTTTATCTGGCAGGCAGCATGATCTGTCTGGCATTGATCGCAGTTACCACTTATATCCAGTATAATGCGACATTTTTTGCAACTTATGTGGAGAGTGGTGTGAGACGTATCACCCTTGCGGAAAAATTAAGAAAGATTCCACTCTCTTTCTTTGGCAAAAAAGACCTGTCGGATGTGACTAGTACGATCATGGCAGATTGTGCAACGATGGAGACGGTTTCTTCTCATGTGATCCCGGAACTGATCGGAGCATGTATTTCCACGGTACTTGTGGCATGCAGTCTCTTTTTCTTTGACTGGAGAATGGCTTTAGCGGCTCTATGGGTGCTTCCGGTTTCATTTCTGATCGTTGGCTGTTCCGGAAAAGTGCAGAACAGTATGAGCAGAAAACAGATGAAATTGAAAATGGACTGTGCCGACGGAATTCAGGAAGGACTTGAGACAGTCCGTGATCTTCGCGCCAACAATGCACAGGATGATTATATGAAAGGTCTCGACAAAAAGATCAAAGCCGTTGAGAAACATGCGATTGTGACAGAACTTGGAATGGCGGTATTTGTTGCAAGTGCCCAGATGATCTTAAAACTTGGTATTGCAACAGTTGCCTTAACCGGAGGTATTCTGCTGGCAAAAGGAAGTATTGACGTCCTGACATTTTTCCTGTTTTTACTTGTTGTATCCAGAATTTATGATCCAATGCAGATTTCCCTGCAGAATTTAGCGGCAATGATCAGTGCAAACATACAGAGTGAACGTCTTGATGAGATTTTGTCGCATGAAATTCAGACAGGAACAACAAAGCTTGATCATAAAGGATATGATATTGTATTTTCGCATGTTGGATTTTCTTATGACAGGAAAGAGTCTGTGTTAAAAGATGTGACATTTACGGCGAAACAGGGAGAAGTGACGGCACTGATTGGTCCGTCCGGCGGTGGAAAAACGACGGTATCAAGGCTTGCTGCAAGATTCTGGGATATTGAAAAAGGAAAGATCACAGTCGGGGGCATGGATATTTCAAAAATTGATCCGGAAACTTTGATGTCACTGTATTCTATCGTATTTCAGGATGTTACGCTTTTTAATAATACGATCATGGAAAATATCCGTATCGGCAGACAGGATGCAACGGATGAGGAAGTCATTGCGGCTGCAAAATTAGCGCACTGTGATGAGTTTGCCCGGAAACTGCCTGATGGCTGGCAGACTATGATCGGTGAAAACGGATCAGAACTCTCCGGTGGAGAACGTCAGAGGATCTCGATTGCAAGAGCATTTTTAAAGGATGCGCCAATTATATTATTAGACGAGGCCACAGCATCACTGGATGTCGATAATGAAACACTGATCCAGGAGGCGTTATCGAAACTGATCCAGAACAAGACAGTTCTGATCATTGCACACCGGATGCGTACAGTCGCAAATGCAGATAAGATCGTTGTATTAAAAGACGGGGTGGTTGCAGAGGAAGGCGCACCGGAAGAACTGTCCGCGAAAGAAGGAATCTATCATCATATGATAGAGACACAGGTGCAGGCGGCAGGCTGGGTACTGTAAACAGACAGAACAAAAGAAACGGAGGTATCAGCTGATCATATGGGGATGGCATGATAAACCCGTGTATGAAAATGATAAAAAAATACCGTATCTGTGATTTTTCACGGATGCGGTATTTTTTGTATGACTTATTTTTTCTTTTTCTTGCTTTTCTCTTTTTCAAGTTCAGTTTTTTCTTTTTCGAGCTCCTTATTTGCACGGACAGCTTTTTCTTTTAATTTGGTTCTCCAGCTCTTTTTACCTTCCGGTTTCTCAAGAGGTCCGCGTACACCGGTAACCTTTGTGATATAAATACCACTTACGGTAGCTTTTACTTCTTTCTTGATCGGTATGTAATCAAACACGGATTCATCTGCGATCAAAGACATAACTTTCGGTCCAACCTTTGCTTTTACGATCGGAAGTTTGGTACGGCGCATCATCTTTGGTGTCTGGTCGATCACAACCTGTGGAAGACCAGATTCGGTAATACGCATTCGCTTCTTATCTATGATCAGCATGGATACGGTCTGTGCGGCGGCTGCAAGCTGTTCATCCTGTTCGGCTTTCTTTTTCTGTGCTTTCTTCCCGAGAAAATAAAGGACAACAAGTCCGATGATTAAGACGGCTAAGATAACCAGTAATACGATAGTAACTGGGCTCATAAATAATCCTCCATATATTTACTTTTTAGAACAAAATTCAAAAAATATTGTAGCATTGATTTTTGGAAAAAGCAAGGTGTTCAGGATTATCTTGCCAGAATATCAATGATCTCCGCAATATACATTGTGTGCATGTCATGATCTGTGTACCATTTTTTTGCGATTTCCGGCATCAGGAAAGAATCTTCCGTCAATCTTGTCGCAGACATTTTCTCACATAACAGGACCATATTTCCCTCGTCGATGAATGGAATACTGTGACGGGAAGTAAGTGTTAATCCGGCAGCAGAGATTTTGTCTTCTTCATCACGGCCGGAGTGGCTTCCACAGTAATTTAATGCGTCACGGTATTTTTCAGACAGGAAACTTAAGGAAAAAAATTCGTTTTTATCGATTAGTTCCTTGGTGTATCTGGAATCACGGACAAATACGAAAGCGACGTTTTTACCCCATAAGACACCGACACCGCCCCAGCTTATGGTCATGGTGTTTGCTTTATCCTTAGAACCTGCGGTGAGCAGAGCCCATTCTTTGCCAATCTTTGTAAATGGATCGAATTCTATCATATCTGCTGTTATAGACTGAAATGTATGCATAGCGTAATCTCCTTTATCAGTGCACAAAATATTTATATGTTGGTTTTATTATAAAATTCCCTGATTTAATTGACAAGAGAAAAATAGGGCTGTTCAAAAATTGACTTTTTATAAGTGTTGTACTATGATGGTTGCGAAAATTACACAGGAAAAAGGAGCAGAGGATTTATGAAAATCACAACGAAACAAATTACAACAACAGCAGTCTTACTGGCAATCTGTATCGTGAGCCAGTTCTTTAAAAACACAAGCGTCTATATCACGGGACCGATCATTAATGCATGTCTTATCATTGCAGCATTAGGTGCAGGAATGGCATGCGGGATCATTCTCTCAGTGATCACACCGGTTACTTCATTTCTGATCACGGGAAGTCCTGTCATGTCAGCAATTCCGGCGATCATCCCATGTGTTATGATCGGAAATATGATTCTCGTGGTTGCCGTCAGTCTGCTTGCAAAGAACATCAAGGGCAATGCAGGACTGATCGCAGGTATGGCAGCAGGCAGTATCGCAAAAGCATTATTTATGGGAATCGTGATCGCATTGATCTTAATCCCTTCCTTGCTCCCGGAAGCAATGGTACCTAAAATGGCAGTATTCCAGACAACATTTTCCGTGACGCAGCTTATCACAGCAGCAATCGGAAGCGTATTCGCATTTATCATCTGGATTCCTTTAAAAAAAGTAATCGCAGGGCAGAACTGAGTGTGAGCCATCATTTATCAGGTGCCTTATTTTGATCACAAATAGTATAACGCATGCTTATGAATGATAAACAATATTATGAATTTAAGTGATAGCGAATATAAGCCTTTGGAATAATCTTGACACTCAAAAAAGAAAGTATCATAATGGGGGTCAGAAAAAACGATATAGAGAGTCGGAGGCAAATGTTATGGATATCAGATTTGAAAAAAGAGAACATTTAAAGGAGAAACCGGATCAGAAACATCTTGGATTCGGAAAATATATGACAGACTATATGTTTGTTATGGACTGGACAAAAGAAGATGGATGGAAAGATGCAAGAATCGTTCCGGAAGGACCGATCACAATGGATCCTGCATGTGTAACGTTACACTATGCACAGGAAACATTTGAGGGCATGAAAGCATACCGTACCGCAGAGGGTAAGATCCAGTTATTCCGTCCGGAGATGAACGCAAAGAGAATGATCAACTCTAACGCAAGACTCTGCATGCCGGAGCTCCCGGTTGATATGTTTGTTGAGGCGGTAAAAGCACTGGTAAAGGTAGAAGAGGACTGGGTTCCATCAGAGCCGGAGACATCTCTTTACATCCGTCCGTTTATGTTTGCAACAGAAGCTGCACTCGGCGTACATATGGCATCTGCTTATAAGTTTATGATTATCTGCTGCCCGGTTGGCGCTTATTATGCAGAGGGAATCAACCCGGTTAAGATCTTAGTTGAGGATGAACTGGTTCGTGCCGTAAAAGGTGGTACCGGATTTACAAAATGCGGTGGTAACTACGCAGGTTCTATTTTAGGACAGGTTAAAGCAGAGAAGATGGGATATTCCCAGGTACTCTGGTTAGATGGTGAACATCGTAAATATGTAGAGGAAGTTGGAACCATGAACATCATGTTCAAGATCGCAGGCGAGATTTACACAGCACCGATCGAGGGAACTGTTCTTCCGGGTGTCACAAGAGATTCCATGATCCATCTGTTAAGAGACTGGGGCTATAAAGTAAATGAGACCAGACTTTCCGTAGACGATCTGATGAAAGCCGGACATGATGGCACACTTGAGGAAGTATTTGGAACAGGTACCGCAGCAGTTATCTCTCCTGTCGGAGAACTCCGCTACAAAGATGATGTTGTAACGATCAACGATTTCAAGATCGGAGAGCTGACACAGAAATTATATGATACATTAACCGGAATCCAGTGGGGCAAACTGCCTGATAAATACGGCTGGACAGTAGAGGTAAAATAAACAATATTGTCTGATCACGATTGAAAAAACACCATGGACATGCACAATGACATGTCTGTGGTGTTTTTTGGTTATACTAAAAATAAGTGACAGGTCACATGTCCTGTGTTAATATGGAACAGAAAGAACGGCATGCCGTATGTGGAAATGGCATCGTTCTGAAAATGGAGGACTACATGAGTAAAACATTAGAAGAATTCGAGCAGTATCTCGATAAAATGAAAAAATATGAACATATTAATACACTTTTGTACTGGGACATGAAAACATGTGCACCAAAACTGGGACAGGCAGGACATATTGATGCGCTGACCTATTTTTCAACGGAAAGTTTTGCGATGTCTACTTCGGATGAACTTTATGGAATGTTGGAAAAATTAAAGAAGCCGGAAGAATTTGAACAGTTATCGGATAAGATGAAGTTTATCGTGACACGCATGCAGCGTGATATGGAAAAAGACAGACGGATTCCAAAAGACCGCTATGAAGTGATGGTGCGTGAGCAGGCAGAGTCCGGAAATGCCTGGGAAGAGGCAAAGAATGCATCTGATTTTTCTATTTTTGCACCACATTTAGAAAAAATGATCGCACTTACCAGAGAAATGGCAGGTTATACGGATCCTGGCAAAGAAGTTTATGATGTATTGTTAGATAAATATGAAGAGGGAATGGATTCTGCAACGATTGATCGTCTGTTTGGTGAACTAAAGGAAGCACTGATTCCGCTTGTGAAAAAAATACTTGCCGCAAAACAGCCGGATGATGCAAAGTTCCATGCTTATTTTGATCCGGATGACCAGAGAAAAGTACAGGATCTTTTACTTTCCTACATTGGATTTTCCAAAGATGCCGGTTCAGTGGGAGAGACAGAGCACCCATTCACACTGAATTTTTCATCAAAAGATGTCCGTGTGACCAATCATTATTACGAGCATGATCCGATCTCAGCAATGTTTTCTGCAATTCATGAGGGTGGTCATGCGATCTTTGAGCAGAATGTCAATCCGGAATATGACAATACGGTAGCCGGAAGCTGTCATTACATGGGCGTTCATGAAAGCCAGTCCCGTTTTTATGAGAATATTTTAGGTCGCAATAAGAACTTCTGGATTCCGGTTTATGGGAAAGTGCAGGAGCTGATGCCGCAGATGAAGGAGATTTCGCTGGATGAGTTTTACCATGAGATCAATCATGTCAGAAACAGCCTGATCCGTACCGAGGCAGATGAGGTGACCTATTGCTTCCATATTATATTGCGTTATGAGATGGAGAAGGCAATCTTCCGTGACAATGTTCCGGTTGAGAATCTGCCGGAATTGTGGAATCAGAAAATGAAAGAATACTTAGATATCACCCCGGCGAATGATGCAGAGGGAATCTTGCAGGATATGCACTGGTCAGACGGCTCATTCGGTTATTTTCCAAGTTATCTTTTGGGAAGCATCTATGATGGAATGTATTTAGAGGAGCTTGAAAAAGAATTAGGACCGGTGGATGAGATCTTAAAAGATGGCAGAATTTTACAGATCACAAAATGGCTGAACAAAAAAATTCACTGGTATGGCAGTACACGTACACCGAAAGAAGTGATCGCAAATGTGTGCGGCAAAGAAGTATCAGCAGAGCCGCTGGTGCGTTATTTTGAAAAAAAATATGCCGACATATATAATTTAGATCATTTAATGGAAAAATAAGACCGGTAAATTAATTTGCAGTTAAAACGCAGATCAGATTGAAAGATCGGATTTTTCACAGACAGGAATGGAGATTACTATGAAAAAACAGGGAATTATTTTTGACATGGACGGTACACTCTGGGATTCCGCAGCCAATGTGGCAGAATCCTGGAACGATGCGATCCGTCAGGATGGAAGGATAAATAAGGTACTCACGGAAGCAGATATCAAGGGCGTTATGGGAAAAACCATGGATGTGATCGCAAAGCTGTTATTCCCGGAACTTTCCGAAGCAGAGCAGGAATCTCTTTTAGCAGAGTGTTGCAGGATAGAAAATGATTATTTAAGAGAGCACGGCGGTGTGCTTTACCCGGATCTTGAGGATACTTTCAAAGAATTAAAAAAGAACTATGAACTCTATATTGTAAGTAATTGTCAGAAAGGTTACATTGAGGCATTTTTAGATCACTATCATTTCTGGGATTATTTTTCAGATATTGAATGTTATGGCAATAATCTTTTACAGAAAGGTGATAATATCAGACTTCTGGCAGACCGGAATCATTTAGAGGAAGCGGTCTATGTGGGTGATATCCAGGGAGATTATGAGGCAAGCAAAAAAGCGGGAGTCGGATTTATACATGCTGCATATGGTTTTGGAAGTGTTCCGGAAGCACAGCATAAGATTCTGACATTTTCAGAACTTGTGACAAA
Source organism: Roseburia sp. (assembly GCF_041325975.1). Taxonomy (NCBI): domain Bacteria; kingdom Bacillati; phylum Bacillota; class Clostridia; order Lachnospirales; family Lachnospiraceae; genus Roseburia; species Roseburia sp. Next base: position 1,792,235 of record NZ_JBGLEJ010000005.1, on the reverse strand, counting down.
AAAGGTGGCAGAAAAATATTTTGCAGAGAAGAACAGGGACTGAATCATGTTTATGAAAAATAATGCTGTCAAAAAGATTACGGATGAGTGGTAAAGGAAATAGTACAGTATGACAAAGCTAGAAGAATTGTTAAAACAGATCAACCGAAAACACGTATATATCCAGACACATAATTTCCCGGATCCGGATGCGATCGCAAGTGCGCTTGGCATACAGGAGTTATTAAAGCACAATGGTATTACTTCGACGATCTGTTACAAAGGAAAAATCGACCGTTACAGCACAGATAAACTGCGGGAACTGATGAACATTGAGCTTCTGAATGTGGAAGATCTTGGAGCGATCCTGACGGAAGAAGATGAAGTGATCCTTGTAGATGCACAGAAAGGCAACTCCAATATCATAGATATTACGGGGGATGAGATCATCTGCATTGACCATCATCCCGAAAATGAAAAGTTTTCATACCGGTTTAAGGACATCCGTCCGGGGGTGGGTGCCTGTGCAACGATCGTAGCGCAGTATTTCTTTGAGAATGAGATCCCGATGGATCGCAGGATTGCGACGACTCTGACATACGGTATAAGGATCGACACCAACAATTTGAGCCGTGGGGTATCAAAACTTGATATTGAGATGCTCTACCGGATGTTTGATGAATGTGATTATGAGGTCATTCATATGTTAGAAAACAGTAATCTTTGTTTTGATGACCTGATGGCATATTCCAGCGCCATTTCAAGCATTGAGGTTTATGATGATATCAGCTTCTGTAATACAGGGAAAGATTGTCCGGTGATCGCAAATATATCCGATTTCATGCTTGCTTTAAAAGAAGTGTCATTTTCCGTTGTGTATTCGAGAAAGTCAGACGGGATCAAACTTTCCGTGCGCAGTGAAAAGAGTATGCTCGATGCAGGAAAGATCGTGGCAGAGGCACTGAAGGGAATTGGCAATGGCGGCGGTCACGCATCGATGGCAGGAGGATTTGTGCCATGTACGGGCAGTGACATGGATGTCAAACTGTTAGAGGCACAGATGAAAGAGAGGTTTCTGGCAGTGATCGCGGATGTCAAAAAGCGTGCGGTATAAAAGTATCTGGACTCTTGACATTCTTACTTTCCGAGTCTATACTAAAAACTAGATTTTTGGCAAAAGGCAATGACGAAGACAGTAGTTCATCAGAAAAAGTAACAGAGAGCCGGAGCAGGTGGAAACCGGTGCGAGTATCTGCTGAATGAAGATCACTTCCAAGCTGCAGTCTGAAATGATCCCGGCAGGTCGAGATAAGGACTTTTCGAGGCAGAGTAAGCGCTGACGCATTTCCTGCGTTACAGGGAACATGTATCCGGATTTTACCGTGTACATTTGTATATCAGGTGGTATAACGAAGAAATCAAGCCCTCGTCCTATATACAGGACGAGGGCTTTTTTCATTCACAGGATTTCCTGTGAATGAAAAATGATGCGCACCTCGTGGAGAAGAAGTTAGCTGTAAACAGCACCACTCGGGCGCGAAAGAGTCGCAAACGACTCTTTATTTAAGTAATGGAGGTTAGCAATGTATAAGAAAGTTGATGCGAATCTGAATTTCGTAGACAGAGAAAAACAGATTGAAAAGTTCTGGAATGACAACGACATCTTTAAAAAGAGCATGGAACACCGCAAGGAAGGAGAGACGTACACCTTTTATGACGGACCGCCAACTGCAAACGGCAAACCGCACATCGGACATGTGGAGACCCGTACGATCAAAGATATGATCCCGAGATACCAGACCATGAAAGGAAAATTCGTTCCGCGTAAAGCCGGCTGGGATACACACGGACTCCCGGTAGAACTTGAGGTAGAAAAACTCCTTGGTTTAAATGGAAAAGAGCAGATCGAAGAATACGGTATGGAGCCTTTCATCAAAAAATGTAAGGAATCCGTATGGAAATACAAAGGTATGTGGGAAGATTTCTCAAAGACCGTTGGTTTCTGGGCTGATATGGACAATCCGTACGTTACCTATGACGACAATTTCATTGAGTCCGAATGGTGGGCATTAAAAGAAATCTGGAATAAAAACCTTTTATATAAAGGATTCAAGATCGTTCCTTACTGCCCGCGCTGTGGTACACCGTTATCTTCCCAGGAAGTTGCGCAGGGATATAAGACGGTCAAAGAGCGCTCTGCAGTTGCACGTTTTAAAGTAATCGGAGAGGATGCATACTTCCTTGCATGGACAACAACTCCTTGGACACTGCCGTCTAACGTCGCACTCTGTGTGAACCCGGAAGAGACTTACTGCAAAGTAAAAGCGGTTGACGGATATACCTATTATATGGCGGAAGCACTGCTTGACACGGTTCTTGGCAAACTGCTTGATAAGGATGCAGCAGAGGGAACAAAGGCATATGAGGTATTAGAGACTTACAAGGGAAGCGATTTAGAGTACAAAGAGTATGAGCCTTTATTTGACTGTGCAAAAGAGATCATCGAAAAACAGCACAAAAAAGCGCATTACATCGTATGTGATACCTATGTAACCATGACAGATGGTACCGGTATCGTTCATATCGCACCTGCATTCGGTGAAGATGATGCCGCTGTCGGAAGAAAATATGACCTTCCATTTGTACAGCTTGTAGATGGAAAAGGTGAGCTTACAAAAGAAACACCATATGCCGGTATTTTTGTAAAGAAAGCCGATCCTATGGTATTAAAAGATCTCGATGAAAAAGGATTATTATTTGATGCGCCGAAGTTTGAACATGAATATCCACACTGCTGGAGATGCGACACACCACTGATCTACTACGCAAGAGAATCCTGGTTCATCAAGATGACTGCAGTCAAAGATGACCTGATCCGCAACAATAACACCGTAAACTGGATTCCGGAGTCCATTGGAAAAGGACGTTTTGGTGACTGGCTTGAGAATATCCAGGACTGGGGTATTTCCCGTAACCGTTACTGGGGAACACCACTTCCGGTATGGGAGTGTGAGTGTGGTCATCAGGAGTGTATCGGAAGCCGCGCAGAACTCGCGGAGAGAAGCGGTAATCCAAATGATGCCAAAGTAGAACTTCATCGTCCGTATATCGATGCGGTTACATTCAAATGTCCGGATTGTGGAAAAGAAATGCATCGTGTACCGGAAGTAATCGACTGCTGGTTCGATTCCGGAGCAATGCCATTTGCACAGCATCACTATCCATTTGAGAACAAAGATGTATTTGAAAAACAGTTCCCGGCGAAGTTTATCTCTGAGGCAGTTGACCAGACAAGAGGATGGTTCTACTCCCTGATGGCAGAATCTACACTGTTATTTAACAAAGCGCCTTACGAGAACGTTATCGTTCTTGGCCATGTACAGGATGAGAACGGACAGAAGATGAGTAAGTCCAAAGGAAATGCAGTAGATCCGTTTGATGCATTAGAGACTTATGGCGCAGATGCGATCCGCTGGTATTTCTATACAAGCAGTGCACCGTGGATCCCGAAACGTTTCAGCGGTAAGCTGGTACAGGAAGGACAGCGCAAATTCATGGGTACTCTGTGGAATACTTATGCATTTTTTGTACTGTATGCAAATATTGACCAGTTTGATGCGACGAAATATACTTTAGATTATGAGAAATTATCCGTTATGGATAAATGGCTGTTATCCAAACTGAATTCTGCGATCAAAGGAACAGATGAGAACCTTGCAAATTACCGCATCCCGGAGGCAGCAAAGGTACTCGATGAGTTCGTGGATGACATGAGTAACTGGTATGTCAGAAGAAGCCGTGACCGTTTCTGGGCAAAGGGCATGGAGCAGGATAAGATCAATGCTTACATGACACTTTATACTGCACTTGTTGAGATCTGTAAGGCAGCAGCTCCTATGATCCCATTCATGACAGAGGAGATCTATCAGAATCTGGTGCGTTCCATCAATACAGAGGCACCGGAGAGTATCCATCTGTGCGATTTCCCGGCAGTCAATGAAAGCTGGATCGACAAAGATTTAGAGAAAAATATGGATGAGGTCTTAAAGATCGTTGTTATGGGTCGTGCGTGCCGTAACTCTGCAAATATCAAGAATCGTCAGCCAATCGGAAATATGTATGTCAAAGCACCGAATGTACTGCCAGAATATTTTGTGGAGATCATCGAGGATGAGTTAAATGTGAAGAAAGTAAACTTCAAAGAGGATGTCAGTGCATATACAAGCTATACTTTCAAACCACAGCTTCGTACTGTCGGACCGAAATATGGCAAGTTCTTAGGACAGATCCAGAAAGCACTTGCAGAGTTAGACGGAAATAAGGCAATGGCAGAATTAAAGGCAAACGGCGTGCTTGCGCTGCCTTCTGTCAGTGATGATGTAAAACTTTCCGAGGAAGACCTTCTGATCACGATGACACAGATGGAAGGTTATGTGACGGAAGGAGATAATACGGTAACAGTTGTGCTTGATACGAACCTGACACTTGAACTGGTAGAGGAAGGATTTGTCCGTGAGCTGATCAGCAAGATCCAGACCATGCGTAAGGAAGCTGGATTTGAGGTTATGGATAAAATTTCCATTTACTATCATGCAGATGAAAAAGTAGCCGACATCTTTAATAAGTACGAAAATGACATCATGGGTGATGTTTTAGGTACTGAAGTTGTAGCAGAAGCTGATTCTTTTGACTCCGGAGAAAACGGAATTTACTGCAAGGAATGGAACATCAATGGGGAAAAAGTATTGCTTGGAGTCAAAAAAGGAGAAAACTAGATGAAGGAAAATGTTTTCAACAAAGAAGCGTTTATTGAGGATGTAAAAGAAAATGTAAAGAATCTTTACCGCAAAACGTTAGATGAGGCGTCACAGCAGGAGATTTTTCAGGCAGTTTCCTACACGGTAAAAGATGTCATTATTGATGACTGGCTTGCCACACAGAAAGCGTTTGACAAACAGGATCCAAAGATGGTTTACTACATGTCCATGGAGTTTTTAATGGGTCGTGCGCTTGGCAACAACATGATCAATTTAAAAATGTACAAAGAGGTCAAAGAGGCACTTGAGGAGATCGGTCTGAACTTAGATGAGATCGAGGATCAGGAGCCGGATCCGGCACTTGGAAATGGCGGACTCGGACGTCTTGCAGCCTGCTTTATGGAGTCACTGGCAACACTTGGATACGCAGCTTACGGCTGCGGTATCCGTTACCGGTACGGAATGTTCAAACAGAAGATCAAAGACGGTTTTCAGGTGGAAGTGCCGGATAACTGGTTAAAGAATGGATATCCGTTTGAACTTCGCCGTCCGGAGTATTCCTATGAAGTTAAATTCGGCGGTTATGTCCGTGCAGAAGTGACAGAAGAGGGGAAAACACGTTTTATACAGGAAAATTACCAGTCTGTTTTAGCGGTACCGTATGATATGCCGATCGTAGGTTATGGCAATCATGTGGTAGATACCTTAATGATCTGGGATGCAGAGCCGATGGAGTGCTTTGAGTTAGACTCTTTTGATAAAGGTGATTACCACAAGGCAGTAGAGCAGGAAAATCTTGCCCGCAACTTAGTGGAAGTACTTTATCCGAATGATAATCATATCGCAGGAAAAGAGCTTCGTTTAAAACAGCAGTATTTCTTTGTATCTGCAAGTGTACAGCGTGCGCTGGCACGTTACAAAAAACATCATGATGATATCCACAAACTGCCGGAGAAAGTGACATTCCAGTTAAATGATACACATCCGACTGTTGCAGTGGCAGAACTTATGCGTATTTTACTTGACGAAGAAGGATTAAGCTGGGATGAGGCATGGGAGATCACAACAAAGACCTGTGCATACACCAACCACACGATCATGGCTGAGGCACTTGAAAAATGGCCGATCGAGATATTCTCAAGGCTGCTTCCGCGTATCTATCAGATCGTTGAGGAGATTAACCGCAGATTTATTTTACAGATCCAGGCGGAGTTCCCTGGCGATAACGGCAAGGTTGCACGCATGGCGATCGTTTATGATGGTCAGGTGAAGATGGCACATCTTGCAATCGCAGCAGGATATTCCGTAAACGGTGTGGCAAAACTCCACACAGAGATTTTAAAGAATGAGCAGCTTCATGATTTTTATGAGTTATTCCCGCAGAAGTTCAACAACAAGACAAACGGAATCACACAGCGCCGCTTCTTAATGCATGGTGATCCATTGCTTGCAGACTGGGTAAGTGAGCATATCGGAAATGACTGGATCACAAATCTTGCCCATATTGAAAAGCTGGCGATTTATGCAACTGATAAGAAAGCACAGCAGGAGTTCATGAATATCAAATACCAGAATAAACTGCGTCTTGCAAAATATATCAAAGAGCATAATGGTATCGAAGTAGATCCACGTTCTATCTTTGATGTGCAGGTAAAACGTCTGCATGAATACAAACGTCAGCTGCTCAACATTTTGCATGTTATGTACCTGTACAATGAATTAAAAGAGCATCCGGATATGGATTTTTATCCGAGAACATTTATTTTTGGCGCAAAAGCAGCAGCAGGCTATAAGAATGCCAAACTTACAATCAAGCTGATCAACAATGTTGCAGATGTCATCAACAATGACAGAAGCATTAATGGCAAGATCAAAGTTGTATTTATTGAAGACTACCGTGTATCGATCGCAGAGTGGATCTTTGCGGCAGCAGATGTCAGTGAGCAGATTTCTACAGCCAGCAAAGAGGCATCCGGAACCGGTAACATGAAATTCATGTTAAACGGTGCGCTGACGCTCGGAACGATGGATGGTGCCAATGTTGAGATCGTAGAGGAAGTCGGCAAAGAAAATGCCTTTATTTTCGGTATGAGTTCCGATGAAGTCATTGCGCATGAAAGAAACCGTGACTATGATCCAATGCAGATCTTCAACAGTGATCAGGATATCCGTAAGGTACTGATGCAGCTCATCAATGGATTTTATTCACCGAATGATCCTGAGTTATTCCGTGACCTGTACAATTCACTGCTCAATACACAGTGTACACAGTTTGCAGATACCTATTTCATCTTAAAGGATTTCCGTTCCTATGCAGATGCACAGAAACGCGTCATGGAAGCATACAAAGATGAAGAAGGTTGGGCAAAGAGTGCAATCTTAAATATCGCACATGCCGGTAAATTCTCATCTGACCGTACGATCCAGGAATATGTAGATGATATCTGGCACTTAGACAAAATTACCGTAGAGGTATAAGAAAATCGTATAAGATAGCAGACTGCCTGTTTTAACAGGCAGATCTGTGCACAGAAAAAGAAACCCGGCTTTGGAGTCATGTACCTTAAAGCCGGGTTTTTACATAATAATGTTTTTTTTAATATCTTAGTTTAAAATCTTAATACTTCCTAAAAGTGGAAGCTCTTTGTCACCGGCGCAGAATGCAATCAGCCAGCCGATAAGCGTGATGTAGGAAACGATTCCTGTTGTTTTCTTGTCCATAAGTGAACCTCCTCGAAAATTTAATAACATTCGTATTCTAACACTCCTGTCAGCAAAATGCAAAAAAATATCTCCCTTTTTACAAAAGTGTGTCTGATGCATACTAACTCATAATTATACGAAACACCACACTTTTATTCATTTTCTATTCATTTCCGGCTAATGGGTATTCATTTTTACTCTAAGTTATCATGCAATTTATTAGAATGGAATTTTTGAAAGAGCCAGCACCTTGAATGGGCTGACTCTTTCAATGTCACTTGTAATTGACAAACTGGAATTTATATAATTATTCCTCTAACTTTCCCTATTTTACAGGCTTTCCCGCCTGTTCATTAGTGAAATGATATGTAGTTTCCCTTATTTTTGCCCTTATGAGATAATCACAAGGGAAATAAGGGAAATTTTTTAGTCATTGCCTACCACTTTATCAAGAAGCCGAACCGATTTTCGTTTCGCATCTCTTGTGGAGTGAGCATAGACGTTCATTGTGGTACTGACATCTGAGTGTCCTAACAATTCCTGCACATCTTTTGGGGCAGCTCCATTTGCTAAAAGGTTGCTTGTATAGGTGTGACGTAACTGGTGGAAATGAAAGCCTTCAAATCCCTCTAATGTTTTTGCTACCTTTCTGCATACCGTTCCCAAAGTAGTCGGAAGTTCCAGACAGCCATCAGGTCTTAAGCAGACGAAAGAAATTTCTTTATAATCTGCCGGGACTTCCTCTGTTCTGTCTAAGCAATAATACTCGTAGTACACTCTGTTTTTCTCTTTGACCTCTTTGTAGTAGTTCGTGTGATAAAGTTCTCCGTACTGCATTCGATTCTTTAACTGCTCTTTCCGGGCATTACGGAAAATCTCTACCAGCGTATCTCCAAAATCAACAATCCTCACTTTTTTCCGCTTGGTTGGTCCGATGATATATTTGCGCTTTGAGCCATCATATCGGATGCTGCGTCTTATGGTAAGGCATTGTTCTTCCAGATTTACGTCCTGCCACGCCAAACCGCAGGCTTCTCCAATACGAAGCCCGGCATAATAGGCTATCTGGATTGGAAGTATTGCGGCTGGGTTCTTTTTTTGAAGATACGTAAGCAGTCTTTCATAATCTTCTCGTGAAATTGGTTGGATATTTCCGTCCATGTCCTCATCCGAAAACAAATCAACTTCGTCCGTCTGATACCGCAGTTTAATATACTGCATAGGATTGAACGTAATATACTGTTTTGGAAATACTGCAAAGCGGAATGATTGCTGCATGACTGCGGAAAAAGAATGGATGTAGTCTTTGCTGTAACCCTTTTTCTCTTTTCCATCGGGATGAACTCCCCCGAAGGAAAGCAAATCAAAGAAGGATTGCAAATGCTCAGAGGTTACATTTTTTAATTTCCGTTCTGCCAGCGGATGTTTCTTAATATTTCGGATTGTTCCGAGGTAATTCTCCACCGTACCATTGCTGAGCGTACCTGTTTTTAATTCCTCCTCTGCCCACACATCCAGAAGTTGTCCGACTGTGAGATTTTCCGCTTTGGCAACAAATTTCTTTTTCTCATAATCATCCATTGCCTGACGGAGCAGTTTTTCAGTTTCACTTTTGCTTTCTGTTCCAACGCATTCTTTCTGAACAAGATTGCCGCTTGCGTCCTCTACATAGAAGCGGTAGTACCATTTCTTTCCTTTTTTTCTTACAGATCCTTTTGCCATAATCGTATGTCTCCTTTCGATATTAGACAATCGGAACTGATGAAATGCTTCGTGCGTGTAAGTATATCATAACTCCGGTTGTCTTACTATACCGATTCGGAATCTTCGTATAAGACTTCTGATAAAAGATTTGCAAGCCTTTGTTCTGCTGTTTTTGGTTTCTTGGAATAGAGCCTTACAACGTCTGCCATCTCATTAAGAGCATTGATGGTAGGAGTGATTTCCCTTAAGAACATAATCTCATTATATTCCTCATTCGATTCAAACCCTATTGTTTTGGCAATATCCGTCTGACCATCATTCCCCTTGAAGTTTTTGCAGGCGAACTGGAAGGAATCCAAAAACAGACCATATTGTTTTAACATCAGCAGTAATAAATCTTTTGAAAAAGCATCTTCTTCTTTGGTAAGGGCAAGCGGTAACTGTTCCAGAATATCTCCCATCGCATCACGAATCTGTAACTCTCTCTTATCCGTAATGTCGGTTTCATATTCGTCTGTTTCCCCTTTGAGCCATTCCACAGATACATGGAGTGCTTCCGAAAGACCTTCCAGCACCATTTTTTTCGTATTGTCAATCGAACCATTCTCATAACGCAGGATTGTAGAAGCGGTAACTCCCATCTTTTCTGCGACATAAGGCTGTGTCAGATTCAATTCCAGACGGCGCTGTTTTATTCTGCTGCCTATCAGCTTGCGTAGTTCTTTATCTTTCATGCTGACTGCCTCCTTTTTCGGTATGTATGAATTATAGCATTGTTTCTCTAAAATTGCAATATGCAATATAAAAATTGTTTTTAATATTTCGTAACGCTTGACAAAAAGATTTGGAAGGGATATACTTACATCACAAGAATTGCATAATGCAATTTACAGGGAGGTGATTATATGACGCAAAGAAAAATTGCATTATCCATCGAAGAAGCTGCCGACTATACGGGAATCGGCAGAAACACCTTAAGACAGCTTGTAGAATGGAAGAAACTTCCGGTATTAAAGGTTGGTCGTAAAGTCCTGATTAAAACCGATATTCTGGAAATGTTTATGGAAGCGAATGAAGGTCGTGATTTGAGGGATAGAGGAAATGTAAAAGCCGTAACAAGAACTGCGGCAAATTAAAAAGGCGGCTTCCAAAGAAACCGCCAAAGGTTCTATCAGACCGAAGCCATGATATACCTACACGCAAGAAGATTATACCATGTGCTTCTTCTGATACGCAACCGAGAACTTATGTTTGCAAAAGAAAGGGGAATGTAATAATGGCAAAATCAACAAAAAGTTATGAAGAACGAATGCTTGAAATGGAAAAGAAGGAACAGGAAAGCCTTGAAAAAGCAAAACGATATGCAGCACAGAAGAAAGAACTTCTAAAACGAAAGAAAGCCGAAGAAAGAAAAAAACGAACCCATAGGCTCTGTCAGGTTGGCGGTGCGGTGGAATCCGTTCTTGGTGCGCCTATTGAGGAGGAAGACATCCCAAAGCTGATTGGTTTTCTGAAAAAGCAGGAAGCCAATGGGAAATTTTTCTCAAAGGCAATGCAGAAAGAAACAAATACTGATATGGAGGAAGTGTAATGGCGGAGGGGATGAGTTTTTCATTCCCTTCATTGCTTTTTCATGAAGGGCGCACTTATGGACAACCAGAGGTCGTCCCAATAAGTTTGCCACAAGTGGCAACCGGTCTGCGCTCACGCTTGCCGGGCTCGTTCCGTCGGCGGGGCTTTCAGCCAGACCTGCTCATGCCGCAGGAGGCACTCTTCGCCAGAGAGGCGCATTCCATGCAGGCTGCTATGCGCAGGGCACTCTTACGCAGAGGGCGTTCCGGCAATGCTGCTTTTTCTAAAACTGAAAGCAATGTTGCCGGAAATCTATGCCGGATACGTCAGAAAGGAGGAATCCAGACATGGCGATTTTTCATTACACAATCAAAATAGTCGGACGAAGTAAAGGGAAATCTGTTATCTCCGCTTCCGCATATCTCAATGGGGATGTGATGAAAAACGAGGAAACCGGGAGAATCAGTTATTACACTTCTAAAAAAGAAGTGGTCTACACCAGTCTGATGATGTGTGAAAACGCACCTCCTGAATGGCAGATAGTACCAGAAGAAAATATAAAACGCTTTCAAAAATCTGTCCGCTACAAAAGGTCAGAAGATAAAGAAGCTGCTTTAGAAAAATTCAAAATCACATTTCAGAAACAAAGATTATGGAATGAGGTATTGAAGATTGAAAAAAGTGCGGATGCCCAACTTGGCAGGTCATTTGAATTTGCCCTCCCAAAAGAATGGAGCAGACAGGAACAGATTCAATATACATCCGACTATATCCAAAAAACATTTGTGGATAAGGGAATGTGTGCTGATTGGAGTATCCACGACAAAGGGGATGGCAACCCCCATGTCCACCTGCTTCTGACGATGCGACCTTTTAACCCGGACCATTCTTGGGGAAAGAAAGAAGTCAAGGATTGGGATTTTGTCAGAGATAAAAGCGGAAATATCGTGATTGACGAATCCCACCCGGACTGGTGGCAGGATAAGAAAAACCCTGACCGTCATGGAATCCGTATCCCTGTATTAGACGAAAACGGAATCCAGAAGATTGGTGCAAGAAACCGCCTGCAATGGAAACGGGTGCTGACCGATGCTACTGGATGGAACAATCCCAAAAATTGTGAGCTGTGGCGGAGTGAGTGGGCAAAGGTGTGTAATGAACATCTTCCTTTGCATAATCAGGTTGATCACCGTTCTTATGAAAAACAGGGAAAACTCCAGATTCCTACCATCCATGAAGGTGCTGACGCAAGAAAGATTGAACAAAAATTTCTTGCCGGGCAGGAAATAAAAGGTTCGTGGAAAGTAGCGGAAAATCAAATCATAAAACAGCAAAACACGTTATTGCAAAAGATACTGGACACCTTTGGAAAAGTATCAGGTGCATTATCATTATGGAAGGAGCGATTAAATGACATTAGAAGAAAGCCGGGAAATTATACCCTTAATGGAATCCATGATTGGGCAAATCGAAGAACAGCAGACCTTAATGGCAGAAATGATTCTGGAAATGCAGAATCGGGACACCCAACTCTCTCTTATGCAGGAACAGAATCAGAAATTGCAAAAATTAAACAGCGAGTTATCCGAGCTGCTCAACATTTTGCCAAATACCGAGGAACTGCTTTCCAAGATGGAAGAACAGAAAACGAAGATAGAACTTTTGGAAAACGAAAATCAGCAATGGCAGAAATTGGTACAGAAGCTGAACAGCGAAAACAGTTTATTACTGAAACAGAACACCGAATTGCTGAACTGGAACAGCAGATAGAGAAAGGACGTGATATAGATGAACGAATCCAGAGAATCAAAGAACGCCGAACAGTTGGAAGAACTTCTCCTCTTGACCGAGGAGATACAAGAAGAACTGGAACAGAAAGACCAGCTTATCGTGGAACTAAAGACGCAGCTCAACGAATCTCTGACCTTGAACGAGAAATTAAACAAAGAGAACAGAGCCGGGAATATTCAAGCATTAAAGAACGACTTGAAGCTAGCAGACAGAGCATTGCGGAACGAGAAAGAGAAGCTGCGAAGCGCAAACGTCACGATAGGGGAATGTCAAGATAAAATACGATGCTTAACACAACAACGGGATTATGCCCGGACACATCAGAAAATCGTAGAGATACCGGTAGAAAAGCCGGTACCCTATGAAAAATGTGAAGCCTGTGACCGGACAGCCTATCAGAATGAAAAAGCGAAATACGAAACACAAAAAGAGCGACTTGCAGGACAGTATAAAGCAAAAACGGTAATGTTCCAAACAACCTTGTTCCTTCTTGCATGGTATTCGCTGACAACCACTCTTTTTCAGGCAGTACAGTCAGATGTGTTTCTTTCCGATTGCAAATCATTCTTCCATGATGCAGCGTCATTCATACAAACTTTTATCGGTTGGACGATTGAGGTCGGGCAATCTGTGGCACAGATTAGCACAAAAATTCCAAATCCTTTTATAGCCGGAATGGTATATTGGATATTGCTAATATTGATTGTAGGAATATGTGTGGCAGGAACAGGGATACTGGCGATACTGATAGAAATAAAGGTTATAGAATTATATAGGGAAAAGTGTTGGGATGTCATTACTCTACTGATGATACTGACAAGTGCTGCTGTCATCATTTATTTTGGAGAAGCAATCAAAAAAGCACTGTCAGTAAATCTTCTATTGCTTTTTGTACTTTTGCAGGGCGCATATGTTGGACTTAGGTGTTATTTAGAATCGTACCTTGAGAAAAGAAACTATTAAGCATTTTTTACAAAGCTATGTACAAAATCATTCTAAAATTCCCATTCAATAATACGATTGAGAAAACCTCTCTGATACAGTATAATAAAGTGTTAGGGAGGTATCTCTATGAAGGAAAAAATACTAATCATTGAAGATGATTTTACGATACAAACACAGCTTAAAACTCTTTTGTATGGGAATGGATATGAAGTATTTGCAGTTACGGATTTTTCCCAAACAATAGAGCAGTTAAAAGAAGCTGCACCACATCTGGTTATTCTGGATATAAAACTTCCGGGGAATAACGGTTTTGAAATATGTTCTCAAATTCGCACTTTTTCAGATATTCCGATTGTATTTGTAACAAGCAGCAATACAGATATGGACGAACTAAACAGCATTATGCTGGGTGGAGATGCGTTTATCACAAAGCCTTATAATCCTGCTATTCTTCTTGCTAAAATTGCTGCATTGTTAAAGAAAGCCTACCGTTCCTCTCAAACAGAAATTTATATGTGGAAAGAAGCTACCCTGCATTTGGAGAGTAGCATGATAGAGTACAAAGGACAGAAAGCAGAATTGACAAAGAATGAATTGAAAATCCTCTACTACCTTTTTAAGAACGCTGGAAAAATCTGTTCCAGAAATGATATTGTGGATTTTCTTTGGGATAATCAGCTTTATGTTGATGATAATGCCCTAAGTGTCAATATTACCCGTATTCGTGACAAACTGGCAACAATCGGACTTGTAGATTTCATTAAAACAAAACACAGGCAAGGATATACATTATGAATGGAAAACAATATTTGAAAAATCAACTCCCCGTTATTTTAATCAATCTGCTGGGTATGCTTGCCTTTGCCTTGTTCCTGATTGCAAGCGATAATCCTATCCAAACAGTCCTGTTTATTCTTGCGGTCTGGTCGATTGTCCTTGTTTTATCTTTGCTGACTTTTTATTTCTCACGAAAAAAGTATCTGAATAAATTGCTCAATATGACGGAGCAATTAGAAGAACGATATTTATTGCCGGAAATCATGCAAGTGCCGGAAAGGGCTGATGAACAGGTTTTTTACCAGATTATGAAAATGGCTGAAAAATCCATGTTGGAACGGATTGGCGAAGTACAGAGGGAACGCAGGGAATATAAAGAATACATTGAACAATGGATACACGAAGTAAAAACACCAATTACAGCTATGAAGCTGCTGTGTGAGAATAACCGTTCTCCCTTTTCCAGAGAGGTATTGGCAGAGTTAGAGAATATCAATCAATATACAGAACAGGCACTTTACTATGCCAGAAGTGAACACGCTGAAAAAGACTATTCTGTCCGTGAAGTCAATTTATGCGATGTTGTGAATAGTGCAATCGCAGATAATAAGTATCTTTTGCGTCAAAGTAATATGTCAATTCAGATAGACGATATAGAAACAATGGTTTACACTGATGAAAAATGGGTGCGGTTCATCTTAAATCAGATTATCGGTAATGCAATCAAATACCATGCAGAGCAGCCTATTTTGCACTTTGGGGCAACAAAAACGAATGACAAGATTGTGCTATCTATCAGCGATAATGGGATAGGTATTCCTAAAAGTGATTTACCCCGTATTTTTGAAAAAGGATTTACAGGTCAGAATGGGCGAACCGGGAAAAATTCTACTGGAATTGGCTTATATCTTTGCAAGCGTCTATGTGATAAACTGGGAATAGGACTTACTGCTTATTCCGAAAACAGAGGAACAACGATTTCACTTATCTTTCAAATGAATGATTTTATTATCGGAGTGCAGGGCTGACAGGTTCTGCACTTCTTACATTTTTGTAAGAACTGTGTAAGAAAACTTGATACAAAAAATGAGATACTCCATTTACAATATGGGTATGGAACAGTTAAGGAGGTTTATCCGATGAATACAATTTTGAAGCTGGAGCATATCCAGAAATATTATGGCAATGAGGGGAATATTACCAAAGCCATTAAAGATATTAGTTTTTCTGTGGAAGCCGGAGAATTTCTCGGAATTATGGGTGCGTCCGGTTCTGGAAAGACAACGCTGCTAAACTGTATTTCTACGATTGATACCGTAAGTGCAGGGCATATTTTTTTAGAGGGAACAGATATAACGGAAATCAAACCAAAATTCCTTGCCCGCTTTCGCAGAGAGAATTTAGGTTTTGTATTTCAAGACTTCAATTTGCTGGATACATTGACAATTTCAGAAAACATTGCACTGGCATTAGCAATCAATAAAGTCCCTGCAGGGATTGTAGAACCCCGCATTTTGGATATAGCCGGAAAGCTGAATATCAGCGATATTCTAAACAAATATCCTTATCAGGTATCGGGCGGTCAAAAACAGCGTTGTGCCTGTGCAAGAGCAATTATCAACAATCCGAAACTCTTATTGGCAGATGAACCGACAGGAGCATTAGACAGCCATTCCTCACAAATGCTGCTGTCTACCATTCAAAGTATCAATGAACAGCTTAGGGCGACAATTCTTATGGTAACTCATGACGCTTTTACCGCCAGCTATGCCAACCGTATTCTTTTTTTGAAAGACGGAGAAATCTTTATGGAACTGCGCAAGGGCAACGACAGCAGAAGTGCTTTTTTTGATAAAATTCTGAATGTCCTTACCATGATTGGAGGGGGACAGAGCCATGTATGCTAAACTTGTTTTCAGAAATGCAAAACGGTCTGTAAAAGACTATCTGGTCTACATTGTCACAATGACAATCTGTGTTACCTTGTTTTATGCGTTCTTGTCTATTTCCAGTAGTTATTATAGCCCGGATATAG
Source organism: Roseburia sp. (assembly GCF_041325975.1). Classification (NCBI taxonomy): domain Bacteria; kingdom Bacillati; phylum Bacillota; class Clostridia; order Lachnospirales; family Lachnospiraceae; genus Roseburia; species Roseburia sp. Next base: position 1,775,972 of record NZ_JBGLEJ010000005.1, on the reverse strand, counting down.
GCAGCGAGTATGATTTTACTCTGTTAAGTGACGGAATGAAAATTGCAATCTGCATGATAACATTGCTGTTGTTATTTTTGATACGGTTCGTCAATCATTATATGCTAAGACGGAAGCAAAAAGAGTTTGCTGTCCAGTCCATTATGGGAATGGAACAAAAAACTATTGGCAGGATTTTCTTTGCAGAAACACTGATTATGGGTATGTTTTCCATTTTGATTGGTATTTTTTGCGGTGTATTTTGTTCTCAATTCATTACCGCAATGCTCCTTACTGCTTATGGAAAGCCTTATGAAATCTCATGGACATTATTCCCGGATACCGTTTTGTTGACAGTGGTATTTTTTGTGGCAAGTTTTTTTGTGGTAGGAATTTTCAATACCCGTACCATTCAGAAAACAAAAATTATTGATATGCTTTCCGCAGAGAAAGAGAACGAACCAGAGCTAAAAAAGAGCCGCTTCATTTCTGTTGTAGTAGTCCTCTTTGAAGTATTTACCGTATGGGGATTGATTGCAGGAATACAAAAGGTCTGGTTTTATTATGACACCCGCTTTGCGTTTCCGGTGCAGCTTATGTTTTGGGGAAATATTCTTTTTCCGCTGCTTACTTTGCTGTGGTCGATATTTTGCATAATCAGAAAGAAAAAAAGAGAATGTTTCATTGCTGGTTTGCTGATATGTTCTGTATTGAATGCTTTTACAGCAGCCAGCGTTGCAGCATTAACAAATAAATATTATCTGCCTTTAGGTGGTGGAACGCTCAATCAATATCTGCTTTTTGTTGTGATTGACTTACTTTTCTTCATTTGTGCCTTCATTTATCTTACCAGTGGTTTGATTGTAGCATGGAAAGAAAAATCGCCAGAACACCGATACCATGAGGAAGCACTTTTCTTTTTCGGACAGATTACCTCAAAGCTGAATACGACCAGCAAGACTATGGCAGTCATTTGTATCACTTTGGTATTAGCAATTTTCATGTTCGTTGCAGCCCCTATTTTGACGGGCTGGTCGTCTGGTTATTTGGATATACGCTCTATGTATGATGTGCAGGTATATTCGAGATACAATGATGTTTATGAAGAAGAAAATCTGCCACAGGACAGTTATGAAATCATTACTGATTTTCTGGCAGAACATAAAATAGATACAGACTATGATTGCACTTTCAATCTATATCTGCCAGAGAAAGACGATTTTCACAACAGACAGAAATATGATTTTCCGATTGTGGCAATTTCTTTAAGTGATTATAACACCATAAGGAAAATGTTGGGTTATGAACAGATTTCTCTGGGGGAAGATGAATTTACGACACAATGGGCGGCAATCGCCACCGAGGAAGAACGGGATAGCTTTTTGAAAGAGCATACCAGTATTTTGACAGACGCAGGAGAATTGACTCTTTCCGAGCAGTCCTATTATGAGGAAGCAATCGGAGAAACAGCGTACAATTCCTATACAGATATACTCTATGTACTTCCAGACAGTATTTGTGAAAAGCTGTTGCCGGTAATAAAAAACCGCTATATCACAACAGAAGAAAACATCTCCTATGAAAATGCAAGGGAACTGGAAAAATTTTTTACAGAGGAATACCCAGAGCAAGCAGAAAGCGGTGTTATGTATGGAATACGGTTCAGTACATTACAGAGGAACAGTACAATAGCAAATAATTTTGTTTTACAGGCTGCAATGCTTTATGGTGCTGTTGTATTGATGATTATATGTCTTACCGTACTTTCCTTGCAACAACTCTTAGACGCAGGACAATATAAATATCGCTTCTCTGTACTCCGAAAATTGGGGGTGGAAGAAAAGCATATCGGAAAACTTATCTTGCAACAATTAAGTGTTTGGTTTGGGCTTCCAATTATCACAGCAATCATTGTAGCTGCTGTTGTAATAGCTTACTTTATCCAAACCATATCAGCAGAAATTTCAGCCTATATCGGGTTTGGTGCATTGATGTTACAAATAGGGGCAACAATGGGCATTTTGGCAATTTTATTGATTTGTTATTTCATAAGTACATGGATTATTTTTAGGCATTCTGTTAATCCATAGAAAATATGTAATTATTGCATTTCGCACATTCTTTAAAGAGGGATAGCACTCTTAATGAACACTATCCCTCTTTCACTTAATAAAATTCTAATGAATCTTCTGCATCCACCCACATCTGTAAATTGCCCTCAAGATATAATCTTGCATATTCCAAAGGCTCATCCACAGCTAATGAAGTAAGTGCACATTCTGATCCATATGTGGTTTTTAAATCTTTTTCAGCTTCCCAGCAGTCAATGCGAAGCATATATCCAGCACTTGTGTAAACATCAATACTATCGTGATTTATGTTGTATTCTGCATAAATTGTTCTCATCGTATCTTATCTCCATTTTCTTTTGATAATCAGTAATAGAGTTAAATATCGAAAACATTTCAATCAGTTCACCATGTCGTTATTGTTATATGTTATACTGTGTTATGAAATTTTCTTTCCCTTAATTTTTCCCATATTAAGGTTCATGAAAGCTAATGGGAGAATGTAACACAAGGGAAAGAGTAAGGGAAAGTACACTTGCTACAAACTTAGTATTTTCAAGGGTTTGCGAAGAATTTGATAATCAAATATAACAGTTATTAAATTTCCTAAAATATGTGAAATATCAACTGGAATTTTCAAATTAGTCTTTGCAAATAACCTTAGAATCTTCACCATCAATTACAATTCCCTGACGGTTGTTAATTGGGCATAGATTCAAATCCGAAAACTCAGTCATTATTTTCTCGGTAACTTTCTTAAATGGTGCTGTAAGATAATGCGGAAGAACATAGAAATCAATCAAATCAATCCCTGCATCATCTTCTTGTGAGTAGTCCTCCGGCTTTTCATCCATTTGCTCGATATATTGGATGCTTGGAGCGCATATAATTGCGCCTGCCGACTCGCCGATCATCAATTTTCCATTTGCCAATTCCTTTTTCAGCAGTCCATCAGTTCCCGTTTTACGGAGCTGGTCCATAAGAAAGAAAGAATTTCCGCCGGTAAAATATATCACATCTGCTTCTTCAAAAACAGACTGTATCGTTGAATAAGCCTCCGTTGAAATATCAATTTCAGTTACGATCGCTCCCAACTTTTTGAATAATTTTCGAGCCGAGCCGACATAACCGGTGTAGCCTTCACGCAGTGAAGCTGTTGGAATAAATGCGACTTTCTTATTTTCAATTTCTTCCTTTATCAGACTTCCTACACTTGAAAAGTGCGAACATAAAAATAATTTCATCAATATTCTCCTTTATAAATTTTGATTTGTATAACAGTAGTCTAACACACGTTGTTTAAAAATACTACAGCCAAGCCAATGTCTGTAATTTGCCCTAAAATTTCATTTTATGGAATTTGGACTACTTGATTTTCTAATTGCATACGCAATTCGTGAAATGTATCATTATACTGTTGATACATCAGACACACAAATGTAAATAGGGACAAAAATATAGAGAAAAAAAGAGAATTTTGCAAAAATAAGGAAAATATAAAGAGAATCTTTCAAAAATCTTTATTTTTTTCTGCGGGCGTTCTTTGCATTCGGAAGGTATGATAATACTCAAAGGAGGGTAAGAGCAGGAAGATATCAGTTGTGCCGGGAATAATACAGGATTTGTTTCATTTTGATAAGGTAAATGATATACTGATAGGAAGTGTGGCAAAAAGGAATATCTGCGGCACAGAAAGAAAAGGGGAGAAGTGTGAAAATCTTTCACACAGACAAAAATAATGGAACAGTACAATATTTTAATCGTAGAAGATGACAAAGAGATCCGTGATGGAATCGAGATATTTTTAAAAAGCCAGAATTATAACGTTTATAAGGCGGCAGATGGTATAGAAGGTTTAGAGATTATTGAGAGTAAGGAGATACATCTTGCGATCGTTGATATCATGATGCCGCGTATGGATGGGGTAACAATGACATTAAAACTCAGGGAACATCATGATTTTCCTGTAATTATGCTTTCGGCGAAATCAGAGGAGACAGATAAAGTGATCGGGCTGAACATCGGAGCGGACGATTATGTGACAAAACCATTTACGCCGTTAGAATTGATGGCGCGCGTCAATTCCCAGCTCCGGCGTTATACAAAGTTTAACAACAAAAGTCAGGAGAAAAAGGAAAATGACAGGATACATAGCATTGGCGGAATTGAGCTGAATGAAGATACGGTAGAAGTATTTGTGGATGGAAAACCGGTAAAAATGACACCGATTGAGTTTAAAATCTTAGCACTTCTGATGAAAAATCCGGGAAGAGTTTATTCGGCGGACGAGATTTACGAGCGTGTCTGGAATGAAAAAGCGATCAATACGGATACGATTATGGTGCATGTGAGAAATATCAGGGATAAGATCGAGATCAATCCGAGAGAACCAAAATATTTAAAGGTGGTGTGGGGCGTTGGATATAAAATGGAAAAACAGCCGTAAGGCGGGGATTGTGATAACAGCAGGGTTTCTTCTTGTTTTAGCAGTTATCAATTTTTTATGCTATCCGGGAATCAATCGCAGAAGCAAAGACTGGATGCAAAAGACAGAAGCAGCAAAAACAGGTGCAGACAGTGATATGCAGATTCGGACACAGTTTCTGAAAAATCTGTATGAGGGATTTTATCTGCTCGATCTGGAATATCAGAATCAGAAGAGTGAGACGGAGATGTCAGCAACAGATCTTTATATCGCATCTTATGCAAAAGCGGATGAAACCGACAGGTGGGAGTCACAGGAACAATTAGAGCAGGTAACCAATGATGAAGTATTGTCGGTGATGGATGAATGGAGCAGTCAGTTTGAAAAAATCCGTTCCCAGATTGATTATTGCGTCATGGAATCCGAAGATGGAAGTAAACTGAAAAATACAACGCAGAATTTAGAGAGCGTACTCGGTGGAGAGGAAAAGGATGTCAGTGAACAACTGGCACAATATTACAGCGAATTGTTTGCGGTAAAATTTAATGAAGTCGGGGCGATGGAAGTAATTCCTCTGCTGTCAGACAGGGAAAATAGCGGCGATCTTTTAGTAAAATCATTAGGGGCACAGGAACGCAGTGAACTGTTAAAAACTAATCTGGAAGAGTATTTTAATCCAACAGACATGCCCGTGCTCAAAGGACCGGAAAATATAGAGTTTGTGATCGGTATTTCCAAAGAGAAAGCATCTGAAAATATTCTTTATGATTCTGGCAGTGATGAGGAAGAAGATTATTTTGAAAAGCTGTCCGCCTATAAAATTAATGGGGCACTTCCATTGTATGGCGTATCGGTTGTAGCGGTGATCGCATTTATGTTTTTTATGACAGGGAAAAAAGCCGGAGGCAATATCTTAAATGATGGAAAGGTACATGCTTACGCGGCAGAACTTGGAGTCACAGGTGTGATCTGCGGACTGTGTCTGCAGAATTACTTTATGGAACTTATCTGGTCATATGGATTTGATTCATTTTCGGATGCGGCAGATGAACTGATGGGTGGACAGGTTTATGATGTTGTGATCAGCGTACTTACTGTAGTTGGAACTTTGTGGCTGATCTATGCAATGTGGTTTGCAGCCGCATATCTGCTGAGACCGGTATTTTCAGTCGGACTATGGGAATATGTTAAAAGATACAGTCTGGTCTATCAGATCTTCCCATGGATAAAAAAACAGTTTAAAAAGACAGGCAACCGGATCAGACAGTGGTGGAACACACTCTCCGGGGAGATCACACACATTGATTTCAGTGAGGAAACGACAAAACTGATCTTAAAAGTTGTCGTTATAAACTTTGCAGTGCTTGCAGCCTGTTCCTTGTTCTGGTTCTTTGGGATCGGTGCATTAGTTGTCTATTCGATCGTCCTGTTTTTTATTATAAAGAAACATTATGAGCAGATCAATAAAGATTATCATGCGATGTTAGATGCCATGCAGACGATCGCAGAAGGTAATCTTGATCAGGAGATTCAGGGGGATTTTGGCATATTTAATCCGTTCCGGGACGAACTTGCGCAGATCCAGACCGGTATGAAAAAAGCAGTGGAGGAAGAGGTAAAGAGCCAGCGTATGAAAACAGAACTGATCACAAATGTTTCACATGACTTAAAAACACCGCTCACTGCCATCACGACATACATTGAACTGCTGAAAAAAGAAGACATCACGGAGGAAGAAAGGCGTTCTTACATTGATACTTTAGAGCGTAAATCACTGCGCCTTAAGGTGCTGATCGAAGATCTTTTTGAAGTCAGCAAGGCAAACAGCAATAATATCGTACTTAATAAGATGGAACTTGACGTTGTAAACCTGATCAAACAGGTCAGCATTGAACATGTGGATAAGATGAAAGAGCGGGGACTCGAACTTAAGTGGAATGTGCCGGAAGAGAAAGTACTGTTAATGCTTGATAACCAGAAAACCTACCGCATTTTTGAAAATCTCTTTGTCAATGTGGTCAAATATGCAATGCAGGGCAGCAGGGTTTATTTAGAGGTGCGAAAGAAAGCATCCCTTGTGGAAATCATCTTAAAAAATATGTCTGCTGAGGAAATACATATCAGCGGTGATGAGATCACGGAACGATTTGTGCGTGGCGACAGTTCAAGAAACACAGAAGGTTCCGGACTTGGTCTTGCGATCGCAAAAAGTTTTACCGAAGCCCAGGACGGCGAATTCCACGTCGAGGTCGACGGGGATCTGTTCAAAGTTGTCATTTTGTTTTAGGGACGGGTGTGTTATAATACCGTTTAGAAAATGTAGATCTCTGCAAAACTCAACAAAATGTGGAGCTATTGCGAGAGACTGACAAATGAATAAGAAGGTGCTGGGGAGCCGCCGGTACTAAGTGACCGTATTTTGGTCACTTAGTATCCGTTGCGAGCGACACGCAGCGGAAGCGTGCCTTCGTTTCATGTGTCAGTCTCTCGCAATTTCAGAAAAAGTGGGTGAGTTTTACAGGTATTACAATTAACAAATGGGAGGATCACACAATGGAAACAATGGACGACTACAAAGACGAACTGGAAGCCTCTTTCCGCAGGATCAACGAGGGAGACATCATTTCCGGTACTGTCATTGATGTAAATGAAGAGGAAGTAACACTGGATTTAAAATATTATGCGCAGGGTATCATCAAAGTTGCAGATTTAAGCAATGATCCTGATTTTAATGTGCTAGAGCAGGTACATAAAGGTGATGTGATCGAGGCAACAGTGGTACAGAAAGACGATGGTGCAGGCAATATCGTACTTTCCAAGAAAGAAGCAAACGATATACTTGCATGGGATAAATTAAAACAGATGATGGAAGGTGAGACGACAGTAAAAGTGCGCATCCAAGAGAGCGTACCGAGCGGTGTTGTTACTTATCTGGAAGGTATCCGTGCATTTATCCCGGCATCGCAGATCACACTTGATTATGTGGAAGATACCGATGCATGGATCGGAAAAGAGATCGAGGTACGCGTGATCACTGTGGATGCAGAAAAAGAAAAACTTGTTTTATCCGGCAAGGCAGTAGCAAGAGAGGCAGAAGCCGAAGAACGTAACCACAAGATCTCCATGATCGTGCCTGGCACTGTCATGGAAGGAACTGTTGAGTCACTGATGCCATATGGTGCATTCATAAACCTTGGAAACGGACTGAGTGGTCTGGTACATATTTCACAGATCTGTGAGCGCCGTATCAAAAAGCCGTCCGAAGTGTTAAAAGAGGGACAGAAGGTAAAAGTAAAAGTTGTCAATACCAACGATAATAAGATCAGCCTCAGCATGAAAGCACTGCAGGAAGAGATGGTTGATACCGAAGGTGTTGCAGAGGAAGAATTAGAAAAATATACCGATACAGAATCCACAGGCACCAGCCTAGGCTCTTTACTGGCAGGATTTCACTTTGACGCGTAAGCAGTAAAAACATCAGAGGCATCAAGAGACAAAAATCTTGACGCCTCTGTTTTTTTCCCCAGAATCTTTGTCATATATTGTTGACAAGGAAACAAACTTGCGCTATATTAAAACAGAAGTAATTGTTGACAAGGAAACAATATTTGCTTTTATGTAAGGGAGTGGATGTATGAAAGAGCAGGAGCTTCTGTTAAAAGAGCTTGCGCTGATGTTAGAGCGGCAGGACATGCTCTCGAAGCTGACCGAGGGGAAATGTCTCGATGAATATGGCTATTCCGAGACGCACTGTATTGACTATATTGGAAGATTAGAGTTACCCAATGTTACCAAGATCGCAGAAAATATGGGGATGACAAGAGGCGCGATCAGCAAAATGACAAAGAAGCTGTTAGCGAAAGGTCTGATTGAAAAATACACTTTGGAATCAAACAAAAAAGAAGTCTATTTTAAACTGACGGATCTAGGAAAAATGTTGTTTGAGGAACATGCAAAACGTCACAAACGCTGGGAAAAAAGGGATATGGAGTTTTTGTCCCATTATTCTACAGAGGATGTAAAGACGGTGTATCAGTTTATGAAAGAATTTAATCACTACTTAGAGGGACAGATTGAAGAATTATCATAACGATATAGGAAAGTATGAAACAGTTACGGATCAGACAGAAGTTTTGAGATCCATAGGATCGACATAAAAATTGCCTGCGGGCAATCCGCAGGCAACAGGATATTTAAGATTCACTGTCAGTGTCTGTACTGACATCGTCATTAGTATCTGTGCTGACAGCTGCATCAATATCTGTGTTTGTTTTAGTATCAGTATCTTCGTCCGTATCTGTTTCTGCAGAAGGAATCACGCGTACAGGGATGTCTTTTGTGATATCTTCAATTGTTTCAGAATCAGAATTTATGGAAGTAAGGACTGCAGTGCGGTCGGATGGGGTTTCAGAGGTACTTCCCACAGCAGATGTTGTAGTATCCGTATTCTGTAAAGCAGAAGAGACATCTGTTGATGTTGTCTGACCAGATATCATATTTTTTAATTTTAAAATAGCAGTTAAGATATCAAGTGCATCTTTACTGATATTTTTGGAGGAGAAGAAATCAGCGAGCATCTGATTTGCTTCATCTCTTGCAGTTCCGGTCAGACTGAAAATAGAAGAAAGCTGGTCTGAAACGGAAGATACCGTATTAGAAACAGCAGAACCAAATTCTTCCATATAAGAGAGAACCTTTTTAACGTAATTCTGTGTCTCAGTAAAAGGCGGGATTCCACCGTATTTGTCAACATTTGCACTGCCGGCATTGTAAGCGGCGAGAGCAAGGGAAATATTTCCCTGATAGTTGGACAATAACTGACTGATATATTTTGCACCGCCCATGATATTTTCTCTGGCATCGTAGGAATTAGAAACGCCAAGAGCAACAGCGGTCGATGGCATTAACTGCATGATACCGACGGCACCTGCACTGCTTACGGCAGACGGATTAAATCCGGATTCTGCTTTTGCAATTGATTTTAGTATAATAGAAGAAACACCATAGGTATTGGCTGCATCTTCGAAAATAGAGTCAAGCTCGCTCGAAGTATAAGAACTTGCGGATGATGCAGCAGTCTGACCTGTGGATACGGTCGATGTATCAGATACGGCGGTATTGGTGCTGATGGTGTTCTGATTGTTTTCTATAGCTTTTGTACTGTCAGCTAACACGGTTGCAAAATCGTCTGAAGTAGTCTGCTTTGCAGCTTCGGCATGTTTGGCAGCCTGCGAATGGATACGGTCAACTAATGCCTGATCCATATAGTTTAATACGGTAATACTCATTCATAACTCCTTTTCGTGTAAAACGCGACTAGAAAAAGTATAGCACATGTTTTTGCAATAGTGAAGTTTTTGTTGAAAATTGTCTTGATGTATCACAAAAATTGTTGTAGAGTACATAGTGCGATAAGCTAAAGTGATAAAGTGCAGGGGATAGATAAAAGAAATGGATTGTGAAATAGAAAAAAACAAAATAAGTAAAAAATCCTCCTATGGAAAAGCATTTAAAGCCGCATTTCCATATACCATACCGGTCATGACAGGATATCTGTTTATCGGCATGGCTTTCGGAGTGATGATCCAGGAAAAAGGGTATAATTTTCTGTGGGCGATATTGATGAGCGTTCTTTGTTATGCAGGGAGCGGACAATATCTCGCCGTGAACTTTTTCGCACCGGGTGTGAGCCTTTTACAGGTGATCTTTATGGAGTTTATGTTAAATATCCGGCATATTTTTTATGGACTGTCGTTGTTAGAGCGTTTTGCAAAGATAGGAAAAAAACGTCTGTATATGATCTTTTCCCTGACAGATGAGACATATTCCTTATTTTTTGTAACGAAAGTGCCAAAGGATGTGGACGAAGGACAGTTCTTATTTGCGATCGCACTGTTAGACCAGCTTTACTGGATCGCAGGTTCGGCGATCGGAGCACTGCTTGGTTCGGTGCTTCCAATCGACACAACAGGCATTGATTTTGCGATGACGGCATTGTTTGTTGTGATCATGGTGGAACAGTGGATGGAATCAAAAAACCGTCCGAGTGTGCTGATCGGACTTGGATGCGGACTGATCTGCCTGCTGATCTTTGGGGCAGACAATTTTATCCTGCCGACCATGATCTGCATTATGTTAATTCTGCTTCCGTACAGAAAGTTTTTGGATAAAGAAACAGAACAGAAAAAGGAGGTAGAGCATCATGCCGGTTAGTGTGGCACGTTCACTTGTTATCATTGCAGCAGTTGCGGGAACGATCTTTTTTACAAGACTCTGCCCGTTTTTATTCTTTCCGCCGGGAAAACCGATCCCGTCTGTGATACAGTACCTTGGAAAGGTGCTGCCGCCCGCAGTGATAGGGATGCTGGTGATTTATTGCTTAAAGGCGGTAAGTATTACATCCTATCCATATGGGCTTCCGGAGTTTATATCCGTGGCAGTGGTGATACTGCTTCATGTCTGGAAACGAAACAACCTGCTTAGTATCGGCGTCGGCACAGTGCTTTATATGGTGCTGGTACAGGCTGTATTTTAAATATCTTGGAGGAAAAATTATGAAGAAGAAACCTTTTGTAACCAAAGAACAGCTCGAAGAGATCGTAAAAAAATATCCGACACCGTTTCATCTTTACGATGAGAAAGGAATCCGTGAAAATGCAAAGGCAGTCAAAGAGGCATTTTCCTGGAATCCGGGATTCCGTGAATATTTTGCGGTAAAGGCAACACCAAACCCATATATTCTTGATATCTTAAAAGAATATGACTGTGGCTGCGACTGTGCATCTTTAACAGAATTAATGCTGGCAGATTCCCAGGGTTTTGATGGAAAACATATTATGTTTTCTTCAAATGATACACCGGCTGAGGAGTTTAAATTTGCAAATGAACTTGGTGCGATCATCAACTTAGATGACTTTACACACATTGATTTTTTAGAGAAAACGATCGGAAAGATTCCGGAGACAATTAGCTGCCGTTATAATCCGGGCGGAGTGTTTAAGATGAGCAACGGGATCATGGACAATCCTGGTGATGCAAAATACGGATTCACCCATGAACAGATCATCGAGGGATTTAAAATTTTAAAAGAAAAAGGTGCAAAGCATTTTGGCGTGCATGCGTTTTTAGCAAGCAACACAGTGACAAACGAATATTATCCGAAACTGGCAAGACAGTTGTTTGAATTAGTTGTGGAACTGCGCGATAAGACCGGATGCGATATCCGGTTTATCAATCTTTCCGGCGGTGTTGGTGTACCTTATACTCCGGATCAGACTCCGAATGATATCCGTGTGATCGGTCAGGGCGTCAAAGAGGCTTTTGAGGAGATCTTAGTTCCGGCAGGACTTGGAAATATCTCTATCTATACAGAGATGGGTCGTTTCATGTTAGCACCGTATGGTTGCCTTGTTACGACAGCCATCCATGAAAAACATACTTACAAAGAGTATATCGGTGTGGATGCCTGTGCGGTCAACCTGATGCGTCCGGCAATTTACGGGGCATATCATCATATTACCGTTATGGGAAAAGAGGACGAGCCATGTGACCACAAATATGATGTAACAGGTTCCCTCTGTGAGAACTGTGATAAATTTGCCATCGACCGTATGCTGCCGAAGATCGACATGGGAGATCTGCTTGTGATCCACGATGCAGGGGCACATGGTTTCTCCATGGGATATAACTATAACGGAAAACTTCGTTCTGCGGAGGTATTGTTAAAAGAAGATGGTTCTACCCAGTTAATCCGCCGTGCGGAGACACCGGATGATTACTTCAGAACTTTTGACTGTTTTGATATTTTAAAGGACATGAAGCATCCGGAAAGAAAATAGGGCTGCATTCTGCAAAGGGAGTGTGTCATGTGTATTGATGAAGTAAGGTTTGAAGCTGCAAAAAATAAAGTGATCGGGATAAACAGGGAACGTCAGGGAATCGGGACGCTTTCCGAGAAAACGGTACATGCTGTTTTGAAAAATTATTATGCACCGGATACGGACATGCATGAGATCCCGATCGAAAATTTTGTGGCAGATATTTTTACGGGAACCGAGATCATCGAGATACAGACGCGCTCCTTTAATGTTATGAGAAGAAAACTCGATGCATTTCTAAAAAGCTATCCGGTAACGATCGTTTATCCGATCCCTCATATCAAATGGCTTTCCTGGATCGACGAGGAGAGCGGGGAAATGTCACCAAAGCGCAGGTCACCGAAAAAAGGTAATCCTTATCTGGCATTTAAAGAGTTATATAAAATCCGTCCTTTTTTAAAAGATGAAAATCTGAGATTTCGCTTTGCCCTGATCGATATGGAAGAATACCGTCTGCTAAACGGCTGGAGCAAAGATAAAAAGAAAGGCAGTGAGCGCTATGACCGTATTCCGGTGCAGTTTGTGGAAGAGGTATGCATCGAGAGAAGGGAAGATTATATGCAGTTTATCCCGTTTGATCTGCCGGAACCTTTTACTACGAAAGATTTTTCAAAATCTGCGAAAATACCTGTGTCGCTTGCACAGACAGTACTTCTGATACTGACAGATTTAAAGATTGTAGACAGAGTTGGAAAGCAGGGAAACAGTTACCTGTATGAGGTCTGTGAGGTATAAAAAAGAGTACCTGAATTTTCAAGTACCCATCTTAATAATTGCTCACGATCAATCCGCGCCGGAAAACAGAATCCATATGATCGAGTGTATGTCTTGCCTGTGAATAACGGTTGCGGTTGGTATTGATCACATAAAACTGGTGTGCGCCACGGTATTTTTCACGTAAAAAAAATGGAATCTTAATAAAACTTCTTGTAAAAGGGATCTGGTTTTCAATCAGTAACTGTGCTGCCTGATTACTGATCCTTTCATTGGTTGTGCGGCATAATTCCACATCTTTATCGAGTTGTTTTGTATCTTTTCCTAATATAAGTGTCTTTCCCATTATTTCAGCCCCTTTTTCAAAAAACTATCATATGTGATAACTTTTGTCAAACATGCTTTTATTTTTGCAGAAATTGTGGTATGTTATTAAGGTTAGACGGAAAAGTTTGTCTTAAAGGATTAGAAAGGTAATTTAATTATGAAGAAAAAAGTAGTAGTAGTAATGCTTTGTGCGATGATGGCAGTCACTGCATTAGGATGTGGCAATAAGAAAAATAATGCCATAGAGGGTACGGAGGCTGCAGAGGCAGTAAACAGTACAGAAAATAGTACAGAAAATGCAGAGAGCACATCTGCTGTGGAATATGAGAGTCTTTCTTATGATCTGAATCCTTCCGATTATGTGACACTCTGCGATTACAGCAAGGTGCCGGTTACGATCACCGGTGATTATGATGTGGACGATCAGGATGCAAAAGATTATTTTGAGCAGATGTTCTCTTATTATGGACCGTTCTATGTTGCAGATGATACCAAAACCACGGTTGGTGAGGGTGACATCGTAAATGTGGACTATGTTGGAAAATTAGACGGAGAGGCATTCGATAATGGAAGTGCCGAGGATCAGAATATCGATGTGGACAATAACTGTTCCGCAGGAAGCCAGTCAAGCTCCTTTATTGATGGCTTTACAGATGATTTAAAAGGTGCATCGGTCGGCGATGTCATTGACAGCGATGTGACATTCCCGGATAATTACGGTAATGCAGATCTTGCCGGAAAGCAGGTTGTATTTACATTTACAGTCAATTCCATCCAGAAAGAGATGACACTTGATGATGTGGATGACGAGTTCGCACAGAAACAGTTCCAGGCTGATACTGTAGATGATATGTATGCACAGATCAAAACTTTTCTTGAGAACACTGCAAGCAGCAACAAGGACAGTGACACTTATGCAGCAGTGCAGCAGTATCTGTTAGATAACTGTAAAGTAGACATTCCGGAGGATTATCTGACAGCCCGTGTCAATGATTATGAGAAACAGTTTGTACAGAACAACTGTGACGGGGATGATTCCAAACTGGAAGATTATGTCAGCAAACAGTATAATATGACACTTGATGAGGTACGCCAGGAATGGAGATCCGGCATGGAGAAAAATATTTCCATGGAGTTCATCACAGGTGCGATCGCAGAAAAAGAAGGAACAGAGCTTGATGAAGACGGATTTTCTTCCTATGTGCAGACACTGATGAGCAGTAACAATTTTTCATCAGAAGAAGATTTATATAAGAACTATGGTTATGGCGATGCAGCGTATGGCGAGAAGTATTTAAGACAGATCTATGTGGATAATCTTGCATTACAGTCTGTCAAGGATAACGCAGAAGTAACTGTGGAGGCTCCGGCAGAGACAGAGAGCACAGAAAGTGCAGAGCCACAGGAAGCTGTTGATGCAACAGAGACAGAAGCAGCAAATTAATCAAATAAATATCCCAAAAGAAGACCAAAGAGATGGGGATTGGAGGATTCAATTATGGATATGGTAAATGTAAGGGATTTATTCCGCAAACAGGAAGAATATGTGGATCAGACCGTGACGATCGGTGGATGGGTGCGAAGCATCCGTAATTCCAAAAATTTTGGATTTATCGTGGTAAACGACGGAACATTTTTTGAACCGGTTCAGGTCGTGTATTCAGATGTTCTGGAAAACTTTGACGACGTTGAAAAATTAAACGTTGGTGCAGCGATCATTGTGACAGGTAAACTCGTTGCAACACCGGGAACCAAGCAGCCGTTTGAGATCCAGGCAGAGAAGATTGACATCGAGGGTGTTTCCACACCGGATTACCCGCTGCAGAAAAAGAAACACAGTTTTGAATATTTAAGAACGATCTCTCATTTAAGACCGAGAACAAATACATTTGAAGCGGTTTTCCGTGTACGTTCCCTGATCGCTTATGCGATCCATAAGTTTTTCCAGGAGAGAGACTTCGTATATGTACACACACCACTGATCACAGGCAGTGATTGTGAGGGTGCAGGAGAGATGTTCCAGGTGACAACACTTGATATGAACAATCTTCCGAAAAATCCGGATGGAACCGTGGATTATTCCAAGGATTTCTTTAATAAGCCGACCAACCTTACCGTAAGCGGACAGTTAAACGGTGAGACTTATGCGATGGCATTTAAGAACATCTACACATTCGGACCGACGTTCCGTGCAGAAAATTCCAATACGACCAGACATGCAGCAGAGTTCTGGATGATCGAGCCGGAGATCGCATTTGCAGATCTTGAGGATGACATGATCTTAGCAGAGAGCATGTTAAAATACATCATCAACTATGTACTTGAGAACGCACCGGAAGAGATGGCATTCTTTAATAATTTTATTGATAAGGGACTCTTAGAGCGCTTACAGCATGTAGCAAATTCTGATTTCGCCCGCGTGACATATACAGAGGCTGTTGAAATCTTAGAGAAGCACAATGACAAGTTCGAGTACAAAGTATCATGGGGAACAGACCTTCAGACAGAGCATGAGCGTTATCTGACAGAAGAGATCTTCAAACGTCCGGTATTCGTAACGGATTATCCGAAGGAGATCAAGGCATTCTACATGAAGATGAACGATGATGGAAAGACAGTTGCAGCAGTAGACTGTTTAGTACCTGGCATCGGTGAGATCATCGGAGGAAGCCAGAGAGAGGATGATTACGATAAACTTCTTGCAAGAATCAATGAACTCGGCTTAAAAGAAGAAGATTA
Source organism: Roseburia sp. (assembly GCF_041325975.1). Lineage (NCBI taxonomy): Bacteria > Bacillati > Bacillota > Clostridia > Lachnospirales > Lachnospiraceae > Roseburia > Roseburia sp. The sequence continues at coordinate 1,759,842 of NZ_JBGLEJ010000005.1, read as the reverse complement.
TCAGTTTTATCTGGATCTCCGCAAATATGGTTCTGCAAGACATGCAGGATTCGGACTCGGTTTCGAGCGCTGCGTTATGTATTTGACAGGAATGTCTAACATCCGTGATGTTATTCCGTTCCCAAGAACCGTAAATAACTGCGAATTATAAAAAAAGAATAGATTTACAGAGGACTGCCGCCCGGATGAATAAGATTCTGCGGGCGGCAGTTTTTTGATATCCGAATCTTCATAGGAAAATGCGTTCTGCAAATTTGTGTAAACCTTCCAAAAACCTGCAAAAATTGAGAAAAAATGTAGCATAAATATAATTGACATAATGTATAATAAGTAGTAGTATCAAAATACAAAAGATATAGTAATAAATACTACATGTAAAAATAATAAATACTATTTTGCTAAAAGGAGGTCATATTATGTTACAGATAGGGATTCGTGAACCGGGAAGCGCCATTACACATTTTATAGCTATGATGATGGCAATATTTGCCACATCGCCGTTGTTAGTCAAGGCTGCGCTGAATGGAAATCATACAACGATTCTGGCAATGGCCGTGTTTATGGGAAGCATGGTGCTGCTTTATGGTGCAAGTACGGTGTACCATTCGCTTGTTGTCCGGGATAAAATTTTAAAGATATTCCGCAAACTCGACCATATGATGATATTTGTCCTGATTGCCGGATCTTATACGCCGGTATGTCTGATCGTACTTGGCGGGAAGTCGGGTTATACGCTGCTTGCGGCAGTGTGGGGCATTGCGGCGGCAGGAATGCTGATAAAAGTGCTCTGGATCAACTGCCCGAAGTGGTTTTCATCCGTGATCTATATCGCAATGGGATGGGTGTGTCTGTTTGTATTTCGGGAACTGTTAGCCACTCTTTCCCAGGCAGCATTTTTGTGGCTGCTTGCAGGCGGTCTGATCTATACTGTCGGCGGTGTGATCTATGCATTAAAACTGCCGGTGTTCAACGCGAAGCACAGTCAGTTTGGCTCCCATGAAGTATTTCATCTGTTTGTCATGGCTGGAAGCATCTGCCATTTTGTATTCATGTATCAGTATGTAGCGTGAAAAATAAAACGATTGCCGGATAGATTTTATGGAAAAGTTAGGTTATAATGTAACAGCAATGAAAAATGAGCAGTGACAGGCAGATGAGAAATGAAATGCCTGTATGAAGAGGAGACAGATATGAGATATACGTTGGAAAATGAAAATTTAAAAGTGGAGATTGACTCATTTGGAGCAGAGATCAAATCTGTAAAAAGAAAATCAGATAACTTTGAATATATGTGGTGTGGTGATAAAAAGTACTGGGGCAGAACATCCCCTGTATTATTTCCGTTTGTCGGTGCGCCGAAAAACAAAGAATACCGTTATGACGGAAAAACTTATACGATGGGACAGCACGGATTTGCAAGAGATATGGAGTTTACATTAGAGGCACAGACGGAAGAGAACATCTCATTTGTACTGACCGATACTGCGGAAACCTGTGAAAAATATCCATTTCATTTTGCACTGCACATTGGTTATGAATTGTGCAAAAATGAGGTAAAAGTGAACTGGACTGTGGAAAACACCGACACAAAAGAATTATATTTTTCCATCGGTGCACATCCGGCATTCAACTGCCCGGTTCACGGAGAGGAAAATAAAACCGGATATGGTCTCAAATTTGGCGGTCTGGCAGATACTATTCATCATCATGGAAACACACCGGACGGTATGGCGGTGATGGAGGATAAAGTCCTGGCACTGAAAGATGGCTGTGTGACATTTACGGAAGGATTCTTTGATAAGTGCACTTACATGGTCGAAGGAAAACAGACCGGAGAGGTTTCCCTGCTTGACCGTGAAGGTATCCCGTATGTAACCGTAAAATTTGATACCCCGCTGTTTGCAGTATGGTCACCGGAAGAAAAAAATGCACCTTTCGTCTGCATTGAACCATGGTACGGAAGATGCGATGCCACAGATTTTACCGGCACATTGCAGCAGCGCGACTACGAAAATATGCTGCCGCAGGGCGGAACATTCAAGGCAGCTTATAGTATTGCATATCTGTAAGATAGAGTCAGAAAAAGGTGGATCATAAAAATAAAAAACGCAAAAGCATGTAAAAAGAGCATAGCTTTTGCGTTTTTTTCATATAGTGAAACAGAATCTAAAATCTATGGAGTGGACAATGAATATACAGTCAAAAATGAAAACAAGAGATGCAAAGAACAATCCGGTCGCCGCGGCAGTGGTGTCTGTACTTGTCATGTTCCTGTTAAGCTGCCTGTTCCTGCTGCTTTTAGCAGCACTATTGTATAAGTTTGATCTGAGTGAAGCGGCAGTGAAAGTTGGAATCGTTGTCATCTATATTGTTTCCGGTGCGATCGGTGGATTTTTAATGGGAAAAATTATGAAAACACAGAAATTTTTATGGGGATTTGCGGCAGGTACCATTTATTTTTGCATTTTATTTCTGATATCGGTGCTGGTTAAACAGGGAATATCCATGGAGATTCCCAAGGTGGCAACAACATTTATACTCTGTGCAGCATCCGGTATGGCGGGGGGCATGGTCAGTTAAATATCTGCCCAGGTTAGCTAAAAGTTACTGCTCACACAGTATGTGTGAACAGTAACAGCTAAATATCTGCCCAGGTCATCAGATATACACAGAGTACTTGCGCTGGATATTGGGAGCGTGATATACTCATAGAAAAGCGTGTATGAGCAGGGAATATCAATGATTCATGCAAAAAATACACACGAGGAGGAAAAGATGGAAAGTCAAAAGAGACAGGGAGCAGAGTACGAATTTTATGGAAAACTTCCACTGAAAAAGGCAATCCCTCTGGGATTACAGCATGTGCTGGCAATGTTTGTTGGAAACCTTACACCGATCCTGATCATTACAGGGGCATGTGGCATTGCGGGTGAAGAGTTTGGGGGTCTGCAGGTCGACCTTTTACAGAATGCGATGCTGATCGCCGGAATCGTGACGCTGATTCAGTTGTTTGCGATCGGACCGGTTGGCGGAAAGGTACCGATCATCATGGGAACCAGTTCCGGATTTATCGGTGTGTTCAACAGTGTAGTTCAGGTGATGGGAGGAGGCATTCTTGCGTATGGGGCAATTATGTGTGCATCCGTCATTGGAGGTCTGTTTGAGGGTATTCTTGGTTTCCTGTTAAAACCGCTTCGTAAATTTTTCCCTGCGGTTGTTACAGGAACGGTCGTATTGTCGATCGGATTATCCCTGATCGCAGTTGGGGTCAATTCTTTTGGCGGCGGCAATACGGCAAATGACTTTGGCTCTGTTGAAAATTTACTGCTTGGTGCAGCCGTTTTACTGATCATCGTAGCAGTCAAACACTGGATGAAAGGCATGGCGAGCGCTTCATCAATTCTGATCGGTATCGTGGCAGGCTATATTATTGCAGCAGTCATGGGGCTGGTTCTGCCAACAACAGGGATCAATGCAGACGGTGTGGAATATACAAAAGCCTGGGTATTAAACTGGGATAAAGTTGCGGATGCAGCGTGGTTTTCCGTTCCGAAATTAATGCCGGTCAAACTGGTATTTGACTGGAGAGCGATCATACCGGTTTTGATCATGTTTATTGTTACCGCAGTTGAGACGGTTGGAGATATCTCCGGCGTTATGGAAGGCGGAATGGACAGAGAAGCTACTGACAAAGAACTTTCCGGCGGTGTCATATGTGATGGGATCGGTTCTTCCCTTGCAGCACTTTTTGGTGTACTGCCGAATACTTCTTTCAGCCAGAATGTAGGACTTGTCACAATGACAAAGATCGTAAACCGTATGGCGCTTGCCTCAGGAGCAGTATTTCTGATTTTATGCGGTTTATTCCCGAAACTTGCAGCACTGATCTCGATCATGCCGCAGAGTGTACTTGGCGGAGCGGCTGTTATGATGTTTTCATCCATCGTGATCAGTGGAATCCAGCTTATCACAAAAGAACCGATGACAATGCGCAATATCACGATCGTTTCCGTTGCGTTGGGACTTGGCTACGGAATCGGATCAAGCAGTGGTATTCTTGCACATCTGCCGCAGGGTATCCAGTTGATCTTTGGCGGTTCCGGTATTGTTCCGGCAGCCATTGTGGCGATCATCTTTAATATCATCCTGCCGAAGGATGCGGAATAAAAAAAACTTCCCATATGAAAAAAGTTATGTTATACTATACAGGTTAATAGAACTCCGCGCGAAAGCGAATAAATACATAGTATTACGGGGAGTGGGCAAATGGCGTATCCCATGTGTGCGGAAATTACAAAAAAGGAGAGAAGCATCATGAAACATGTAAAGACATTAAATACCAAGAGATTACAGAACACAATCAAAAAAGGTGGCTGCGGCGAGTGCCAGACATCCTGCCAGTCTGCATGCAAGACATCCTGTACAGTAGGAAACCAGAGCTGCGAGCACAAATAAGATTTGAACTGGTACAGCCGGGCATGCATAGCATGGTAAAAATTGTGCATATGAGTGCCGGATATGCCATCATGGCATGATACAAAATGACTGTGTGATACAACGATGAAAATCATACGGTCGGATATAAGTGAAATCTGCAAACGACCGTTCGCATAGCGTGCGGTCATTTGTACGTTTTATCGGCAACATTAAAATGCCGTAATACTTGAAAAAAATACATTGATTTGCAGAAAACTTTAAATGTTTTGCTGTAAAATCAGATAGAAAGAGAGGAAATATTATAGTGGTTCATCAGTATAAGAACAACGGCTATGATATTGTTTTAGATGTAAACAGCGGAGCGATTCATGTGGTGGATGATGTGACTTACGATGTTATTGAAATGATAGATAAGAGCCAGCCGGAATCGTACGCAAAGGATGAGATTGTATCTGCTCTGTCCGGAAAATACGGTAAAGAAGAAGTCGAAGAGGCAATCGATGAAGTCCAGACATTGATCGATGAGGAGTCACTTTTTACAAAGGACACTTATGAAAACTATATCATGGATTTCAAAAAACGCCCAACGGTTGTAAAGGCACTCTGCCTGCATATTGCACATGACTGTAATCTGGCATGTCAGTATTGTTTTGCAGAGGAGGGAGAATATCACGGAAGAAGGGCGCTCATGTCCTTTGAGGTGGGAAAGAAAGCGCTTGATTTCCTGATCACAAATTCAGGAAACAGACGAAATCTTGAGGTCGATTTTTTTGGCGGCGAACCTCTTATGAACTGGCAGGTCGTAAAGGATCTGGTTGCATACGGAAGAGAGCAGGAAAAGCTGCACGATAAGAATTTCCGTTTTACCCTGACAACAAATGGTGTGCTTTTAAATGACGAGATCATGGAATTCTGTAACAAAGAGATGGCAAACGTGGTCTTAAGTATCGACGGAAGAAAAGAAGTCCATGATAAGATGCGTCCGTTCCGCAAAGGCGCAGGAAGTTATGATCTGATCGTTCCGAAGTTCCAGAAGTTTGCAGAGAGCAGACATCAGGACAAGTATTATGTACGTGGTACATTCACACATTATAACCCTGATTTCTCAGCAGATGTACTTCATCTTGCGGATCTTGGTTTCAAACAGATCTCCGTGGAGCCGGTAGTTGCAGAACCGGGTGAACCGTATGCGATCACAGAGGAAGATCTTCCACAGCTGTTTGAGGAATATGACAAACTTGCAGCGGAGATGGTAAGACGTCACAAAGAGGGAGATGATTTTAATTTCTTCCATTTTATGATCGATCTTGAAGGTGGTCCGTGTGTGGCAAAACGTCTGTCCGGCTGTGGTTCGGGAACCGAGTACCTTGCGGTAACGCCTTGGGGTGATTTTTATCCGTGCCATCAGTTTGTAGGCAATGAGAAGTTCCTGCTCGGCAATGTGGATGAGGGGATTAAAAATACAGAGATCCGTGATGAATTTAAGTGCTGCAACGTCTATGCAAAAGAAAAATGCAGAAAATGTTTTGCCAGGTTCTACTGCAGCGGCGGATGTGCAGCAAATGCGTATAATTTCAGCGGTGATATCTGCGGAGCATATGATATCGGATGTGAACTGCAGAAAAAACGTATTGAATGTGCAATCATGATCAAGGCTGCCGAAGCCGATTGTGAATAAAAAAGAAACAGGAAGGAAAAAGAAAATGAAAAAGAGTAAAGCAGCAGTCATATTAGTTGCGATTCTCGCTGCATTTGCGGGACTTGCCTATTATGCATCTATTATTCTTTCATCGACCGGTATTGGGGAGGAAATGAGTATTCCGCTTGGACTTGATCTGTCCGGTGGTGTATCGATTACCTATCAGGTCATGGATGAAAATCCAAGCGCAGAAGATATGAGTGATACGATCTACAAACTCCAGAAGCGTGTGGAAAGTTACAGTACAGAGGCTTCTGTATATCAGGTCGGAGATGACCGTATTGCCGTTGAGATCCCTGGTGTTACAGATGCGAGCAAGATATTAGAGGAACTGGGTAATCCGGGTTCCTTAGAGTTCCAGCTTTCTGATGGTACTGTATTTATGACAGGTGATCAGGTAGCAGATGCACAGGCTGCAACAACCACAGACCAGTATGGTAACAAACAGTACGTTGTACAGCTTACCCTGACGGATGAGGGTGCAAAGACTTTCGGAGATGTTACATCTGAAAATGTCGGAAAAGCACTTCCAATCGTATATGATGGAGAAATCATCAGTTATCCTACCGTACAGGAGGCAATTACCGGAGGTACAGCACAGATTTCCGGTCAGAGTACTTTTGAAGAGGCGCAGACTTTAGCAACACAGATCCGTATCGGTTCTCTTTCCCTGCAGTTATCAGAGTTAGAGTCCAGCGTGGTAGGGGCACAGCTTGGAAGCCAGGCAATCTCCTCCAGTTTAAAAGCAGCAGCGATCGGTCTTGTGATCGTTATGATCTTTATGATCATCGTATATGCAGTTCCGGGTGTTGCAGCAACTTTAGCACTTGCGATCTATACAGCACTTGTGATCGCAACCTTATACTTATTTGAAATCACATTAACATTACCTGGTATTGCCGGTATCATCTTAAGTATCGGTATGGCGGTAGATGCCAACGTTATCATCTTCGCACGTATCCGTGAGGAGATCGCAGCAGGTAAGTCAGTTATTACTGCAATGAAAACCGGTTTCCATAAGGCAATGTCCGCAATCTTAGATGGTAACATCACAACCTTGATCGCATCTGTCGTATTGATGTCATTAGGTTCCGGTACTGTAAAAGGATTTGCTTATACACTTATGATCGGTATTATCCTTTCCATGTTTACAGCACTTGTTGTGACAAGATGGATTCTTTATGCTTTCTACTGGTTAGGACTTAGAGATGAGAAATTCTACGGACGTGCCAAAGAGAGAAAGACTATTAATTTCCTGCAGAAGAGATATGTGTTCTTTGGAATCTCTCTTGCAATTATTGCTGCCGGATTCATTGGTATGGGAGTACATAAAGCATCCGGTCAGAATTCCTTAAATTATGGACTTGATTTCATGGGAGGAACTTCCACCACTGCTGATTTTGGTAAAGAATATACCATTGAGGACATTGAGAAAGACATTATCCCGGCTGTAAAAGAAGTGACCGGAGACAGCAATATCCAGGCAAACAAAGTGGAGGGAACAACACAGATCACGATCAAGACAAGAACTTTGTCTAAGGAAGAACGTGATACATTGAACCAGACACTTGCAGACAATTTTGATGTGGATGAATCTACGATCACATTCCAGAGTATCAGTTCCACAGTCAGTGGCGAGATGCGTGCGGATGCATTTAAAGCGGTGATCATTTCAACAATCTGCATGTTGATCTATATCTGGTTCCGTTTCAAAGATATCCGTTTTGGTGCAAGTGCGATCATTGCCCTGGTTCATGACGTTTTAGTCGTACTTACCGTATATGCCCTGATGCGTATTTCTGTCGGAAATACCTTTATCGCATGTATGCTGACGATCATTGGTTATTCCGTCAACGATACGATCGTTATCTTTGACCGTATCCGTGAGAACCTTGCAGCAAAACATGGCAAGCAGACGAAAGAGTCACTGATGGAAATTGCAAACCGAAGCCTGACACAGACGTTGTCACGAAGCATCAATACTTCCTGGACGACTTTTGTTATGGTATTTATGCTGTTCATCCTCGGTGTGACCAGCATCCGTGAATTTGCACTTCCTCTGATGGCAGGTCTTATCTGTGGTGCTTATTCATCTATCTGTATTGCAACAGAGTTGTGGTATGTGATGAAGATTCATGTAGGTAAAAATAAGGTAACAGAATAAAAATTGTTATTATGAATGAAAGCCCCGGTAGTTTTGCCGGGGTTTTTTTGTGAGAGGAGAAAATCATGGATACAATCACAGCTTATCTGGTATTTTTAAATCTGGCTGGATTCCTTATCATGGGAGATGATAAAAGACGTGCGAAAATGCACCGGTGGCGTATTTCAGAGAGAATGCTTTTTCTGGTTAGCATTTTAGGAGGCAGTATCGGAACATGGGCTGGAATGTATGTGTTCCACCATAAGACGAGACACTGGTATTTTGTCATAGGAATGCCGCTGATCCTGGCTTTGCAGATCGTGGCAGCAATCCTGCTTTATCGACAGGGCTTATACCATTTATAATTATTTGATATAACTGCTGTGGTATTTGGAATTGCCAAAAAAAGGGAAGTCATATATAATGATAAACAGAAATAAAAGACAAGTGTTTTTGGTAGAAAGACACATTGATCAAACAGCAAAGGAAGGGAGTATTACCAATTATGTATACACTGGAAGATATTCAGGCAGTTGATATGGAAGTAGCAAATGCCATTACCGATGAATTTGAGCGTCAGAACAGCCATATTGAGCTGATCGCATCCGAGAACTGGGTGAGCAAGGCAGTAATGTCAGCAATGGGAAGCGTTCTTACGAATAAATATGCAGAGGGTTATCCGGGAAAAAGATATTACGGTGGATGCGAATGTGTGGATGTAGTGGAGGAGCTTGCAAGAGAGCGTGCGAAAGAGCTTTTTGGATGTGAGTATGCCAATGTACAGCCTCATTCCGGCGCACAGGCAAATATGGCAGTCCAGTTTGCCATCTTAAAACCGGGTGATACAGTGATGGGAATGAATTTAGACCATGGCGGACATTTGACACATGGAAGTCCAGTGAACTTTTCCGGTACGTATTTCCATATTGTACCTTACGGTGTCAATGATGAGGGATTTATCGATTATGATAAAGTAGAAGAGATCGCAATGGAGTGCAAGCCGAAGATGATCATCGCAGGTGCAAGTGCTTATGCGAGAACCATCGACTTTAAGAGATTCCGTGAGATCGCAGATGCATGCGGAGCAGTCCTGATGGTGGATATGGCACACATTGCAGGACTTGTTGCAGCAGGACTTCATCCAAGCCCAATACCGTATGCGCATGTTGTTACGACTACAACTCATAAGACGCTGCGTGGACCGCGTGGAGGTATGATCTTATCCAGTCAGGAGATTGCGGACAAATATAACTTTAATAAAGCTATTTTCCCTGGAATCCAGGGTGGACCTCTGATGCATGTGATCGCAGCAAAGGCTGTCTGCTTTAAAGAGGCGCTTCAGCCGGAATTTAAAGTTTACCAGCAGAATATCATCGATAATGCGCAGGCACTCTGCAAGGGATTGTTAAGCCGGGATATTAAGATCGTATCCGGCGGTACAGACAACCATTTGATGTTAGTTGATCTGACCAATTATGATCAGACAGGAAAGGCAGTGGAGAAACTTCTCGATTCTGTCAATATCACCTGCAACAAGAACACGATCCCGAACGATCCGAAGTCCCCATTCGTAACAAGCGGTGTACGTCTTGGAACACCGGCAGTTACTTCCCGTGGACTAAACACAGAGGATATGGATCAGATCGCAGAGGCGATCGCCATGATGATCAAGGAGGGTGAGTCGGCAGCTGATAAAGCGCGTGCAATCGTAAAATCCCTGACAGAGAAATATCCGTTAGAGAGATAGAAAAGAATACAAACAATATTCTGATATGATAGAACAAAAAGCGAGGAAACCAGTTTTTGATGGTTTTCTCGCTTTTTGGTGTAATAATAAGTATATATCTGTAAAGAATACAGCCTTCTATTTTACATCATCTGCAACACGGAAGAGTGTATAGCTTATGGTTCGGATCTGTTTTTTCTTGTCCTGATAAGTAATTGTTACAGTCGTTGGCGCAAGCAGGCTTGTATACATATTATGTGATTCATAATTATAATCAGGGGAGTATGTAGATTCATATACATAGCTGTATCCGGAATAGCTTGCATAACGTCCTAATTTAATAGCTTTTCCGTTTGCGGTTTTTGTGGTTTTCTCTGTATTTGAGATGGATTTACTGGTAGAAGTTGAATAGGTTACTGTTGGTTTACTGTAAGTTCTGTATTCAATTTTCTTTAATTTATATCCTTTGTTCATTTTTACATTGATCTTGACAGAATCTTTGGTGTAAAGAGTCGAATAATCATAATATTTCCCATCGAAAGTTAAACTCTTGAAAGGATAATTGTTGGAAGAGACTGCGCTTAGTACCCTTACCTTTACAGAGAGTGATTTTACTTTTTTGTTTTTGGCATTGTATACATCAAAAGTAACTTTGTAATTACCGGTTTTCTTTGCATAGACACCGATATAGCCAGTGTTCTGAGTGGTATTCAGATTCAGGCTTGTTAATTTTGCTTTCAGATTTTTACTGTTTGTTTTTATATTTTTAATGTTTTTTCCGTATGTTCCAAGATTTACACTAATGGCATAATCATTGACATCAGGGTAGCTTGGATAATAGTAAACATCGACATTTTTTGACACACTTGGTGTGGTTGCAGCGGATACCGGAGTGGAAGGGATCATGAATAATCCGACACACAGGCAAAGTGTAAGAATGGTGCAGACAATCTGTTTCATTGATTTCATATTAAATATTCCTCCTGTTGGATTATTTTGCAAGACGCCTGATTATATAAACAAGCTGACATTTCTGTTTTGTATATTTGTCAACATAAGTGACGGTGATTGTGGTCCGGGCAGCAAGTGAAGTATAATAACTGGAACTGTCAGAGTAAGTATTCCTGCTGATATAGGCATATTGACCAAGTTTTAATGTACTGTTGTTTTTGAAATTTTTAACAACTTCCTTACCTGACTTATCGTAGGTGGCAACGGTAATTTTTTTCAGCTTATACCCTTTGTTCATTCTGATGCTTAATTTGCCGGATGATTTGCCTGTAAGAGCACTGTTAATTTCTTTGTTTGCAAACTTGGCAGATTTAACCGGTGAGTCATTTTTTGCATATACGGTTACTTTACCGGAAGAAAGTTTTTTACCTGCTTTATCACAGATGTTGTAGGTTACTTTGTATGTACCTTCTTTCTTTGCATAAAGACCGATTTCTGCGTAAGGATTTGTATATTCGTCTGTGGAAGTGCTGGTATAGTAGCGGGTGTTTTTGGCAATCAGATTTTTGCTGTTTGTCTTGATATTTTTTACATAGCAGACTTTACCTTTTGGTAAATTGATATGGATATCTGAATTACTCTGTGATCTGCTGTATATACGCAGTACTTTGGTGGTTGGTGTGGTTGTGGTGGCTGCGGATACTGTTGACTGCGGCTGCAGTAAGAGCATTCCGGCGCAGAGACAGAAAGCTAAGAACAAGCTTGCTGTTCGTTTGAAAATTTTCATAAGTGAATCCTCCATTTTTATAAGTATTTTATAAATGTTACAAAAATATTATAATATGTAGAAAAATTTTATACAATCGTAAATTTAAGAAATAAATAAGAAAAATTACAGAAATATATCAGAGAATTTCAATATGCCAAAACTTGTATTTTATGTGATGTTATTTTATAATTGTATACAATAGATTGCATATTTTATAAGCCGGCTAAGGACAGACAAAATAGAAATTAAAACGGCATGCAGAGTATGCAGAAGCGAGGAATATATGAAGAAACAGAATAAAGGAGTTCCGGCATACCGTGACATTCGCTGGGACAGACTTGATAATACAGCCCATCTTTTTCCTGTCATAGCCGGGGAGAGCATGAGCAATGTATACAGGATCAGTGTTACACTGAAAGAAGAGATTGATCCGGAATTATTGCAGAAGGCACTTGATATGGTATTGCCGAAGTTTGACGGTTTTAATTTAAGACTGCGTCAGGGTGTATTCTGGTACTATTTTGAGGAGAACGGAAAGGCAGCGCCGAAAGTCCGTATGGAGAACAATTTCCCATGCAGGTATATTCAGCAGAACAAAAACCGCAGTTATATGTTCCGTGTGACTTATTATAAATGCCGGATCAATCTGGAAGTATTCCATGTACTGACAGATGGTATGGGAGGAATTAATTTCTTAAAAGAACTGACCTATCAGTATCTGCGTCTGGCACATAAGGATCTTCAGAAAAAATTAGGGGATTCTTTAAGCGTTGATACGTCTTTGAACAGGGAGGACAGTTTTTTAAAGAATTACAAAAAAAGCTCTGCAAAAGGTTATCAGACAAAAAAGGCATACCTGATCCGTGGGGAAAAGTTAAGACCGGGTGAGTTTGGTGTGATGCACGGCTACATGAAAATCCCCGAATTAAAAAATGTCTGTCATGCGATGGGAGTCAGCATCAATGAATATCTGGTAAGCGTATATATTTGGAGTGTTTATACGGAGTGTCTGCACGGCATGCCGTCAAAGTGCCCGATCCGTGTTGCCGTACCGGTCAATCTGCGCCCGTATTTTAATTCGATTACCACAAAAAACTTTTTTGCCATGGTTTCTGCAGAGTTTCATCCGACCAAAGAAACCTATACGTTTGCGGAGGTAGTTGAGATAGTGAAAGAAAGCCTGCGCAGTCAGATCAACAGGGAAAATCTTGAAAAACTTTTTTCTTATAATGTTTCCAATGAGAAGCTTATGATCGCAAGGATAGTTCCACTTTTTCTGAAAAATCTGGCAATGAAATATGTTTATACAACCTCTGCGCTTGCAAATACTGCAACAATCACCAATATTGGAAATATTTCCGTGTCAGAAGATTACCGTCCATACGTGGAAATGTTTCAGGCGTTTCTTGCAATGTCGAAAGGGCAGCATTTGAAAGGAACTATCTGCTCTTACGGAGATACACTTGTATTCAGTTTCAGTTATGATCTTGTGGATGCATCCGTGCAGCGTGGCTTTTTCCGGAAAATTGCTTCAGATGGGATTGCAGTAGAAATAAAGAGTAATGGAGTAAATTATGAGTAAATGCAGAAATTGTAATGTGGAGATATCAGATGAAACAGAGCGTTGTCCGCTCTGTGGGTCAGTGTTAGAGCATACAGGTGATGTGGAAAACATGTACCCGGATGTGAGAGTGCACACCAGAAAAATGACGCTGATAAGCAAGATTTATCTGTTTTGTGCACTTTTAGCTGAGGTGCTGCTTATTTATATCAATATAGTTACCGAGTCCCAAATAGCGTGGAGTGCCATTGCAGGACTGGCATTTTTCTACGGATATATGCTGATCCGCTTTGCAATCCTTGGAAAAACAGGTTACCGTGCCAAGATCACGGTACTTACGCTGATGGCGATTTTGGTCGTGATCGCGATTGATTTTGTGGTCGGATACCGTGGCTGGTCTGTCAACTATGCGATACCGGCAGCAATCATTCTGGTCGATATGGGTATTATCATATGTATGATCGTAAACCGCAGAAACTGGCAGAGCTATATGATGTGGCAGATTTTTATGATCTTATGCAGCATTGTTCCGGTAATACTGATTTTTACCGGTATCGTGACGGCACAGCTTTTTGCACTGATCGCATTTGCGTTTTCCCTGTTTCTGTTTCTTGGAACACTGATCATCGGAGACCGCAGAGCAAGAGTGGAGTTAAAGCGAAGATTTCACATTCGCTGATACATTAGAATAAAAAGAGCAAACATCAGCAGAACAGGAGCAATCGGATGAGAGAAAACGAAGCGAGCATCAGGGGAAAAGTCATGAGGGACCTGATCGCCCATGTGACAAATGATCACCTGATTGGGAAGAAGATAAAAAACGGAGAATTAAGAAAAAAGATCGGAGATTCTGAACCGCCATGGAAATGCCCGGACTGTTTTTCCTTAGAAGTGATCGGAATGGACAACTTTTCCATGGAATATTTGCAGTCAAAAGAAAATCCAAATATAGAAAAGGTCATTTTACAGCTTCATGGAGGGGGATATGTTGGAGCAATGCGGAATGCATACCGCATGTTCGCAGGACTATACTGTGAAGTCAGTCATGGAATGAGCGTGCTGACCCCTGATTACCGTGTGGCACCGGAGCATCCGTATCCGGCAGCTTTAGAGGATGCCTATGCAGCATATTGTTATCTGTTGGAGCAGGGGTGGTTTTCTGAGCAGATCATCATCGCGGGCGATTCTGCAGGGGGTGGTCTTGCAATGGCGTTATGTCATTATTTAAAAGATAAGGGAAAACAGCTTCCATGCGGGATCGTAGCGATGTCACCCTGGACAGATCTTGCTGCGCGTGGAGAGTCTTATGAGACAAACTATGAGAAGGATCCTCTGTTTGGAAAAACAAGGGACAGCCTTATCTATAATAAGGATTATATCGGAGACAACGATCCGTTAAATGCTTATATTTCACCTTTGTATGGAGATTTCAGGGGATTTCCGCCGATGCTGATACAGGTCGGCTCTTATGAAATGCTGCTCTCGGATTCTGTGGATGTGGCTGCAAAAGCAAGAGAGCAGGGAGTTAAAGTAAGGATCAGTATTTATGATGGGATGTTCCACATCTTTCAGATGGCAGCAAAAATGCTGCCGGAATCTAAAAGAGCGTGGGTTGAGATCGGTAAATTTATTGATGTTTTGCTAAATGACTGACATCCATATAAACCGGGATACCATTTTCATATTTTACCGGAACTTCACCGAGTACGAGTGGGGCAAGGTAATCAATAAGCGGCTGCGCAACATCATTGCCGGCATCATTGATCCATTCTCTCGGAATTGATTTTGCTTCGTTTGCAATGTGTCGGATCTCGGCATGCTCATATGCGATCTCATATGGGGCATCGGAGATACGGCGCATTGTTACCATGGAAGCGGTAACCCCTTCTTCGGAAAGTGCAACAGCTTTTCTGCCGAGAGCAAATGCCTCATCAAGATCAGTCTTTGAAGCGAGATGTGCTGCGCAGCGCTGTAATACGTTGACTTCTACGGAACGGACTTTGACACCAAGTTTTTCCTTGACTAAAAATTCAAGCGTTTTTCCGGCGCCGCTTAACTGGCTGTGCCCGAACGTGTCAACAGAACTCTCAGAAGCACTGATATAGTTGCCGGAAGCATCACGGATACCTTCGGATACGGCAACGATCACGTTGTTACGCTCAAAAAGCATACGCTTTACATCCAGTAAAAAATCTTCTTTATCAAATGGAACCTCCGGGAGATAAATCAGATGAGGTGCTGTATTATAACCGTTTCTTGCGAGTGCAGATGCAGCAGTCAGCCATCCGGCATCACGTCCCATGATCTCGACGATCGTCACACTCTTGACTGCATAGATAAATGTGTCATGTGCGATCTCTAAAAGAGAAGATGCGATATATTTTGCAGCAGAACCAAATCCAGGTGTATGGTCTGTTTCGCAGAGATCATTGTCGATGGTTTTTGGAATACCGATGATACGCACCGGGCTGCCGATCCGCTTACCGTATTCAGAGAGCTTTAAAACGGTGTCCATGGAATCATTGCCGCCAATATAAAAGAATGCATCAATATGGTAAGTTTCAAACTGTTTGAAAATGAATACATAGGAAGAATCATCATCTAAATAATCTGGCAGTTTGTAACGGCAGGAGCCAAGATACATTGCCGGAGTGACTTTTAAGCGGTCGAGATATTCCGGATTCTGCTGCATTAATTCAGAAAGATTCATCAAATCATTGTTTAAAATACCTGTGATTCCGTTTAAGGAACCATAAACCGTGTCATACATATCAGAACGCATCACACCGTCGATCACACCGGCAAGGCTGGCATTGATCGCAACGGTAGGACCGCCTGACTGTGCTACCATACAGTTTTTTGGACTCATAAGAAAAACTCCTTTGTGTTTGATCTTCTTTTTGCAATGTCTATCATACAAAAAAAGACACGGTTGCGCAATCATTAATTTAAATAGAAAGAGTGATGTTATACCATGAAAATATGTACATTGTGTCCTAGAATGTGTGCTGTAAACAGAGAAGCGAAAGAACGCGGGATCTGTGGACAGACAGATGAGATCAAGGTGGCACGTGCCGCACTGCATTTTTGGGAAGAACCATGTATATCGGGTGAAAAAGGTTCCGGGGCGGTCTTTTTTTCAGGCTGCGCGCTGCACTGTGTATTCTGTCAGAATGAAAATATTGCAAATGGTACGGCGGGGAAAGTCATAAGTACCGCACGTCTGTGTGAAATTTTTCTGGAACTTCAGGAGAAAGGCGCCAATAATATTAATCTTGTAACACCGGGACAGTTTGCACCACAGATCATAAAAGCAGTGGAGCTTGCCAGAGACCAGAATTTAACAATTCCGATAGTTTATAACACAAGCAGTTATGAAAATGTGGATACGATCCGTTCTCTGGAGGGAATTGTGGATATCTATCTTCCGGATTTTAAGTATCAGGATGCCGCTTTAAGTGCAAAATATTCCCATGCACCGGATTATCCTTCTGTGGCAAAGGAGGCGATAAAGGAGATGGTGCGTCAGACGGGAGAAGCTGTTTTTGAAAATGGGGAAGATTCTCTGATGAAGCGGGGGACGATCGTGCGTCATCTGATTCTGCCGGGATGTACGAAAGATTCCAAAGCAGTTTTATCATATCTGCATGAAACTTATGGCAATGAAATATATATCAGTATCATGCATCAGTTCACGCCGCTTTCCAATGTAAAAAAATATCCGGAATTAAACCGAAGGATTACGGAACGTGAATATAATGAAGTTGTCGATTTTGCGATTGATATAGGAATAGAAAATGGTTTTATTCAGGATGGAGAGACAGCTGAGGAAAGTTTTATTCCTGAATTTGACAATGAAGGAGTTTGAGGTTGACGCTTTTTCGAATATCTCATATAATTCCATAGTGATGATGGTAATAAAGGGAGTGTGAAGCAAATGAAGAGAAAAATAGCAATTATCGCCGCACTTTTCTGCATTGGCTGCATTGTGGCAGAGCCTGCGACAGATATAAAAGCTACCGGGATTCAGGTGGCTGCTGCACAGACAACACTTTCCGCGGATAATTCGCTGGAAGTTTTATCACTTTCTGCGGGAACATTATCCCCGGATTTTACAGGAAAGACAGTACAATATACAGCTACCGTACCAAATGATGTTACAAGCGTTACGGTGACGGCAACACCGGTCAATGAATTTGCGACGGTGCAGTCGATCACAGGAAATGACAATCTTCAGGTTGGTACCAATACGATAAAAGTTGTCGTAAAGGCACAGAACGGGGCACTTGCCCAGTATACGATCACGCTGACAAGAGAAGAAGGACAGGCAGCAGACGGGCAGACGACAGACCAGCCAGCAGATGGAACGGACGGGCAGACCACAGATCAGCCGTCAGATGGACAGACCGCAGATCAGCCGTCAGATGGACAGACGACAGACCAGCCGGCAGATGGAACGGACGGACAGAATGCGGAGACTGAGACAGCAGAAGATGATGATACTTATAATATGGAATATCTTCAGCAGGAATACAATGACCTCTCAGAACAGTATGCGAAGGAAAAATCCTTTTCCAGAAATATGATGGGAATCATGGCATTTGTGATCGCAGTACTCGTCGTGATTATTGTTAATCTCTTATTAAGAGGAAGCAAAAGAGATGACTGGGATGATGAAGAAAATCAGGATGACTGGGACTGGAAATCTGCAAAGAAAGTAAAGGATCAGGAGCAGCAAGAGGATGCTGATTTCGAAGAAAACAGCAGTATGGAAGAAGAAAATGATATTGAACCGGAAAGAAGAGGCTTCTTCCATGGAAAGACAAAAACGGCAGATGAAACAGAAGACAGGGACGATGACGAGACAGAAAACGAAATCGGCGTGTCAAAGATCCACAAAGTACATGCAGGATTATTCGGAAGGGGTATGTCGGATGATCTTGAAGATGAGGACTGGGATGATGAGGAGGAGTTCTCACCGGTAGAGAAGAAACGTCCGGAGAAAAAAGAGCAGCCGGAGGAGAAACGCCGTCCGGAGAAAAAAGAGCAGCCGGAGGAGAAACGCCGTTCGGAGAAAAAAGAGCAGCCGGAGGAGAAACACCGCCCGGAGAGAAAAGAGCAGCCGGAAAGAAAACATACTCCGGAGAAAAAACATATTCCGAGAGAAGAAGAGGAAGATGATGATTTAGAGATCATCGATTTAAATGATTTATAAATAGAAACAGAATGGAGAGACTATGCAGATACGATATACAACAAAGGCAAAAAAAGCAATTGATCTGGCTTCAAAAATGTCGAAATCACTGCATCACCACTATATTGGAACGGAACATATCCTGATCGGACTTTTAAAGGAAGGAACAGGTGTTGCTGCACAGGTGTTAACTGAAAATGGTGTCGAGCTTGACAAAGTCATGCAGCTGATCGAAGAACTCATTGCGCCGGACGCACAGGTGTTGACGGCAGAGGCAAAAGAATATTCACCAAGAGTATTGCAGGTGTTAGAAGGTGCAGCCAGAGAGGCAGCGCGTTTTCATTCAGAGGAGATCGGAACGGAGCATATTCTGATCGCAATGATGAAAGAGACGGAGTGTGTGGCATCGAGACTTTTAAATACGTTAGCAGTCAATATCCAGAAAATGTATGTGGATATCCTGATTGCCATGGGAGAAGATGCAAGCCTGTATAAAGAAGATTTCATGAATGGAAAACCGGTGAAGAAAACTGCATCGGATACACCGGTACTAAACCAGTACTCCAGAGATCTGACTGCATTAGCAGCCGAGGGGGCATTAGATCCGCTGGTTGGCAGACAGGACGAAATCGACCGTGTAATACAGATCCTAAGCAGAAGAACAAAAAATAACCCTTGCCTGATCGGTGAACCGGGAGTAGGAAAGACAGCGATCGTTGAGGGAATTGCAGAGCGTATCACAACCGGAATGGTTCCGGACACCGTTGCTGGAAAGAGAGTTGTATCCCTTGATATGTCCGGGATCGTTGCAGGTTCAAAGTATCGTGGAGAGTTTGAGGAACGCATTAAAAAAGTACTTCAGGAAGTAAGGGCAGCAGGTAATATCCTGCTCTTTATCGATGAACTGCATACGATCATCGGGGCAGGTGGAGCGGAAGGTGCGATAGATGCATCTAATATTTTAAAACCGGCACTTGCACGTGGAGAACTGCAGCTGATCGGTGCAACAACGATTGATGAATACCGCAAATACATTGAAAAAGATGCTGCATTAGAGCGCAGATTCCAGCCGGTTACAGTGGAAGAACCAACAGAAGAAGAGGCAGTGCAGATCTTAGAAGGACTGCGGGATCAGTATGAAAAGCATCATCAGGTAAAAATCACGGATGAGGCAGTATCAGCAGCAGTTCGCCTGTCGGCACGTTATATTAACGACCGTTTCCTGCCGGATAAAGCAATCGATCTTATGGATGAGGCGGCAGCAAAAGTACGTCTGCGTGCAGGTGGAAGACCGGAAGAAGTTGTGGAACTGCGACACCGTATTAACATGTTAGAAGAGGAAATGCTGGAATTTTTACATGACGGTGATGTGGAAGGTGCAAAGCAGAAGAAAAATGAAAAAGAAGAGTGTGAAGAACAGCTTACCAAAATACAGACAAAGGCAAAGAAAGATGGCCGCAGTAAAAAGTTAAAAGTGACAGAAGACGATATTGCAGATGTGGTATCCAGATGGACAAAAATCCCGGTGAGAAAAATTGCCGAAGGGGAGGCTGTGCGCTTAAGAAAATTAGAGGCTACTTTACACAAACGTGTCATCGGTCAGGAGGATGCAGTAAGTGCGGTGGCAAAAGCAGTGCGCAGAGGCCGTGTAGGATTAAAGGATCCGAAGCGCCCGATTGGTTCATTCCTGTTTTTAGGACCGACAGGTGTCGGAAAAACAGAGATATCAAAGGCACTTGCGGAAGCGGTGTTTGGCAGTGAAGAGTCCATGATCCGCGTTGACATGTCAGAATATATGGAAAAACACAGTGTATCAAAGATGATCGGATCACCGCCAGGATATGTAGGACATGAGGAGGGCGGACAGCTCAGTGAAAAAGTGCGCCGGAATCCATATTCTGTGATCCTGTTCGATGAGATCGAGAAGGCACATCCGGATGTATTTAATATTCTGCTTCAGGTACTTGATGATGGACATATTACAGATTCACAGGGACGCAAGGTAGATTTTAAAAATACGATCATCATTATGACTTCAAATGCCGGAGCACAGGCGATCGTTGAGCCGAAAAAACTTGGATTTGCAGCTTCAGATGATGAAAAACAGAATTACGACCGGATGAAAAACAGTGTTATGGAAGAGGTGCGCCGTATTTTTAAACCGGAGTTTTTGAATCGTATTGACGAGACAATTGTATTCCGTTCATTGAATAAAGATGATATGGAGCAGATTGTTACCCTGATGTTAAAAGAACTTACAGAACGCTGTGAAAAACAGATGGGAATCCACCTTACCGTACGTGGCAGCGTTAAGAAGTATATCGTAAATAAGGCATACAACCCGAAATATGGTGCAAGACCGCTGCGTCGTCAGATTCAGAATGATATTGAGGATGAGCTGGCGGAAGAAATTTTATCTGGAAAAGTGAAAAAAGACATGGATGTGACCGTGACAATTCACAAAGAAAAGATCGTGTTCGAAACAAAATAAATTTTTACTGAAATATCCGGGAAAGCACTGGAAATCGTAACATGGATATTATATAATAAGGGCACAAAATTTTACGATAAAGAGAAAACTACTTTATCACAGGAGGAAAAAATGGCAACGATCAGCGAATTAATTCGTTCAGAAGCAGATGGAACGATCAGTTTTGGGGATTACACATTAGGTGCAAAGGCGAAACTTGATAATTTCGAACACCAGGGAGATATCTACAAAGTGAAGACATTTTCCGAGATTACAAAGTTAGAGCGCAATGGCATGTTCGTGTATGAATCTGTTCCGGGAACGGCTGTCATGAATCTGAAAGCAACAGATACAGGCCTGACATTTCAGGTAGAGGGACCGGAAGATGCACAGATTACAGTGGGACTTGAGGATGAGGCAGAGTACGACATCACGATCGATGGCGCAGATGCAGGAAAGATGAAGACAAATCTTGGTGGCAAGTTAAGTTTAAGTGTAGAGCTTGGTGACCATCCGGTAGATGTGAAAGTTACAAAGTGCTAGAAACGGAAAATGAAATCAAAAGAGGCTTATGTGTCAAAGCGGCATGTAAGCTTCTTTTTTTATGTAATAGGAAATTTCGTTGAAATTCCCTGTTACATAAAATGACCACAGAGTCTGTATCGTATTGTTGTGTGTACACTCAGGTACGAAAGTACGATTGACTGCCAAAAACTGTTAAAGTAACATAAAAAATGCGCGTGATTACGCGTAATAAATAAGAAGGAGAAAAAGGTTATGAAAAGAAAAAAGCTCACGGGCTGGAAACGTATGGCGGCATTTGCGATGGCGCTAACGCTGACGATAGGAGATGGTGCATCAGTGTGGGCTGCTGTAGTGCCACAGACAGTCACAGAAACCGCAGCACAGACAGAAGATGCGATGGAAGCTGTCGGGGCTACGGAACAGACAGAAAGTGAAGCAGACAGTGAGTCTGTGGAAAATGACAACGGGCAGACGAAAGAGAGCGAGGCAGCAGAAGTATCAGAAGTTACAGAGACAACAGAAAAAGTTGACGAGACGGAAACTGAGGGAACAACTGAGAACGTGAATAACACAGAAACAACAGAAGATACGGAGAATAATGACGAGACGGAATCTGTGGAAACTGAGACTGAGACAGAAACGGAACAGGAAACTGAAAAAGAAACCGAAGAAGAGACAGAAGAAGAAACCGAAGAGGAAGAACGGGCTGCAATCGATAAGCCGTCAAAGGTCATCAATGTAAGCGGAGAAAGAAATTGTTATACTCTGACCACACAGTCCGGGAAGCTGTTGAGATATGTTTATGTAAATCAGTTTCAGAATGGCGTGATCGTGGCAGGTACGCCGGATGAGAGAGTTGATTATAAAATAGTCAAAAGAAGCAGTTTATGGGATAAGACAGTAGGATTATATAAGTATGGCAATGACTATTATGGACAGTGTGGCAGCACGGATATTGATGGATTCGTAAGACTGTATTATAAGGCGGAGGCCATAATAAAAGGAAATACAGAGCAGTATAAAGATGCATATGGTATGTATAAGGTCAATGGAAAGACGTATCTGTATATGCAGACATGTGATAGAACCGGTTATCATTACATAACGAAAGGTGATGAGATCACGGAGATCGGTATGTGTGATTCGGACGAAGAATGTCAGAATGTAATAGACCGCTATGCGGTAAAAGATGGCGATAAAGTGATTTATTATAATTATAATGGTAACTTTTATAAAAAATTACAATCTATTAGAAAATATGATTCAAAGTCAAAAACATATAAATATATTGTATATGCAGGCAGAGGTTATGAAATTTCATTTGAAAAATCAAATGTAAAGATAAGCTGGAATGAGATTACAAATGATAAGGCGACACTCAAAAATAAAGCCGGAGATCTGATGAAAGTCGGATATGAGGTGATCTGCGATGGCAATACGAATGTTTACGGCATGTCAGGTCTGTTTCTGGATGCTTCGGAAGGAAAACTGCATGCAATGACACCGTCAGATCACGAAATAATTCCATATGTTGTCCTTTCCCAGGGACAGCAGGTAAATGTAAAAGTGCGTGCCGTATATTACCATGAAGTTACGGACATAAAGAAAGCAGAATATAAGAACTGGGATGATAACAGCAGATACATTGTAGAATCAAAACAGACGAAATATGTAGCAGACATGTATGGTCAGTGGTCAGATGTTTATACTTATAAGAATGAAGTTGTAAAACAGTTGTCGGCAGTAACCGGTGTAAAGGCATCAGTAAATGGCAAAAAAATAACGGTTTCCTGGAATCCACAGAATGGTGCAAGTAATTACCAGTTGTTTTATATACAAAGCAGCAAGCCATTAAATATCACAAATGCAGACAGTTTTTTACAGTTTTACAAACATGGTGGTTCGCTGTATGATGCATATGTCAATACAAAGGGAGAAAATGATTCTTTTGAAACAGACTATACATATGCAGTGAAACCGTATTGTGATTTTACAGTAAAATCAGCATTACCGTATAACTATTTCTGCGTCAGATTAGGAGCCACGGAAGATGGGTATTATTCAGACGGAAGTTATTCAGAAGCAGCAAACGTAACATGTAATGTAAATGGAAACATACCAGTCGTAAAAAATCTGAAGATAGAAAAGACGGAAAATGGACAAAGATGGCAGCTCTCATGGACGCCGGTAGATGCAGATGTGATCATTTATGCTTTTGAAGACAGTAAGATACCGGCATACTATAATTATGAGCTTTTGAGTGCGTATGGATATTATACGGATGGTAACGGGGCACAGAAAAAACTTTATTTAGAAGATATTTTGACAGAACTTCAGAGGAAAGAGATAAAAAGTTATGTACATGCTTATAAAGCAACAGGAAGTTATGGCGCATACAGTTTCAGTTCATTAAAGCCGGGAGTAAAATATACATTTGTTGCACACACGTATGATACAGACAGTTCACTTTACAAGGTACAGAAGAAACCGGTATATACAATAAACCAGAAAATAAAGATAACAGATAATCAGAAAAATGAAATATATAAAGATATGTCTGTTGGAATGACTTATTATATGGCAATGAGTGCGGCTTCAAATATGGTAAGCTGCACCGAAAAAGTAAGTGTGCCGTATGTATACACAAAAGCCGGAAAAAACAGCATAAAATTATCTTTTGATAAAGGAAATAATACAGGATACGAGATTTATCGTTTGTCTGGTAAAAAATATAAAAAAATAGCAACGATTACAGACCGTATCTATACGGATCAGAACTTAAAGCAAAATACAAAATATACTTATAAAATCCGTTCTTATTATTATGATCCGGACAGAAAAATAAAAAGTTACAGTGAATATAAGAACATTACAGCAAGTACCAGCCGTGTAAATAACATTGAATTAAAGGTTGTAAAAAGTTCAAAAAATTCAGCAAAACTTATCTGGACAAAAGTCTCTTTTGCAACGAAATATGAGATTTACAGAACTTCTGAGCTTGACAAGGATGTGACGGAAGTTAAAAACTCCTTAAATTCAGGAAACTCTGCCAACAACGTATATAACTCAAAATATGAACTGGTAAAAACGATCACAAATGCAAAAACAACAAGTTATACGGATAAAAAACTAAAATCAGGTGAGAAATATACTTATATTGTAAATGCATATTATAAGGATGGAAAAGCATTAAAATATATTTCCAGATCAGCGAGTGTTGAAATGCAGTTAGAAGCACCAAAAAATGTAGTTCTTACGAATAAAGGAAAGAATGTAAATGCAAAATGGGATGCAGACAAGTTTGCAGCAGGTTATCAGGTCAGATATGTAATATATGATAAATATGGACGGAAAAAAACAGCTACACCGAAAGTGGTTACGGCAAAGAAAAATAAATATACCATCAAAGGGTTAGCAGGTGGGGAATATGTAAACGTATCGGTAAGAGCCTATACCTCAAAAAAAATATACAGCGAATGGACAGCAGAAAAAGAATCTACTTCACTTGCGGCAGCAAAGTCCATTAAAGCTGTTTATGATACGAAAAAGAAAGCAGTAAAAATTACCTGGAAAAAGGTAAAAGGTGCAAAATATTATAAAGTATACCGTTCCATATCAATGCCGGTATATAACTCAGATGAAAAACTATATGCAGTGTCAGGAAATCTGATCGCAAAAGATTCCAATGATGATACAGGATACGAAAATGAGGCTTGTTATACGGATTATTATGGAGAGACCGGTTCTGTCACAAAGACAACGGCATACGATAGGGCGCAGTTGAAAAGTGGAGTGACCTATTACTATACCGTCTGTGCATATGGAGAAAAGGGAACAAGAATAGCTTCTTATATGTCTTATGGAAGCGGTACCCAGTATGCTTCCGGTAAACCTGCATCCATTCTGTATGGTGTGAAAATTGCTGCAAAACTGAAAAACAACAAAAAGGGAACCGTTACAGTTTCTTACAATAAGGTGAAAGGCGCAAAAACATATCAGATCTACCGTGCAGAAAAAAAGAACGGTAAATATACGCTGATCGGAACCACAAAGAAAACAACTTTTGCAGATAAGAAAGCAAAGAAGAAAAAGACATACTATTACAAAGTAGTTGTAAATGGTAAAAATGCATTGCTTGCAGACTTTAAAACTCAGAGTTCTGCAGTAAAGATCAAAGTAAAAAAATAACCTTATCATCAACATTGCTTTTTACTGCAAAAGTAAGTATACTGATAAGCAATAAAAAGAGATGGAGAAGAAATATGCCAAAGGGAAAAACAACCGTATTTTTTTGCCAGGAGTGTGGCTACGAATCATCGAAATGGATGGGGCAGTGTCCGGCATGCAGGGAATGGAATACATTTGTTGAAGAGACGATCGACAAAAAAAGTGCAGCAAAAGGCGGCAGGGTAGCAGCAAAAACAACGGAAGCGAAGACAGTTCCGCTCTCGCAGATCGAGATGACACAGGATAAGCGTATGTCGACAGACATGAAAGAACTTGACCGTGTGCTTGGAGGTGGGATCGTGCAGGGCTCTTTAGTACTGGTAGGCGGTGATCCGGGAATCGGTAAATCAACGCTGCTTTTACAGGTATGCCGGAATTTATCAGAGAAAGGTGTGCGTGTATTATATATATCAGGAGAGGAATCTCTGCAGCAGATCAAGATAAGGGCAGAACGTATCGGAACCTTTGGTGATTCGCTGACACTTTTATGTGAAACGAACTTAGACACGATCAAGGCTGTGATCGACAGGGAAAAACCGCAGATCGTGATCATAGATTCCATACAGACTATGTATAATGAGGAAGTTTCCTCTGCGCCGGGCAGCGTATCACAGGTGCGTGAGTCTACGGGAGTATTTATGCAGATCGCAAAGGGAATGGGGATTTCCATTTTTATCGTTGGTCACGTGACAAAAGAAGGAGTGGTTGCAGGACCGAGGGTCTTAGAACACATGGTGGATACCGTACTTTATTTTGAAGGGGACAGACATGCGGCATACCGCATTCTGCGCGGCGTCAAAAACAGATTTGGTTCAACAAATGAAATCGGAGTGTTTGAAATGAGGCAGAACGGACTGATGGAAGTGGAAAATCCTTCAGAATATATGCTGAGTGGAAAACCGGAAGGTGCATCCGGTTCTGTGGTTGCATGTTCCATGGAAGGAACCAGACCGATTCTGGTGGAGGTACAGGCGTTAGTCTGCCACAGTAATTTTGGCATTCCGCGGAGAACTGCAGCAGGTACAGATTTTAACAGGGTAAATCTCCTGATGGCTGTGCTTGAAAAAAGGCTGGGATTAAAACTGGGAGACTGTGATGCCTATGTTAATATTGCAGGCGGCGTAAAAATGAATGAGCCGGCAATCGATTTAGGAATTGTACTTGCTATCATCTCAAGCTACCGTGAAAGACCGATCGATGAAAAGACAATCTGTTTCGGAGAAGTGGGTCTGAGTGGGGAAGTGCGTGCAGTCAGCATGGCAGAGCAGCGTGTGACAGAAGCGAAAAAACTAGGATTTAATGAATGTATCCTGCCACAGGTCAGCCTGGATTCCATGAAAGATAGTGGAACTGTACCGAAAGGAATCCGCCTGACCGGTGTCAGATCAGTAAAAGATGCGATGGATGCGATACTGAAGTAAAAAGCAGTGAAGTGATTACAGCCTGATTTAAGTGTATGAATGCATTTAAATCAGGCTGCAAATTTTTTAGATGAAAAAATATAAAAAAAGAGTTGACAGAAAAAGAGACAGATGATATTATAGTCAAGCTGACCGCAAGATGTGACATAATCTTACAGCGGACAACCTCATTTTGGAAAAACTTCCAAAATAAAATAAAAAAGTTGTTGACAAACAGAA
>NZ_JBGLEJ010000005.1:0-1730000 GCF_041325975.1 Roseburia sp. | reverse complement strand
CTATGAAATACAGCTAAATAAGAGGTCAAGCAAGAAAGAGCGCAGGGTGGATGCCTTGGCACTAAGAGCCGAAGAAAGACGTGATAAGCTGCGAAAAGCTGCGGGGAGGAGCAAATATCCATTGAGCCGCAGATATCTGAATGGGGAAACCCGGCTGGACGAACTCCAGTCATCCATACGCCAATCCATAACGTATGGAAGGGAACCCGGTGAACTGAAACATCTAAGTAGCCGGAGGAAGAGAAAGAAAAATCGATTTCCAAAGTAGCGGCGAGCGAAATGGAAAGAGGCCAAACCATGGTGCGTGCACCGTGGGGTTCGGACCGCATAATTGATTCGTTGATCCTAGCAGAAAGGTTTTGGGAAAGCCTGCCAGAGAGGGTGAAAGCCCCGTAAGCGAAAGGAAAGACGACATGGCGGAATCCAGAGTACATCGAGACACGAGAAACCTTGATGGAATGAGCGGGGACCACCCCGTAAGCCTAAATACTCCTTAGTGACCGATAGCGCATAGTACTGTGAAGGAAAGGTGAAAAGGACCCCGGGAGGGGAGTGAAAGAGAACCTGAAACCCTGTGTTTACAAGCTGTGGAACATCTTTATATGATGAACCGCGTACTTTTTGTAGAACGGTCCGGCGAGTTACGCGTGCCGGCAAGGTTAAGCACTTAAGGTGTGGAGCCGAAGAGAAATCGAGTCTGAACAGGGCGTTCAGTCAGCACGCGTAGACCCGAAACCGGGTGATCTACCCATGTCCAGGTTGAAGTTGCCGTAAAAGGCAATGGAGGACCGAACGCACATCCGTTGAAAAGGGTGGCGATGAGGTGTGGGTAGGGGAGAAATTCCAATCGAACCCGGAGATAGCTGGTTCTCCTCGAAATAGCTTTAGGGCTAGCCTCATTTTAGTCTTATGGAGGTAGAGCACTGAATTTCCGCGGGGGCGTCAAAGCTTACCAAAGAATATCAAACTCCGAATGCCATGTAGATGATGAATGGGAGTCAGACTGCACGAGATAAGTTGGGTGGTCAAAAGGGAAAGAGCCCAGACCTACAGCTAAGGTCCCAAAGTGCGTGTTAAGTGGAAAAGGATGTGGGATTTCAAAGACAACCAGGATGTTGGCTCAGAAGCAGCCATACATTCAAAGAGTGCGTAACAGCTCACTGGTCGAGAGGTCCTGCGCCGAAAATGTCCGGGGCTGAAACACGACACCGAAGCTTAGGAATCACATAGTGATTGGTAGAGGAGCATTCTTAAAACCGACGAAGCTGTACCGGAAGGAGCAGTGGAGGGATAAGAAGAGAGAATGCCGGAATGAGTAGCGAGAGGAAGGTGGGAATCCTTCCGGCCGAATATCTAAGGTTTCCAGAGTAAAGCTGATCTGCTCTGGGTAAGTCGGGGCCTAAGGAGAGGTCGAAAGACGTATCCGATGGACAACAGGTTTAGATTCCTGTACCACATATAAACAGAACTGTGGGGACGCATGTGGAAAGCATAAGCCGGGAATGGAAATACCGGTACAAACGGAAGAGGTGTCAGGCTGGCAAATCCGCCTGGCAAGCCAAAGACGTGATGTGGAGCGAAATAAAAGTAGCGAAGTATGTGAGCCATGTGCCGAGAAAAGCCGCTATTGTTTTATATGTGCCCGTACCGTAAACCGACACAGGTGGATGAGGAGAGAATCCTAAGGCCGACGGAAGAAGCATTGTTAAGGAACTCGGCAAAATGACCCCGTAACTTCGGGAGAAGGGGTGCCCACTTCAGGGTGGGCCGCAGAGAATAGGCTCAAGCAACTGTTTAGCAAAAACACAGGTCTATGCGAAACCGTAAGGTGAAGTATATGGGCTGACGCCTGCCCGGTGCTGGAAGGTTAAGAGGAGAGGTTAGTCGCAAGATGAAGCTTTGAATTTAAGCCCCAGTAAACGGCGGCCGTAACTATAACGGTCCTAAGGTAGCGAAATTCCTTGTCGGGTAAGTTCCGACCCGCACGAAAGGCGTAATGATTTGAGCACTGTCTCGACAATGCATCCGGTGAAATTGAAGTACCAGTGAAGATGCTGGTTACCCGCGCCAGGACGGAAAGACCCCATGGAGCTTTACTCCAGTTTGGTACTGGGATTCGGTACTGCACGTACAGGATAGGTGGGAGACTGAGAACTTGGGACGCCAGTTTCAAGGGAGTCGCTGTTGGGATACCACCCCTGCAGTATTGGGTTTCTAACCAGCCGCTGTGATCCAGCGGTGGGACAATGCCAGGCGGGGAGTTTGACTGGGGCGGTCGCCTCCGAAAGGGTATCGGAGGCGCTCAAAGGTTCCCTCAGAATGGTCGGAAACCATTTGAAGAGTGCAAAGGCAGAAGGGAGCTTGACTGCGACACCGACGGGTGGAGCAGGTACGAAAGTAGGACTTAGTGATCCGGTGGCATAAAGTGGGATTGCCATCGCTCAACGGATAAAAGCTACCCTGGGGATAACAGGCTTATCACTCCCAAGAGTTCACATCGACGGAGTGGTTTGGCACCTCGATGTCGGCTCATCGCATCCTGGGGCTGTAGCAGGTCCCAAGGGTTGGGCTGTTCGCCCATTAAAGCGGTACGCGAGCTGGGTTCAGAACGTCGTGAGACAGTTCGGTCCCTATCCGGCGCGGGCGGAGGATATTTGAGAGGAGCTGTCCTTAGTACGAGAGGACCGGGATGGACGGACCACTGGTGTATCTGCTGTCGACCAACGGCATGGCAGAGTAGCCAAGTCCGGAAGGGATAAACGCTGAAGGCATCTAAGCGTGAAGCCCCCCTCAAGATGAGATATCCCTTCCATAAGGAAGTAAGATCCCTTGAAGAGTACAAGGTAGATAGGGCAGAGGTGGAAGCACGGTAACGTGTGGAGCTGACTGTTACTAATCGATCGAGGGCTTGACCAAAGAATAGCGAACGATGTTCGCATTGGAAGTTGCTTCGCAACTTCACAGATTATGTTATTGATGGTGTTCTGTATGAAGTTTTGAAGGTACTAAAGATAAGACAAAAGTCATATTGATTTTTGTGAAGCTAATAAGTAAAATAATAAATGACGTATCTGATACGTCATTTTATATATAGGGGATTGGTCAAATGGTATGATAGGGGTCTCCAAAACCTTTGGTGGGAGTTCGATTCTCTCATCCCCTGCTTGTAGAAGCCTTGGTTTTCAAGGCTTCTTTTTTTCGTGTTAATTCTTGTTATATGTTTTCTTTTTTCACACACCATCCAGTTAATATTCTTCACATTTATATATTCCCATACTCAGCAGTTTCAATGTGAGAACGTGATGTGGCAAACGCATATCAGATAAGTTTTTTAAAACCACTTGCGCTTGCGCGGACAGAAGCAGATAAGTTTGTGATGCTTGTTGACTGTAAGAATCTTAATCTGGATAAGTTACCACAGCTTTTACATAGAATTTATGATAAGCAGGATATAAGGATCGATCTGTATGGCAGATGCGGGATTTATTATGTACCGGAAGATATTACATTGCAGGTATCAGATATGTGTGACCGTGCCAAAATTACAAAAACCTATATCCCGAATCAGTATGTGAAACCATATGCCATATTTAATGAGCAGATGAAAGAGGATTATGAGCAGAGAAGCAGGGCACTTCTTTGTCGTTCTATCCGAATATCTATAATTTACCCTGCTTTTTACTATACTTAGTCTGATTGTTTGTACGGCAGGAAAAGGTAAAATAGTCTTATCGAAAGGGAGGTAATTACAATATGAAAAGAAAAAAACTTGTAAGCGTGTTATTGATCACAGCAATGACGGCAACACTTTTCGCCGGATGCGGTGGCAACAGCGGAAATAACGGAAAGACCTCAAATGCAGGATCTTCTGCTGCGGGAACAGAAAGTTCTGCAGATGCAGGAACAGAAAATGGTGATGTGAAAGAGTTTACAGCATTCTTTGCAGTACCGGGATCTGAGATCAATGATGACAATGAGATCCAGCAGATCATTGCAGAAAAAACAGGGGTGAAGGTAAAGGAGACATGGCTTACCGGACAGACAGCAGATGAGGCAGTCGGAACAATGATTGCCGGTGGCGAATATCCGGACTTTATTGAAGGTGGAAGCGGACAGATGCAGTTATATGAAGCAGATGCATTGATTCCACTGGATGATTACATTGAGCAGTATCCAAATATCAAAAACCTTTTCACAGATTTAGAGTGGGAAAAACTTCGTCAGGATGATGGACATATTTACTGGATTCCACAGTTTAGCTGCATTAAAAATGAAGAAAAAGTTTGTACACATAATGATGAGGCATTCTGGATCCAGGCAAGAGTTTTAGAGTGGGCAGGCTACCCGGAAATAAGAACCATGGATCAGTATTTTGATCTGATCGAAGCATATAATGATGCAAATCCTACCATGGAGGATGGAACAGCAAATATTCCTTATACTATTCTCTGCGATGACTGGAGATATTTCTGCTTAGAGAATGCACCACAGTTCCTTGATGGATATCCAAACGATGGAAGCTGTATGGTAGATCCGGATACACTTACAGTACTTGACTACAATACATCTGATACAGCAGTGAAATACTTTAAAAAATTAAATGAGGAGTACAAAAAAGGTATCGTAGACCCGGAATCTTTTACACAGACATATGATGAGTATATCGCGAAACTTTCTACCGGACGTGTTCTTGGTATGATCGATCAGTGGTGGGATTTCGCTTACACAGCAGGTGATGCATTAAAACAGGCAGGCTTAGATAAACAGGGCTGTGATTACATTCCACTTCCGATCACAATTGATGAGAGTGTGAAAAACCAGTGGCATAACTCAGGCGGAGCTTTCAATGAAGCAACAGGTCTTGCTATCACAACAGGATGTGAAGATCCGGATGCAGCAGCTAAATTTGTCAGTGATCTTTTAGATCAGGATACACATAACCTTCGTTTCTGGGGTGTTGAAGGTGTTGATTATCAGGTAGATGAAAACGGCGAGTTTATCAGAAATGATGATCAGAGAATGCAGGCTTCTGATACAGCATACAAAGCATCACATTTATGCTCATACTCATACTTCCCACAGTATAGTGGAACAAGTGATGACGGAATCAATGCAAACAAACCGGAAGGACAGGCAAACGAATTCTTTGATGGTTTAAATGAAGATGTGAAAAAAGCATTTGAAGCATATGGCGTAGAAACTTATGTAGAGATGCTCGGAACAAATGAGGCTCCTGGTGACTGGTATCCGATGTGGTCTTTCTCAAATAACTTTACGACAAGTACACCGGGTGGTATGGCATGGACAAAGATTGGTGAAGTAAAACATGAACAGCTTCCACAGGTTGTCATGGCAGATGATTTTGACAGTGCATGGGCAGCTTACATGGATGCATATAATGCATGTCAGCCGGAAGATTTCCTTAGTGAATTACAGACAGAACTTGATACAAGAATGGAACAGGCTGCTCAGTTCAAATAAGAGAAGAAATATAATTTAAAAACGGGCAGATGGAAAACATCTGCCCATTTTTTTAAGGGGTGAAGTCATGTCGTTAGCGAGAACAAAATCAAAAGAAAAAATAAAAGAGAACCGGACTAAAATTACATGGAAAGAGATCAAGAGGCAGAAAGTTTTACTGTTCTGGGCTGCGATCCTTGTCATCTATGGAGTGATATTTTATTATCTGCCACTGGCAGGATGGGCAATGGCATTCCAGAATTACAAACCAAAGCTTGGTATCCTCCATTCACAATTTGTCGGATTAGACAAATTTAAAATGTTATTCTCGGATATGACTTTTATCCGGGTAATCAGAAATACACTTGCAATGGGTGTTATTAACCTTGTGGTAACATTTGTGACAGCGATCGCATTTGCAATTTTATTAAATGAGATGGTCACAAAAGGCGGGAAAAAAGTGGTACAGACGATATCTTATCTGCCGCACTTTCTTTCCTGGATCATTGTAACAGGTATTTTACATGATATGCTTTCCGGAACCGGAATCATAAATGAAATGCTTGTAAATTTACATCTGATAGAACAGCCGATCAACTTTTTTGCACATCCGGGATATTTCTGGCCGATCGTTGCATTTGCAAATGTGTGGAAAGAAACAGGATGGAATGCAATTATTTATTTAGCAGCGATCACAGCGATCGACCCGTCACTTTATGAAGCAGCAGCGATTGATGGTGCCGGAAGATGGGCGAAAATTAAATATGTTACTCTGCCGGGAATCAAACCAACTATTATTATTTTACTTTTAATGAATGTAGGAAATGTCTTAAATGCAGGATTTGAGATTCAGTATCTGTTAGGAAACGGACTTGTACAGAAAGTATCCCAGACCATTGACATTTATGTATTAAAATGGGGTATCAGTCAGGGAGATTATGCAATCGGTACTGCAGCAGGTATCTTCAAGAGTCTTGTAAGTATTATTCTGATCGTAATTGCAAACCAGATTGCAAAACGAAATGGAGAGGAACAGTTATTCTAGGAGGTTTTGGTCATGGCAAAGACACAAAAAAGAAAGAAAACAAAAAAGATACAGGTATTTCCGATCGTAAATGCGGTCATAATGATCCTGTTTGTGATCATTACCCTGTATCCGGTATTAAATACATTGGCAATTTCATTAAACGATGGAACAGATGCCTTAAGAGGCGGGATTTATCTGTTGCCGAGAAAGTTTACATGGAAAAACTATACGACTGTGCTTCAGAAAGATAATCTGATCACCGGAGCTTATATTACAGTCGCAAGAACGATCATCGGTACGGTTCTTGCACTGATCGCAAATGCGATTCTTGCATTTATCGTCAGCAGAAAAAGATTTTTATTCAAAAAAGAAGTATCTCTTTTCTGGGTTATCACCATGTATGTAAATGGTGGACTGATTCCGACCTTCCTTTTATACAAAGGACTTGGACTTACAAACAGTTTTTGGGTTTATGTAATTCCGGGCATGGTAAGTGCATTTAATATGCTTGTCATCCGTACATATATGAATGGTATACCTGACAGTTTAGAGGAATCTGCGCAGTTAGATGGTGCGGGATATACAACGATTTTCTTAAAAATTTATTCTCCGCTGTGTAAACCGGTATATGCAACAGTTGCATTATTTGTTGCAGTCGGGCAGTGGAACTCATGGTTTGATGCAATGTTATATAACCGTATGAGTGATAACTTAACAACGCTTCAGTATGAGTTAATGAAATTATTATCATCCGTAACAAACCAGGGAACCAACGCAGAGGCTATGAAAAATGCAGTAGGAACTGTTACACCAACTTCTGTTCGTGCTGCAGCAACCATTATCACCATGCTTCCTATCATCTGTATTTATCCGTTTTTACAGAAATACTTTGTGACAGGACTTACCCTTGGCGGTGTCAAAGAGTAAAGGACAGAAGATCAGGCTGTGCAGAATTTGTGCCGGAGCACAAACTAAAAATGCCCTGGAAAGCGGCAGGAATGGAGATTAAAATGGCAGGAGCAGTTTTGACAGGAAAATACCGCAATGTTTTTAAAGAGTGCGGATATTCTGAGGATGAGATAACAAAAAGAGTAGAGCAGACATTTGAAACCATTTTTTATGGAAAAGAGGAGGAAAGGTTTTACCATGAAGTGGGAGATGACATGGCTTATATGGAGGATACCGGAAACCATGATGTCCGTACCGAAGGCATGTCCTATGGGATGATGGTCTGCGTACAGATGAATAAAAAGGAAGAATTTGATCGTCTCTGGAAGTGGGTACGCACTTATATGTATATTGAAAACGGACCAAATAAAAATTATTTTGTCTGGTCCTGCGGGTTAGATGGAAGTAAGAATGCAGACGGTCCTGCTCCGGATGGAGAAGAATATTTTGCAATGGCACTGTTTTTTGCGTCTGCACGCTGGGGAGACGGAGAAGGAATTTTTAATTACGGCGCAGAGGCAAAAGCGATATTAAGAGAATGTGTCCACAAAGGGGAAGCATCACATCCGGGAGAGCCAATGTGGGAGCCATCAAACAAACTGATCAAATTTGTGCCGGGATTTGATTTTTCTGATCCATCCTATCATCTGCCGCATTTTTATGAGTTATTTGCAAAAAATGCAGATCCCTGTGACCGGACATTCTGGGAACAGGCAGCGGAGGCAAGCAGAGGTTATCTGCATTTGGCATGCCATCCGAAGACCGGATTGTCTGCCGAGTATGCGGATTATGATGGAAAGCCTCATATTGGGCATCAGGAAATTTTCGGACGTCATGACTGGTATTACAGTGATGCTTACCGTACCATTGCAAATATAGGCATGGATCATCTCTGGTTTGAAAAAGATCCCTGGCAGGTTGAGATCGCAAACAGATTACAGAACTTTTACTGTGCCGAGCAGAAGGAACACTGGGACGGAGTATTTCTGACCGATGGAACAAGATTAGAGGAGAAGGCACTTCATCCGGTTGCCATTGTTGCAGTAAATGCACAGGCATCTTTAGCGGCAGACGGGCCATATGTGAAAGAATGTGTGGATCGTCTGTGGGATACGCCGCTTCGTACCGGAGACAGAAGATATTATGATAATTTCCTTTATATGTTTGCAATGCTCGCACTTTCCGGAAATTACCGGATCTATCAGAAGTGATGTTTTATACAGGAATGGGGATGGAAATGAAAAAACAGGTATATAATCCATATCTGCCATCATGGGAATATATCCCGGATGGTGAACCATATGTTTTCGGGGACAGAGTTTATGTTTTTGGATCACATGACAGATACAATGGGCATGTGTTCTGCCTGAATGATTATGTGTGCTGGTCTGCGCCGTTAGACAGTCTGGGGGAATGGCACTGTAGTGGAACCATTTACCGGAAAACAGACGACCCTTTGAACAAAGACGGGAAAATGTGTCTGTATGCACCGGATGTGACAAGAGGGGCAGATGGAAGATATTATTTATATTATGTTCTGGATAAGGTATCTGTTGTATCTGTGGCAGTAGCAGAAAAACCGGATGGCCCGTATAAGTTTTATGGGTATGTGCATGATAAAAACGGAAACCGGATCGGGGAGCGCAGTCAGGATGAACCGCAGTTTGATCCGGCTGTACTGACAGAGGGCGATAAAACGTATCTCTATACAGGATTTTGTGCGTCGAATGATGCGTCAAGGCACGGTGCTATGGGAATGGCACTTGGTAAAGATATGCTGACAGTCATAGAAGAACCACGGATCGTTCTGCCAAATCATGTTTACGGAAAAGGAACCGGATTTGAAGAACATGAATTTTTTGAGGCACCGTCAATCCGGAAAAAGGGAGATTATTACTATCTGATATATTCTTCTGTTGTGATGCATGAACTTTGTTATGCAGTCAGTAAAAATCCTCTGGAAGGTTTTACTTATGGAGGCGTGATCGTCAGCAACTGTGACATTGGCATTACAAATGGTAAACCGGCGGAAAAACCTGTGGCATATGGTGCAAATAATCATGGAAGCATCATAGATATCATGGATCAGTGGTATATTTTTTATCACAGGCATACAAATCATTCCTGGTATTGCAGGCAGGGATGCGCAGAACCGATCGTATTTCAGGGAGAACGTATCTGTCAGGCAGAGATGACATCCTGTGGACTAAACGGAAGTCCCTTAAGAGGAGAAGGAACATATCCGTCTTATATCGCATGCAACCTTTTTACGGACAAAGAAGAAATGTATGTCGGTGGGGAAAAACAGCCGTATATTATGCAGGACGGGTGTGATGGTGATTATGTCCCTGCCTATATTACAAATATGACAGATCATGCAACAGCAGGATTTAAGTATTTTTCCTGTAAAGGAATCAAAAAATTAGGAATCTGTGTCAGAGGATATGCAAGAGGAGAATTTGAGGTCCGGACTGTATGGGATGGTCCTGTCTGTGGAAAAATTCCTGTTGAGTTTACAAATGTGTGGGAAAACTATGAGGCACCTGTGAAAATAGAGGATGGAGTACAGGCACTTTATCTGACATTTCGCGGAGAAGGTACTGCAGATTTAAAATGTTTTACGTTTGACGACAATACATAAGTTATCCTTTACTTTAATATGTAAATTTCCTATAATAAACATTTATAAAAACGAAAAAGGAATTTATATATTATGAAAAAAAGATTGATAGCAGCACTTTGTGTAGTTGTATGTATGGCAGGTCTGGTACATGTTTCAAAAGGGAGCAGTGTACCGGATAAAAATATAAAACATTTTACCGCTTTTTTTTCGGTAGAAGGAGATACGTTAGAACCAAATAACGAAATCCGGCAGAAGATCGCACAGCTGACAGGTGCAGATTGTGAGGAAATATGGCTTGTCGGGCAGACAAAGGAAAATGCATTGAATGCTTATATAGTGAATGGGGAATATCCGGATTTTATATCAGGAGAGGTCAGTTTATATGAAGCAAATGCATTGATACCATTAGATGAATATTGGGATAAATATCCGAATATCAAAGGATACCTGACTAAGGAACAGTGGGACAGATTCCGGCAGGCAGACGGTCATATTTACTGGATTCCGCAATTTGGAGTATCCCATGGGGAAGATGTGGAGGTAACACATACCGGAGAGGCATTCTGGATACAGACAAGAGTATTGAAATGGGCAGGATATCCGAAGATTCATACCGTAGATGAATATTTTGATCTGATCGAACGCTATGTTGCAGCAAATCCTGCGATGGAGGATGGAACGAAAAATATTCCGTTTACGGTGCTGTGTGATGGATGGAGATATTTCTGTCTGGAAAATGTGCCGCAGTTTCTGGATGGTTATCCGAATGATGGAAGCTGTATTGTTGATCCTGATACGCTGCAGGTAGTGGATTATAATACGACAGATACGGCACAGTGGTACTTTAAAAAGCTGAACGAAGAATTTCATAAAGGGATTCTGGATGCAGAATCTTTTACTGCAACTTATGATGATTATCTGAAAAAGCTGTCTACGGGTGCTGTGTGTGGCATGCCGGATCAGTGGTGGCAGTTTTATTATGCAATCGTGGGTATCTATGACCAGAACGGATTGCGGGATTTAGGGTGTGATTATGTCCCTCTGCCAATTACACGTGAGGAAGGAATCAAAAATAAATGGCATGTGACACGTTCCGCAGAACTTGACAGTTCGACGGGATTATCCATTACAGTATCCTGTCAGGATATTGATGGAGCCATGCAGTTTATCAGTGATCTGATGGAACCGGAGATTGTTAAGTTACGTTTCTGGGGAGAAGAGGGAATTGATTATTCTGTTGATGAGAATGGCATGTTTTATATGAATGAAGAACAGGGAGAGAGACGGAGCGATCAGGAGACTGCAGAAAATCATTTCTGTTCTTATTCTTATTTTCCAAAAGTAGAAGGGCTTCTGCCGGATGGAAAAAATGCATTTTCCATGGAATATCAGTCAGCGGAGTTTTTGAAAAATCAGCCACAGGATGTGAGAGAATGTTTTGAGGCTTATGGGGTTACAAATTATGTTGAGATGCTTGGAACAAATGAAGCGCCTGGCGCCTGGTATCCGATGTATTCTTACACAACAGCACTGTCAGTTAATTCACAGGCAGGGCAGATCAGGGAACAGTTAGATGAGGTAAAACATAAATGGCTTCCGCAGGTTATCATGGCAGATGATTTCGATACTGCATGGGAAAATTATATGCAGGAGTATAACGCATGTGATCCGGCTGCATATCTTGAAGATCTGCAGTCAGAGGTAAATAAAAGAGTGGAACAGGATATCTCTGATTAGGAAGCAGAAATGAGGGGTTATGGTAAAAAACGGGGGATTAGAACAGTATCCGGTAGGAAAGGATATGGCGGGGAAAAGAAGACCAGTAACCGTACATGAAGATGGTACGGTTACTTTTTACATGTATGCACCGAATGCAAAAGAGGTACAGGTTGCAGGTGCAGGCGGTTATTTTTCAAATGAGAAAATTACACTGGAGTCAGATGGAAGGGGAGGATTTTGTAGAACAGTACCTAAGATGCACTGGGCAATGCATTACTATTTCTGGTTTGTGGATGGCGAGCGTGTCTGTAACCCGGATGCAGGAATATCCTATGGCTGTTTTACACCGATTAACACGTTTGAGATACCGGAAGATGGTGTAGATTTTTATTATGCGAAGGAAGTTCCACATGGTACAGTGCATATCTGTAAATATGTATCAGAGGTAAGCGGACATCTGAAGGAATGTTATGTTTATACGCCGTATGGTTATGAACAGGATCTGGATGAAACCTATCCGGTTTTATATCTGCAGCATGGGGTTGGGGAGAATGAGACCGGATGGATCTGGCAGGGAAAAATGAATTATATTATGGATAATCTGATCGCAGAAAAAAAATGCGCACGGATGATTGTTGTTGCAGGCTGTGGTTATGCATTTTATAAAGATGAAAAACCGGTATTTTATCCTGGGGATTTTGACCGGGAACTGATATATAATATAATTCCTTATATAGAAAAACATTTCCGGACGAAAAAAGGCAGAAATAACAGGGCGCTGGCAGGATTGTCATTAGGTTCTGCGCAGGCGACTGACAGCGTGGCGAAACATATGGAGCTGTTTTCGGCATTAGGAGTTTTTTCCGGTGTTGCGCTTCATGAGATTGAGCGGATCTGTCAGAATGAGCATCAGCTGGAAGAAGTATTTTTATCCTGCGGCAGTGAAGAAAAAGAAATCAGACACGGTATGGATGAGATGCAAAAAAAGTTGATCCAGGCAGGAAAACCTTGCAAAACTTTTGTTTATGAGGGTTATCATGAATGGCATGTCTGGAGAAAAAGTCTATATGATTTTGTGCAGCTGCTTTTCCGGTGGGATTCCTCTGAGATGGCAGATATTGCATGTATGGAAGATGTAAAAGTGGAAGATACACAGTTGAAGATCCAGACGAAAGAAGAACAGATGCTTTTCTTTGATCCGGTGTATCGTCAGATTCAGTTTGAAACAGATAAAGATGGAAAACCGGCAGGAGTATACCCGGATGTTTTGCACGGTGTCGTTGTTTTAGAACCGGGGATGGCAGAATTTAATTTTTATGCACCGGAGGCGTCAAAGGTGACCGTAAAGGTAGATGGCTGCGAGGAGCAGGCATTAGAGCGGTCGCAAAAGAAAGAAGGATATTGGACAAAAGTAGTGAAAAATATCACAGGTGGATATCACAGAGTATGGTTTTCTGTAAATGGAACAGCAGTTCTGAATCCGGATGCACCGGTGGGGTATGAGGATGGAACAGCGGTAAATTATCTGGAAATGGAAGAGACGGATTTTTCACTGGCAGAACTGGCAGATGTGCCGCATGGGCAGATACACATCCACTATTTTTATCATAAGGAAGCAGACAGAGTTGATATGATCTATACTTACACATCTGCAGGGGATTCTAAAACAGTGCAGAACCGGGAAAATGTCATCCTGTTAAAGGCACTTATGGATGAGACGGCATCCTGTTTTCTGCATCAGGGAAAGGCAGCCAATATAGCTGACCGCATCAGCACAGAAAAAGACGGAGTAAAGCAGCTATTAATTATGGTGAATGAAGATGCATCAAAGGAGCAGATAAATGAAGTCTTACATAAGTATGGTGTCTGCGAAGAAATGAAAGTAATAGAGCGGATGAAAGGGGAAAACTGGACTGCTTTCAGACACCGGCTGGCAGTGTTTATGGAGAGATAAAATGAGACTGATCGTAGAACAGAGTGCTTATTCAGGTGTCATTAAGATCGCAGAAAAAGTAGCGAAGGATGCAGAACTTGTGACTGGAAGAAAAACGGAATATCTGGCAGCAGAAAATATCACAGAAGATATGTTACGGGTGCCGGATGAATTAACAGTTGTGGCAGCAACGATAGGCAAAAGCGCAGTTCTGGAAAAAGAAGAGATAAGACGAAGGATTCCACTTGATCAAATAGAAGGGAAAAGAGAATGTTACTGTTTTGCGTTTCCAGAGAAAAAAGACAGTGAAAATCCACATCTTTTAGTGATCGCAGGCAGTGACAAGCGGGGAACGATATATGGTTTGTTTCACCTTTCCGAGCAGATGGGAGTTTCTCCATTTGTTGACTGGTGTGGGATAAAACCCTGCCATAGAGACAAAATTATTCTTGCGTGGGATATGAAGTGTGTTTCAAAAGAACCGTCAGTAGAATACCGGGGATTTTTTATCAATGATGAGTGGCCTGCGTTCGGAAACTGGTGTATGCATCATTTTGGCGGTTTTGGTACAGATATGTATGAGCATATTTTTGAGCTGCTTCTTCGTCTGAAAGGCAATTATCTGTGGCCGGCGATGTGGAGTGCAAGATTTGAGGATGACGGACCTGGCCTTAAGAATGCCATTTTAGCAGATGAATATGGCGTTATTATGGGAATGTCACACCATGAGCCCTGTTTAAGACAGGGAGAAGAGTATAAATATCTCCGCGGGAAAGGTTCTGTTTATGGTGATGCATGGAATTTTCGGACAAACAGGGATGGAATTATACGGTTCTGGGAGGACGGATTAAAACGGAGCGGACAGTTTGAAAATGTCATAACTGTGGGAATGCGTGGAGAGGCTGACACGGCAATCCTTGGAGAGAATGCTGCGGTTGCGGATAATATTGCGCTGTTACGGGAGGTTCTTAGGGTACAGAATCAACTGATCCGGGAAAATGTAAATAAGGATTTAGAAAAAGTACCGCGGATGCTTGCACTTTATAAAGAGGTGGAGGAGTTCTTTTACGGAACAGAAGATACGGCGGGACTTTTAAAGGAACCGGAACTGGAAGATATTATTTTGATGCTCTGTGACGATAATTATGGAAATTTAAGAACACTTCCAACAGAAGAGATGAGGAAACATAAGGGCGGATATGGGATGTATTATCATCTGGATTATCATGGATGGCCGGTTTCCTATGAATGGATCAACAGTTCCTATCTTCCTAAAATATGGGAACAGATGAGTATGGCGTATGATTTTGGTGTCAGGAGATTATGGATGGTCAATGTCGGTGATATTGCAACGCAGGAACTCCCATTGTCTTTTCTTATGGATATGGCTTATGATTTTGAGCGCTTTGGAAGCAGGGCGGTAAATTGTGTGCAGGAGTATGTCAGGCAGTGGGTTAGAAGATCTTTTGGCAGTTTTTCAGAAGAAATCAGACAGAAAATTGCAGAGATATTAAACGGATATACCAAAGTGATTCACAGGCGCAGACCAGAAGCATTGGGAGCGGATACCTATCATCCGGTCAATGAGGAGGAGAGTGAACGGATTCTGTCAGAGGCAGATGATATCATAA
This sequence comes from Roseburia sp., assembly GCF_041325975.1. NCBI lineage: Bacteria > Bacillati > Bacillota > Clostridia > Lachnospirales > Lachnospiraceae > Roseburia > Roseburia sp. The sequence goes on along the minus strand of NZ_JBGLEJ010000005.1, from coordinate 1,714,659 downwards.
AAAAAGCAGAAGGAGTCCGTACAAAATTAAAGTGTGAGTCTGCAGATAATCAGGCAGCGTTTGCAGCACTTATTTATTATCCCGCTGTTGCGACAATGAATCTGGTGAAGATGCAGGTCTTTACCGGGTTAAATCATTATTATGCCGGAATCGGGGCGGCAATTGCAAATGATTATGGGAAAGAGGCAGCAGCGTGTTTTTCCTGTGACAGGAAACTTACCGAATGGTATCACCAGTTAGACGGGCAGAGATGGTATGGTATGGGAGCCTCACAGCATATCGGGTTTACGCACTGGAATGAGGATGAATGTCAGAATCCGGTTATCATGCAGGTCTTATTACTGGATAAACCATCGGTGATAGTAGCAGTGAATGGTACAAGCCAGCATGCCGAAGGAAGCATGTGGTTAGATAACAGAATGATACTGGAGAATTTCCGGAATCCGGAATGTATGGAGGCATATGTTACCGTTTATGGCAGGAGTAAGACAGAGAGCCATTTTTCTGTTAAGGAAAAAACGGACTGGATCAAAACAGATGTCACAGAAGGCAGTGTGGATGGGATTTTACACAAAAAACAGACAATTAAAATAACGATTGACGAGGGCAGTTTCCTTCAGGACAAAGAAAATGTAAGTGGAACACTTGTGATAGAAACTCCGGCGGGGCAGTGTGAGATAGAAATTCCGGTAAACAGAAAAAAATATTTGTCTGCAAAAAATGTTTTTGAAGATACGGCGGGATATATTTCTATTGAGGCAGAACATTTTTATGATGCAAAACCTGGTGCATGGATCAAAAATCCGGATGGAGAGAGTGGATTTGGCATTTTGCAGGGATATGGAAAAACATTGTCAGCCGTTAAATATTTTCCTTCGACGGCATATTTTTCATTGGATGAAAACGCACCTTATCTGGAGTATCGTTTTATGTTAAGAGAGGGCGGCACATATGAGATAGAATTTTATCTGCAGCCGTCAAATCCGGTGACAAGGGATAATGAGATCCTCTATGGTGTGCAGATGAATGAAGCAGAAACTGTGATTTATAATGAAGTAGACAGGGACTACCGTATCGGGGACAGGGAGGAAGCCTGGTCAAAGGGAGTATTAGAACAGATCCGGAAGCAATGTGCAGAGGTTGTCTGCCAGAAAGGGGAAAATGCTTTGCGTATTTATCCACTGACACCCGGATTTGTATTGGAAAAGTTTGTGATTTATCCGAAGGGATACAGGATCAGAGAAAGTTACTTAGGACCGGCGGAAACATTTCATACGTGAACATGTTTAATTGTAAAAAGTGAAATAAATGCGGTGCTTTTATATACTTTATCGGGTAGAAAAAGGAGCAGGGACTGCTACAATAAAAGAAAACGATAAAGATAAAGAGAGGGTATTGATATGAGAGGACCGGCAGCACCGAAAGATCCGGAAAAGGCAAGACCATATTTTTATATTATAAAAGAAAAAGATATTTTTGGATCAAGACAGGAAGACGGAACAGGGATACAGTTTATTTATGAGAATGATGGACGTCTGATCAACAGTGCGCAGATTGTTGGAAATATCACAGATGAAAAAATATTAAAACTGCTGGGGACAGTGGACGGGTTTGCAGAGCTTGTTCACAGTATCGGGATATCCGTGGAAACGGATGATCCAAATGACTCCGTCAATTTTATTTTCCAGATGTATGGAAAAAAAGATTTATATGGCGGCGGAACAAATCTTAAGGCAGAAGTAACCTGTGACGGAATGGAACATAAGATCTATCTGGCAGATGAAAAGTGGACAAAAGATGATGATGTTCCGGGACAGATCAAAGTAGTGTTTCAGACACCGGAGCAGATGGGAAAGCTCAGTGTCCGTTTTTATTTAAATGATGGATATGATGCACCGCCTGAGATCAAAGATGAGGCGGTGGATGCCGGTTCGGAAGCGTATTGTGAGATGATCAGTCATTCTTTAATGAATCTTGGAAATACATACCGTATCCGGAAGGCGATTGAAAAATCCAGGGCAGGAAAAGAGGTAACACTTGCTTATATCGGAGGATCTATTACACAGGGGGCAGGTGCAACGCCGATCAATACAGAATGTTATGCATATAAATCTTATCAGTTATTTCAAAAACGTTTTGCTGTATTGGATAATGTAAAATTTATCAAAGCAGGTGTGGGAGGAACGTCATCCGAGCTTGGAATGATACGGTTTGACCGGGATGTATTGAGAAATGGAGAAAAACCGGATATTGTAGTCATCGAGTTTGCAGTCAATGATGAGGGGGATGAAACGAAAGGAAACTGTTATGAGAGTCTTGTTCGGAAGGTATTAAATCTTCCGTGGAAACCGGCAGTCGTGCTTTTATTCTCTGTATTTGCAAATGACTGGAATCTTCAGGAGAGGCTGCGGCCGGTAGGAGAACGTTATGATCTGCCGATGGTAAGTATCATGGATGCAGTAACGCCACAGTTTACAAAGAAGAAGGAAGAGGGAAAAGTACTTTCGAAAAATCAGTTTTTTTATGATATGTTTCACCCGGATAATATTGGACATACCATTATGGCAGATTGTCTGCAGTATCTGTTTGAACGCTGTGAAGCGGCAGAACATGCGCGTCTGGATACATTTACCAAGGGGATGACGGAGGAAGAAATTTTAGAGCAGCAGCTTTTCGAAGGTACTGCGATCGGTGCAGATTTTGAACAGGTAAAACTGCTCGATAAGAGGGATACATATTCTTATGCTGACATTTCAGAAGGTGGTTTTGTCTGGACAGATACCAAGCTTCAGAGTGTGGAAATGGATACCGATCTTACATTAACGCCGGAATTTCCATATAACTGGATGTACGACGGAACAAAAAGCAAAGAAAACTGGTTTGAAATGACGATCCGGTGCCGGTCGCTCCTTCTGGTATTTAAGGATTCCGGAGAAGTCAATGTCGGAAAGGCAAAAGTATATGTAGATGGTGATTACTGTCTTACCGCAGACCCCCATATCAATAACTGGCAGCATTGTAATGCGGTGATACTTTTTGTGGAGAAGGAAAGAAAAGAACACAAAATCCGGATTGAGATCGCAGAGGAAGATCTGGAAAAACAGTTTACGATACTGGGATTTGGATTTGTGGAATAAGCACGGACAAAAGGTGCGCAAAAGACAGCGCAGGAATGGAGAATGACATGGTAACAGTAAAAAACCCGATTTTATGTGGATTTTATCCTGATCCTTCTATATGCAGGGCGGGGGAGGATTATTATATTGTAAATTCAAGTTTTGTTTATGGACCGGGAGTTCCGGTTTTTCATAGCAGGGATCTTGCACACTGGGAACAGATCGGTAATATTTTAGACAGAAAAGAGCAGCTTCCAGTAAAAGGAAGTGAAATTTCAGAAGGAATTTATGCACCAACGATAAGGTATCATAATGGAACATTTTATATGATAACAACGAATGTCAGCTATGGGGGCAATTTTATTGTGACTGCCAAAAACCCGGCAGGCCCGTGGTCAGATCCATATTATCTTGGAGAGGAGGCACCGGGTATCGATCCGAGCCTGTTCTTTGATGATGATGGAAAATGTTATTACTGCGGAACAAGACCGAACCCGGAAGGTGTAAGGTATAATGGGGATTGGGAAATCTGGGTGCAGGAGCTTGATCTTAACACCATGAAACTTGTAGGCGAAAGCATGGCGATCTGGAAAGGTGCGGTAAAGGATGTGATCTGGCCGGAGGGACCACACCTTTATAAAATAGACGGATATTATTATCTGATGCATGCAGAAGGAGGGACAGGTCCGGAACACAGTATCAGTATTGCAAGAAGTAAGAAGCTGTTCCAATGGTTTGAGGGATGTCCGAGAAACCCGGTTTTTACACACCGTAATCTTGGAATGGATTATCCGGTTGTTTATGCAGGTCATGGCGATCTGGTGGATGATGGTCATGGAAACTGGTATGTTGTCATGCTTGCATCAAGGCCATGTGAAAGACACAGCAGCATGGGAAGAGAGACATTCCTTGCAAAAGTGACATGGGAAAACGGATGGCCGGTCATTGCAGAGGGAGTCGGACATCTTGAGGAAGAACTTGAAATTCCAATGGAAGAATGCAGGCTGACAGAGGAGGTTGGTGCTTCTGATTATATCCAGTTCTGGGATGCAAAGTTAGACAAGCGGCTGGTAAGTATTGAGAGTTTAAATGGGGAGACTTATTCCCTGACAGAGCGTGCTGGCATGTTGAGACTCTATAACAGAAAGGAACGTATTGCAGATAAGAACAATTGTGCTTATTTTGGAATACGGCAGAAAAGTTATCAGTTCTATGCCGAGACCGGGGTAGAGTTTGAGCCGGTGCATGAGAAAGAAACTGCAGGTATGGTATTGTATCAGAATCATGCAAACCATCTTCGTATGGAGATCATGAGGAGAGATGGAAGAAAATGTTTTGCAGTGACATCCTGTATACAGGGAGAGGAAAAGATCATTTCTGTGACACCGATGGATGGTAATGAAAAGATAACCAGAATCCGTATTTTGTGTGACAGGCAGAAAGCATGTGTATGGATTCAGACAGGAGAAGAATGGATTTTGTGTGCGAAAGATATCAGCCTTCTTCCGTATACAACAGAGGAAGCCGGAGGGTTTGTAGGCTGTACGATCGGTATGTATGCATCTGCAAACGGAGTGGAAAGTCAGAATCATGCAGATTTTGGCTGGTTTCTTCAGAAAGCACTATAAAATGTCATTGCAGGGAATAAAAATATTGCGTATAATAGATATATACGTTGAGAGCAGGCAAAAAAAGTGTCTGCTCTCTTTCGGTTATGTGAAAGACAGCGCAGGAATGGGTATTTTTATGGAAAAATTATTGAATCGGATAGATCATTATATGAATAATCTTACGATCAAAAAGAAATTTTATATATTTTATATTTTATGTGTTCTGATTCCATTGATCATTACGGATAGTGTAGTCATTTTTATGGTCAGTAAATTTGACAGGGAACGCAAAGTGCATGAGATGGCAAATATCGCAAATGCGGTAGAATACAGTATCAGCAGTATGGCTGGAAATGTGCGGGAGATCGCAAACAGTATCTATACAAATAAGGACTTTAATAATTTTCTGTCAAAAAAATATTCGGATTCTGCGGAATATGTTTCGGCTTATCAGCAGTTTTTTGGTAATACATTGTTAGAAAATGCATTAGGAATGAACAATATGGTTTTTACATTGTATACGGACAATGATACCATTGTAAATGGCGGACGTGTAAACAGCCTGAAAAAAATAAAAGGGACACAGGGGTACCAGATCTTAAAGGATAGTGGAAAAAGCAAGAGAATCTTTTTTGTCTATGATGACAGCAGCTCGAAGATGACAAAAGAACGAAGGATCATCTATCTGCAGAAGATGGATTTTTATGATGCTGGTACGGAAAAATATCTGAAAATTGAATTTGATTATAATAGTATGATACGAATACTCAGAAACATGAATTATGATAATGAGGTTTTGGTATGTGAGGGTGACCGGATTGTTCTTTCTAATGGCAATTATGGAAGTTATGGAAATGAATTTCAGAGTATAGAGGGAAATACGAAAGATGCATATAAACATTCATTCAGTTTTTATGGGACAGAGCTGCAGATTTATGTAAAAAAAGCAGAGAATGGATTTTGGAACGGCATTAAAAATGAAATGCCAATATTACTGCTTCTTGTTATGATAAATGCTCTTTTTCCATTTTGTTTTGTACAGATTTTTAACCGGTCATTTACGAAGAGGATCACAGAACTCAGCAGGGTATTTAAGTCCGTGGACAGTGATCATCTGATCCCGATGTATTATGAGGGTGGAAAAGATGAGATCAGCAGCATGATACGGAATTATAACCGCATGGTAGACAGGACGAATGAACTGATCCAGACAGTATATAAAAATAAGATCCGGGAACAGGAAATGTTAGTAGGACAGAAAAATGCAGAGCTTTTAGCCCTGCACAGCCAGATCAATCCACATTTTCTGTTTAATGTTCTTGAGAGTATCCGAATGCACAGTATTCTGAAAAATGAAAATGAGACGGCAGATATGGTGGCAAAACTTGCCATCATGCAGAGACAGTATGTGGAATGGGGAAATGATTCCGTAAGCATTACAGATGAGATCGAATTTGTAAAAGCATATCTGGCTCTTCAGAAATACCGGTTTGGGGACAGATTAAATTACAGCATTGATGTGGAGGAAGGGTGTGATACATACAGGATTCCTAAATTAACGATTGTAACATTTGTTGAAAATGCCTGTGTACATGGGATTGAGGGGAAAGCATCGCCGGGATGGATATTTGTGAGAATAAACAGACAGGATGAAAAACTTTATATTGAAATTGAAGATACGGGAACCGGAATGGAAGAGGAGAAAATTTTAGAACTGGAGAAGAAAATGAATAGTGCCAATATTGAAATGTTAAAAAGCAATGGAAGAGTTGGAATCTTAAATGCCTGTGTCCGCCTTAAACTGGTTACAGAAAATCAGGTAGAGTTTCAATTAGACGGAGAAGAAGGTGTGGGAACTACGGTTCTGATACAGATACCATTGCAGTATGTATAGGGGGGATTAGGGAAATGTTAAAGGTTTTACTGGTTGATGATGAACCCTTCATTTTAGAGGGACTGAAGCATCTGATTGATTGGGAACAGGAAGGATTTGAGATTGCAGGGACGGCTGCAAATGGACTTGAGGCATTGGAGTTTTTACAGAAGAAAAAGGCAGATCTGATCATTGCAGATATCAAGATGCCGCAGATGACGGGATTAGAACTTTTAGAGAAAATCCGTAAAGAATCAATTTCTGATGCATGTTTTGTGGTTTTAAGCGGATATGCGGAATTTGGATTTGCACAGCAGGCAATGCAGCATGGGTGCACAGATTATATTTTAAAACCGGTAGACAGAGAGATCCTGTTAAAGATGTTAAACAAGGTGATGGCTTTAAGCAGTCAGGAGAAGTCGGACATTGAAAAGAATAAAAAAATGAAACAGGCATATCTGGCAAGACATATTATTTCACTTGTCCAGGGAAAATTTGACCAGCTTAATCTTGAATATGTCCGTGAGCATATGGAATGTACGAAAGGCGTACGTTATGTGGAAATCCAGATGGAAGAGATTTTTGATGAAGAAAAAACGTCCGATCAGGAAATGAGGGTGGCACAGAGAAAACTTTACCATCTGTGTATGGAATATTTAAAGGAAGATGCCGATTTATGCGTGTTTGATGTATCGGTAAATGAAAAAATCTATGATGTTTGTTTTTTATATTTTGACCGTGTTGCAAAGAAAGCAGGGATGTCAGAACAGGATTATTTAGAACATTTTCGTGAGTATCTGGAAAATAATATGAATCAGCCGGTCATTATGTTAGTCGGGAAAAAGGTACAGGACATCAGTAATATAGCAAGGTCATATGGCAATACCTGTATGCTTCGTTCTTTTCAGGGATTCCGGAGTAAAAAACAGATTTACTATTATGAAGAGGAAGTTCAGGTATCGCCGGATGGTATTGTTTTATGTAAGGAAAGTTTAGATGGGCTGTTAAAAATGATCGAGCAGAACAATCATGTCGGAATCCGCAATGCGGTGGAATTTTTCTATGAAGAAATGGGAAAAAGGGGAATCTGCGGTGAGACAATGACGTTGAATATCAATTATCTTCTGTTCCAGCTGATCCATCTTGCCTGTGAGCAGGATGATGATGTGAATCAGGAAAAAATCTTAAGGCTGATCAGTGAAAGCAGCTTTGAGACCGGGGTAAAGAGAGGAAGTAAGGCACACCTGACACGTTTTGCCTGTGAATATGCAGACTATCTTTCACAGCTTCGGAAAAATGTTTCCAGAGGTGTCTTAAGTATGGTAGAAAAAGAAGTGAAAGAAAATTTTGCATCAAATATCACGTTAAAAAGTCTGAGTGAAAAATATTATGTCAACAGTGCATATTTAGGACAGCTGTTTCGAAAAAAATACGGACAGTCATTCAAAGACTACCTAAATAATTACCGAATGGAACAGGCAGCAGACTATTTGCTTCATACAGATAAGAAGATCGCACAGATCGCAGAAGATGTGGGTTATCGTGACCTGGATTATTTTGTAAACCGTTTTATACAGGTAAAGGGCTGTACACCGGCAAAATTCCGGAAGAACATGTTACAAAATTAAAATAGCAGAAGTACAAAAAAGGCACTGGAAGCATCTAAGCTCCAATGCCTTTTTATATTTTAGAAAAATCCTAGAAATCTGTTAAATCAGCAGCTCTTCTCTCTAAGAAAGCAGTCATGCCTTCTTTTTTGTCGTGGGTAGAGCAGGTTACGCCGAATAAGTTTGCTTCCATCTCAACAGCGTTCTTGATGTCCATATCATAACCGTTGTTGATAGCTGCTTTTGCAACGGAAACAGCATAGCTTCCTTTGGAGATGATTTTCTTTGCCATAGCTTTTGCTGTGTTCATTAACTCTTCCGGAGCAACTACTTTATTTACAAGACCGATGCGGTAAGCTTCTGCTGCATCAACGGAATCACAGGTAAAGATCATCTCTTTTGCGCGTCCCATGCCTACTAAACGGGCAAGTCTCTGTGTACCGCCGAATCCAGGAATGATTCCAAGACCTGTTTCTGGCTGTGCGAAAGTAGCGTTGTCAGATGCGATACGGATATCACATGCCATGGAAATCTCACATCCACCGCCAAGTGCAAAACCATTTACAGCTGCGATCGTTACCTGACGCATGTTCATTAATTTGAAGAATGGTACGGAAGCTCTCATACCGAAAGCTCTTGCCTCTGCTGCAGTAAAGTTTACCATCTCAGAAATATCAGCGCCTGCTACGAAAGATTTGAATTCGTTGCCTTTCTTGTCAGGACCACCTGTTAAGATTACAACTTTGATGTCGTCTCTTGCCTCGATCTCAGTTAAGGCTGTGTTTAACTCGTCTAAAGTCTCGCTGTTTAATGCGTTTAATGCTGCTGGTCTTGAAATTGTAAGAACTGCAATCTCCTCAGCAACTTCCAGTTTTAAATTGTTAAAATCGCTCATCGTTTGGAACCCTCCTGAATAGTTTGATAAAAAATTAACAATATACGTTATTAATAGCGTACAGCTTTTCCTAGAATTTGTCAATAGATTATGGGAAAAATTCACTATAAATTCGGTAGAAAAAGTGCTATGATAGGTGGTATGATATTTTGACAAAGATACAGAAAAGAGGAAAAACCATGGGCACAAGCAAATCATACTTATCTAAGGTAGTAAAGGAGATGCCGGATTCAGGGATCAAGGACTTTTTTGATATTGCAAATACGATGGAGGGAGCATTGTCACTTGGTGTCGGCGAGCCGGATTTTCCGACACCGGAACATGTCAGGGAGGCAGCGATCGCCTCTATAAAAAGGGGAGAGACAAAATATACGGACAACCGTGGCACCGTAGAGCTTCGTGCGGCAGCTGCAGAATATCTGGAAAAGTTCGAACTTCATTACGACAGGGAAGATGAGATATTGATCACAATGGGGGCAAGCGAAGGAATAGACCTGGCACTTCGTGCACTGGTAGATCCGGGGGATGAAGTACTGGTTGTGGAGCCTTGTTATGTTTCCTACATTCCGTGTGTAGAATTATGTGGAGGTGTTCCGGTTTCAATTCCATTAAAAGCAGAAAATAAATTCCGTCTGACAAAAGAAGAACTGGAAGAAAAGATCACAGATAAAACAAAGGTTCTGCTGATCTCATTTCCGAACAATCCTACCGGAGCGATCATGGAAAAAGAAGATTTAGAGGCGATCCGTGAGGTTGTGATCGCACATGATATTTTTGTGATCACTGACGAAATTTATGCAGAGCTGACTTACGGCAAAAAGCATGCGTCGATTGCAGCACTGCCGGATATGTATGAACGATGTGTGGTATTAAATGGTTTTTCAAAGGCATTTGCAATGACAGGATGGCGCATGGGTATCGCAGCAGGTCCGGCGGAAGTCATTTTCCATATGAATAAGATCCATCAGTTTACAACCATGTCTGCAGGAACGACTTCACAGGTGGCAGCCCTTGAAGCACTGACAAGTCCGGTTCGTGACGAAGAGATTGAAGTCATGCGGAAGGAATATGATGAGAGGCGAAAGATCATGGTGGACGGATTTCAGAACATGGGACTTGATGTGACAGAGCCGGAAGGTGCATTTTATGTATTTCCATCGGTGAAAAAGACAGGACTTACCAGTATGGAATTTTGTAACCGTCTGTTACAGGAGCAGAAAGTAGCAGTCATTCCGGGGGATGCATTTGGAAATTGTGCAAAGGGTTATATCCGCTGTTCTTATGCTTATTCCAAAGACATTATCCGGCAGTGTTTGGATAAGATCGCAGTATTTGTCAGCCGGTTTGACTTAAAGTAAAGTGCTGAACTGTGTAAAAATGAGCACAGAAATGAAGAATATTATAAAAGAAAGTTTGAGAGATACATGTTAAAAGATTACGACTTAAAGCAACTGGTATCCCCATTATTAAAGTGGTTTTTAAGCCATGCCCGCATACTGCCGTGGCGTGAAGAACCGACGCCATACAGGGTGTGGATTTCAGAGATCATGCTCCAGCAGACAAGAGTGGAGGCAGTAAAATCATATTTTGAACGTTTTACGAAGGCATTGCCGGATGCAGGTGCACTTTCTGTCTGCCCGGAGGATGAACTTTTAAAACTCTGGGAGGGATTAGGGTATTATAACCGTGTCCGGAATATGCAGAAAGCTGCTGTGGAAGTCGTGGAAAACTATGGTGGACAACTTCCGGCAGATTATGAAAAACTGTTGAAACTGAAAGGAATCGGTCATTATACAGCAGGTGCGGTTGCGTCTATTGCATATGGAATCCCGGTTCCGGCAGTCGATGGGAATGTGCTTCGTGTTTTAACACGCGTTTCGGCAGATGATACGGATATTATGAAACAGTCTTTCCGGAGTGAGATGGAAGCATTGTTGGAAGAACTGATGCATGGGACTGGTGACAGAAATGAGAAAAATATATTCCCATGGATGGAGGATGCAGTGGATCTGAGGGCACAGGTATATCATGGAAACCTTGCCGGTGCGTTTAATCAGGCGCTTATGGAACTTGGAGCGACAGTCTGTGTGCCAAACGGTGCGCCGTTATGTGAAGAATGTCCGTGGGAAAAACTGTGTGAGGCAAAAAAACAGGGACTGATAGAACAGATACCGGTCAAGAGCAAGGCGAAACCGCGTAAGATCGAGAAAAAAACGGTTCTGATCTTAAGGGATGATCAAAAGGTTGCAATCAGGAAAAGACCGAGAAAGGGACTTTTGGCAGGACTGTATGAACTTCCAAATGTTGAGGGAAATCTGGGGCAGGAGGAAGTACTTTCTCTGGTAAAAGAGCTGGGATATGCACCAATCCGTATTCAGCCGTTGGGGGATGCAAAACATATTTTTTCCCATATAGAATGGCATATGACAGGATATGCGGTCCGTGTGGAGGAACCGGAAATGCAGCCACAGGTGCAGAGCGAAAAAATTGGTACAGACGGATTATTATTTGTGGATGCAGAAGATGCGAAAGAAAAATATGCCATACCATCTGCATTTGCTGCTTATGCGAAATATATGAATATTCTTCTTGGTAGTGAAAAGAACAGATAAAAAAGAGGGAGCCGGTGCAACAGCACCGGCTATTCATTATGAAAAAGAGTGTGTATGGAAAGTGAAGTGATTCACTATTTGCTGGGAGGAACCTTGCTTATCAGATAAGCAAGGCTGCCTGACTTACATCAGGTATGAAAAAAAGTTCTATGAAAAATTTTAACTTGTTGCCTTAACTTTGAGTTTAGTATACCGGGGAATTGTGACCGTCGTATGCCTTGTTTGTGAGAAATATGTAAATAAAATATGAACAACTACGGAATATGGTAAGAATTAAGAATATCTAAAGAAAAAATTGATTGGTTTGCAGTGGGAAAATGTGTATAATAAAGTGGCTATGATGTTATGAAAATCGGAAAACAAGGAGGATTTTATGTACGATTGTATCGTGATCGGCGCAGGAATTGCAGGTGCTGTCAGTGCGAGAAAACTTGCGGAAGAAGCCGGAAAGAAAGTGCTGGTTTTGGAGAGACGCAGTCATATCGGAGGCAACTGTTATGATGAGCCGGATGCACATGGAATATTAATACATAATTACGGACCACATATTTTTCATACAGGAATCGAGGAAGTGTATCAGTATCTGTCAAGATTTACGGACTGGTATGCATTTGGGCATGAGGTGGTAGCAAAGGTTGGAGATCGTCTGATCCCGGTTCCATTTAATTTAAATACACTTCATATGGTATATGATAAGGAAAAAGCGGATGCCTTAGAGCAGAAACTGATCGCTGCATACGGTGAGGGAAGCCGTGTACCGATCATGAAATTACGTGAAAATGATGATCCTGATATCCGTGAGATAGCACAGTTTGTATATGAAAATGTATTTTTAAAATATACAATGAAGCAGTGGGGACAAAAACCGGAGGATATCAGTCCGGAAGTAACAGGACGAGTTCCGGTGCTGGTTTCCTATGATAACCGTTATTTCCAGGATAAATATCAGGGAGTACCCAAAGAAGGATTTACACCGATGTTTGAGCGTATGTTAGATCATGAGAATATCACGGTTGAGACAGGTGTTGACTGCAAAGAACGGCTACGTTTTGAGGAAGATCAGATTTATTTTGATGGAAGACCGTTTGATGGGGATGTTATTTATACAGGTGCACTGGATGAATTGTTTGACTGTCAGTTTGGAAGACTTCCGTACCGTTCCTTAAGATTCGATTTTGAACATTATAATGAAGAATCTTATCAGGGACACAGTGTGGTCAACTATACGGTCAGCGAAGATTTTACGAGAATTACAGAGTTTAAATATCTGACCGGACAAAAAGACACGGATGGAACCACGATCGTGAAGGAGTATCCGTTTGCTTATACAGGAGCGGAAGGAGAAATTCCTTACTATGCGATCTTAGAACCGAAAAACCAGGAACTGTATGAAAAATATCATGCACTTGCAGGCAGACTGCCACATTTTTATCTGCTTGGACGACTGGCAGAATACAAATATTATAATATTGATGCGATGACGAAAAAAGCGATGGAACTTGCCGATGCGATCATGGCAGAAAATACAAAAAACTGATCGGAGGATTTATATATGAAATTAATGACATTTGCGATTCCATGTTATAACTCACAGGATTATATGGAAAACTGTATCAAATCACTGCTTCCGGGAGGTGATGATGTTGAGATACTGATCATTGATGATGGATCAAAAGACAGTACCGGAGACATTGCAGACGCTTATGAGAAAAAATATCCGGGGATCATCCGGGCGATTCATCAGGTAAATGGAGGACATGGGGAAGCAGTTAATGCAGGTATCCGCAATGCGACAGGACTTTATTTTAAAGTGGTAGACAGCGATGACTGGGTAGATGGGGAGGCTTATAAGAAGATTTTAGATAAACTTCGTGAGCTGACCGGCGGCAATCAGACGCTTGATATGTTTATTGCCAATTATGTCTATGAAAAAGAAGGTGTACGCCATAAAAAGGTAATGCATTACACAAACCTGCCGAAAGACCAGATTTTTACATGGAATGATGTGTCACGCTTCCGGAAAGGCCAGTATATCCTGATGCATTCTGTGATTTACCGTACAAAACTGTTGCGGGAATGTGGATTGGAATTGCCGAAACATACTTTTTATGTGGATAATATTTATGTGTACAAACCATTGCCGAGCGTAAAGACGCTGTATTATATGGATGTCGATTTTTACCGTTACTTTATCGGAAGGGAAGATCAGTCAGTCAATGAGAAGGTGATGATCAGCCGTATCGATCAGCAGATCAAGGTAAATAAGATCATGGTGGATGAGTTTGATCTCTGGAAGATTCCAAACCGCAAACTGCGCCATTATATGTTTAATTATTTAGAGATTATTACAGTTATTTCTACGATCATGCTGATCCGCTCCGGCACCGAGGAAAATCTCCTGAAAAAACGTGAACTCTGGAAGTACATCAAAGACCACGATATCCGTTTATTCCATCATTTACGTGCAGGAATCATGGGGAATGCAATGAATCTGCCGGGCAAGGGAGGCAGAAAGATCTCGGTTGCTGCATATCGTTTGTCGCAGAAAGTAGTTGGATTTAATTAAGAGGTAATGGGAATATGAGTGAAGAAAATAACTGGGATTATGGAACGAATGAGCAGAATATAAATCAGGGGAATCCTGTCAGCCTGGAGAAAAATATGACTGATGATGCGCAAAAGGCAAATTTAGAGAAGAATACAGCAGACAATCCGTATTATACAAATACTTCATATGGAAACGGCAATACAAATTATAATTACGGACAGTCAAATGACAGTGCAGGTTATAACTATGGACAGTCAAATGGAAGTACAGAATATAATTACGGACAACCGGCTGGCAGGTATGGAAGTAATAAGTCAGAAAGTGAAGGCTTTGGTATTGCGTCGTTAGTACTTGGAATCATTACGGTTTTGCTGTTCTGTACCTGTATCAGCTGGATCACCGGTATTCTTGCGATTATTTTTGGTATCATACAGCTTGTAAAAGGAAATAAAAAAGGAATGGCAATCGTTGGTCTGATCACAGGCGGAATCGGATTTATCGCATCGGTCATTCTGTATATTCTGATCTTCTTTACCAGTCTTGGATCGTATAGCAATTATGATGATATTTACAATCATATTTACGATGATATTTATGATGATATCGAAAATAGCATGGATGATGGAACTATCTGAAAAATTTTTGCTGGAACAGCATAGATGATGACAGAAGGATTCATTTGTTTTTATGGAGAGGGTTATGGAAGAATTATTGAAAGTCAGTGGATTGTCTAAGACATTTCATCTGTCGAAGAAACAACAGAAACTGGAAAAGACCGCAGCCAAAGTTAAGGTTGCGGTGGATGATCTTTCCTTTTGTACTTACAAGGGGGAAGTTTTTGGATTATTAGGGCCAAATGGAGCGGGAAAGACAACAACGCTTCGCATGTTAGCAACGCTGATCAAACCGGATAAAGGTGATGCTCTGATTGACGGAAGCAGTATTGTGACAGATCCGAACGGTGTTCGGAAAAAGATCGGATTTCTGACGAGTGAATTAAAACTGGAAGAATTTTTTACACCGAATTACCTGTTTGACTTTTTCTCCGAATTATACGGTATTGATCCGGCAGAGCGGGATGAGAGAAAACGGCTTCTGTTTCAGAAGTTTGGTGTGGATGAGTTTGCAGAGGTAAAAGTTTCTAATCTTTCAACCGGTATGAAGCAGAAGGTTTCATTGATCATTTCACTGGTACATGATCCGCAGATCATTATTTTTGATGAGCCGACAAACGGACTTGATGTTATCACGGCAAAGGTTGTGACTGATTTTCTGCAGGAGCTTAAGGCAGAGGGAAAAACCATTATTGTATCGACACATATTTTTTCATTGATCGAGAAAATCTGTGACCGTGTCGGCATCATTATCAATGGGAAAATGGTTTTGTGCGATACGCTTTCTAATGTGACGGCGGAAATGCCACTTGAGGATAAGTTCTTTGAAATCTATCGGGAAACGGCAGGTGAGATAGTATGAGTAAAAAAATGATTGCAATCATGAAAAAAGAGTTCGCCCGCTTTTTTGGAGATAGAAGACTGGTATTCACCACGATTTTGATGCCGGGATTGATGATCTACATTCTGTATACACTCCTTGGACAGGGAATCATGAAGCAGTTTGCAGCTTCTGAGGATTATGTGTATCAGATCTATACGGTGGATCTGCCGGAGTCATTTTCTTATTTAAAGACAGAATCTGATTTGGAAGTGACGGAAATTACAGTAGAAAAAGAGTCTGATGTCTTAGAAAAGATCGAGGCGGAGGAAGCAGATCTTTTGATGGTGTTCCAGTCGGATTTTGATGCGGCTGTCGCTGCATATGATCCGTTAGATACCACGCAGGCAGCACCGGATATCAACATGTACTATAATTCAGTTTCGACGGAATCGTCGACGATCTACAATCAGATGTATCAGGTTTTTGATGATTATGAATCTTCTCTGGCAAATAAGTTTGATATCAATGCCGAAGAAGGTGTGAAATATGATGTTGCAACGGAAAAAGATACTTCCGCGCAGCTTTTTTCCATGCTTTTACCGATGCTTTTGATGTCATTTTTATTCAGTGGCTGTATGGCGGTTGCCCCGGAATCCATCGTCGGGGAAAAGGAGCGCGGAACGATCGCAACGCTGCTTGTCACACCGATGAAACGCAGCGAGCTTGCCGTCGGAAAAGTCTTAAGTCTGAGTGTCATCGGACTTTTGGGCGGAGTTTCCAGCTTTATCGGCACGATGCTGGCACTTCCGAATCTGATGGGCGGTGCGGCGCTTGAGGATGACAGTATGACGGGTGCGATGAGCGCTGCAGTTTACAGTGGAACGGATTATGTACTGTTGCTATTTGTCATTTTAAGTACGGTTCTGGTAATTATCGGTGCAATCTCCCTGATGTCCGGCCTGGCAAAGAGCGTCAAAGAGGCAGGAACGATGGTTTCGCCTCTGATGATCGTCGTCATGCTGATCGGTGTGTCGACGATGTTCGGGGATGGTGCGCCGAAGGAGGTTTACTGGTATCTGATCCCGTTTTATAACAGTGTACAGTGCATGAATGGAATTTTTTCCTTTGATCTTGTGCCTGTTAATTTTGTGGTAACAATCGTGGCAAACCTTTTGTATGCACTGGTTATGACGGCCGGGTTAGCAAAGATTTTTGACAGCGAGAAGATTATGTATAGTTGAGAGGCAGCAGGTTATAAATAAAAGTATAAAATCCGCAATATCAGTCATATATTACAGATAAGAGAAAATATAAAGTTATACAAATATGGGAGATTGCGCGGGTGCTTTTATCTGTAAAAAATATTTTTCATAAACAAAGAGTTCATTATCCGAAAGATGTTCTGATCGCTGCAGTTATTTTTGCAGCAGCAGTCTGTCAGTGGGGCGGCAATCATGAAAATGCCAGAGAGACATTGTCTTTTGCGGCACAGGAAGATACCGCAGAAAAAAAGGTGGCGATTACTTTTGATGATGACGTTATAATAGGACTAAGTCAAGAGATTAGCTATAAAGAAGCGGTTTCTATGATTTAGTCCTATTTTCGCTATTCTAAGGAGAGTAGATAGGGCAGCGCTGTTATATTAAAATCTTATAGTGAATAGCCGGGATCTGTCAATATTAGGGATATTGGCTGATGTCGTTATGACCAAAGCAGGGCTAAATCTAAATTCCATGAAAATGGGATACTTGATTTAGCTCTGCTTTAATTTTTATCGGGAGGAGGCAAGTGCTTAACCCTATTTTTATCCAAGTGCATATAAAAAATGTGATGATATGCTGTGATAGTCTGATTATTCCGGTACAGTCGGAAACGCTGGCGGTAGAGGGAATGGCAGAGTTTCTAAGGGCTTTCCACAGAATCAAGAGCCACGCAAATGCAGAGACGCAGCAGGAGAAAACTAAGCAATGTCAAAGGAAACAGACTGAAAAAAAGTATTTAGGATAAAATAGAAATATAGTCTGGTTACACATTGGTAATAAACGTAAAATGACGTATATGTTAAGCTTAAAATGATAATTTTGCAAATAAAATAAAAAATTTCTTGTAGATTATTAAACCATAGCAAAATAAATTAGTATACAGAGCATTCTTAAATAGTCAAAGAAAAGATATGATAAAGGAAAATGAGTTTCGGAGATAGAAATGAAATTAGACTATTGCGCAATAGGTATGAGAATAAAAGAGCGTCGGATGAAGAAAGAATGGTCGTAGGAGATGCTGGCATCTACTGTTGGAATTTCTAATCCACATATGAGTAATATAGAGCGGGGAAAGACAAAAGTAAGCTTGGCAACTTTGATAGATATTGCAAACACTCTGGATACGACATTTGACGCATTGATTTGTGATAATCTGGTGAAAGGGAAAGTTGTTTTTGATGAAGAAATTTCACAGGAATTGGAAGAATGCAGTGAAGAAGACATTAGAATTGTTTATGATATGGTAAAAGCGTTGGTTAAAAGTCTGGCAAAACGGAAACATTAGTTGTTACAGTGGGGGCAAAGATATATGATAAGGATCGGGATTTGTGATGATTTAGTAGAACAACTTCAGATACAGGAAGAGATGGTTAGGAATATCGTTTGCCGTTTGGGACTGAATACAGAAATAAAATGTTTTCAAAGTGGAGAAGATTTGTTATGGGAAATAGAACAAAAAGGCAATATGGATATCATTCTTTTGGACATTGAAATGGGCGGGATAAACGGAGTTGAAACGGCAAGACGGATTCGGGAAAAGGATAACAGGGCAATTTTGTTCTTCATTTCCTACTATGAACAGTATTGTAAGGAAATCATTAATGTACAGCCATTTCGGTTTATAGACAAGCCTGTTTCGGAGGAGGAACTGGATTGTGGGTTTAGAGAAGCGTTTAAGGCGATGAGTCAAAAAGAAGAAATTTTTGAGTATACATATAAAAAAGTTCCATATAAGATTTTGGTAAATAAAATTCGTTATTTTGAGAGTGATAAGCGACAGGTGAATCTTTACAGTACAGACGGTGTTTCTTCCTTTTATAAAAAACTGGATGAAGTAGAAGCACAGTTAGAACAGATGAATATCAAGTTTTTAAGGATTAGTAAATCTTATCTGGTCAATGTGAACTATGTAAAGGAATTTCGGTATGAAAAAGTAGTGATGGATGACGGCAAAGAATTTAAAATAGGTCCCAGATATAAGGATAAAATAAGAAAAAGTTATATTGAATTGATGAGGATAAGCTAAATGATGAAAGTAATGCTGGCAGCCATTGAAATTTTTTCTTTAGTGTATCAGAGAATTTTTGCACAAAAAGTCCTGACACAAAGAAAGCATGGCAGAGTGTGGGAGTGTTTTGTATGGGGAATGTATTTTGTTATTTCTAATTTTTTTACTTACAGTTTTGCAAAAAGTGCGTGGGACAATACAGGAATATTTGTTGTCTCATTTTTTTTTGCTTTACGTATTTTATATATAGATTCTGCATGGGTTTTATCGGCAGTTACTGCTTTTATGGCAATTAGCGGAGCATTATCAGAAGTATTGACTTATTATGGGTGGCAGATATTTGTTCAGAAAAGTGGAGTCAAAGTAGATACGGCAAATGAGGATTACTTACTATTGCTGGTTTCCAAGCTAGTTATGTTTTTCTTTATAAAAATATTGCTGGCGCTTATCAAGCGGCATAAAAATATCAGGTTGAATACACAGGAATGGGTTGAAATTTTTATGATTCCCGGAGGAAGCATTGTCATTTTAGCTGAAATGATCTGTCAAAAGGAAAGCATGAGCGAGACATTGGATTTTGTGGCAGCGCTTATGGTAATGCTGATAAATATTTTTACATATTATTTGTATGATAAAATTGGAGAAACAGCAGAAAAAAGAGTACGGGAAGAGGTTTTACAGGAGCAAAGTGAATATTATCTCAGACAGTACAATGAAAACATGAATCTGTGGGTAGAAATGAGTGAGTTCCGCCATAATATGACGGAACGGTATCTGATGGAGAAAATGTATCTGGAGAAAGGAGACTATGAGGCACTCAAAAAATATTGCGATAATTCTTTAGAAAAGTTACATAAGCAGAGAAAAGTATCTAATACAGGGTGTTTCTATTTTGACAGTATTATTAACTATAAAGCGGCGGTTGCTGAGACATTTGATATTAAATTTGAAACAAAGCTGATGATACCGAGAGATTTAAAAGTGGAAACAGAAGATATCTGTATCTGTCTTGGAAATTTGTTGGATAATGCGATAGAGGCATCCAAAAAAGTGAAAGCAGAAGAACGTAGTGTTTGCGTAGAAATACGAGTGGATAGAAGAAACCTTATGATGATGGTTTCTAACCATTACGAAGAAGAACGGAAAAAGAGCGGAAATCATTATATGACAACAAAAAAAGAAAAACACAGGCATGGATTTGGACTGAATATAATAAGGAAGATAGCCAGACGGTATGATGGGGAGGTTATCATTGATGATGGGAATCATCAATTTGTGGTGACAGTATTATTGTATGAGATTTTTTCTATGTAAAGAAATGTAAAGGGAAATAAGAGATGCGTGAGTGAGAGACAGGCGTCTCTTTTTTTTGCATAAAAATAAAAAAGTTACAGATAACCATACGATTCTTGACGTTTTGAAGATTCTGTGTCGAAAAATGGTATTATTAGGAAAAAAGAGAGGGGGAATCAAGATGAGAAATCTGTTAAACCGCTATTTGAGCAATTTAATGACATTTGGTCTGGAGAAAGTAGCAACAGGCGCTGCAACAAAATGCTGCTATTTTATTCTGCATCAGCCCAAGGTGCCGGAAAATCTCAAAAAGTTTTCTGAGAGTAAGAAATGAGAAAACTTTTTGAAAGAATCGTAGACTTCATGGAAGAAAATGGAAGCATTCAATCGGAGTACAGGGATATATATCTATTCGCGTTGCAGACCGTTGCCGTATATGCTTTCAATATTGGAACGGGTGTTGTCATTGGCGCGGCCTTTGGGGAATTGTTATATTGCATGATATTTCTGATTGCATTTATGCTGTTGCGGCAGGAAGCAGGAGGATATCACGCACCGGGATGGATGAGCTGCTATTTTCTTTCATGTGGGATTCTGGTTTTAACCTTGTTATGGATAAAAGCAGAATTTGCTTATCAGACCTGTCTTACAATCGCTGCGGCGTTGGCAGCGGGGATGGGGATATTTCTATTTGCTCCCCTGGAGGATAAAAATAAGCCTCTGGAGGAAGCAGAAAAGAAAGTAATCGGAAAAAAGGCGCGAATCATAGTTGTAACAGAGCTGATACTCGGAATGGTATTCTTAGCGGTAAATCAGAGAGCTGCATATGCGGTTTTGGGCGCAGTTATCTGGTGTGGAGTGAGTTATCTGGCATGGTCAGTAAAAAGATATACGGAGAAAAATGGGAAAAGTAGAGAAGATAACAATTAAATTGGCAATGCTGTTCATAGGGCTTTCTTTGCTGTTTCCGGCAAGGGTTTTGGCAGCGGAGAAGAATGAAATCAATGAAATCACCGAAAAAAAGCAGATTATATTTTTGCTGGATGCAAGCAAATCAATGCAGGGAGACGGACAGTGGATTGAGGCAGCGGACAGCGCATGCATGATAGCGTCGGCGTTGCCGAAAGAATACGAAGTGGCATTGCTGGTATATAACACGGAAATTGTTTATGAGGAAGATTTCGGAAACATTAATCAGAAAACCAGACATGCACTCGAGACGGTAGAACTGCAGGGCTACACCACCCCAGCGGTGGCGTTGGAAACGGCGGCTGATATGTTTGACAGTGCGGCGGCAGATAAAAGAGTGGTATTTATTTCCGACGGGGAAATTTCTCTGCGGGATCAAAGCGAAACAGAAACTGCAATCAGGCAGTTTGAAAATATGGTGGATCAGATTGCAGAACAGGGAATAAAAATTGACATGTTTGCAATCCCCAATGATAAGACGGAGAATGAGGTTTCGTATGGAACGAAAGTGACGTCAGGAGAGCAGTATACAGTAGGCGAAAACCAGACGATTGAAGAAATCACTGCAAAATATCTGTTCCAGACGTTACAGATAGAAAAAATAGAACTTGGCGAGGCGGTTTCCGGAGAAGGAAATATGACAGTGGATCTGCAGGATACTTATATGCAGAATGCAAAGATACTTCTCGTGTCAGGGGAAAACATCGAGGATTTTCATGTTGCAGGACAGTGTGAGAGCCTGAATATGCTTCAGGGAAACAAGTTTGCGGTTGCTGAATTGGAAAATCCATTGGAACGGCAGATTACAATGGACTATTCTCTGGAAAACAGAGGAAATGTCCATACTTATCTGATAAAAGAATATTTTTTAAAAGCTGATATGGAGAAATCCTATACTTCGGAGGAAGGCGTATTTACCCTGAAAGTAAATGTTGTAAACCATCAGGAGAAGCCGGTTTTGGATTCGGAAACTTTAAAAGACAGTATTTCTGTTTTGATTAATGGCAAGGAAGCGTCTTACCGTGTGGAAAATGGCACGGCGATGGTTCCGTATCAGACAGACGAGACGGCAAAAGTGAATGTGGAAATTGCAATTCAGCCGTCGGAAAATGTGGTTCATTACATAAAAACGGCAGATACGGTGGAATTGACAGTTCCGGTTGTAGAGGAGGAACCTGATTATACGGTTCTTTGGATTGTAATTATATCTTTATGTGCAGTGGTGCTTTTGCTCTCTGTTTTATATGAAAGGAAAAAGCAAAAAAAAAACGATGGTGAGACGGGTTCCATTATCATAGAGAAGTCGGAACCTCCTGTGCTGCCGAAATATGATTTCTCAGGACAGTTGGCGGTATATTTGTTAAAGGGGGAGCAGG
Organism: Roseburia sp.; assembly: GCF_041325975.1. Classification (NCBI taxonomy): domain Bacteria; kingdom Bacillati; phylum Bacillota; class Clostridia; order Lachnospirales; family Lachnospiraceae; genus Roseburia; species Roseburia sp. Next base: position 1,692,053 of record NZ_JBGLEJ010000005.1, on the reverse strand, counting down.
AAGACGACGTTGCGCCCTGCAGTATTAAGTTATTCGGAAAATCACGAAAAAGTATATCCTTTGACTGGATCAAAGACCGCTGCGGGATTGACTATAAATTATCGGATGCAGATAAAATCAGGTTTACTGGCGGAAAAGACCATGCACTGTGTTTCAAAAACAGTGGTTATGCAACAATCGTAAAAGAAAACCAGATTTTGAAACGGGAGAGAAAGTATTCTTTATACTATGGAGAAAAAATATTGCTGATTTTTAATAATGGAGGAACAGAAATTGAACTTCATTATAAAAATATGAAACCAAGCGAAAGGTAAGGAGGAACAAAGTGAATACAATAACACAGACAAACAGGACGATTCTCTTTGAGGAAATCAATCCGGAAAAGCTGAATCTTCTGACACTTGTTGGAGACGTCAGGGGGGTAAACAGCGTAAGTGACGACAAAATCAAAGAAATAAACGATGCCTTGCTGGTGAGAAGTTTTGACGAATTTTTGGAGAAATTTGAGCCGGTGGTGTATTCGTATTTTGACGCAAACAATCAGAAAGTAATCTATACGCTGAAAAAACCGGAAACGATTGAAGATGAGTTACTGAGTGAAATTCATCTGAACCGCCAGAATGATTATCTGAAAATGCTGATGACGCTTGTTGAGGCAAAGCGGGCGGAGGGAAGCATCAACGTAGATTTTAAATTTGAGAAACTGACGGATATGATTTCACCCAAAAAGGTCATGGACGATATCCGACAGAACCGAAAAGAACTTCAGTATACCTACAGCGAATATGCGAAACTTGAGGACGGCGATCCGAAGAAGTTAGATACGGCAGATAAGCTGAATCTGATGTTTGAAGAAGCAAGTGTCAATTACAACAATGTAATGGCAATGCTGCCGCTTGCGATAGAGGATATCAAGACAAGGCTGTTGTTGGGCGATGGACAGAAGAAAAAAGACGAAGCGCCGTTAAGCATTGGCGTGCTCAGTATGGATGAACACGGAGAACTTAAGATTTTAGAGGCGCCGAAGGAAAACAAAAAAGAGCTGATGGTATTAGACGACAATGCCAACGCCGGACTGATTCAGGCAATCGAGAAAGACTATATGGATTTGAACGAGGACGGAAATGAGTATGTTATGTCGTTGGTTGCAAGAACTTTCTGTCCGCTGGCATCTACGATGGAGAGTGTGGTAGATATTGAGAAAGAAGTAGCGAACTACAATTCTTACCTTGAGTTCTACAAGCGGAGCAAGGATGATTTTATCAAGACAGTAAAACCGTTGGTGGAAAAAATCATGGGGGTATGGGCTTTCTTCGAGCAGTATCCGAGAAACTGCAAGGGAATGAAACCTTCTCTGGTGGTATCGAATGTGAGCAACGATATGCTGGCAAAGAGCAGCAACATTCCGCGACTTTTAGCATATCTCAATACGGTAAACGCAAAAAATGATTTTGAGAATACCATCTGGTATGCCATTGTTCCGTCGGTTTCCTTAAACAGCAGTTCTAAGCTGAAGGCGGTAAAGGAGCGTTTTAAAGGAAATGAGAACGTAGAGAAAGAGGATGTGAACAGCATGGAATCGCTGGTTCGGATTCTGGATGCGCTGAAAGATTATGAAGTGCAGTGTTTCTTCAGCTATGAGACGGGGGATAAGACCACCTTTAATGTTATGGCGACAGAGGGAATTGAAAAATATGAAACAAAATGCACGCAGTTGATTGGCAAGCCTTTTAGTGAATATGCAATTCCCTGTATCCCGAATTTTACCGTAATACCAAAAGACAAGTCCGGCGTCATTCTGGATAACAAAATGTACATTACAGAGCAGAATACGGCAGCGCTGTCTAAAGAAAAAGAAGATGTTATGAAAATCTGGATTGATGGTGTCTACATAGGAGCTGCTTATGTGGCAGCCGGTTTGGTGGCAGCTTACCAGAGTCCGGACTACTTAAAAGAAGTGTTTAAGAAAAACGTGGACGATGAGCTTCCGGGTGTCCGGTTTGACATTGAGTCAGGAGATCACGCACTGCAGGTTCGGACTACCATGGCAAAAGAGATTACAGGATACACCAACGATATCAAGAGCGATATCAACCGGAAGAATTTCGGATTTGTATTTTCTTCCGAAAATGCAGTGCTTAAGGATATGAATATCCAGAACATTATGGTCTACAAGGCACGTAACCTGCTGACAGACGGAAAGAGTTATGAGCCAATCTATAAGACACAGGTGACTACTTACATTCAGAGAGTGATGCGTTTAGCGACAGGCGATTTTAAGCAGGAAAATATTGTGGAGTTTTTCTCCAGCAAGCCTACCAGCCAGAGAAGCAGATGGATGGAGAAGAAGGATTGCATCAATGCGATTATCGGAAACGGAGACGATATCCGGTATTCCATCGACGAGGCAGCGGGATACTGCACGCTTGATATCGCATTTAACGGTAACGTGAAGAATCTCGAAATCGAGATTAACCGGGTCAACAGCGAGGACAGAACATTTTAAATAAAGTCTAAAAGAAAAGAAGGAGGAAACGAACATGGGTTTTAGATTAGCAGTGAGTGGAGGCGCAGAGAACATCAATCTGGACGAGAAAACTATCCAGAAAGTTACGTTCAGTTCCGATTCCGCAACAGATTCCAACGCAAGGGCTACAGATTTTGGCATTGCAGTAAAGATTACCGGAAAAATGTTGTATAAGGTGGGAGCAGACGGAGAAGACGGAACACTTGGATTATCCAAATGGTCTCAGGTTCCGTCCGAGCAGGCAGACTGCTACAGAAATGCACAGATCGATGTTGTATCAGCAGGACAGGTGGTAAGAAAGTACACAATCCCCAATGCGTTTGTCATGGAATATGAGGAGCATATGGATGATGAAACCGGTGTGGGTACATTTTACCTCCACATCAAGCAGAAAAAGGACGAGAATGATGCGGTGAAGATCGAAGGCGGCTACGGTGAATAAAGAAAGGAGAGGAAATTATGTCATTTTTAGTAAAAGTCGAAGGAAGCGAGAGCTTTGAAGTGGCGAAGGAATGTGTCAGAAGCGTAAAGGTTACTACTGATATTCCGCTGGATTCTAATGCGAGAACGAAGGATGTCGGCGCAACTATGGTAATTACCGGAAAGATTTTAGCGGCTTTGGACGGGGATATTACTGACAGTACCAGGAAGCTGGCATTATGGTCCGTTGTTCCGGCGGAGAAAGCGGATTGTTATCGGAAGGTGACAGTAGAGCATGTGGCAGGCGGCGTAATGGAGAGAAAATATTGTTTCCCAAACGCATTTGTGCTTGACTACAAAGAAGAGTTTGGCGATGTAGAGGGAACCGGAACCTTCACATTAGTACTCAGACAGAAGAAAGACAAAATCGCTTCTGTAGCGGTAGAAGGAAATTATTCAGCATAACAGCAGGGCGCAGATTGTCAGCAAATAGGACAGCCTGCGCCTTAAATCGGCAATAGAAAGCGCATTTTACGGGCTTTCTATTGCCATGAATGAAAGGTTGGAACAAATATGAATCCATATCAGGTATTAGGGGTTTCGCAAACGGCTGATGAGGACACCATAAAAAAGGCATATAGAAAAGCGGCAAAAGAATGCCACCCCGATACACATCCGGGAGATAAGCGGGCAGAGGAACGGTTTAAGGAAATCGGAGAGGCATACCGGATTCTGAGCGATAAACAAAAAAGAAAAGAGTATGATGCCGGGGCAGCGCAGAAAGAACAGAAAAGTGCGGCAGGAAGGAACAGCGCTGGGACAGGAAGGAACGGTGCTGGGACGGGCAGAAAGAATACCGGAGGAGGAACGATTGATCCGGGAGATATTGAAAAGGAATTTGAACGATTTTTTTCCATGGGAAAGCAGAGTGAGAAAAAGGAGAATCGCACGCAACAAAAGATTAATCCCATGGATGTGACAGATTTATTTGAACGTTATATGGGATTGAAACGTTGAGAAAGACGATTTGATTTTTCAGACGCAGATTTGCGGTGATATTGAGGTGAAAATGAATAAGAAAAATTTCATGGACATGATGATATGCAGTCTTTCCGCTGCAATTATAATTCTATGTTTTACATATATGGAGCAGAGCAGGGGGCGGGATACGCTTATGGCTGTCTGCGGGATTGTATTTCTGGCATTTTTGCTGCTGGCAGTGACGGATTCTCTGTCCGGCAGACAGAAAAAAAGAGGAAATGGGCGGGGAATACAGGAACTGTTGCTGTTAGATGAAGAGGGAAACGAAATATCAGCCTGGCATATTGGCGGAAAGACGTCCCTTTTAATCGGACGGGACGAGCATAAGGAAAACGTGGACATTAATCTTCAGAATACAGAGTATGGCGGAATGGCAGACCGTCAGCACGCCGTGTTAAATTATGCGGCGGGGCAGTGGTATATTGAAGATTTAGGAAGCAGAAACGGCGTAAGAATCCAGGATGCGAAGGATGGCAAAGTGTATCAGGTGTCAAGGGAGCATCCCTGCCGGATTAACGCAGGCGATATTATTTTTATCGGGAATACCAGATTAGGGGCAAAATAGCGTGTACATATGGAGGAAAAAACATGAGTGGAAATTTAATTCGCTGTCAGAACGGACATCTTTTTTCAAGCAGGAGATATGGAACAGTGTGTCCGTACTGCAATATTGAGACAGCCACGAAAGAAAAAAAGTCAGTGGAAAAATCGCAGGAAGAAATTGAGGACATTCTTTTTCTGGAGGAGGAGAATCCGGTCTGCGGCTGGATTGTATGCGTAAAAGGTCCGAGAAGAGGCAAAGATTACCGGGTCATGGACGGAAAGAATTTTGTGGGACGGGCAGATGATATGGACATTCAGATTCTGGGGGATAACAAAATCGCACGGAGAAATCATGCGGTGATTGTATTTGATGCGAAGAAACGGGAGAACATGATTTTGCCGGGAGACAGCAACGGTCTGGTCTATCTGAACGGTGAAGCGGTCTATCTGCCGCAGCCGTTAAGTGCATATGACGTGATTGAGATGGGGGAGAGCACATTCCTTTTTGTCCCTTTCTGCGGGGAGCATTATATGTGGGAGGACGATAAATGAATGTCCCGTACCTGACAGTCTGTATCTTATGCGCTTTCTTAGGGATTGCATTTTTGTACCGTTTTTGTCTGGTATTCCGGAGCAGCAGAGAGGGATATGAGACGGGAGCCTGCAAGACCATCGGCAGCCGTGAAATACAGATGGATTACTTTACAATAGAAGAAAATGAGAATGGTTTACTGGCGGTTTTAGCAGACGGAATGGGAAAAGAAGCGGGCGGCAGAATTGCTGCTAAGACAGTCATTCGGGGTTTTAAAGAAATTTTTGAAACGTACAACATGGCAGACCACCCGTCCTATTTTTTTAAGAAAGCGTTTCAGACGGCAAACCGGGAAATTTTAAAACAGATGGATGAGGGAAGAGGAATGGCGGCAGTCAGCGCCGTTATGATACAGGGAGGATTTCTGTTTTACGGGATTGTCGGGAATGTAAAGATTGCAGTATTCCGAAATGAGGAATTGGTTCCCCTTGGAACGGGACACACCGTAGATGTGCTGGCACAGGATAAGTATGTGGAAGGCGTTCTGACAAGAGAAGATGCCCTGTCTATGCTGCAGGAAAAAAGAATTTACAATTACCTGGGAAGAGACGGTTTTAAGGAAATACAGTTCTACGACAAGCCGGTTCGCTTACAGGAAGGGGATGTGGTGGCAGTTTTCAGTAATGGAATGCAGGAGAGCGTGACATGGAAAGAGATGGAAGACTGCTTAGCCCGGAAGAAAAGCTGTAAGAGAATGGCATTTGATTTGGTGGAACTGGTAAATCAGAAAAAAGGCGATAAGGATAATGCCAGCGTAATTCTGATAAGAGTTGGAGAAATGACATGAGAAAACAGAACAGTGATTTTGAGGCACGGTTTATTTCCGAAGAGGGAAGCAGGTTAAAAAACAGAGATTATTTTGGGTATGTGGAATTAGATGAGTTCGCCTGCTATGTCATCGCAGACGGAATTACGGAGGTCACGGATGTAGAAAGCGCAAGGCTTGCCATTGAGACAGTCATTCTTAGTTTTCAGGAAAATCCATCTCTGTCAAAGCGAACTGTAAAGAGATTGTTAAAGCGGGCAAACCGGGCATTGTTAGGAAAAGAAAGTGACAGACGGTTAAAGGCATCTATTACAGTGGTTGTAACGGATTACCAGAAGATGAGATATGGCTATGTGGGGAACACAAGGCTCCGCATGTACCGGGGAGGGGCGGTTTACCGTCAGACGAGGGATATGTCTCTTGCCCAGGAGATGGTGGAGCAGGAGAAAATTGCCAAAGATGAGTTGATGCAGCATGAAGAGAGGAATAATCTTTATGCCTATCTGGGACAGAAAAATTTTAAGCCCGTGGTTTCAAAGAAGATAAAGCTGGCGGAAACCGACATGATTGCTCTGTATACAAGGGGAATCTGGGAGAATGTGGACGAGGCGGAGCTGGATGATGTTTTTGCAGAAGCTGACAACGAAGTGCAGACAACGGTGGATAATATCGAGGACTTATTGCTTTCAAGACAGCCGGAGAATCTGGACAACTATACGCTGGCAGTTATTTTTGTAAATAAAGTATACCAAAATCCGGAGAAACGGAAACGGATAAAAAAAATAGTGACGATTACGGTTATTGTTGTCATAGCGGCAATCGTTATCGGTGTGGTGCTGTGGTTTCTGCGTGATAGAAAAGTGCAGCGTACTGAGGATATGAATTATCATTTTACCAATACAGTGGAATATATCAATACCGGAAATTATGTCAGGGCAAAGGAGGAATGCGAGCAGGCGCAGAAACTGGCAGAAAAGCTGAAAGACAGCAGTATGAGAAACCGTCTGCAGGAATATTCCTTTGTGATAGAGACTGTGATACTGGCAGATGAAAGCTACAGCAGCGCAGATTATGAAGCGGCCGAAGAATACTATCTTTCTGCATTGGATCGCACCAGATATGCGGACAATGTAGGGACGGATTACATAGAAAATAAGCTGGAGAATATCAGTGTATTCCTGTCGGTGGAGGATTATATAAACCTTGGAGATTCCCTGTTAGAGCAGGGCGATTATGATGGGGCGGAAGAGAAGTATCTGCTGGCAAAAAAAGCCGCGTTGTCCGTACATGATGCGGAGGGCAAACAGACTGCTATGGATTCGCTGGAAAAGCTTTATGAGGAAAAGGCAGATGCCGAGAGCGCGGCACAGGAAGAAGCAGACAGTCAGGCACAGCAGACAGTTGCCGCAGCGGAGATGGTGGCAGCAGGAGATAAGGCATGTCTGGAAAAAGATTATGTTGGGGCGAAAGTTTATTATACGATGGCAGTTGCCAAGTATGGTGAAGTAGCGGATACGGCGGGACAGGAAGATGCACAGAAAAAATTGGATGCCGTAGAAGAAAAGTTAAGTGAACAGGAGGAACAGAAAAATACGGCGGCTGCCTATGAAAGCCAGGGAGAAGCCCGCCGGCAGTCCGGGGATTTGTGGGGAGCAAAATCACAGTATCTGTCTGCAAAATCGGTTTATCAGGAACTTGGGAGTGATGAAGATGTGCAGAGGATAGAGGGAATTTTGAGCGATATTGATATGCAGATCACAGAGGGGTAAATATTGTGGAAAGTATGACAGATTTACAGCAGCACATACGAAAAAGGCTGACAGAAATAGAGGATCTGGATGAGCGGAAGGACGCAAGGGAGATATTGTTAGAAGGTCTTGTGCCGATTTTTGAACGGATGGAGAAACGGTATCTGGATTTGGAAAATCAAATCAAACGGGAAATAGAGATTCCAAATGAGAAATATGCAGTCTCTATGACGGTTATCACCCAGAAAGATTATGACCCTATCAACGGAACACTGTACCCGGTTGTTCCGGCATTACTGCAGGAGGATAAGGAGCAGGAGAAGCAGGAAGCAATGCCCTGCATTATCTATTTTGCGGGCAGTTATCAAAAGAAAGCAGAATTTGAAAAAGCAGCAGATTTTCAAGGGGTCGATGACAGCGGCAAATCCTATACCGTCCGGGTGCGCAAAGCAAAATGTTATCAGCAGGCGTTGTCGGAGCTGTATCAGGTATTCGTCTATAACAAGATATGCTGGACAACAGTCAATACGGGATATCTGGATAGATTTTATGAAATAGATACGGACGGGGAAACGGATGGAAACGGTTTGAAAATAGATTTTGGCAGCTATGAGGAAGATATTAAAAATGGCATGCTGCTGTTATGGAATATAGAAAAGTTCACATTTCAGTGCCGTAAATTTATGGTTCCGTGCATTGATGAGAAATATTATGAACATGAACTGGATTTAAAAAACTATGATTTGGACAGCGGATATATGCTTGGGATCAATGAGGATGTCCTTAAAGTCAGGCATGAAAAAGATAAAATTATTATGACGTCGCTGAAAGAATCTTTTCGGGATTGGGAAGCATATCGTTTCATTGAAAAGACAGATACAAGTTCCCATGGGTATACCTGCGAAATGTTAAGCAACAGCAGAAAAAGCAGTTTTTTTCAAAATTACAGAGAACGGCAGGAAAGTTCCCTTGACAGCCGGACAGAGTTGTTTTGGATGGTACAGAGCTTTGAACATAATGTTTATGTAGAGTTAGAAAAGTGTGAGGTGCTTGAAACACCACCGGAGTCCTGTCTGGAAGGGGATATGAATCCATTTTTGGGAAATACCGTTTTCCCGATGGAGACAAGAAAAACGTTGGCATTGTATTTCACACGAAAGGGACAGAAAAAGAACTTTTGCGAAGATATGGTACGTTTTTTTGTGTCACAGATACAGTTATCGGTCTGTGAATATAAGTGTGTTGGTATTCTGATGGATTCGCACCTTTAACCATTTTATGTTAGGCGGTACAGCCTTGTAAAACGACAGGGAGACAGGACATAGGACAAAGGAGTTTAAGTGTATGCAGTATATCTGGGAGGTTGTGCTTGCAGCGGAAAAAAACGGAATAAGGGAAGCTGATTTGCAGTATGAGGTGCCAGAGGTACGAAGTCCGTATCTGGAGGTATCCTTTTACGATTTAAATACGCAGACAGTGGAGCAGACTGCCGTAGAGGTGAATCCATTTTACCGCTTTTTTGATATTTTCAGCGGGGTGTTGGATATTAATCAGAAAGAATATGGAAAAACAAAGGAAATCTTTGTGGATGCGGTATTTCATTATCTGGCGCTGACGGACTTAAGGATGGGCATGAGCAGGAAGGATTATTATTTTAAGTTCCTGGTGGAGGAATTGGAAAGCGGGCAGTTTGGGAGGAAGGCAAAGGCGGCTATACAGTTATTTTCATCCTATGAAAAAAAATATATTGTATTGGCGCTCATGGATGTCATATCTTCTCGTAACTATCGTGAGATTTTCAAGTGGCTGTTTCAAGAGATATATCAAGACTCTATTATATATAAAAGCATGGATTGTGCCAATGAACTTTATATTTACGTTGGAAGTGCAGAAACGCAGGAAGAAAGGAAAAGGGTTCAATTTTTATTAGACACTTTTTTACCGATAGGAGTGAGGACAGAAGTTTTTTATCAGGAACATTTCGGAATTTTGGAAGTAGAAGAAACTATGATATTAGATAAGGTACTTTTAATATAGAGGCGGAGGTGATAGGTATGGAGGCAACCGGAACGGATACAAGGAAAAACGAAATGAAATATGAAAAATCAGAACTGGAGTTGATGACCACCTATCAGCTAAGGGAAATCTGCCGTCGTGAAAAGATTATGAATGGTGTGATACACCCTCTCGATAAAGAAGAACTGATCCAGACGATTATGCGTTACATGGGAAAAAGACAGGACTTCCTTATCTGTGACAGGAAAAAAGGGGGAGAAGAGCGGGTAGAGGAATTTTTAAAAAATACCAGGATTGTAATAAAGCCCAGTGAAGAATTATACTGCCAGTCCCAGATTTTAGCTTATGAGGGACTTTCCATCGAGTATTATGACGGCTATACCATTCCTTATAAGAAAGAGTTGGCAGGAACAAATGCCTTTTTAATAGGAAGCGATAAGACGCTCTGTGCGATTTTAAATCTCAAAGAGCATGGGGGAAAACAGGAAAAATTGTATCTTACTAAGGCGGCGGAGTTAGAGACACGGGAGACGCAGAGAAAAGATTACAGAATTTTCTGCATGGGACGTCAGAACTCAGAGTGTATGTATCACCTGTACTATGGAGAGCAGACGATATTGCCGGAGCATATCGAGGTTTACAGTATACCGTTGATTGATTTTGTGGTGAGAAAACCGGTAACGCTGATGCTGCCTATGGCGATTGATTTTGGTTCTGTAAATACCACTGCCGGAGTGTATCTGGATTCTGCTTATTTCGAGCATGTGGGACAGCAGGCAGCAATAAAAAATTGCAGGGAAAATGAAATCAATTATACGGTTTTTGAGGACGGCGCAGGGGAAAGTATGCTATTACCCAGCGTGATAGGAGTATTGGCAGTGGAGGAAGAAGACGATAAGCTGCTGTTCGGTTATGATGCCATAAGGCTGGCAAACGCGAGTTATGTAGACGAGGGTTTTTGTGTCTTTTATGATGTAAAACGATGGATTGGGGAATATGACAAAGAGGAAGAAATTGTTGACAGACAGGGACGGCGGAGGCTGGTAAAGAGGGCAGAGATTTTGCGCCGCTTCTTTCTATATATCATAAGAAAAACGGAGAACCGTTTTAAATGCCGCATTTCGCAGGTACATATCTCAAGCCCGGTGAAACAGAAGCATTATTTCCGCAGAATGTTTCGGAAAATACTGCCGGAATATATGATCAATCAGGAGATTATGTTAGATGAGGGAATGGCTGTATTATATAACACCATTTCGAATATGTTAGAGCAGGATACTTTGGAAGAAAACGAAGAATATGAAGCGCTTATCATAGACTGTGGAGGAGGGACAACAGATTTATGTTCTTATCGTTTTCGTATTCAGGACCGCAGAGCCGCTTACAAAATCTATATGGAAACTACATACGAAAACGGCGATACGGACTTTGGCGGAAATAACATAACGTACCGCATTATGCAGATATTGAAAATCGCACTGGTGCGGGCAACTGGAAATCAGAATGTAAGCAGTGTGAAAGAAATCCTGGAATACATGGATACGGATATTTACCGTTTTATTGATTCGCATGGAGTAAAGGCGTTTTATCAGTATTTAGAGCAGGAATATCAAAAAGCGGAAGAGACACTTCCGACGCGTTTTGCCGATTTTGAAAGATATAACCGCAGCGAGTATTACAAGGTGAAAAATAATTTTTATACCTTGTTCAATACAGCAGAGCAGATAAAAAAATTATTTTACGGAAAAGTCGGAGCATTGGAGGTCACAGTTACTTCGGAACAAAAAGGACAGCGGGAAAATACTGTTTTATTGGATAAGTGGAAACTGTCTTTCTGGAAAGGGAACAGCCTTACGGTGGAAAAGATGATACCGGAAGTGATGATGAACTATTTTGAGATAGAGCTGCTGTTATCCGGCGAGATATACGGCATTGTACAGAAATTTATGGAGGAATTATACCACAGCGGAAGAATACAGGATTTTTCCTTTATTAAGCTGACGGGGCAGTCCTGCAAGATTGATTTGTTCAAGGATGCGTTAAAAGAGTTCGTTCCGGGGAGAATGATACAGTTTCGGAAAAGGGCGAATATTGATGCGGCAGATTTTGAATTAAAGATGACTTGTGTGGACGGGGCGCTGAAATATCTGCGTGACCGGAAATATGGGCTGGCAGATATTCACCTGAACAATGGTAAAGCTGTGCTCCCCTATCGGATTACCGCTTATACCCATAATGGAAAAGAAGTGGTACTGGTGGATGGTTTTAAAGACTGGGATACGGCGGGAACTATTTCGAGGAATATGGAGGATTTGATTCTTCCGCTGTACTTGAAAAATGCGGACGGGGAGGAACATTGCCGTTTTCAGTATGTATGCAGGCAAGAAGATTTTTCACAGAAAAGCTATGAGGAGATTGAGGCGGTTTATGGTTCCCATATTCTACAGAAAGAGACGGACAGTATTGAGAATGGAGATGTGAAGTTCTTCGTATGGGCAGAACAGGAGGAATGGGGATTTCAGGTTGTTCCGGTTTACTGTGAAATGGATGAACTTTATCTGGGGAAAGCAGAATTTTTCAGTTTCGAGAGTGATAACTGGGTGAACAGTTTTTTTGACGGGAAGAAATAGGAGTGTGAAGTTTCATGGAAATCAGGGTTCCGGTGTTTGCGGGCAGGCGTATTTTGAAAAAAGAAAGTTTGTGGGATATCAGGGATTACACCTATGCAGGATGGCAGTTATATTATGCGGAGTATACGGACGGTCTGTTAAAGGGCTGTGATATACGGGCAGAAGATGGTCGGCTTGTCATCGGGAAAGGGATGTTGAAATTTCACGATTTTATCTATTTGCTGATGGAAGAGGAAGAGGTAACTTATCAGCCCAAGAACAGGTGGCAGGTTTTGAAAGCCGAATTTTTGGAGGATGATACAAATTTAGACTACAAGGCTTACCGTGTCAGATTTTTTCTGGATGAGGAGCTGGAGCTGGGCGAGAACCAGATGGAAATGTGCCGCTTCTATCTGCGGGAAGGTTCGGCACTGCGTGACAGTTATAAGAATTTTGCGGATATGTCAACCGAGTACGATACGGTAAATCTGATCTGTGCTACGGTGGCAGGAATGGGGGAGAAAACGCTGCACCCGGTGGTAGTTAAGCAGTTTGGAGAAGAGCTTTGGAACATGGAGGAGAAGGATCAGTTTGATTTTGGATTTTGCAGTCTGGTTTGGAATACACAGGGGAGGGTGGAGCGAAAAGTGATTGCGGCATATTTAAGTAATAAGATGAAGAAAGCTGTAGTGGATAAGATCATGTCGTACGATAACCAAATGGTGTATGAGAAGCTGGAGAATATCGTGGATAATATGGGAAAATTCAAAAAAGAAAAAGTAAATGCAAGGGTGATTATTGTGGATTGAAATGACAAACTGAAAATTTATAGTAATTGAATGATGGTTTAAGAAAGAGAGAAAAAGATGGGAAAAGAAGAATTTTTTGATGAACAAATTATTGACATGATGAATAAGGCAGAACAAAAAAAAGAAAGTTCTAAGGTTAATCAGTCAGAAACAGTGGAAGAACGCAATATATATACTGGTGTCAGGATTTTTGGAAAATGGATATATTTTGAACGTAGTCTTCTGGCAAAAGATACAATTACCATGATGCTGCCGAAGAATTTTGTACCATTAGATCCAGATATGACTAAAAATAAATATCCGTCTGAACATCGACCGGAAACAATTCTTACAGATGAAACAGGAACCATAAATCTGATGTTTCAATATATGGAAGGAGAGGTAAGCGATGCAACAATAGAAAATTTTCGTAATCAGATTTTTGGTATGATGAAACGAGTAAATCCAGGCATTAAAGAGAGAGAAATAGGTTCGGTGGATGTTTTAGGGAAAAAGATTGCTTATGTGGAGTTTTCAAATCCTGCTATGGACGGGAAATTATACAATCTTATGTTCTATTTGGCAGTGAAGGGACAACCATTGATGGGAAGTTTTAATTGTCGAACCAAAGAGATGAAATATTGGAGACCGGTTGCCTTTGAAATGATACAGTCAATCGAAACGGTAGAAACAATAGAATAGGGGGGAGAAGCAAATATGGAAAAAATTATTTCTTTTCAAAATATAGAAGTAGCCCCCTATATAGTAGAACAATTATTAGATGTACGTATTGATCAACAAATGAATGAACATGGTACATTTTATTTTAAGGCACTGCTTCCAGAGGAAAAAAAGGACAGTTATGTGATAAATAACAGTCAGGGAAGCAATGTGAGTTTGTCAGTCAGAGAAACTGACGGAAATAGAGATATTTTGTTTCAGGGAATTGTGCAGGATGTGAAAGTCAAAGCCATACAGGGTTCTTATTATATGGAAGTATATGCTATTTCCTACAGTTATCTTTTGGATATAGGGAAAAAGAGCCGGAGCTTTCAGAATATACAAATGCTATACAGTGAATTGTTAAATCAGGTAGCCGCTGATTATGCGGATGCTGCGTTTAGGGATGTTATTACTCAAAATGCAAGTATAGGACAATTTATTGTGCAGTACGAAGAGACAGATTGGGAATTTTCTCGAAGACTGGCCTCACATTTTCATACGGGCTTGGTTAATGATGTTCATATAAATTGTCCAAGATGTTATTTTGGTGTACCAGACAATGGAAAACTGAACTTAGAAACGGTTAACTATGTTGTAAAACAAGATATTGGCAAGTATTTAAAATTGTCAAACAGTGGTATCAGTGGATTGAGCGAACAGGATTTTATTTACTATGAGGTGGAAACATATTCACCTGCGGATATCGGAGATGAAGTACAGTTTCAGGGACAGACATTATATGTGTATCAGATTATGGCACGTATGGAAAAGGGAATTTTTGTATACCATTTGACATTAACAACCCGAAAAGGAATGAGTCAGCTTCACCAATGGAATGAACGGATAGCCGGAGCTTCATTAAATGCAAAAATTGTTGCAATTAAAAATGATCAGGTAAAGGTTTCACTGGAAATAGATGAAATTTCAGGACATAATCCGGGAAAATTGTGTTTTTTCCCTTATTCAACAATTTATTCATCACAAGATGGAAGTGGATGGTATTGTATGCCTGAGATTGGTGATAGTGTAAGAGTTTACTTTCCAGATGGTGTGGAAGAGCATAGCTATGCGATAAGTTCTGTACATGAAGAAGTAAATAACAGTTCTCCTGGTGGAGGCAGTGATAGTGTTTCTGGAGGCAGCGGAGAATATAGTGGGCAGAGAGATGATCCTAGTGTCAAGTCTCTTCGTAATCAAGACGGCAAAGAAATTCGTTTAACTCCGGGAGGTATTTATATTATTGCGGATGGTACAGTTATTACCTTAACGGATGAGGGGGGTGTTTTAATTACAAGCGATAAAGATATTGAGTTCAAATCAGATCAGAATATAGTTTTAAGTGCGGAGGAAAATATAAATATTATCGGACTTACGGGAGTTGATTTAAGCTGTAATGAAACAGCATCTGTCAAAATAGAAGAAGATATAAAAGTAACAGGACAGGAAGTAAAATCTAATTAGGTGAGGGGGTGCAGTGTGTGCAAGGAATTGACCTTCAACGAAAAGGTAAAGAGTTGGCTGCTGAACTGGATTACTATGTGAAAAGTCATTTTGAACAGTTAGTTGAACAGTTTGTAGATTGTTTTTCTGAATATTGTAATAAAATCTATGAAATGCAGAGGCAGGGAAGAAAAGGAGCCATTGCCTATATCCATTTTTCTGTGTTGCAAACCAATATTTTATTGAAAAAGCATGAAATCCGTTTGGATGCGTATGATGAGAATTGGTTTTTGGATTACGTGGAATGTAGTGACAGTTATCATGTGGGAGAATTTTATTCTTATTTAGAGCAGTATGGGGATTTGGTGGAGGAGTTACGAAAAAAATCCAATGGAAAGACAAGCTTGGCAGAGGCACAAAGAAGGGTATTTGCAGAAAGCAAGTTGTATCTCTTTTATATTGCTGAATTGATTCGGGCAGGGATGCGGAAGGTTGTTCAGACAGAGGCGTACCAGAGGATAGAGAGGGCACCGTGTTTTGTAGTCTGTATTGGTGGGTATCTGGATCGGTTTGATATTTTGTATAAGGAAGATAATACCATAAAAGATAGCAAAGAGGTAAGAAGTTATCTACAATCCAAAAAGAAAAAACTTTTTAGTTATGAGATTTTTGAAAATTTAGACTTGTCAAAAGGAAATTATGAAGAATTGGAATTTCAATTTTCTTCGTTTGTAGGATGTAATTTTACTCAAAGCAGTTGGAATAAGAGCCATTTACTTTTTAGTAATTTACAAAATACGATGCTGAAAAACACAAAGATGGAAAAAATGAAGATTTTTGATACAGATTTTTCAGGAGCAACGTTAGAACAAGTTGATTTTGCAGGAGCAAAAATAAAGCATGTCTCTTTTGCAGGAGCAAAATTGATTCAAGTAGATTTTTCAAAAGTATTGCTGGCAGAAGAGATTAATTTTCAAGATGCTCAGATTGTGGATTGTAAGTTCCCGGAGGAGGTTGGCAGTGGATTACTTTATCATGAAAACAGATAGACGATTACGTTTGTTGCCGCAAATACAGTTTTCAAAAGAGGGTATTGGTACGAATGTTATGAAGCAATCTATTGCATATGTAAAAGAATATACCGGGCGGTGTATAGACTATCCGGATTATCTGGAAAAACCATATCCTTTGATTGCAGATAAATATAGAAAAATATTACAAAAGTATCAGCAGGATATGGATCTTCAACGGGTGATGCTGATTGAAAAAGAAAGTGGAAAGCAAACGCCGTATTGTTTGATATGTCCGGCAGAGATTGTATGTGCAGATTCAAGTCAGTCCCAATATGATAAAAAAGGGAATGTGCAGGAGTTCGTATTAGATGTGGAAAAGACAGAGGGGCGGAAAATCTTTATGGCAAAGGATTTTAACAGGGAAGTTGTGGTGCGGTTAGATATAGCAGAAAGTATTTTGCGGAGAGAGGCTAATGGAATTTGGTTCGAGCCAGTGAAGATAGCAGGGAGGAGCAGATAAAATGTCAGATGAAATGAAAACTGAAACAGAAGAGATGCACTATCCTTATGTAGTGCGGGGGGCAACTATGTATTGTTCTTGTGGAACACATACAAGAAAATTGGATATGCCGGCATCTCATGGCTCGTATATACGAGATAAAGCGATGATGAATAGGACAGATTGTAAAGTGGGAATAGATAAGAATATTCCACCTTTTGGGGCTTGTCGGTCAGAAACAAAAGATGGGATAGATATAAAGATTGAGGATACAAAGGATTTGTTACAAGTTACGGACGAGGATGGAAATCCAGTTGAGGTTCCATTGCCTATAGAGGGAAAATTGTGTGAACCAGAATTAGCAAAGGAATGGGCAGATGCGCAAGAAGAAACGTTGGTGGATGGAGAACCGGCGCTTACTGTAAAATGCACAATTACCTGTAAGTATGGAGGGGTTATTGGATTTATGGATGCCGGACAGGGAGTGTACTAATGTAAGAGAGGGATAGGGCTTCCGTGTACGCGCAAAGGAGGAATAAAAATGAGTGATAATCAACTTTCTCTTGATGGAATTCCGGATGAATTCATGCAGGGGCAGATAAAAGTAGAATGTCCATATTTACTTCAAATGGTTTATGAACTGAGGATTACCAGAAAATTAAACCAACATGGTCAGATATGGGTAAAAGGTGTTTTACAGGAAGAAGCGGGGAAGGAATGCATTCATCAGGTAGGGAGCAAAGCCCCTATTGTTGTATATGGAGAGAAAGATTCGGAGAAAATATTACTTTTTTCTGGTGTTGTGATAGATGTAAGTATATCTTACCACGATTGTATTTACTATGTAGAAATCAATGGATTATCATGGAGCAGTTTATTGGATTATGAGGAAAAGAGCCGTTCTTTTCAGAATAAAGAAATGAGTTACTCTGCATTAATTCAACAGGTATTGACAAATTACCAGGGGAGTGCATTTGTCAATAGCACAGCATCTCCAGATCAGGAAATAGGGAAGTTTATTCTTCAGTATCGGGAAACAGACTGGGAGTTTTGTAAACGTCTGGCAACTCATTTTCAAACACAGTTGGTAGCAGATGTATTAGGAAGGAGACCAAGGCTCTGGTTTGGTCTGCCTAAAAATATTGAAACAATAAAAAGCGCGGGTGAAGTAACCATCCAGAAGGATGCAACACAGTATCAGGAGGCAGTTGCAGCCGGTTTTTGGGTGCAGGAGGAGCAGTTTGTAAAGTATCATCTACGAAGTAAAGAACGTTTCGAACTGGGTAATATTGTAGAGTATGAAGGACATCCAATGGTAATAGAAGAAAGTCAGACTTTCTTAATGAAAGGTGCACTTTACTATACTTACATATTGGGATTTGAAGCTTCATTGAGCATACCTAAAAAAAGTAATGCTCATATACAGGGAATTTCTTTACTGGGCAAGGTTTTGGAAACAGAAAATCAGCGGGTAAAATTAGAACTTAAGATAGATGGGGGGCATAATATGGGGCCTGCCTGCTGGTTTCCTTATGCATCGCAGGCAAATAACCTGTTTTATTGTATGCCTGAAATTGGCAGTACTCTTTCGCTGTATTTTTCCAGCAGCGATGAAAATAGTGCGATTGCGATGAATGCAGTGCGGAAAAATGGGGGCAGTTGTGCTAAGACCTCCAACCCCAGGCTGAAATACATGGGAATACCGGAGGGAAAAGAATTAAAGCTGGGAGCAACAGATATTAGTTTTGAGGCACACGAAAAGTTATTTATGAAAATGGTTGCCGAAAATGGGGTATCTATTCGAAGCGATAAAGACTTAAATATTTTTACGAAACAGAAACTTTCTCTGGAAGCAAAAGAATTAATAAAGATATTTGCCAAGACAGGAAATATTGTTGCGGGGGCAAAGGAGGAATCTTCACTTTATTTGCTTGGGGGTTCAGATGGTGATACTCATATTAAAGCAGGAAATAATCTGATTTATGAAGGGCGAAAAAAGGCGATTTTTACTGACCGGCTGAATGAAGAAATTGCTTATGAAGAAAAGAAATTTGAGTGGGGGAAATTACTGAAAAACGTATTGATTGGCTTGGCAGTGGTTGCAGTGGTTGCAGTGGCGGCGGCAGCAGTAGTGGCTTCGGGAGGTGCTGCATTGGCTGCTATCGGGGTTTCTGCATCTGCGGTAGGTATGGGGGCTGCAATTAGCGGGACGCTTGCAGTTGGAGTGATGGCGGTATCAGATATTATGCGGGGAGAGGTAAGTGACTGGCAGGATTATGCTTTAGCTGGTGCAAAAGGAGCAATCGAGGGAGCAGTATCTGGCGCAATTTTGGGAATCAAAGCTTTAAAGGGAGCGAAGCTCCTTACTAAAATGTTCGTCAGTGGTGGAGTTTCCTTTTTGACAGATGCAATTTCGCAAGGGATAGATATTCTTTTTAAAGGTGGAACTTATGACTCGAAACAGGGATTGATATCTTTTGGAATAGGTTTTATAATGCCGGCAACATCTGTAGCAATTCGAAAGACTTCTCGTAAGCTATTGGAAAAATTTGGTAAAAATATGCCTAAATGGTTAGAAAAAGCATTTTGTAAATTGGGTGGAGATCCGGTAGATTTAATTACAGGAAATGTGATATATGATACCATTGATTTTGAATTGCCGGGACCTTTACCATTACAATGGCGGCGTATCTGGTGCAGCGCTAGTCAAGTTGCGGGGCATCTGGGACATGGGACACGTTACAATTATGAGATGGGATTGGAAGTACTGGAAGAGGAACTGGCAGTAATAGTTTTTTTAAATGATGGGCGTGCATGTGTATTCCCTGATATTATAATAGGGGAAGAAGTTTTTAGTGATGAAAATAAACTTCTTTTAAGAAGAAAAGAGGATCATTACCAATTGTTTGATCCGGAAAGCAGATATAGTTATCTGTTTGATCCGAGTTCAAATGGTTATTTACCGTATAAACTTACTAAGATACAGAATCCGCAGGGGCATCACATACAGTTTTTCTATGACCATAACGGATATTTATGTCAAGTGGTAGATAGTGTAGGAAGGAAACTGGATGTCATAACGAACCCTGAAGGACGCATTACACAGGTGGCTTTAAAAGAGAATTGCCAGGATTCACATGTGTTGGTTTGTTATTCTTATAATGAAAAACAGGATTTAGAGAAAATCACTGATGCAGTTGGTGCAGATACTTGTTTGGAATACCGGAATCATTTATTAGTACGGAAAATTGATAGAAACAAGAATTCCTTCTATTGGAAATATGATAAGTATGAGGAAGGAGCTAGAGCAGTTGGAACATGGGGAGACGGAGATGTCTTAAACTTGCAGATTGATTACTATGATGAGGAAAGGTATAATACAGTTAGAATACAACAGGAAAACCGACTCAGTGAATATCATTATGATGAAAGAATGCTCTGTACGAAAATCATATATCCTGACTTGACTGAAACAAGAGAAGAGTATAATGATAAATATCAGTTGATAAGTCAGACTGACGAAGAAGGACGTTTTACGTTGTATCAGTATAATGGCTGGTCGCAAATTACAGCGGTTACGCGGGCAGATGCGAGTAAAGTATGTTTTTCTTATGATGAAACAGGGCGGCTTGTGGAGGTAAAAAACCCGGAAGGAGGAATCAGACAGTGGGTTTATCATGATGATGACACGTTAGAGAAAACGGTAGATGAAGCAGGGATGGAAACCGTATACCAGTATAACCAATATAAGTTGGTGGAAAAAGTAATTTATGCAAATCATGCAGAAGTTCTTTTGGAGTATGATAGTTACTTGAATTTGAGCAAGGTTACGCTGCCGGATGGTAGTTTTTCTACGTGGGAATATGACCAGAGAGGAAATTGCCTCACGGCAAAAAATCCTTTAGGTGCGGTGGAAACATACAAATATGACAATTTAAATCGTATGATAGGAGTAAAACTGGCAGATGGAAACGAAGTCCAGCTTACTTATGATGCCTATGATAATGTACTTTGCGCAAAAGATAGAAAAACACAGGTGGAATTTACATATACTATATTGGGAAATATAGCTTCAAGAAGGCAGGGTAATCGAAAAATAGTATATGAATATAACAAGCAGGAAGAGTTGGTTTCCATTACGAATGAAAAGGAAGAAGTCTATCGTTTTGAGCGAGATGTAAAGGGGAATATTGTTAAGGAGACAGGGTATGACAATTTAACCCGCACATATGAACGAGATTATTCTGGTCTTGTTACAAAAATTAATCGTCCGGGAGGCAGATATACAAGGTATTGTTATGATAAACTGGGACGTGTGATAAGAACTGATTATTATGACAAAACTTATGAGAACTTTACTTATAATAAGAATGGCGCTCTAATAGAGGTGGAAAACCAATATGGCAAGGTAAAGTTTGAACGAGATTCGTTGGGCAGGATTACGAAAGAGTGGCAGGGCAGGCACTGGATATCTAATCAGTATGATGAATTGGGAAACTGTATTCAGACAGTAAGCAGTTTTGGAGCAAATATACTTACCAGTCGGAATGAAATGGGACAGGCGACACAAGTGGCGGCATATTTGGATAAAGAAAAGCCGTGGGTGTCCAGGATGGAATATAATGCTTTGGGGCAGGAGACTCAGCGTCTGTTCTCTAATAATATCTGTAGTGCATGGGATTATGATAAAGCTGGCAGACCGATTTTTCACGAAGTAAGTAATCAGCGAAGTAAGGCAGACGCTGCTCATCAGGGAATTTTTGGAAATGTTGTCGGCTGGTCGGATACATTGCGCAGGCACAGATATGAATGGGATGTGAATTATCAGTTAAAGGAGGTTACGAATGGACTGACAAAAGGAACAACAGTGTATTCTTATGATCAGTTCAGTAACTTAGTAAGTGCAAAAGAATCTGGTTTTGAGACAATTTTTAGAAGTGCAGATATTGTAGGAAATCTGTATGAAACAAAAGATTGCAGTGATCGTATTTACGGAGCGGGCAGCCGCTTAGAGAAATCCTGTATTAACTTGAAGGAAAAGCGGAACAAATATCAGGGAGGATATGGGAAGCTTATAACCAAGGGCAGGCAATTTTTCTATGATGAAGAGGGAAATCTGGCGAAGAAAATAGAACCGGATGGAGGTACATGGACGTACCGTTATTTTGGAAACGGAATGCTCCGGGAAGTAACCAGACCGGACAAAAGCTGTGTCAGCTTCCAATATGATACTTTTGGCAGGAGGATTGAAAAGTCAGTAACCAGTATACATAGTAAAGGAGTATCAGAGGGAAGGCAGCAAAAAGTAATAAGATTCCTGTGGAATGGAAACAACTTGTTTCATGAATGGGAAGAGAAATGCACAGTGGGCAGAAGGAAAACTGAAAATAAAGTAGATTTCAAAGCGGATTATATTTTGAAGCTGGAAAAACGAGAGGAGGAAAAAGCAAAAAAAGAAGCAGGGCAGGGAGAAAATATACCGGATAATCTGATTACATGGGTATTTCAGGATGACTTTATTCCCAGAGGAAAAATCACCAAGGATGGGAATTACAGTATTATAAGTGACTATCTGGGAACTCCAGTGGAAGCCTATGATGAAGAAGGAAAGAAGGTTTGGGAAAGAAATCTGGATATCTATGGGCGTGTAAAAACGGAGGAAGCATTAGGTGAAAAGAATTTAATTCCATTCCGTTTTCAGGGACAGTATGAGGATGAAGAAATAGGATTATATTATAATCGTTTCCGGTATTATTCGCCAGAGGAAGGATGTTATACGCAGCAGGATCCGATTGGATTGGCAGGTGGTAATCCAACGATTTATGGGTATGTTTTTAATACGTTGGGAGAGATAGACCTATTTGGGTTAGATGTGAAAACAGGAACTGGTAGAACTCATGTAACTTATATAGGAGTGAAAAATGGTTTGCCATATGTCGGATATGCAAGCGCACCATCTGAATTAAACTTAACTGCACAAGAAATAGTTAATAGACGATATGGTGGTAACTTTAAACAATTTGGAGGTGTAGCTCCTAGCCCAGTATTTTTCCAGCCAGATGAAACTGGTAAACAAATAGCAAGAGGATTAGAGCAACGTTATTATGAAATAAAGCTTTCCGAAGTTGAAGGAGATATAACAAAAGTTGCTAATAAACAAAATCCAGTAGGAGTAAATAATCCTAACAAAGATATTTATTTTAAACAGGCAGATGAATATCTGGAAAAACAAAATAATAAAGTAGTTTATTGTAAATGAAATGTCTAATCTCCTAGCTATGCTGAGGAGATTAGAGTGGTTGGAAACGGTGAGGATATCAATAAAAATTTTCCTATGCTACAATGAAATTGGTGTCGCAAGCCAAATTTCATTGTAGCATAGGAGGTTCAAATGGACAACAGAAGTTCATCACACTCGATGGAAATGCCAGTATCATATAGTTTTTATTCCAAAGTATTGTATGGGAAATTGAGGGAAGATGTAAGGGAGATTCTTAGTACATTGTGTAAATATAAAGAAGTGGATATTATTACAAATGCAGTATTTATGGATTATGTGCATCTAATTGTAGTGCTTCCGCCAAAACTCAGTATATCTAATTTTAAGGGATACTTGAAGGGTAAAAGTACGTTAATGATTTATGACAAGTGCAGGTAAAAACAGAGTAAGTGGGGTATGGCGTTTGGGGCAAGGTGATATTTATGTAGAAACAATTGGTAATATCACCGACGAAGCAGTACAAAAATATATTAAAGAGCAAGCAGAGGAATCAAGAAAAGAAGATTCAAGAAGTACCGCTTTATAAGCGGATCAGTAATAATGCTTGTGGCACTGCTCTTTGTGGAGAGCAGTAACATTAGCCCTTTAGAGGGCTAAAAGCAAAACATCAGTTGAACTGGTGGTTGCTGACTTAGAAGGAAAGGAATTTAAATGATGAAAAGGGTAATTTGGCGGGCTAATCAGGTAATTAGCATAGAAACCAGACGTAGAGATGAAAATAGAAAAGAAAATGTTTATGTGTTGGCACAAATGATAAATAGAGCTCAGCTATTAGTATTTAATTTATTTAATACAGATAATAATTGGGAAAATATTGATTTAAATAAAGCGCCTATTTTATTCTGTACCTACGTTACAAAACAATTTATCTCATGCAGCAATATTTATAAGCAAAAAGTGGAGCCGCTTAAGGAGTATAAGCCGCCTGTATATCAGATCCATATGTTGGGTATACGCGCTAGAAAGATAACTCTATGGGAAGGTACGGCAGATGAACGGGAGATAATGTTTCTCGGAGATGGTGGAGGAGCGTTAATAGAAGGAGATATAGGAAATTGTATTTATATCATGCCTGAAATTCCGTTTACAGATAATGAGACAATAGATAAATATGAATTAACTAATGTTCGAATTTATGCAGAATTTAATGAACGATTATATCTTTGTTATAAATTTGGTAAAAATGTGGATCCTATGAAAGATTTAGTTTTTAATAGACCGATTCCTATAGAGTATAAAGAATATATTGATATTATTTCATCATAGGAAACTAAGGAGAAAAAAGAAATACATGCGTTTGACTGGAAACAGATGGGGCAGATTTTCTTACTGGTGTGGCAATACACTTTGTATTTAAAGGCATGGATGAACTCAGGACTGGTAAAAAACGGCATATCGTGGTCAGTATTCATTTGATATGAACGGAAATGAGGTTTCTTGCATATCTGATTTTTATGACATTGAAAATTTGGCAGCTATAGAGGATACAAGATTTTATAATGAACCTACATTTTATAAGGTCGAAGTTGGTGGTAATCAAAGTGTATATGTTTCGACAGGGAATATAAGGTAAAGTCAATTTGCGGAAATTGTAAATCAATTTTCTGGAGATATTTCAATAGTTTCTGGTATGCATGGAGGACCAGATGGAACATTACTGAGCGAGTATAATGGTGTTTCGGGAAAACAATTATTGAACGAAGATTTAAAAGTATGGGGGGATTCACTAAATAGTGTCTGCTGATTAAACCGCTTCCAGCTCAAAATCAGCAGATTGATGTGTTAATAGTTCCAGCAGCCATAAAAATGTAAACAGTATCCGTGACTGTATCTTGAACAGATTCGTCACAAATACGGATAACGCGATTGAAGTTAGGGTTGTGTCATAAAGTTTGGTTCTGATCAAGCCCATTCCATAGCAGCGCTTGCTTAAGCTGAAGGCTCTTTCCACCTCTATTCGATCCGTGTTATCCTGATATTCATGTTTTTTCTCTTTTGCTGGCTGTTTTTCAAGACTTGGTCTCCCAAGCTTTGAAGGGGGATTGAGAAAAGCAGGATATCCAGCTAGTCAAGCAAGAAAGCTTCGGAAAGAAGCTGAAAAATTCTATAAAAGACAGACTAAATTAAAGTGTCTAGGATAATGAAAGGAGAATAAATGCAATGTCAAACTTAGTAAGATTTGAAAAGGTAGATAATGAATTGAATATTTTGCGTATTGGAGGAAAAAGTTTTTTACCTCCTGATGTAGAGTGGCCTACTAATCCTAATGGAGAAAAAATGGTTTTTATTTTTAATATACCTACAAATTTTTTAAATTCAACTCTTCAATTTAATTATCCGAAGGATCAGGTTATTTCTGTATTTACTACTTATAATAGAGAAGATTATTTTTTGGACTCGATCGTTTATAACGGTGATATAGAAGAACTTCAGAATATAAAAAACGGATATACAAAAGTAATTTTACATTCTGTTGCTTCTCCAAGAAATGATGCGGATTTTTTGATTTCAGCAAGAGAAATAGTAATTGATAAAGAAATGAATGAATTTGATGATTATAATGGCTCTCTTTTTGGTGCAAATCCTGTATTTTTACAAGAAGAAAAGTTAGAACTTGCCTCCTATCAATTTTGCATGCAGATATATGGAGGAGATTTTCCAGAAGAATTTCAAGATATCTTCTATTTAGATGATGCAATAGGTTATCTATTTTTAAGTAAAGAGGAAAAGGCAAATGATGTTGGAGTATTTTTTGTACAATGCACCTGAAATGGTAGTGGGGTGCGATTTATAAAGAAATGGAATCCATGTGGGATGGAACAATGTTCATAGTGAGTACAATCAATATATTAGTCAAGAATTGGATACAATTAGCATGCTTGCTAAAGAAAACAATTGGGGAAAGAGGAAAATTCAAAAAGAAATTAGAATGTTACAAAGCGAAGTTAAAAAAAATTTAAAAAAAGGAGTGATAAAATGTCATTAAAATTATATAAAATAAATACAACTCTAAATCATCCTGATTGTATGGCAGGATTTAAAAAAAATGATGATGAAATTTTTTCATTTTTTAGATTGGACATAGGAAATGAAGAAAAAATAAAAAGAAGAAGATTGGAGTTTGTTGCGGGCACTGGTTATACACTGGAAAATATTGAGAAAACAGATTATATTTTTTGTCCATCTGCATTGTTGTTTTCTAAGCGATTTGTTGAAAAAATTGGAAATTTATTGAGAGAAGAAATGAAGTTTTTTTCTTGTAGATTAGTTTGTCAAGACGTTAGTTTAGAATGGTATGCCGCTAAAATCATACTACGTATACCTATAATAGATAAAGAAGCATCAACATATCGTACATTAAGTGATGGTGAGAGAGTGTTAAATTTTATAAAGTTTAGAAGAGATATTGAAGAGGAATTTTTTATTGCG
Organism: Roseburia sp.; assembly: GCF_041325975.1. NCBI lineage: Bacteria > Bacillati > Bacillota > Clostridia > Lachnospirales > Lachnospiraceae > Roseburia > Roseburia sp. The sequence goes on along the minus strand of NZ_JBGLEJ010000005.1, from coordinate 1,665,619 downwards.
AAAGATAAAGAAAGTATTACAGATTTTGTTGTAAGTGAATTGTTCGTAGATATATGCAAGAAAAATGGTTTGTTAATTGATTTTAAAGAAGTATAGGTAAGAAAATAAATTACCAGTTAAAGGGGGAGAATTCTGTAAAGGAGTTAAGTTGCCCTCTTGGTTATGAACAGGTGGAACGCATGGAGTTGTGCATCGAATAAGAGAACAAATACTGGGAAAAATGAGACCGCCAAGTAAAGGATGGTATACATATGATGAACAGATACGAGCAGAACTTGATAATTTGAGAAAAGCGTTAAATGAGGCAAGAAGTAGGGGAATGTCAGATGTTGTTAATAATAAGTATCCCAATATTAATAAAGTATCAGAACTGCAACCTCCAAAATCGACAGATGCAAAGGTGCCGAAAATATGTCAATAAAAGTTAAGAAGCCAGAGGTAAAAATGAATCTTTATGAAACAGATAAAGATGTGTTGAAAAGCTTTATTACAAATGAAAAAATAGATGGGGTATTTACGGAAAAATACTTAATTCTACAAAATTTTGCGGATGATTGTAGATTTTCATCAGATATTCAGCCGGAATTAATGGAATATTTATTGCCATTTTATTTGAGAATAATTGAAGAGGCAATCATGCATCAGAATAAAATGGCAGAAGATATTTATAGTCAGTTTAATTCTATGATTTTTTTTAATCAACAAAATTTTAAAAATTCTGTAGGAGAAAAATATCCATATGTAATGGAATATTATGTTGAACAGACAGTGAAACGGATGGAAATGGGAAATAAAACAATACTCGGTGACATTTCTTTGTTTAACACAACAATTGCATTTGATAGAAATAATATTGTAAAGTTATTTGATAAAATTTATGGAGGATCTTTAGCGATAAAATATTCATTCTTTAAGTATATTTCAGTTTTGCTTTTTAAGGAAAGCGATAATTTGCTTGCAATAAATGAAGAAAGGCCATTTTGGACGAGTGAAATATGGGATTTTGATGCACAGTTTTCTGACGCGTTTTTTTGGAATCAGGACATTGTTCAATATTATGAAAGGCATGTGACAAGACAAGAGATTGAGGAGGTATTTAAGGATATAACACCAATTTTATATAATAGTTTAGGAAAGGAGTTAATGAACCTTTTTTCAAGTGAAATGGAAAAGAGCTTTGCTACAGGAACTTTTGAAAAGAGAAAAAAGGAGTATTTACAGAAGATAAATTGTAGAAGTGAAAAATATAAGTATTGGACGGAGTGTTTTTAGGAAACCCAGAAGGGTAAAATAAAGCGTGTAAATTTTTTTGATTTTAACCCGCACATATGAACGAGATTATTCTGGTCTTGTTACAAAAATTAATCGTCCGGGAGGCAGATATACAAGGTATTGTTATGATAAACTGGGACGTGTGATAAGAACTGATTATTATGACAAAACTTATGAGAACTTTACTTATAATAAGAATGGCGCTCTAATAGAGGTGGAAAACCAATATGGCAAGGTAAAGTTTGAACGAGATTCGTTGGGCAGGATTACGAAAGAGTGGCAGGGCAGGCACTGGATATCTAATCAGTATGATGAATTGGGAAACTGTATTCAGACAGTAAGCAGTTTTGGAGCAAATATACTTACCAGTCGGAATGAAATGGGACAGGCGACACAAGTGGCGGCATATTTGGATAAAGAAAAGCCGTGGGTGTCCAGGATGGAATATAATGCTTTGGGGCAGGAGACTCAGCGTCTGTTCTCTAATAATATCTGTAGTGCATGGGATTATGATAAAGCTGGCAGACCGATTTTTCACGAAGTAAGTAATCAGCGAAGTAAGGCAGACGCTGCTCATCAGGGAATTTTTGGAAATGTTGTCGGCTGGTCGGATACATTGCGCAGGCACAGATATGAATGGGATGTGAATTATCAGTTAAAGGAGGTTACGAATGGACTGACAAAAGGAACAACAGTGTATTCTTATGATCAGTTTAGTAACTTAGTAAGTGCAAAAGAATCTGGTTTTGAGACAATTTTTAGAAGTGCAGATATTGTAGGAAATCTGTATGAAACAAAAGATTGCAGTGATCGTATTTACGGAGCGGGCAGCCGCTTAGAGAAATCCTGTATTAACTTGAAGGAAAAGCGGAACAAATATCAGGGAGGATATGGGAAGCTTATAACCAAGGGCAGGCAATTTTTCTATGATGAAGAGGGAAATCTGGCGAAGAAAATAGAACCGGATGGAGGTACATGGACGTACCGTTATTTTGGAAACGGCATGCTCCGGGAAGTAACCAGACCGGACAAAAGCTGTGTCAGCTTCCAATATGATACTTTTGGCAGGAGGATTGAAAAGTCAGTAACCAGTATACATAGTAAAGGAGTATCAGAGGGAAGGCAGCAAAAAGTAATAAGATTCCTGTGGAATGGAAACAACTTGTTTCATGAATGGGAAGAGAAATGCACAGTGGGCAGAAGGAAAACTGAAAATAAAGTAGATTTCAAAGCGGATTATATTTTGAAGCTGGAAAAACGAGAGGAGGAAAAAGCAAAAAAAGAAGCAGGGCAGGGAGAAAATATACCGGATAATCTGATTACATGGGTATTTCAGGATGACTTTATTCCCAGAGGAAAAATCACTAAGGATGGGAATTACAGTATTATAAGTGACTATCTGGGAACTCCAGTGGAAGCCTATGATGAAGAGGGAAAGAAAGTTTGGGAAAGAAATCTGAATATCTATGGGCGTGTAAAAACGGAGGAAGCATTAGGTGAAAAGAATTTTATTCCATTTCGTTTCCAGGGGCAGTATGAGGATGAAGAAACCGAGCTGTACTATAACCGATTCAGGTACTATGATTCGCAGCAGGGACAGTATACGCAGCAGGATCCGATTAGATTGGCAGGTGGTAATCCAACTCTGTATGGATATGTTTATGATACAAATATTGAACTGGATTTATTGGGACTTTTTAAAGTTTGGAGAAATTTACGTCCTGACGAAGTTGTATCTGATGGTTTATCAGCTAAATTACCAGGAAGAAATATGAGTATTGCGGGACATCTTATGAATGGAAGCAGACATAATGGCGCACAATTTATATCAACGACAACAGATCCTAAGGTAATTGAAAAATGGAATGAACCAGGGCAAAGGATAGTTATGTTTGATACGGATGATGTTATTCCAGATGTTTTAGGGAATAAAAACATTATAGATGTTTCTACTCCAGAAAAGGCACGTGCAGCGGGATTGAAGAGAGGAAGACCATATTCAAATGCTGTTTCGTCTAAAGAGGTATTAGTTGAAGGAAGAGTACCTGCAAATAAGTTGACAATAACGTGTCCAGGTTAACTGAAAATATATTATTGAATGTATTTTTAGTATGAAATATTAGAGAAGTTTACAAAGTAAAAAAGAAGAGTATGTGGAAATTTGATTATGGTTAAATTCTTATAAAAAGAGGTAATTGTTTTATGAATTTATAAGAAATAGAAGAGTGAGTTACTATATTTTATAAGTATATAAAATGGTTGAAGTTATTGAAGAGTGTGATTATAGAGATTTCTAAAGGAGTATTTTTATGGATATAGAGCAGGCTATAGAGACTATATATACTGGATTGGTAAGTGAGGAATCTGTTCCAGTGAAATTAAGAGCATTTCGAGAATTGGACAGGGAAATGCTAGGACAAGTGCAAGAAGCACTTTCCTTTGCAATAGAGTATTACAAAGGAAAGTCATTAGTACCTAAAAAATTAGCGATGGCAATGGTCGATATTTTTGGTGCGTTTTGCTTTAATAGTGGTTTTAGTGAAAAAGAGCTGAGAGAGCTTGAGGATATTGGAATGAAATTACAGGAACAAGCATTAGAGCTTTTTGATGAATAAAATAGCTAATCTTATAGTTGGACTTGAGTGAATGTAGAAACTATTTTAAAAAAGTAAAACTGATAAAAAATACATTATATGATGTCTCCGAATTCTGATTGATTATGCCAGCGAAACTCTGGCATTGAAGTTTGACAAGTAAATATTATCCGAAATTGAAAATAAGAGTACAAGAAATAGACATAGTACCACATCTTAGTAGAGCGGTGTCTGCCGCTTTCTAATTTGAAGTCTATTTTCTCACGCTTATTCGAGCGTTCAGCAGAAGGTCTTGCATTGTATTTTTTTCTTTTACGTTGCCACGCGGCGGTATATTTATAAGACGTGGATTGGCTTTCATAGCCAGATGGACGGTTCTTTCGTACTTTGAATCAGAACATGGGGATTCACAGGAACAACCATATTTGTAGCTTGCCAACGGTCATCATAACTTGATTCTTGTTTTCGAAATTTCAACACCATCATGATTCATTTTTCTTCCAGTTTTGCAGACAGGGATAACGGATAGATTTTAAGCTGTACAATCCAGTCAGTCAAAGATGTAATTTTAAAATCAATGGAAAGAAGATAAGAATGCTGCATACAGGAAGGAGTTCTTAGGGCAGGACCATACTTGGAATATTTATTCAGTATCAGTTCATCTGTGTATGAAAAATCCAAGTTCCTAAAACGGTCAATGAGGTCTTAGGTGTCGCTGGAAATGGCATCTGGATCAGGATAATATTTACAGAGATTTTCAAAAAGAAAGTTTTGATAGTTAAAATGACAGATGTAATTATCTGGCAATAAAAATCGCCTTCAATCAAAAATTTACCGGCTGTGCTAGAACAAATATGCTTTCTGATTAAACAGGCGCAATGCGCCGCATTTTTGAGGCTGTTTATCAAGTGTTTTTTGATAAAAAGTGGGGGATTTTAATAAAAATGGAATCTGAAAGCCTTATGTTTAGTGGCTTGGAGATACCGAGAGATTATTTATGAAAAAAGGAGGTTATCAATATGGCAAAACGCCCTGCATGGAGTGTTCAAGATGATGTTGTTATATGTGAAAATTTTGATTTTATGTGGAGTGGAGGATTTTCGATAACACAAAAACAAAAAAATATTAGAGCGTTACATCAGTCTATCTATGAAATGAAACATGAAAAGGCATTGGAAGTGTCAAGCAAGAGTGAGGTACGGGTTGGAAAAGAGATAGGAGCATTTTCTTTGGAATTAGATGGTATTTTTTTGGAAAATGTTTTTCAAGCAGCAAAGCAATATGAGAATGGGGGACCATATTTAGATTTGTTAAACGTGTCTCCGAAACAGGCAAAGAGAGATGAACGACACTGTAATTCTGGAAAGTTGGTGGGATTTGTGAGAAATGATGAAATATGGACGTTAGAGCCCAAAACAGCATTTTATGATTATATATATATTTCTGCTTTAATAAAAAATTTTGGCTATGACTTGAATATATCTGAATATCAGTGGTTTACAGACATAGAATTTAATCCACAAAAGTCAATTAATTGTCAAGCGAGAGCAGTGGCAATATATGTAGCATTACAGAAAACAGCTTTATTTAATTCATTAAAAAGCAAGGATAGTTGGATTACTTTCCATGAGAGACATGTAAAAGGTTAGGTTCTTATTGGACTAAAGTAAAAATTATTTATGTAATTGTATTTTGGTTCTAGATATTCTATGGGGGGTGCAAAAACAGGTGAAAAAGAATTTTATTCCATCTCGTTTCCAAGGGCAGTATGAGGATAAGAAAGAAAATCGGTCTGTATTATAATCGTTTCCGCTACTATGATCCAAGTCTTGGTCAGTATACGCAACAGGATCCGATAGGGCTGGCAGGTGGAAATCCAACATTGTATGGGTATGTTTTTAATACAATGTGGGAACTTGATCCGTTTGGATTGGATTGGAAAGATCTTTTAGAGACTGGATTAGGGCATCACCTTTTCCCAAGGTCTGTTGCGAAAAAATTAGGAATTGAGGAGTGGGCTAAACTGACGGCATATTCATGGTATCCATATGAGACAGCTGGATCGGGGGCGCTTCATCAAAAACTTCATCGTCTTCTTATTGAGCAAGGAGTACCTTTCCACGGAAGCAAATTTATGGGAACACTGGAAGATTTTTGGGAGCTAGGAGACAAAGCTTATGAGAGTATTGATGTTAAGGGGTATCTAAAGGTTCCATTTAGCAAGAATTCTAAGATTTATAACGACTTGACACCACAGGAAGCATTGAGGAAAATAAGAGAATTACAGGAAGCACAAAAAGCACAAAAAGCTTCTGTAAAAGTAAATTATTAATATAAAAGGAGAAGTTCTATGGATAGGATTTTAAGTACATATAGTTATGGTATTTGTTTATTTTCAATGGAAGTTCTACAAGATTTTTTGAAAAAAGAAAAAATTAGATCAAAAAAATTATTACATAAATTTCAAAAGGATAAAAAATTATATTTAGCTATGCAAAAAGAAGGGATTTGGTTTCCTATTTCGAAAATAAATTCGGGACAACATCTTATTAAACTGGAAGGATATGATAATACATTTAATGATGAGTGGGAACAAAAGTTTGAGATTGAAGGATTTAATTTAAAAATAGAAGGTGGACTTTGGATTTCAGATATAGGTTCCTTCTATACATTCAATGAAGGTGAATTTTGTGGGGAAGCAATATCGTTTAAGACGGGGGATGGTGACATACAATATTCAGATTTTAAATATGATGTTCCTGCCGGAAAATACTTATTATCAGTAAAAGGTTTTTTGAGAAAGGAAAAAAAAGGATTTCCTAATCCAAATTCAGGATTTTTATTTTCTCTTGTAAAAGTTGATGAGTTTAGCGGATTTAAAAATCCAAGAGAGGACATTTACAATTTCAATGTGACTAATATGTAACACCTTATAAATTAGATACTAAGACTTCCCATACCTAAAATGGGGTTCGTACCTTGAAAATTCAATATTTCAGCTAACAAAATAGTAATTTATGCCATTGCAATCTCTGGGTGGAGTGCATTGCGCAGATATTCTGGTAATCTTGCTTCAAAATCAGCAGTAAAAGCAGTCAGTTGTTCGTCACTGAGCTTTAAGATTTCCTGAAGGCTTGCCATTAAGGCAACCATCAGAATACCAAGTGATCTGTTGAAAGTAATATCTGCCATTTCATCGACAAGAAGGAAGAACAACTTCCTAAGCGTTCTCTGATCTTCATTTTGACGTTGCTCCATTGCAAGTAACATATGCAAGATTTTATAATGAACCTACATTTTATAAGGTAGAAGTTGGTGGTAATCAAAGTGTATATGTTTCGACAGGGAATATAAGGCAAAGTCAATTTGCGGAAATTGTAAATCAATCTTCTGGAGATATTTCAATAGTTTCTGGTATGCATGGAGGACCAGATGGAACATTACTGAGCGAGTATAATGGTGTTTCAGGAAAACAATTATTGAACGAAGATTTAAAAGTATGGGGGGATTCACTAAATAGTGTCTGCTGATTAAACCGCTTCCAGCTCAAAATCAGCAGATTGATGTGTTAATAGTTCCAGCAGCCATAAAAATGTAAACAGTATCCGTGACTGTATCTTGAACAGATTCGTCACAAATACGGATAACGCGATTGAAGTTAGGGTTGTGTCATAAAGTTTGGTTCTGATCAAGCCCATTCCATAGCAGCGCTTGCTTAAGCTGAAGGCTCTTTCCACCTCTATTCGATCCGTGTTATCCTGATATTCATGTTTTTTCTCTTTTGCTGGCTGTTTTTCAAGACTTGGTCTCCCAAGCTTTGAAGGGGGATTGAGAAAAGCAGGATATCCAGCTAGTCAGGCAAGAAAGCTTCGGAAAGAAGCTGAAAAATTCTATAAAAGACAGACTAAATTAAAGTGTCTAGGATAATGAAAGGAGAATAAATGCAATGTCAAACTTAGTAAGATTTGAAAAGGTAGATAATGAATTGAATATTTTGCGTATTGGAGGAAAAAGTTTTTTACCTCCTGATGTAGAGTGGCCTACTAATCCTAATGGAGAAAAATGGTTTTTATTTTTAATATACCTACAAATTTTTTAAATTCAACTCTTCAATTTAATTATCCGAAGGATCAGGTTATTTCTGTATTTACTACTTATAATAGAGAAGATTATTTTTTGGACTCGATCGTTTATAACGGTGATATAGAAGAACTTCAGAATATAAAAAACGGATATACAAAAGTAATTTTACATTCTGTTGCTTCTCCAAGAAATGATGCGGATTTTTTGATTTCAGCAAGAGAAATAGTAATTGATAAAGAAATGAATGAATTTGATGGTTATTATGGCTCTCTTTTTGGTGCAAATCCTGTATTTTTACAAGAAGAAAAGTTAGAACTTGCCTCCTATCAATTTTGCATGCAGATATATGGAGGAGATTTTCCAGAAGAATTTCAAGATATCTTCTATTTAGATGATGCAATAGGTTATCTATTTTTAAGTAAAGAGGAAAAAGCAAATGATGTTGGAGTATTTTTTGTACAATGCACCTGAAATGGTAGTGGGGTGCGATTTATAAAGAAATGGAATCTCTTCATATAATCAAGGGTTTGTGGAATTTATCAAATATCGGGGCGGAAAATTCTGATACAAGGATAAAGCTGGAATGGGATTCTTTGGGCAGAGTGGTAAAAGAGTGGCAGGATGCGCATTGGATTTCCAGCCGGTATGACGAAATGGGAGAAAGAATTGAGACAACGAGCAGTTTTGGTGCGAGCATTCTTACCCGCCGAAATGAAATGGGACAGGCAGCACAGGTTATAGCGTACATGGATAAGGAACGACCGTGGGAAGCTGCGATGGAGTACAATGCGCTGGGGCGGGAGACGAGCCGCATAGTTTCCGGCGGTGTTTACAGTAGCTGGGAATACTGATACAGTATTAGGAAACGGACTGGAGATTTCTGAAAAGAATGGCGTCCCAGCTTGGGCTTTCATTAGTGCCGGATACCAGCTATTATTATCCCCGCTTTTACCTTGGATTGCCGGAAGGTGAAAAAAGGGAATTGGGAGAAATCATTTCCTGTGATCTCTGTTTTGATGGGAGATATTATGCAGTCAGTGGAAAATGCCTTGTTGATAGGGAAGATTTCATTTGTTATGATGTTGTTACGAGGACAAGCCTGTCGCTGGGGGACAGAGTAACATATGAAGGAAGGGAGCTGCTTGTTTCTCGGAAAAAAACAGAACTGGCAGGAGGGGAGGTCATCTTTACATACCGCCTTGCGGGAAACAGTTATACATGGGTTCCATGGGAGGATAACCCGGACTATACGGGAATGTCATTTGTCGGATCCATTGTCGGAACGCAGGGAGAGCAGGTAGAAGTAGCATTTGACATTGACAAGACTGCGGCGGGCGGGAACCGTTATGGATTTGCCCCGGCGACGGGAAACCTGATGTACTGTATGCCGCAGAAGGGAACAAAAACATCATTATATATAGGAAATGGAGATGAGGCGCAGGGAATAGCGACAGGGTGTATCCGTACCAATGGAAGCATCTGTGAGGGGACGGGAAGTCCAGAGAAGAAAAGTTTCCGGTCAGAGCATGGGAAAGGAATGGACCTGTATCCGCAGAGCATGGGATTAGATGGCGGGGAGACAGGAAAGATTACCTTTGAGGATGAAACAGGGACTACCATAGAAAGTAATGGCGGACTGGTCCTGATGGCAAAAGAAGGAATCCGGCTGGAGAGCATGACAGGGATTGCCATGCAGGGAATGTCAGATATCATGGCACTGCATTCAGAAGGGGCATCCAGTCTTTGTGTGAATGGCAGTGTGGATATGCTGGGCAGGAGAACCAGTCTGGCAGGAATTGTATATCAGGGGTATGATCCGTTTGAAGATGCACCCCAGAAGGGTGAGCTTGACTGGGGTGGATTTGCAAGAAATCTTGCTATTGGATTGGGAGTTGCGATTGCTTGTGTGGGACTGGCTTTAATTCCAGGAATTGGCCCCATCGTAACGGGAGCATTGATAGGGGCGGCGATAGGAACATTCTGCCAAACAGTATATAAAGCAAATGAAGAGTGGCAGAGTGGCAATGTTAGAAGTACGATAGAAACTGTGAGGGATGTTGTAATTTCAGCAGCAGCAGGTGGATTTACTGGAGCATGTGTAGTTGCTTTTCCAGTAACGGTGCTTTTTAGTGGAGAGATTTATGCAGGAGTTAGTCTGACTGGTCGTGCAGCGTGGGCTCTTGGAGATAGTTCCATGAATAATGAGAAAAAGATGGCTTATATCTTTGATACGAAACAGATGGCAGTAGACTTCTCTATAGGAGCACTTATCGGAATAATTGTACCTGGAGCTGTGGCAAGAAAACTTGTAAGAGACGCAGAAAGAGAGATGTGGAAGAATGCTGATTTTGAAGCTGCAAGGAATTTGAGTCAGAAAAATAGTACTAAACCAAACCAGATACACCATTATGCAACTAATAAAAGTAAGACATATACTCACCAAATGGAAGAAATAGCTAAAAAATACGGATTGGATTTGAATGGAAAATGGAATAAGGATTTGTTACTGCATCAAGGTCGACATCCAAATGAGTATCACGAATACGTATTAAATAGTATGAAGCAGTTTGATGAGGTTGCTCAAGGAAATGTAGACATTTTTCTTCAACTATATGAAAAAATGAAAGCATATATAAAAGCTAATCCAGATATGCTTTATAAAGCGTATTGGTTACAGTAGGAGGATGTAAATGAAGTATTATAAATTATCTATGGATATGGAGAGAGAAAATGATATAGTTTGTCATTATCAAAATGATTATGGTATTCAGCAGAATGTATTTAATGTAGGAAGATTTTATGAAAATTGGGACGGAAAATTTGAGTTCTATTACAATAAAATGGAAGGACATGTGTTGACAGATTATCTTGCAAATGATAAAGGGTGGTTTGTTGTATCAAATAGATTACAAAGTATACTACAGAAATTAAATACAGAAATACAATATTTGCCAGTGAGAATAGTTGAAGAGAATAGTAATGAAAATTTAGAAGAATATTATATTGCAAATATTACAAGGGTAGTTGATGCACTGTGTTTGGAAAAATCGCTTTATTTCGAAACAGAAATTCCAAGTATAGGTACAATATATACAGTAAGTAAATATTGTATATATGATGAAAGGACTGAAAATTCGGACATATTTAAATTAGCAAATAGGCAGGAAATCCCCATTTTTGTATCAGAAAGATTTAAGAAAATAATAGAAGAAGAAAAGATTACAGGTATTTGTTTGCAAGAAATTAAGGTTGTATAAATGTAATGATTTTATTATATTATTTTTTTATAAACCTGATATCCAATGTCAAGTAAAAGAATGTAGGGGATAAACTGTCTGTATTGACACAGAGGGCACTTCTTGTCTGTGCTTATGGAGGGCTGATAGAACCTATTTCGTCAGGTCAGGAAGAAGAATAGGAGAGGCTTATGGCGGAAGTATTGCAAAGGAAAATTGAATATGCCGATTTAAAATTCATCAGTTCCTTTGCCATGGAAAAAATTCTTGATTTTCAGACATGGGAAATACCGGGGGAACATGCCAGGGGAAGCTTCCGGCTTCTGCTGTCGGAAAATGAGACAGGCATAAACGGTATGAATACACCCATCCAGCTTTGCAGGAAGGAAAATGCTGCTGGAGCATTGTTCAGCGGATATCCGGAAAAAGTGGAAATTAAAGAAGAAAGTGGATACAGGGTTGCAGACATACAGGCAGTATCCGGAACAATCCTGTTAGATCAGAAAAAATGCAACCGGGTGTTCCAGAAAAGAGCACAGACCTATATGGGAATTGCCAATACCGTAACAGCAGACACCGAGCACAGTGCCTGTATACTGCCGGGGAGTGATATGCAGACGGGAGGGACGCTGATACAGTATCAGGAAACGGACTGGAACTTCCTGAAAAGAATGGCATCCCAGCTTGGACTTCCGTTAGTGCCAGACATCAGCTATTATTATCCCCGTTTTTACCTTGGTCTGCCGGAAGGGGAGAAAAAGGAGCTGGGAGAAATCCTGTCCTGCGATATGTGCTTCGATGGGCGTTATTATGCTGTCAGTGGAAAATGCCTTGTTGATAGGGAAGATTTCATTTGCTATGATGTTGTTACGAGGACAAGCCTGTCGCTGGGGGACAGGGTCACATATGAAGGCAGGGAGCTGCTTGTTTCTCGGAAAAAAACAGAACTGGCAGGAGGGGAGGTCATCTTTACATACCGCCTTGCGGGAAACGGTTATACGTGGGTTCCATGGGAGGATAACCCGGACTATACGGGAATGTCATTTGTCGGATCCATTGTCGGAACGCAGGGGGAGCAGGTAGAAGTAGCATTTGACATTGACAAGACTGCGGCGGGCGGGAACCGTTATGGATTTGCCCCGGCGACGGGAAACCTGATGTACTGTATGCCGCAGAAGGGAACAAAAACAGCATTATATATAGGAAATGGAGATGAGGCGCAGGGAATAGCAACAGGGTGTATCCGTACCAATGGAAGTACCTGTGAGGGGACGGGAAGTCCCGAGAAAAAAAGTTTCCGGTCAGAGCACGGAAAAGGAATGGATCTGTATCCGCAGCGAATGGGATTGGATGGCGGTGAAACGGGAAAGATTACATTTGAGGATGAAACGGGGACTACCATAGAAAGCAATGGCGGGCTTGTTCTGATGGCAAAAGAAGGAATCCGGCTGGAGAGTATGACCGGGATTGTCATGCAGGGAATGTCGGATATCATGGCACTGTATTCAGAAGGGGCATCCAGTCTTTGCGTGAACGGCAGTGTGGACATGCTTGGCAGGAGGACAAGTCTGGCGGGAACGGTATATCAGGGGTATGATCCATTTGAGGATGTACCTCAGAAGGGTGAGTTTGACTGGGGTGGATTTGCAAGAAATCTTGCTATTGGATTGGGAGTTGCGATTGCTTGTGTGGGACTGGCTTTAATTCCAGGAATTGGTCCCATCGTAACGGGAGCATTGATAGGGGCGGCGATAGGAACATTCTGCCAAACAGTATATAAAGCAAATGAAGAGTGGCAGAGTGGCAATGTTAGAAGTACGATAGAAACTGTGAGGGATGTTGTAATTTCAGCAGCAGCAGGTGGATTTACTGGAGCATGTGTAGTTGCTTTTCCAGTAACGGTGCTTTTTAGTGGAGAGATTTATGCAGGAGTTAGTCTGACTGGTCGTGCAGCGTGGGCTCTTGGAGATAGTTCCATGAATAATGAGAAAAAGATGGCTTATATTTTTGATACGAAACAGATGGCAGTAGACTTCTCTATAGGAGCACTTATCGGAATAATTGTACCTGGAGCTGTGGCAAGAAAAGTTGCAAGTAATGAGGCAAAAAATCCAGTCCTTGATGAGACAAGAAATTCGCATATAAATGGTAATTATGGAAGTCCCGATAAAGTTGATAATCTTTTGAGTGGAAGACCTGAATTATCAGGATCTTCGAGAGATAAATTATTGACTACAGTGCAAAATTCAGAATTAAGAAAAATAGTGAATGAACTTTATAGACCAGGGGCATCTGTAGGAGATGGAGGGACAGCAGCCATACTCGTAGAGGAGACCAGCTATGAAAAGTCAACCATAAATTAGTAAAAAATTTCTTTTTCATATCGGTGGTAAAAAAGGGTAACTTTAATAGAGCTCCCTTAGGGTGCTTTTTCAAAATCTATCGATATTGGTATACAGACCTCTTATTTGAGGTTAAATTCGACATTGTCGGTGAGCATCTTCCAGATGACTCTGACAAGTTTGCCGGAACAATGCCCAAGTGCATTGTAATGAGACCGGCCTTCAGCCCTCTTGGCATCATAATAAGCCTTGAAGGTTGTGTTGTTTCTGACAACGTTCCAAGCTGCATTTACAAGGGCATATCGTAATACACGAGAGCCACGTTTGGACATCCTTGTTGTCTTAGCCTGAAAGTTACCAGACTGATAAACAGAAGGATCCAGACCAGCAAAAGCAAGCAGCTTGTTTGGATTGGAGAAACGGTGAATATCACCTATTTCACCAAGAATCATTCCACCATTGATATAACCGATACCAGGAATGGTCATGATGACAGAATCGTTGAATTTCATGATATCCGTCATCTCAGCTTCAATCTTTTCTAATTGGCTATCCAGTAACTCGATTTGTTGAATGGTTTGAGTTATCTGAATAGATATAGCGCTGTCGTTAGCACCGACAGACTTCTGTGCGAGAACTCTTAATTCTTTGGCCTGTTCTTTGGTAAAGTGTCCGTGTGAGTTCACTTTGAGCAGATTAGCCAGATGAGTCATATGCATGGAAGCAATCTCTTTTGGAGAAGGTGCTTCTTTTAATAAAGCATAGACAGCGTGTTGATGCAGACCGGATTTGAAAAAGTATTGAATCTCCGGAAAGACCTGATCAACATAGGTTGTCAGTTGAATTTTCAATCGGGTACGTTGCTTTATGGTTTTCTGACGGAAACGTCCCAATGCCTTAAGATCCATCATATCGAGATCGAAGAAGCTGACGAATCTGAGGTTGTCCTGCATCATAAGAGTTTTAGCAATCACGTAAGTGTCGACCTTATCTGTCTTAGTTTTGCGAACGTTATTTTTTCGCATTTGACAGGTTTTGATGGGGTTCAACACACACACTTGGTAAAGCTCAGTAACAAGGAATCGAACAAGGTTGTCACCGTAGTGTGCCGTTGACTCAAGACCGATGATGAGGCTGTTCTTATCGAATGATTCGAGTTTAGAGACCAGCAGTTGGAAGCCATCAGCGTCATTTGAGAATTTGAACGGCTCAATGATTATTTCACCGTCGGAAGAAATCGCAGCGGCGAAATGATTAAGTTTGGCAATATCAATGCCTACGTAAATTTTCATGAGGTTGTACCTCCCTTTCCTAAAGTCTGATACCATGATGTCCACCAACGATTATCATCGTAGACTTGATAGAAATAAGTACTCTGAGTGAAAAACACTCCGGCAACATCCAGCTAATAAACAATTCAGATAAAGGTAGTGGCAATACACTCCAGTTGAGTAGTCAAGCTACAGAAAACAAATCAAAAGTCCATAGTATCTGAATTGTATTGAACCACGATATTAAAAGAAAGGAAATATGTGATAATTAACTTCCTAATTATCATACAAGAAAATTATGAACAAGATTGACGACGAAAAGCATAACGAATTAATAATAATATTGAGTGAGTTAATAGAAACTATTGAATTGATGAAGAAGGAGGAAAAAGATTATTTATTGATTCAGAATGAAAATGAAGCCAGAGATTGGATGGATTTTTTAAAGAATCATACAGATAAAGATGAATTGAAATCTTTAGAAAATGAAATATCAGATAGGTTTTTCTTTAAGTTTGATGTTCAAATTGGAACATCAGAACTAGATAATAAAAGAGCGGAACTTATGAAAAAGTATATATTTAAATCAAATGAATATTTAAAATAGTTATAATCAGGGTTATACTTTCGGACATTCAGAAGAACTGTTATGATGCCGAGGGTCTTCGTGCAGAGATGGAAGAGAACGGCAGATTAGTGCAGTTCCTCTATAATGAGGATAGGGAAGTAGTCGCAGAGAAAGACTGCAGCGGCAACATTATCCGTTATATACGTGGACTGGGACTGATTAGTTCTGACAGTGAGAAGGCGAAGACGTATTACTATTATGTATCCGATGAACAGGGCAGTGTGAGCCATATCATCAGAGATGAGGATAAGGAGAGCGGAGTATCAGTACAGGGAAGAGAGCAGGACAGAATACTCAATCAATATGAGTATGATGCCTTTGGGAATACCATAAGCTGCAAGGAGCAGGTAGAGAACCGCTTCCGTTATATGGGAGAGCAGTACGATCCTCTGACGGGACAGTATTACCTGAGGGCAAGATATTATAACCCTGTCATTGCCAGATTCACACAGGAAGATACCTACTATGGTGACGGACTGAACCTGTATACCTACTGCCGGAATAACCCGATCCTTAACCATGACCCGACAGGACATGGAACGAAGGAGAACAGCCCATACAGCAGGAAAGAACAGCAGTACATTGATGCAGGGGCAGACCCGGATACCAGAGATTTCGCTTTAAAAAATAAAAGCCCCTGTTCTGCCTGTGAATTCCAGGCAAAGCAGGGGATATCAATTTTGGGTATCAAATTACTGTTTTTTTCTGTATAATCACTCAAAAAGGACACCTTTTATTGTATAATTATGTTATGGAACAAAACATACGAAAGAAGGTGTCCTGAATGAAAAATTAGCATTGAAGAAACTGCTAACTTATATGAAGAGTGTATATAAAATCCCGCAAAAAATCAAGTGTTTAACGGACGAAAGAAAAAGAAAATCTATTCCATTGTTTAACATTGTCATGCCGGTACTGCTTTTTCTGATGCTGCAGTATGAAAGTTTCCATACCATTTTTTCAGCCCCTGAAAGCATGTCGAAAAGACTGAAAAACTGTATCAGTGGAAGGATTCCAAAAGTTGATGCAGTCCGCGACCTTCTCTCCAGAATAAACCCGGATGAAATACGCAGCATACATGAAGAAATGATTGATATCATAAAACGCAACCGGGTATTCCGGGAAGGAACGATAGGCGGATATGTTGTGGCAGGTCTCGATGGTGTGGAATTATTCAGCAGTACAAAAAAATCCTGTCCGAACTGTCTGAGCCGAAAAAAACACACAGGGGAAACCGAATACTTTTACCGGAGTGTGGTGTGCATGATTACAGGTAAATCGCCACACGTAATTCTGGGGCAGGAAATGTTAAAACCAAGGGATGGTTCTGGGAAAGACGAAGGAGAACTGACAGGCGGAAAAAGGTTGATTGAGCAGCTGAAGAAACGGCATGGACATTTTGCGGATGTGATTGTGGCGGATGCGTTATATCTGAATGCTCCATTTATCAACACTCTGAAGGAAAATGGTCTGGAAGGGGTGATACGCCTGAAAGACGAAAGAAGAATGATTTTTCAGAATGCAGAGCGTCTGTTCAAACAGGATGAGGGAAAAAAGGCATCTTTCTGGAAAGGGAAAAAGAAGATTGAAGTATGGGATCTTTCTGGTTTTAAGATGGAAGGGTGTCCATATAAACTGCGTGTGGTGCGGTATCATGAGCAGTGGGAAGAAAATGGAAAAGAAACAGAGCGTTTCATGTGGCTTGTAACGACTCTGGAAGCGGCAGACTACCGGGTCTTATGGGAAATGATGCACCGCAGGAGGGACATTGAGGAGAATGGTTTCCATCAATTGAAAACGTATTATCACGCAAAGCACTGTTACTGTCGAGATGCGGTTGAAACCATATTTAATCTGATAATCATAGGTTTTAATGTAAGAGAGTTATATTTGTACCGAAGAAGCCGGAACTTTGCAGGAAGTGGTATAAGCCGAAAGAGCATAAACCGGATTTTTTGCGATGATCTGCTAACAGAAAAAGTGAAACAGATTTTATGTGAAAAAGGCGGATAGAAAATCAGCAGAAAAAATATATAGGGAAAAAGCAGGGGGAATTTTGCGCGTATTGACCAGGAACGAAGGGTGACCGCAGATGGAATGCTGATAACTGGATTATTTATAAAAATGCATAGATAAAAAAGTTAAAAGCGAAATCCCTACCCGGATACAGCAAAGCTTGCAACGCAGTGCTATCCTGATGCAAACTCGAAACAGGACTTATACAATAAGTACAAGAGTCAGGGATATAATGCAACAGATGCGAAGAAGCTGGCAAACTATGAGATTGTCCATGGTGAGGAGAGGGCAAAGAACTATGCTGCCAACAATGTAAAGAAGAGCGGTCCTGATTACACAGCGACTTCCCCAAGAGATAATGTCAACACCGACTGGAGAACCCAGGAAAGGCTTAATGCGCAGAAGAAAGCAAGTAATTCCCAATTGATGCCAATGAATTTGCAGTTCTTTGCGGCAAAAGGGGATGAAAGCGGCAGTAAGAGTGGTAGTAATACAGTATATTCTTATGATGGTGTAAAGCAAGTATCAGAATATTTACAGAGTCAGGGTGTTCCAAGAGCATATAGAAAGCAGATATTGGAGTCTTTTGATGTAGAAACAATAAAACTTCAAACTGCTGGAGAAAGTACATATGGTTTAAGATTTTACGGAGGAAATGCAAATGCAGAGGGAAGATATTTATTTGAAACATTTTCACCTTTAACAAATCGACAGAATTTAGCTTTGCCATATGAGTGGAATAGCATGACGGGAATTCAGCAGTTCCAGGTTAGAAACGGAACTACAATGATTACAGGAAAGGCCGATGCTCAGAAGAGTTTTGGTAGTCAATACATTGGTGGTGCGAATCAATGGTATATTAACAATTTGGAGGATTTGATAAAATGTCGTTAGAAGAGAGGTTTAATAAAAAAAATAGCGAATTGCAACAGAAAATAGAGGTGGAAATAGTAAAAGTAAAAGAGGGACAAAGTAAGAGAAATATGGTTCAGTTGCAAACTATATTGATTGAACTTCAAGCTAGTAGTAGACAGAGAAATGTTACTTTGAGCTATCCTCGAATTATAATTGATTCATGGGATTATTCAGACCAGTTAGGTGTGGAGTTGGTGGAGTTGGCAGAATTATATAAAAAAATATAACTGTTATTCTTGTTTATGTCTCCACTTAAGGACACCCACCACCTAAAAAACAAACCACGGTCTTTAAATTAATCGAAAAGGCTTTCATTGAAGGTGATATTATACATGGATTAATTTAGAGACCTCAGAACTGGGAACACAAAAGGGCATCTGAAACAAATGTAACAATTTTGTAACATTTTCCTTAACGCCCCAAAACATCCATGTTACAATGGCACTCACCAGGGGGGATAAGGGGGATGAAAAGTTCTCGTAATACCTAAACAAAAAACAGAATCGAGAATGTTCTATTGGCGACCGCCATGGAACATCTCGATTTTTCTGTTACAGATCTCCCTTGACCGCTTCGATGGCAGCACCGGCTACTACCTCTACGATGCCAGAGGAAGTGTCTCCGGCATCACCAATGAAGAGGGACAGGTCTATCAGTCCTACCGTTACAGTGTCACCGGAGAGATCACTTTCGGTGCTCCGCAGTATGAGAACGAATACACCTACAACGGAGAATCCTACAATCCGAATATCCAGAGCCAGTACCTGAGAGCAAGGTACTACTGCGTGGTAACAGCGACCTTCCTCACCGAAGACAGCTACCTCGGCAACCAGACAGAACCGCTGACGCTCAACAGGTATAATTACTGCGTGAGCAGCTATCTGAATTATACGGATCCCAGCGGAAATGAGGTTGAGGTGCTTGAAAGCCTGAAAGGCTGGATAATTGATCCAGATACACAGGCACAAAAGACCATTGAAAACTATGAAAACCAGCGCCTTAGCATAGAAGATGCCATAGAAAGCGGACTGTTAAACAACAGGGCGGGTCAGATATTCCTGGATTATGGAGATATTGTTATGGGACCGGCGGTGAAGACCCCGGCAGATATCATAGTCATAAGGGAAACGGTAAAGGGAAATTCTGACAGTAAAGAGATGCAGAGGACTGCAACCGCAGGATTTTATGCGGGTTTTGTGGGACAGGGAATTGAATATACCCAGATCATAAGTAATGCGGACTACCAGCTGAGCATGATTATTACATCAGCGAAAGGGGTTAATTCAATTAATAATCCTTTATCATATCTATTGTTTATAAAGGATTTTTCGCTGACTCAGACTATAGATGCAGCAAAAGCAGGCTTACAGGATGCCTGGAATGGGACCTATGATTCAGCGATTGGAAGAAAAATAGGTGCTGGTACATTTAATTATCTGCTAATGACGATAGGCGGGGCCCTGCTGAAAGGGAAGGGGACTGCCTGCGAAGCGGTAGAGACCAGAGTGGTGAAGACTCTGTAGACGATATTGTAAAAGGGGTAGAGAATGGAGATATTCTATTAAGCAATAACATTCAAAAAGGTAATTATGGCGAGATGAAGATGGATGTGTATTTTAAAAGTCAAGGATATGAGAGAATAAGTCTCGATAGAGTGACCGATTTGAATGCTCCAACGCATCAGGGAATTGATGGAGTATATTATAATCTAGACGGTCATCCACCATACATAATTGGAGAGGCAAAGTATGGTAGCTCAAGGTTGGCAATACTGGCTGATGGAACTCCACAGATGAGTGATAAATGGATAATTGATAGATTAGAAAATGCTGTTGGTGAAGGGGTTGCCAATGATATTAAAATGGAAATGATTCTAAATCCAGATAATGTAGGTTCTATATTGGTTCATGTCTCATCAAATGGTGAAATTGATATAACAAAATTAATTGATGGAATCAAACAATAGGAGAATGAAAAATGAGAGATAGAATGAAAGATGAACATTATTTTATCATTTTAAGCCAAAAGGAAAGAAAAAATATAATAATGTTTGAAGATGCCGTAAAAAAAACAACTCTTGAAAAGGGAGAATTAGATAGAGGTACTCGTAATGGATATAGTATTTTAATTAATTCCTATGAAAAAGAAATTAATTTATTATATTCTTTAGGAGAAAATTTGGAAACGATTGAAGAATGTTACAAAAAATTGTTGTTTTATTATAGCAAAATGTGGGACAGAAAATATGGCTATATTGAGTTGGTAAAAGTGCTTTCATTGGGAGTACTGTTCAAAGTTAGTAAGAGTGACATATTTGAATTAGAGCAGAGACTTATATCTGAAAAGTTTGATGACTATTTAGTAAATTTCTTAATTAAAGAAATCGATTCTACTTGGGAGAGAGAAGGAGTTGAGTTTGAATTTAAAGTATACGAATGTTTAAAACAAATTTTGGATAATGATGAAATAATAGCTTGTGAAGCGTTGAAAGAGTATTTACAGGAAAAATGGTACGAAATACATAGGGAATGTGCTTGGTATGATAGTCATAAATCAAGCAAAAATGATTATTATGGGTATTGGAGTTTTGAAGCAGGCGCTATTGCTAAAATACTAAATCTGGATGATAGTAGTTTAAAGGATGTAGCATATTATCCCTATGACTTAGTTCACTATAAAAAATAAAATTTATTATGGTTGTATGGGATACCCTTTGTTTTCATAGCACTTTGTGCTGTGGAGACAATGCGGTTTTCTTTGGTAATTATCAAATTCTTTTCCAGACTGCTGATATCGGTCTGCTTTTTGCGAATATCGTGCCCGAAGTTTGCCTTTTTGTTATCTTACATAGAAAAAGTGCTCGGCTGGTTCAAGAATTGATATTGATAAAAGTGCGGCAGGTGGAAACCGTTATGGATTTGCTCCGGCGACAGGAAACCTGATGTACTGTATGCCGCAGAAAGGGAACAAAAACAGCATTATATATAGGAAATGGAGATGAGGCGCAGGGAATAGCGACAGGGTGTATCCGTACTAATGGAAGCACCTGTGAGGGGACGGGAAGTCCCGAGAAAAAAAGTTTCCGGTCAGAGCACGGAATGGAAATGTTGTAATACAAGAATATAAGTCGTCATTAACTGCGCCATTAACCAATAATCAAGCCAGAGCGTTTCCAGAAATATTTGAAAATGGAGGTGTAGTTGTTGGAAATGGGAAAGGTATATTCACTGGAGGATATCAAATACCAGCAGGTACTGAAGTTAAAATAGTTCGACCTAATTAGGAGGCATTATGTCAGTAGTAGATAATAAAACGGTAGATGGAGTAGCATTAACGGATGATAAGAAAGGTATTATTTTATTAATAACAGACCATTTAGAGTGGAAAGATGAATATCAACATTTGATAATGCTACAAGCAAAAATTAATGCATATATTTCATTTTTAGAGGAAAAACAATATAAAGATATATACCAAGACATGAGTATTATGTATGGAATTATAGAAATACATTTTCTACATTGTTTAACTAAAAATGCGGAAAAGTTTTTGCATTCAGTTAATAATCAATTAAACGAATTGGGTATAAAAATACAATATTCTGTTTCGCAAGGAGAAGATGATGAAGTTAGATAAAGAACAACAAAAGCATTTTGCTGAAGCAATACGTAATGCTTCTAAGAAGAAAGGATTTAAAGTAAAGGGCTGTTCTATATATGTTTTAGAAGGCAATGCCTTTATTCACTGTGATTATTTTGTTGATTCACAAAAAATGTTTTATAGAATATATATTAAAAATTATGAATATGATGACATTTTTTGGAAAGTATTACAAATGCCAAGTAATAGTAAACAAGCTGATTCACTAAGAGCAGTTGGGGCATTTAAAGCTCCGTCAATTTTAATAGAAAAAGGTGAGGTAGAATTAACAGAAAATTATGAGGAACTCGCAGAAAATCTTGTTGAATTAATAATGGAATGTAGCCATGATTTTATGAAAAATTATGATATTGATGGATATGTTATTAATAATGCTGAGGGGATGAATATTGATATTTTAAAATATTTAGCATACATCCACATGAATAGAGTTAATGAGGCACAAGTTATAGCAGAAGAAGCAATAAAGAGTGGTAAGGTTGGGAGTTTCAAGAATGGAGGAAAATCCTTTTTTGAATGGGCTATAATGGCAGAGTGAAATAAGATACATGGGAGAATGGAGAATGCTAAAGACCCTGATGGATTGGTTAGAGATCCAAATACTGGTGAGGTTATTAATTGGACACCAGGAGAATCTAGAAAATGGGTACAGTATGGGATATGGGACACATTCCAGAATCAAAATATTTAGAAATGCGTGAAGCATATATGAATGGGGAATTGACAACAAAAGAATTTGTGGATTGGTATAATTATCCTGCCAACTATAGACCAGAATTGCTAAGTAATAATTGTAGTCATAAGTATGAATAAAGGAGTGATAAAATGTCATTAAAATTATATCAAATAAATACAACTCTAAATCATCCTGATTGTATGGCAGGATTAAAAAAAATGATGGATGATGAAATTTTTTCATTTTTTATATTGGACATAGGAAATGAAGAAAAAATAAAAAGAAGAAGATTGGAGTTTGTTGCGGGCACTGGTTATACACTGGAAAATATTGAGAAAACAGATTATATTTTTTGTCCATCTGCATTGTTGTTTTCTAAGCGATTTGTTGAAAAAATTGGAAATTTATTGAGAGAAGAAATGAAGTTTTTTTCTTGTAGATTAGTTTGTCAAGACGTTAGTTTAGAATGGTATGCCGCTAAAATCATACTAAGTATACCTATAATAGATAAAGAAGCATCAACATATCGTACATTAAGTGATGGTGAGAGAATGTTAAAATTTATAAAGTTTAGAAGAGATATTGAAGAGGAATTTTTTATTGCGAAAGATAAAGAAAGTACTACAGATTTTGTTGTAAGTGAATTGTTTGTAGATATATGCAAGAAAAATGGTTTGTTAATTGATTTTAAAGAAGTATAGGTAAGAAAATAAATTACCAGTTAAAGGGGTAGAATTCTGTAAAGAAATCAATGGATATAAGTTTAGTAGCTAAAATGAAAAAATATGATGAGTTTATTTCTTGTTATAACGAAGGAGATGAGAAAAAATTATATAAAGGAAAATCATTATTATTTTATTCATTATCTAATAATGATGCAGAAAGCCGTTATTTAATAACAGATTTTTTACTTAATAAAGGTGCTGAAACTAATGTGATAAATGAATGTGGCGAAAATTTATTACATATTCTGTTGTCAAGGACAAATCACAATATAAAACAAACTGCAGAGTTGTGCCAAAGATTAATTAAAAATGGAGTAGATATTAATCAATTAGATAAAAAGGATAGATTGCCATTACAATATGTGGTTAATATGAAATATACTGATGAGGAACTCGAGCCATTATATCAAATTTGGTTTTCACAAAATAATGTTTTAGTTAATCACAAGAATGCGTGGGGAAAAACACCATTGGAAATTGCGGAGAAAATGCCTTATAGAGCAAGTTTACTAGAAAGGATGAAAAAGTATGAGTGAATTAGTAACTTTTATTTCTAATGCTGGTGGAAGTATTGTTTCAAAAAATATATTATCCCATAAGGGAAAGTTGAGATGGTGTGTTAGAGAAGAAGCTATAAATGATGTAGATAATGGATGGAGGTTTTTTGCGGATATTGATACAGAAGAATATTTGAGTAAAGCTGATAATATGTGTATATGTGATTTTAATACTGTAGCAAATATAGAACCAGCAATTTTGGCAATATATGATTGCAAAGTTGGAACTGATATAGAATTGATAGAGGAGAATGGAAAGAAAGTTTTTTTAGATAGTAATACGGGAGAAAGAATTAAATCATAGTATTTACTTTTGAATAACTATTAATAAATTCAAAATTATATATATGTCTATTGGAGCGGCTTATGGCAGAAGGATTACAAAGGAAAATTGAATATGCCGATTTAAAATTGATCAGTTCCTTTGCCATGGAAAAAATTCTTGATTTTCAGACATGGGAAATACCGGGGGAACATGCCAGGGGAAGCTTCCGGCTTCTGCTGGCAGAAAATGAGACTGGCATAAACGGGATGAATACACCCATCCAGCTTTGCAGGAAGGAAAATGCTGCTGGAGCATTGTTCAGCGGATATCCGGAAAAAGTGGAAATTAAAGAAGAAAGTGGATACAGGGTTGCAGACATACAGGCAGTATCCGGAACAATCCTGTTAGATCAGAAAAAATGCAACCGGGTGTTCCAGAAAAGAGCACAGACCTATATGGGAATTGCCAATACCGTAACAGCAGACACCGAGCACAGTGCCTGTATACTGCCGGGGAGTGATATGCGGACCGGAGGGACGCTGATACAGTATCAGGAAACGGACTGGAACTTCCTGAAAAGAATGGCATCCCAGCTTGGACTTCCGTTAGTGCCAGACATCAGCTATTATTATCCCCGTTTTTACCTTGGTCTGCCGGAAGGGGAGAAAAAGGAACTGGGGGAAATCCTGTCCTGCGATATGTGCTTCGATGGACGTTATTATGCTGTCAGTGGAAAATGTCTGGTTGATAGGGAGGATTTCATTTGCTATGATGTTGTTACGAGGACAAGTCTGTCTTTAGGTGACAGGGTAACATATGAAGGCAGGGAGCTGCTTGTTTCCCGGAAAAAAACAGAACTGGTAAGAGGGGAGGTCATATTTACATACCGCCTTGCAGGAAGCAACTATACGAGGGTTCCATGGGAGGATAACCCGGACTATACGGGAATGTCATTTGTCGGATCCATTGTCGGAACGCAGGGGGAGCAGGTAGAAGTAGCGTTTGACATTGATAAGGCTGCGGCAGGCGGAAACCGCTACGGATTTGCCCCAGCGACAGGAAACCTGATGTACTGTATGCCGCAGAAGGGAACAAAAACAGCATTATACATAGGAAATGGAGATGAGGCACAGGGAATAGCGACAGGGTGCATCCGTACTAATGGAAGCACCTGTGAGGGGACGGGAAGTCCCGAGAAAAAAAGTTTCCGGTCAGAGCACGGAAAAGGAATGGATCTGTATCCGCAGCGAATGGGATTGGATGGCGGTGAAACGGGAAAGATTACATTTGAGGATGAAACAGGAACCACCATAGAAAGTAATGGCGGACTGGTTCTGATGGCAAAAGAGGGAATCCGGTTTGAGAGTATGACCAGGATTGCCATGCAGGGAATGTCGGACATCATGGCACTGTATTCAGAAGGGGCATCCAGTTTTTGCGTAAATGGCAGTGTGGATATGTTTGGCAGGAGGACAAGTCTGGCGGGAACGGTATATCAGGGGTATGATCCATTTGAGGATGTACCTCAGAAGGGTGAGTTTGACTGGGGAGGATTTGCAAGAAATCTTGTAATGGGTCTTGCGGTAGGAGCCGCCTGCATAGCTTTGGCTGTATTTTTGCCGGGAATAGGAACTGTTGCTGCAGGAGCACTATTCGGTGCAGGAATGGGGGCAATATGTCAAACTGTATATAAGGCAAGCGGAGAGTTGGAAAGCGGAAATGTCAGAAGTGCAGAAGGGGCATTAAGGGATGTTGTAATTTCCGCAGCGGCAGGTGGATTTACTGGAGCCTGCGTAGTTGCTTTTCCAGTAACAGTTTTTTTTAGTGGAGAGATTTATGCAGGGATTAGTCTGACTGGTCGTGTAGCGTGGGCACTTGGAGATGGTTCCATGGCTAATGAGAAAAAGATGGCGTATATTCTTGATATGGAACAAATGGCAGTAGACTTCTCTATAGGAGCGCTTCTCGGAATAATTGTACCAGAGACGGTGGGAAGAAACGTTGCAAGTAATGTGGCAGGGAATCCGCATAAAAATGGTAATTATGGAAGCCCCTATAAAGTTGATAGTCTTTTGGATGGAAGACCTGAATTATCAGGAACTACGAGAGATAAATTACTGACTACGGTGCAAAATTCTGAATTAAGAAAAATAGTTAATGAACTTTATAGACCAGGGGCAACTGTAGGAGATGGAGGGACGGCAGCCATGCTCGTAGAGGAGTTTAACAATGGTTCATCAACACATTTAATAAAAGCAATAGAAAGATTAAAACAGCTAAAAAATTTGGCGAGATCAGGTAAATTAGGACTTAATGATTTAGATGTAGTGGAGGCCTTGATAGATGATTTAGAATATGCCATAAGTTTATTTAATTGATTTGGAGGATATAAATGTGAATAAAAATGTAAAAGAGTTTTTTGAGAAAATGCAAGAATTTTTTCCATCAACGAAGAAGTCATTCCTTGAAAGTGTAGAAGAATATGGAGAAGTATTAGAAACGGTTGTAATAGAAGATATTTTTATGCCCGAGGTCTTAGCGTTATTAGTTAAAAATGAAGATTCTGAATTATTAAGTAATATGTTTAATTATTTTGAAGAAATAATAAATAAGGATGATTCGCATTTGATTAATATTTTTTCTGTTACTGTGTTAGAAATTTTAGGAAATGATAAGGCGATTCTAGAGGTGGCTAAACGATATATGGGGGAAAAAACTGCATTGCTCCAAATGAAAGTTGATAGAGAATTAGGAAGGTTATAGAAAAAACTGGCAAAAGGACGAAAGAGTGGGAAAAAATGAATATGTTGGTTATTCTGACTTTTAAATTATTAGGTTGAACTAGAAGATTAGAACAAGCTACTTTGCAATCTTTGATATATAACCCCAAATGGTAACAACGCATCTACTTATTCCTCATATCATACTCTCAAATTGGGCAGTATAATAGACACAGATGGGTAGGTGTTAGGGTGGATATACAAGGTAGAATACGTGAATTAATGGAAGAGCGCAGTTGGACGGAATACCGCTTAGCTAAAGAAGCGAATTTGTCGCATTCCACAGTGGCAAATATGTTTAACCGGAACAATGCGCCGACTTTTCCAACATTAGAAGCAATATGCAACGCATTTCAAATGACGTTATCTCAATTTTTCTGCGAAGATGGAAATCTAATTGAATTAACAGACGAAGAGAAAGAACTGATTTCAAGATGGAAACAGTTGAGCGCAGAACAGAGGAAAGTGTTATTGGAATTGATGGGTGTAATATAAAGCCTGCACGGTGTGAGTGTTAGGCTTTTTTTGTTGTATCAAAGATTAAAGTGGTGAGGAAATATGTTGAGGATAGGTATTTGTGATGACATAAGAGAAGAGGTTGAAAAACAGGAAAAACAGGTACGGCAAATTACATATCAGATAGGAATCCGGGCAGACATCAGAAAATGTTATTCAGGTATGGATCTTTTGATGGAAATAGAACTGAGCGGACAATTCGATATTATCCTGCTGGATATTGAACTTGGTGGGATGAATGGCATTGAGACGGCACGCCAGATCAGGGAGAGCGATGTAAATTGTAATATTATTTTCATCACGTCCTTTGAACAATACAGTAAGGAAGCAATCAGCGTACACCCCTTTGCATTTGTTGATAAACCCATTACATATGCACAAATGGAAAAGCTTATCAGTGATGTTTACGAAAAATTACAGATTGATGATAAATTTGCCTTTAAATCTAACAAAACATACTATAATATTAGTCTGAATAAAATTATGTATTTTATGAGTGAAAAAAATTACAAGTGTATATTGTATAGATAAAATTTGTACATTTTATGGTAAAATGAATGATGTAGAAATAAATTTGAGGAAGAAGCAGGTGGACTTCTGGAGGATACATCATTCGTTTTGGTTAATCCGAGGTATATAGAAGAGCACCATTACGACAAAGTTGTTCTGCAGAATGGCATATCATTGGAAATCAGCAGGGCAAAGAGGGAGAATACACGTTTGATGTACATGAGGAAACTTGGAAAATAGGGAGAGAGAGAGGAAGGAAAATGACAATCGCATTAATATTGGTAGAAATATTTACAGTGATTATGCAGAGAAATGTATGTGAAAAAGCATTTGACCGAAAACCGGCAGGAACAGCGGTACAGGTCATGGTATGGGCAGCCTTTTATATTATTTCAAATGTGACTACATATTTTTTTGAATTGCCGTCATGGCTAAATATGGTAATTTTTTCAGTGACCTTTTTTGGCGTTTTAACCTGGTTATATGAAGGTTCTATTAGAATCAAACTTGTGCTGGTTCTGTTTTTGTGTCTGATAGGAATGCTGTCAGAGGTGATGGTTTGCTTCATCGGAATTTTGTGCGGCATAGATATTATACATATGATGGGAAATACAGAGGTCGCAATCATGTATACGATTTTATCAAAATTAGTCTGGTTTGTTGAAATCAAGATTGCGCTGCTGTTTTTGAAAAAGAATAAAAATATAGTAATCAGAAATATGGACTGGCTAGAGGTGTTTATTGTGCCGGTGAGCAGTATTTTTATTGTTATGGCGATATTTGTACCATTGACAGATGAGTATGTATGGGCGAAATTGATTGCATCCATATTGATATTGATTGTAAATCTTTTTACATTTTATAATTATAATGAATTACAGGAAAAAGCATTGTATCAGGCGGAAAGGCAGTTCTTGACGCAGCAGGTGGAAAATTATGCGGTTCAGCTTCAGGAAATGAGTAAAACATGGCAGCAGGCACGGGAGTACCGTCATGATATGAAGCAAAGGTATCTTTTGATTGAATCCTATTTAAATCGAAATGAATATGAAAAGATACGGGAACTATATCAGCAAAGTGTAGAGACTTTAACAGAAGAGGATAATCTTTCAAAGACAGGAAATGTAACTTTTGACACAATAGTCAATTACAAGGCGGCAGTTGCGCAGAAGAACCATATAAACGTAAAATTGGATACCATGATTCCGTATGATATGAAATTAGAGGACGTCGATTTATACAGTCTGTTGGGAAATCTGTTTGATAATGCGATTGAAGCAGCTAGTAAAGTAGACATAGAAGAGAGAGAGATAAAACTGCTGGCAAAAATGTCTGGAAATAATTTGTATTTGGAAATGGAGAATCCCTATACTGGCAATCTGAGAAAACAGGGGCGGAATTATCTTACAACAAAAGGGGATAAGAATGAACATGGATTAGGGCTTAGAATTGTAGAAAATATTATCAACCGTCATAGCGGTCAAATGATTATAGATGATAAAGAGAATTATTTTAGAATAAAAGTGCTTCTTTATAATATTGGAAAATAGTATTAGAAATAAGAGCGACTGTCGTAATATGTGTGTTGCGGAACCCAGGTGTTGAAATCAAGCAGATTTTGGCACCTGTTTTTTTGCCTGAAAACAAAAAGTTACAAGTAACAATGAAGTTTTTTACAAAAATAGGGAGAAAAAAAAGAAAGCCATATACTTTGGGATATACGCAGTAACCTACAGAAGAAAAATGGAGGAAAATGCAGCATATCCCAGTAAACATGAGAAGACTGATAAAAAGTACTGCTCAAAAAGCGGTGTATGAGATATGGAAGAAACAAGTAAAAAGGCAAATGCCAAAATGCTTGTTAATTTCATCATACACTGCTTTTTTTGTTTGACATAAGAGTGGCTCGCGAAGCGTGTCACTCGTTGTTTTTCATGAAGTTCATGAAGTGTAATATCCGGGCGCTGCCCTTTTCGATTTTGAAAATTTACAAAATCGGAAAGGAGCAAGTCAAAGATGGCAGAAAGAGAAAAATATTATATCGGATTGAACGGACAAATCTTTGAAGTCAGTAAGGAACTTTACGAGACATATTACAAAGGGCAGCGCAAGGAGAAATACTTTACCCATGATCTGAAGCAGGAACATACAAAGGTGGATAAGGAAACCGGAGAGATGATTGTCATTCCCAGCAGGGAAGATTCTTATGAGCGGCTTCTGGAAGCAGAGAAGCAGTTTGCAGAGGAAACGGAGAAAGTAGAGGATGTGGCAGTTCGGGCGGTCATGCTGGAGTAATTGAACGAAGCCTTACGTACACTTACAGACGAGGAGACAGCTATCATTCATGCCCTGTTCTACCAGGAGATCAGTGAGGTGGAACTGGCGAAAAAATTAGGAATAGACAGAACAACCTTACAGTCATGAAAATATAAGATTTTAGAGAAATTGAGAAAATTATTGTAAACTATTGCCTCTTCATTTATTGGCTAAGTAGATGAAGGGGCAATAATCAGTTATATAATAAATCAGCAGATTCTTGATGGTAATTCAATTATAAAGACAATTACCATGCTGAAAATATAAAGAATATGGCAACTAAAAATGTATGATTGCAGATATATATGCTAAATATTATTATATGTCTTATCTACAAAATAAACCAGGAGGTTTTTGCAATGCTTTTAAAAGAAGAAATCAATAAATATTTGAATTATTGTAAATTTCAAAAGGAACTTGATGATAAGACAATAAAGGCATATAAGGCGGATTTGGAACAGTTTATTATAGTAATAGGAGAAAATAATCCAGATAAAGAAATGCTGAATGCATATCTTGTATACCTTCACCGTATGTATAAGCAAAAAACAGTCAAGAGAAAAATTGCCAGCGTGAAGGCATTGTTTCATTATTTAGAGGAAGAAGAACTGATAGAGATAAATCCATTCCATAAAGTAAAGACAAAGTTTCGGGAGGAAGTGATTTTACCCAAAATTATTCCGAGAGATATTATAGAGCAGTTGCTGAATCATCTTTATAAGGAAAGAAGTATTAAAGAATATTCAGAGTGGCGTAAAAAAATCATTTTAAGAGATATCGCAGTAGTGGAGACGCTTTTTTCTACAGGGCTGCGCATCTCGGAATTGTGCCATTTGCAAAATAAATATGTAGACTTAAAAAACGGTGTGTTATGTATTCAGGGCAAGGGAGGAAAGGAGCGATATCTTCAAATAGGAAATAATGACGTACTGTCTATACTGAATGCCTACAAAAAGTACTTTGAAGATGAGATAAAGAAGCAGGGATATTTTTTTGTCAATCGTTATGGAAATGCGCTGTCTGAGCAATCAGCCAGGAGCATGATACATAAATATGCCGGTGAAATTCAGGCAGATATAAATATTACACCGCATATGTTCCGGCATTCCTTTGCGACCTATCTGATGGAGGAGGACGTGAATATCAGATACATACAAAAAATGCTGGGACATGCTTCGATTACCACAACGCAGATATATACATATGTAACGACTGAGAAGGAAAAAGAGATACTGCAGACAAGACATCCGAGAAATAAGATAAATATAGGAGAAAATTTCGATAATTTGGTATATTAAGATTGCTAAATATTGGGAAAATTTGTATAATTAATATAGTAACGATAATTAGGAATTATCGTTGTCAAAAATTGAAACATTATCTGTATATATGTAAATGGGGTACAATATTAATGAATATTAAAAATATCAATAACATACTAAATCATATAACCAGTGTAAAAAATGGAACTGATGAAAAACGGGGAATTTGTTTTTTGATTGGTGCTGGAGCAGATATTTCTAGCGGTGGGATTTTGTTTCGTGAATTAAAAATACGTTTTTTAAAAGAAAATGGTTGTATAGTTCCGAGTAATGTGTCTGATAAGATATTAGATGAACAATTTGAAAAACAAATAGATAAAATGTCTCAGAATGGTCGGTGTGAAACACTTGATAAAGTTATGAAGAGGTATAAAGCGCCTTCTGAAGGATATTCTTTGCTCGTAATGCTTGCAGAGTTGGGATATATTGATGCAGTAATTACTACGAACTTCGATTATCTTTTAGAACAGACACAGCAGTCTTTAAATTTAAGTCCATTTACTATTTTTACTCCCGGTAGTGCAGTACCTGAAGAATATTACCAGCGATGTAGTAAAACAAGTCCGATATATCTAAAAATGCATGGTGATTTATCAACGAGACTTGTTACTCATTTAACGCAGAACGAAATACAGAATAAACAGTATGGAGAAAAATTTATAAAATTATTTAAACATATTATTCATAATGACAGTCTTATAATTGTTGGTTATGGTGGATATGATAGTTTAATTACAACGATATTTAAAGAAATAAATGATATTAACGAAGTATATTGGTGCAACATATCTGAACCTAATGATGATTCAGATTTAGTAAAGTTATTGGAACAAAAAGATTTGCTTTATTATGTAAACACAACTTTTGACAATTTGTTTCAAGAATTATCAAAGACTCTTTTAAAAGATGCTAAAATGAAAAATACTAGTCCTGTCTTTTTACCAACAGTGGTTGAAACAAAAATCACTAACCAATTGGCAGCATTTAATGAAAAATTTGAATATAGAGATAAATTAACCTATATTATTCACGGCACAGCCGTGAAAGTGGCTGAAAACCACATAGTTTCTATATTTTAACTGAATATTGCTTTTCACCTATCAGATGAATGAAAAAAGAGCATCCATTTGTGGTAAAATTAAGGTGTCGAATCTTAAAAAATAACCCAAAGGAGCCCTTTATGAGTATTGTAAACACCTTAGCCTTAGAAAGCAATAGACAGATAAAAATAAATTTTGATGGAGGAGATCTCTCCTCCGATGCAGGTCTGCTTCTTATCAAAGAATTCATAAGCAAGCTTGGTATTGATAAGCTTTTAGACAAAACTTTCAAGACCAATGATCCTGCATTATTCAGATATCACACGGATCAGAAAAATCTGCTCCAGATGATATATATGATCATTGCCGGTTATTTCGAAGATGATGCTTCCGATGAACTGACCAATGATCCGGTATTCAAGTCTGTACTTGAAAAAGATGCGCTTGCATCACAGCCTACGGTATCGAGATTCTTTAACCGTATGGATGAAGATACCTTAAACCAGTTCCTTGCGATTGCCAGAGTGCTTCGGAAGAAAATTTACAGTATTCAGATGCCATCGGCTGTTATTCTGGATCTGGATTCCACCCTTCTTGATGCATACGGCAGACAGGAAGGCAGAGCCTTTAACTTTCATTATCAAAGCAATGGTTATCATCCGCTTGTCTGTTATGACGGAATGACTGGAGATCTGATAAAAGTACAGCTTCGTGATGGAACACAGTATTCCTGTACAGGAGTGGTTGACTTCCTGCAGCCGATACTGGATGAATACCAGAATGATTATCCTGCAATCCGTATTCTGCTTCGTGGTGATAGTGGTTTTGCGACTCCTGATCTTTATAAGCAGTGCGAAGAAAACGGCACAAGCTATGTGATCCGGCTGAAGGAGAATGGTCTTCTCCGTGAAAAAGCATCCTATTTTGTGGATGAACTTAATGAAATCACCAGAAATAACAAAGTGGATTATGCGGTAGTTTATGGTGAATTCATGTACAAAGCAAAGTCATGGCCTTATGAAAGGCGTGTGGTATGCAAGGTTGAAAAGCCGGAAAACCAGATGGTTTACATGTACACATTTGTTGTCACAAACATGGATTCCGCACCAGAGTATCTTATCAAATTTTACTGCAAGCGAGGTCTGATGGAAAACTTTATCAAAGAAAGCAAATCCGGTTTTGATTTTGCTTCCGTAAGCAGTCATACCAGAATCGTAAATGCAAACAGACTTCAGGTACACGCTCTTGCGTATAACATATTTAATTGGTTTAGACGATTGGCGTTATCAGCAAACATGCGAAAACAACGCATAGATACCGTCCGTTTAAAACTGCTGAAGATTGCTGCAAAAGTAATTCGTTCAGCAAGATATATCACATTCAAGCTGTGTAGCAGCTGCCCTTATAAGAATGAATTCTATGAGACACTTTCAAATATCGGTAAGCTGAATGTACAGCTGGAATAGCAACTATTAACGAACCTTGACAGCTTAATAACCGCTCAGAACTCTGCTACAGGGATTTTATACCCTTTTTGGAGATTGGTTGAGCGATGTTTAGGCTACATGGGTCAATTTGGGGATTCATGGTACAGTTATCAGTTCAGATACTGTTCCGTGAATAATTCAGGATTAATTATTCGAAAAGACATACAAGAAAGTTTAGAAAATTTTTTAGCAACATATGATAATAAATGCATTGCCATAATAGGAAAATATAAATATGGAAAATCGTGTGCCGTTTATACCGCAATGACTGCCATATCAGACATTACTTTCTTCCCTATAATGTATAATGAAAAATATAATATTTTAGAAAATATGGCTCAAGTATTAGGATATGATACAGAAGTTCCGTTTCCAATTATGTATAGCTTTTTAAAATGGTGGAATGAAACTAAAAGACAGCTTGTTTTTATTATAGACGATTATTTTAATGGTAATTCTTTTAATAAGATCTCAACTGATAAAGTTGTAGATTTTTTTAATTTTTTATATATCGTACAAGAATTCAAATATATACAATTTATTATTTGTTTTCAAGATAACATATATAATCAGTTGAAAAAAGAAAATACATTTGCATTATTTGGAAATATTATATCAAAGCAGATAAATATTGGTGAGTTTTCAGAAGATGAGGTTGTAAATCTTTTAATTAAAAATAAGATAACTAATACAAATGAATTAGTTCATCAAGAATTGTTACGTATTCCATATGTTTGGGAAATTATTAACAAAAATCAAATAAATTTGACTCAAAAACCGGATTTTTTTGTACATTATATAGATGCTATTTATGATATTTCAATCAATAAATATAGTTTTACAAAACATGCATTATATACCATGCTAAAAAAATTGGCATATAAACAAATATTTGATGAATCGTTAAATCTTAATACGTCATCACAGGAATACATTTTTTTGCACGAGTGCAATATTATTAATTTAGAGGGAAATTTTATTTATCCGGAATTGGCAATATATTTGTGTAAGGAATATATATTAAATTCTTCCTCGTGGGAACTGAAAATATCGGAAAACATAATACCTGATTTACAAAAAAAATCTGATTTTTCTGAGATGCAGATGAATGTTTATGTTTCTTTTTTGGCTGAAATTAATGACATTGATAAATTTGATTTCCTTTTAAAACAGTTAGATATTCTTATAAAAAATCAGAAACCAACCAACTTTTCAAAAAAATTAGTTATAAAAGTTTTAGAAAAATGCTTGAAATGCCATCAGAAATTATTTGAATGTTATTTGAAAAATATTGATATTAATACATATTCCCTTGAATTACAGTATTATTTATTTAAGGTATTTGCCGAACTTGCCCCACAAAATCTAACAATATGGAATAAGTGTAGTAAAGATTATAAACTGTCTTATGCATCATTTGTACTTTGTAACGATATATTGTTTGATTCAATAAAAGAATATTCAGATCAATTACAGACGAATGTAAGAATATCAGATAGTTTTAAAGATCAAAACGGTCTTATTAAACTATGCCATATATTAACATATTTTGGATGGGATAGTGTAAGCACAAATGAATATATTTATTTAAAACAATATATTATTAATAAAATATTTCCTGTTATACAGACAAATGAATCAGCAGTTAATTATGCGGTCGATATTTTGATAAAGTGTGATTATAATATTTTTTTCAATGCAGGAAGTGATTTTGAAGAACAGTTTACAAGATGTATTAATATGCCAATACAGCACTATATAGAAAAAGTTTTGAGCAAAAAATGTTTAACGGCAAATGAATATTTCGAGATTGTTAAATTAAATACGGATATTAATAATAGCTGGCTTTTTATAATTTCAAATATTATCGTTGTACAATCAATGAAAAATGAACCTGATGAAATGTATAATATGTTCCTCCATTTTTGGGACAAAATTCAATTTGATGTACAGGTACAGCATCTTGATTTTTTCCTCAGCAGTGTTTTTTGGTCACTATATTTAGTTATGCCATGTGATCGTGAAAGATTTATTGCAGTATTTGAAAAAGTAGTAGAAAAATATGAACGTATTTTATTTATGTTCCCTGCAACCGAAAGAAAGTCATCTCTTCTTAAATTTTCTGAAGAATTTGACAAGGTATTCGAAGATGGGTTTAATCCAATAGCATTTTATTTTTATACTGCTCCATATAAAAGTCGATCTTCACATTCAGATTGGAATAATGGAAAAAGTGATTTAAAGATATATTGGGATTTAACACAATGTATGCAAGAACTGGGAAAATATGACGATATGCTTCGAATTGTACATGCATTAGGTCAAATGATAAGTATATATCCAAAAGAAGGATACAGTGCATTAGAAAATTTAGCAAGCTTTGATCAACCCATTATCAAAAAAGGAATTATTCGTATTTTTAAAGAAAATTATTTAAGATATAGTAAGCTAACCAAAAAAGAATTAGAAAAATCTCTATATCGTTTTGATGCAGATGATATAGATGAGATTATTTATAATTCAGATTTTTTACTAGAGAATAGAACTATGGAGCAGCTTCATTGGGGAAGATTGTTCTATAATTTGGAACAAATGGTAAAAATTGACGTTTCTGAGGCATTTTTATCAAATATATTACAGACTCATTCTTGTGTTGCATTTTTACGGAATTTTATAAAAAGCTTTTTCTAAAAGTTAGGGTCTGTCGCATTAGTTGCGACAGACCCTAACTGGTTATTTTTTAAAAACATTATCCATATAAAAATGAAATAGTTCGTTAAACATTGTTAACTCTTCTGTAGATATAAAGACGGAAGGGGACAGCATTAAGCTTGCGTTATGAAAACCTCCAGCTGTTAAAATTAGTCCACATTTTTCACCTTTATAAATATAAGGGTTATTTAAGGCATTTTCTATTAATAAATGAACTTTTTCAGAAGCTGGTTTATGAGTCATTGGGTCGCTAATATCAAGACCAGCAGCATGCCCTAATACTTGCGCACGTGTTATGCAAGGATATTCAGCAGCTAACTGATTTATAATATCAGAAAATATTTGACTACTTTTTTGCATTTTTTTTATTTGTTCAGGATTTTCAATTATATTAAATGTTTCTAAGCCAATAGCTGTACCTAAGGGATGTCCTGCAAAAGTGCAATGTGTAGAGCCTGTTTTCCAAATGTCAGGTGATATGATTTTATCATTTGCCCATACTCCTGACAGTGGCCAAATTCCATTTGAAATCGCTTTTCCAAATACGATAATATCTGGGCATATATCATAATTTTCGAAACTCCACATCTTCCCTGTTCTATAAAATCCCATTTGTACTTCATCTGCTATTGTGACAATATTATGTGCATGTAATATCTCGAAAAGTTGTTTATAATAATCTTGTTTTGGAAATACGTAACCACCTCTTCCAAGAACTGGTTCAAATATAAACGTTGAATAGCGACTCTCTTTTGTATTAGTGTCATATACACCTAAAAATTCACTCTCAAATAAGCGCATAATACGGTTAATACAGTACAAATTGTCTGAAGAACAGTCATGCATATCATATGCACATAAAGAGCAGTTTGGAAAAGGTATTGTATAAGTATCGATAACATTGCCAAATTGGCGGGTATATCGATAACTGGAGCTAATACTTGAAGCTGCCATAGTTCTCCCGTGATAGGCACCTTCGAAACAAATAACACCTTGTTTATGAGTATAATTAAAAGCGAGCTTTAAAGCATCATCTACAGCTTGTGCACCTCCAACTGTAAAATGTACTCTTCCAGTTACTCCATAGTTTGAATACATATAATTACATATTTTTTCAGAAAGTAGAATCCTACTCTCGTTCATAAATTCGGCTGCCAAAGCTGGGATAGTATGTAATTGTTGAGAAATGCAATCATCATACTGAGTGTTTTGATACCCAAAATTTGCAGCACTATTAAACATTTGCATATCAAGATATTTAACATTTTGAGTATCATACAAAAAAGATCCTTTTGCACCTCGAAAAATTTTTTTTGGAAAGTGCTTGCTAGATGTATCACCTTGAGAACAGAATTGTAAATCTTTATCTAAAAGATTCTGCATTTTACACCTCCATAAATATGCATTATTAAAATAGACTTTTATAATGTTTCAATTTTTGACAACGATAATTCCTAATTATCGTTATCATATTAAAATAAAATGAAAATTTTTTCGGCAGCCCCCTTTACCTAGCGGCGAATTAGGTGAAGGGGTTTTCTTTTGTTCAAAATAGTCCCCTTTTACTGCACTTTGACAACTTCATATCTGTGTATCAGGCACACATCCGACCGGCCGGAGAGCCGGATAGCACAAGTCAGGGTACGCCATGCGGATTATTCCAAGCGAGAAATATCTGTGGCTTTACTGCCCGTGGTGGGGCAGGATGCGATGATACCGGTCGGAGATAATGATACTTCCACGCCAGTGGCCCGCATAAGTGACGGGAAAATGCACACCCACGTTTGAGAAAGAATGTGGGCGGTTTTTATGATGCCTGCTTACTGGCAGGATGGCTGATGCACCTTTTTATAAAGCAGTAGAAATCATGGGCTGGATGGAAGCTCATTTTTGTTAGTAAAAAGCCAAACCGATACCTTCCAGCCTATTCCTGTGCTGCTTTATGGCACTAAGAAATTTTAGGAGGCGTAACGATGGCAAAGAGTGCAGAAGAATTATTAATTTATTTATTTGATGAGATTTTACCGAAACATGGAATGAATCTGAGGGTAAAACAGAAAGAACTTTCTCTTGAAATGCTCCGGGCATTGCAGGAAAACAAACTGGCTTTATGTGAGGCGGAAGTGGGGACAGGAAAAACTCACGCATATATCCTTGCACTGACAGTACATAACATTTATTCAGATAAGAAGATTCCGGCAGTCATATCAACATCCACCATAGCCCTGCAGAAAGCATTGACAGAGGAATACATACCGCAGATATCCGGCATCCTTTTAGAGCACCATGTAATTGACAAACCATTATCTTTTGTGGTGCGGAAAGGAAAACGGCATTATGTCTGTGACTCCAGATTGAAGATATATGAGACATCCATAAAAAATTTGCAGAGAGAAGTGGATGCCAATCTGATACTGGAACTGGCAAGGCTTGGGGAGCAGGAATTTGACAGGATTGATTTGGATGATGCCGTGCTGACACCCTATGTAAAAGGCAGAATCAACGTGTTTCACTGCAATAAGTCATGTCCTTATTCGCTTTTATGTAGATTTATGAATTTTAAGAAAATTCGGGATATGGGGCAATGGTGTTTGATGAGTCCCACAAGCTGATAGATGCCGCAAGACAGATGTACAGCACAGTCTGGGACGAGCAGGATGCGGAATTTATCGTGGGTTTGAGTGAAGTGAACAGAAGAACCACAGGCATGGATGAACTTACTGTATTGCGGAGTCAGCTTGCGGAATATAACAGACAGATATTTGACAGACTGGCGGGAGATTTAGCAGGAAACCACACCAGAGAGGGAAGCAGGATTGAAATAGTGATAGGTTCCATGGAAAAAATTTACATAAGGCACATGGCAAAGGCTTTAGAGCAGCTTCCCTTATCCTATCAGGAAAACAGCGGACAAAAAATGCGGATGCAGGGCCTGAAAAAGCGTTGTCAGGAGCTGACGGACAAGCTGACCGTATTTCTAAACAGCGGAAATTCAATCTGCTGGATGGAAAAGAGGGAGAACGGCAGGCTTGCCCTGTGTGCGGTTCTAATGGAACTGGAACAGGTTTTATTCCGTGACATCTGGAGCAGACCGATACCGGTTATTATTACGTCCGGCACAATGTCAGTCCGGGGGGATTTTGGGCACTTTAAGAGAATGACAGGGCTTTCCTTTGCAGCTTTATCAAGAATCATGGAAACCAGCAAGCCCTCACCCTTTGATTTTCAGAGTAACGGTCTGCTCTAGATACCAGAGCGCATGCCGT
Organism: Roseburia sp.; assembly: GCF_041325975.1. NCBI lineage: Bacteria > Bacillati > Bacillota > Clostridia > Lachnospirales > Lachnospiraceae > Roseburia > Roseburia sp. The sequence continues at coordinate 1,625,430 of NZ_JBGLEJ010000005.1, read as the reverse complement.
TTCCGAATATCCGGGATGACAGATACATACAGGCGATCATGGAGGAAATAGTGCAGATAGTGTCTGCCACTCATGGGCATACCCTGATCCTTTTTACATCCTATTGGCTCATGGAGAGGGTGTTTTATGGTCTGAAGGAGCAGCTTTCTGATTATCCGCTGTTTCTCATGGGCAGAGGCAGACTGGATGTAATAAGTAGCTTTAGAAGAAGCGGAAACGGAGTGCTGTTTGCCAGTGACAGTGCCGGAGAGGGAATTGACCTTGCAGGGGATATCCTTTCCAGCCTAATTGTAGTAAAACTGCCGTTTCCCGTGCCGGATCCGGTCATGGAATACCAGAGAAACCAGTATGAGGACTTTGATTTATACCGCAGGGACATCATTATCCCGGAAATGCTGATTAAACTCAGACAGTGGTTCGGGCGTGGCATCCGCAGGGAACAGGACACGGCGGTATTTTCTATCTTAGACAGCAGAGCATCCCTGCGTGGCAGATACCGGGCAGAAATTCTGAATACCCTGCCGACCATGCCGGTCACGGACAGGCTCATGGATGTGGCAGACTTTATTATAAGGAAGAAAACAGACAGTTATTTTATGGATAAAGACCGGGAAGAAGAATGAAAATCATAGGAATCGTAGTGAGTACTGTAACAGGTGCTCTGCTTCTTATGGCTCTAGCAGCCTGTATTGCAGTTGTCAGGGTTGAGGAATGTATGAGAGCGTTGGAAGAAATGAAAGAAATGAAAAGATTATAGAGGAATATCGAACAAGCTGGCTGTCATATAGTGAGATAAGCCAGCTTGCTGCTTCGTGGAGAGAAAAAATGGAAGAATGGGAAAAACTGAAGTCGGTTGATATACGAACAGTTAATCGAGATGGACTCATAGATGTAACAAGAATCCCGGAAGATGATTCAGACGATGTGGATAAAGAAATGCAGATGAAAACTTTTTTAAGAAATGTTAAAAATCCGTATTGCTTTATGGTAGGAGATGTAATAGTAAAATCTTCTTTTACAGAAGGAGTCAGCCTGAAACAAAGATTACGGGAGTTGGCAGATGGAATATAGAATGAAAATTGCTATAAAGGTCTGGAAAAAAGGAAAGTTCTGTGCTAATATATGCATAGGACTAAATGAATAGAAACCACTTCTTATTTTTATAGCAGATTGTTCTGGCTAATATGAATAAGGAGTGTTTTTTTATGCTATCAAACAACTTATCTAAAACATATCTATGCGGAGGTTATCTGCGTTTATCCAAAGAGGATGGGAATTTTGCCGGGAGTGAAACGCTGCAAAGCAACAGTATTGAAAATCAAAAAGAATATATTGAAGATTATATACATAGTAAACCGGAAATAGAGATTGTTGACTTCTATATTGATGACGGTTATAGTGGCGTGAATTTTGACAGACCTGATTTTCAAAGAATGCTACAAGATATCAAAAACAAGAAGATAGATTGCGTCATTGTAAAAGACCTGTCACGACTAGGAAGAAACTATATTGAAGTCGGAAAGTATATTGAGAGACTTTTTCCTTTACTGGGTGTACGTTTTATCGCAATTAATGATAATTTTGACAGTGCTGATGATACAGCGGTATCCAATAATATCATTATTCCTTTTAAGAATTTAATCAATGATGCGTATTGCAGGGATATTTCAATTAAAATCAGAAGCCATTTAGAAGTAAAGAGGAAACGTGGAGAATTTATTGGTGCCTTTGCGGTCTACGGATATATGCGAGGGAAAGATAAAAATAAACTGATTGTTGATCCTTATGCAGCAGAAATTGTAAAAGAGATATTTGGTATGAAGATGGACGGAATGAGCCAGCAGGCGATTGCGGATGAATTGAATAGTCTAGGGATTCTTTCTCCGGCAGAATACAAGAAGGAGCAGGGGAGCGGGTATAAGACGGTGTTCCAGACACACAGTAAGGCGAAGTGGACCGCAATGGCAGTTATGCGTGTTTTGACAAATGAGATCTATGTGGGAACTCTGATACAGGGAAAGGAGAGTACCCCTAATTATAAAGTCAAAGTGCGGGAAAAGAAGCCACGGGAAGAATGGATCCGGATTGAAAATGCACATGAGGCAATCATAAGCAGAGCTGATTTTGAAATTATTTCAGATATTATACAGAAAGATACAAGGGTAATAGCAGGAAAAAGAGCGGTCTCCATATATTCCGGTTATCTGGTTTGTGCGGATTGTGGATGCAGTATGGTAAGAAAGAAGGCATATAGCGGTTCTTTTGAATATGTATATTATGTCTGCTCTGGAAATAAGAAGAACAAAGATACATGTAGCAGTCATAGAATCAGTGAAAATGCCTTAAATCTTGCCGTAACAAAAACATTGCAGCTTCATTTGAAGCATTTGGCTGATTTACAGGAGAGTATCCTGTACATACGGAAAACATCTTGTAATTCAGACAAGATAAAAATGATGGTACTGCAATTCGAAAAAATAAAGGGAGATATTGAAAAGTATAATCGCTTAAAATTGGAATGTTATGAGGACTATAAAAATGAACTAATTACTCAGGACGAGTATCTGCTGTTTAAGAAGGAATTAGATAACAGAATAGAAGATACTAAGAATGCTGCTACGGAATTGAGCAAGAAAAAAAGAATGCTATTAGATGGCAGATATGAAAAAGAAAGTTTCATGGAGAAATTTTTGACAAGCAAAGATATAGAGTTAAAGCGTTCCTTATTCGTTCGGTTTATCAGTCAGATATATGTGTATGAAGATCGTCGGATAGAGATTATCTTTCGCTATCAGGATGAAATCGAGCAATTAGCTGGACTGGTAGGTGAAATCAAGCAGGAAACGGCTGTTCGGGAGGTGATTTGATGGCACGAAAAGTCAGAAATCATCCGGTTCCGAGAGATAAGATGAGTGAGAACAAATTATCGGAACAGACCCCAAAAGTTAAAACACATGATTTTTCCGTTGCACTTTACATTCGGCTGTCTAAAGAAGATAGCGGAAAAAACAATCAAAATACAGTGGAAAATCAAAAGGCGCTTTTGGAAGATTTTGTAAAAGATAAGCCGGATATGAAAGTGGTTGATATTTATATCGACAATGGATTTAGTGGAACAAATTTTGAACGCCCTGCTTTTCAGAAAATGATGGAAGATGCGAAACAAGGTAAGATTAACTGCATTATCGTAAAAGATCTTTCTCGTTTTGGACGTAGTTACTTAGAAGCAGGAAATTATTTGGAAAAAATATTCCCTTTCTTAAACATTCGGTTCATTTCTGTTACAGACCACTTTGATACTTTTGCCGTAATTTCTTCTGAAGATGGCAGGGGAGTAGCGAATGGGATAGAAATTCCGCTGAAAAATATTATCAATGAGGTGTATGCAAAGGACATTTCCAGAAAAGTAGGCTCTGCTATAGAAATTCAGAAAAGAGAAGGAAGATATGGCGGTGGAGTTGCTCCATACGGTTATAAGAAATCAAATACAGTTAAGGGTAAATATGAAGTGGATGAGGAAGCCGCCGAGGTGGTGCGTTATATCTTTAGACTGAGATCTGAGGGCTATGGATATTGCAGTATTGTAAAGATTTTGAACGAAAAAGGAATAAAGTCACCCAGTGCATACCGCTATGAAAAAGGGATTGTAAGGAACGAGAAGGGGAGTAATGTTCTTTGGAAAATCTATGCCATAGAGGATATGCTTCGTGATGAAGTGTACTTGGGAAACATGGTAAGAGGCAAGACACATTCAGCTATGCACAAGGGAGAAAAGAGACATTATGTTCCAAGGTCGGAATGGGTGATTGTTCCGGGAACCCATGAGCCTATTGTATCCAAAGAACTCTTTGAAGCAGTACAAGCGGTTAATGAAAAGAAAGCGCAGGAGTATAAAGATAATCTGGAAAAAGCAAAAGAAAATCCGAAACGTGACAATTTGTTTAAAGGCAAAATATTTTGTGGGGATTGTGGTATCACGATGGGAGGTGCTGTTGGTAATTACAATTCTATGAGCTACTATTGCCCCAATTACAGAGAAAATGGAGCAATGGGATGCGTTAAAAAGCATATCAGTGCAAGAAAACTGGAAAAAGCAGTATTAGAAGCGGTTCAGATACATCTGAAAATATTCTTAGAAGGCAGAGAAGAAATTCGGTCAAGAAATGGCAGTGCTGAAATCGGAAAGAGGCGAATGGTGCTTGAAAGTGAGACAAGAGACTTAAGACAAAAAGAGACACAGTATCAGCAGAAATTAAGCAGCACCTATCTTGACTATAAAGATAAATTACTTACGGTTCAGGAATATTTCATGTTGAAAAATAAATATCAAGCTGCACTTGCAGAACTTGAGGTGGCTCGTAAAGAGAAAGAACTGCTTTTGAATAAAATGCAGGAGACTTATGGAGAGGATCTGGAACTATCTCACGCCGCAGAACAGTATTTCGGGCAGATGGTGGTTACAAAAGATATGGTGGATGCCCTAATAGAACGAATAGAAGTATTTGAAAAAGGGCGTATTCATATTATATTTCGATTCGAGGATGAATATCGGAGTTTACTGGAAAAGAGAGCTGATATGGAGCAGGAGGGAGCAAATTGAAAGAGAATTTTAATCTCTCTGATTTGAGTGTCCGCTGTAGCGGACAGACGGGAGCAAGGATGAAGAAATATATGGTTGCAAAATATATCCGACTTTCCATGGAAGATTTAGATTTATGCAATTCTGAAGAAAAGGCAGAGAGTGTAAGTATCAGTAACCAGAGAAATTTCATAGATACCTTTATAGAGCAAGGAGAAGAATTTCAGGGAGCAGAAATCAAGGAATTTGTGGATGACGGATATTCCGGCACTAATTTTGACAGACCGGCGATAAAGGAGCTGCTCCGGTCATGCAGGCAGGGAGAAATAGATTGCATTATCGTAAAGGATTTGTCACGTTTTGGACGAAATTATCTGGAAGTTGGAGATTATTTGGAACAGATTTTCCCGTTTTTGGGTGTTCGTTTTATCAGCATCAATGATGGGTTTGACAGTAAAGATTTTTTCGGACAGATGGGTGGAATGGATGTCGCTTTTAAGAATTTTATCTATGAGATGTATAGCAGAGATTTGTCTGAAAAGGTAAAAAGCGGAGTTACAACCTGCATGAAAAGGGGTGAATATTACGCAGGTTGCATGGTGTATGGCTACCAAAAGTCATCAGATGGTAAAAGAATGGAAGTTGACGAGGGTGCAGCAGTTACCATACGGCGTATTTTTCAGGAGTTGGCAGATGGAAAAGATGCAAAAACTTTGGCAATCGAACTAAATGCAGAGGGAGTGCCGACCAGGCTGACTTATAAGCAGGCAAAGGGAGAGCAGCTTAATCGGCATTATAAAGCAGATATATGGAATCGTAACAAGATACATTCTATTATCCATAACCGGGTATATCAGGGAGATATGGTGTATCGAAAGGCGGTCCGTACCCAAATTGGCTGTAAACAGAAGGTAAGACAGCCGGAAGAAAAATGGCTTGTGATACCGGATCATCACGAGGCGATTGTCAGTCGGGAACTTTTCAAAAAGGCGAATGACAGTATCAGAAAAGGGAAAATAGCGGTTTATGACCGTTCTGCTGTCCGCCGAGGAATTGTCTTTTGCGGATGCTGTGGAAATCGGTTAGAACTGCGGAAAACAAAGATACCTTATTATCTGTGTAAACGCAGAAATTTGCTGGACAATGCAAAGTGCAATGAGATTCGTATGGAAAAAGAACAGATTGAGCAGACGATATGGACTATCTGGCAGGAACATTGTAGATTGTTTGCGATAATCCCTGTTTCCAAGCTCTTTGAAAAACAGCAGGAGAAGTCGAAACAGCAGGAAAATAGACTAAAACAAAGCTTAGAGCGTTTTCCTGCTGAAAAAATCAAGCTGTACGAACGGTTCCGTTCTGGTATGGTAAAGCAGGATGTATTCTTAAAAGAAAAGGAACAGTTAAGCAGGCAGGAGGAAGTAGTACGGAGAGAAATAGAGAAAGTCTCTGAACAGATTGATATGCAGGAGGAAAGGGAAAAAAACTATCGATGTGTTGCAGATCTTGTGAAAAGGTATGGAACGAGCGAAACATTGACAGAAGATTTTATGAGGGAGATGGTGGAGAAAGTCATAGTATATGAAGATAAGCGGATAGAGATTGTCTGGAAGTATCGGGAGGAATTTGAAGAACTATTGTAAGATTAAAAAGAAGAAGTCTAAAGTGACAAAAGGGCTTCTTCTTTTTTCATCTAAAAATGCCATAGTTAATATTTTAGATGTCAATAGTAGGAAAATATTGTATATTTATATTTTCTTGACGATGGAGGTATTAATCTATGGCGCAGATGACATATATCGAGAAAGATTACTTTGAGAGACTGTTTGACATGGAGAGGGGCTATGTATTAGACTTTACAAACTATACATATCAAAGGTTTGTTGCTGATACCATTAACATAGACGTTTATAAAAAGCTAAAGATTTGTGTGAGTATTTAATTGTGGGGGTTGGAACGGATGATTTTATGATTAGAAGAAAAAATAGAACGTCTATTTTGAGCTATGAACAGAGAGTGGAAATTGTAAAAGCAATACGCTATGTTGATGAAGTGGTTCCTGAAAATGATTTAGATAAAATAGTAGCCTATTACAAGTATGGTTTTGATGTTATGATTGCAGGAGAAGATCATCGTATGGAAAGTGTATATATAGATGCGGAAAGGGAATTAAAAAAAAGGGAGTGGCTGTAGTTTATATTGAGAGAAAAAAGCAGTGTTCTTCTACATACATCAGAAATAGAATTATTGAAATGTATAGTAAATTGTGATGAATTAGTAACAGAGGCAAGGTGTAAAACAAACTATAATTTTAGCATGAAGCAGCTAGGCATTTTAAATAAAAAGTATTATATACAAACAATGATTTATGAAATGCTCATGTTGTAGTTTGTCAACCCCAAAATCAAGATTTCTTCAAAAAAATTTGGTCCTTACTTGACATCAGCAGATGATGGACCAAATCCGGATTATACAGAAGAACTTCTTTCGGGGTTAAAAGAACGTGGTGTCAATGCCACGTTTTTTTTGCTGGGAAAAGAGGTTGAAAAATATCCTGATATCGTCAAAGATATTTCTGATTCCGGGCACTTGATCGGCACGCATTCTTACGAGCATGTCAATTTAAGCAATCTTTCCGATGCAGCGGCGATTGAGCAGGTGGATAAGACAAATGCCGCCATCCATGATATCACCGGAAAATATCCGGAGTACATAAGACCTCCGTATGGCTGCTGGAAATGTAATCTGGATTATGAGACAAAAATGATTGAGGTACTGTGGGACGTTGATCCGAAAGACTGGGCGACAGACAATTCCGGAGTGATCGCCAAAAGAGTGATCGATAAGGTAGAGGAGAATGATATCATTCTGCTGCATGATGCGTCGGAATCCTCGGTGAAAGCGGCATTTGCGATCATTGATGAACTGGAAAAAGAGGGGTATACGTTTGTGACGGTGGAGGAGATTTTGATGGAGTGAGCGGGGAAATATTTGACGAACGACAAAAAGTCTAATAAAATACAAAAAGGAAATGTTTGGAAAAATATGTGGGATTAAGCAAAAAATTCCAAAACATGCATGACAAATGTTATAATTGTCACAGATATAAAATAGCAAACGAAAGCGAAGGTATCAAAACATGTCAGGCATTGTTTTAAAAATCATGATCATGGATACTCACCCACCAGTATGGCGGAGAGTTGTAGTACCTGAAAAAATGTCTTTTGCAGATCTGCATTGTGTGATTCAGGAGATTTTCGGGTGGGAGGATATGCATCTGCATATTTTCGAAAGCCCCGGAAATAGTTTTGAAATTGTAAAAAGTAAAAAAGATGCAGTGAAAAGTATGTTCATGATCGAGAAAAAAACACCGGTGGGACCGGTTTTAGAGCATGAAAAATGGGTTCGTTATACCTATGATTTTGGCGATGACTGGCAGCACAAGGTGATATTTGAAAAAAAGATGCCGGAATATACAGCAGATCATGCCGCAATTTTGAAGGTAAAAGGAGACAATTTTATTGAAGATTTCTGTGGTGACTGGGATGAAGATATGCAGCCGGAAAAATACGATATGGAAGCAGTCAATCATAATCTTGAAAAAATGCATTTTAAGGAAACAGATATGCCGGACGATTATGAGCAGATGATGAAAGGTATCGAAGCCTTTAAAGAGAACAAAAAAGAATTTTATGAATATTTCAGGGAGCAGGCAGAAAAATTTTTGAAAAATCTGGACGATGCCGCGAAAAAACAGTCCGTCATACGAAAAGAAGTAACTGCATGGAAAGAATTCTGCAATAAAGAGGCGAAAGGAAATATCTGTAAAATGCCGCCTTATCGGACATGTAAGGAATTAATTCACAGGCTGAGTGAGCAGCAAACAAGGGATTACAGCAAGTATCTCCAGCTTTCATATGATTATGAAAAGGAAGATCCGGGTATATTAGCGGATGCCATCAATGAAGAACTGACAAAGCACCCGGAGTATTATCTTTATATTCTGACAGAAAATAATATACGGGAATTTGAGAAAATAAGTGGTTTTGTGGAAAATAAAAAATACACAGCAGACTATGATACAATTATGAAAGGTATCGTATTGGGACTTTTACATGTGCAGGTTCCGCCCAAAACAGAGGCAGCATATGTGTTTCCTGCTATTGATTTCAAAGAAAGGTTTGGTTTGATAACGTCATTAGACCGGAAAAGGTATCGGAAAGAGATTGATGATATTACCGGAAAAATAATGAAACTTCTGCTTACGTATATATTGTTAGAACTCAAGGATTTTCATGAAATTTTTGAAAATGTATGGAATATGAACCTTTCAGAGAGGGATTTCCTTCGGTATGTGTACTGGTATGGCAGTTTTGGAAAGCAGTTTCAGACTTTACGAAGAAGTGATACCGGGAAAAGTTATGCGGCACTTATAAATGTAGATAATGAACGGATTATTGAGGGACTGGAAAAGTTTGCCACAGATCTTCCTTATAAGAAGTTTTCACAAAAAGAAGTTCTTTCTGTCTCCACGAATATTGCTGATCTTGGACAATGCTGGCAGATTTTGGCACAGGAGCTTGATGAAACACTGGATATGTCACAGGATGATGTTTCGGATATGATAGAACTGATTTTTAATGAAACAGTCAGTGGATGCAGTGCAGATGAAATATTTGATACAATCTTACTGCATGAGGAACAGGCTGGAAAAACAGTTCTTTTATACGACCGGATGAATATCTGGCAGGTTGTACTTGAAGGTATCATGACACTTGGACTCCCAATGCTTCATGGATATTCCAGGATGGAGTATGAGAAAATCACCGGGAAAAATGCATTTGAAACAGACGTTTTTGCGGCAGATATAGAACGAGAGGAGATCACACAGGACACATCATTAAAAGATATGCCTGTAAAAATACAGGAAGAAATATACAGGGCTTTTTATGAAAACAGAGAGTCGGACAGACCAAAAGCATTAGAAAAGATCCGGAAGGGACTTTCCGTAGAAAATGCTGAATTAGATTGTCTTACGGCTTTGTCCTATATGGGTACTGGAAAATATAATAAAGCAAACACCATGTTTGCTGCAATTGCGGACCGGACAGAGGACGAGAGCGTAGAAGCACTGATCGATATGGTCGGAGAACAGGTAGCAGGAATCAGTGATTATTATATGAATCGGGTAGAAGAATGGGATCCGTTTGCCGGTATTGAAATGGATATGCCATATCAGCGGGAAGGTAAGAAAATAGGCCGGAATGATCCGTGCCCATGTGGAAGTGGGAAAAAATATAAAAAGTGCTGTGGAAAATAAAAATCATTTTTTCTCCTGCAGATCAAGCAGCGTCTCGGCTCGTTCCTTTAAACGAGCCTGATTCAGGTCGGTTAATTTACGGTAATAACTTAAGAGACGCTGTTCGTCGGCAGTGAGTTCTGATTTGCGCTTTCTGGCATCTGCTGGTTTCTCATAAATATCGGTAAGTCCGATCAGAAAGTCAGAAGTGGTATCAAGGGCTTTTGCGAGCCGGTTTAAAATTTCAGCCTTTGGTTCATAAAGGTTGTTTTCATATCGGGATAGGGTAGTCGGAGCGATACCGATCGTGTAAGCAAGATGTTTCTGGCTCATGTCGCGTTCTTCACGTAAAAATACAATACGTTTCCCGATACTGTTCATAGATGTTCTCCGTTTCTGTTTCTTTTATCTTATTATGCATTTCCTGACGCACATCTGCCGGAAAAAGCATTTTATCCATTTGCCGAATAATTCATGTTCATAAAAATAATGAGGAAACGGGAATAAAAAAATTTTTTTTTAATGAAACTTTTTTTGTTATTATTTTATCTAAATAAATGAAACTTACAAATGATAAGTAATAAAAACACGCAGGAGGATATTCAGAATGAGAAAAAAAACAATTTATGTATTAGCAACGGTAATGTGTATGTCCATATTTACAGCATGTGGAAGCACGAATCGTGCTGATGCCGGAAATGAAGTGCAGCAGGAAGTACAGGCAGAGGATAATATGCAGAAAGAACAGCAGGCTGGTGCAGAGGGTAACGCTGAAACAGAGTTACAGACTGAAGCTGTACCGGAAAATACAGCTGAAGCGGTAACAGGCGAAGAGAAAACACTGAATGGAACGGTGGACGAGATCAAAGATTTTATGTTTATTGTGACAGATGATAGTGGTGCTTCCTATGAATTAAGTTTTGATGCAAAACCACAGGGATTGGAAAATGTTTCTGTTGGAGATAAAGTAAAAGTAACATATACCGGGGAACTTTCAGAAGTGGATGCATTTTCGGGAACAATTGTTTCAGTTGAAAAGCAATAAGTAAAGCAATAAGTAAAGCAATAAGTAAAGCCATGCGATATATATAGAAAATGTATCGTATGGTTTTTTACTTTTTTACGGTTATGTGGAAAACGACTGGTGAAATATGATATACTTATCGCGAATGATGTTGAGACCGAAAGAGCTGGAAAAGATCAGGAAGAAGATTTCAGTAGAAAATGACGAATTAGATTGTCTTACAGCGATGTGTTACATGGGGACTGGAAAATATAGTAAGGCAAATTCTATGCTGAAAAAAATTGGAAAAAGACGCAACGGGCAGTTACCCATTTGCGTCTTTTTCTATAGAAGAGCAATGAAACAACAGGAAACAGATACAATGGAGGAAGAGAAGATGAAAAAAAGAGCAAAAAAGATAGTAGCATTATTTTTAACAGCTGGTATTCTGTTATCAGGGACAGCTGCGTGTTCTAATGTAGAAGGCATGCATCTTTCAGGATCGACAAGGGAATTGAATGTAACGAAAGAAGATACTGGAAAATCCGGAGATAATGTTCAGATGCTGCCATCGGATGAAAAATCAGACAAAATATTTGCGGACAGTTATGCTGATTTTGCAATAAAGGCTTTTCAAAATAGCTATGAAGCTGGAAAAAATACAATGATATCACCATATTCCGTGATAAATGCGCTTGCCATGACTGCAAACGGAGCATCAGGCGAGACTTTGGAACAGATGGAGAGTGTACTTTGCGGTACGGCAGACTGCTCGCTTGATCTTCTCAATCGGGAGCTGCAGCGTCTGCAAAGTTCCATGCCAAAGGAAAAAAATAATCATTTATATACAGCGAATTCTATCTGGTACAAAGATTCTGATGAGAACTTTGTACCGGCAGATGATTTTCTGAAGTTAAACGCTGAATTTTATCAGGCAGATATCTTTGCCTCGGCTTTTGATAAAAAAACGACAAAGGATATCAATCGCTGGATCGACCGGCGCACGGATGGAATGATCAAAGATATCATGGATCAGATACCGCCATATGCTATTATGTATCTTGTAAATGCAGTGGCATTTGAGGGGGAGTGGCAGGACCCGTATGAAAAGGAACAGGTGCATGATGCTGATTTTTATGATATTGATGGTAATCATTCAACAGTATCAATGATGTATTCGGAGGAACATTCTTTTCTGAAGGAAGAGCATGCCGTTGGATTTATCAAGCCGTATAAAGAAGGTTTTGACTTTGTTGCACTGCTTCCGGATGAGAATATGGATATCAGAGATTATATCAGTCAGATGAATGGAGAAACTTTTCTAAAGACAATTGCTCAGGCAAATGATACAATAGTGGAAACAGGTATGCCAAAGTTTAAGGCGGAGACGCAGAAAGAATTAGCGGAAGTTTTAGACAGAATGGGAATGCATGATGCATTTGATGAGAAATTAGCAGATTTTTCACAGATGGGGAATTGTAAAAATGGGGATAATCTGTATATCAGCCGGGTATTGCACCGGACAAAGATTGAAGTGAATGAACTTGGTACAAAGGCCGGGGCGGCAACAGTTGTGGAAGTGGAAACAATGGGGTGTCTGGAGGCAGTGGAAAATGTTGTGCTGGACAGGCCATTTGTCTATGCAATCATAGACAGGGAGAATGGGATACCTGTTTTTATTGGTGCGGCAGATGCTCTGTAAAATCATAACAGAACAGGATAAACATTACAGGAGGATATAATTCGGATCGTGGGGCAGTTTTTAGAGGATGAAAAGATTATTGAGTTATACTGGGTCAGAGATCAGAGGGCAATTACATGCTCACAGCAGAAATACGGAGCATATTGTCACAAGATAGCACAGAATGTACTGCACAATGAAAGTGATTGTGAAGAGTGTATGAATGATACATGGTTCCGGGCGTGGAATTCCATGCCGACAGAGCGGCCGGGGATATTGCAGGCGTTTTTAGGAGCGATTACAAGAAATCTATCCTTAGACCGCTACCGGAAAAATCATTCGAAAAAGCGTGGAGAGGGAGAAATTTCTTACATATATGAAGAGATGCAGGACTGTATTTCCGGTGAAAATATGGAGTTACATGTGGAAAATATGGAACTTGCGGAGATGATTAACCGTTTTCTGGCTGGGATGAAGACAGAAAACCGCAGGATCTTTGTGCGGAGGTACTGGTATTTTGACAGTATAGCTGAAATTGCAAAGAGATTCTCCATCAGTGAGAGCAAGGTAAAATCGTCTCTGATGCGTTCAAGGGAAAGTTTACGGAAATGTCTTGCTCAGGAAGGAATCGAGGTGTGAGCAGTGAAAGCAGATGATCTGATTGATGCATTCGGGCATATTGATCCAAAGTATGTTTCAGATGCGGAAGTTGAGATAAAATCAAAATCACGGATGAAGCGGATGTTTTATGTTATAAGAGAAAAAATCCCTTTAGAGAAGGAACAGCCTGCGCATATCACTATTTCGGCGGCGATGTGTATGACAGCATTTGTGCTGATCATCGGTGCAGGAATGTTTTATGGAAGGATCAGGAATGGATATTCAGGAAACAAAAATAACTCTGTGGACACGGTTTTCAATGATTATGATGGTATGTATGGAAGTACAGCAGCCGGATCAGCGGATGAGGCAGGGGTGGAAAAAGCAGAGGAGGATACCGGTCTGATCTTTAATGAGATTCGCGAAATGGAAAGTATAGCCTATGATGTAGCAGAACCGGACCAGATTGTTTCTTATGACGCAGCGGGGCTGGAAGAATATTTTGGAACAAAGATCTGTCCGACTTCCATTCCAGATGGATTCATCCTGTCGGATGGTGTTTATCATGTTGGATATGATAAAGCAGGAGAAGCAGTGGATGATAATAATAGTCTGATCTATTCGGATGAAAGTGGAGAACGTACATTGAAAATCGGAGTTCGTACAACGGAATCCGGGATCGTGACAAGATTTACAGATACACATTTAGCCACGTCTCTGGTGCATGGGATTACGGTCACAGCGGGATGTTATCCGATCGGGCAGACTGGCGGGTATAGTTATGTCGCTGTTTTTGAAAAAGATGGAGTTATATTTACCATAGAAAGTTCCGGTCTTACAGAGCAAAGATTTATCACAGTGATAGGAGAACTGACGGAATAGACAGATATGTTATGAAACAGAAGATTTAAAATAGGGTCTTGTCTGATAAAAATTCTAATGTCTTTTCTACAGGTTAAAAAATGAAGTTAAAAGAGATTGAGATTCTAAGACACTTATGATAGTATAAAAATAATTGTGAAGACACGAGAGAATCAGGTGCAAACAATCGATATTAAGGAAGTTAAACAGGAGGTCGTAGATAAAATGGAACAGTACAAGCAGGAATTTATCGAGTTTATGGTTGAGAGTGATGTGCTCAAATTTGGAGAGTTTACATTAAAGAGTGGACGTAAATCCCCATTTTTTATGAATGCAGGAGCTTATGTGACAGGTTCACAGTTAATGCGTCTTGGTGAGTATTACGCAAAGGCGATCCATGAGAAGTATGGAGATGATTTTGATGTATTATTCGGACCGGCATACAAGGGAATCCCGATCAGTGTTGTAACAGCAGTTGCATTCAGCAAATTGTATGGAAAAGAAGTCCGTTACTGTTCGGATAGAAAAGAAGAAAAAGACCACGGAGCAGATAAGGGAAGTTTCCTTGGAAGCAGTTTAAAAGACGGTGACCGTGTTGTCATGATCGAGGATGTTACAACATCCGGTAAATCCATGGAGGAGACAGTTCCGAAAGTAAGAGGAGCTGCAAATGTTGAGATCGTTGGCCTGATGGTTTCTTTAAACCGTATGGAAATGGGACTTGGCGGTAAAATGAGTGCACTTGATGAAATCCGAGAGACTTATGGTTTTCCGACAAATGCGATTGTAACGATGGAAGAGGTCGTAGAACATCTTTACAATAAGGAGTGTCAGGGCAAAATTGTCATTAATGATGAGATAAAAAAAGCAATTGATGCATACTATGAACAGTATGGATGTAAATAATGCGATGGATGACAGAAAAAAAAGACGCCGGCTGATTGCCGGCGTATTGTTCACTGTTTACTTTGCAGTGTTATTTTATTTTTTATTTTTTTCAGAAGAAATGGGACGAACTTATAGTGAAAGAGCATATCACTATAACCTTGTTCCATTCAAAGAAATTATGCGATTTATCCGTTATCGTAAAGCTCTTGGCACTTATGCAGTAGTTTTGAACCTTGCCGGCAATATTATTGCGTTTATGCCATTTGGAACATTTTTGCCGATCTATTATGAACGGTGCAGAAAAATGTGGTATACGGTTCTTTACAGTTTTGAATTAAGTCTTGTCGTGGAAATACTGCAACTGGTATTTAAGGTTGGAAGTCTGGATGTAGACGACCTGATCTTAAATACGATCGGGGGATTGTTTGGATTTCTTATCTATGATCTGGTGAAAAAGTTGACGCGAAAGATCACAGGGCGAAAGATGCATGATAATTAAAGTTCCAGATAGGTACCGCTTTTTACTTCTATCACAGAATCGCCATCAACTTCGAGCCATACACTGAGGGCACTTGGATTGTAAACTCTCCTGCAGTCTGCAGAAAAGAGGATACGTTTTGCAGCGTCCATATAGTCAATGATCTCGATGTTGGTTGCGTACCAGATATCATCCCTGCCACCCATATATGCGCAGAAATCTTCAATTACATTCCAGTTATCATGATTGTCAAATTCATAACTGTGCCCCCATACATACATTAATTTTAAATACTGTTTTTTCTTAAATTCTGCAAAAAATTCAGCTTTTTCCATCAGATCCGGGGCGTCATGATGACAGGTCGGGTGCCATTCAAGCGGATCGGTTGGAAGTGCAAAATCAGCTGCCGGTTCTACGACACGGGCATAGGCAATTCCAAGCTGGCGGAATAATTGTTTGATGTCTTCATTGTAGGAACCATTTGGATAAGCATGTCCGCGGATAATGCGGCCGGTGATCTGTTCTAAACCTTTCCGGTCAGCTAAAATTTCTTCTGCAACTTCCGTCATCGGACAGCGTGCAATGGTCGGGTGAGTCATGGTATGGGTTGCAATTTCATGTCCGGTATAAAGTTCGTTGATACGTGAACTTTTAATCCGTGGTGGAGTAAGCCCTTCTTTATCGATCATTCCATAATTTAAATTAAAAGTTCCCCGTATGCCGTAACGGTTAAAAATAGAAACAAGACGCTCATCCTGGATTTTGCCGTCATCGTAGCTCATAGTCAGTGCTTTCGCCTTTCCTTTAGGGAAACATACATAAACTTTCATTGATAAAATCCTCCTGCAGGTTACATGGTAATATCTTTAAAATCTATTGTTATAGTAAACGCTTTTTACTTGGAGTGCAAGAACAATATGACTGCCGGACAGGTTGCATAAAAAGATATGTTTTTGTATAATAAAAGAATGTCGGCAGGAAAATGATATTTGAGAATGGCATGGAAGATTTAGGGTAAAAATATGTGCCTGTCAGACACATGGATAAAAAGTGTGAAAATGAGGATAAATAGGATGCATAAAAAGCATAAAAGAGGATATAAATTCACAGACAAAAAGCAGTCAAAAAGGGGAGTTATTGCATGGATGCTGTCAGTTATTTCTTTAGCAGTTCTTGTTGCTGTTATTGTCTGTTCTTTTCAAAACAGAGGAAACGGCAGTATGTATCTTGGAAGTGCAGGAGTATCGTCCATGTTAGTCGGTGTGGTCGCATTATTTAATGCTGTCTTAAGTTTAAGAGAGGAAAATTCTTATCGTTTTTTTCCTTACCTTGCGACGATATGTTCTTTCCTTGCAGTTGGTGCATGGGTGGCATTATATGTGGTTGGATTTTTGCTGTAAATCACAATGTGTTAGAGTACAACGTGATATATTTTGATAATTTATAATGACTCAGAATAGAGACATTCATTTATAAAAGAAATGGAGATTCAAATGACAGATTTTGAAAAACAGATTTCATTTATTATGGAACTGGATAAAATAAAAAAGATTACAAGGCAGACGTATTTAAGCGATGGGAGCAGAAAAGAAAATGATGCGGAACATTCCTGGCATCTGGCACTGATGGCGTTTGTGCTTGCTGATTATGCGAATGAGCCGATTGATGTATTAAAAACCATGAAAATGGTACTTCTTCATGATGTCATAGAAATCGATGCCGGAGATACCTACGCATATGATACGGAGGGCAATAAGACAAAGCGGGAGCGCGAATTAAAAGCGGCAGACAGGATCTTTGGATTACTCCCGGAAACACAGAAGAAGGAATACCGCGGTCTGTGGGATGAGTTTGAGGCTATGGAGACACCGGAATCAAAGTTTGCCAATATGTTAGATAAGGTGCAGCCATTATTTTTAAATGATGCATCGGGTGGTATCTCATGGGAAGAACATGGTGTGAAAAAGTCTCAGGTACTTAAAAGAGATGAGAGAGTGCATGAGGGCTCTGAGCGTATCTGGGAGTATGCAAAGTCATTGATCGAAAAAAATGCGAAGTATGGAAAACTGATTGATGAGTGATAGAATTTTGTTGTGGAGGTTTTGACTTAATGTTGTATAAAGAATTATATAAAGAATCCAACGAACTTGCAGAGGAGCGTTTTGCGCTGGTGCGTGAGCGGATCGCAGAGATTGAAGAAAAGCCGGAGACCGAAGAAAAATATAAAGAATATTTCAGACAGACAGCACAGTTACTGCAGAAACAGGCGGCTGTTTACGATCTGTGGGCAGATGATACGATTCAAAAGCGGAGTTTAAAAGAAGCAGAAGAATGTAATCTGGGATTCTATGAGGATATACTTGGAGCTTCATATCAGACAAGCTATGCGAATCCGGACTATGCTGTGAAAATATTAGGAGAAGAGTTTGGGCAGTTGCTCTGTGCTTATTTTGCTTACGTAAGAAGGGAGATTGGTGCAGCGTTTCGTGGAGATCTGATGCAGCTTACGATCCAGATGGAGCTGTTTGTAGAAATTTATAACCGTTTTGAGAATGGAGAAGAAAAAGATGCTCCGGAGAAGTCGGCAGTGCAGCAGGATCTGTACTGGTTTTTCCATGATTACAGCGAGATCTTTTATGAGAAAAGCCTGCGCAGGCTGATTGATCCGGCGGAAGATTTTGAGACGGATATTGTGATGCATGCAGATCTTACGGATCTGCGCTATCTGTATCGATACGGTGTATATATCGGAGAAAATGAAAAACAGATTGCGGCATTTTTAAATAAAATGACTGATGAAGAGATCCAGGCGATGGCAGACACCTATACAGAAGGTTACCGGATCGGATTTGAGGTGACAGGCAAAGATCTTGGCAAAAAGCAGACTGTCCAGTTGCGTTATCCGATCGGTTTTGAGCGTATGGTCCGTGCAGCGGTGCATAATTTTGAAAAAATGAATTTAAAGCCGACCATGCTTGCAACGGCAACTTCACCAAACAAACAGTTTGACTATGACCACAGGGAAGACCGTGCGCTTTATCTGGATAAAGCATATGTGGAACGCTGTTTGGAGGCAAGAAAAAATTATTTCGAGGAAGAGAAAAAACTTGCAGCAGGTCATGCAGGCCCGGCAGTTATTGAAGTATTCGGGGAAGAACCGTTTTCACCGGAAAATAAAGAGTGTGCAGTGAAATATAACGAAAAACAGCAGAAACTGTGCGTTTATGAGATGAATATGGCAGGGCAGATGATCAATGAATATATCAAGGGCGAAGAACGCAGTTTTACGATCATCGCATACCCGATACCGGAGATTGGAGAGCGTTTCGAAGAAATCTTTGCTGAGACTGTGAAATTAAATACGTTAGATTACAAATTATACCAGACAATTCAGCAGAAGATCATTGATGTTTTAGATACAGCAGATCAGGTACACATTACAGGAAAAGGAAAAAACAAAACAGATTTATATGTAAATATCTGGAAATTAAAAGATCCGTCAAAGGAGACTGCATTTGAAAACTGTGTGGCAGATGTCAATATTCCGGTGGGAGAGGTATTTACTTCACCGGTACTAGAAAAGACCACGGGAACATTATTTGTCGGACAGGTATATTTAAACGGACTTAATTATGAGAATTTAGAGATCCGGTTTAAGGATGGTATGGTAGAATCCTATACCTGCACGAATTTTAAGGATGAGGCGGAAAATAAAAAATATATCCGTGATAATGTCCTGAAACATCATGATACATTGCCGATGGGGGAATTTGCGATTGGGACGAATACGACAGCATACCGAATGGCGAGAGATTATCAGATCGCAGATAAGCTGCCGATTCTGATCGCGGAGAAAACAGGACCACATTTTGCAGTGGGAGATACCTGTTACAGTCATGAGGAGGACAACATTTCCTATAACCCGGATGGAAAAGCAATCGTTGCAAGGGAAAATAGTGTATCTGCACAGAGAAAAGAGTCCGTAGAAAAAGCGTATTTAAATTGTCATACAGATATTACGATCCCATATGATGAGCTTGACAAGATCACAGTGATAAGAAAAGATGGCAGTACAGAAGATATCATTGCAGATGGCAAATTTGTCTTAGCCGGAACAGAGCAGCTGAATGGGCCGCTTTTATAAAAACAGGATTGTTAAAAATAAGCTGGAGTCCTGCTTCAGAAATAAATAAGATGATATATAAGATTATTTAATAAATAAAATAATAAATATTAATTGGACTTCTAAAAGAATGACAGTTACAATACACATAGATAACAGTGGAGATTTGATACTGTAGGAATCTGGAAGGAGCACGATTATGGCAAAAGTTGGTATTGTAATGGGCAGCGATTCAGATATGCCGGTTATGGCAAAAGCTGCAGATATTTTAGATAAGCTTGGAATTGATTATGAGATGACGATCATCTCTGCGCACAGAGAGCCGGATGTATTTTTTGAATATGCAAAAAGTGCGGAAGCAAAAGGTTTTAAGGTGATCATTGCAGGTGCAGGAATGGCAGCACATTTACCGGGTATGTGTGCAGCGATTTTTCCGATGCCGGTCATTGGTATCCCAATGCATACCACATCGCTTGGTGGAAGAGATTCTTTATACTCGATCGTTCAGATGCCGTCCGGTATTCCGGTTGCAACCGTAGCAATCAACGGTGGAGCAAATGCAGGTCTGCTTGCAGCAAAGATCCTTGCTACATCAGATGAGGCACTGCTTGCGAAATTAAAAGAATATTCGAAAGAGTTAAAAGAGCAGGTTCAGGCGAAAGATGCCAGATTACAGGAAGTCGGCTATAAGAATTACTAAAAGAAGCAGATAATGATAAATGTATTATTCTGAATAAAACACATGACAGCAGAGACGGACAGACGATACAAAAAATGAACATGTAAACAACAGATTCAGGAGGAAAAGTAAATGGATTACAAAAATTCCGGTGTTGATATCGAAGCAGGATACAAATCAGTGGAACTGATGAAAAAATATGTACAGGGAACCATGAGACCAGAGGTTCTGACAGGCCTTGGCGGATTTTCCGGTGCATTTTCCATGGAAAAATTCAAAAACATGGAGAAACCTACCTTAGTATCCGGAACAGACGGTGTAGGTACCAAAATAAAACTTGCGTTTCTTATGGACAAACATGATACGATCGGAATTGACTGTGTTGCAATGTGTGTCAACGATATCGCATGTGCAGGCGGCGAACCTTTATTTTTCCTTGATTATATTGCATGTGGAAAGAACTATCCGGAAAAGATCGCATCTATCGTAAGTGGTGTGGCAGAGGGATGCAAACAGTCTGATGCAGCCTTGATCGGTGGGGAGACAGCAGAGCATCCGGGACTGATGCCTGAAGATGAATATGATCTTGCAGGATTTGCAGTTGGTGTTGTAGATGAAAAGGACATTATCACAGGTGCCGACTTAAAGGCAGGAGACGTACTGATCGGTATGGCATCCTCCGGTGTACATTCTAACGGTTTTTCACTTGTCAGAAAAATCTTTGAAATGACAAAAGAGAGTCTCGATACATATTATGATGAATTAGGAAAAACGCTTGGAGAGGCATTGCTTGTACCTACAAGAATTTATGTAAAAGCACTGCGCAGCGTCAAAGAAGCGGGAGTACGTGTCAAAGCATGCAGCCATATTACAGGTGGCGGTTTCTATGAGAATGTTCCGAGAATGCTGCCGGAGGGAAAACATGCCATGATCCGCAAAGACAGCTATGAGGTTCCGGCTATCTTTAAACTGATGGCAGAAAAAGGACAGGTCGAAGAAAAAATGATGTACAATACCTACAATATGGGACTTGGTATGGTACTTGCAGTAGATCCTGCTGATGTGGATAAGACTATGGAAGCAATCAAAGCAGCAGGCGAGACACCATATGTGGTTGGCGAGATCAAAGATGGTGAAAAAGGAGTAACCTTATGCTAAAACTGGCAGTCTTAGTATCCGGTGGAGGAACAAATCTTCAGGCGATCATAGATGCAATCAGTGCAGGAAAAATAACAAATGCATGTATTTCGGTTGTCATCAGCAATAATGTAAATGCCTATGCATTAGAACGTGCGAGGGCACATGGAATCGAAGCATTGTGTATCTCACCGAAAGATTTTGAAAGCAGGGAGGCTTTTAATCAGGCATTCCTTGAAAAATTAAATTCTTACAATGTGGATCTCGTCGTGCTCGCAGGATTTCTTGTAGTATTGCCGGAAATGATGATAAAAGAATACGAAAACCGCATTGTGAATATTCATCCATCCCTGATTCCGTCTTTTTGTGGAAAAGGGTTTTATGGATTAAAAGTGCATGAAGGTGTGCTTGCCCGTGGCGTAAAAGTAACCGGTGCAACGGTACATTTCGTGGATGAGGGGACAGATACAGGACCTATCATTTTACAGAAGGCAGTTGAGGTAAAGCAGGGTGATACCCCGGAAGTATTGCAGCGTCGTGTCATGGAACAGGCAGAGTGGGTGATCCTTCCGAAAGCGATCGATCTGATCGCAAACGGGAAGGTATCCGTGAAAGATGGTCATGTGATCATTGCAGAGTAAATAATGGAATATCAGACCGATAAAATGTATTCATGAAGTGGCAGTGAGATAAATGAAACCAAATGTATCATAAAAGAGTAAGGAGCGACGGAGAATGAAAGTATTAGTAGTTGGAAGCGGTGGACGTGAACATGCAATCGTGACAAGTGTGGTAAAAAGCCCGCGTGTCGATAAAATTTACTGCGCTCCGGGAAATGCCGGAATTGCGGCCCTTGCAGAGTGTGTACCGATCGGTGCCATGGAGTTTGATAAACTTGTGGCTTTTGCAAAAGAGCATGCCATTGATTTTACGATCGTTGGAATGGATGATCCACTGGTTGGTGGTATCGTGGATGTTTTTGAAGCAGAGGGATTAAAGGTATTTGGACCTCGTAAGAATGCAGCTATTTTAGAGGGTTCTAAGGCATTCTCAAAAGATCTCATGAAAAAATATAATATTCCGACAGCGGCTTATGAAAACTTTACTTCAGCAGAGGAGGCACTTGCTTATTTAGAGACAGCAAAGATGCCGATCGTATTAAAAGCTGACGGGTTGGCGCTTGGTAAAGGTGTTTTGATCTGTAATACCTTAGAGGAAGCAAAAGCTGGTGTTAAAGAGATCATGGAGGATAAAAAGTTCGGAACTGCCGGAAATACCATGGTCGTGGAAGAATTTATGACAGGACGTGAAGTGTCTGTTTTATCTTTTGTGGATGGAAAGACGATAAAGATCATGTCTTCTGCACAGGATCACAAACGCGCAAAAGACGGTGATCAGGGATTAAATACCGGAGGAATGGGAAACTTTTCACCAAGTCCTTTTTACACGAAAGAAGTGGATGATTTCTGTCAGAAATACATTTATCAGGCAACCGTGGATGCCATGGCCGCAGAGGGAAGACCGTTTACCGGCGTTATTTTCTTTGGATTGATGCTGACAGAGGATGGACCGAAAGTGTTAGAGTATAATGCGAGATTCGGTGATCCGGAAGCACAGGTCGTACTTCCACGTATGAAAAATGATATCATTGATGTAATGGAAGCCTGTGTAGATGGTAAGTTAGATACCATTGACCTGCGGTTTGAGGATAATGCAGCAGTCTGCGTGGTTTTAGCATCGGATGGATACCCGGTATCTTATGAAAAAGGATTTAAGATCAGTGGTCTTGAAAAATTTGATGGAAAAGATGACTATTTCTGCTTCCATGCCGGAACGAAATTTGATGAGAATGGCGATATCGTCACAAACGGCGGACGTGTGCTCGGTATCACGGCAACCGGAGCCGATCTGAAAGAGGCAAGAAAGAAAGCCTATGAGGCAACCGAGTGGGTCAGCTTTGCCAATAAATATATGCGTCATGATATCGGAAAAGCGATTGATGAGGCAGAATAAAAGTGGAGGACACATCAGATGACCAGAAAAGAAAAAGCGATCGAATTACATAATAAAGGATTTAATTGTGCACAGGCAGTTGCCTGTGCATTTGCTGACGAAACCGGAATACCGGAGGAAACGTTATTTGCAGCCTGTGAGGGATTTGGACTTGGCATGGGTGGCATGGCAGCAACCTGCGGAGCAGTATCCGGTGCTGTTATGCTTGCAGGATTAAAAAATAGCTGCAAAAACCTAGAGCAGCCGGCAAGCAAGGCAGATACTTACAAACTGACCAGGGAGATCACGAAGGAATTTCTTGCTAAAAACGGATCACTGACCTGTGGGGAATTAAAAGGCGTTACAACTGGAAAGGTACTAAGAAGCTGTCCGGATTGTATCCGTGATGCTGTGGAGATCGCCGAGAAGATCTTAGAATTATAAAAAAATATGGAATGATACTATGTTATATCAGAAGGAAGATGTGGGAAAATCCTGCATCTTTTTTTCTTTACCTAGAATCATATTTTTGCACTTTAAAGTGGCAGAATGACGTGAAAAAAATACGAAATAATTTATCGTTATGTCAAAATATACAACGAAATAAAACAAAAAATAAAGAAAATTGATAAAGTGCACAAATAAAAAAGAAGAATTTTCAAGAAAGACAGAAGAATATTGTATGTTTATCTAATCCTCCTGTTGATATAATGCACTTGTAACAAACAAAGAGTTACAAATACATTAAATCAAATGGGAGGATTTTTCTATGAAAAGAAAGGTAGTTAGTGTAATCTTAGCAACAGCAATGGTAGCATCTATGGTAGCAGGATGTGGCGGAAGCAATAATGCATCCACAAACAATGCCGGAACAACAACCGATGCAGCAGCAAGCGATGCAGCAGCAAGCGATACATCAAATGATGCAGCAGCTACAGAGGCAGCCGACGCAGGGGACGCAGCAGCCGATGCAGCAACAGACGCAGATGCAAGTCTTGCAGACAAAAAAGTTGGTGTATGTATTTACCAGTTCTCCGATAACTTCATGACACTGTTCCGTACAGAGCTTGAAAATTATCTGGTAGAAAAAGGATTTTCAAAAGACAATATCACAATCGTTGATGGTGCAAACGATCAGGCTACACAGACAGGTCAGATCGATAACTTCATCACAGAGGGTGTAGATGTTCTTATTATCAACCCGGTTAACTCTTCTTCCGCAGCAACCATCACAGATAAAGTAGTTGCAGCAGGAATCCCGCTTGTATACATCAACCGTGAGCCGGATGAAGAAGAGCAGAAGAGATGGTCAGATAACAACTGGGATGTTACATACGTTGGATGTGATGCCCGTCAGTCCGGTACTTTCCAGGGTGAAATGATCAGTGATCTTGGCCTTGATACCGTTGATTTAAATGGAAATGGAAAGATCGACTACGTTATGGTAGAAGGTGATCCGGAGAACGTTGATGCACAGTACCGTACAGAGTATTCTGTAAAAGCTCTTGAGGATGCAGGACTTGAAGTTAACTGCTTATCTGATCAGGTTGGTAACTGGCAGCAGGATCAGGCACAGCAGATCGTAGCAAATGCCCTTGGACAGTACGGTAACGATGTAGAAGTTGTATTCTGTAACAACGATGCAATGGCACTTGGTGCTTTACAGGCAATCCAGAGTGCAGGACGTACCGTAGGTACTGATATTTATCTGGTAGGTGTTGATGCATTATCAGAGGCATTAGAGGATGTTCTTGCAGGAACCATGACAGGTACCGTATTTAACGATCACTTCTCACAGTCCCACAGTGCAGCAGATGCAGCTATCAACTACATCACAGGCGCTGGCAATGATCACTACATCGGATGTGATTATGTAAAAGTAACAAAAGACAATGCACAGGATGTTCTTGACATGGTTAAATAATCTGTAAATAGAACAGGGTATAAAAGTGGTGCGGGTGCATATGGCACCCGCTGCCACTATTCATAAGAATTATGATCAGACTGCAGAAATGCAGAAATGAATGTATGAAATAAAAACAGGCAGATATATATTCTATGAAAAATGAAGTGTGCTAAATAGCACAGATATGAAATAGGAACATAATTGGCAGAGAAGTAAGCCAAATGATATAAAGGAGGAGAAACATGGCTGAGTATAAACTGGAGCTTAGGGGCGTGTGCAAATCTTTCCCCGGTGTCAAAGCACTTGACAATGTACAGTTATCACTCCGTCCGGGAACAGTCCATGCACTGATGGGGGAAAACGGTGCAGGAAAATCAACCCTGATGAAATGTTTGTTTGGTATCTATAAAATGGATGCCGGAGAAATTATTTTGGACGGAGAAAAAGTCGAAATCAATAATCCGGATGAGGCAATGAAAAAAGGAATTGCCATGGTACATCAGGAATTGCAGCCGGTACCGGCAAGAAGCGTTGCAGAAAATATGTATCTGGGAAGATTCCCGACAAAGTATGGACCATTAAAAGTCATCGATCATAAGAAAATGTATGAGGAGACTGCAAAATGGTTAAAAGAAGTAAAAATGGATTTTGATCCGAAAGCACAGCTTGGATCTTTATCCATAGGTCAGATGCAGTCTGTTGAGATTGCAAAGGCTGTTTCACAGCAGGCGAAAGTTATCATCTTTGATGAGCCGACATCTTCTCTTTCCGATAACGAAGTAGAAGCATTGTTCCGCATCATGAATGATCTAAGAGACAAAGGTGTGGCAATGGTTTACATTTCACATAAGATGGATGAGATCAAACGGATCGCTGATGATATCACGGTCATGCGGGATGGTACATATGTTGGAACCTGGCCGGCAGCAGAGATGACAACAGACCAGATCATCACAAAGATGGTTGGACGTGAGCTGACCAATGTATATCCACCGAGAGAAAACAAACCGAGTGATGAAGTAGTTATGGAAGTAAAGAATCTTTGCTCCATTCATGCGAAATCATTCCAGAATGTAAGTTTTCAGCTCCACAAAGGCGAGATCCTTGGATTTGGCGGTCTGGTAGGTGCACAGAGAACAGAGCTTATGGAAGGAATCTTCGGTATCCGTGGTATTGCATCCGGTGAGATCTATATGCATGACAAAAAGGTAAAGATCAAACATCCAATCGATGCGATGAATGCAGGAATTGGTCTGATCACTGAGGATCGAAGAGGAAACGGTATTTTCGGATGCCTGTCCATAAAGGATAATGTAGGTGTATCTATTTATAACAAATATCTCAATGCAGGATTTGTTTTAAATCACAAAAAGATCAATGAGATCGTAACAAGCAGTATTAAAAAATTAAGCATTAAGACTCCGAGCATGAAAGAACATATTTCCAATCTGTCCGGAGGTAACCAGCAGAAAGTAATCGTTGCAAGATGGTTAGCCAACGATCCGGATGTTCTGATCATGGATGAGCCTACCCGTGGTATTGATGTAGGTGCAAAACATGAGATTTATGAGATTATGTGTGACTTAGCAAAACAGGGAAAAGCAATCATCATGATTTCTTCAGAGATGTCAGAGCTTCTTGGAATGTCAGACAGAATTTGTGTTATGTGTAACGGTAAACTGACCGGTGAGGTTGAGAAACCGGAAGATATGACACAGGCAAAAATTATGGAATACGCAACAAGATTCTGATGCGATAGGAGGAGACGAAAATGGGAAAGACAAAACAGCAGAAAGTAAAAGATTTTTTGATCAACAACGGGGTTATTATTGTAATGTTCATTCTGGTAATCTATACCGGTTTAACATCCAATAACTTCTTTACAAGCAACAACTTAATGAATATTCTTATGAATATGAGTGCACGACTTGTCATTGCACTTGGTATTGCAGGATGTGTTATCACCGCAGGATGTGACCTTTCCGCAGGACGTATGATCGGTTTTGGTGCATGTGTCTCAGGTATGTTGTTACAGCGTCTGGATTACTCCGGTAAATTCTTCCCGGATATGAAACCTATGAACGTATTTTTAGTAGCGATCATCGCAATGCTCATCTGTGCAGCATTTGGTACTGTAACCGGTATCTTTATTGCATACTTAAATGTACCACCTTTCATTGCAACCTTAGCAATGATGGAAATCGTTTATGGTATTGGACTTATCGTAACAAACGCAACACCACTTGGTGGTTACGTAGAAGCATACACAAATGTAGCAAATGGTAAATTCCTTGGTATTAACTACCTGATCTGGATCGCAATTGTTGTGGCAGCAATCACATGGTTCATTTTCAACATGACTCGTCATGGAAAATATATGTATGCGATCGGTGGTAACCCACAGGCAGCAGAAGTTGCAGGTGTTCCTGTAAAGAAAACATTGATCTTAATCTACATGAAAGCAGCAGCTATGTATGGTCTTGCAGGATTCATGCTCGGCGCAAAAGCAGGTGGTGCATCTGTTCAGACCGGATATGGTTACGAGATGGAAGCAATCGCAGCATGTACGATCGGTGGTGTATCCGTAACAGGTGGTCGTGGTAAAGTTTCATCCGCTATCATCGGTGTTGCAGTATTCGAGTTATTAAAGGTTGCACTCCAGTACTTAGGAATGAATGCGAACGCACAGTACATCGCAATCGGTGTTGTAATCTTCGTAGCAATTTCTCTGGATATCAGAAAATATATAGCAAGAAAATAAAAGATACGGTATAATTTCTATATCGGACTGTAAAATAACGGCTGGGTGTTACAGACCAGCCGTTATTTTTTCTCTATGAAAAAGAAAGGAAAACAAGGATTATATGACTACAGAACAGATTTTAGAGACAGCAGGAATCCCATTACTTTTATTTGTGATTTTGATCTATTATGGAATGCGTTTATGGTTTATGAAAGATATTTCAGCCATCCGCGGAAAAAATAAGCCGCCAGTGAAAGACGAAGAAAATTATGCAAAGGCTGCAGGAAAGCTGATGTTCTTTTTTGCAGTTGCAACGCTTGTCATGATGTTTTTATTATTCTGGAACACCTATATTGCAGTTGCAGAGATCATTATCTGCACTGTGATCCTTGGAATTTTATGGCATAATATGAATGCAAAATATGGAGACTAGCAGGAGAAAGTTACAATGAATTTATATTCGGTATTATTGGTAGATGATGAGGAAGAAGTATATTCTGTTATCATGAAAAAACTTGACTGGGAAGCGATGGGATTTCGTATTGCCGGATATGCAAGAAATGGTGTGGAAGCATTAGAACTGGCGGAAGAAATTCAGCCGGATGTTGTAATGACAGATATAAAAATGCCTTACATGGACGGACTGACTTTAAGCAAAAAGTTAAAAGAGCTTTACCAGAAAATTAAAATCATTATTTTTTCCGGATTTGATGAATTTGAGTATGCAAAAGAAGCTATAAAGATCGAGGCTGAGGAGTATATTTTAAAACCAATCAATTCAAACGAACTGCGGGAAGTGTTTGAGCGGATCAAGACAAACTTAGACAGAGAACTTGATGAGAAGCGCAATATCGAAAAACTGCGTGCATATTATATGGAAAGTCTTCCGGTATTGCAGGAAAACTTTTATACATCACTGATAGAGGGACGTATCCCGGCATCTGAGATTGACAAATATTTAAAACAATACCAGATACCGTGGAGCGGTCCATATTATGTAGCGACGATCTTACATATCAGTACACAAGATCCACAGCTTGAACTCGATCCGTTTTTGCTTGGAATGTCAGTAAAACAGCTTGCGGAAGAACAGTTTGTGGACAAGTGGAGATCTAATACATTCTTTTATTTGGGAGACATTCTTGTGATCACGCAGCTGAAAGATACCGCAGAGATCACAGTTTATACCAATGCAATGGATAAGTTCTGTAAACTGGCGAAGCGT
Organism: Roseburia sp.; assembly: GCF_041325975.1. Taxonomy (NCBI): domain Bacteria; kingdom Bacillati; phylum Bacillota; class Clostridia; order Lachnospirales; family Lachnospiraceae; genus Roseburia; species Roseburia sp. Next base: position 1,596,239 of record NZ_JBGLEJ010000005.1, on the reverse strand, counting down.
GTCTGCGGAGCAAAGGTCACCGCTGGAATCGGAGCAATCTGTGATGAGATCGCAGAGCTTCCGGCTTCCTATCAGGGAGCGCGCAATGCGGTTTCCTACCGTGTGATTTATGGAAATACAAGAGCCATTAATATTGCAGAGATCGATCCACAGGGCAGTGCAGAAGAACCGTGGGAAGAACAGTCGATCGGGAATATCTTAAAAAAGATAAAGACCGGGGATGAGAGAACCTTAAAAGAAGCAGTGAAAGAGAGCGTTACACAGTTATCCGGACGGGGGGCATCACTGCAGAAATACCAGATATTTATCACGGAACTTATTGCTGAGATTTTCCGGTTTGGTACGCTCAATGGACTGAATCTGGATGAAATCTTTGGTGGCACCGGTGATATTTACCGGGAAGTTATGCAGATGGAATCACCAGAAGCACTGGAAAGCTGGCTGTTAAAGACCGGATGCCAGATGCAGGAGATGATCCAGAATGGCAGACAGGATACGACGAAATCATTTGTGACAAAAGCGATTGAGTATGTCAGGGAACATTATGCAGATTCGAGTCTTAATGTGGAGAGTGTATGCAAAAATCTTTCTGTGAGTACAGCATATTTTTCCACGGTGTTTAAAAAAGAAACCGGAAAAACTTTTATCAATTATCTGACGGAGTACCGGATGGAACAGGCACTGGATCTGCTATTAAATCAGGATGAGAAAACATATGTTATTGCAGAAAAAGTAGGATACTCAGACCCAAATTATTTCAGCTATGCATTTAAGAAACAGTTTGGAATGTCACCTTCAAAATACAAAGCAGAAAAAAGGAAATAAATTTGTCAAACATCAGGGAAAAAATAAAAGAGATAACTGCATATATAAGACATTTGGTAAAACCGCACAGTATTCAGGTGACGATCTCTATTTCGTTTACGATCCTTTCCATCTGCAGTATGTCATTTCTTGGCGTCACGCTCTACCGGCAGTTTTCAAACAGGGCGGAGACGATGACGATCGAGAGCACAGGGCAGCTTTTAAATCAGACCGCCATCAATCTGGAGGATTATCTCAGAAATATGCGTCGTATTTCGGATACCATGTATTACAGTGTCATCAAGAATAAAGATCTTGCCAGTGACACGATGGATGAAGAAATGAATCTTTTGTACGAAGCAAATAAAGATAATCTGATCAGTATTGCCTGCTATACAGGAGATGGGCAGCTTGTGGCAGCGGTACCTGTTGCAAATGAAAAAGAGCAGGTGAATATCATAACACAGCAATGGTTTACCGATGCGGTCGGTCAGATGGAGAATCTGCATTTTTCCACGCCGCATGTGCAGAATCTGTTTGATGATCCGACCTACCGCTATTACTGGGTCGTCTCCTTAAGCAGGGCTGTAGAGTTGACAAGCAATGGAACGTCGACGCTTGGAGTCCTTTTGGTTGATATGAATTACAGCAGTATTGAACAGATCTTAAAGAAAGCAAATGTTGGAAATTCATCGGAATATGTTTACCTGATCGATGGTAAGGGTGAGATCATTTATCATCCGAGACAGAAACTGATCTATACGGATCTTTATCAGGAAAATAACATCGAAGCTGCAGGATATGGGGATGGAAGTACAGAAGAGACTTTTCTGGGTGAAAAACGTCTTGTTACAGTAAAGACAGTCAGTTATACCGGATGGAAGATCGTCAGTGTTGTACCGATGAGTTCTTTTGATATGGGTATGACCGGTACAAAATATTTTGTGATCATGTTAGTGACGGTGTGCCTGCTTGCTGTGATTCTTTTAAATCAGCTGGTATCAGCAAGTATTGCAATGCCTTTGAAGAAGCTGAATAATTCGGTCAAGGAATGGGAGTCAGGAAACCTGAATCCGTCTATTTATATCGGCGGAACGATGGAGGTCGAACATTTAGGACGCACGCTTAAGTCTACTGTGGAACAGATAAGGCAGCTGATGCAGGATATTGTGGTTGAACAGGAAGAAAAGAGGAAAAGTGAACTCGATGCACTTCAGTCACAGATCAATCCTCATTTCCTGTATAATACATTAGATTCGATCGTATGGATGATCGAGGGCGAGCGGTATGAGGATGCAGTGTTTATGATCACACAGTTAGCGAGTCTTTTCCGCATCAGTTTAAGCAGGGGAAAGACGGTCATAAGTGTGGAAGATGAGTTAAAGCATGCCAGAAACTATATGAATATCCAGAAAGTCCGATATAAAAATATTTTTGAAGTGCGGTTTGACATAGATGAAGAGATCCTGCAGTGCTGTACGGTAAAACTGGTGGTGCAGCCGTTGCTTGAAAATGCAATCTATTATGGCGTGGAATGTATGGACGGAGACGGTGAGATCGAAGTCCGGGGATACCGGCGTAATGATGATGTCTATATTGAAGTAACGGATAATGGACTTGGAATACCGGAAAATCAGGTCGAACAGCTTCTGAGGGAAAATAATCGTGTACACAAACGTGGATCGGGTGTAGGACTTTTAAATGTGCATAACCGGATCAGACTGCGTTTTGGTGAAAAATATGGTCTTGAAATAGAGAGTGTGCCGGATGAGGGCACAACGGTAAGAATTCATCTGCCATATATTATATATACACTCGAAGAGCAGGAACGGTTAGAAGCAGGGAGAAAACAGCTATGAAGCAGGCCGGAAAAAATAATTTAATGTATTTAATGGCAGTGATTATAGTGATTATTGCATTTATTGCTTTTGCGACATATGGGATGCTTGATGACAATAAAGATGAGGAATGGTATCCGGTATCCGTGATCGTAGAAAACAGCAGCAGCGACAGGTATACTTCTTTCCGGGAGGGACTTGAACGTGGCGCAGAGGATTATCACATCCGGTTGAATGTTGTATCAACGGGGAACTTTCTCAATCTCGAAGAAGAATACCAGATCATCCACAGGGAGCTTGACAATGGGGCAAAGGGTGTGATCGTTGAAATGTGTGACAGCAGAAATTACACAGACGACGCAGCAGTGGAAATCGGTTCTGATAAGATGATCCTGGCAGAGACAGATGTGGATGCAGAGGGAATGTATGCGGCAATACTGCCTCAGTCTTATGAGATGGGGGCAGCAGTTGCAGAGGCTGTCATTGCGGATTATGGTGAAAATTTAGCGGAAGTTAATATTGGAATCCTTGCCGGAAATCAGAAACAGACTGCCGGAGTGCAGTGTCTGAAAGGTTTCATGGATAAAATCCAGACTGCCGGTGCATCCATTGCATGGAACTTGTCCGATGAAGATAACGTAAATAATACATTTGAATGGTGCCTGCAGAAAAAGAAAGTGGATATTGTGGTGTCTTTGGACAATGATACTACAGAGCAGGCGGTAGACTACCTTCAGGCACAGGAACAGATAAAATTCCAGCTTTACGGAATCGGATGTTCAGAAAAAAATGTCTATTACCTTGACAAAGGAGAAATCAGGGCGTTGATCGTTCCGAATGAATTTAATATCGGGTATTTAAGTGTGGCAGCAATCGCAGGACAACTGCGGGAGCCGTTATCTTCTGCAAAAACAGAAGAAATCGGTTTTCTTACAATTACAAAAGAAAATCTGTATGATGAGGAGAATCAAAAGATTTTATTCCCTATTGTACAGTGATATAAATGGGCAGAGATATCAGGTTGAGGGGCGAAGTGTCTGCCGCATATCAAATGGGGGAAATATCCTTGAAGAAAATAAAAAGATATAAAAAAATAACAGTTATTATTGGTGGAATTTTAGCAGGAAGCATGGTCATTTGTGGCTGTGGTGGCAGAGAAGATGCCAAAAAGAGCATTAAGATCGGGATTTCTGTTTATGATCAATATGATACATTTGTGTCAGAAATGATGAAAGATTTTAATGATTATGCAACGAAAAAGGAAGAGGAGACGGGCATCTCGATTAACATAGATACTTATAATGCCGCAGCCAGCCAGTCAACACAAAACAGTCAGGTAGAAAACATGGTTACAGAAGGATGTGATGTGATATGTGTCAACCTGGTGGACAGAACAGATCCGACAGCGATCATTGATCTTGCAGAAAAAAATGATATTCCGGTCATTTTTTTCAACCGTGAGCTGGTAGAGGAGGACTTAGAACGCTGGTCAAGACTATATTATGTCGGAGCGCAGGCGTTTGAATCCGGGATCATACAGGGAGAACTTGCGGCAGCGGCATTCCTGACAGATGATTCATTTGATAAAAATGGAGACGGAATCTTTCAATATGTCGTGTTAGAGGGGGAAGCAGGTCATCAGGATGCGATCGTCCGTACGGAGTATTCAGTCAGTACGATGATTGACAGTGGTGTGGAAGTGGAAAAATTAGGATATGCGATCGCAAACTGGAACCGTGCACAGGCGCAGACAAAGATGGCACAGCTTATGTCACAGTTCGGGGATAGCATAGAACTTGTCATTGCCAATAATGACGATATGGCGTTAGGTGCGATCGATGCACTGAAAGCATCTGATCTTACAAAGGATGAATGGCCGGCGGTTATTGGAATCGATGGAACAGATGTAGGACTTGAGGCAGTCAAAAATAAAGAGATGATCGGAACAGTCTATAATGATAAGGAAGGTCAGGCAAGTGCGATGTTAAACCTTGCTTACGGGCTTTCAACCGGAGGGGATCTGTCGGATCTTGATCTGATCGACGGAAAATATATACGTCTGCCTTATGCGAGAGTGACATATGATGATGTGGATCTGTACATGGAAGGAGATACGGAATAAATGACGACGCAGAATGAAAAAACAGATTATCTTTCGGAGTGGCCTGCGCATTATTATGAGATCGAAGACATTAATGAGCGTGAGCGGATCTTAAAACTTGCAATAGAGCAGAAGTTAGATCCTGCCGGAGATGAAAAACGTCTTCTGGTTTTAAAAAAACGTTTTGGTGAGAAGCAGGCGGAAAAACGTGCGGATCATTTTTTGCACGCATGGATGATGATCCAGGCGACGGGGGCAGGAGGTGTATCCTTTTTTCAGAAAAAAAGACAGAAAAAAGAACTCTGCGGGTATTTTTCGCAGTTGGGTATCCAGATGGAGGAAACAAAAAATGTGGAGAAGGAACCCGACAGAGAGGATGCCTGTGGATATGTACTTGAGGAAGAGTGGAAAAATTTTGCATATACTTATCTTGCTTCCTGTACCGGGAGCAGGGCATATTGTTCGACTTTGTTTGGGATCGTTCCGATAAAAGATGCTGCAGTGGCGGAAAAGATTGCGAAAGATATCGATCTTGTGACGAAAGATTACCCGGCAGCATTTGGACTGGAGGAGGCAGTGCGTCCATTCCGCAGTATTATGGTGGATTCATTCTGCCAGTATGTTCCAAATGGAGAAGCGGTCTGGAAATCGATGCACGGATGAAAATGGAGATAGTGTCGTCTTTGGATGGAAACACTAGACATTTTTTTCATATCATAGTATAGTAAAGCATGTTGAACCTTGAAAATTGAATAAAAATTGTTTTATGTTCAGATACGCGGTCTTTGCACCCGTATACCGGACACATAAATAGAACAACAGATTTTACACGGCAAGTGTGTAGACTGTTGTTTTCCTAGAAGCGCCATGTACCTGCAGAAAAATGTTTGAAATCTGATAAAAACATCTGAGATTGATAAGGGCAGGTTAACGAGGAGGAGAGTGATCGAAGATTCGGCGGATGCTCTCCCGTACATTCCCAGTGCGAGATATACCGGCAAATATGCAGGTGACTGCAAAACAAATACGGTATAAGGGAGGAAATAACAAATAACACGGATGTGTTTATAATAGAAAAGAGGAAAATTTATGTGTGGAATTATTGGTTATACAGGCAGTGAAGGTGTAAAAGGCGTATTACTTGATGCGTTAGAGCTCCTTGAGTACCGTGGCTATGACAGTGCGGGAATCGCAGTGGCAGATACTGACGCAAAACAGACGAAAGTTTATAAATGTGCAGGAAGAGTGAAAGATTTAAGAGCCATCTGTGAGTCGGAGAAAATTATCACAGAGTGTGGAATCGGTCACACCAGATGGGCAACACACGGAGGTGTTAATGACACCAATGCACATCCGCATCAGGTTGGAAAAGTAACTTTAGTACACAATGGTATTATTGAAAATTACAGAGAACTGATCGCGGACTATGAGTTAGAAAGTGTTTTAAAATCAGAGACAGACAGTGAAGTTGTGGCAGCACTTTTAAATAAGTTTTATACCGGTGATCCGGACGAAGCAATCAAAAAGACAGTATCCAAGTTAAAAGGAACATTTGCTCTGGTTATCTTATTTGAAGATCATCAGGGTGAGATTTATTCTACCAGAAATGTCAGTCCGATCGTTGCAACATTCTGTAAAGAGGGAGCTATGCTTGCTTCTGATCTGACAGCACTCTGCCGTTTTACAAACCGTTATTTTGTAGTTCCAGAGTATCATATTTTAAAACTTACAAAGGATGCGGTCAGTCTGAAAGATTTTAATGGAAATCCGGTTGAGCCGGACTATCTTGAAGTCGACTGGGAACTTAACAATGCCGGAAAGAACGGCTATCCGTTTTATATGGAAAAAGAGATCATGGAACAGCCGGATGCGATCGAGCGTACGATCGCAAACCGTATTACAAGCGGAATGCCGGATTTTACGGCAGACGGTGTGCCGGATGAGATCTTTACACAGTGTGAGCGTGTTAATATTATTGCGTGCGGTACAGCAATGCATGCAGGTCTTGTGGCTCAGGCACTTGTAAAATCGATTCTTCATATGCACATTGATGTGGATATGGCCTCCGAGTTTATGTATTCTGATCCTGTCATCGACGAAAAATCATTGGTCATCGCAGTTTCACAGTCCGGTGAGACGATCGATACGTTAGAGGCAGTCAAATATGCAAAAAAACGTGGAGCAAAATGTTTATCCATTATTAATGTAAAAGGATCTTCCATTGCCCGTGAGAGCGACTATGTGCTCTATACAAATGCAGGACCGGAGATCGCTGTTGCAAGTACGAAAGCATATACGACACAGCTTGCTGTATTTTATCTGATCGTGGCAAAAATGGCAGTGCTTCGCGGTGTTTTTTCACAGGAAGAGACACAGAGCTTTGTACGTGAACTGCAGCGTACACCGGATGTCATGAAAAAGGTATTAGAGGGACGTCAGGATATCCATAAACTTGCCAATAAAGTATTAGAAGCAAAGGATCTGTTTATGATCGGTCGTGGACTTGATTACTCTATTTTACTGGAAGGATCCTTAAAGTTAAAAGAGGTATCTTATATTCACTCTGAGGCATATGCTTCCGGCGAGCTGAAACATGGACCGATCGCGCTTATCACGCAGGATACGCCGGTCGTTGCAGCAGTGACACAGGAAAAACTGATGTCAAAGGAATTGTCAAATATCAAAGAGGTCAGATCAAGAGGTGCGGATATCGTGCTTTTTATCAAAGAAAGTCTTGCAAAAGATATTGATCGTGCATATGATACCTTCCATCTGCCGGATATGCAGGATGAATTTATGGTAATGCCTGCATCCGTGGCATTGCAGTTACTTGCTTATTATGTTTCTTCCGACAAGGGATTTGATGTTGATAAGCCAAGAAACTTAGCGAAAGTAGTAACTGTGGAATAAGAGAAGAAAAATAAAAAGATATGTGGAAAAGTGTCCGGGAAAGGGAAAAAGACCGCGTATCTGAGCATAAAAATAAGGCCGGGGCTGTCACACCATATGTTGCGTGACAGCCCCGGTTACATTTAAACCAGTTCTGCAATCCGTGATACTGCCACGTAAATTTCGGAAATCTTATACCACGTACGGTAGTCGATGACACCGGTGACAGGCAGACCAAAGACACGCTGAAAAATTTCCACAGCTTCCCTTGTGGCAGGACCATAGATCCCATCTGGTGTTACAGTTGGAATAGCCGGATAAGATCTTGAAATCCGTGCGAGTTCTTCCTGAATCTGGCGTACTTTTTCACCAGTAGAACCGATCGTAAGGTCTACCCTTGGCCAGGAAGCCGGAATACCGGATACTTCTTCTGCGGTGTTGATGTACATGTTGTTACCATAATAATAGCGCAGTATCTCAATCGTTTCATAGTTCTGGTCACCTAAGAATTTGCTGCCCCACTGACTCAGCCAGTTGCTGCAGGTTACACGTTCCCCGTCACAGTACTGCGTTAAGATCGGCTGTCTGACATTTGGTCTGGACAAAAAATTCTGGAACATCTCATCAACGATATCGGAAATACTCTGGAAAATGTTCCTGCCGTAAGTGAATTTCTGGTCGTAGGCGGTAGAGGAGGTGATCGTGAAACTGTAGCCTTTGTTTCGGTACCACTCCGTATATACACGGTTTAAGGTAAAGGACATGATCGCAAGGATATTTGCGCGAAGAGTCGCATCCGGCCAGGTAGAATAAATTTCACTGGATGCCACATTTTTAATGTAATCCTTATAACGTACATAGTAATCACGGGCGGTCGTATCATTTGGAGGACCGTCATGTACTACAACATATTCCGGTACCACGACTCTGCTAAGAACGATCTCGCCAGTCTCGGAGATGGGCTTGATCTCGGATTCTGCAATTTTCGGAGGAAAATCGCCCCAGAGAGTATTGACAGGGATCACGATCGTGTCTATCGGGTTCCCCGGTGTATCCGCCTCATCCATTCGTACTTCCTGAAGCGATAACTGCTCCGAAAACAGTTCAATTCCCGACACAGTAAATGGGCGGAATCCTTCAGCATTGACCTGAATACTATACTGCGAGAATGGCTGGTTTTCGCCTGGCTCCATTGAGTATTCAAGCGGAGGCGTACGAAGCGTAATTTGTTCGGACATACCGGATGCATCTGTATTCACCTCCTCAACGACACTGTCCGGATCACCGGAATAGGAGATCGACACGCGGGCATCCGGGATGGGACGGTTACTTCCTCTTGCCGTAACATGGATTTTTAATTCACCTGCATCAATATTATTTTGTGTATAGGCAATATCTGACATGAAAAACCTCACAGATTCATTCTTTCTATTATATGATACAGCCGGCTGAAAGTGAATTGAAATTCTGGTATGATAAATAGAACAACATTGTATATGGAAAATACAGTTTTATAGTTTGTCAATTCACGGAAACGGATGTATAATAAAGTTCATTAGGAAGCAAACTTAAATGAAGTTGTGGAAGGTGCAAAAGTTTCAACAGACAAGATGATCCAGATGGCAGAGGCGCTTCAGATGGAAGCAGAGAGTGTGAGAAAGATCGATGAGAGCATTTCAGGGGTAGCGCAGATCGTAGATAATAACTCAGCTTCTTCCGAAGAAACAGCAGCAGTCAGTGAGGAACAGTCAGCACAGGTACAGACCATGGTGCAGTTGATGGAACAATTCGAAATTTAAAAATAATAAGAACTGCCACAGGAAGAATATCTGTGGCAGTATTTTTTTCGGGAGTACATCTTAAGAAAAATATAAGGTAATAAAAATATATGGCAAATTATAAAATGATCTTACAGTATGACGGAACACGCTACCGTGGGTGGCAGGTGCTGCCGTCAGAGCTTACGATACAGGGAAAACTACAGGATGTTTTAAGTAAAATGGCAGGATATCAGGTGGAAGTTACCGGTTCAGGAAGGACAGATGCGGGTGTGCATGCAAAAGGCCAGACGGCGAACTTTCATCTGAAAGAAGAATGGGACGAGGAGAAGATTTTATCATATCTGAATCAGTACCTGCCGGAAGATATTGCAGTCTGCGAGGTAAAGAGGGTGGATGAACGTTTCCACAGCAGATACCAGGCACTGGAAAAGACGTATCTTTACCGGATTCATACAGGGAAAATACCGGAGGTATTTGAACGCAGATATGTGTATGATTATAAGGAACCGCTTGATGTAAAACGGATGAGAAAGGCAGCAGAATATCTGTGTGGAACACATGATTTTAAGTCTTTCTGCGGTAACAAAAAAATGAAAAAATCAACGGTACGGACGATCTTTCAGATACAGATTAAAGAATTGCCGGGAGAAATACAGATTTATTATACCGGAAATGGATTTTTACAGAATATGGTGCGTATCTTGACAGGCACACTGATCGAGATCGGGGATGGCAGAAGAGAGCCGGAAGATATATCAGAGATTTTAGAGGCAAAGAACAGGGAAGCTGCCGGATATACGGTACCGGCATACGGACTGACACTGATTGAAGTTGTCTATCAAGAAAAGGAGTTGTCGCAGTGCAGATAATGTGCTGTAAAATAATATGGAAAAATGGTTTGTAATTAATAAAGGCGCTGATTTTGCAGGGATCGCAAAGCGTTTTGGGATAAGTCCGGTCACAGCGAGACTGATCCGCAATCGTGAGGTTATGGGGGATGAGGCAATCGCAAGATATTTAAAAGGCGGGATTGGGGAACTGTACGATCCGCATTTACTTTTCGATTCAGACAGACTGACGGATATACTTATGCAGAAGATCCGGGAAGGAAAAAAGATCAGGATCATAGGTGACTATGATATTGACGGGGTAATGTCTACCTATATTTTGTACAAAGGGATCACGCACTGTGGAGGTAAGGCAGATTTTCAGATACCGGACCGGATGAAAGATGGTTATGGAATCAATGATCATCTGATCGGGCAGGCATATGATGCAGAGGTCGATACGATCATTACCTGCGATAATGGGATTGCTGCGATAGATGAGATCGCACATGCAAAAAGTCTTGGAATGACGGTGCTTGTCACAGATCATCATGAAATACCGTACACAGAGGAAAATGGAGAACGCCATTATAAAAGAAGCAAGGCAGATGCCATTGTAAATCCCAAGCAGAAAGAATGTAACTATCCGTACAAAAATCTCTGTGGTGCCGCAGTTGCGTGGAAAGTGATACAGATTCTCTATGAAAAATGTGGTCTTGCAGCGGAAGAAGCATATGTTTTCCTGGAAAATGTGGCATTTGCGACAGTCGGAGATGTTATGGATCTGACGGATGAAAACCGTATTCTGGTAAGGGAAGGATTAAAGCGGATCCATACGACCACAAATCCGGGAATGCGTGCATTGATCTTACAGAATAAACTAGAGCCGGAACAGATCAGTTCTTATCATTTTGGATTTGTATTAGGACCGTGCATCAATGCCAGTGGACGATTAGAAACTGCAAAAATCGCATTAAATCTCTTTTTACAGGAAGATGCGAAAAAAGCATCTGAGATCGCGGCGGAACTGGTAGACCTGAATGCACAGAGAAAAGATATGACGGCAGAGGGGGTAGAACTTGCCGTGCAGCAGGTGGAAGAGGGCAATACAGGTAAGAAAGTCTTAGTTGTCTATCTGCCGGACGTGCATGAAAGCCTTGCAGGTATCATTGCGGGAAGAATCCGGGAGGCATACCATAAACCAACCTTTGTTCTGACAAAGAGTGAAGATGGTGTCAAAGGTTCCGGACGTTCGATCGAAGCGTATTCTATGTATGAGGAGTTGTGTAAATGCCAGGAACTATTTACGAAGTTTGGCGGACATCCGATGGCGGCGGGACTTTCCCTGCCGGAAGCAAATGTAGAGATTTTCCGGGAAAAAATAAACGCATGCTGTGGGTTGACAGAAGAAGATTTTATTCCTAAGATAAAAATAGATATTCCAATGCCCGTCGATTATCCTGATATTCCACTGGTCAATGAACTTTCATTGTTAGAGCCATTTGGGAAAGCAAATGTAAAACCACAGTTTGCAGATAAAAATCTTGGCATTGACTGTGCAGTGGTAGTCGGAAAAAATCAGAATGTATTAAAACTTACACTCAGAACGGAACGGGGAATTTCCATATCTGCTGTTTATTTCGGAGATGTGGATGGATTCCGGGAATATTATAGTAAAAAATATGGAGAAAGCGAAGTGCAGCAGGCATTTTCGGGCAGGACAAATGCGATCCGGATGTCTGTGGTATATTATCCGGAGGTAAACCGGTATCAGGGAAATGAAAGTATACAGATCGTGATAAAGAATTATCAGTAAATGGAGGACATATATGTTTGGTGGAAAGAAAGAGAAGGCACTGCAGGATGAACTTTATACCATAAAGAAAGGTATCTCAGAATACAGTGAAGAACTAAAAGAACATTCTGTGCAGATGACGGCATCCCGCGTGCAGATGGAAGAAAATATCGATGTCCTTGGGGAAAAGATTGAATGTGTGGAAGAACTGGCACAGGAAAGCCACAAGATGGGAAAGGAACTGTACAGTACATTTGTTGAAGTACATAATGCGGTGGAATCTTTTGAGGCAAATCATTCTATTTTTCTTGGGCAGGTTGCAGAGCAGAATGAAAAGATTAAAGAAGTATTTGAACAGCATAAGGCATTAAAAGAACCGTGTGCGCAGTTAGAAGAAAATCTCTACCGTGCAGAGAAAGCGCAGGATGGACTTGGTGATGTGACGACAGAACTGGAGAATGACGCTAAAAATATGAGTGTGCTTGCGTTAAATGCGGCGATCGAAGCAGCGAGAATGGGAGAAGATGGAGAGAAGTTTCTTCATGCGGCAGAGGAGATCAAAAATGTGGCACTGCGCTATGAAACGGAATTACAGACATTAACGGAACAGATCAGTGCTGTAACTGAGGCACAGAAAGAGATCAAAGAACAGGCTGCACAGATCAATGAGATGCAGGGAAGTATTGCGTCGATGGTAATGAAACTGTACAGTGACAGTGCACAGAAGCTTTCCATATACGAAAATGGACAGACATCATTAAGGGAACATATGTCAGGCAATGTAATGCCGGCAGCGGATTTTATAAAACAGGCAGGAGAAGATTTCTTAAAACTTGGGGATGAGGCGAAAACACAGATTGCAGCATTGCGTGAAGAAATCAATGCAAAGAAATCTGCTGAGGATGAACTGGAAAAGATCTGTGATGAATACAAGGAACTTTTGGATACGAAGTAATTTGTAAAGGATGGGAAATTTATATGGCAAAAGAAGAACAGATGACATATTTATCTGCGAATGGAACGACAAAGATCCATGCAGTAAAATGGATGCCGGAGGATGGAAAGTATAAGGCAATTTTACAGATCACACACGGTATGATCGAATATATTGAAAGATATCATGAGTTTGCAGAGTATCTGACAGAACGTGGGTTTATGGTTGTAGGTCATGATCATTTAGGGCATGGTGCGTCGGTAAAAGATGAGACGGAATGGGGATATTTTGCAGAAAATCCGAGTGATACATTAGTTGCGGATATGCATAGACTCCGTATGGCAGTTCAGGGCGAAAATCCGGGTGTGCCATATTTTATGATGGGACACAGTATGGGATCTTATATGCTGCGGAAATACCTGTGTCTGCATGGTGAAAATTTAAGCGGTGCGATCATTATGGGAACCGGGTGTGTGCCGGATGGCACAACGAAGTTTGGCATGACACTGTGCAGGGTTATGGCTCGTTTCCGTGGATGGAATTATAGAAGCAGACTGATGCAGAAACTTTCCTACAGCAAACCATACCACAAATTTGACCTTTATGGAAAAGATTATACCAACAGCTGGCTGACAAAGGACACAGAGCATGTAAAAAAATATTACAGCGATCCGCGCTGTACATTTGTCTTTACTTTAAATGGTTATCTGGGTCTGATGGAAGCGGTATATTTTGACAATCAGATGGAAAATATAAAAAAAGTGCCAAAAGATCTGCCGGTTTTCATGGTTTCCGGGGCAGATGATCCGGTTGGAGATCTCGGTGAAGGGGTAAAAAAGGTTTACCATATGTTTAAAGAGGCAGGTGTGGATGACCTGACATACCGTTTGTATGAGACAGACCGCCATGAGATATTAAATGAGACAGACCGCGATCAGGTCTATGCGGATATCTGTGCATGGATGAGTGTCAGACTTGAGTAGTAGTGTGGATATTTTTTACATGCAGAAATGGAGATTTTTATTATGAGAAACAAAAAAGCAGTTAAAATGTTATGTATGATACTTGCAGCAACAATGCCAGTTTCTTCCGGTGTGGCAGTGCAGGCGTCACAGACAGAAGTTTTAGTGGCAGCGGAGCAGAGTGATACGGAAAGTCCTGCTGAAACGTCGGAGGAAAATACAGACAGCAGTAATATTGAAGGCACGATTCAATATGTAGATGATGATACAGATTCAGGTGCCAAGCAGGATGGAAACAGCACATCGGATCAGGCGCCACAGCAGGATGGAAACAGTACACCGGATCAGGCATCACAGACAGATAATTCTCAGAATATCAGCGGAACGATCGTCCAGAACGAAGACAGCGATAATGTCACGATCAAAGCCAGTGATAAACCATACCTTGCATTAGGGGCAGATCTTAATGATTCACAGAGAGCGACGATCCTTTCCATTATGGGAATTGATGCGGCAAATCTGTCAGATTATGATGTGGTTTATGTGACAAATGCAGAGGAACATCAGTACTTAGATTCCTATATCTCATCCTCACAGATTGGAACAAGATCGTTATCTTCCGTTGTGATCGTGCAGAGAGATAAGGGGAGCGGACTTAATATTTCTACGACAAATATTAACTATTGTACGGTTGGTATGTATAAAAATGCACTGACTACGGCAGGAGTGACCGATGCAGATATCATTGTTGCAGGACCGACTCCGATCTCAGGAACGGCAGCATTAGTAGGTGTCTTAAAAGCATATCAGGAGATGACAGGAAAAGAGATCAGTGATTCGGTAGTTGATACAGCACTCAATGAACTTGTGCTTACCGGACAGTTAGAAGAGTCCTTAAAAGGTGTTTCGGATGCAGAAGTAGAAGAATTTATTGCATATATCAAGGCATTGATCGCTAAAGATGATCTGACAGATGATGAGGGAATCAATGGAGCAATCGATGAGGCCTGTGAAAAATATGGTGTGACTTTATCGGATGATGAACGTCAGCAGATCGTAGATCTGGTAAAGAAGATCAATTCACTGGGGATCGATCTGAATGGACTGGTGGATTATGCAGAATCCTTGTACAATTCGTTTAAAAATGGGGACAGTAGTTCTTCTGGTGGTATAGCAGCGGTTGTCGGTGGATTTTTTAAGTCGGTATTTTCTTCAGTAGGGGATTTCTTTAAAAAGTTGTTTTCATAATTATTATCAATATATAACGAAAAGAGGAAGCGTATGTTAGAGAGAAAAAGAAAGCTGGACTGTGCAAATGGACGCCAAAAAGCTGATCTCGTATTAAAAAACGGAAATGTGCTGAATGTTTTTACGGAGGAAGTGTTAAAGGCGGATGTTGCAATCTGTGGTGACACGATCGTAGGTGTTGGTGAATACGAGGGAGAAAAAGAAATCGACTGCACTGGCAGATATCTGGTGCCGGGATTTATTGATGCACATATGCATATTGAATCCTGTATGGCAGCGCCGGGAGAACTTGCAAAGGTTCTTGCAAAGGCAGGCACAACAACGATCATTGCTGATCCGCATGAAATTGTGAATGTCAGCGGAACAAAGGGAATGGATTATTTCCTGAAATGTGCCGCAAAACTTCTGGTAAATGTATTTTTCATGGTACCTTCCGCAGTTCCAGCAACGGATGTGGAGACCAACGGCTGCGGTGAATTCCTTGCCTCTGATATGATGAAATATGTGGATAACGCAAGGGTGCTCGGACTTGGCGAGACAATGCGCTTTTTGGAGTGCTGTGAAGGCGAAAAGAGAATGGCAGATAAGCTGGAGCTTTTTGCCAAGAAACATATTGATGGACATGCGCCTGGAATCCATGGAAAAGAAGTTCAGGCATACCGTCTTGCCGGCGTGGAAAATGATCATGAATGTTCGACTGCTGAGGAAGTACTTGATAAACTTCGTGCCGGACTGCATATCTATGTGCGCGAGGGAAGTGGAGCAAAGAATTTAGAAACACTGATAAAAACAATGCTGGATGCTGGGGTATGTTTAGACCGTTGTGCATTCTGTACGGATGACAAACATGTTGAGGAAATCCGCAAAGAAGGACACATCAGTACCTGCATCCGTAAAGCAATCGCACTTGGAGTGCCAGTCGCAAAGGCATATAAGATGGGAAGTTACCAGGCAGCAGAGTTTTATGGATTGAAAAACTATGGTGCGATCGGTGCCGGTTATCGTGCAGATATCGTATTTTTAGATGATTTAGAGCAGGTCAGACCGCTTGATGTCATGAAAGACGGGCGTATTTTAACAGAGGAAGATTATGCAAAAGATTATTCCGTGCCTGTTCCGGATGAGCTGCTTCATACGGTTCATGTGGGAGAAGTCACCAAAGACAAGATCAGACTTTCCTGTGATGGAAAAACAGATGTGATACAGATGAACCCGCATCAGATTGTGACGACACATCTTATAGAGGAAGTTCCAACGGAAAACGGTTATTTCAAACCGGATGGAGTTTACAATAAGATCTGTGTAGTGGAACGTCACGGTAAGACCGGTGAGATCGGTGTTGCTCCACTCAAAGGATTTGGCGTCAAGGGCGGTGCAGTGGCAACATCCGTTGCACACGATTCCCACAATCTGATCGTTGCAGGTGATAATGATGAGGATATCCTTGCAGCCATCAAATGTGTGGAAGAAAATCAGGGCGGCTATGTCATTGCCTCCGGCGGAAAAGTAGTAGATGTGCTTCCGCTTCCAATCTGTGGTCTGATGAGTGAGAAGTCCTGTGATGAGATTACCGAAAAAGTGGCAGATATGTTAGAGGAAGCGAAGAAACTTGGCATTTCCGAGGAGATCGATCCGTTTATTACGCTTTCTTTTATGGCACTTACGGTGATCCCGGAAATCCGTGTGACAGAGCGCGGTGTATATCTGTTTGGTGCAAAATAATGGTTTCAGTATACCATTTTGCGTAAGAGTTAAATTAAGTTCTATCAATAAAAATGAGCGAAGAGATTGTTTCTTTCTTCGCTCATTTTTTGTCTTAAATTATATCATGAAATACCTGATAAATATTGGTTTGTTTATGAAATAAATCGCCCGTCCCAATGGTGTGTCGCAGGTCTGTGAGTGGCATTTTACGCAAAGCCGGAGTTAATTTTGGTTCCATTGTACGAAAATAAGAAAAGTCTAAGTGTGTCTGAGTTAGATTTTCTCGGAGTGACGTGACCGGCGTTCAACGAGCCATCCGTGGCTCGTGAAGCCTTGTTCTGCCATCCGTGGCAGAACATCACTGTGTATCTACAGACACACTAAGATTTTCTAATTTTCTCCCAAAGTCACAAAATTAGCTCCGGCTTTGCGCAAGATGCCCACCTCCAGGTTGTGAACACCATTTGGGTGGGCGGTTCATCTCAAAATGGGGGCGCGGGTGTGGATTTTTGATATTCGCACGACTGAAATATGCTTAAAATCCTAATGTGCTGTATCATTGATATTCAGCCTAATGACTTCCCAGAATTTCCATCTGCTACATTGTACTACATGAATTGTTTCGTAAATTGTCAGACCAATAACACAAAATATTCTTCAAATGTGTATGGCAATAAACATGAGCATAGTGGAATATATTGAGGTTTTTGCCAGCGTTATCAAACAAATAATAAATTATTGAATATAGTTATTTAGAAATATTTTTTAATCAGATTCAGACACAAAACACTAAAAATTTACGCACTTCCAAGGGTGTAAAATGAGTTCCCCAGCGAAGGGTGGTTCACAACCTTGCGGCTGGCAAATTGCATCAAGCCGGGATTCGTTTTGTGACTTTGGGAGAAAATTAGGCAATCTTAGTCTGCCTGTTCGTAACACAGTGTTGTGCTGCCACGGACGGCAGCACAAGTCTTAATGCCCCCGGACGGGGCGTTTAAGACGCACACGTCACTCCGAGAAACATTAAATCAGGCTGACTTAGACTTGCCTTATTTTCGTACAACGGAACAAAACAGTCCCGGCTTGATGCAATTTGCCAATCGAAAACCCCCGGAACCACCCTACACAGGGAAAATCATATCACCCACAAACCAGCATTTTTGTGTGTTAATATATTATTTTTTGTAAAATAAATGTTGACAAATAATATTATATAAAATATAGTATTGATAGATAAATAATATTAAAAGAAATAGAATATTATAAAGAAAAGGAGATGAGCGCATGGTATTTAATACAGGAGCTGCTCTCTTAGACGCAATCGTGTTAGCTGTTGTGTCGAAAGAAGAAGAAGGCACCTATGGCTACAAGATCACGCAGGATGTGCGCAAGGCCATTGATGTATCAGAATCCACCTTATATCCGGTGCTAAGAAGACTGCAGAAGGATGGATGCCTTGAAGTGTATGACAGAGAGTGTGGCGGCAGGAACAGGCGTTATTATAAGATCACGGAGCCTGGACTGGATAAGCTGGTCGAATACCGGAGAGAATGGGAAGATTATTCCATGAAAATATCAGCACTGTTTTCAGGAGAGGAGCTTTAGAGGGTATGAAAAGAGAAGAATTTTTAAAACAGTTAGAACAGCTTCTGGATGGAATATCAGAAGAAGAAAAGGCAGATGCACTGGCATTTTACCGCAGCTATTTTGAAGATGCCGGGGAAGAAAACGAAGAATCTGTCATAGCGGAGCTTGAATCACCGGAAAAGGTGGCACAGAGCATTAAAAAGAATTTGGGAATCGAAAAAGAGAGTGAAACCTGTGATGTCACGCCAGACCATAATCCGGACTGGAATCAGAATGATGACATGTTTGTAAAAAATGAGGAGACTTCAGAAAAGAAGAAAAGTGGATGGAGCGCAGCAGCGATCGTATTGGTAGTTATCACATCACCACTCTGGCTGACATTGCTTTTAGTCATAGCCTCACTTCTTCTTGCAGTAGTAGCAACATTATTTGGCATTGCAGTTGCAGTGGTGGCGGTTATGGCATCACTTGTATTTGCAGGTTTTCTTCTGATCGGTTTTGGATTCAGTACTTTATTTACAGGAGGAGTGGCTGTTGGACTTGGACTGACCGGAGCAGGATTTCTGGTTTTAGGACTTGGTATTTTAGCAGTACTTTTAGTTGTATGGGTATTTGGAGTATTTCTTCCATGGGCAGTCAAAGGAATCATCTGTTTGTGTAAGAAACCGTTTGAAAAGAAAAAAAGTGGGGTGACAGCATGAAAAAATTTACAAAGATTACATTGATCGTTGCAGCGGTATTGTTAGGAGTGGGACTGATCTTCTGTGGTGTAAGCACTGCAATGGGAGCATCTGTATGGCGTATGGCAAAAAATGGGGAACTCAGATATGGAAACTGGCATATTGGTCCGGGTGGACTCTATTATAACGGCAGCGATTATGATGACGACGATGATTATGATGATAACGATGATTATGATGATAACGATGATTATGATGACGACGATGATTATGATGACGATGATGATCTGGATGCAGATGATAAAGATATTGTGGATCTTGTGTCAGATATCGGTGATGCAGATTTCTCGACAGAGGTTCCATCAGGGGAGGCAGACCAGAGTTATGATGCTTCTTCCATTCAGAATATCAATATGGATATTGATGCTGCAGAAATTACAGTCAGGGAATCGGATGACAGTGCAAAGCTGCGTGTTGTATTAAAACGCGGCAAAGAAAAATATTATTCCTGTAAAACGGATGGAAATACATTAAAGATTAAATATGATGCGAAAAAACATTATTATAAGAAATCCCCACAGATCATACTGTATCTGCCAAAAGGAAGTTCTTTTGATGAACTGAATTTTGATATTGGTGCCGCAGATATGAATTGGAAAGATTTTGACGGAAGCTGTAATGATCTGACCTTAAAAGTCGGAGCCGGAAACTTTGAAGCAAAAAGATTTCAGGTAAATGGAAAAATGGATGTATCTGTCGGTGTCGGTAATGTTGAGATCGAAGATGGTGTAGTGAATGGTGATGCGTCGATCGACTGCGGAGTCGGGAACTTTTCCATGGATGGAAGTGTTGAAGGGAATCTCAAAGCAGACTGTGGAATGGGAAATATGACACTTGATTTAAATGGTGAGGAAAAAGAGTACAATTACAAACTTTCCTGTGGACTTGGTTCGATTGAAGTGGATGGGGAGACTTATACAAATATCAGTGGTGATAAAGAAGTCCAAAATGAAGGTGCAAAGAAAAACATGGAACTTGACTGTGGTATGGGAAGCATTGAAGTTGATTTTGAGTAGACTGAGATTTTCCGTCAGTTGACAATCAGAGAACAAATCATTATGATAAAAGTGGCGTCGGCGTACAATCGTTGTACATCGGCGTCATTTTTGTAATGTTTCCTGAACCAAAGAAAAACGAAAACAATGCAAAAATGGGAGGATCTATGAATAAAACAATAAGAATCGTACTTTATGTGCTTTCCATACTGACTGTAGTGGGCGTGATCGCCGCAGCAATTTTAACTGGTGGTCAGACACAGCCTGTTATAACATCGGGGACGGCAGTAACAGAAGAGAAGCAATCTGACACGGCAGATAAAACGGATGAAAATGGAACAGCACCAGATGGAGCAGATAATGACGATACATCGGGCGAAACGGAAAACATAAAGGATACTGCAGACGCAGCGGATAGCACGGAGCGCACATCAGATGATACAGAAACAGCAGCAAACGCAGATAATCCGAAAGACTCAGGCAATACAACGATCATCCTTACCGGTGATGTCCTGTTTGCAAATGCATTTAAAGCAGCCTATGATGCAGGTGGAATAGAGAAGGTTGTTTCACCGGAACTGTTAGAGCAGTTAAAGGAAGCGGATATTTTAATGGTAAACAATGAGTTCCCGTTTAGTGACCGTGGGGAACCGATGGCGGATAAGCAGTTTACCTTCCGGTGCAGTCCTTCTTATGTAAAGGCATTAAATGAGATGGGTGTGGATATCGTTTCACTCGCAAACAACCATACTTTGGATTATGGAAGAGTGGCATTGTCCGATACGTTTCAGGCATTAGATGGAGCCGGAATTTTATATGGCGGGGCAGGAGATTCCACAGCGCGCGCAAAAGAGGTGCAGGTTGTGGAAGTGAATGGAAAAAGATATGGATTTATTGCCGTATCACGTGTAGTTCCGTCTGTCGACTGGAAAATCGAGAATGGCACTCCGGGAATGTTTACCTGTTATGATGCGGCGGCGCTCATCGAAGTGATAAAAGAGGCAAAACAGACCTGCGATTTTGTGACGGTATTTCCACATTGGGGAACCGAGTACAGCGAACAGCCGAATACGGTGCAGCGTGAACTGGCAAAACAGTGCATGGATGCAGGGGCAGATCTGATCGTTGGAGCGCATACACACTGTCTGGAAGGAATACAGTTTATGGATGGAAAACCTGTTTTTTACAGTCTGGGGAATTTTATTTTTGGACAAAGCATTGACAGATCTGCAGCAGCAAAAGTTACAGTGACAGCAGATGGAGCAGTTTCTTATGCCCTGATCCCGGTTTATGCGTCAGACGGACAGACAAAACAGATGGATGATAATGCAGCACAAAGCCTGTTTACTTATATGGAGAGTATCTCTGATAATGCATCGGTAGATACAGCAGGAAATATCAGGGAAAAGTAGTACATGAAAGGATCATTGCAAAAGGCAGTGTGAATATAAAACAAAAAGAAAAAGGAGATTGGTATGAAAAACAAAATCTTAGGGCTGCCGAAGGCAGTAGTCATCATTATCGGTATTGTGATCACGGCACTTTTTTTAGTGCTGATGAATCTGGTCGGAGTGGCAGCAACACATCTGACTTCCATCACGGACAGTTATATGTTACAGTTTATTGCTGAACTCGGTGTGGCTGTCTATGCGATCGGCGTGTTGTTTCTTATGGGGTATCAGCAGTCGTTAAAAAAGACCGGTGTGGGATTTTTAAGAGGATTTTATATCGGTGGATTTATGGTTGGATACTGTGTGTATGTGACAGTTGCGCAGTTATTTTTACAGAGTGTTTCCGGGACGGACGGCGTGCGTCCTGCAGGCGGGATCATCATTTACATATTGACAATGTTTTTCGTCGGCATGAACGAGGAAGTGATCATGCGAGGGATCGTGTTAAATCTTTTCGCAGACTGTTTTTCAAACACCAGACGTGGAGTGCTTGCTGCCATTATTTTATCCAGTATGATCTTTGGTGCAGCGCATATCCCGAATGTACTTTCCGGCGTGCCGTTATCAAGTGCACTGATCCAGGCACTGCAGGCAACATTGCTTGGTGTTTTGTTTGCGGCAATTTATCTGCGCAGCGGTAATTTATGGATCTGTATTATCATTCATGCACTTGTGGATTTCGGAGGATTAATGGCAAGCGGTATTTTTGGAAATGGTGATATGACAGATATGATCGGCAATCTTTCCATATTAAATCTTGTAGTGACCGTTCCTCTGTTTTTAATTCCGTGTATTGTATTACTGCGAAAAAGCAAGTTAGATGAGATCGTGGAAATGAGGGAAGGAGAGATCATTATCCCGTCGGAGCGTGAGGGAGAAAATATTGCAACGGTATCACTGATCCTTGGCATTTTCGGTATCGTGACCGGATTCGTCGGATACGGAGCAGGATTTGGATTAGTCGGTCTGCTTGGTGCAATCTGCTCGAAAAAAATAAAACCACAGCAGAATGGTACGGCAACAGCGGCACTTGTCACCTCGATCATCGGACTTGTGATCGCTGCATTGATGATCACTGTGATGATGTTTCTTATGCCGCTGCTGGGTGATGCCAGTACATGGGAAATTATGACAAATCAGTGATCCTGCCCGGATATGGAGTGCTGTCTGCGGTACTGGTGCGGGGAAATTCCATATTTTTCCTTAAATGAACGGATCAGATGGCTGCAGTCAGCATAACCGGTTTCCTGGCTGATGTAATTTAAGTCGAAGTTTGTAAAAAGGAGCATATCCTCAACCTTGCAGAGACGGATAAATTCGATATATTTTTTACAGGACTGTCCGTAAATTTCGCGGAAATTTTTGGCAAAATGGGAATAACTCATGTGACAGAGTGCAGCGATATCTTCCACGCGGATATTTTCGCAGGCATGGCGGTCAATATATTCCGTGATGGTATAGATCGTATTTTCTTTTACCAGAGGTGTAAAAGAACAGTCCGTGTCAAAACCGTCATCGCGCCAGATTCGGAGAAGCCAGGTTAAAAGTTCCCTGATTTTTGACTGCAGGATCATCTGATATCCGTACTGCATATTCTGCATTTCACGGACGCAGTCATCAAATAAAGACTGTATGGGAAGAGAGCGAAGCACTTCTTCCGGGAAATAAATATCGGCATGCTCATTGTTTATAGCATTGCCAAACAGTGCAGAAAAATTCCAGTTTCCACCGGTAAAAGAAGTGGAGGAATCAAGCTGGCCTAAATCAAATTTTAAAACATAATATTGCAGAGGGGCATCGGACACTGCATGGACGGAATGAACAACGGAAGGGAGAAAGACGATCAGATCGCCTTCCGTAACAATATGACTTTGTTCATTCTGATACATCAGGGCGGTGCCCCTTGTTACGTAAAGAATCTCCATAAAATAATGCCAGTGCGGCTGTACCGGCAGCCATTCTTTTTTCACATCCAGAAAGAAACATTCGTAGGGTTTATTTAATTTGTCGATATATTCAAATAATGATTTCATACTAAACTCCATTTTTGAGTGTGAAAAATGTATTTTTCACACTGATCTTTGGTCATAAAAATAGATTTATACAATTTTTGACATGAAAAATTATAGCAGATATACAGGGCGAATGCTATATTAATGACAGGATCAGTATAAAATGAATGTTATATTTTTAGATGAAATGAAAAAGCAAGGAGAAAATAAATGGAATATATCTGTGGAGTGACATTTGCACCGTTTGCCTGTGCAGGGGCATTTAAAAAGTCAGGGGCAAAGGAAAGTCTTGCTATGATGAAGGAGAGAACCGGAGCAGATTTTGTGATATTTGTGCCGGGAGGATTGCAGGAGACACCGCAGTCTGAGGAGATATGTTACACATCAAAAGCAACGATGGAAGATGATGAGCTGATCGATATGATCGGGTATGCGAAAGAGATTGGACTTCGTGTGGCATTAAAACCGACGGTAAACTGCAAAAATGGAACATGGCGTGCACACATTAATTTTTTTGATGAAGATGTTCCATGCGAACCAAAATGGGGGAACTGGTTTACATCTTATACGGCATTTCAGCTTCATTATGCAAAGATCGCAGAGCAGTATGGCTGTGAAATGTTTATTGCCGGATGTGAGATGGTGATGAGCGAGCATCGTGAAACGGAATGGCGCAGACTGCTTTCGGATATCAGGCAGGTTTATCACGGACTTCTTTCTTATAATACGGATAAGTATCAGGAGCACCGTGTGAAATGGTGGGATGCTGTGGATGTGATATCATCAAGCGGTTATTATCCTTATGGTGACTGGGAAAATCAGTTAGACCGTATTGAAGCAGTGGTAAAAAGATTTGAAAAACCGTTTTTCTTCGCAGAGACAGGATGTATGTCGGTAAAGGGTTCCATGGAAGTACCGAATGACTGGGGCGTGAAAGGTGATGCTGACCCGGATGGTCAGGCTGAGTGGTATGAAGATATGTTTAAAGCCTGCAGTAAGAGAGACTGGGTGCAGGGAATGGTACTCTGGTCATGGGATGCAAAACTTTATCAGGAGCGGAGTGCAAAGTCGCGCATGGACTATGAGATCTATGCGAAACCTGCAGAAAAAGTTGTAAAAAAATATTATGATTCTTTTTTGGGTAAATGAAAATATAAAAACAGTAAAAAGATTAAAATTAGTTTACAACAACTTAAAAAAAGGTTATAATTTAAAAAACAATAAAAAATGAATTATAGAGAAGTAAAGGAGAAGAAGAATGAGCAATTACATGGATACTTACAGACAGTGGTGCACAGATCCGTATTTTGATGAAGATACAAAAGCTGAGTTAAAGAAAATCGAGGGGGATCAGGCAGAGATCGAGGATCGTTTTTACAGACAGTTAGAATTTGGAACAGGTGGTTTAAGGGGTGTGATCGGAGCCGGAACCAACCGTATGAATATTTATACTGTGCGTCAGGCAACACAGGGACTTGCAAATTATATCATCTCCCAGAACGGACAGGAGAAAGGTGTTGCGATCGCACATGATTCAAGAATCATGTCCACAGAATTTACAGAGGAAGCAGCGCTTTGCTTAAATGCAAACGGCATCAGGGCATATGTATTTGACAGTCTTCGCCCGACACCGGAGTTATCTTTTGCAGTGCGTGAGTTAGGATGCATTTCCGGTATCGTCATCACAGCAAGCCATAATCCGAGAGAATACAACGGATACAAAGTATACTGGGAGGACGGCGCACAGATCACACCGCCTCATGACAAAAATATTTTAGCAGAAGTTGCAAAAGTAACTTCCTTTGACCAGGTAAAGACTATGGCAAAAGAAGATGCAGTTGCAGCAGGACTTTACAATGTGATTGGTAAAGAGATTGATGACCGTTACATGGAAGAACTGAAAAAACAGTCCATTCACCCGGAGATCATCAAAGAGATGGCAAAAGATATCAAGATCGTATATACACCACTTCATGGAACAGGAAATCTTCCGGTACGCCGTGTATTAAAAGAACTTGGTTTTGAGCATGTATATGTAGTGCCGGAGCAGGAAAAACCGGATGGCAACTTCCCGACTGTTGCATACCCGAACCCGGAGTCACCGAAAGCGTTTGAACTTGCATTAAAACTTGCAAAAGAAGTGGATGCTGATATCGTTCTTGCAACAGATCCGGATGCAGACCGTCTCGGTGTTTACTGTAAAGATACAAAGAGCGGCGAATATGTGACATTTACAGGAAATATGTCAGGTATGCTGATCGCAGAATATATTTTAAGAGAAAAAACAGCAATGGGAACTATGCCAAAAAATCCTGCACTGGTTGAGACGATCGTTACCACCGATATGGCAAAAGCAATCGCAAAATCTTACGGTGTAAAACTGATCGAAGTTTTAACAGGATTCAAATATATCGGAGAGCAGATCAAATTCTTCGAGCAGCAGAATACCTATAATTATGTGTTTGGCTTAGAGGAAAGCTACGGATGTCTTGCCGGTACTTATGCAAGGGATAAAGATGCCTGCGTTGCAGTCATGATGTTATGTGAAGTAGCATCCTGGTGCAAAAAGAACAACATGACACTGTGGGATGAAATGCTTGCAATGTATGAAAAATACGGTTACTACAGAGAAGGACTTGAGACAAAGACATTAAAAGGAATCGATGGAGCAGCGCAGATTCAGGAACTGATGAGCAATTCCAGAAAGAATCCTCCGAAAAAACTTGGTGGTTTTGATGTGCTTGCAGTCCGTGACTATAAAGAGGATACAAGAAAAGATACAGTAACCGGAGAAGTGACAAAGACCGGTCTGCCGGAGTCAAACGTACTTTATTATGAACTTTCCGATAATGCATGGTGCTGTATGCGTCCATCCGGAACAGAGCCGAAGATCAAATATTACTTTGGTGTCAAGGGCAGCTCTTTAGAGGATGCAGAAAAGAAACTTGCCGGACTAAAAGAAGATTTGCTGAAATAACAGGAGGAACAGAAGCGTGGCAATTACATACTTTGAGAAAGAACGTATTTTCAAACTGGATACGCCAGGCTCCAGTTATGTGATCGGGATCGTGGACAAAGAAAATTTTGTCGGTCATGTATATTATGGTAAGAAATTAAGAGATGCTAATATTTCGTATCTGCTCCGCACGGGAGAGGGACCGTTTGTGCCTTCTGAAAATAACAGAGAGAGAGTATCATTCTATGATACGTTTCCGATGGAATATGCAGGAAACGGACTCGGAGATTACAGAAGAAGCAGTATTTCTGTGAGAACAGAGGGAGGCCATACAGCAGTATCACTGTTTTATGTGTCACATAAAATTTATGCAGGAAAACCGGGACTTGCCGGACTTCCTGCAACGTTCGGCGATGAAGATTCCTGTGAGACATTAGAACTTCTATGCGAGGACCCGGTACTTGGGTTAAAGGTAACTTTGCTTTACACGGCATTTTCTGATGTGGATGTCATCACAAGAAGCGTGCGGATCGAAAATGACGGCGAAATGTTATATCTGACGAAGGCACTGTCTTTCTCCATGGATATGGATAACCGTGATTTTACACTGCTTACCATGCATGGTTCCTGGGCAAGGGAGCGTATGTTAGAACACCGCAAGGTGAAAAAAGGCTTTATGGGAGTGGAATCAGTAAGAGGTGAGTCTTCCCATCAGGAACATCCGTTTATGGCACTTGCGGCAGGCAATGCAGACCAGTCACAGGGTGAAGTTTATGGTATGCATTTTGTGTATTCCGGTAATTTTATCGGACAGGTCGAGCTAGGACAGTTTGATACCGTCCGTGTTGGTATGGGAATCCATCCGGAGAACTTCTGCTGGAAGTTAGAAAAAGGTGAGAGCTTCCAGACACCGGAGGTCGTGCTTGTATACAGCGATACCGGATATGACGGCATGACACACCAGTTCCATGAACTTTACCGTAATCATCTGATCCGCAGTGAATATAAGGATAAGAAACGTCCGATTCTGATCAATAACTGGGAAGCGACCTATTTTGATTTCAATACGGAAAAATTACTTTCCATTGCAAAAAAAGCATCGGAACTTGGCATTGAAATGCTGGTTATGGATGATGGCTGGTTTGGACACCGCAATGATGATTCATCAAGTCTGGGTGACTGGTATGTCAACGAAGAGAAATTAAACGGTGGTTTAAAACATCTGGTAGATGAGGTAAATAAACTTGGATTAAAATTCGGTATCTGGTTTGAGCCGGAAATGATCTCACCGGATTCAAAACTTTACGAGGCACATCCGGACTGGGCAATTCAGATCCCGGGAAGAGAGGGATCTCTCTGCAGAAATCAGTATGTACTTGATCTTACCAGAAAAGAAGTGCGCGATTATGCATATGAGAGCGTGGCGTCGATCTTACGCAGTGCAAATATTGAGTATGTCAAATGGGATATGAACCGTCAGCTTTCTGACATCGGAAGCTATGGACTTCCTGCAGACCGCCAGGGTGAACTTTATCACCGTTATGTGCTGGCAGTGTATGAGATGCAGGAGCGTCTGGTAACAGAGTTCCCACATCTTTTACTGGAAAACTGTTCCGGCGGTGGTGCACGTTTTGATCCGGGTATGCTTTATTACAGTCCACAGATCTGGTGCTCGGATGATACGGATGCAGTAGAACGCTTAAAGATTCAGGAAAGTACGGCGATGATCTATCCGTTATCGACGATGGGAGCGCACGTTTCAGACTGTCCGAATCATACGGTGGGACGTGTTACACCGTTTGAGACAAGAGGTCATGTGGCGCTTGCAGGAACTTTCGGTTATGAGCTGGATATCACAAAGATTCCGGAAGAAGACAGACAGATGATCCCGAAACAGGTTGCCATGTATCATAAATACAATGATCTGGTAAGAAGCGGCGATTATTACAGGATCGCCTCCTATCAGGAAAATCATTATTTTGACTGTTACGAGGTGGTTTCAAAAGATAAATCAGAAGTACTGGTTACATTTGTGCAGGTGATCAACCGTCCGAATTATAAGAGCAGAAGAATCACATTAAAAGGACTCGATCCGCAGAAGAATTACTGCCTGGAAGGCGAAGATACTGTATATGCGGGAGATACATTAATGTATGCAGGTATTCTTATCCAGAATCCATGGGGTGATTTCCAGTCAAAACTGTTACATTTTGTGGAAAAGAAATAAGATTAAATCGAAAAAGTAAAAAGTAGTAAGAAGGGGACGGTTATGGCAAAAGCAGTAAAGCTGGCAGACATTGCAGAGCAGCTTGGTGTCAGTACGGTCACGGTCTCAAAAGCACTTTCCGGACAAAAAGGTGTCAGCGAGGCTATGCGGGAAAAAATCAAACAATTGGCAGATGAACTTGGATACAAGCAGCCATCTGCCGTAAAAAAAGAAAAGTCAGTAAAAAGTTATAATATCGGAGTGCTGGTATCGGAAAAATACTTAGGAGAGTATGCATCCTTTTACTGGAAAATGTATCAGAGTGTGGCAACAAGGGCTGTGCAGAAAGAATGTTTTACCATGCTTGAGGTGGTGTCGCTCGAAGATGAAGCGGAGTCGAAACTGCCTAAGATCGTTTTGGAAAACAAGGTGGATGGTCTGATCCTTATAGGAAGACTGAATACCGCATACCTTGGAACGTTGCAGCAGAGCACACGGATTCCGATTGTATATCTTGATTTCTATGATGAACATCAGATGAGTGATGCCGTGATCTCAAACAGTTATTACGGTACATATATGCTGACGAATTATCTGTTGGAACATGGACATGAGAGAATCGCATATGTCGGAACACTACTGTTTACGGCAAGTATCACAGACCGTTATTTTGGCTACCGGAAATCCATGTTAGAACATGGAATTGATGTACCAAAAGAGTGGATCATACCAGATCGTGATATGAAATGCGGTGTGGTAGGTGTTGATATCCATCCGGATCAGATGGAGAATATGCCGACAGCATTTGTATGCAACTCCGATCTTACGGCGAGCATGGTCATTAACCAGTTAGAAGAGCAGGGGTATCGCGTTCCGGAAGATTTTTCAGTGGTTGGATTTGATAACTATCTTTTTCCGGGACTGTGTGATGTCGAGATCACAACCTATGAGGTGGATATCCGTGAAATGGCAAATAAAGCAATACATGTGCTGTTAAAGAAAGTCAGCGGGGAACGTTATAAACAGGGAATTACCATTGTTGAGGGAAGGCTGGTGGAAAAAGCCAGCGTGCAGCAGGTTGTAAAATAAGAGAAAGCGGTAAGTTGTGAAAGGCTTGCCGCTTTCTCTTTTTTTCGTTTCATGGATTTCACACCAAATTTTGGCTTGTGGTTGACATGAGTTTCCTCGTGTAGGGTGGTTCCGGGGGTTTTCGATTGGCAAATTGCATCAAGCCGGGACTGTTTTGTTTCCGTTGTCCGAAAATAAGTCAATCTAAGGCTGCCTGGTATAGGTTGTGGCGGAGTGACGTGTACGTCTTAAATGTGCCATCCGGGCACATTAAGACTTGTGCTGCCGTCCGTGGCAGCACAACACTGTGTTACGGACAGGCAGTCTAAGATTGACTAATTTTCTCCCAAAGTCACAAAATGAGTCCCGGCTTGATGCGATTTGCCAGCCACTAAGTTGTGAACCACCCTTCGCCGGGGAACTCATTTTACAACCTTGGGGGTGCGTAAATTTTTAGTGTTTTGTGTCTGAATCAGATTAAAAAATATTTCCAAATAACTATGTTTAATAGATTATTATTGGTTTGATAATACTGGAAAACCTCAATATATCCCATTATGCCTATGTTTATTGCCATACACATTTGAAAAAATATTCTGCGTTATTAATCTGGCAATTTACGAAAAATTTCATGTAATACAATGCAGCAGCTGAAAATTTTGTAAAGTCATCAGGCTGAATATTAATGATACAGCATATTAGGATTTTAAGCATATTCTCATTCGTGCGAATATCAAAAATTCACACCCGCGCCCCCAGTTTTGAGATGAACCGCCCACCCAAATGGTGTTCACAACCTGGAGGCTGGCATCTTGCGCAAAGCCGGAGCTAATTTTGTGACTTTGGGAGAAAATTAGAAAATCTTAGTGTGTCTGTAGATACACAGTGATGTTCTGCCATGGATGGCAGAACAAGGCTTCACGAGCCACGGATGGCTCGTTGAACGCCGGTCACGTCACTCCGAGAAAATCTAACTCAGACACACTTAGACTTTTCTTATTTTCGTACAATGGAACCAAAATTAACTCAGGCTTTGCGCAAGATGCCACTCACAGACCTGCGACACACCATTGGGACGGGCGATTTATTTCATAAACAAACCAGCATTTGGTGAGCATTTTATATTGTTAAGTTATGGATGTTCTGCAGATAACGCTGTGGTGAAATAAGTAATTAGTTAAACAATCAAAAACACAGCTTAATATAAAAAATTAATTAATTGTACAAATTAGGCTAAAATAAGCTAAATAACAAAAATAAATGAAAAACAAATGTGAAAAAGTGCACAAAAATCGATAAATAGAATTGTTTATAGTGCCGAAATGCACAATGAAAGCCTTAAAAAGGTTAAAAAACAAGAAAAAAGTGTTGACTAAAAAATAAAACTATATATAATTAAATTAAGTTACAAAACAAAGTAACAAACATCAAAAGGAGGAAAATTCTATGAAATTAAAAAAGGTTTTATCAGTTGCATTAGTAGCAGTTATGACCATGAGCATGGCAGCATGCGGCGGTTCAAACAATGCAGCAGATAATGGGGGAGCAACAAACGGAGCAGCTTCTGATAACAGTGCAGAAGCAACAAATGATGCAGCAGCTACCGAGAGCAGTGATGCAGCAGCATCCACAGACGGATCTTTATCCTATGCAGACATCAAACTTGGTGAGGATTATACAGATCTGACAGCAACAATTTCGTTATTCAACCACAGAACAGATCTTGAATCTGACGATTATAACGGAACAACATGGAAAGAGTATTTAGCAGCATTCAATGAAATGTATCCAAATATTACAGTTGAACTTACAACCGATACCAACTATGCAGATGATGCTCTGATGCATTTACAGTCTGGTGACTATGAGACAGTCATGATGATCCCGGCGGTTGATAAGGCAGACTTAAGCAATTACTTTATTTCATATGGTGATCTTGATACCATGAAGACCCAGATCAATTATGCAACTACATGGGAGTATGGCGGACAGGTTTACGGTGTTCCTTCTACAGCAACTACACAGGGTATCGTATACAATAAAAAAGTATTTGAAGAAGCAGGAGTTACAGAACTTCCAAAGACTCCGGAAGAATTTATCGATGCATTACAGAAAATCAAAGATAACACAGATGCAATCCCACTTTATACAAACTATGCAGCAGGCTGGACAATGGGAGCATGGGATGCTTACATTGGAAATAATGCAACAGGCGACAATACATATATGAATCAGAAGTTTGTTCATACAAAAGATCCATTCCAGAATTATGGCGATGACACTCATGCATATGCAGTTTACAAGATCCTTTATGATGCAGTTGCAGACGGACTGATCGAAGATGACTTTGCAACAACTGACTGGGAGGGCTGTAAAGGTATGATCAACAATGGTGAGATCGGTTGTATGGTACTTGGCTCATGGGCTTATCCTCAGATGGAGGCAGCTGGTGAAAATGGCGCAGATATCGGTTATATGCCATTCCCGATTACTGTAAATGGTGAGCAGTATGCATCAGCAGGTGCTGATTACTCTTATGGTATCAATGTAAATGCAACAGATGATGAAAAAGCAGCAGCTATGGTATTTGTTAAATGGATGACAGAAAAATCCGGTTTCTCATACAACGAGGATGGACTTCCAATCGTAGCCGGCAGCACAGATACAAAACTTTCCTTCGATGGCGTAACATTCTTAGAGGATGAACCTGCATTAGCTGGCGAGGAAGATTTCTTAAATGAGATGAATGCAGAGTCTGAGTTAAATATTAACGCAGGTGGAGACAGTAAAATCCAGGCAATCATTGAGCATGCATCCAATGGCGATAAGACATTTGATGAGATCATGGACGAATGGAACACAGCATGGTCTGATGCACAGGAATCAAACGGAATTGAAGTAACTGAGTAATATAGTTCCACAAAAGGGAAGGGGAGGTTCCCCTTCCCGGATAAAAGACAATGGATGGAGGAATTGTGGATATGGAAGGGAAAAAACCATTCAGTTTTACAAAATGGGCAAAAAGCAGAAAAGGACAGCAGGTGATCATCTGTGTGGCATTTATGACAATTCCGCTGTTATTGCTGTTTGTATTTACTTATCTGCCTTTTGCCGAGATGGTAAAATTCAGTTTTTATAAGATGAAATATTTAACTCCGGTAGATCAGAGAAAATTTGTCGGATTTAAAAATTATATTGACGTATTTCGCAGGGATGACTGCTTTGGAGCATTAAAACTCAGTCTTTATTATATGGTAGGTGCGATTATTCAGCTTGTACTTGCACTTTATCTGGCTACTATTTTAAGTTTTAAGGTAAAGGGAGGAAACTTCTTTAAAGGATTAATGTTTTTCCCATATCTGATCAGTGGTATTGCGATCGGATTTATTTTTAAATTTTTCTACACCAGAGGATTTGTATTTGATACGATCTTACAATGGTGTGGATTTAAACTTGACAATCTTCCATACTGGCTGAAAGATCAGTCAATTAACAACTGGTCTTTGGTGGCTACTTCGGTATGGCGTTATTTTGGACAGAACATGGTATTGTTTATCGGTGCGATCATGTCTGTGGATGCAGACCTTTACGAAGCAGCAGAGTTAGATGGTGCAAATAAATTTCAGCAGTTTAAACATATTATTCTGCCGAGTATCAAAACAATTATCACATTAAACGTAATTCTTTCCATTACAGGTTCCTTAAGTGCATTTGAACAGCCTTACGTTATCACAGATGGTGCAAATGGAACCGGAACATACTTTGTAATCATGAATGAGATCGCTCATGTAAGCCAGAAGGTAGGTCTTGCTTCTGCAATGGCAGTTGTACTTCTTCTTATCATTTTTGCATGTACGATTTTACAGAAATTATTCTTTAAATACATCTTCCGTGATGCTGAGAGTGAGGATGAGTCCTATAAAGCAAAACGTGCAAGATTAAAAGCAGAAAAACAGGCAAAGAAAGTCGGAAAGGGAGTGGCATAGGGCGATGAAAAAACATAATGTAAATGTGCAGAAAAGAAAAAAACATTATACCGTTGGTGCAATCCTCTGGCTGATCGTTGAATATGTATCGTTGATCTTCTTTGGACTTTGTGCAGTTGTTCCGGTTATCTCCTGTGTGATTACAGCATTTAAGACACAGGAAGAATATCAGGCGACCAATGTTATGACATTGCCGGAGAACTGGCTGAATTTTGATAATTTTATTAAAGCATTTCAGACAGCGGATATGGGAAGAGCTTTCTTAAATTCCGTGATCGTTATGGTATCTGTCCTGGTTGTTTCCATTATAATCGGAACACAGCTTGCTTATGTGTTAAACCGTTTTAAATTTCCGGGAAACGGACTGATCCGAAACCTGTTTTTGTTTGCTTCACTGCTTCCGGCAGTTGCAATGCAGGTAACTGTATATAATATCATGACAGCACTGCACTTTGTCAATCATTTATATGGATATATTATTCTGATGTGCGGAACGGATGTTATCTCAATTTACATTTTCATTCAGTTTATGGAAAATATACCAATATCTCTGGATGAATCGGCAATCATTGATGGCGCATCCTATTGGACAATTTACTGGAAGATTATGCTTCCATTATTAAAACCGGCAATCGTTACATCCTGTATTTTAAAGGGTGTGGGTGTTTATAACGAGTACTATATGGCAAACCTTTATCTGATGGATAAAAAGTTACATACGATCGCGACATCACTTTATACATTTGTTGGTCCGATGGGAAGTCAGTACAACCTGATCTGTGCAGGTGTTATCATTTCCCTGCTTCCGGCATTGATCGTATTTATCCTCTGTCAGAAACAGATTTACAGTGGAATTGCTGCTGGTGCAGTAAAAGGCTAAAGAGAGAAAGAGGAAACGGTTATGAGTGAGTTAAAAGAACTTGCAGCAGAAGCAAAACACGAACTGCTCACACATATCATTCCATTTTGGAGAGGTATGCGGGATGATAAGTTCGGCGGATATTACGGCTATCTTTCCTATGATCTTGCATTGGATGAAAAAGCAGAAAAAGGATGTATTTTAAACAGCCGTATTACCTGGTTTTTTGCAAATGCGTATTTACTTTATAAAGATGGCGGCATTTCGGAAGAGGAATGCGAGGCGGCAGGTTTTAAGGGAGAAGACCTGCTTGCAGAAGCAAAACATGGTTATGAATTTTTAAGGGAACATTGTATCGATAAAGAATATGGCGGAATCTTCTGGTCATTAAATTATGACGGAACACCGCTTGATACAACCAAGCATACTTACAATCAGGCATTCTGCATTTATGCGTTGTCTTCTTATTATGATGCAGCCGGTGATAAAGAAGCGTTAGAACTTGCTTTTTCCCTGTTTGATATCATTGAGAAGCGCTGCACCGATGAGATTGGTTACTTAGAAGCTTTTACAAGAGATTTCAAACCGGAATCAAACGAAAAACTTTCTGAGAACGGTGTACTTGCAGACAAGACAATGAATACACTGCTTCATGTTTTTGAAGCGTATACAGAATTGTACCGTGTGACAAAAAATGAAAAGGTTGGAAAGAGACTGATGTGGATCATGGATACCTTTGCAGATAAGGTATACAATCCGGTAAAACAGCGTCAGGAAGTGTTTTTTGATGCAGACTATAACACAATCTTAGACCTTCATTCCTACGGTCATGATATCGAAACGGCATGGCTGATGGATCGTGGTGTTGACGTATTAAACGATGAACATTACCGCGAGAAAATGACAGCGATCACAAAGACACTGACATCAAGAATTTATCAGGCAGCATTTGATGGTCATTCCCTTGCAAATGAATGTGACCGCGGAGTGGTCAATGCACACCGCGTCTGGTGGGTGCAGGCAGAGACCGTTGTTGGTTTCTTAAACGGTTATGAGAGAAACACAGAACATTCTGAGTACCGGGATGCGGCACTGGCAGAGTGGGAGTTCATCAAAACCTATGTGGTCGATAAGAGAAATGGTTCAGAGTGGTTCTGGGAGGTAAATGAGGATGGAAGTCCGATATTAGACAGACCGATCGTAGAGCCGTGGAAATGTCCGTATCATAATGGAAGGATGTGTATAGAAGTCATCCGCAGAATCGGAGCATAAAACAGATTCATTTATTTTTAGAAAAAGAATGGAGATTCGACGAATGTTACATGAGAGATATTATGTAGAAAAAGAAAAGCAGGAAAAACTGCTTTCCCGTAAAAATGTAAAATCAGACTTTTACAATGGTGTATATGACCGTTACGAATATCCGGTACTGACAAGAGAGCACATCCCGCTTACATGGAGATATGACTTAAATCCGGAGACAAATCCATATTTTATGGAGCGCCTTGGCATCAATGCAGTGATGAATTCCGGTGCGATTGAGCTGAACGGAAAATATTATCTGGTTGCAAGAATCGAAGGAAACGACAGAAAATCTTTCTTTGGCGTAGCGGAAAGTGATAACGGAATCGATGGTTTCCGTTTCTGGGATTATCCGATCCTTTTACCGGATACCTGTCCAGAAGAGACCAATGTCTATGATATGCGTCTGACTAAACATGAGGATGGTTACATCTATGGTGTGTTCTGTTCTGAATCAAAAGACACAACCGTAAACGATCTTTCCGCAGCAGTAGCAGCAGCCGGAATCGTCCGTACCAAAGACTTAAAGAACTGGGAGAGACTGCCAAACCTTGTTACTTTAAATTCTCCGCAGCAGAGAAACGTGGTACTTCATCCGGAATTTGTAGATGGCAAATATGCATTCTACACAAGACCGATGGATGACTTTATCGAGACAGGATCAGGCGGGGGAATCGGATTCGGACTTTGTGATGACATTACACACGCCGTGATCGATGAAGAGAAAATGACAAGTCTCCGTAAATACCACACGATCACTGAGGCAAAGAACGGTGCAGGTGCAACTCCGATCAAGACAGACAAAGGCTGGATTCACATTGCACATGGTGTCCGCAATACCGCAGCAGGACTCCGTTATGTCATCTATGCGTTTGCAACAGACTTAAATGATCCGTCAAAAGTGATCGCAGAGCCGTCCGGACTTTTGATCGGACCGAGAGGTGATGAGCGTGTCGGTGATGTAAGCAATGTTGTATTTACCAACGGCGCGATCGTAAATGAGAACAACGAAGTATTTATCTACTATGCATCTTCTGATACAAGAATGCATGTAGCAACAACTACCGTGGATAAACTGGTTGATTATGTATTTAACACACCACAGGATCCGGGCAGAAGTGTTGAGTGTGTGGCACAGAGATGCGGACTGATCGAGAAGAATTTAGAGTTCCTTGCAAGGGAAGAAAAATAAGAAATAAAAAAGAACGACGAAAATAAATTGCAGATAGAATCTGCAGGTGCGTGGATGTAAGACGCAGAAATGGAGGAAGAAAATGAGCAAATATAAAATGATCAGCCAGCCGGTACCAAATGTACCATGGCAGGAAAGACCGGAAAACTTAACAGGAGTACCGGTATGGAGATACAATGAGAACCCGATCATCGGACGTAACCCGGTAAAAGGTGTTGCAAGAATTTTCAACAGTGCTGTTATGCCATATGAAGATGGATTTATCGGGGTGTTCCGTGGAGAGCAGACCAATGGCATCCCTTATATTTATCTTGGAAGAAGTAAAGATGCGATCCACTGGAATTTCGAAGAAAACAAGATCGATTTCGTAGACGAGGAAGGCAAACCATTTATGCCGCGCTACGCATATGATCCACGTCTTGTAAAAGTAGAAGATACCTACTACATTATCTGGTGTCAGGATTTTTACGGTGCAGCGATCGGTATGGCAAAGACAACAGATTTCAAGACATTCACAAGAATTGAGAATCCGTTCCTTCCGTTTAACAGAAATGCAGTATTATTCCCAAGAAAGATCAACGGAAACTTCATGTTATTATCCCGTCCATCTGACAGTGGACATACACCGTTTGGTGATATTTTCGTAAGTGAGAGCCCGGATCTTACCTATTGGGGCAAACACAGACATGTAATGGGCAAAGGCTCTGAGTGGTGGGAGTCCTTAAAGATCGGCGGCGGTGCTGCTCCGATCGAGACATCCGAAGGATGGCTGTTATTCTACCACGGAGTAAGCGGAACCTGCAATGGCTATGTATACTCTATCGGTGGAGCAATCTTAGACATTGACAATCCATCTATCGTAAAATATCGTTGTGAGACATTCTTACTCACACCGGAAGAATGGTATGAGGAGCGCGGATTTGTTCCGAACGTATGCTTCCCATGTGCAACAATTCATGATTCCGAATCCGGAAAAATTGCAATTTACTACGGTGCTGCAGACAGCTATGTTGGTCTTGCATTTACAGAACTTGATGATATCATTGATTACATCAAGGAAAACAGCGTTGTAACTCCGGAAGATACCGAGATCGGAAGACGCTAAAAGAGCTGCTGCTCATCCTTAATATTATAAAATTTATTGTAACACAGGCTGCCAGGTGCAATGAAAATTGCGGCAGCCTTGTTGCGTAATTCATGAAACGTGTGATGGAGTGTCCGCAGAACGTGCATTTTATCATAATGGAATGTCCGCGGAGCGGGCAGTCTGCTTACATATTTAATTTTTGGAGGGGAACTCAGAACATGATAATTAAACCAGACAATGAAATGTTATCTTACAGTGGAAGAATTGATTTTGATGACAGACTTGCACCGGTTCTTGTCTATGCGTGCAGTTCAATCGGAATGAAATTTACCGGAACATCCTTAAAGGCAGTGATCGTAAACCACCGTTCCTGCTGGACGAATGAGCTGGGATATTTTATAGACGGGGAACAGAAGCGTTTTACCTTATCGTCCGATGAGGAGAAAAAGACTTATACTTTAGCGGAGAACCTGCCGGAAGGAACACATGAACTGCTTTTATTTAAGAGGATGGATTCCTGTCATACATTTACATTTTACGGATTTGAGATCGATGATGGAGCTAAAGTGCTGGCACTGCCGGAAAAACCAAAACGTAAAATGGAAATTTTCGGTGACAGTGTTTCCTGCGGAGAGGTTTCAGAGGCTGTGGAATATGCCGGAAAACCGGACCCGGAGCATGATGGGCAATACTCAAACAGTTGGTATTCCTATGCATGGATGACGGCGCGCAAATTAAATGCACAGATCCATGATACGTCACAGGGTGGAATATCACTTTTAGATGATACCGGCTGGTTTGCCGCACCTCATTATAAAGGTGTTGAATCCTGCTATGATAAGATCGAATACCACCCGGATCTCGGACCGACAAAACAGTGGGATTTTTCCCAATATATCCCGAATGTAGTCGTTGTCGCGATCGGACAAAACGATAATCATCCGGTAGACTATATGGCAGAAGATTACGACAGTGAAAAATCCGAAAACTGGAGAAAACATTACCAGGCATTTATCGGAAAACTGATGGAACTATATCCAAAAGCACAGATCATTTTAGCTACCACGATCCTGTGTCATGATAAAAACTGGGACCGCTCCATCGATGAAGTCTGCACCCGTATTGGAAGCAGCAGAGTTCATCACTTCCTCTACACGAAAAATGGCTCCGGCACACCTGGACATATCCGTATCCCGGAGGCAGAGCAGATGTCGGACGAACTTGTAGCATATATTACATCACTCGGAGATGAAATCTGGGAAGATTAATAAAACATGTCATTTGCAAAATATGATGCTGAAACCAAATAGAGTGTATTCAAATTTGGTGATTAACAAATTGCTCCCCAGCTCGAAACGTTCATGAATCTAAAACAAGTTTTGCCCCCAAAATATCCAAAAAGGAGAACATCAACATGGAATATCAGATCAAATACGAAAACGGCATTGCCAACCACGGCAACTTATACCGCTTAAAAAAAGTTATGGACCGCGCAAAAGCCGGCGAACCATTAAACATTGCATTCTTAGGAGGTTCAATCACCCAGGGAAGTCTTTCCACCAAACCGGAACTCTGTTATGCATATCATGTTTATGAGTGGTGGAAAAAGACATTCCCACAGACAGATTTTACTTATATTAATGCAGGAATCGGTGGAACGACATCACAATTTGGTGTGGCACGTGCAGAAGATGACCTGCTCTCGAGGGAGCCGGATTTTGTGATCATTGAGTTTTCTGTCAATGATGAGAGCACGGAGCATTTTATGGAAACATATGAGGGACTGGTGCGCAAGGTATATACCAGTAAAACAAAACCGGCAGTTCTTTTGGTGCATAATGTATTTTACAATAATGGTGGAAATGCCCAGCTGATGCACGGACGTATTGCAAGACATTATGATCTTCCGGCTGTCAGCATGCAGAGCACGATCTATCCGGAGGTTGTTAGCGGACATATTGAAAACCGTGATATCACACCGGATGACCTGCATCCGAATGATGCCGGACATGCACTTGTGGCATCAGTTATTACCTATTTTCTGGACAAAGTAAGAACAGAAGATGTAAAGGAACTGAGTGAACCGGATTATCCGGCACCTCTTACAAAAAATACTTATGAAAAATCCATCCGTCATCAGAACAACGATGAAAAGGCAGTCTGCAGTGGATTTGTGGCAGATACATCTGCGCAGAGAGATATCACGGACTGTTTCAAACATGGATGGACTGCTTCAAAGAAAGGTGATTCGATCACATTTGATATTGAAGGCTGTAATGTTTCGGTGCAGTACCGGAAATCCGTAAAACTTCCGGCACCGGTCGCAGAGATCATCGTAGATGGGGACACGGATCATGCAGTTCGTCTGGATGCAAACTTTGATGAGACATGGGGCGATAAATTAGAGCTTGACACTATCTTAGAACATGTAGAAAATAAAGTACATAAGGTGGAAGTCCGTCTGGTAGAGACACATGAGGATGATGCGGTGCCGTTTTATCTGGTTTCTGTCATTGGTTCCTCTGAAAAATAGCTCACTGGGAAAGGAAAAGAAAATATGTTTCGGGATGATTTTGTTTGGGGTGTTGCGAGCAGTTCTTATCAGGTAGAGGGAACTGACGCAAACGATGGAAGAGGAAAAAACGTCTGGGATGCATTTACGGAGGCAGGCAGGATATATGAAAATCAGAATGCGTATACGACCTGCGATCATATGCATCATTATAAGGAAGATTACGCGCTGATGAAAAATCTTGGTATCAAGGCATATCGTTTTTCATTAAACTGGGCACGTATTCTGCCGCAAGGAACCGGACGTGTCAATGAAAAAGCGATCCGGATGTACCGTGATATGATCACATGTATGAAAGAAAATGGGATCATGCCATATATTACCATGTTTCACTGGGAGTTTCCGCAGGCTCTTTATGAAAAAGGAGGCTGGTTAAATCCAGAGGTGATAGACTGGTTCGGGGAATATGCCAAAGTCGTTGCAGAGAACTTTTCCGATATCTGTGAGTATTTCATTACGATCAATGAGCCGCAGTGTGTGGTTGGACTTGGACATTTAAGCGGTGTACATGCACCGGGAGTAAAAATGTCAATCAAAGATACTTTCCAGATCGCACACAATCTGATGAAGGCACATGGCCAGGCTGTTATCAATTTGCGTAAATATGCAGTCCGGGATATCAAAGTCGGCTACGCACCGACCGGAGGTGTCGCTTATCCTTATACGGATAAACCGGAGGACATTGAAGCTGCGAAAAAAGTATATTTTGGTTTCTATAATCCGATGGATAACTGGACCTGGAATGTAGCATGGTTTTCGGATCCTGTATTTTTAGGGCATTATCCGAAAGAAGGATTGGAGAAATTTGCGCAGTATCTGCCAGAGATCACGGAAGAAGATATGAAGCTGATCCATCAGCCGCTTGATTTTATGGGACAGAATATATACAATGGTTACTATGTCCGTGCAGGAGAGAACGGTGAACCGGAATTTGTGGACCGTGAACCGGGATTTCCTAAGACAGGAGCAGACTGGCCGGTAACGCCGGAAGCTTTTTATTATGGTATAAAATTTCTGACAGAGCGTTATCCATTGCCGCTTTACATCACGGAAAACGGCATGTCCTGTCATGATAATATCAGCGCAGATGGCAGGGTGCATGATCCAAACCGTATCACGTTTCTGGATTCCTATATCGGAGCCATGCAGCGTGCAAGCGATGAAGGTGCAGATGTAAGGGGATATTTCCTGTGGACATTTCTTGATAATTTTGAGTGGTCCGATGGATACAAACAGCGTTTTGGCATCATTTATGTAGACTTTACAACGCAGCAGCGCATTGTAAAGGATTCGGCATTCTGGTATCAGAAAGTAATAGAAATGAATGGAGGAATACTTAGTATGAATCAGGCAAATAAAGATATTTTATTTTTAGACCCGGTATGTACGCACAATATCTGGGGCGGTACAAAGTTAAGAGAGGAGTTCGGCTATCCGGTAGAGGGTGATGACATCGGCGAGTGCTGGGGCATCTCCGCACATCCAAACGGAGACGGAACCGTTCGAAGCGGCGCATTTTCCGGCATGAAGTTATCTGCTGTATGGAAAGAACATCCGGAAGTGTTCGGCAATTACGACTGTGACCGTTTCCCGCTTCTCACGAAGATCATTGATGCAAGAGACGATTTAAGTATCCAGGTACATCCAAATGATGATTATGCAAAAGTGCATGAAAATGGTTCTTTTGGAAAGACGGAGTGCTGGTATATCATGGATGCACCGGAGGGAGCAACACTTGTCATCGGACATAATGCAAAGACGAAAGAAGAACTTTCCGATATGATCCATCAGGGAAGATGGAAAGAATTTATCCGTGAGATTCCGGTGAAAAAAGGTGATTTTATCCAGATCGATCCGGGCACTGTTCACGCAATTAAGGGTGGTCTTTTGATCTTAGAGACACAGCAGAACAGTGATATCACATACCGTGTGTACGATTATGACCGTCTCTCTAACGGAAAGCCGAGGGAACTGCATGTAGAAAAGAGTATTGATGTTATCACAGTTCCGGCAAAATCCGTGGATGACAGTGTAAAATCCGCATTGAATCTGCCGGAAAATCAGTTGAATGAACTGTATTCCTGCAAATATTATACGATCTTTAAGGCAGACGTAAATGGAAAGATG
Organism: Roseburia sp.; assembly: GCF_041325975.1. Classification (NCBI taxonomy): domain Bacteria; kingdom Bacillati; phylum Bacillota; class Clostridia; order Lachnospirales; family Lachnospiraceae; genus Roseburia; species Roseburia sp. The sequence goes on along the minus strand of NZ_JBGLEJ010000005.1, from coordinate 1,553,216 downwards.
GAATTTGAGCAGAAGTATCCGTTCCTTCTGGTATCCGTTTTAGAGGGAGATGGTATCGTAGGAAGCAGTCCGGTGAAGAAGGGCGATCACTTTATTCTTCCAAACGGATATGGTAAAGTTGAGATGAAGGGAAAAATGAGCCTGATTGTTTCTACTGTAAAATAATTATTTTGATATGAAAAATCCGCAGGATGTGAGAGCGCACCTGCGGATTTTTTTGATAATAGGAAATTCCTCCTTCCGGAGGAATCTATAATAAAAATGCCCGCATAAAGGCGGGCACAAGAACAAGGCGATTACTGAAAGAGGTCTATATAGAAACCTTCTTCCGGTTCATCACCATTCCAGTCATCATCTTCAGTTAGAAAATAGTGCATATCCAAAAGGTCTGAATCCGACATGTTCTTAACAGTCTGGGTATTGGAAAGGTTAGGTTTGGCATAAACATAGAAGCCATTAGAGTCTTTTTTGTAAATGAGAGCTTTTGTCTTTTTAAAGGAAGGACCGATATGTTTTTCCATTTCGTTCAGAAGAGCGGTCTGGAAAGACTTGCGAAGAAGTGTATAGTTGAAATGCTTAACGACACGCCAAAACCCATCGTCAGAGAAGCCCCCTCCGTAATAAGGCAATAACAGATTGAGGGGCAGGGGAGTTGAATAGGCGAAGCCTATTTTTCAATGTAATAGGAAACTTTTACTTAAAAATATAGAGATAATAAAAAAGTTTGTGTTATAATCAGAAAAGGTCAGTATATTTAAGCGTTCTGAACAAAATGAATTGGGGGGAAGATCATTTTGATTACAACAAAGGATTTGGCAAGGGAATGTGGAGTTTCGCTATCGACCGTGCAACGAGCATTGCATAATAATGGAAGGATTAACGCAGAAACAAAAAAGAAAATTCTGGATAAAGCACTGGAATTAAATTATCAGCCGGATTTAGTTGCGAGAACTTTAGTATCAGGCAGAAGCATGACAATTGGAATGATCGTGCCATTTTTTGATAATCAATATTATCCGAGATTATGTAATGCATTGGCAGAACAGGTTTCAAAACAAGGATATATTTTGAACATCCAGCTGCATGAAGATAACAAAAATCTTGAGAAAAATATTGTCAGTATGCTTCAGGGCAACCACGTGGATGGAATAATATTTAATCCAATAAATAAGGGGAAAAGTCTACTTGACATGATAGAAAAATTACATACGAACGGTTGCCTGTTAGGTCTTGATGAAGTGGAAAATTGTCCGATTCCGTGTGTAGGAAATGATGAGAGACAGGCAGGAAAAGTTGCTGCTGAATATATCATTAATAAAGGCTATAAAGACATAGTATTTGTTGTACCAACTTTATATGACAAAGATGGGCAGTATAATTTTGGTCATCATAAAAGGTTAGAGGGTATTCTCGAAGTGACTGGAAATCATAATATACAGCCAATCATTATTCATGGCACTGATTATGTTCAACAAGTTAAAACTGTATTTGAAAATAAAGAAATAGAAAAACCGGCGATTTTATGTTCGGGAGAAGTATTTGCATTTAAAGTAATCAATGATTTGATGAATATCGGAAAAAAAGCAAGACAGGATTATGGCATTATGACGTTTGACCATTCAGAATTACTGGAAACATTCAATGTTAATCTTACCTCAGTGAATAATAACGTAGAAGAAATAGGCAGACAAGCAGGTGATATTATGGTAAAAATGTGCAATGGAGAAAAAGTTGAATCGAGGACATGCATAGACGTACATATTGTAGAGGGCGATACTTTATAAATTAAAATATAAACAAAATAAGAAATTGAGAAGTGTGCAAATTATACAAAAAAAATGATTTGCACACTTTTCTATTGACTATCTTTAATAAATGGATTTATAATCCAATTGTAGCGGATACGTATCCGCAAATAAATATTCATTTATGAGGAGGAATTAAAATGAAGAGAAGATGGGCGGTTTTATTAGCAACAATAATGGCAGTTGGTTCACTTGCCGGATGCGGATCATCAAAAGGGGATGTAGCATCAAATAACGTGACTCCGGAAAATAATACCGGAAATACAGAGAGCGGAGCAAAACCGATCACAATTGATTTCTGGAATTCATGGACAGGATCTGATGGCGAGACACTGATCGCAAAAGTGGATGAGTTTAATAAGACAAATCCATACGGAATTACAGTCAATATGGATATTTCTTCTTCTTTTGCAGAAAAATTATCAACGTCTTTACCAACAGGTGAAGCAGCACCACTCGTTTTACTTGGTGCAGCGGATAGATTTGGATACCAGGAATATTTATTAGATATGAATGATATCTGGGAAAATACAAGCCTCAAAGAAGCTGATTTCAATGAAAATGCAATGAGTGCAATGAAGATCGACGATGATTTATACAGTATTCCATTCCAGAATTCAATGTATTATTTATACTGGAATAAGGATTTATTTGAAGCAGCCGGTCTGGATCCGGAAACTCCTCCACAGAATTACGAAGAGTGGACAGAAATGGCAAGTAAGATTACAGACGAGAGTAAAAATGTATATGGTTCCGGTCTTATTATGAGTTTTGGTAATCATGAAATGTGTATGATGCAGATGCTTTCAGGAAGATTAGTAACCAAAGCTGATGATGGAAAATGGTCAGTCAATATTAAAGATAACGATGGTGTAAAACAGTATCTCGAATGGATGAAGGGAGAATTTGATTCAGGAGATAACCCTGCTGATAATGGAATTGAATCAATGTTCAATGCAGGTCAGATTGGACTTATGGTAAATGGTCCTTGGCATGCTGCAGGTGCAAAGGATGCCGGTATTAACTTTGGTATGACAAAGATTTTTGGAAAAGAACCTGTAGGAGATGTTGCAGGATTCTTTATTACAAGCAGTGCATCAGAAGAAGAAAAAGTTGCAGCAGAGAAATTTATTGAATGGTGGTACACAGGAAATGAAGGAACACCAATTGAGGAAACAGGTGCAGGTGTATGGTCAACAGAGTTAGGATTCCCTACAGCTTATCTTCCACTTGCTGATACTGATGCTTATAAGAATGATGAAAAACTGGCAGCATTGTCATTAGATGATAATTCGAATGAGTCAATCTGGATCGTGACAGATCCTGAGTTTCCGGGATGGGCTGAAACAATCGGTGTAGTTTCAACAATGACAGAATCAGTTGTTTTTGATACACCAATTGACGAAGCAATGGCTACTGCACAGGAAACATGTGAAGAAATCGTTAAAAATTATGCAGGCGATGATGCTCTTGTGAAATAAGCGGTTGTTTTAAAAAGGCGCGGAAGAAGCATTAGGGGTCTTCCGCGATTCTTTTATCAGGATGATGATTTTAGGAGATAAAAAATGAAAACATATTCGCAAAAAGAAATAAGTAAAAATTCATTCCGGTTACCTAATAAAACAAAAATGGCACCTTATGTGTTTATTTTGCCGGCATTTATTTTGCTTATTATGTTTAACATATATCCACTGATTTCTTCATTTTATATCAGTACATTGGATATGAAAGTTTCATTTGATACAGCTAAATTTGTAGGATTGGATAATTTTAAGGCGATTCTTTCAGATGCAAGATTTTTTAATAGTTTAAAAGTTACACTTCTTTTTACAGCAACAGAAGTACCGGCTCAGATGATTATTGGATTGATCATGTCGGCAATATTAAAGGAAAATACTTTTTGGAATAAAGTTTTCAGAAGCATTTATTTTATTCCTGTTGTTTGTTCATCTACAGCGATAGGTATTATGTTCCAGATTATATTACATTCCAATATAGGTATTGTATCGTACTGGTTAAAACTTTTAGGTTTTGGAAAAGTAAATCTGTTGAACACGCCAGGTTTAACACTGATTGTTGTTGTGCTCGTATCTGTCTGGAGAAGCTTTGGCATATCAACTGTAATTCTTATATCAGCAATGCAGAATGTCCCGGTTTCCTACTACGAAGCGTCTGAGTTAGATGGAGCAGGAAAGATCAGACAATTCTTTTCCATTACACTTCCTAACATAATGCCATCATTCTGGTTTCTTCTTATGACAAGAGTTATAGGATCATTACAGGTATTTGATCTTATTTTCATGTTGACTGACGGTGGACCAAATCATACAACAGAAACATTGGTGACCTATGTATATGAACGGGCATTTGATATGGGTAACAGAATGGGATATGCTACAGCAATGTCAGAGTTCCTTTTCCTTATTATCATGGTTATCACAATTATTCAATACATAATTATGGTAAAAACAGAGAATTGATCATAGGGAGGGCACAGTAATGAAGTTAAAAAAATTGAGTATAGATAAAGCCATTGGCAAAATTATTATCACATGTATACTTGTATTTCTGGCGTTTTGCATGTTGGTACCGATTATATGGATGATTCTCGGTGCGTTTAAACAGGATTCAGAAATTATTAGTTATCCACCGACATTTTTTGTACATAGCTTTACAATTGAAAATTTTAATAAATTATTTATGCGTATTGATATGTGGAAATATATAAAGAATTCTGCTATTTACGCAATTGGGACAACAATTCCTTCTCTTATAGTAAACTGCCTGGCAGGATATGCATTTGCAAGGTATGATTTTAAAGGGAAAAATGTGATTTTTCTTTTATTTCTGGCAACTATGATGATTCCATTTCAGGTTATTATGATCCCATTATTTCTGGAAGTACATTCCCTTGGAATGTATGATAACTATGCTGGATTAATTATTCCAAGAATTGCATCGGCATATTGGATATTTCTTATGAGATCATCGTATCAGCAGCTTCCAAAAGAACTGGAAGAAGCAGCAAGAATTGATGGACTTGGAGAATTTGGCATCTTTTTAAGAATTATGACACCACAGATCAAACCGGCTTTAGTTACATTTATTATTTTAAACATAAACGGAAACTGGAACGATTTGTTATGGCCATTAATTATTACAAGCTCTGCAAATATGAGAACAATTGCAAACGGATTGGCGATGTTTGTCGGTTCACATACAATAGAATATGGACCAGCATTTGCAGGTGGTGCAATATCATTAATACCGATGCTTATTATATATATTTTCGGTCAGAAGTATTTTGTTGAAGGTCAAGTAAGTGCAGGATTAAAGGAATAAATATATGAAAAATATAAGTTATCATGACAGTTTATATGCTCCGTTCGGAGGATTTTTATTAAAGGAAGATTCATTTAGTGCAATTCAGTTAAAAAAAAGAAATACGAGCGTTGTATATTGCCCGGATCATGAAGAGCGTGAACCAGGAGCAATGTATCCGAGAGCAATTGTTCTTGAACACAATGGAGAACACAATGGGAAAATATTGGCAACATTTGAATGTTATACATATAAAACACCAGTATTTCCTATTTACGAGAGCAATGATAATGCGGGAAACTGGAAACAGGTAGGACAGGTTGAAGATAAAGAAAATCAATATGGTTGTAGATATCAGCCACATTTGTATGAAATGCCGTGTGATAGTGGGAAACTTACAGAAGGAACAATCTTATGTGCAGGAAATATCATACCGGATGACTTTTCTTCTACGTCATTGAGGTTATATAAAAGCAATGATTGTGGGCAATCATGGGAATATTTAAGTGAGATCGTAACTGGCGGCAGGGCAGATGTGGATATGAAGACGGATGAAAAGCGGCCGGTGTGGGAACCATTCTTAATTACTGATGAGAAGGGTGTGCTGTATTGTTTTTATTCAGACGAGCAATATTTGGATTCCGAGAACTATAATCAGGCTTTATTTCACAAAAAATCTACAGATGGCGGTCAGACATGGAGTGAGGCAGTAGTAGACATTGCTTTTTCAGATGGCTTGTTAAGACCTGGTATGCCGGTAATCGCAAAGATAGCAGGAAATAAATATATTATGGTTTACGAAATGGTGAATCAGGACAGAGTGCCGGTTTATTTTAGAATTTCAGATTTTTTAGACGACTGGGGGGAATCAGATTTTATAGGTAATCCAGTTATAGCTGCAAACGGAAGTTATATTTCCGGAACACCGTATGTTACATGGGTTCCATATGGTGGAAAAGAAGGAACGATTCTTATTTCGGGCAGAGGATTTTCGCATATTGTTGCAAATTCCTGTGGTGGAGAAGGATTTTGGGAAGAAATGGATGAATTACTGTCTGTAGACAATCATTATGGATTTACTGGATATAGTCAGTGCCTGGTTCCGATTTGTGGGAAAAGAAAATTACTGAATCTTTGTCCGGTTAATATGTCCTCAAATAAGGCAATGATTTCAGCAGTCGTGGCGGATATGTATGAAAGATTGTAGGTACAGGATATTTTTGTCAGGAATGGAAACTTAAAAGAGAGGGCATGAAATAAATGAGAGAATATGTAGAGCCATGGATCGCACAGCGAGCAGATCCATATGTGACAAATGAGCATGGAGGAAAATATTATTTTACTGCTTCCGTTCCGGAATATGATCGGATTGTATTAAGGGAAGCGGATACGCTTGACGGATTGAAAGAAGCGGAAGAAAAAACCATTTGGAAAAAGCATGAAAAAGGAGAAATGAGCTTTCATGTCTGGGCACCGGAATTGCATTATTTGTTTGGAGGATGGTATCTTTATTTTGCAGCAAGTGATGTTGATGACATATGGAAACTCAGACCATATGTGTTAAAATGCACGGGAAGTGATCCAATGAACGATGAGTGGGTTGAGCTTGGAAAAATGAAAAGAGCATCTGATGACAAGTTTTCATTTGAAGCTTTTTCTCTTGATGCGACAGTATTTTGTGTGAATAAAGAGTGGTATTATGTGTGGGCTGAAAAAGTAGGGGCAGGCGAACAAATATCAAATCTCTATATAGCAAAAATGGAAAGTGCAAATACACTTTCAACCGCACAGGTGTTATTAAGCACACCGGATTACGAGTGGGAACGTCATGGATTCTGGGTAAACGAAGGACCGGCAGTTGTGACACATGAAGATAAAATATATCTTACATATAGTGCAAGTGATACCAGTCCTGCATATTGTGTAGGACTTCTGGAAGCAAATATAAAAGATAATCTATTGGATCCACATAACTGGGAGAAAAAAAGAACACCTTTATTAAAAAGCAATCCAGAAAGAAAACTGTACGGACCGGGGCATAATTCATTTACAAAAAATGAAAAGAACGAGGATATCATTGTTTTTCATGCACGTACAACAGATAAACTATTGTGCGATAATCCGCTGTATGATCCTAACAGACACGCAATGTTAGGAAAAGTAAAATGGACAGATAAAGGAATGGAAATTATGTATTAAAAAAGAGGAAGCATGTGAAAACACGAAAGTTGCCGGTTTATAATGTTGAGACAACAGTTATTCCACTTTTAGCAAGCAAGAGCAGTAATATATTCAGACTTTTTTCGAGCGACATTAGGCTATAAAAAGGACTGTAAAGTTGTGATTGGAGAATAGATTTAAAGTCTCAACGTAGAAAGCTATGCCTGCGTTGAGACTTTTTTCTAGTGCAGTGACCTGTTGCTATTTAGAAAAATGATGTACTGGTGCAGCACAATTATAAGATGTCTAATCCAGCCTTTAGGAGAGCGGCATCCACAACGTGCTCAACCAGTACGGAGGTTGTGACACTTCCGACACCGCCCGGAACAGGAGTGATCGCATCCACAACAGGTTCTGCGTCGGCGAAGTTTACATCGCCGCAGAGTTTGCCCTCCTCGTTTACGTTGATCCCTACGTCAATGACAGTCTGACCGGCACGCAGATATTTTGCGTCGATGACACCGGCTCTCCCGGCAGCAACGATCACGATGTCTGCTTCTTTTACAACGGATGGCATATCTGTAGTTTTCGTGTGACAGATAGTTACGGTTGCATTTTTCTGAAGCAGCATCATGGCGGCTGGTTTTCCAACGACAGGGCTTCTGCCGATTACAACCGCTTTTTTACCGGTGCAGTCGATGCTATAATGATCTAAAATCTTCATGCAGGCACTCGGTGTGCATGGTGCGAAACCACCCTGTTTTCCGAGAAAAACAGAAGCCATGGAACGGTCAGTAATGCCGTCGATGTCCTTTTCTGCCGCGAGTGCATTGATGATCTTATTTTCATTTAAGTGACGAGGCAGAGGGCGGAAGAGTAATACGCCGTGAATGTCATCTGCTTCGTTTACCTGTGCGATCGTATTTAAAACCATTTCCTCTGAGGCATTTTCCGGAAGCAGAAACTTTTCGTAGGCAACACCGAGTGTTTCGCATCGTTTGGTGGCCCCGCGCTCGTAAGAAATGTCATCTTCTCTTTCTCCAATGCGGATGATGCCGAGTTTTGGTGTGATGTGATGTGCAGTGAGCAGTTCTGTTTTTTTTCGGATTTCTTCATTTAAGGAAGCGGTAACTTCTTTTCCTAATAATAATTTAGCCATTGGTACCTCCATTTTTACAAGTTTGTATCTCTGTTTTTATTTTTGCACATAGATTGTTTGAGAAAATGTACAATCCATGTTTATCTGATTTTTGAGCAGACCCGATTGAAAATCTCGTCAGCCTTCTGTTCGTATTTTTCACGCAGTTCATCAGCTTCCTTATTATAGGAAGCGGCAACTTCTTTGTCAGCCATGGATTTTGTGTTGATGTAGATATTTAAGGATGCCCCCTGAAGAGCAGATTTTAGCAGCGTGGCGCCGACACCGGCATCGCTGATGGCAATTTTACTGCCCTTTTCGGCAAAGGTTTCAATCAGATCGATCGCCTCTGCGCAGGTCCGCATGATCTCAAGTGGAACTTCGCAGGCTCCCACTAAGGCGGCTTCCATTACTTCTGCCTTTTTTTCAATTTCTTCCGGTGTGCTTTTTGGCATGCCGTAGGCGGCACTTAACGGTTCAAAAGCTTCGGCGTCTTTTTCCACGAGATCTAAAAGCCGTGCTGTGATGTCGTCTGCTTTTTTCTTACATTGAATGATATCCTCTTCCACAGCGGCATAGGTCTTTTTTCCAACGGTAAGACTCCCGACCATATTTCCAAGAGCGATACCGATTGCGCCGGCGAGGGCAGCGGCACCTCCGCCTCCCGGAACCGGAGACTTGCCGGATAAAACGGTGATAAAATCTTTACAGGAATAATCTGTAAAGCATGAATTTGTCTGATGTTCCATGATATTCCTCCATTGCACATTATTCTCCATACCTGTACGGTATTTTTTTACCATTTTCATTCGATAAGTTACAGTGATTGCTTTATTCTAACATATTGTAATTTTAAATGAAATAGAAATCCTGTAGCCCGGTACTTTCGCACATTAAAAAATTAATGTATGAAATCAACGGAAACAGTTGTCTTTTTACAGGTTTTTGTTAAAATATTAGTAGAGTTACCCTGGGATAAAGCAATAGCACCTGTGTTATTGATGTACATATGAGGAAAAGGTTATGAAAAATAAAAAATGGTATGTGATCAGCACGTTTGTACTTGGATGTATAGTGGTAAATTTTGCCGGCAGGATTTTGTCTGACAGACTGCAGATGCCGTTGTGGCTTGATTCTTTTGGAACAGTAACGGCAGCGTATGTGCTGGGACCTTTCTGTGGAGCTATGGTCGGGATGACGGTAAATCTTACCTATGGGATTTTATATTCCTGGACAAATATGTTTTACGCAGTGGTCAGTGCTATGGTCGGCATAACGACCGGCATATGTGTGAAAAAAGGATTTTTAAAAAATCTTTATGGAGTACTTTCAACAAGTTTTTTAATAGCGGTTTTATCGGTGACACTTTCTGTCCCGCTTAATTATCTGTATTGTGATGGTTCTACGCAGAATATCTGGGGAGACGGTGTTATTGAGTCTATGGAAAAAGTTGGATTCAACAGCTTTTTCAGTCACTGTATGGGACAGTTTTATCTTGATTTTCTTGATAAGGTTATAACGATCGTCTTAGTATTTTCTCTTATAAAATTGGTTCAGAAGAAAATTGTATCTAAAAGACAGCATACTTTGCTCATGATGTTTCTTTGTATATTGGTGCTTGGCATGATCCGGGGAGAGACAGTAACGGCAAAAACAGTTACAGAACAGGAAGATTACAGTAGTTATCTTCAGACTGTTTATGGCAGGGAAAATGGAATACCGGGTGGATGTGCCAATGATATTGTGCAGACGAAGGATGGCGTTTTATGGATTGGAACATATGGCGGGCTGTACCGGTATAATGGCACAAAATTTCAATGGATCAATGAATATGAATCGATAAAAACCGTGAACTGCCTGTATACGGATGAGGAAGGCAGACTGTGGGTTGGAACGAATGACAGCGGACTTTCCATCTTTATCAATGATACGGTTGCAAATGTTATTACTGAAAAACAGGGACTTGCATCGGATTCGGTGCGCTGTATTACACAGTGCGCAGATGGAAATTATTATGTTGGAACAGCCGGGGCACTTTCCATTGTCACATTAGCAGGTGGGTTAAATGTGAAAAAGACGATGGAAGATATTGTGTATGTAAAAAGTATGGATGCAGATGAAAATGGAACAGTTGCAGCGGTAACCGATGATGGAAAACTGTATTTTATCAGGCAGGGAAAGATCATGGATATTGTGGAGCCATCCGAGGGAGCTGATTTTTCCTGCTGTAAGTTTGATGAAAACGGACTTTTGTATGCCGGAACTTCACAGAATGAGATACTTTGCTATGGCTGTGATACGGGAGAGTGGAAATACAGGGAAACGAAAGGCTGTGAAGAATTATCCAATATAAAGTCGCTGTATTTTTTAGATAACGGAGCCATGTTTGTCTGTGCCGATAACGGAGTGGGATATTTTGTGGAACGGACAGATTTTAAAATGATAAATACAGATACATTTAACAGTTCGATTGATCATATGCTGATGGATTATCAGGGAAATCTCTGGTTTACATCATCAAGGCTTGGCGTTCTTCGTTTATGTAAGTCAGTATTTACATTGTTACAGACAGGAGCTATACAGGAAAATCAGGTTGTTAATTCAGTTACGAAATGGCAGAACAGGTTTTATATAGGAACGGACAGTGGATTAGAGGTAATGGATGAAGAAACCGGAGAAGAATATACGGATGATATTACGGAAACCTTAGCTGGCACAAGAATACGATGTCTTCGGACAGACAGCTGTGGAAACTTGTGGATCTGCACAACGGGAAAGGGCATTTATGAGATTACAGCAAAAGGAGAGACTTTTGTCTATGATAATGCCAGTGGGGCAAATGGTAATAAATACCGTACCGTCGAAGAACTAAAAAACGGAACGATACTTGCGGCAGGAGATGCGGGACTTACGTTTATCCGGGACGGGGAGATTACAAAAGTGACCGGTGAATCAGATGGACTTACGATACCGAAGATTCTTTGTGTATTAGAACAGGAAGACGGAACCATATTTGCCGGCACGGATGGAAATGGAATCGCGGTGATAAAAAATGGAAAAGTGAATGATGTTTACAACAAAGAGGATGGATTAAGCTCAGAGGTGATCCTCCGTATGGTGAAAAATGAGGATGGAGGTGTATTTATTGTAACAAGTAATGGAATCTGTTACATGGATACGGAAGGAAAAATCAGGAGTCTTGATAAATTTCCTTATTATAATAATTATGATATTGTGGAGGGAATCGACCATACTTTGTTTATACCAGGGTCAGCGGGGATCTATGTTGTGGATAAAGAGGATCTTTTGTCTGGGAAAGAATTAGAGTATAAATTGTTAAACAGTGATGCCGGGCTTAACCGGGCGCTGACACCAAATGCATGGAATTATGTAGATGAAGATATGAATTTCTATTTTTCCACAGATACGGGAGTGATTTGTATGAATCTTAAAAATTATGAGGTTTCTGTCCGTTCCTACCGTATGCAGATGAAATCCGTAAAAATAGATGATGTATCGCATTTTGTCAGACGTGGAGAGGTGATCTATCTGGAAAGGGGAGCAGAAAAGCTTGAGATATTTCCGGAAATTATCAATTATTCCGTGAATATCCCTTATGTAAGTGTTTACTTAGAGGGGTATGACAGTGAGCCGCAGGTGATGTCCCAAAGTGAGATGTCCAGTGTGATTTATACAAATCTTCCGGTAGGAACCTATAAATTTCATATTGCGGTGCTGGATCATAAGGGACAGAATCCGGTAGTGGAAAGTGTGTATACCATTGAAAAAAAGGCAGAGATCTACGATCACTGGTGGTTTGTGGTTTATATAGTGGCAGTGTTTACGTTAGCAGTAGCTTATCTGACCTGGATGATTTTTCATACACAGGTGCAGAGAGTGATCAATCTTCAGAAAAAGGAGATTGAACTGGTAAAAAAGCAGCTGGAAATGGGGAATGAGACGGTACTTACGATTGCTAAGACGGTAGACGCTAAAGATGTAAGGACGAGTCAGCATTCTGAGCGTGTGGCAGAATATTCCGTACTGATCGCAAAAGAACTTGGGTTTGATGAGAAAAGCTGTGAGGATCTGAAAAGGGCAGCGCTTTTACATGATATCGGAAAAATCGGTATTCCCGATCGGATTTTAAATAAGCCGGGAAAATTAACGGACGAGGAATATGGAATTATGAAATCGCATGTGACAAAAGGTGCGGAGATCTTAAAAAGTTTCACAATCGTAGACCATGTGGAAGAGGGTGCCTTATATCATCATGAAAGATATGATGGAAAAGGATATGTGCACGGGTTAAAAGGAGAAGAAATCCCGATCAATGCCAGAATTATCGGAATTGCAGATACATTTGATGCAATGACGGTGAATCGCGTTTACCGGAAACAGTTGGATATGACCTATGTGATACAGGAACTGAAAAATGGAAGGGGAACGCAGTTTGATCCAAGACTTGTCGATGTTATGTTAGGACTGATTGACAATGGAAAGATTGACATATACAGTCTGTACAAAGAACATGCACATGCAGATCATAGCAGGGAAAAAGAGGAGGAGTAGGGTGAAAAAAGTATATCTTGTGACATTGTGCACCTGTCTGGTTGTGATTGCTTTTGTGTCGGCATCTGTATACTTTCTGAGAGACGAAGAAAAAGAGATCACTGTTGGTTTTGTGTATGTTGGAGATGCGAGTACCGCATATACCAGCAATTTTATTGATGCGCAGGAGGCAATCCAGACAAAATACGGGGATCAGGTAAAAGTCATTGCACTCAATAATGTTGCGGAGGGAACGGAATCAGAGTACTTACAGCAGCTTGTGTATGCCGGATGTGACCTGATTTTTACGACCAGTTATAATTATGGAACCGTTACGAAGGAGTTTGCAGAAAAATATCCCGGGATTGAGTTTTGTATGGCAACATGTGCGAATGCAAATGAAGAGCCCCTCTTAAAAAATTATCATACATTCATGGGGAAAATTTATCAGGGAAGGTATACGGCGGGAGTGGCAGCCGGGATGAAAATGAAAGAACTGATCAAAGAAGGCGTGATCACAGAGCAGCAGGCAAAGATCGGATATGTTGCAGCCTATCCTTATGCGGAGGTGATCTCCGGATATACGGCATTTTTGCTCGGAGTGAGATCGGTTGTACCGGAAGCGGTGATGACAGTGCGTTATACCAATAAATGGAATGATTACCGGACGGAAAAAAAGTATGCCAAAGACCTGATCGATGAGGGCTGTGTGATCATATCACAGCATTCGGATACCGCAGGCCCGGCTACCGCGTGTGAGGAAACTGCTGCGGGGATCCCGGTTTATCTGGTAAGTTATAACCAGAGTATGGAAGATGTGGCGCCGACCACTTATCTTACCGGATGCAAGATCAACTGGGAACCCTATATGATGGGAGCTGTGGATGCAGTTTTAAACGACCGTGTGATTGAGAAAAGTATCAAAGGAACGGTCAATGGAAATGATATTGGTGCCGGTTTTGAAGAAGACTGGGTGCAGATGTTAGAATTAAATGAAATCACGGCTGCTGATGGCACAGCGGAAAAAATGCAGGAAGTGATCCGGCAGTTTGAGCAGGGGAAACTGGATGTGTTCCGGGGAGATTATGTCGGGGCAGATCCGGATGACCCGGACGATACTTATGATCTGAATCAGGGATATACGGAGAATGAGTTTGCGTCTGCACCTTCGTTTCATTATGTGCTGAAAGATGTGATCCGGATAGAAGAATAGGGGATTGTGAGGGAAAAAGTCCTGCGGATGCAGAGCATATCGTATTCGCAGGACAGTTTATATTTTTTTTATAAAATAATTAGCACTCACCTCTTGACAGTGCTAACAATCAGGTGTATAACACAAATTGTAAACAGAAAAAATAGAAATAAAAGAAATAAGTAAGAAAACTCATGATGGTTCTCCATCATTTGATATAGATGTCCAGTTTGGACCACAATTGAATAAGAGGGAGGAAGATATATGAACATTCAGAAATTTACACAGAAGTCCGTAGAAGCGATCAATGATTGTGAAAAACTTGCATATGAATATGGCAATCAGGAAATCGAGCAGGAACATCTGCTTGTTGCATTGCTGCAGCAGGAAGACGGACTGATTTTAAAATTGATAGAAAAAATGGATATCCAGAAAGAGCATTTCCTGGATAACGCCAAAAAACATCTCGCAGCAAGGGTAAAGGTATCCGGCGGTCAGGTCTATGTCGGACAGGACTTAAATAAAGTGCTGATCCATGCAGAGGACGAGGCAAAGCAGATGGGAGACGAATATGTTTCCGTGGAGCATCTTTTTCTTGCATTGTTAAAATATCCGAACAAGGCGATGAAGGAGATCTTCAAAGAGTATGGGATCACGAGAGACCGGTTTTTACAGGCACTCTCAACCGTGCGCGGCAACCAGCGTGTTGTTTCGGACAATCCGGAAGCTACCTACGATACCCTTGAAAAATACGGTTACGATATGGTAGCACGTGCAAAAGAGCAGAAACTTGATCCGGTCATCGGACGTGATGATGAAATCCGTAATGTAGTCCGCATCCTTTCCCGTAAGACGAAAAATAACCCGGTACTGATCGGTGAGCCTGGTGTAGGTAAGACTGCAGTCGTAGAGGGACTTGCACAGCGTATCGTAAAAGGGGATGTGCCGGAAGGCTTAAAAGACAAAAAGTTATTTGCACTGGATATGGGTGCTCTGGTCGCAGGTGCAAAGTATCGTGGTGAATTTGAGGAACGTTTGAAAGCAGTTTTGGATGACATCAAAAATTCTGACGGACAGATCATCCTGTTTATCGATGAGCTGCACACGATCGTCGGAGCCGGAAAGACGGATGGTGCGATGGATGCCGGACAGCTGTTAAAACCTATGCTTGCGCGTGGTGAACTGCATTGTATCGGTGCAACGACACTTGATGAATACCGTGAATATATCGAAAAAGATGCAGCGTTAGAGCGAAGATTCCAGCCGGTTATGGTGGATGAGCCGACGGTTGAGGATACGATTTCCATTCTGCGTGGTTTAAAGGAGCGCTACGAAGTGTTCCACGGTGTAAAGATCACAGACTCTGCGTTAGTATCGGCAGCAGTGCTCTCAAACCGTTATATTTCTGACCGTTTCCTGCCGGATAAAGCGATCGATCTTGTGGATGAGGCATGTGCCCTGATCAAGACAGAACTTGATTCCATGCCGACAGAACTTGATGAATTAAACCGTCGTGTCATGCAGCTTGAGATTGAGGAGACTGCATTAAAGAAAGAAACAGACAGGTTAAGTCAGGAGCGTCTCGCTGACCTGCAGAAAGAATTGGCAGAACTGCGCGATACGTTTAATACGAAAAAAGCACAGTGGGAAAATGAAAAGAAATCGGTAGAAAAAGTCCAGAAACTGCGTGAGGAGATCGAGACAGTCAAAAATGAGATCAAGACCGCACAGCAGAACTATGATCTGGAAAAAGCAGCAGAACTGCAGTATGGCAAGCTGCCGCAGTTAGAAAAACAGTTGGAAGCCGAAGAAGAGGAAGTAAAGAACCGTGATCTTTCCCTGGTACATGAAAATGTCAGTGAGGAAGAGATCGCACGTATTATTTCCCGCTGGACCGGTATCCCGGTTGCAAAACTGACGGAGAGTGAGAGAAACAAGACACTTCATCTCGATGAGGAACTGCACAAACGTGTCATCGGACAGGACGAGGGTGTCACAAAGGTTACAGAAGCGATTATCCGTTCCAAAGCAGGCATCAAAGATCCGACAAAGCCGATCGGTTCGTTCCTGTTCTTAGGACCTACCGGTGTTGGTAAGACAGAGCTCGCAAAGGCACTTGCGGCAAGTCTGTTTGATGACGAGTCTAACATGGTGCGTCTTGATATGAGTGAGTATATGGAGAAATATTCCGTCTCCCGTTTAATCGGAGCGCCTCCAGGATATGTCGGATACGATGAGGGCGGTCAGCTCACCGAGGCAGTCCGCAGAAAACCATATTCTGTTGTACTGTTTGATGAGGTGGAAAAAGCACATCCGGATGTATTCAATGTGCTGTTACAGGTACTTGATGACGGACGTATCACAGATTCGCAGGGCAGAACCGTTGACTTTAAGAATACGATCATTATTATGACGTCAAACCTTGGTTCGGCGCATCTGCTCGAAGGAATTGATGACAACGGAGATATCAATCCGGAGTGTGAGGAGGCAGTCATGAATGAACTGAGAGGACATTTCCGTCCGGAATTTTTGAACCGTCTCGATGAGATCATCATGTTCAAGCCGCTCACAAAAGGCAATATCGGCAACATTATCAACCTTCTGATCACAGATCTCAACAAACGTCTCTCTGACCGTGAGATCACAGTAGAGCTGACAGATGCGGCAAAGCAGTATATCGTGGACAACGGATACGATCCGGTTTACGGTGCAAGACCGTTAAAGCGTTTCTTACAGAAACATGTGGAGACACTTTCTGCAAAACTGATTCTTGCAGATGAGGTAAGGGAAGGCGATACGATCCTGATTGACGTGGAAGGAGACCATCTGACTGCGCGCGTAAAGTGACAGATTGTGGATACAGTGGGAGAATCAGACAATGTGCCTGAAGAGATAATTGTATAGATACAAAATAGAAAAAGAAGGACTTTATCCCCAAAACGGATAGAGTCCTTTTTTCTTGTTTATTTGCTGTGTACTTTGCGCAGCAAAAGCGGCAGCTCCACAATCAGCATGGCAATCCAGCCGGCAAGGTAGGAATACGGCAGCGCCTCAATGCCAAGATGCATTTTAAAGACGAGAGGTGCGGCGGCAAGCACGCGGATTCCCATGTTTACAAAACTGCTGATAAGTGTGATCTTTAAATCTCCGATGCCACGGAAATACCCCTGGATTCCGTTTGTGACAGCCGGCAGTATATACATCAGGGAGATCAGATGCAGGTAGATGACACCGTGTCCAATGACTTCCTCATCTTTGATGAAGCAGAGCATAAATTCTCTTGCAAATAAAAAGCAGAGCGCAAACACGATCAGACCATAAATGATCTCAAGAATCATACCGCAGCGGAATCCCTCCCGCATGCGGTCTTTTTTTCCGGCACCTTTATTCTGTGCCATCAGGGCAGTCATGGCGTGCGCAATATTCTGTTCCGGCGTGTAGGCAAAATCATCGATTCTGTTTACGATGGCAAATGCGGCAGCAACCGAAACGCCCATGGTGTTGACGATCGCCTGGATCCCGAGTTTCCCGAGCTGTACAGTTGCCTGCTGCAATGCTGATGTCCAGCCATATGCAATCGTGCGCAGTAAAAGTGAACGGTCAAACACCAGCCATTTTTTCCCAAGTCTTAATAAGGGCACTTTTTTCTGGATGTAGATGACACAGAAAACGCAGCATAAGGCTTCACTCAGCACGGTAGATACCGCGCAGCCGTTGCTGCCGGCTTTCAACACGACAACAAAAAACAGATCCCCTAAAATATTTAAAACGGCACTGATCATCAGAAAATAAAGAGGGGTATTGCTGTCACCGAGTGCACGCAGTGTGCTCGAAAAAAAGTTGTACAGAAAAGTAAAGACCAATCCTAAAAAGATGATCTGTAAGTATTCTGTTGTGAGGGATAAAATACCTGCATCCGCCTGCATTAAGATCAGGATCGGTCTTGCAAACAGGATACATGCTGTGGATAAGATCAACGAAAAAATAACGCCGGAGAGCATGGTGGTACTGATCTGGCGGTGCAGCGTGTCGTAATCTTTTGCCCCATACTGCATTCCCATTAAAATGCTGGCACCCATGCACAGTCCGTTTAAAAACAGGATCATCAGAGTGGAAATCGGATTGCAGATGCCGACAGCGGCAAGTGCTTCTTTTCCGACAAAATGCCCGACAATGATACTGTCTACGGCATTGTAGGTAAGCTGGAACAGGTTGCCGAGCACGAGCGGGATCGTAAAGCGGATCAGGATCGGCATGATTTTTCCGGTGGTAAGATCTTTGGTCATAGTGGTAAAAGTCCTTTTATTTGTAAGATAAATTAGTTCAAAAAATGTTTCAACTCTTCTGCGCGGGCTTCATAATCTGCAACTCCGAGATCATAAAGATCCTGTTCTAAGGCAGCATCCTTGGAAAAAGTACTAAGCGGCATATGGCGGCTTGGTGCAAAGATAAAAGCATAGCCTTCTTTTTCTAGCCGGCAGGCAAGGTCGATGGATGCCTGATAATTAATATGCCGGTTGTCGATGCTTTGGATTGTTTTCGGATATTTATGCAGCATATGTTTATACAGCGGGCGGTGTGCCTCCGGTTTTTTTACGAAGTTCCTTGGATTTGAGAGGATAACCACCATTTTGGTACAGCCTTGTTCGATCGCATGGTGCAGCGGAATCGAATCGGCAACACCGCCGTCGTAATAGTAACGATCCCCTACTTTTACAGGACGGCAGAAACCAGGCAGGGCGCAGCTTGCCATAACAGCACGGTAGTCGTCACGGACAATGTCGTATTTGGAAAAATAAGTTGCCCGCCCGGTTGCGGCATCGGTTGCAGGCATATAAAATTCAGCCGGATTTTCCATGACGGCAGAGTAATTAAGCGGATCTGCCCCATCGGAATTTGTCAGTGTCCCGTAAATATACTGCAGGCCAAATAAGTTTCCAGTATGTACTAAACTTCGTACGCTTAAGTAGCGCGGATCCCTTAGATGTTCCGTATAAAAACGGAGATTACGTCCCCGTTGTCCTGCAAGATAAGACAGCGTATTTGCAGCACCCGCAGATACGCCGATGCAGTAGGAAAATGTGATATTGTCATCTAAAAATTTGTCCAGAATACCGGCGCTGTATGCACATTTCATACCGCCGCCTTCTACTACAAGTCCTGTTTTCATGGTGTTCCTTTCTTTGTATTTTGAGAGGTGTCAAAATGAGCTCATGGACATTATACTTTATTTACTACAAATCGTTCAATACCAACATAAACAGATTTGCCGGTGTTTCTGTTTCACCGGATGGAAGTATGGAAAGAAAGGCTTGTCTGCTGTAAAATTCAACCGCAGTTTTTTCAGTACATGAATTTTATTGACAATTTACCAAAACGTTGTTGCTTTTTAAAATAGAGGATGATAATATAAATTTACCAAAACGTTTTGGTAACTGGACGCATGAACATAGACAAGAGAGAAGACACACAGGATGATATCGGAAAACTAAGAGCGAGAGAAAGTATGGAGGTGTAGAAATGTCATTAAAAGGACTTATTTTTGATCTGGACGGGGTGATCGTGTTTACAGATCAGTATCATTATAAAGCATGGAAACAGATGGCTGATGAGAAAGGTATTTACTTCGATCAGGAGATCAACAACCGGCTGCGCGGAGTGAGCCGTATGGATAGCCCGGAAATTATTCTGGAAAGATATGAGGGACATCCGTTAAGCGATGAGGAGAAACAGAAGATGGCGGAAGAGAAGAATGATATTCGGATGGAACAAATATTAAAAAATCCAAACCAGATCCGGAAGTTTTCTTAAAAGCAGCAGAGTTTCTTAGCTTGAAGCCGGAAGAGTGCGGTGTTGTGGAAGATGCATATGCGGGAATTGATGCAGCAGTTTCCGGTCATATGACAGCAATTGCGATCGGCGATGCGGCAGGTTATGACAAAGCAGATTATAAGCTGTCTACATTTAAAGATTTACTGGACATTGCAAAATAAGAATTACAAGTAATATAAACAGGAAAAATATGGATGGAATTGCTTGCTTTGCAGTTGGAATATCATGATAAAATGTGATAAGATGGTTACAAATCACTGAAAAATGTAATGCAATGGGGGATCATATGGCGAAAGACAGAAAGTTATATCTGAATGAAAGAACGACGATACGTGATGTTGCACAGGAGGCAGGAGTATCACTGACTACGGTATCCCATGCACTGAACGGCTATAAAGATGTGAGTGAAAAGACCAGACAGAAAGTCATGGAGGTGGCAAGACGACTGGATTATATACCGGATGAGGCTGGCCGTTCACTAAGAGGCATACAGAAGAAGACAATTGCACTGCTGCTTGCCGGGGAATTGCCGGAAGAAGATCCGAGCGGTATGATGTTTGGACTTACGAGTGGAATTTATAAGATTGCCCAGAAAATGGAGTATGAATTTACGATTCTTACAATGCCGACAAACAAGCAGATAAAAATCAGTTTTGGGCAGATCTGCAAGAAAAAGAAACTGGCTGGAATCATAGTTGACGGGCTTGCTATGGATATGCCGTACTATGAGCAGATTAAAAACAGTGAGATTCCCTGCGTCCTTGTGGATGTTGCGCTGGAAAGCGACCATGTATGTGAGGTTTCCGTTGATAATGAGAAAGCATCTTTTGAAGAAGTAGAGCATCTTATTGAGAATGGATGCCGTAATATTGCAATGCTTTCCGGTAAGAAGATGGCGCAGGTGTCAGAACGCAGAGAGTGTGGATACAGGCGTGCATTAGAGAAACATGGACTCCACATCCGGGAAGAATGGATCGAGGACTGTCTGTTTGAGCAGAAAATAGCAGTTCAAAAGTCAATAGAATTAAAAAAAAGTTATCCGGAGATTGATGCTTTTTTTTGTGTGAGTGACAGCATTGCAATTGGAGCAATTGAAGGCATGGGACAGCTTGGAGTACGGGTGCCGGATGATGTAGCAATAGCAGGGTTTGATGATTATACGGTTTCACAGTATATTCACGGAGGGATTACATCGATTAAGCAGTATCCTTACAAAATGGGCGTAGCGTGTGCGAATACGGTCATCAGCATGATTGAAGGAAACCGTGTACCAGACTGGATACCAATGGAATACAAACTTATGAAACGCGCATCAACAAAGAAATGAGCTTGTGAAAATTATATAAAAGTAAACAATAAAATTCGTGAAACATGATGACAAAAAAATGCACAAAAGACTTGAAAACCAAAACGTTTTGGGATATGATTCATTTATCAGTTACCAAAACGTTTTAGTTTTTTACTTTATACTAATATTTCAAACATTTTTTTCTTAAAGAAGATTTTTCAAAATGTAAAAATACGAAAGGATGTGTAATAGACGATGAAACAGCAGTTCATATGTGAAAGAAGACCAAAAGCAGATCCGCGGAATATTGTTCTTGGAAAAAATTACCGTATTACATTTCTGACGGACAGGCTGGTCAGATTTGAATATAATGAATCCGGTGCATTTGTGGATGAGGCTTCGCAGGTAATATGGTACAGGGATTTAGAAGAGGTTCCTTTTGAGATAAAGCAGAAAAATAACTTTCTGGAGATCCAGACAAAAAGCATACGGATACGCTATGATGAGAGAGCATTTGATGAGAGCATCCTGAGTGTGAAGCTGAAAAAACCGGACAATGGATGTGATCTGGAATGGTATTATGGCAGAAAAGAGGATCGTAATCTTTTCGGAACTGCCCGTACGCTCGATGAAGCAGACGGCAGGATCAGACTGGAAAAAGGAATTCTTTCCAGGGATGGATTTGCAGTATTAGATGATTCAAAAACGATTTTACTTACCGAGGATGGCTGGATCAAAGAGAGAAAACAGGGAGGAGAGGATTTCTATCTGTTTGCCTATGGTCATGATTACTGGGGCGCGGTAAAAGATTTTTTTAGGGTTACCGGCCGTGTCCCAATGCTTCCAAAATATGCACTTGGAAACTGGTGGAGCAGATATTACGAGTATTCACAGGATGAGTATCAGAGACTGATGGATCGTTTCTTAGCGGAAAAAATCCCGTTTTCGGTGGCAGTCATTGACATGGACTGGCATATCACAGATATTGACAAGAAGTATGGTTCCGGCTGGACCGGTTATACATGGAACAGAGATCTGTTTCCGGATCCGGTGAGTTTTATGGATAATCTGCATGACAGGGGAATGAAAGTGACTTTAAATGTGCATCCGGCACTCGGTATCCGGGAATGCGAAAGTATGTATAAAGAAATGGCAGAGGCAATGGGAATGGATCCGGCAGCCGGAGAACCGGTTGAATTCGATATTACAGATCCGGAGTTTCTGGAAAATTATTTTGAGATCGTACATCATCCGCTTGAGGAAGAGGGGGTTGATTTCTGGTGGCTGGACTGGCAGCAGGGGGGACATACGGCAGTGAAAGAGTTAGATCCGCTTTGGATGCTGAATCATTACCATTATCTTGACAGTGGACGGGATGGAAAAAGAAAAATGACATTTTCACGTTATGCAGGTCCTGGTTCTCACAGATATCCGGTAGGTTTTTCCGGGGATACGGTTGTAACGTGGGAGTCTCTTGATTTCCAGCCTTATTTTACAGCAACGGCATCAAATATCGGATATGGATGGTGGAGTCATGATATAGGCGGACATATGCTTGGAATCCGGTCAGATGTTATGGAGGCACGCTGGTATGAGTTAGGGACATTTTCCCCAATCAACAGGCTGCACAGCACTAAAATGTCGTTCAGTGGAAAAGAACCATGGAATTTCAGACCGGAAGTAGAACATGCGATGGGAGAAGCCCTGCGCTTAAGGCATCAGTTACTGCCTTATATTTACACCATGAACTATCTGGCATACAAAGAATACCGCCCGGTCATTGCACCAATGTATTATGATTATCCGGAAAAGGAACAGGCATATCCGGTTCAGGATCATTCTTTTGTTGAGGGAGTAAGCAACAACCAGTATCTTTTTGGAACAGATATGATTGTTGCACCGATTACAAGTGACCAGATAGCGAGTTTAAATCAGGGAAAAGTAAAAGCGTGGATACCGGAAGGCTGTTACCACGATTTCTTTACCGGATTGATCTATAAAGGTGAGAAAGTAATGTGGATGTTCCGCGGCATTAACAGTATTCCGGTGCTTGTAAAAGCAGGGGGCATCATTCCGATGCAGAAAGAGCTGTTCGGAAAAGATTTTCTGAAAAATCCGGAAGAACTTATCATAAGAGTCTATGGCGGAGCGGATGGCAATTATACACATTATGAGGATGACGGTGAGACCGAGGATTATAAAGATGGCAGGAGCTGTTGCTTTACATCCATGCATTTTGACTGGGAAAGAGGGGCGTTCACAATCGAAGGGGCAGCCGGACAGACAGATCTGATCCCGGAATTCCGGGATTATACAGTGGAACTGTGTGGAGTGAAAGAGGCAGTGCCTAAAGTATACATAAGTGGAAAAGAAATCAAAATAACGTATGAATATCAGTGGAAGAAGGGATGTATCAGAATCCACATTCCGAAAGTGTCAGTGGATGAAAAAGTGGAAATTGTTTTTGAACAGAAACTGACATTAAATGACAACCATACACTGGAGCGTGTGTATGATCTGCTGAATCAGGCACAGGACAGTAATCTTGCAAAAGAGTCTGCATACCGGCTTTTAAGTAGTGGAAAAAATCTGGCAGATATCTTAGGCGAGCTTGAGACGACGAATTTAAAAAAAGAGATCAGACTGGCAGTCATTGAGATCATGACCGCTGATTTATAAGGAGAAAAAAGATGCAGAAAGCATGGTGGAAAGAAGCAGTTGTTTATCAGATTTATCCAAGGAGTTTTATGGATAGTAACGGAGATGGAATCGGAGACCTTCAGGGGATCATAAAAAAATTAGACTATATAAAGAATCTCGGTATCACAGTTATCTGGGTATCCCCGATCTATAAATCTCCAAATAAAGATAACGGATATGATATCAGCGATTATCAGGCTATAATGGATGAGTTCGGGACAATGGAAGATTTTGATGAATTATTAAAAGAAATTCATCAAAGAGGAATGAAACTGGTAATGGATCTGGTTGTTAACCATACATCTGACCAGCATAAATGGTTTCTGGAAAGCAGAAAATCAAAAGATAATAAATACCGCGATTATTATATCTGGAAAGATCCGGTAGATGGTCATGAACCGACAAACTGGGGATCATATTTCAGTGGATCTGCATGGCAGTTTGATGAGACAACCGGACAGTATTATCTGCATCAGTTTGTGCCGGAACAGCCTGATCTTAACTGGGATAATCCTGTGGTAAGAAAAGAAGTTTTTGATATGATGACATGGTGGTGTGAAAAAGGCATTGACGGATTCCGGATGGATGTGATCAGTCTGATCAGCAAGCCGGAAGAATACAAAGATGGCCCGGTAAAAGAAGGGGAAAAATATTCTTTTTGTGGTGCAGTCACAGCCAATGGACCTCATGAACATGAATATCTTCAGGAGATGAACCAAAAAGTATTAAGTAGGTATAACCTTCTGACAGTGGGTGAAACATCATGCGTTACGCTCGAAGAGGCAAAAAAATATGCGCGAAGCGATGGAAAAGAGTTAAGCATGGTATTCCAGTTTGAGCATATGGATGTGGATTCGGATGAACATGGAAAGTGGACAGATAAGAAACTGTATCTTCCGGATCTCAAAGAAGTTTTAAACCGCTGGCAGAAAGGGTTAGAGGAAGTAGCATGGAACAGTCTGTACTGGGACAATCATGATCAGCCAAGGGTTGTTTCGAGATGGGGAAATGATTCCGGGGAATACAGGGAGCTTTCAGCAAAGATGCTTGCAACCTGTCTTCACATGATGCAGGGAACACCGTATGTATATCAGGGGGAAGAACTTGGAATGACCAATATGCATTTTTCGGATGTGTCTGAATGTGACGATATAGAAGAAAAAAATATTTATATAGATCTTGTTACCGATACAAAAGTATATACGCATGATCAGATGATGGACATTATCAGTAAGAAAGGACGGGATAATGCAAGGACACCTATGCAGTGGGATGATTCAGAAAATGCAGGATTTACCACGGGAACGCCATGGTTTGCCGTGAATCCGAATTATAAAACGATCAATGCGGCTGCTCAGGTGGAAGATCCGGATTCCATATACAATTACTACAGGAAACTCATAGAACTGCGCAAAGAGGAAGAAGTGATCGTTTATGGAACGTTCGACGGACTTGAAGATGCAGATGAAAATCTTTACATTTATACAAGATCATCCGAGAATAAAAAAATACTGGTAATCTGCAATTTCACGGAAAAAGAACTGGATGTTCCGGCTTCTATTGCGGATATGGTAAAAGAAAACCGGGGAATTCTGATAGGAAACTATAAAGATATTTCAGAAAAAATCCGTCCGTATGAAGCGGTAGTATACCTGACAAAATAGGATAATTTACGAAAAAAAACGAAAAAATTAACTGGACGAACTGAAAAGGGAGCGGTATACTAGGCGGGTAACAGGATGATTCTTTGAACAGACAAGGCTATGAAGGATGTATGGTATCGATGAAAAGAAAGATTGGTGCTACTTATTTTAATGATGAATTGGTATATGACGGTAACGATCTGGGGGCTGTATATACAAAAGAAAAGACAACATTTCGTATATGGACACCTGCTGCCGGGAAAGTATCGCTTAACCTATATGAGCAGGGCGATGGTGACAATTTGATAGAAACAATTCCAATGACAGCAGATGTCAAAGGAACCTGGGTGTGTGAAAAGACAGGAGACCTGAATGGTGTATATTATACTTATTCAGTACAGATTGGTAATAAAGTAAATGAAGTTGTTGATTTATATGCAAGAAGTGCAGGAGTAAATGGCAACAGAGGTGAGATCCTTGATCTGAAAGCTGCCGATCCGGATGGATTTGATGCAGATGTCAGACCGGCATTTAATAATGCTACAGATGCAGTGATTTATGAAGTACATATTCGTGATCTGTCTTCCGATGCTTCTTCCGGGATTCGGAATACAGGTAAGTTTCTTGGATTGACAGAGCGCGGAACAAAGAACAGGGAAGGGCTGGCTACAGGACTGGATCATATTCTGGATCTTGGAGTGACTCACGTACAGATTCTGCCGAGCTGTGATTATGCTACTGTAGATGAAACAAAGCCAGATACAGCGCAGTTCAACTGGGGCTATGATCCTAAGAATTATAATGTGCCGGAAGGTTCTTACAGTACAGATCCATATCATGGGGAAGTACGCGTCAATGAAATGAAGCAGATGATTAAGACACTTCATGAAAATGGAATCCGCGTGAATATGGATGTTGTATATAATCATACTTATCATCTGGCAGATTCATGGTTTCAGAAGACAGTGCCTGATTATTACTACAGAAAGAATGGCAATCATTATTCAGATGGCTCAGGCTGTGGGAATGAAACAGCCTCAGAGCGTGCCATGATGCGCAAGTATATCGTAGATTCTGTTGTATACTGGGCAACGGAATATCATATAGATGGTTTCCGGTTTGACTTGATGGGCGTACATGATCTGGATACCATGAAGGCTGTCAGAAAAGCACTGGATCAGGTGAGTCCTGACATTATGGTATATGGTGAAGGATGGACTGGAGGAGAATCTGCATTGCCGGCAGCACAGCTGGCAACGAAGAACAATATTTACCGGCTGGATCGTGTGGGTGCTTTCAGTGATGATATCCGTGATGGGATCAAAGGCAGTGTATTTGATTTTCTGGACAAAGGTTTTGTAAGCGGCAAAGATAATATGGAAGAAAACATTAAATTCAGTGTTGTAGCAGCGACCCCGCATTCGCAGGTTACGCTCACAAAGGCTGGTGATAAGTGTACGAACTGGTCGGGACAGCCGGGACAGAGTATTAATTATATATCCTGCCATGATAATCTGACATTCTGGGATAAGCTTGCCATTTCCAATGCAGATGACAGTGAGGCTGACAGAGTGAAGATGAATAAGCTGGGAAGCGCGGTTCTTTTTACTTCGCAGGGTGTACCATTTATGCAGGCTGGTGAAGAGATGCTTCGCTCTAAGCCAAATGAGAAGTCTGAGACCGGATTTGATGAGAACAGCTATTCTTCCCCTGATGCAACGAACAGCATTAAGTGGGATAATAAAGGTAACGTAATGGATGTTTATGAATATTATAAAGGTCTGATCGCATTCCGTAAGGCACACAGTGCACTGCGCATGACAACAGCCGCTGCAATTCAGAATAATCTTACCTTTATGACTGGACTTGATGCAAATGTCGTAGCCTATACCATTCAGGGTGAGGTACAGGGAGAAACGGCACAGAATATTGCAGTCATCTATAATGGAAATCCTGATGCAGTCACAGTAAACTTACCTGCCGGGACATGGGATATCTGTGTCAATGGTAAAAAGGCAGGATGCAGATCTCTTGGAACGGCGGAAGGTTCTGTTACTGTCGAAGGTATCTCTGCGCTGGTTCTGGTACAGGGAGATGATACCGTAAGCAAAGTGCCGGCAGAGGATGCATAGGCAGACACGGCAGTCAGATAGACAAAGAGTGAAAATTGTTACTGCTCACAGGCAGGCATTTTCTGAACTGAAAATGCCGTATGATACAGTGGTGGTAGCAGATTTTGCCGATTTGGAATGCGAAGCATCGGCAAAATCCGTTACTGGAACGAGGTACGAGTGAACAGTAACAGAAAATTGTATGAGATTGTATGAGATGTGCGAAAAAAATTGAATATTTATCAGGGAGACGATATAATAGAATGCGGAGGAAACAAAGCATGTCATTTACACATCTGCACGTCCATACAGAGTACAGCCTTTTGGACGGTTCAAATAAGATAAAAGAATATGTTTCAAGAGTCAAAGAACTTGGAATGAACAGCGCCGCCATCACAGATCATGGTGTGATGTACGGCGTGATTGATTTTTATAAGGCAGCAAGGGCAGCCGGAATCAAGCCGATCTTAGGCTGTGAGGTATATGTAGCGCCTGGATCGAGATTTGACAGGGAGCTTTCCCATGGAGATGACCGTTATTATCATCTGGTACTTTTAGCAGAGAATAACAAAGGTTACCAGAACCTGATGAAGATCGTTTCCAAAGGATTTGTGGAAGGATATTACTACAAACCACGTGTGGATATGGAAGTTTTAGAAACTTATCATGAGGGAATCATTGCATTAAGTGCCTGTCTTGCCGGTGAGGTGCAGCGCTATCTGGTACGTGGGCTTTATGAGGAAGCAAAAGAGACTGCATACAAATATGAAAAATGTTTTGGAAAAGGCAACTTCTTTTTAGAACTGCAGGATCATGGAATACCGGAACAAAAGACAGTCAATGCAGGACTGATGCGGATGAGCCAGGAGACAGGTATTGAACTGGTGGCGACGAACGACGTGCATTATACTTATGCCGAGGATGCCGAGCCGCATGATATTTTACTCTGTCTGCAGACCGGAAAAAAACTGTCCGACGAAAACCGCATGCGTTATGAGGGCGGGCAGTATTTTGTAAAATCAGAAGAAGAAATGCGGGAACTGTTTCCGTATGCAGCACAGGCGATCGACAATACACAGAAAATCGCTGACCGATGTCAGGTGGAGATTGAATTTGGCGTGACAAAGCTGCCGCATTTTGATGTGCCGGAAGGTTATGATTCATGGACTTATCTGAACAAACTCTGCCATGAGGGACTGGTAAGACGTTATCCGGATAAACATGAGGAACTTTTACCAAAACTTGACTATGAACTTTCCGTCATCCAGAAAATGGGATATGTCGATTACTTCCTTATTGTATGGGATTTTATCAACTATGCGAGAACACACGGCATTCCGGTTGGTCCTGGAAGGGGAAGTGCTGCGGGAAGTCTTGTATCTTATACAACGGGCATTACCAATATTGATCCGATCCGTTATAACCTGCTGTTTGAGCGGTTCTTAAATCCGGAACGTGTGACCATGCCGGATATCGATATTGACTTCTGCTATGAGAGACGAAGTGAAGTCATTGATTACGTTATTGAAAAATACGGAAAAGACTGTGTAACGCAGATCGTGACCTTCGGTACATTAGCGGCACGTGGTGTCATCCGTGATGTCGGACGTGTCATGGATCTGCCCTATAATTTCTGCGATACGATTGCCAAAAATATTCCAAACGAGCTCAATATCACGATCGACAAAGCACTCATAATGAACCCGGAACTGCGTTCCATGTATGAGTCGGATGAGACGGTAAAAAGACTGATCGACATGGCGAAAAGACTAGAAGGTCTGCCGCGCCATACCTCCATGCATGCCGCCGGAGTCGTAATCTCCCAGAAGGCAATGGACGAATATGTGCCGTTGTCGCGAAGTTCTGACGGTACGATCACAACACAGTTTGTCATGACAACGATCGAGGAACTCGGACTTTTAAAAATGGATTTCCTTGGACTTCGTACTTTAACGGTCATCAGTGATGCGGTCAAACTTGTGGAAAAAAATCATGGAATAAAAATTAATGTGGATAACATTGATTATAACGATAAAAAAGTATTAGATTCGATCGGAACCGGAAGATGCGACGGTGTATTCCAGTTAGAAAGTGCGGGCATGAAAAACTTCATGAAGGAGTTAAAACCGCAGAGTTTAGAGGACGTTATCGCCGGTATCTCCCTTTATCGTCCGGGTCCGATGGACTTTATCCCAAAATACATCAAGGGAAAAAATGAACCGGAGAGTGTAACCTATGTCTGCAAGGAATTAGAGCCGATCTTAGAGCCGACCTATGGCTGTATCGTCTATCAGGAGCAGGTTATGCAGATTGTGCAGAACCTCGCCGGTTATACAATGGGACAGGCTGATAACATCCGCCGCGCCATGAGTAAAAAGAAACAGTACGTCATCGACGCGGAGCGTCAGAACTTTGTCTATGGCAATGAAGAGCAGGGCATCAAAGGCTGTATCGCAAACGGAATCAGCGAGCAGGCGGCAAACCAGATCTACGATTCCATGGTCGATTTTGCTAAATATGCGTTCAATAAATCACATGCAGCCGCTTATGCAGTGGTTGCCTATCAGACGGCATATTTAAAATACTATTATCCGGTTGAGTTTATGGCAGCACTCATGACGTCTGTGATCGACAATACAAGAAAAGTTGCAGAGTACATTTATTCCTGCCGCCAGATGGGGATCAAAGTGCTTTCCCCGGATATCAATGAGGGAGAAGGACGCTTTTTGGCAACAAAAGATGGGATCCGCTACGGCATGTATGCGATCAAGAGTATCGGCAGACAGGTCATTGATATCATTTTAGCAGAAAGAGAGGCAAACGGTAAATATATCACACTTTCTGATTTTTTAAGCCGTGTTGCCGGGCGGGAGGTCAATAAGCGTGCGGTCGAAAACCTGATCAAAGCTGGAGCCTGCGATGGATTAGACGGCAACAGACAGCAGATGCTCTTAGTATATAATACGCTGATCGACAACCTGAACCAGGAAAAGAAAAATTCGCTTGCCGGGCAGATGTCTTTGTTTGACCTTGTCTCAGAGGAAGAAAAAAAGGCGTATGAAGTCCGTTTCCCGAATGTGGAGGAATACAGCAAAGAGATCAAACTTGGTTTTGAGAAAGAAGTCCTTGGAATTTACCTAAGCGGACATCCGTTGGAGGAATATGAGGAAAAATGGCGCAAAAATATCAGCGCCGTGACAGCAGATTTTATGTTGGATGAAGAAACAAATGCCGTAAAGATCAAAGATAACCAGAGTGTTGTCATTGGGGGCATCATCACCGAAAAGACGATCAAATACACAAAGCAGAATAAAGCGATGGCATTTATCACGATCGAGGATCTGTTTGGAACTGTGGAAGTTATCATTTTCCCGCGTGATTACGAGAAATACAGCCGCTATTTAAACGAAGATGAAAAAGTATTTGTCGCAGGACATGCCAACGTCGAGGAAGATAAAAACGGAAAACTGATCTGTGAAAAAATCTATTCCTTTGATGATACAAAACGGGAGCTGTGGCTTCAGTTTGCGACAAAAGAAGCGTTTGAGGAAAAAGAAAAAGAATTGTATTCCCTGCTCTATGGTTCGGATGGAAATGATGAGATCGTGATCTATATTGCGTCGCCGCGTGCCATGAAAAGATTAGGCCAAAATTACAATATTCATATCAATCCGGAGCTTGTCGGTAACTTGACGGAATTTTTGGGCGAAAAAAATGTAAAAATTGTTGAAAAGAGCATTGAAAAGAAGTAACAAAGAGATTAGAATAATAAAGATTAGAAAAATGGGTATATTATTTTAGGAGGGAACGATAAATGGCAAAAGAGATTAATACAATCGGTGTGCTGACAAGTGGTGGCGATGCGCCGGGAATGAACGCAGCCATTCGTGCAGTTGTAAGGGAAGCAATTGCAAAGGGAAAGAAAGTAAAAGGAATCAAGAGAGGTTATGCAGGACTTCTTCAGGAAGAGATCATTGATATGGAAGCAAAAGATGTTTCCGATATCATCCAGCGTGGTGGTACGATTTTACAGACAGCCCGTTGTATGGAGTTTACAACAGCAGAAGGACAGAAACGCGGTGCAGAGATCTGTAAGAAACACGGCATTGACGGAATCATCGTTATCGGCGGTGACGGTTCTTTTAAAGGTGCCCAGAAGCTGGCAGGACTTGGAATCAATACGATTGGTCTTCCGGGAACGATCGATCTTGATATCGCATGTACTGAGTACACGATTGGTTTTGATACAGCAGTAAATACAGCAATGGAAGCAATTGACAAAGTCCGTGATACATCAACATCCCATGAGCGTTGCAGTATCATTGAGGTTATGGGACGTGGTGCAGGTTATATCGCATTATGGTGTGGTATTGCAAACGGTGCCGAGGATATCCTGCTTCCGGAAAAATATGACTATGACGAGCAGAAATTAGTCAACCACATCATTGAGAACCGTAAACGTGGTAAACAGCATCATATCATTGTAAATGCTGAGGGAATCGGACATTCTTCCAGTATGGCAAAGAGAATCGAAGCTGCAACCGGTATCGAGACACGTGCAACTATCTTAGGTCACATGCAGCGTGGTGGAAGCCCGACATGTAAAGACCGTGTATATGCATCAACCATGGGTGCTTTAGCAGTAGATTTACTTTGCGAAGGAAAGACAAACCGTGTAGTTGGATACCGTCATGGTGATTTCGTTGATTATGATATCGACGAGGCACTTGCAATGACAAAGGAGATTCCGGAATATCAGTACGAGATCAGCAGAAACCTTTCTCTGTAATACAAGACAATAGATCGTTGATCTATTGTACAAGACAGTAGATGATAAACTATACAATTTGATGTTATATTACATAAATTTGATAGTTTTTGCATTTTAGAGAGAAATCCGTTATACTTAGCGACAGGTATAACGGATTTTTTAGTGAGGGAAATTATGATTACAAGTACATCAAACCAGCAGATGAAAAATTTGACACTGCTCATGAAAAAAGCAAAAGCCAGAAATGAACAGGGTGTTTTTGTGGCAGAGGGAAGAAAAATGTTTTTAGAGGCCCCGGTGGAATGGGTGAAACAGGTTTATGTTTCCGAGAGTTTTTATGAAACATGTACGCAGGGCAATATGCAGGATTGCATGGAATCCTGCACACCAAAACATGGGGAAGAAAAACTGAACAGAAAAGTACTGGAGCGTTTGAATGAAACCGGCTATGAGATCGTCTCTGACAATGTGTTTAAAAGTGTTTCCGACACACAGACACCGCAGGGAATTCTCTGTGTGATAAAGAAACCGGAGTATGCATTAGAGGAAATGCTCAAAGGGGAACAGACACATCTTCTGATCTTAGAGAGCATCCAGGATCCGGGAAATCTCGGCACGATGGTGCGCACCGGTGAGGGGGCAGGCATCACGGGTGTGATCATGAACCAGACGACCGTGGATCTGTTTAATCCGAAAACCATCCGTTCCACGATGGGAAGCATTTATCGTGTTCCTTTTTTCGTCACGAAAGATCTTCCTGAGACGATTTCATCACTCAAAGAGCAGCAGGTCAATGTCTATGCGGCGCACCTTAAGGGTATGCTTTCCTATGATGAGCCGGACTACAAGAAAAAGACAGCATTTCTGATCGGAAATGAGGGAAATGGATTGTCGGATGAGATCGCAGATTTGGCAGATACTTATATTAAGATTCCAATGCAGGGACAGGTGGAATCCTTAAATGCGGCGATCTCTGCATCACTTCTGATGTATGAGACGGGACGGCAGAGAAGACATTGATCAACAATAAAAATGGAGAGATAACAATTCATGAGAATCTGGTTTAAAATGATGAAGGGTACGCACCTGATCAAAGACATGACAGTGACAGATGAGTCAGATGATACGAGAACGCACAAAATTTTCAAGGCGTTAGATGAGGTATGTTATGCATTTGACCTTGGAAAACCGATCTGGTTAGATGCGAATGTGGAAGAGTTTAAGAGGCATGCAAAGACACGTTTTACGCAGGATTGTTTTATTGAGCATGTGGATTTTGATTTTCTGGAGATGCATGTGATCGAGGAGGATTAAAGGGAGAACATCCCAATATGGAGGACATGTTGTATGGCGCTGGAAAATAAGCTTGGAATTAAAAGTTCCGCGGAACTCGCG
Organism: Roseburia sp.; assembly: GCF_041325975.1. Taxonomy (NCBI): domain Bacteria; kingdom Bacillati; phylum Bacillota; class Clostridia; order Lachnospirales; family Lachnospiraceae; genus Roseburia; species Roseburia sp. Next base: position 1,519,309 of record NZ_JBGLEJ010000005.1, on the reverse strand, counting down.
CGTGAAGAGGAACGTATCAGTAAAAAGAAGGCAGTAGAACTGTTTGAAAATGGTATGCTCGAGAAACTTGAGGCGGGAAAGTTTCAAACGTTATGTGAGATTCATAAATATTTATTTGATGATATCTATGACTTTGCAGGAAAAATCCGAACCGTAAATATATCAAAAGGCAATTTCAGATTTGCACCGCTTATGTATCTTGAAACAGCAATTAAAAATGTAGACAAAATGCCACAGAACACATTTGATGAGATTGTTGAAAAATATGTGGAAATGAACATTGTGCATCCGTTCCGTGAAGGAAATGGAAGAAGCATGCGCATCTGGCTGGATATGATGTTAAAAAAACAGATCGGACAGGTAGTAGACTGGAGTAAGATAGAAAAAGAAGACTATCTGATGGCGATGGAACGCAGTCCGATCAAAGATATTGAAATTAAATATATTTTAAAGGCAGCACTTACCGATCAGATCAATGACCGGGAAGTTTATATGAAAGGCATTGACCATAGTTATTATTATGAGGGATATGTCACGTATAAGACGGAAGAATTGTAGGGTGGCTGGCTTATGAAAAGGCAAGGGAGAGATCTCTTGCCTTTTGGTTATTTATGTCAGATTATGAAATAGAAAAATAAATATTTTACGTTAATATATGAAAATTTGGAAGATGCATGTTACAATAGTAAGTAAATAAAATATAAAGGCATAAAATAACAGATGGAGAAGGGGAATGTTAGCAAAATTAGAATTAAAGTTAAAATGTGAAAAAGAATTGACATATCAGATGTCATCATTGTTTCATGGGGCACTTATGGAATTGCTGCCAGAGGAATATGCAGATTATCTGCATATTTCAAGCCTTCATCCATATGCACAGCATTTAGAATGCAGAGAGGGGGACTGGTACTGGGTAATTACAGGACTGAATAAAGAAGCAGTGAAGATTATTATACAGGATACGTTGTGGAAAATAGAATACATTCTGATAAAAAAACATGATCTTAAAGTTTTGATAGTGAAGAAAAATTATATGGAAACAACATATAAAGAATTAATGGATCATTTTTATGAGGATGATGGGAAAAGGTATATTCAGATTCATTTTCTATCTCCGACTGCATTTAAACAAAATGGAAGGTATCTTTTTTATCCGGATCTTCGCTGTGTTTTTCAGAGTCTGATGAATAAGTACGACAGTGCCACAGCAGAAAATACAATGCATGATGAAGATACACTCGAACAGATATGTGAGCATGCACAGGTGATCAGGTATGATCTGAAAAGTGTAAGTTTTTCTTTGGAGGGTGTCAGGATTCCATCCTTTATCGGAAAAATAACCATAAAGCTGCATGGCACAGATACAATGGCAAATTTTGTAAACATGCTGTTCGAGTTTGGAGAGTATTCCGGGGTAGGAATCAAAACTTCCCTCGGAATGGGATATATGAAAATCATAAACGAAGGGGGAAGAAAATGATAACGGACGATCAGATAAAATTAATGATTGGAAGTCTGCTTCATGACATAGGAAAAGTTGTGTATAGAAGTGGGGATGGAAGAAATCACAGTCAGAGTGGATATGAGTATCTGAAGAATGAAGCACATATTTCAGATGATGAAATTTTAAACTGTGTGAGATATCATCATGGAATGTATTTAAAGAACGCATCCTTAGCAGAAGACGATAAGGCATATGTTGTTTACTATGCAGACAATGTGGCAGCATTTTCGGATCGCAGAGAGGCGGAAGCAGGAGAAGGCGGATTTGATAAAGCGATGCCGTTAGAGAGTGTATTTAATATTTTAAATGGAAATCACGGACAAAGTCATTATGCCATGCAGGTTTTAAATCCGAAGAATGGAATTAATTATCCGACAGAAGATGAAATATCTATGGATGAACATTTTTATCAGTCCGTCATTCAAAATATTACAGATAATTTAAAGGGCATCACGTTAGACGAAGAATACATCAATTCCCTGCTGGCTGTGCTTGAGGCAAATCTGACATACATTCCATCTTCTACTTCAAAAAAGGAGCTTGCAGATATTTCTTTGTATGACCACATGAAGATGACCGCAGCAGTTGCGTCATGCGTAATGCAGTTTCTGACTGCGAAAGGCGAAAAAAATTATAAGCAGAGCCTGTTTATCAATGCAGAGAAATCTTATGACGAGGAAATGTTTTTACTGTATTCCATGGATATTTCCGGTATTCAGAGTTTTATCTATACGATAGGAGAAAAAGGTGCATTAAAAGGACTGCGTGCGAGAAGTTTTTACCTTGAAATTATGATGGAGCATATTGTGGATGAACTGTTAGAGAAGTTGTCACTTTCAAGGGCAAATTTAATTTATACAGGAGGAGGACACTGTTATTTGCTTTTAGCGAATACGGATGATACCCGTGATATTTTAGAGCACTATGAAAAAAGTCTGAATCACTGGATGATGGAACATTTTGATACAGCGTTATATGTTGCCTGCGGATATGCGAAAGCAAATGCCAATGCGTTAAGAAATATGCCGAAGGGAAGTTATTCCGATCTGTATCTTACGATATCTAAGATGATTTCTGAGAAAAAATCGAATCGGTATAATGCAGATATGATCCGGAATCTGAATAGCAGAAAACATGAAGGAGAGCGGGAATGTAAAGTGTGCCGCAGGATAGCCCGCCTTACAGATGATAAATGTCAGGTATGTCTGGCATTAGAAAAAATGTCAGGAAGTATTCTGTATGAAAATTATTTTACTGTCATGAGTGAACCGGATAAAGATGCGCTGCCACTTCCGGAAAACAGGTACTTAGCAGCAGATACAAAAGAAAGTCTGTTAAAACGGATGGAATCAGAAAATTATGTCCGGTGTTATACGAAAAATGAAATTTATACCGGGAAACATGTTACTACAAAATTGTGGGTTGGAGATTATACGACAGGTGACACGTTTGAAAAACTGGCAGAACAGGCAAAAGGTGTGGAAAGAATTGGAATCCTTCGTGCGGATGTGGATAACCTTGGAACGACTTTTGTTTATGGACTGCAGAGACCGGATGGAGATGACAAATATGTAACACTTTCGAGAACATCTACATTGTCACGGCAGTTGTCTTTATTTTTTAAATGTTATATCAATGAGATACTTCGGAAAGGAACAGCAGACAATTTTGGTGGAAGTGGGGAACGAAAAGCGGTAATTGTATATTCTGGTGGAGATGATGTGTTTTTAGCCGGAGCGTGGAATGATGTGATCGCAGCTTTTATGGATATCAGAAATGCGCTTGAAAAATTTACACAGGGAACGCTGACAATATCAGGAGGTGTTGGTATTTACGATGCGAAATATCCGCTGAATGTTATGGCAAAAGAAGTGGAAAGACTTGAAGACAGATCAAAACATGTGGAAGGAAAAAATGCAGTTACGCTGTTTGATGAAACATATGCTTATCCATGGAATGTATTTATACAAAATGTTGTTACAGAAAAGATAGGTGTGCTTAAGAATTATTTTGATCAGAATGATGAGCACGGTATGGGATTTTTATATCATCTCATGGAATTGTTAAGGGAAAGTGGGAACAACATCAATTTTGCAAGATATGTTTATCTGTTGTCGAGAATGGAACCACAGGAACATGAAAATAAAGAAAAACGGGCGGCTTACCGGAGTTTTTCAAAAAAGATGTACGAGTGGAGCGGGAAAGAACAGGATAGAAAAGAACTGATCATGGCAATCTATCTGTATGTATATCTGAATCGCAAAAGAGAGGAGCAGGATTAAATGAAATTGACAGAAGAAAATTATGTGGGGATTGCAGAACAGGCAATCAAGGAACTGTGTAGTGAAAAAGACCAGAAAGGGAGACTGGTTGGTCCGGTAACAACATCCAAGATCAGAAATCTGCTTGCCATGACATCCGATATTTACAATGATGTGGTCAATAGTCAGAGCGACAAGCTGAATGCAGAAATAATTGGACGGATCAACTACATGAAGATTCGTTTTATCTATGAAGCAGGGCGTGAACCGAAGGTAAAGAAACTGGTAGATAAAGCAAAGATTTTAGAGCACTTAGAAGAGATCAAAGGCAGCAGAGACCAGTATATTTTATTCAGCCGGTATATGGAAGCCTTGGTTGCATATAGAAAATTTTATGGTGGACGTGATGAGTAGAGGGAGGATGAAATAATGTTTGCAAAGGTTAAAATCAGTGGGGTGTTAGAGACAGTAACGGGTTTACATATTGGCGGATCGAGCGCTTTTTCTGCAATTGGTGCAGTAGATTCTCCTGTCATCCGGGATGCAAGGACGAATATGCCGATGATTCCGGGTAGCAGTTTAAAAGGAAAATTAAGGACACTTCTGGCAAAAAAATATAATCAGACAGTAGCGAAAACACCGGATGAGGATGCGGTATGTCTGACAAGTCTGTTTGGAAGTGCGAAAAAAGGTCAGGTAAAGACTAGTAAAATCCTGTTTAACGATATGTTTCTTGAAAATATGGATGAATTAAAATATGCAGGGCTGACAGGTGCAACAGAGGTTAAATTTGAAAACAGCATCCAAAGAACAACGGCAGTAGCGAACCCCAGACAGATCGAACGTGTGGTAAGAGGAGCAAAATTTCCGATGCAGTTGATTTATGAAGTGACGGATGAATCGGAAATGGTTCATGATTTTGAAATATTAAAAGACGGGTTTCAACTTTTAGAATATGATTATTTAGGCGGCAGTGGATCAAGAGGTTATGGACGTGTCAAAATCATGGATATCCATGTGGAACCTGTGATAGGGGAAGTGTCGGAAGATGTTTTGTCTCAGTGTAAGAAAATCATGAGTGCAGTGGAATAAAATAAATTTGCAGAATTGATTTTTGACTACAGAGAGAAAAGAAATGAGGCGGGACATGGAATATACGATCTATCAGTTAGAATTTAAAACGGGTGTTCATTTTGGTACCGGAATGTTAAATGAAAGTGCCTGCACGTTTAAGGCAGATCAGTTATTTTCAGCACTTTATATAGAAGCTTTAAAATTGAATCTGCAACAGCAGTTTTATGATGCTGTGAAAAAAGGAAATCTGTTAATTTCAGATGCATTTCCATATATTGGACAGCAGTACATGATTCCAAAACCGATGATATATGTGGAGCCGGTAAACCGCGGGGAATCGAAGCAGAAAAAAGCATATAAAAAGATGAAGTTTATCCCGGTAGAATGTTTAAGTGATTTTTTGAGTGGAAAGATGGATCTGTCAAATGATCCGATGGAACATTATGGACATTATTTTCAGCAGACGATGGCAGCTGTCCGCACCGGGGAGGAGACTCTGCCGTACCGGGTTGGAACATTTTATTATGGAGAGGGATGTGGCCTGTATATCATTGCCGCGTATCAAAGCGAAAATGAAAAATGTCTTATGGAAAAATTGCTGACAGCATTGTCCTATACAGGAATTGGTGGAAAAAAATCAGGTGGACTTGGAAAATATAGATACAATGAGGGGCAGATTCCGGAACAGCTTTTAGAATGTCTGCAGAAAAAATCGGACAGATATATGTTATTGTCAGTTGCACTTCCTGCAGATGAGGAATTGGAAAATGCGATGGAAAATGCATCCTATTTGTTAGAAAAAAGATCTGGATTTGTGGCATCTTCAGATTATGCAGAGGAGTGGAGAAAAAAGAAGGATCTTTATGTATTTACAGCAGGTTCCTGTTTTGTAAATTGTTTTGCCGGAGATATCTATGATGTGTCGGAAGGAGGAAAACATCCTGTATACCGATATGCAAAACCGATTTTTATGGGGGTATCATTATGAGGGATTATTTGAAACATTACCGGGTGAAAATAAGTGTATTATCCCCAGTATATATAGGTTCCGGTGAAAAAACAGGAAAAAAAGAGCATATCTATATGCCGTGGAATCATCATGTGATCATACCGAATGTGGAGAAGATGTACATGGATCTGCAGAAAAAAGGACTCGGAAAAGAGTTTGCAGACTATATGATGGATGGGCGGCCGAAGGAACCTTCTCTATCCCAGTGGCTTGGACAGCATAAGATGCAGCGGGAAGATTATGAGAGATGGAAATTGTATGAGATGGATGCAGGGGAAGCATTTGTTTCACAGACAGCCAGACCAAAAGAGATTGAAGCCTTTGTGAAGGATGCATATGGTATGCCGTATGTTCCGGGCAGTACTTTAAAAGGCATGTTCCGCACGGCACTGATTGCAGATGAGATACAAAAATGTCCGGAAAAATATGAAAGAACAGGCAGGGAGATACAGTCTGCTTCCGCAGAACGCGCAAGCAGGAAACAATGCCTTGCAAGAGAGACAAAACGTTTAGAACAACAGATATTTTATACTTTAAACCGTGATGAAAAAAAGCCTGCAAATGCTGTTAATGATAATCTTTCCGGTCTGCATGTAGGTGACAGCCAGCCTATCAGTGTGGATCAGCTGACATTAAGCCAGAAGATCGATGTTACACTAGACGGTACAGAAAAACCGCTGAATGTATTGCGGGAGACACTGATCCCCGGAACAGAGATTTGCTTTGATGTATCAATTGACACGACAATCTGCCCGTATCAGATGGAAGATATCATAGAAGCACTGAATATTTTCCAGAATATCTGTAACCGGTATTTTTATGCAAGATTCCACTGGGAGGCAAAGGAAAAAAATACAGTATGGTTAGGTGGAGGATGTGGTTTTCTTTCAAAGACGGTTTTATATCCATTGCTTGGCAGTAATGCGGTAAAAGTCGTGGATAATGTGTTTAAAAATACACTGGGAAAAAATTATGTTGTGCATAAACATACCAAAGACCTGCAGCTTAAACTGGCACCGCATGTCTGTAAGTGTACAAAGTATCAGGGAAAGCTGTATCATATGGGGATGGGGAGGATTGAATTTGAGGAAATATAACAATTTTGCGCCGATAGGCTTAAAATCAGGCTTTGTGATCGGTATGATCCAGTTTGATATTGAGATTTCTCTCATTTGCGGGTTTGCCCCGCAAATGGGGGATGAAAGCCTTGTGTTTGGAGAGGTGTAAGGGACAGGATTGAAATATAAGAACCCCGTGGAGGGGACGAGAACAATTCAATTACCTTTGCTAACTTCTTCATAGACATATTGAAATATAAGAACCCCGTGGAGGGGACGAGAACATTCCTGTGTCTTTGCATAGTTGTGTTTTGGTTATTTTTATTGAAATATAAGAACCCCGTGGAGGGGACGAGAACATATTCTCCCTTCTGTGCAATAAAAAAGACAGCCTAATTGAAATATAAGAACCCCGTGGAGGGGACGAGAACTATAATGTCCGTATTCATTGGTTTGTTTTTTGAAATTGAAATATAAGAACCCCGAGGAGGGGACGAGAACTTGCCTGACTTATCTGTATAGTTAAAATCGGAGAATTATTGAAATATAAGAACCCCGAGGAGGGGACGAGAACCTTTAGCTGTTTTTGTTATATACTTACACAAGTATAATTGAAAAAATCTTCAGTAAGGGGACAAATAAAAACAAGGGAGGAAACACATGAGTTATCTTTATGTCAGTGAACAGGGTGCGAGTATCGGGATAGAAGCAAATCGTTTTCAGGTAAATTACAAGGATGGAATGATAAAAAGTATTCCAGCTGAGACGTTAGAGATGATCGAAGTATTTGGCAGTGTCCAGATTACGACACGCTGCCTGACGGAATGTTTAAAACGGGGGGTGAATATCCTGTTTTATTCCACAAGCGGGGCGTATTATGGAAGGCTGATCTCAACTTCCCATGTGAATGTGCAAAGACAGCGTATTCAGGCGGAAATTGGACACAATGAAACATTTAAACTGGAAATGTCAAAAAGAATCATTGATGCAAAGATCCGCAATCAGGTTGTTGTTTTGCGCAGATATGCGCGAGGCAGAGATGAAGATATTCATAGAATGATCATTGAGATGCAGAATATGCAGAAAAAACTGCCATATGCGAAGAGTGTGGAACAGGTTATGGGATATGAGGGAACGGCAGCAAAAATATATTTTAAAGTATTGGGGAAGTTAATTGATGAACAATTTGTTTTTGAAGGCAGGTCAAGACGTCCTCCGATGGATCCGTTTAATTCGCTGATCAGTCTTGGCTACTCGATTATCTTAAATGAATTATATGGAAAGATTGAGGGAAAAGAATTAAATCCATATTTTGGAGTGATGCATAAAGACAGAGAAAAGCATCCTACCTTAGCAAGTGATCTGATGGAAGAATGGAGAGCCGTATTAATTGACACAACAGCGCTTAGTATGTTAAATGGACATGAATTGGTAAAAGAAGATTTCTATACTGGAATCGATCAGCCTGGAGTCTTTTTAGAAAAGGATGGATTCCGGAAATATATTCAGAAACTGGAGGGAAAATTTCGTACAGAGAACAGATACCTTTCGTATATTGATTACAGTGTCAGCTTCCGGCGTGCAATGGATCTTCAGGTTAATCAGTTTGTAAAGGCAATTGAAACGGAAAATGTGAATGAATATATGCCGGTGATCATTCGGTAATTGGTTTGATAAATGTGGGGGGAAAGACAAATGGAAAATTATTTTTGGAATACTGGGGAAGAAAATAGCATAAAGAAGCTGTATATTCTCGTGATTTATGATATTGTTGATAATAAGCGAAGAGTCAGGTTTGCGAAGAAAATGAATGGATATGGTTTTTGGGTTCAGAAATCGGCATTTGAGGCGATGATTACGGAAAATTTATATCGACGTCTGTTACATGATATTCCAGAGCTGATTGACCGTAGATCGGACAGCGTAAGAGTTTACAAAATAAGAGGATACGGAGAGGTTAATCTTTTTGGGGCAAGTCCTGAAATTAAAAATGAAGAAGTGATTATTATAGGGTAATATGACAAAAGATATATTATAAATACACTGGGCAGAAATTATGTTGTGCATAAACATACCAAAGACCTGTAGCTTAAACTGGCACCGCATGTCTGTAAATGTACAAAGTATCAGGGAAAGCTGTATCATATGGGGATGGGGAGGATTGAATTTGAGGAAATATAATGATTTTGCTCCGATAGGCTTAAAATCAGGCTTTGAGAATGTTATACACCAGTTTGATATTGAGATTTCTCTCATTTGCGGGTTTACCCCGCAAATGGGGGATAAAAAGCCTTGTGTTTTAGGAGGTGTAGGGGACAGGATTGAGATAAGAGACCCCCGTAGAGGGGACGAGAACTCTTTAAATTAATGCTTAACTTGTTGTTTTCATCATTGAGATAAGAGACCCCCGTAGAGGGGACGAGAACGTAAAGCCTTTATTCAATTATCAATGTACTTGAGAATTGAGATATAAGACCCCCGAGAAGGGGACGAGAACCAGATGGGTTTGATTTTTCTTGCATCTTCCTGAATTGAGATAAGAGACCCCGCGGAGGGGACGAAAACTTGAAAACCTGCCCCGGATAAATCAAATTAGGGTTTACTGAGATATAAGAACCCCGCTAAGGGGACAAAATTAGAATAAATTTTTACTAAATAACCATGCAGGAAAATTAAATCATTATTACGAAAGATGGAGGTTATTATGAACCAGACGATATTGTTTACACCAGTGGGAGGAACCGACCCGATTTCATTAAATAATTATCATGATGGATCAATATTGCATATTTGCAGATTCTATAAACCGGATAAAGTCATTTTGTACATGTCAAAAGAAATGTTGGATTTTCAGGAGAAAGATGACAGGTATCGTTATTGTCTGGACCGTCTGGCAAAGATGCAGAATCGTTCCATGGTTTATGAGATCATAGAACGCCGGGAGCTTACCAGAGTACATGAATTTGATTACTTTTACGAGGATTTCAGGAAGGTGATCAGCTGTATATATGAGACGATGGATGAATCGGATACATTGCTTTTAAATGTGTCATCCGGTACACTGGCAATGAAAAGTGGATTGCTGGTATTGCAGACATTAGGGGAGTTTCCTGCAAAAGTAATTCAGGTGGCGACACCAGTAGGAAAATTGAATGAGCAGGTGCATGAGGGATATGATGTAGAAACTTTATGGGAATTGGATGAGGATAATCAGGAAGGTACACAAAACAGATGTAAGGAAATACAGTGTCCGACACTTTCAAAGATAAAAAAAGAGGAAATTATAAAAAAACATATTTTTGTATATGATTATCAGGCTGCGCTTGATGTCACGGATTCATTACCAGCGGAGCAGACAGCGCAGTATAGGGATTTAATTTATCTGGCGGCAAGGAGAGTGTTATTAGATTTTGTGAATGTTGATAAGACAATCCAGAAAACAAATTTTCAATGTCTGCCGGTGCGGTCTTCTTCCCAGAGAAAATATTTTGAATATGCACTTACGATCGATATTCGATTAAAACGTGGTGAGTATGTGGATTTTATCAGGTCGATCACACCGATTGTGGTGGATTTGTTTGAGATGATATTAAAAAAACAGTGTGGTATCAAAGTAGACGATTATTGCGACCAGTATAAACGTGCAGGACAGTGGAAGAGAATGTGGTCAGCAAAAAAATTAAATGGAACGGAAGCAGGAGATGTACTGAATAGTCATTATCAGAAAATGGGAAAAAGATTTGAAGCAAAAGATGTGTATTCAGAACATCTGAAAATACTCACCGATCATTTTTCGAGTGATACCCGCTTAAAACAGTTGATGGAAGATCTTAGAAATGTGGAAAGTAATATCCGGAATCTTGCTGCGCATGAGATTGTGTCTGTGACAGATGAGACAATTAAAAACCTGACAGGTTTTTATGGCAGGGATATCATGAGTAAAATCAGGGAGCTTTTTGGATACACGGAGATTTCCATACGAAAAGAGTATTGGGATTCTTATGATGAAATGAACAGGAAAATCCTTGAGCAGATGTCAAATGAATAAAATATACAAACAAAACACAAAAAATGTGAATATTTCACAAAAGCAATGTATAAATTATTGACATGAAATATTTAGAAACATATAATGTGATTGGAGGTGTGGGATATGTTACTTGAATTTTCATGCAGTAATTATAAGGCAATTAAGGAGAAAATAGTATTTTCCATGGTTGCAGGAAGTGATAAATCACATCAGGAAGAATTGTATGAATTTGATGATTACCGGGTGTCAAGAATCACATCTGTATATGGTGCAAATGGTGCTGGAAAAAGTACATTGATTGATGCGGTAGGGTATCTAGGCTTTTTGGTGAGGGAATGTGTGAAATTTCAGGAAGGAGATAAGATTCCGAGAACACCACATAAACTTTCAGCAGAGAAACCGACAGCGTTTGATATTCAGTTTGTTGTGGATGGAATACGTTATGCGTATGGATTTTCCATGAATGATGTTGAGTTTCTGGATGAGTATTTGTATCATTTTCCATCTGGAAGACAGGCGAAGATATTTGAACGTGAAGGTACAAAGTTTTCATATGGAATAAAGTATAAGAAAGAACTGTCTCAACTGGAGAGTAAGACAAAAAGTAATAAATTATTTCTGACTACGGCAGAAGCGTGGTGCAGTTTAAAGGAAATCATTCATCCTTTCAGGTTTTTTAAAGAAGAATTGATTGTTCATGGAATTGGACCTGATAATTGGTTTGAATACTCTGCAGAACAGATTCGGACAAATTCTGGTATGAAACAAATATTAGTTGTGTTCATGCAAAAAATAGGAATTCCAATTAAGGATATCCAGGTAAAAATAGAAAACAGACAATTGACAACACAGGATATGCCGCTTGAATTATTAAATAAGGTCCAGATGTTAACTGGTATGGGTTCATTGCAGACAATAGAAGTAAAGTTTGTATATAAAGATTATATTTTGAATATCAATGAGGAGTCACAGGGAACACAGAAACTTTTTAAATTGCTATGTCCGTTTATAGATGTGCTAGTCAATGGAAAAGTGTTATTTTATGATGAACTTGAAGCTAGTCTCCACCCTGCACTTGTAGATGAATTAATCCACACATTTAAAAACTGGAAAAGTGAAAAAAATCCACAATTAATTTTTTCCTCCCATGATACAAGTTTGTTGGATCTGGATTTATTCCGCAGAGATCAAATATGGTTTGCAGAAAGAAATCCCGGGTTGTGCACGACAGAGTATTATTCTTTAGTGGAATTGAAAAATGTCAGAAAGGATGACAATATAAAAAAAGGATATATCAATGGTCGATATTCGACAATTCCGTTAAAGGGAAGCAGTTTGATCGAAGTTTTGGGAGGTGAATAAATTTGGAACGAAAGCTAGGACTCAGTTCCAGAAATGAAAATTCCAGAAATATGTTAGTGCCGGATATGCACGTTTCAAAACTTGATGAAATGTATGAACAGTTTTGCAAAAATGTGGAAACGGTAAAAGAAAAGTTTCATATTGCAGAACAATTAGATAACGTTCATGAAGAAAAAGCAGTAAAAGATATTTATCGGTCACAGATTGTGTTTTTGGAAAGTGCACTGGATTATTATATGCATTGTCTTGGAATTTATGCGATGGTACAAATGTATAATAATCACTGGGATAAAACACGGGGATATTCCGATTTAAAGGTGCCGATTGATAAGGTAATGGATGCTGTTATGCATCCCGAAAATACAGGGTGGATTGACGCGGTAATTGTGTCTTACCATGCATCAAAAACATATATGAGTGCGAAAGAGATTAAGGGGCAGTTATCATTAATTGTTGGAAAAGATTTTTTTGATAAAATAGCAAATGAAATGTTTTATGACAAGGAGAGCAGAGTGAAACCAGCAGACAAATTGGCAAGAGCATTGACAGATTTGTTTGAACGCAGAAACAAGATAGCACATCAGGCAGATAGAAATCACCAGACGGGAGATTTGTATGATATTAACCGGCAGGATGTGGAAAATGCAATAGGTGTTGTTGAAACATTTGTTACAACTGTTCATAAGTTATTAACGGAATAAGAGTACTGCATGACATAAAAAAGCAAGGGACAACATCCCTTGCTTTTTTCTCCCCTCTGTGCTACACTGTCACAAGCTGACAAGACACATGTTAACCACATGAAAAACAGCAAAGAGGAGTAAGAAACTCCGGATTGGAGAAATTATGGAAAAAGTAAAGGCATTTTGTAAACGGAAAAACATTGAGATATCCGTCAAGCGCTACCTGATTGATGCACTTGGTGCGATGGCACAGGGATTATTTGCATCGCTTTTGATCGGAACAATCATCAGTACACTTGGAACGCAGCTTCATATTCCGATTCTTGTGACAGTCGGAACTTACGCGAAAGCGGCAGTCGGACCGGCCATGGCGATCGCAATCGGATATGCACTGCAGGCAGCGCCCTTAGTACTGTTTTCACTTGCGGCAGTCGGTGCGGCGGCAAATGAACTTGGCGGGGCAGGTGGGCCGCTTGCGGTACTTGTGGTTGCAATTTTTGCAGCAGAATTCGGAAAAGCAGTTTCCAAAGAGACAAAAATCGATATTATTGTCACTCCGTTTGTGACCATTTTTGTCGGGGTCGCGCTTTCTATCTGGTGGGCTCCGGCGATCGGTGCGGCAGCGAGTGCAGTTGGCAATGCGATCATGTGGGCAACGGAACTGCAGCCGTTTTTCATGGGAATCATTGTATCAGTGATCGTAGGAATCGCACTGACACTGCCGATCAGCAGTGCTGCGATCTGTGCCGCACTTGGACTTACCGGTCTTGCAGGAGGGGCAGCACTTGCAGGATGCTGTGCACAGATGGTTGGATTTGCAGTGGCAAGTTTCCGCGAAAATAAATGGGGCGGACTGTTTGCACAGGGAATCGGTACATCGATGCTTCAGATGGGAAATATCGTAAAAAATCCACGTATCTGGCTGCCGGCGACATTGGCGTCTGCAATCACCGGACCGATCGCAACGTGTCTGTTCCATTTACAGATGAATGGTGCAGCAGTTTCCTCCGGTATGGGAACCTGTGGACTGGTCGGACAGATCGGTGTCTATACCGGGTGGATTGCAGATATTGAAGCGGGAAGCAAAACAGCCATCACACCAATGGACTGGATCGGACTGATCTTAGTCAGTTTTATTCTGCCGGGCATTTTATCATGGCTTTTTAGTGTGCTGTTCCGTAAAATCGGCTGGATCAAAGAAGGTGATATGAAGCTGGACTTATAAATCGGTAAAAGTTTAGAAATAAATCCCCAATAATAAGGAAAGTATGGTATACTGTAAATAGTAGTCATTACAGGGACGCTATGTATAAAATTACATTTTGCGCTGCAAAATAAGGAGGATTTTTATGGATAAGCCATTCACCTTAAGTGAGGGCGTTGACAGTTGGAACACGATTATTTTTTTATACAATTCCGCATTGAAGGAGGTACGTACCAAAGTTGAAATCTTAAACGATGAGTTTCAGCAGGTACATCAGTACAACCCAATAGAATATATTAAGTCAAGGATCAAGACGCCTGAGAGTATTGTGAAAAAGTTAAAGCGTTACGGATATGAGTCGTCGATCGACAATATGGTTAATTATGTCAATGACATTGCAGGTATCCGTATTGTCTGCTCTTTTACTTCTGATATTTATAAGCTTGCAGAGATGATTGGAAAACAGAACGATCTGACCGTTATTTCCATCAAGGATTACATTAAAAATCCGAAGGAGAGCGGTTATAAAAGTTATCATATGCTTGTAACTGTTCCGATATTTTTATCGGACTGCGTGATCGATACCAAGGTGGAGATACAGATCCGGACGATGGCGATGGATTTCTGGGCAAGCTTAGAGCATAAGATCTATTACAAATTTGAGGGAAATGCGCCCGGCTATATCAGCAGGGATCTAAGAGAATGTTCCGATATTGTTTCTATGCTGGATGCAAAGATGCTCCAGCTAAATGAAGCAATCATACAGGCGAAAGAAGCACAGGAGGAGCAGACGGGTGCAGTATAATTACGACTTCGAGATTATGTCACTCGTCATTTTTGTGGTTATCAGCGGTCATTTCCTGTTGATCAGACAGTTCCCAACGGTTAAGTCGAAAGTATTTGGCAGACTGCTTTGGGTGTGTCTTGGCGAGTGTATCGCAAATATTTTATCATGTATTGGACTGGCAAATGCAGCAATCGTTCCGCTAATCTGGAACGAATTGTTTGCGTTTGCTTTTTTTGCGTTGGAAGGAGCGGCTTCTTATCTGATGTTCCGCTATATGGAAGAGGTATGCAGCTTTTCCGGAGTAGCAGGTCGGATGATAAAATACATGGGAAAAGTCCCGTTTTTCTTTTTCGAGATCATGCTTTTAGCGACACCGTGGATGGGCTTTTTCTTTTATTTTAAAGATGGCAGCTATTATCAGGGAAATTTTGCATGGTTTGGCTATGTGTATATTGGATACTATTTTTTTATGAACCTGCTTCTTGTGTTTTTGGGGAGAGCGCGTATTGAGACGCGGATCAAGGTAATCGTTATCTTATACAGTATTGTGGCAGTTCTTATGGTGGTGCTTCAGTATGAGAGAAAAGAAATGCTGCTTACCAGTGCGGCAAATATGCTGTTTATTCTGATGATCTATATGGCAATGCAGAATCCGTCTGCTTATATTGACAGTGAAACCAGAACCAGTGATGAGCAGGCATTTCTGATCCAGATGAAAAATGTAACGGAGCAATCCGGCAAAAAAGTATTTTTTGTGGTACATATCAGACAGATGCATCATATCGAAATGCTTTTAGGATATGAAAACAGCAGGCGGCTGTTTGCCGAAGTGGGACATTATCTTACCGCACTGTGTGGAAAGTTCTGTGTGTTTCGCAATGCGGAGGATACATTTACCATTCTGCTGGATGAGGGAAAAGAAGAACACATAAAGGGGCAGATCAAAAAAAGATTTGAACAGGATTTTCATGTGTCTGGCAATTCGATTTCTTTAAATGAGATCATGATCACCCTGCATTATCCAAGAGATTTTTGTTCTCTGGCAGAGTACAGGGCACTGTATGGATATTTGCTGGAAGCGGCACAAAATTCAGGGAAACAGATCTTTTTTGAGGTGGATGAAGCCGTAAAAAAAGACTATTACCGAAGAAATAAGGTAGAGCAGGCGGTGGATCGTGCAATTACGGAAAACAGATTTGAAGTATATTATCAGCCGATCTATTCCCTGAAAGAAAAATGTGTTGTATCATTAGAGGCGCTGGTGCGTCTGAAGGATGAAAAACTTGGAGCCATTCCACCGGATGAGTTTATTCCGTTGGCGGAGCAAAACGGAACGATCACACAGATCAGTGAGATCGTACTTGAAGAGTGCTGCCGTTTTCTGGCAAAACATGTACTTCCAAATCCATCGCTTGGGATACGGACGATTCATGTAAATATTGCTGCAGCGCAGTGCCTGAACCGGAATCTGAAAGAAAGCATACTGCCAGTGTTAGAGCGTTATCATGTGCCGACACATATGATCACACTGGAGCTGACAGAGCGGACAGCGATTGAAGCACCAAAGCTGATGTTATGGCACATGCAGGAGTTTGGCAAAATCGGCATGGGGTTTGCAATGGATGACTATGGAAACGGCAATTCAAACTGTTCTTATCTGATCCGTTTTCCATTTCGGGAAATCAAGATTGATAAAGACATGACCTGGTCCTATTTTGAAAATCCAACTGCAAAAATCGTGATTGAAAATGAAATAAAGACGATACAAAAACTCGGTCTCCCGCTGATCATGGAGGGCGTGGAAAAGAAAGAACAGAGTGATGCCCTAGAGACGCTTGGTGTGGATATGATCCAGGGATATTATTACGGGAAACCGATGCCGGAGACGGAGTGTCTGCGCTATATCAGAAGAATGCATTTTGCCAAAGAGGAATATGGAAAGAGTTGATGGAAAGTTTATGTTAAAAATAGCATTTTGTGATGATGATTTAGAGATATTAAAAGAACTTGGTATCTTATTGGACAAATATAAAAAAGAAAGAGACGAAGACCTTACCTGTACGGTATTTCAGAGTCCCTTAGAGTTACTGGCCGCGATTGAGAAAGGGTTTTCTTTCGATATTTCATTTTTGGACATTTTAATGCCGGGGGAAAACGGAATTGAGACTGCAAAAGAAATCAGACAGTATGATAATAATATGAAAATTATTTTTCTTACCTCATCTCCGGAGTTTGCAGTACAGTCTTATACGGTCGGGGCATATTTTTATCAGTTAAAGCCAGTCTGGGAGGAAAGCTTTTTCCGGCTGATGGATTCCGTGCTTGCAGAGTGCACAAAGACACAGGAAAACAGTCTGATTCTGCGGAGCAAAGAAGGAATTACAAGAATTGACCTTGAAAAGTTAGAATATTGTGAAGTGATAGGACGGACGCTCTTTTTTCATCTCGGAAATGGAAAAGTATTTGAGAGTGTCGGCAGTTTAGACGATTTATTTTTGCAGTTAAAGCCTTATGGCAATTTTTTACGGCCACATCGGTCATTTCTGGTAAATATGGATTATATACAGAATATTTCTTACCGTGCAATTAAACTGATAAGTCTTGCAGAAATACCAATCCCGCATGGAAAATGCTCGGAGATAAAGAATAAATATCTCGAGTATGCGTTTAACAGAAAGCAGGTATTTTTATCATGAATCTTCTTTATGTAACAAATGGTGCAGCAGTCGGGATATTCGGCATGGTTTTGTCCGGGGCTTTTTGTGATATTCACTGGACGAAAGAAAAACGGGAATTTCTTGTTGGAAGTATTTTTGTGCTGCTTGCCATGCAGGGCGTGATGTATCTGTTGGCCGGGGCAGCGACAATCCGTTATCTTTATCCTGTGATCACACATGTCCCGATGTGTATTGCCCTTTACATTTTAACGAAAAAACGTCTGTGGACAGTGATTTCCGTGCTGACCGCTTATCTCTGCTGTCAGCTTCGCAGGTGGGTGGCACTTTTTATAATGGCTGTGTTTGTGAACAGTGAAACGGTGCAAAATGTGACGGAACTGATTGTTACACTGCCGTTATTATTTCTTTTACTGCGCTTTGTGGCACCCTCGGTGCGGGCAATATCAAATTATCCCGTGTCAATACAGCTTCAGTTCGGGTTGATTCCGGCATTGGGCTACGGCTTTGATTACCTGACGAGAGTTTATACGGATTTACTTTCAGAAGGCATACCGGCGGCAGTGGAATTTATGCCGTTCGTCTGCTGTATTGCTTATCTGGTGTTTGTGCTTCGTACTTCAGAGGAGGAGCGGAAGAAAAATGAACTTGAGCAGATGCAGAGCTGTCTGAATCTCCAGATTTCCCAGGCGGTCCGCGAGATTGAGGCTTTGAGGGAGTCGCAGAAAGATGCCAGTACCTATCGGCATGATTTAAGACATCATATGCAGCATCTGTTATCATGTATCGAGAATGGAAAAATTGAACAGGCAGAAGGCTACATTCATGAAGTATGTGTGCAGATTGAGGCAGGCAGGGTAAAAAATTACTGTGAGAATGAGACGGTCAATCTTATTTTTTCCTCTTTTGCAGGAAGGGCGGAAAGTGCTGGTGCCACAATGAACATAAAAGCGGTGGTGCCATATATTCTTCCGGTTTCGGAGACAGATTTGTGTGTGCTTTTATCAAATGCGTTAGAAAATGCACTCCATGCGTGTACCGCACAGGAGCAGAAGGGAACGATAGATATTTTAGCGTATGAGAAGAACGGGAGGTTCTTTTTTCAGGTCACGAATCCATGCAGAAAAGAAGTAGCATTTGAAAACGGTGTTCCGGTTACCGACCGGCCGGGGCATGGAATCGGCGTACGCAGTATTTGTGCAATTGTTGACCGGTATGGTGGTATGTACAGCTTTCTGGTAGAAGATAATAAATTTATTTTACGCGTTTCTTTATAAGGTGCAGCTTTATGCTGCACTTTAAAAGAGACAACAAAACTACATATGAAAAATAAAAAATGTCGATTGAGTGCACATTATAGTCGATTCAGAACAAGTTAATCCACTGCAGCACAAAATACGGTACATTAATGTCAACAGAGAGAAATGAAAAACAAATGACAAAGGAGAGAAAAATTATGAAAAGAAAAATTTTAGCAATTATGTTGAGTTCAATGCTGGCATTCTCTTTTACCGCCTGCGGGAATACCGAGGAGACTGCTGATGGCACAGTGACAAACGCAGAGGCAGATGTAGATGTGGCAGATACTGGCACTGATGTGGAGACCGATGCGGCAGAGAACGATGCAGCAGATATTGTTGTGGACACAGAGGCAGCAGATGCACAAAGCGAAGATGTGGAAACAGATTCTACCGAGGACTTATTCTGCCTGCTTGATGTGCCGATTTTAGAGATGCCGGACTTAGCAGGAACAACCTGGAGTTTCTGTGGGGGTAACATTGGCGGTGTGCAAATGACACAGGACGATTATGATGCTGCATTAGAGCAGTATGGCGGAAAATTGGAGATCGTGTTTAGCGATGATGGTTCCACTGTACAGATGGTACAGGGAGGTGGAACGTTAGACGGTGTCTGTGAATATCATTATGAGGATGAAGGTGTGCGTTTAACATTTGACAATAACGGCACAGATCTGGTATACGCCTGCGTGTTTGCAGATTTTGACGGACTGACAATGGTAGCATTGTCCGATACTTCCGGATACAATGCAGTATATTTTGTACAGTAAAGGAGTATTTGAATGGAAATCTCTGTAATTGTTTGTTTGCTTGTGATTTTGCTTGCCATATGGATTGTTTCTGTACGGAAAAAATTAGCGATCATGGATGAAAATATCAATCATTCCATGAATCAGATCGGAGTGCAGCTTTCGTCACGGTTTGATGCGTTACTTTCCCTGCTTGATTTTACAAAAAAATATGCAGGATACGAGGCACAGACACTTACAGATGAAGTAAATGAAAAACGGTGTATCATTATGGAAACTTCCACACCGGAGGAGGTTTTGCGCCAGGAAGGTGTGATAAACGAGGTGCTTTTCCGGACACAGACGGTTTTAGAAGAATATCCGGGTTCGACTGATGAAAATGAATACATCAAATGTATGGACGCGGTAGAGTGTTATGAAAAAATGGTGCAGACCAGCCGGCTGATTTATAATGATTCGGTGACAAAATTAAACAGAGAGCTTCACATTTTCCCAACCAGTGTACTTGCACATATGCTCGGATTTGAAAAACGGGATTATCTGGTAGAAAATTAGCAGAAAAGGAGATGCAAAGGATGAATAAGTTACACAGAAGCAGGTACATAAATGTAGTTGTATCAATGATGATGGCATTTTTGATGCTTGCTGCAATGGGAACGACACAGGTACATGCAGCACAATATACAACGGGAACGATTGATCCTGCCGAATTGAAAGCTGGAGATGTGGTTTACAGGGGGGTTCAGTTAACGGTAGACAGACAGATTGTGGTTTGTAAAAAGTGCAATATGATATGGATTACGACGGGCACGAATTACGGTACCGGAGACATGAAACGCTTTGAGGTGGTGACTACAGAAGCCCATAAGGATCATCCGGCTGAGGTGGGGTATAGCAAATTTAACTGGTATTTCAGCCTTGACAGCGACAGTAATAACCCATTGTTAAAAAATACGCCATATACGATTGTAGAAAATGCTAACATTAAATACACGATTACGTATAATACAAATGGTGGCAGTCAGATAGCAGAGGAAAAGCAGACGAACCTGCCAGATCCGCTGCCAGCTGCGACGAAAGATGGATATGATTTTGTCGGCTGGTATACAGATGCAGATTTTACGACGATTGCGCGGCCGGGACAGGCACTTACTGCCGACACGACTCTTTATGCAAAATGGGTAGAACACAG
Organism: Roseburia sp.; assembly: GCF_041325975.1. Lineage (NCBI taxonomy): Bacteria > Bacillati > Bacillota > Clostridia > Lachnospirales > Lachnospiraceae > Roseburia > Roseburia sp. The sequence continues at coordinate 1,498,423 of NZ_JBGLEJ010000005.1, read as the reverse complement.
GCACACATTTAGGGATGAGTGGAGCAGCAATGATACTTCCCATTGGCATGCTGCCACGTGTGAACACACCACAGAGAAAAAGGATGAGGCAGCTCATATTTATGGAACAGCAGGTGTGGAAAGATATACCTGTACCGTCTGCAAATATGTAAGTGAAACAAGAAAAAAAGAAGCTGAGGCTGCAGATAAAAACATTAAATACACGATTACCTATAATACAAACGGTGGCAGTCAGATAGCAGAAGAAAAGCAGACGAGCCTGCCTGATCCGCTGCCGGCTGCGACGAAAGATGGATATGAGTTTGCCGGCTGGTATACAGATGCAGATTTTACGACGATTGCGCGGCCGGGACAGGCACTTACTGCCGACACGACTCTTTATGCAAAATGGGTAGAACACAGGCACACATTCAAGAATGAGTGGAGCAGCAATGATACGTCCCATTGGCATGCTGCCACGTGTGAACACACCACAGAAAAAAAAGATGAAGCAGCTCATGTTTATGGAACAGCAGGTGCGGAAAGATATACCTGTAGTGTCTGCAAATATGTAAGTGAAACAAGAAAAAGAGAAGCTGAGGCAGCAGATAAAAAGAATACGGAAAGTAAACCGGTAAAAGTAAAAAGGACAGAGGCAAAAGACGCAGCATTAAATTCGAAATTTAATGTGAAAGCAGGAAAGACGGTCAAGGTAACTTGGGGAAAAGTTAAAGATGCAGATGGTTATGATGTTTATATGGCATACTGCGGAAAAGATAAGGAAAAGGTTGTAAAGTCCGTAAAGGCAGCGGATAGTTTATCTGTTGAGATCAGCAAATTGAAAAAGAAAGGAATCAATCAGAAAAAAAATATAAAATGTCATGTTCTTGCATATAAGATGGTTGATGGCAAAAAAGTAACAGTTGCGAAATCGATCACGATACATGCAGCAGGAAAGAAGAATAAATCAGTAACAGATGCAAAAAGCATTAAACTGAAAAAGACTTCTTATGTATTGGCAAAAGGGAAAAAAGCTGTCGTAAAAGCTTCGATTGTCAAGAAGAATAAGAAACGTCCGATCATTAATCATATATCGGAATTCCGATATGCTACATCAGACAGTAAAGTGGCAGTGGTATCTAAAAATGGTAAGATCACCGCGAAAGGAAAAGGATCCTGTTCTATATATGTATATGCAACAAACGGATGTGCACAAAAAATAAAAGTTGTGGTCAAATAAGAGAGACAGGTATAAAGTGAAAATGAATGTGTAGGAGAAAAGCTGCCAATGATAGTGATAATATCATTAGGCAGCTTTTTATAATGAACAAAGGAAAAAGAAAACGTGTATTTTGACTGGATTATATAGTATAATATATTCCGTGTCTGAGAGAGAAATAAAACATAAGAGGATAGTGCGTGTGAAAAATAAGATTTTTCACACGCAAGAATGGGGATTAAGATGAGAATAGGATTTGATAATGACAAATATTTAAAAATTCAGTCGGAGCATATCAAAGAACGCATCAGCCAGTTCGGTGATAAGCTGTATCTGGAATTTGGTGGAAAATTATTTGATGATTACCATGCGTCGAGAGTACTGCCGGGATTTGCACCGGACAGTAAACTTCAGATGCTGATGCAGCTTTCGGATGTTGCAGAAATCGTAATTGTGATCAGTGCGGCGGATATTGAGAAAAACAAGGTGCGTGGAGACCTTGGCATTACTTATGATGTGGACGTTGTCCGTCTGATCGGAGAGTTTGAGAAAAAAGGACTCTATGTCGGAAGTGTGGTCATCACACAGTTTGCCGGACAAAATGGTGCAGTGCAGTTTCGGGAAAAACTCGAAAAACGTGGAATCAAAGTATATCAGCATTATAAGATCGAGGGGTATCCGTCGAATATTCCACTGATCGTCAGCGAGAATGGTTTTGGAAAAAATGATTATATTGAGACGACAAGACCGCTTGTGGTTATTACTGCGCCGGGGCCTGGAAGCGGAAAAATGGCAACCTGTCTTTCACAGCTTTATCATGAAAACATTCGCGGAACCAAAGCCGGCTATGCGAAGTTCGAGACATTCCCAATCTGGAATCTTCCGTTGAAGCACCCGGTCAACCTTGCATATGAGGCTGCAACAGCAGACTTAAATGATGTGAATATGATTGACCCGTTCCATCTGGAAGCATATGGAAAGACAACGGTAAATTATAATCGTGATATAGAAATATTCCCTGTTTTAAATGCCATTTTTGAGGGAATTTACGGTGAAAATACCTATTACAAATCGCCGACTGATATGGGAGTAAATATGGCAGGAAACTGCATCATCGATGATGAAGCCTGCTGCGTGGCATCTAAAATGGAAATTATCAGACGTTATTACACCGCAGTGAATAAGCTGGTAAGAGAAGAAGCGACCGAAAATGAAGTTTACAAGATCGAGCTTCTAATGAAACAGGCGAAGATTACAACAGACGACAGAAAAGTTACCGTTGCCGCAAAGAAGCGTGCGGAGGAATCAGGTGTTCCGACCGCAGCGATCGAACTTTCGGATGGAACGATCATTACATCAAAAACGTCTGATTTCCTTGGAGCATCAGCAGCATTGCTTTTAAATGCTTTAAAATATTTAGCTGGAATTGAACATGACGAGAAGCTGATCCGCCCGGAGGCAATTGAGCCGATTCAGGATCTGAAAGTACGTTTCTTAGGAGGAAAGAATCCAAGACTTCACACAGACGAGGTTTTGATTGCGTTATCTCTCGCGGCGGTTTCCAATGAAAATGCAAAATGCGCCATTGAGCAGATCCCTGCACTCCGTGGCTGTCAGGTGCATACGTCGGTTATGCTTTCCGAGGTGGATATTAAGATTTTCAAAAAACTGGGTGTGGATCTGACGAGTGAACCGGTACGCAGTGGATTGAAGTTATATTAAATTTATATGGTGTATCATGAGCTATAAAATAAAGTGAAAGAGGAAATACATGAATCTGGTTAATATAGAGAATCTGACAAAGGTCTATACCGAAAGAAAGTTATTTGATGGCGCGTCATTTTCGCTGCAGGATGGGGAGAAAGTCGGTATCATTGGCGTCAATGGAACCGGAAAGACAACACTTCTGCGGATGATCATGGGGGAAGAGGAGACAGACGAGGGAACCGTCACGACGGCTAATCATGTGGTAATGCGTTATCTGCCGCAGCATCCGGAATTTGATCCGGAAAAAAGCAGTCTGGAATGTGTACTGGAAGGAAATGTGACAGATGAAAACCGCTGGTCTGTTGAAAGTGATGCCAAGGCAATGATGACCCGGCTTGGAATTAAAGATTTCATGCAGCCTGCGGGACAATTATCCGGTGGACAAAGAAAGCGTCTGGCATTGATATCGGTACTTCTTTCCCCGGCAGATATTCTTCTGTTAGATGAGCCTACGAACCATTTAGATAATGATATGGCAGACTGGCTGGAGGATTATCTGAAAAAATGGAGAGGTGCGCTTATCATGGTAACACATGACAGGTATTTCTTAGACAGTGTGTGTAACCGGATCGTGGAGATTGATAAAGGAAAAATTTACAGTTATCAGGCGAATTACTCCGGGTATCTGGAACTAAAAACCCAGCGTCAGGAAATGGAAACAGCCAGTGAACGAAAACGTCAGTCGATCCTGCGTGTGGAACTGGAATGGATACAAAGGGGAGCAAGGGCACGTTCTACAAAACAGAAAGCACGCATCCAGCGTTATGAAGAGCTGAGAGATCGTGAAAATCCGGCGCAGGATTCACAGATGGAATTAAGTTCTATTTCTACAAGAATGGGAAAAACGACCGTGGAGCTGGAAAATATCTGTAAGGCTTATGGAGACAGAAAACTGATCGAGGATTTTTCTTATATCTTTTTGAAGGGAGACAGAGTTGGATTTATCGGACCAAACGGTTGTGGCAAGTCTACTCTGATGAAAATTATTGCAGGTATTATTCCGCAGGACTCCGGACAGGTCATTATCGGACAGACTGTGAAAATGGGATATTATGCGCAGGAAATAGCCTCAGAAAAAAATGAGGATGAAAATGAAATTGATCTGTCATATATGAACCCGGATCAGAGAGTGATCGATTATGTAAAAGATACGGCAGAATATATCCAGACTGTGGATGGAGTGATATCCGCAACCGTTTTATTGGAGCGTTTCCTATTTCCACCGGAAAAACAGTACAGTCCGATTGGAAAACTGTCAGGCGGGGAAAAGAAAAGATTAAATCTGCTCCGGGTATTGGCAACATCCCCGAACTTTATATTGCTGGATGAGCCTACAAACAACCTTGATATAGCTACGCTGACGATTTTAGAGGACTATCTGGACCGTTATGAGGGCATCGTTGTTACGGTATCGCATGACCGTTATTTCCTCGACCGGACAATGAAACGTATCTTTGCCTTTGAGGGAGACGGAAAACTGAAACAATATGAAGGCGGTTATACAGATTATGTAAACCGTCTTGCAGAAGAGGGCAGGACACCGGGAGAAACCGGACTGAATCAGTCTGCAGGTGCAGCAGGTAGTACACCGGGAAATTCAAAAAATCAGGAATCGGGAGAAAATGGAACCGTGAAAGCCGATTCGACTGCAACCTGGAAGCACGAAAAGAAACTGAAATTCAGCTATAAAGAGCAGAAAGAATACGAGACGATCGAGGATGATATTGCAGCACTCGAACAAAAGTTAGAAGATTTAGATAACGAGATGGCAGCGAATGCCACCAATGCAGCAAAGCTGCGGGAGCTGGTTGAGGAGAAAGAAAACGCAGAGAAAATGTTAGAAGAAAAGATGGACAGGTGGGAGTATTTAGAAGAGCTGGCGGCAAAGATCGCAGGGCAGCAGAGCTAGTGTACTGAATCATTGATACAGTACACTGGAAAGCCTGCCTGTCAGTCCACGTTCAGGACAAATGTATTCTTGCCGTTCTCTTTTGCCTGATACATTGCCAGATCTGCCTTGCGGATTAGCTGTGTATAGTCAAGCGTATCGCCCTGGGACATGACAATGCCGATACTGCACGGCACCGGCAGCACCTCGCCGGTCTGTTCGTTGACATGCTGCGTGCGCAGAATCTCAAGAATTTTGCCGGCATTATGCCGGATGCGTTCCGGTTCTAACTCACCGGCATAGCAAAATGCAAACTCGTCCCCTCCGATCCTGCCGACTGCACCGTGTATGTTTTCTTTAAGTGTCTGCGCTACGAACTGGATGACAGCATCGCCCTCCTGATGACCGTAATTGGTATTATAATCCCTGAAATCATCGATATCGACAAAGCCGAATGTGATCTGTTCATGGCTTTCAACCGCCCTTTGCACCATCGAAAGCATCTCTTTTTCAATCGCTTTTTTATTTTTGATACCGGTCAGAGGGTCGTTCTCTGCCATCTGTAAAAGTTTCTGCTGACGCTCTTTTTCTTTCCGGTCTGCCTGTTCCACATAGTCTAACAGCTCGTTGATACCCGCAGCCAGTTCACCTGTCTCATGTTTTTCCTGAATGTGAACGCGCAGGGAATAATCCTCACTTTCCCTGATTTGCGCAAATACCTGCAGAATATGGGTAATCGGTGCGAAAATTTTCTTTGTCATAAAATACTGTGTACAGCACACGCCGATGATGAGTGCAGAAAGACCGAGCGTGATCAGCATGCCATAGGTTCTTCCAGTCTGCTTCTGTGCACTCAGATTTTCAGTCACACGGATGCCCCAGCAGGTATTTTCCACATCGGAATAATATGTAATATAATCCTGTCTGTGATAGCGGTAGCGCACATAACCGGACGGATTTTTCTCATGGTCGATCGCATCCCATTTTTTCTGAAAATCATTGCGGTCGGAACTTTTAGAGACAAATGTCTTTAAGCTTCTCTTGTTTTTTGTGTCACCTGCCGTGATGATCGCCCCATTGCCGTCGAGAAGATAGAAAGTTCCATCTGCAAGCGTGTCCATATTCAGCCGCAGGTCGTCAAAATATGCCGTATCCAGCTCCTCCATCACATAGCCGATCAGTTCATTATTATAATAGACGCCGGTATAGGCGGGCACGACATTTTTCCTGCCGTCATCTGTTATACGCTCATACACGTCACCGATCATAAATTCGCCGGTCTGATATTTAGGATCGACATCTTTCATTGCACTGACAGTGCCCGGTTCGTACTCTTCACTTGAACTGACCACATGAAAATTCCGGTTTACCACAGAGATGCTCGCTACAAAGATACTGTATTTTTTGCGTTCCTTCAGCAGATTGTCTACATAGTTTCGTGCCAGAGGGCTTTCATTTTCCCTTAGACTGTAAAGGATCGCGTTCTGCGTCAGCTGATAACTCGCGATCATGTCCATCTCGTTATTGCGGTCCTGCGTAAAGTTTTTGATATTCATCACCTGATTTTCGCTGATCGCCTGCACATTCTGCTCCGTCAGCTCATCGATCTTGAGGTTTGTCTCATAAATGGAAAAAATCCCGAAGATACCAAGCGGTATCAGGGTAAAAAGTAAAAGTAACCCTAAAATACTATGCTTTAATTTCATGACTGCAGCTTCCTCCATCTTTTATCTATTTTATAGCGAAACTGTTGTTTACGTCAACTGTTGTCCACAACACCTGAAAAGATATTGATATTAGATGTGTATGATAAGACCATAGAGGTATTCCGGGAAACAATTGCAAATGCTTTGATCCATAGGGTGTGGGATGTAAGCGGAACCTTCCTGCGTTGTCAGGTGTGTCTGCTTTTTGTCCGGTGCTGCAATGCATTAAACCATGTCTGCGGCAGGGAGAATCCGAAAATGATACCCAGTACGATCGCACCGGCAACCTTGATCGTTTCCATGCCATAGCGGGAGAAATCTTTCATCTGGTTCATGATAAAGTAATAGGAAGTATAATAAATTCCCGCTCCAGGTACAAGAGGGAAAATACCAGCGATCAGATAAATAGTTACCGGATTTTTCCGAATGGCAGCGACAGTTCTTGAAAAGACTGTGAGAGCAAGTGTTGCGACCATATTTGCAATGACAGTACCGGTATCAAACTGCAGGCAGATCAGATATACGATCCATCCGATCGCACCGGTAAGTCCGCAGAAAATAAGTTCTGGTTTTGGCGCACAAAACAGTACTGCAAAAGAAAGTGTTGCGATCATACTGACAATAAACTGGATAAACATGGTTGTCATAAAATACCTCCTATTGCAAGATTGTAGATCGTCATGACAGTTCCGACGCCTGCCGCAATACAAAATGCCGTAAGAACAGCGTCAATCATGTGGATCGCACCGGAGAGATAATCACCGTTGAAGAAATCCCGGATCGAGGTTGTCAGCGCAATTCCAGGTACTAAGGGCATGATTGCACCGATAATGATCTTGTCATATAAAACAGGCAGTCCGACTGAAAATGTAATCAGACTGACGAGTGTCACAAAAGCACTGCCGAAAATGTTGGTGATAAATTTTGAGGTTTTCCGCTGTGCAAATTTTTTTAATATCAGATTCAAAAGCGCACCGGCGATAAATGCGATCACGCCGTCTAACGGAGTTCCGCCAAACAGGTAGGCAAAAGCACCGCTTCCAAGCCCGCAGAAAAATACTTCTGTCCATTTCTTACAGGTAGGAATCGCTTTGCATTCATCCAGACGCGTCCAGGCATCTTTTAAGGAGCATTCATGAGAGCAGATCTCTCTGGAAAGTTGGTTTAAGGCTGCAATACGTCCAAGATGCGTCTGACCGAGCGGAATGTGCCGGATCATACTGCACGCGTCATCTTTATTTTCATTTGCACTTGCAAAAATTCCATTTGAAAGTACATAGACATCATATTCTTCGATTTCATATGCTTCTAAGATATGCATTACGGTATCTTCCACACGGTACACTTCCGCACCATTTCTAAGAAGTGCATCGCCGGTCTCCACCGCTAAAGATAAAATTTCCTTTGTGACTGCCATGTTGCAGTTCCTTTCTACTATATGATAGGTCTGATAATGATAGCTGTTAAAACAGGTTTTTTCTTAATAACACTCATGAAAAAATAACATGTTTTTTTGTAAAAAGCAATCTGTCGTGTGAAAAAATATATATTCAGATTAATATATGAGCTGTCCGCCAAATAATGGTTTGTTGGGCTATGAGTTCCCCGGCGAAGGGTGGCGTCGCAGTTTTGTGAGTGGCAAATTGCATCAAGCCGGGACTGTTTTGTTTCCGTTGTCCGAAAATAAGACAATCTAAATATGCCTGATGTAGGTTTTCTCGGAGTGACGTGTGCGTCTTAAACGCCCCATCCAGGGGCATTAAGACTTGTGCTGCCATCCGTGGCAGCACAACACTGTATTACGAACAGGCATATTAAGATTGTCTAATTTTCTCCCAAAGTCACAAAACGAGTCCCGGCTTGATGCGATTTACCAGCCACTAAGTTGTGAACCACCCTTCGCCGTGGAACTCATTTTATAACCTTGGGGGTGCGTAAATTTTTAGGGTTTTGTGTCTGAATCTGATTAAAAAAATATTCTGTGTTATTTGGTCTGGCAATTTACGCCCCCGATTTTGAGATGAACCGCCCACCCAAATGGTGTTCACAACCTGGAGACTGGCATCTTGCGCAAAGCCGAAGCTAATTTTGTGACTTTGGGAGAAAATTAGAAAATCTTGGTGTGCCTGTCTATACATAGTGATGTTCTGCCACGGATGGCAGAACAAGGCAGCATCGAGTCATGGATGACTTGTTGTTGCCGGTCACGTCACTCCGAGAAAGCCTAAACCATGCATACCTAGACTTTTCTTATTTTCGTACAACGGAACAAAAATTACTCCGGCTTTGCGCAAGACGCCACTCACAAGCCTACGACACACCATTTGGACGGGCGACTCATGTCCATACATAATATCCCAAAAAAGAGAAATAATAATTCGCATAGTCGGTGAAATATCAGATTTGCACAAAGAACGCAGAGTATGAAAAATTTTACAGGAAAAATGGAGGATTATGATGAATTGTAAAAAATACAGAGCTGTATTACTCGGAGTGATTGTCATGGCACTGGTGGTCGGAGTATGTTTTTACACGAAATACAGGAAAGAAAATGAGATACCGACAGATGGCATATTGGTATATGACAGTTTGAACGACGGGGATGTGGATGAAACATGGGCGTAAATAACGAGACACTTTATTTAAAGATCGAGCAGAACACGATCGTTTTTGACCGGCATGTTGTGTTAAACGACATTGCAAAAATGGAGTGCACGAACGAGGCAGTCCTTCGTCAGCTGAAGCAGAAAAAAATATATAGTTTTACAGACCGGAAAGATGAAAAAAAACAGAAAAATCAGATGCAGGTTTTTTCGGTGTTAAAGATCATTGAGCAGATTCATGAGGATTATCCGTCATTGACAATCTCCAACGAGGGTGAAAGTGATTTTATCATAGAATACGTACCGGATCCGAAAAAGCCAAAGGTGATAAACGCGGTCAAAACAGTGCTACTTTGCATTATCATTTTTTTTGGTTCGGCATTTACGATCATGGCATTTAATAATGATATTTCTGTAACGGACGTATTTGATAAATTATATGGTCAGGTGATGGGAGCAAAAGCAGGCGGTGTGACAGAGTTAGAAGTTTGTTACTGCATCGGGCTCGGACTTGGCATTATTTTATTTTTTAATCATGTGGGCAGGAAGAAGATCACACCTGATCCGACACCAATTCAGATCGAAATGCGTAAATATGAGAAAGACGTGGATACCACATTTATTGAAAATGCAGGAAGAGGAGGGCACAGCATAGATGTTTCTTAAACATATTCTGCTCGGCTTTTTAGGACTTGCATTTGGCGGTGCAGTTGCAGCAGGAACATTTGCTTTTGTGATCGTCATCGGTGTGGTGCCGCGTATGATCGGAAAGTGTAACCGTGCAGCAGGAACGCTCTGCTTTGAACAGGCGATCATCCTTGGTGGGATACTTGGAAATATTGTTTCTGTATTTTTGCAGATGCATCTGGCGTTTGGTCAGGTGTTTGGACATATTTTTCTTGGATTGTACGGACTATCTGCGGGAATATTTGTCGGCTGTATCGCAGTTGCCTTAGCTGAGATTCTGAACACATTCCCAATCCTGTTCCGCCGGGCAAAGCTGAAAGTCGGACTGCGGTGGATCATGTGGACAATGGCAGCCGGCAAGACCTGTGGGGCACTTTATTACTTTGTAAGGAAGATCGGGGAAGGTTTGACGTAAGATGGATTTCAGATTAGAATAAGGTGTGAGCTATTTTTATGGGATGATCGACAAATGCTGGTTTGTTGAGACATGCGTCGCCCATCCAAATGGTGTTTCGTAGGCTTGTGAGTGGCATCTTGCGCAAAGCCGGAGTAATTTTGGTTCCGTTGTACGAAAATAAGAAAAGTCTAAGTGTGTCTGAGTTAGATTTTCTTTGAGTGACGTGAACGGCAACAACGAGTCATCCATGACTCGATGCTGCCTTGTTCTGCCATCCGTGGCAGAACATCACTGTGTACCTACAGACACACTAAGATTTTCTAATTTTCTCCCAAAGTCACAAAATCAGCTCAGGCTTTGCGCAAGATGCCAGCCTCCAGGTTATGAAACACCATTTGGGTGGGCGGTTCATCTCAAAATCGGGGGCGTAGGTGCGAATTTTTGATATTCGCACGAATGGAAATATGCTTAAAATCCTAATGTGCTGTGTCATTAATATTCAGCCTAACGGCTTCCCAGAATTTTTATATGCCACATTGCATTACACGAATTATTTCGTAAATTGCCAGACCAAATAACACAGAATATTTTTCAAATGTGTATGGCAATAAAAGTAGGCATAACGGGATACATTGAGGTTTTTCCAGTATTATCAAACCAATAATAATCTATTAAACATAGTTATTTGGAAATATTTTTTATCAGATTCAGACACAAAACACTAAAAGTTTACGCACCCCCAAGGTTGTAAAATGAGTTTCCCGGCTAAGGGTGGTTCACAACCTTGCGGCTGGCAAATCGCATCAAGCCGGGATTCGTTTTGTGACTTTGGGAGAAAATTAGAAAGTCTTTGTATGCCTGTTCACAATACAGTGTTGTGCTGCCATGGACGACAGCACAAGTCCTAATGTGCCCGGACGGCACATTTAGGACGCACACGTCACTCCGCCTCAACCTGAATCAGGCATACTTAGACTTTCTTATTTTCGGACAACGGAACAAAACAGTCCCGGCTTGATGCAATTTGCCAATCGAAAAACCCCGGAACCACCCTACACGAGGAAACTCATGTCACCCACAAACCAGCATTTGGAGGATGCTTATTTTTACAATGAAGAAATGGAGAAATGAATCATGGTTACATCTATCGCACGCCAGAGTGTTATCATAAAATGCAACATGCAGAAATCTATCCTGACCGGCAACTACGAATTTTACTATGCGGCAGGTCTTGTCGCAAAGTTATCCGGAATCGGATTCTCAGAGGATATCAGACCGGTTGAACTGGCAAATTTGTTACATGAGGAAATGAAAAAGACAGAACCAAAGGACGAACAGGAGAAGTATCTGTTTTCCATGCTGAAGGATTACAAACCGACAGAAGAGTACGATGAACAGATGAAAGAACTGCTGCTGTGGGGAAAAGGGGAGCAGTATCTGTGGACGGTGACAGTGCCGGAACAGGGATAGGAAAATGGGCGTAAATAAGGAAAAATTTTGTGAATAAATATAGAAAAGATCTGACATACTATTCCAATAAAATTGTAGAAAAGAGAAGGAAAAAAGATTTAGAGAAGAAAATGTGAGGGAGGGAAAAACATGGAGAAGCAGAAAAACTTATCTAAAGTATCAGCCGGTGCAGATAAAAAGGTAAGGGATCAGGCATACAATGAGTATGTGGAATCAGTAACACCCAAACATAATCTTGCTGCGAATATGGCAAAAGCATTTGTGATGGGGGGGATTATCTGCTGCATCGGACAACTGATCTTAAATACCTGTAAAAATTTAGGACTTGATAAAGAAATGTCAGGGAGCTGGTGCAGCATCCTGTTGATCTTATTATCTGTGATCTTAACCGGACTGAATCTGTATCCGTCACTTGCAAACTGGGGAGGAGCAGGAGCACTTGTGCCGATCACAGGGTTTGCAAATGGTGTTGCAGCACCGGCGATTGAATTTCAGAAAGAGGGACAGGTTTTTGGAATCGGCTGTAAGATATTTACAATCGCAGGACCTGTTATTTTGTATGGTATTTTTTCAAGCTGGGTTCTGGGACTTATTTACTGGCTGCTCTGTAGTTTGGCATTGCTATGAAATATCAGGTATGTTACAATGAACCCGGATAACAGCCTTTAATGGGATACTAAAATATAGGAACAGGGTATCTTTGAAAGAAGGTGCATTGTTCCTTTTTACAATAGGATAAGGAGTATGAAAAATGTTTCACAGTCAGTCAACGCAGGTAGAATTGCTTTTCTGCGGTTGTCTTTTTTTGCCTGATAACAGCATTATGTATGTATTTAAGTAATAATTTTGATAAGAAAAAGAGAAAGTGGCTGCTTTTGATGCAAGTGTCTACTGCGGTACTTCTTTTTAGCGATGCTTTTCTGTATTGTTATTTTGATGCAGACAATTTTTATCACAGGAATACAGGATTTGTGATTTCTCTTCTGTTTCCGGTAGTGTCCATGCTTATCGATCGGTCATTATTGGTACAGTTCCGAAAAAATATCTGGAAAAAGATTTTTGTGTCTATGCTTTCCTATATCTACAACGTTAAATCAGTGCGTTAAAGAATTGTCATCAGATCTGGATATGGATGTAGCAATCCAGAACCTGCTTGGTGTTATTAATGCATATTTTCAAGCAGACAGAACCTATATTTTTGAAATATCGGCAGATGGAAAAACTTTAAAAAATACATATGAATATGTCAGTGATGGGGTTTCTGCACAGATTGAAAATTTACAGGAAGTGCCAATTGATGTTATATCTGTATGGATAGATCATTTTCAAAAGGATGAAGTATATTTTATGTCGACGGTAGAGCAGGAAAAGGGGTCTGAATCCTATGAGATGCTGCAGGAACAGGATGTAATATCATCTGCAGAATGACGAAAAGAATGAATGAAGGGGCAGATGGAGCCTTTACGAAAGAAAAGAGGAAAGTTATGAAAAGATGGAGCGTTGCAGTACTGATGATCACATTGTCCATGCCGTTTTTTGCAGGATGTGGAACGTCGCAGAATAGTGGGACTGCAAAGGTAAAGTTAGATCCGGACAATCCGGTATCACTTACGGTCTGGCATTATTACAACGGAGCACAGCAGGCTACTTTTGATACGCTTGTGGAAGAATTTAATGCAACGGTAGGAAAAGAAAAAGGAATTTATGTGGAAGAATACAGCCAGGGTTCTGTTTATGATTTAGAACAGGCGGTTCAGAGTGCGATCAAAGGAGAAGTGGGGGCAGATGATCTGCCGGATATTTTTTCGTCCTATGCTGATACGGCGTATTATGCACAGCAGGAGGGTAAATTAGTTGATCTGACACAGTATTTCAGTGAAGATGAATTATCTTCTTATGTGGACTCTTATATTGAAGAAGGATATTTTCAGGACGATGGTGCACTGTATCTTTTGCCGGTTGCAAAATCAACAGAAATCATGATGATCAATAAAACGGACTGGGAGCCGTTTGCAGCAGAGACAGGATCTTCATTGGATGAATTAAAGACGATTGAAGGAGTCGTTGATGTAGCTGAGCACTATTATGAATGGACAGATGCAAAGACACCGGATATTCCGGATGATGGAAAGGCATTTTACGGCAGGGATTCCATGTCTAATTATTTCATTATCGGAATGAAACAGATGGGAAAAGAAATCTTTGAAGTAAAAAATGGAGAGGTAACATTAAATACAGATAAAGAATCTATGCGTCGTCTGTGGGATGATTATTATGTGCCATATGTGAAGGGATATTTTGAATCTTACGGAAAATTTCGTTCAGATGACGTGAAAACAGGAGATATTCTTGCATATACCGGAGCTACATCTTCGGCAGTATATTTCCCGGATAATGTAGAAAATGGAGAGGAGAGTTATCCGATCGATTACATTATTCAGGATGCGCCGATCATGCAGGATGGAGAAAATTATATGGTGCAGCAGGGGGCAGGAATGGCTGTTACAAAGTCAGATGATGCACATGAATATGCATCCTGTGTATTTTTAAAATGGATTACAGAGAAAGAGCAGAATCTCCGTTTTGGCTGTGATTCTGCATATCTTCCGGTTTTAAAAGAGGCAAATAAAGTTGAAACATTAGATAAGGTTATCAAAGATAATAATATAGAGATCAATGAAAAGTCTTATGATTGTCTGAAATACATCTTAGAGAATTTTGATCAGAAGAAATTTTATACACCGAAAAGTTTCAGAAAGGGGTATGATGCGAGAAAAATCTTAGACTATAATTTGTCTGATAAGGCAGTTGAGGATAAAACTGCAATCGATGCAGCTATTGCAGAGGGAACCTCAAGGGATGAAGTATTAGAATCATATCTTTCAGATGAGGCATTTGAAAACTGGTACAATGATTTTTGCAGTTCTCTTTCTGCTGCAGCAGAATAGTGTGGAAATAAACTGAGCAAATGAGACGGACAGGTAAGGATTGCATGGGGAAAAAGAAAAAGACTTTATTAAAAATATTTTTGATACCGATTCTGGGAATTGTTCTGATTGAGGGGATCGTGCCGTTCCTTACATTGGTTTTCAGCGGGATAAAGTCGAATCTGGAGGAGAATAATATACGTGTTGTAAACCATATTGTAGAGAACAGACAGGTGGTTCTTGAAAATGATATGGTGGAGAAGTGGCGCTCTGTTTATAAGAAAAGTGATGAATTAAACAGTGATCTGTCACAGGTACTTGATGATAATCATGCGGATGTCGGGCAGTTTCTGAAATCAAAAGAGATTCAGGAACAGTATTTAGAAACAGTATTTCCTGACATGGTAGATGAACTCCAATATAATATGACTTCCGGTATTTTTCTGATCCTTGCAAATGACAGTCCCGTGAATGAGGAAGCAGAATACAGAGGCTTTTTTGTGAGGGATTCTGATCCACAGGCAAAAACGGAGTCTAATGCAGACCTTTTATTGGAGCGTGGAAATAAAAGGTTGTCCCATAATCTGTCCATTTCTTTAGACAGTGCATGGAGTACAGATTTTCATTTTACAGGAAATGGAAACCGTGATGCGGATAATTTTTTTTACAGGGCTTATATGCAGGCAGTCCGGAATACCAAAGCGAATATGAGGGATTTAGGATACTGGGCAAAGACATTTATTTTGGAAGATCATTATATGGACAGCCATCAGATGATCACTTATTCAGTACCGCTATTATATGAGGGAACGGTTTATGGGGTGGTAGGAGTAGAGATCAGTCTTAACTATCTTTCGAATTATTTCTCTGTCAGGGATCTGGATGGTGATTTAAATGCCGGATATGCGCTTATGATCCAGAATGCAGAAGGAAAATATGAGAGTGTTGTTGGAAAAGGCGCTTTGTATGATATTGTATATAGAGATAATCATGCATTGGAATTTAAGGCAGATGCAGGAGATGAATTGTGCAAAATCACCGGGGCACAGATGGGAAAACAGGATATTTATGTGGTAACAAAACCGTTATCACTTTACAGTAATAATGTGCCGTATGATGATGCTGACTGGGTATTGTGTGGATTTGTCACAGAAGATTCTATTTATGGGATCGGAAGAAAAGTCTATATTAAAATGATCACGGCAATCATAAGCGGTGTACTGTTTGCAGCAGTTTTAGTATACTGTCTGATCCGTTATGTCACAAAGCCGGTATACCGTCTGATGGAAAGTGTACGTGGCGGAGTTACCGGGATTCGTGATTTTAAAAATTCAAATATTCTTGAAATTGACGAATTACATGGAGTGATCGAAAATCTGACCGATGAACAGATGCAGACGGAAACACAGCTTCTGGAAGAAAAAGAAAGATACCGGATCGCAGTTGAGAGTTCACAGGATATATTTTTTACGTATCGTAAGAAAGAAAAAATATTAGAAGTTGTAAACAGCGGTAATTTTGATGGTATCTGGGATTGTGTGAAACATCCGGAGTGGGTAGATAACGGATATATTTATCCGGAGGACAGGGAACGTGTTGTGTATCATGTTTTCAATGCAAAAAATGAGCTCAATATTGATTTTCGGATGCGTTACAGGGCGAGAGACGATTATACCTGGGTAAATCTGTCCGGAAGTGTTATGCTGGACGAAGCAGGGGAGTCAGAGCGTGTAGTTGGCTGTATTCACAACATACAAAAGAGAAAACTTCTTGAAGAAGAACAGAGAAAGAAACAGCTTTTAGATCCGGTCACATTATTTTACCGTCTGGAATATGGTCTGGAAGCAATGAGAACAGCGCGTGAAAAATGCCCGGAAGGTGTTACTGCTATTATTGATATCCGTCATTTCACGAAAGTGAATGAGCAGTATGGACTGATTTTTGGAGATATTTTATTAGAACAGCTTGCCGGAGAGCTCGTAACAGAATGTGGTAAGCAGAATTTCAAAAATGTCATCTATATAAGAGCAGGTGCAGATCAGATGCTGCTATGGCTCCCTGATGTGCAGACATCACAGGTAAAAGCAATGATTGAAAAGGTCCGGCAGGATTTTACGGCACTGACAGATGAGAAATTGCTTACATTGAATTTAAAATGCGGTATTACGCGTGTAATGGCAGATGATCGGGAAGAAGACAGTAAACAGCAGGCAGGAAAGGCATTAGCAGCTGCAAAGCATAGTCGTTATGACATTATGATTTATCAGGAACTTTCGGAGAATGAAAAAAGTATGCAGGCAGATGCCACATTCCGGGAGATCGCTTCCGTTGGCAGGTTAAAACAGATGAACCTTTCCTCTATAGCGATCAATCTGTGTGACAGAGAAGGAGAACTTGCAGTCATACTTGATATTCTTTCATTGAAGTTAAAAGAAAAATATAATCTTGCAAATCTTGTCATTGCAAGTTTTAACAGGGAATATCTGGTAAACAGCCTGTTATATAACTGGAAAGATACAGAAAACTTTCAGAACTGGGATGGAGTCAGTCGTTGTTCCGGTTCAGAATACCAGCAGTTTATTGAAAATAAGAAAGTGCAGGAGATACTGCCGGTTACGGAAGAAGTTTTAAGGGATCCGACACTGGGAAAATTTGCAGACCGGACGGATGGAGTACTCTATCATATGGCTGACAATGGTTCTTATGCAGGAAGTATCCTGTTTATGGGTATTGATCAAAAAATACTGGATAATGAGGAAGACCGGAAGAATTTAAATGAAATAGGATCTATTATCCAAAATAAGATCAATCTGCAGCGTCATGATCTTGCAGCAAAAGCAAAATCAGATTTCCTGGCACGAATGTCTCATGAGATCCGCACACCGATGAACGGAATTATCGGTATGGCAGAGATCGCTCTGAGAGATGGACAGGAAGAAAAACGACGTATTGACTGTCTGAACAAAATTAAAAATTCCTCTAATTATCTGCTTGGATTATTGAATGATATTTTAGATATGTCAAAGATCGAAAGCGGAAAAATGAAGCTTGTGTCAGAACAGGCAGATTTAGCTAAAATGATACGGGGACTTGAGCCTTTGCTTGAATCGAAGATTGCAGAGAAAAACATCCGGTTTTCACAGAATATTGAGCTAAAGAATGACTGGTTCATCTGTGATGAACTCCGGATCAACCAGGTACTTGTGAATCTGCTTGGAAATGCTGTCAAATATTCCAATATGGGTGGTCATGTGAAACTGACTGTTCGTGAAATGCAAAAGACAGCAGAATTATCGGAGATTTATTTTGAGGTCAGCGATGATGGAATCGGCATTGCGGAAGATAAGCAGCATCTGATCTTCCAGAGCTTTGAGCAGGCAGATACATCTGAAAATGCGAGAATACAGGGAACCGGTTTAGGACTTGCGATCAGCAGCCGCCTTATTCATATGATGGATTCACAGATACAGTTACAAAGTGCACCGGGAAAAGGCAGTACATTTTATTTTACACTGCAGTTAAAACCAGTGGAGAAGAGCCGGCTGCAAGAGAAAACACCTGATCTATCCATGGATTTCACCGGAAAAAGGGTTCTTGTAGTGGAGGATAACGCACTGAATATGGAAATCGCGCGTACTCTTTTAGAAACATTTGGCATTGAGGTGGAGGAAGCATATAATGGTAAAGAGGCAGTGGAAGGTGTGCGCACTACACCGCCAGGATATTATGATCTGATTCTGATGGATATTATGATGCCTGAAATGGATGGACTAGAGGCAACACGCACGATCAGGCAGATTGACAGGGAAGACTTAAAAACACTTCCGATCATTGCAATGAGTGCAAATGCATTTGACGAGGACGTAAAACGTTCAATCGCAAGTGGTATGAATGGTCACCTGTCGAAGCCGGTCAATGTCAGTCTGCTAAAGGAAACACTTGCATCCGTATTGGGCTGAGATTTATTGGTTAAAATAATTAAGAGATACAGGAAATTGAAAAAGGAGAGGCAGAATGCAGGCAGGAAAAGGTATTTCAATACCGTCAATTTTAAAAGTAGGAAAAGGTGCTTTAGCAAGGATTGGAAGTTATTTAAAGAAAGAAGGAATCGAACAGGTCGTCATCTTTTTTGGAAATGGTCTGATCGATCTGTTTGGTACAGACGTGATGGCTTCCCTGAAACAGGAGGAGATCAGGGTTTTAGAATATAGTGAGTTAGATACGGTAGATATTGATGATATAATAACGCTGGCATTTGCCATGCCAAACAAGACACAGGCAGTCATTTCCATCGGCGGAGGAAAGGTCATCGATGCCGGAAAGTATGCAGCTTTTTTACGGAATATTCCATTTATCAGTGTACCGACTTCAAGTTCAAGTGATGGATTTTCCAGTGCAAGCGCATCACTTCTTGTCCATGGAAAGCGGACTTCCGTTCCGGCAAGGCTTGCTTATGGCATTATCGTGGATACACAGATCATACGGACTGCACCGGAGAAGTTTATTTATTCCGGGATCGGTGATATGCTCTCAAAGATCACAGCTATTTATGACTGGATCTATGAGGAAAAGTGTGGTTACAGTGAGGTAAATGATTTTGCGGTGATGATCGCAAAAAAGGCGGTCAACAGTTTTGTGCGTACACCGTATGAGAGCATTAAAGATGAACTGTTCTTAAAAGAGCTGGTCGATTCACTTGCCATGAGCGGGATCGCCAATGAGATCGCAGGAAGCAGTGCACCGACGAGCGGAAGCGAGCATCTGATCTCACATGCATTAGATAAAATATTAGAGATACCGCAGTTACATGGAATCCAGGTTGGCATTGCGACCTATATCATGAGTAAAGTGCAGGATCACCGTTATGTGCGTGTTGAGACGGTTCTTAGGGAAACCGGATTTTTTGATTACGCAGCGACACTTCAGATGAAACGTGATGATTTCATCCGGGCAATCGATATGGTACCGTCCATCAAACCGTTCCGTCACACTTATCTGCATGAGGAGAGTTACCGGGAGACGGCAAAGAAACTGGTGCGTGAGGATGAAGTTTTAAGCAGAGTACTTGTATAAAACCGGCAATAACCGGGAAAACTTAATAAAAATACAAAAGAGAAAGTAAATGTTCATATTTGGAGCATTTACTTTTTTTGTGAAAAAAATCGGGAGGAAAACAGGGATATATGATTAAAGAAGATGGTTTACCGGTAGGACTTGGGTTTGGACTGGCGATGAATGAGAAGGCATTAGGACAGTTTTCCATGATGACGGAAGATGAAAAAAGACAGGTTATTGATGCAGCGAGAAGTGTACAGACAAAAGAGCAGATGGACAAGATTGTAAAAAATATTGCGGATATGGAATTTTTTTAGAAAGATATGAGGATAAAATATGGGAAATAACATGGATTTGAACTATGAGATGTTCTGTTATCAGTGTGAGCAGACGGCGAATGGAAAGGGCTGCACAAAACTCGGCGTTTGTGGAAAGACACCGGAGATCGCAAATCTGCAGGATCTTTTGATCTTTCAGGTAAAGGGGATCAGCTGTTATGGAAAAGTGCTGATGGAAAACGGTGCACATATGGATAAAACGGTGGTAAGTTTTATTGAAAATGTGCTGTTTACAACACTCACAAATGTGAATTTTGATGTGGATGCACATTTGGAATTATTGCGTGAATCACAGAGAATCAAAGAGCAGGTCAGGGAAATGGCAGGAAAAAGCAGTAATCCGACCGCGCATGCAGCCTATGATCTGCCAGAGAGTAAAAGTGATATGCTGCGCGATGCACCTCTTGCAGGAATTATGTATGATAACACGTTAGATCCGGATATCCGTTCCCTGCGCCAGACGATCATTTATGGGTTAAAAGGTATCAGCGCGTACGGACATCAGGCGAGAGAACTTGGATATTACAGCGATGAGGTGGATGATTTTTATCTGTTAGGGCTTGAGGCGACCACAGATGACAGTCTGACGGTGGAAGAATTGATCCGTATGACAATGCGTACCGGGGAAATGGCACTTGCGGTTATGAAAAAACTTGATGAGGCAAATACGGAAATTTATGGGAATCCGTATCCGCACAAAGTGGATGTAACGATCAAAAAAGGTCCATTTATTATCGTTTCCGGACATGATCTAAAGGATTTAGAGATGTTGTTAGAGCAGACAAAAGACAAGGGTATCAATATTTATACACATGGTGAGATGCTGCCATGTCACGGCTATGAAGGGTTGAAAAAGTATCCGCATCTGGCTGGTAATTTTGGAGGTGCATGGCAGGATCAGCAGAAGCAGTTTGACAATATTCCGGGCTGTATCCTTATGACTACAAACTGTCTGATGCGTCCAAGAGAAAGTTATAAAGACCGTATTTACAGCACAAACGTGGTCGGCTGGGAAGGTGTAAAGCATATTGGAAAAAATGAAAAAGGGGAAAAAGATTTCAGTGAGATCATAAAGCAGGCGTTAGAGCTTGGAGGATTTAAAGAAGACCAGGAAAAACAGGAGATATTGGTCGGTTTTGGGCATGCTGCAACATTAAGTCAGGCAGATAAAATTGTGGAAGCGGTAAAGAGTGGACAGATCCGGCACTTTTTCCTGATCGGAGGCTGCGATGGTGCCAGACCGGGTAGAAATTATTATACGGAATTTGCCCAGATGGTGCCGAAAGACTGTGTGATCTTAACACTTGCCTGTGGAAAATACAGGTTTAACAAGCTGGACTTTGGGGAGGTGGCAGGATTGCCGAGACTTTTAGATGTCGGACAATGCAATGATGTATATTCAGCAGTTAAAATTGCGACGGCGCTTGCAGACGCATTTGAAACGGATGTCAATGGTCTTCCACTTTCCATGATCGTTTCGTGGTATGAACAGAAAGCGGTGGCAGATCTTTTGGCACTTTTGAGTCTTGGTGTCCACGATATCTATCTTGGACCGACATTGCCAGCATTTTTAAGCCCGAATGTACTGCAGTATCTGACAGACACATTCCATTTAAGGCAGATCAGTAATGCCAGTGATGACATTAAGACCTGTCTGAAACAAAATATCGCATAAAAATAACACATACTATTGTTCGAAAAATCCAAGCTGCTCTAAGGCGTAAGCAATACCATTTTCGCTTGCGCGTTTGGTTACAAATGATACCTGATCAAACAGGGAAGCCGGGGAAGCATTTCCCATGGCAACGCTGTTTGGTACATAGGAGAGCATCGGCAGATCGTTGTTGCTGTCGCCGATCGCATAGGCGGCGTTAAGATCTAAATGATAATAGTCGAGCACATACTGTATGCCGGTTGCCTTACTGTAGCCGGTCGGGACAAATTCGCGGAATGTACCGCCGCGGTCGATGCAGGTAAAATAAGGATCACTGACTTTGCGAAATTCCGCTAACTGATCGGGAGTCTGATACCAGATCACAAATTTATCGCAGAAGAAGTTCGGGTTTTCTAAATTTTCCGGCATATCATAGTCGCGGCTTACGAATGCTTCATACTGGCGTATGGCATCCGGGTGTGTAAGGGGTCTGCTTTTATCGAATGCTACTTCTTTTCTGGATTCGAAAAGGATATCCACATTTGTTTTTCGCGCTGCTTCTAAAAGCTGCATGGTAATGCTGTGCGTCTGGGCAACGTGCAGTGCTTCCGTGCCGGAGCAGAAAATGTTCGTGCCGCATCCGCAGACATAACCGTCAAAGCCGATCCGTCTGAAACGCGGTTCTACATTCTGAAAGCACCGGCCAGTATTGATAAACATCAGATGACCGAAGGTGCGTGCACGTCTTATTGCATGAATTGCACTTTCAGGCAGTGAACCGTCGATCTCCGAAGTTAAGGTTCCGTCAATATCAAAAAAAGCGATTTTTTTCATAGATTCATCTCCGTAAAATAATCATGATAAATAAATCTGACCGAAAGAATTGTACGTTATTTTTTTCAAATTGTCAAAACGAAATAGAAGATGGTATAATGTGCGTAAGCAATGAGCAGTGCCACATGAGGGTAAAATAAAAAATGGCTGCTCGCAGACACTTTTTTGTTTTGTTCTCATGTGATAGGGCGAATGCCCGTCAGTCCGGAAAATCTCTGATTTTTCGGACGTGCATTTCGGACGAAAGCATATATGCAGAATGAGGAGGATTACCATGAAGTACCATACAATAAATGAACTGAGGAACTTTAATTTTAAGGAGGCATATATCGCACAGATCTGTGCTGTAAGCGGGATGTTTGAGATCGTATTTGATAATGTGACGATTCTGCCGGAGAATTCCTGTAACCGTGATATCAGGGAGATGCGTGCAAATGAGCTTGTCTTAAAGATCAGTGATCCGGTAATTGAGGCATTTGTGGAGGAAGGATATAAAGTCTACGATGCGAACGGTAACTTAAAAAAGAAAAATGAGGATGTCGTGATCCTGCCGGAAAATTATGCTGATAAATTCAAAGAGTTAGAGGGCTGTGAAGTATATTCTGTTGAACAGGAAAAAGGATGTTATATCATTTCTGTTGATACGGAGGATCATACATTTTTACTGCGCGTCAGTGGTTCCGGGGATACGGAAGAGTGGGATCGTTTTCTGAACAAATAACTGGAGATAAAGGAGTATTCCGATGAAAATATTAGTGACAGGGTTTGATCCGTTTGGCGGAGCATCGATCAATCCTGCATACGAGGCGGTAAAACTGCTCCCGGATAGGATAGAAGGAGCAGAGGTGATCAAAATGGAGATCCCGACTGTGTTTGGAAAAGATGAGGAAGTCATAAGGACTGCTGTGGAAAAACATCATCCGGATGCTGTGCTATGTGTGGGACAGGCTGGTGGAAGATCAGGGATCACAGTCGAGAAAGTTGCCATTAATCTGATGGAAGCACGCATACCGGATAATGAGGGAAAGCAGCCGTCAGATGAACCGATCAAAGAGGATGGAGAGAATGCATACTTTGCTTCTATCCCGGTAAAGTGCATGGTGCAGTATATAAAAGAAGCCAAAATACCGGCGCGGGTTTCCTACACAGCGGGGACTTTCGTCTGCAATGACATCATGTATCGTGTCCTTTATATGATCGACAAAGAATATCCGCATATGAGAGGCGGGTTTGTACATGTCCCGTATCTGCCGGAGCAGACGCTTGATCTTCCGGAAGGAACACCAAGTATGTCGGCTGAGATGATAGAGGAGGCATTAGAGTATGGAATCCGGGCGATCATTGAGAATGAGGAAGATGTGAAGACGACAGGTGGAGAGATTCACTGATGAGATGACGGTGGTATGCGAAATATTACAGTTGAAATTATAAATAATAGAATGATAGAGCCGGAGCAGTGCGGATATGCGCTGCTCCGGCTCTTTGTAGTTTGCGGTATACGTTTCTGACACACATATTTAACGATTCTTTCACATAACCATCACATTACAATCAGCTGTTCTTTAAATTGCGATGTTATCTTTATACCGTTAAAACGGAGCACGTGAGTATGGAAAGTGAGGAAGATAATGAGAAAACCAGGAAAAAGAATGATGAGTGTGATCGCCGGCATTGCAGCTGTTTGTGTGATGACAGGTGGGATCGGGTATCAGGCGATAGCATCCGGAGCACAGACGAACAGTACGGAGCAGAATAAGAAAGGTCAGGATACAGATCAGCAGGAGAGTTCAGACGGCTCTTTTTCGGAAGATGGTACAACACAGATCGGTACAACAAGCCAGATGCCGGAATTTACGGTAAATGCAGTGACAATGACGGTAGAAGAGATATATGCCACATCCGGAGATACCGTGAGTAAAGGGGATGCCCTTTTTAAGCTGACGGATGAAAGCATGGAATCAGCAAAGGCATATTATGAAGATGCCATTCATGACGCTGAAAATACGCTGAAAACAGCAAAGGCAGATCTTGCAAGTGGACAACTTTCCGCAGAGAGCGCGAAGCAGGATTCCGATTTAACAGCACAGACTGCAGAGGAAAATTATCAGGCGCAGATAGATGCGCTAGATGCTGCAGTGGAAGAAAAAAAGGAAGCATATGATGAAGTAGTAGAACAGATATCTGAATATCAGACGAAGATCGATAACAATGACTATTATGTGGAATGTGCGATTGATGAGAAAAAGGCGGCAGTTGATGCGGCAGAGACGGCGTTGGCACAGGCACAGGATACGCTGACACAGGCGCAGGAGTCTGATAACAGCACAAGTCAGGCGGTATCAGCGGATTTGTCAAATATCAGGGAGCAGATCGGGGCAGGAGCAGATTCAGATACGCTGCTTTCCATTGTACAGCAGGCAGTGGATGATTACACGGCAAGAGAGCAGCAGTCTGATATACTTACGGCGGCACAGCAGGCGGCAGATGCGGCGCAGAGCAAACTCGAACAGGCACAGAAGGAATTTGATTCGGCAGTCGAGACTTACAATAAAAATGTAGAAGAAACCAATACAAAAATTACAGAACTGACAGAGAGTTTAGATAATCTGAAATCTGATTATGAACAGGCCGCGCGTGATGCAAAGACACAGAAAGCCGAACTGAAAAATGAATATGATACCGCTGTAGTGGAAGGTAAATATGCGGGAAGTACGTATGAGGCAACTGTTTCGGAACTGGAAAGTGCAGTGGAATCTGCACAGAATACACTTGATACATTAAAAGAAGAACAGACTGCACTGATTGCGTTGGAAAATGGTGTTGTTACCGCAGATGAGGATGGAACGATCGCAGCAGTGCCTTATGAGGCAGGAAATACGCTGCAGCCGGGTACTGCATTTGCGTTGTATTGTGATACACAGACGATCATGATCTCAGTGGAAGTGTCACAGGAGAAGGTAGCGCAGGTTCATGTTGGTGAAGAGGTATCTGTCATGATATCAGGAAACCGGGAAGGAGCAGTAACAGGAACTGTTTCATCGATCGCATCTTCGGCAACGACTGGAGAAAGTGTTTCTAATGTCACTTACGCGGTGATTATTTCAATTGACAATCCGGATGGAAAACTTGGTTCCGGTTCTTCCGCAACCGTTATATTCCAGGGAGAACAGGAGGAAAAAACAGAATGAAAAAGAAAAAGGTGGCAGTAATTCTTTCGTTAGGCGCAGCAGCCATTCTTATGATAGGAGGGATCAGTGTATATGCACACCAGTTTTCGGACAGCGCGGAATCAGAGACTGTCTATAAAGAGACGACAGCGGGATATGGAACTCTTACAGTTGGAATTACGGAGAGCGGAAGCGTGACGATCGGAAGTATCTCACAGGATATGGACGAGGATATAAGTATATCTTCGGATTCAGGAAGTGGACAGACAAGTGGAACGCAGGCATCAGGAACGTCAACAGGTAATTCTTCGGTGGCGTTAGAGGTAGAGGAAGTGTATATTTCAGTCGGACAGCAGGTAAAGGCAGGCGATGCACTGCTGAAATTGACAGATGACAGTATTGAAAAATATCGGAAAAAATTAAAAGAAGCTGTGACGGAGGCTTCGGCAGATTATAACTCTGCAGCACTTAGTTCAGCGAAAGAAAAGGTAAGTGCCAGCTATTCTTATAACTTAAGTGTGGCAGAGGGAAGTGTGGCGCAGGAAGAATATGAGACAACGATCAGTGAACTGCAGGATGCAGTGGATGAAGCACAGGAAGCAGTGGATGAGTCACAGGCACTTCTTAATTATTATCAGGAAATGATCGATGGTGGCATGGATTTAAGTGAATCTCTCGCAACGGAACAGGAGAATTACAATAAGCCTGAATTATTCACGGAACAGTATCTGAACTGATAACTGTACCATGAATCCCCAAATTGACCCATGTAGCCTAAACATCGCTCAACCAATCTCCAAAAAGGGTATAAAATCCCTGTAGCAGAGTTCTGAGCGGTTATTAAGCTGTCAAGGTTCGTTAATAGTTGCTATTCCAGCTGTACATTCAGCTTACCGATATTTGAAAGTGTCTCATAGAATTCATTCTTATAAGGGCAGCTGCTACACAGCTTGAATGTGATATATCTTGCTGAACGAATTACTTTTGCAGCAATCTTCAGCAGTTTTAAACGGACGGTATCTATGCGTTGTTTTCGCATGTTTGCTGATAACGCCAATCGTCTAAACCAATTAAATATGTTATACGCAAGAGCGTGTACCTGAAGTCTGTTTGCATTTACGATTCTGGTATGACTGCTTACGGAAGCAAAATCAAAACCGGATTTGCTTTCTTTGATAAAGTTTTCCATCAGACCTCGCTTGCAGTAAAATTTGATAAGATACTCTGGTGCGGAATCCATGTTTGTGACAACAAATGTGTACATGTAAACCATCTGGTTTTCCGGCTTTTCAACCTTGCATACCACACGCCTTTCATAAGGCCATGACTTTGCTTTGTACATGAATTCACCATAAACTACCGCATAATCCACTTTGTTATTTCTGGTGATTTCATTAAGTTCATCCACAAAATAGGATGCTTTTTCACGGAGAAGACCATTCTCCTTCAGCCGGATCACATAGCTTGTGCCGTTTTCTTCGCACTGCTTATAAAGATCAGGAGTCGCAAAACCACTATCACCACGAAGCAGAATACGGATTGCAGGATAATCATTCTGGTATTCATCCAGTATCGGCTGCAGGAAGTCAACCACTCCTGTACAGGAATACTGTGTTCCATCACGAAGCTGTACTTTTATCAGATCTCCAGTCATTCCGTCATAACAGACAAGCGGATGATAACCATTGCTTTGATAATGAAAGTTAAAGGCTCTGCCTTCCTGTCTGCCGTATGCATCAAGAAGGGTGGAATCCAGATCCAGAATAACAGCCGATGGCATCTGAATACTGTAAATTTTCTTCCGAAGCACTCTGGCAATCGCAAGGAACTGGTTTAAGGTATCTTCATCCATACGGTTAAAGAATCTCGATACCGTAGGCTGTGATGCAAGCGCATCTTTTTCAAGTACAGACTTGAATACCGGATCATTGGTCAGTTCATCGGAAGCATCATCTTCGAAATAACCGGCAATGATCATATATATCATCTGGAGCAGATTTTTCTGATCCGTGTGATATCTGAATAATGCAGGATCATTGGTCTTGAAAGTTTTGTCTAAAAGCTTATCAATACCAAGCTTGCTTATGAATTCTTTGATAAGAAGCAGACCTGCATCGGAGGAGAGATCTCCTCCATCAAAATTTATTTTTATCTGTCTATTGCTTTCTAAGGCTAAGGTGTTTACAATACTCATAAAGGGCTCCTTTGGGTTATTTTTTAAGATTCGACACCTTAATTTTACCACAAATGGATGCTCTTTTTTCATTCATCTGATAGGTGAAAAGCAATATTCAGTTAAAATATAGAAACTATGTGGTTTTCAGCCACTTTCACGGCTGTGCCGTGAATAATATAGGATAAGTTATATAACAAATTAAAAGCAGCAAAGAGTGCATATACCACAAAATCCGTTGAGGCAGAGAAAAAATATAAAGAAGCAATGTTAAACTATGAAAATGCAGACAGCCAGTACTCTGCAGATGTGACTGGTGTGGATGTTTCTGTGGAAACAGCGGAAGATACACTGACAGAAGCAAAAGAAGCATTAGCTGAGTTTGAAGAATTTGTGGGTGATGGCACGATCTATTCAGATTATGACGGTACGATCATGTCAGTCGGCTATGAGGCAGGAGATGATCTGTCCGCAGGTACGGATATTGTAACATTTGCGGACACGGATGCAGTGACGATGACAGTATCCGTTTCGGAGGAAGATAT
Source organism: Roseburia sp. (assembly GCF_041325975.1). Taxonomy (NCBI): domain Bacteria; kingdom Bacillati; phylum Bacillota; class Clostridia; order Lachnospirales; family Lachnospiraceae; genus Roseburia; species Roseburia sp. The sequence continues at coordinate 1,470,014 of NZ_JBGLEJ010000005.1, read as the reverse complement.
TTCCGGTATTGCGATCGGGGATGAGGTCATGATAGACCTTAACGCTTACGAAGACCAGACTTTTTCCGGCGAAGTTGAAAGTATCGATACTTCTGTATCAAGCGGTTCTTCCACGGTTTCTTATAATGTGACGGTAAAATTAAGCGGTGATGTGGATGGTATTTATACCGATATGACCGGAAATGTGACGTTTATTGAAAAACAGGTAACAAATGTTGTTTATGTTTCAAATAAGGCGGTCATCAACGAAGGAACTGCATCTTATGTGAAAGTCAAAAACAGTGATGGAACTATTGAAAAGAAAGAAGTTACGACCGGATTTTCTGACGGTGTCAATGTGGAGATCACGGAAGGACTTTCCGAGGGAGAAACGGTTCTGATAGAAAGTCAGGTGACAAACGAATGAAACCATCTGAATTATTAAGACTGGTCTGGATCAATATTACCCAGAATAAATTTAAAACGATCATGACTTCGATCGGTATCATTGTTGGTGCGGCGACGATCGTGATGGTGATCGCCATTGGAAAAGGTGGCCAGGAGGATGTGGCAGACCAGTTTAAAAACTTAAATGCAGGTGCGATCGATATTTCCTATGACGGTGGAGATAAAAATCGTGGTGGAAATCAGGATTCCGGTGATTCATCAGGTTCCGGTATGATGATGATGCTATCTGGTGACGGGGCACCATCCGGCAGCAGTTCTTCCATGGGAGGTTCTGGTGGTTCTTCGAGAGGATTTTCCGGCGGCGGTGATTCCTTTGGTGGTGGTCCGTCTGGTGGAAATGGCAGCGGACCTGGTGGTGACGGAGGCGGCATGCCGGGGGGCATGGGAGACTTCTTTGGCGGTGGAAGTGATATGGAAGACCGCATGAATCAGGAAAATATCACATTGGATGAAGATGATGTGGATGATATTGAAACCTTTGTTTCCGGAATTTCGGCGGCAACGATATCCTATACGACCAGATCTGCGGTGGATGGCGGGGATCTTGATGAGGCACAGACCTATTCGATCGCAGGAGTAAAAGATAATTATGCATCCATCAGTAATCTGAGTCTTGCAGTCGGGGATTTTATCACAGAATCTGATGATGAAAATAAAGAGAAAGTCTGTGTGCTTGGTGTATCTGTTGCAGAAGAAATCTTTGGAAGTACGATCGATGCATATGGCAGTGTGATCTATATAGACGACCGTTCTTATGTGGTTAACGGAGTTCTGTCTTCCATGGGGACGGTGGCATCCGGCATCAGCCCGGATGATTCCATTTTTATTCCATATGCGACAGGGGTAAAATATTTAGTGGGAACAAATGTGAATCCGACGATCACTGTGATCGCAGAAGATGTAAGCAACGTATCCGGTGTCACGGAAGAAATCACAGAAGTACTTGCAACTTCCTATCCAAATGCAGAGTTTACTTTTGAGGATGCGGGAAGCAAGATGGAAGCTGCGTCGGCATCGAATGAAATTCTGACGATGCTTCTGATCGCAATGGCGGCTATCGTATTTGTGGTCGGCGGTATAGGAATTATGAATGTGCTGTTTGTGTCAGTCAAAGAGCGCACCAATGAGATCGGTATTTTAAAGGCAATCGGCTGTTCACAGAAAAATATTCTGTTTGAATTTTTGGCTGAAGCTGCAGCAATCAGCCTGATTGGGGGAGTGCTGGGCGTCATTGCAAGTCTGCTTGTCACCCCGGTGGCCAGATATCTTGGAGTACGTGTCGAACTGACGCCGGCGGCATTTCTGATCGCATTATTGTTTGCACTCATCACGGGAACACTGTTTGGATTCTATCCGGCATATAAGGCGTCGAAACTGGTGCCGGTGGAGGCACTTGGAGCAGAGTAAAGGTTGAAAAAGATTTTGAAAGATTTTGCAAAACTTTGCTGTAGGTTGTGGGATTTGTGACAGACCGACAGCTCCACAGTACCTTCGTATTCATTTGTTGGTCTGTCACAAAGAGTTTACGTTATAGAGAGTTTTGCAGGTTTTTCGAAATGCTTTAGAAGGGTAAAGGTATTTGATGAAGAAGAAAGTAACAGTTATAGTTATAGTTGTAATTTTAATAGTGATTATTCTCATTGGTGCAGGTGTGATGTGGCGGATGAGGAGAACAGAGGCAGAGGGAAGTTCGTTAGGGGATAATCAGAAGTATGTTTATGCGTATGTTTCGTCGATTGAGGGGAACGAGATAACTTATATGGAAGTGGATGAGTCAGTGGCGAAAGCGGCAGAAGAAAATGCGGATTCTGACAGTATGGAACAGGCTGGAAACAGACAGGCACCGGCGGATATGAGTGGTACGTCAACTGGACAGGACAGCAGTGACCAGGCAGGGCAGGTGCCACCAGATATGGACAGCACCAAGATGCCGTCAGACGCACCGGGTGGCATGTCAGATATGACAGGTGAGACAGTCACAACGCTGATTCCTGTTGGTGTAACCGTACATACTGCATCAGATACGGAAACTACCTTTTCACGTCTTGCCGCAGGTGATCTGCTTAAGATTTTGGTAGAAACAGACATAAGCGGCAATGATGTGATCGAAGAAATCTGGATGTTACAGTAATGTAAGCCGCATACAAAGAGTCATATATAAAGGGTTATACACATAATGAGTCACACACAAAGAAAGGAGCATATATGGACGCAGCACAGCATTTACCTGAAATCATCACCATGCAAAATGTTAACAAATCCTATAAAATGGGAGCTAATTCGCTGCATGTGTTAAAAGACATTTCACTGACCGTTGAAAAAGGGGAATATCTTGCTATCTTAGGACCATCCGGTTCTGGTAAAAGTACCCTGATGAACATTATCGGCTGCATGGATGTTATGGACGGGGGAACTTATAGTCTTGACGGTGTTGAGATTGAGATGGCAAAGGAAAAGGAACTGACTAATATCCGCAACCAGAAGATAGGATTTATTTTTCAGAAATATCATCTGATTCCAACTTATAATGTGCTTCAAAATATTGTTATGCCACTTTTAATGCGCGGGATGAATTTAAAAGAAGCAAAGGATGCAAGTATGGATACCATTGCAATGTTAGGGCTTGCAGAGCGTATCGATCATAAACCAAACGAACTTTCCGGTGGTCAGCAGCAGCGTGTTGCGATTGCACGTGCCTTAGTCGGTCAGCCGGCAATTCTGCTTGCAGATGAGCCGACCGGTGCCTTAGACCGCAACAGCGGAAAAGAAGTGTTAAAACTGTTTCAGCGGTTAAGTGATATGGGAAATACGATCGTTATGATCACACACGATCTGAGCGTTGCTGAACATGCGAAGAGAGTGGTGCGTATTGTGGATGGGGAACTCTATGAAAATTAAAAGTGGTATTCGGTTGGCTTGTGTGGTAGGATAATGAAAACTGACAAATGCTGGTTTGTGGTTGTGATGTGAGTTCCCCGGCGAAGGGTGGATTTACAGTTTTGTGAGTGGCAAATTGCATCAAGCCGGGACTGTTTTGTTTCCGTTGTCCGAAAATAAGTCAATCTAAGGCTGCCTGGTATAGGTTGTGGCGGAGTGACGTGTGCGTCTTAAACGCCCCGTCCGGGGGCATTAAGACTTGTGCTGCCGTCCGTGGCAGCACAACACTGTGTTACGGACAGGCAGACTAAGATTGCCTAATTTTCTCCCAAAGTCACAAAACAGGTCTCGGCTTGATGCGATTTGCCAGCCGCAAGGTTGTGAACCACCCTTCGCCGGAAGACTCATTTGACAACCTTGGAAGTGCGTAAATTTTTAGTGTTTTGTGTCTGAATCTGATTAAAAAATATTTCCAAATAACTAGATTCAATAATTTATTATTTGTTTGATAACACTGGTAAAAACATCGATATATACCACTATGCCCATATTTATTGCCATACACATTTGAAAAAATATTCTGCGTTATTAATCTGGCAATTTACGAAAAATTTCATGTAATACAATGCAGCAGCTGAAAATTTTGGAAAGTCATCAGGCTAAATATTAATGATACAGCATATTAGGATTTTAAGCATATTTTCATTCGTGCGAATATCAAAAATCCACACCTACGCCCCCCGATTTTGAGATGAACCGCCCACCCAAATGGTGTTCATAACCTGAAGTCTGGCATCTTGCGCAAAGCCGGAGCTGATTTTGTGACTTTGGGAGAAAATTAGAAAATCTTAGTGTGTCTGTAGGTACACAGTGATGTTCTGCCACGGATGGCAGAACAAGGCAGCATCGAGTCATGGATGACTCGTTGTTGCCGGTCACGTCACTCCGAGAAAATCTAACTCAGACACACTTAGACTTTTCTTATTTTCGTACAACGGAACCAAAATTACTCCGGCTTTGCGCAAGACGCCACTCACAAGCCTACGAAACACCATTTGGATGGGCGACGCATGCCTCAACAAACTAGCATTTGTTGAGTAATTCATGATAAACATAGGAGAATTACATATGACAAATGAAGAAATCCGTGCATGGTTAGATGCGGAAGCAGAATCAAAATTTCAGAAGTTTACATCCGGTCTGATTCCCGGAGCAGACCCGATTTTAGGTGTGCGTATCCCAAAACTGCGAACTCTTGCGAAAAAGATTGCAAAAGAGGACTGGCGGGGATATTTAGATCATGCTGTCTGTGATACTTATGAGGAAATCATGCTGCAGGGGCTCGTGATTGGATATGCAAAGGGAGAAATCAATGAGCTTTTGGAGTATGTACGGACGTTTATCCCGAAGATACATGACTGGTCAGTCAATGACTGCTTTTGTGCTACTTTTAAAATTGCACAGAAATACCGTGAAAAAGTATGGGATTTTCTGATGCTTTATGCAAAATCTGATCATGAATTTGCGCAGCGTGTCGTTGCCGTCATGCTGATGGATCATTTCCTGACAGAGGAGTATATTACGCGTGTGCTGTCTGTGTGGGATAGTCTTGATCATCCGGGGTATTACCGGAAAATGGGAGTCGCGTGGGGCATTGCAACTGCATATGCAAAATTTCCAAAGGAGACACATGCGTTTTTGCTTAATAATCACCTGGATGATGAGACATACAATAAGGCAATTCAGAAAATGATAGAATCTTACCGTATATCGGCTGATGACAAAGAGATTTTGCGCAGAATGAAAAGAAAATTGTAAAAGTTATAAGCGGATAGTTACTGATTATGCAGATAAAATATTTTATTAAAAATAGCATGTAGAAATTATATGCTATTTTTTTGTGCAATACTTACAAATATAATTAAAATAAGGTGTTTTTAATGACATAATATAAGCAATATGCTAAAATCCATACAAAGCATGACATTCTGAATTATCTATACAGGCATATATGCCATTCTATCCACAGATCAAAATTGTAAGAATTTTCAATGCTTTTATTATCCACACATTTAAGCAGGGAGAATTCTTAAAATCCGGAGATTTCTTCCACACAAAGTATGGGAGGATTCTTTAAACCTGAGATTTCTCCCAAATAACATCAGGGAGGAGAAATGAATGGGAACAGCGGATATAGTAACAAAAGAGTATATGAGGGAAAATACCGTATTTGCAGATGCATTTAATTATCTGATCTACAATGGGAAAAAGGTTATTGATCCTGCAAAACTGATAGAAATTGATTCAACAGAGATTGTACTGCCGTTTGGAAATGAAGAAAAAGTCGGTGAAGATAAGAAATGGGAAGTGCAGAAAACAGAATGGAGTTCTGTAAAAAATGGATCAGTAAGGAAGAAAAATGCAAGTAGAGTGGACATAAAAACAGATGCCGTGCAGAGATATCGCGATCTTTTAAAATCTGCAGTAGTAAAACAGGACGAAAAAACGTCTTACGTTCTTTTGGGCATCGAAAATCAGACAGAGGTGCATTATGCAATGCCGGTCAGAAATGCTATTTATGATGCACTGCAATACGGCAGACAGGTGGCGGATATAGCGGCAGAACACCGCAGGAACAAAAAGGATTTTTTAGGAAAAAGTAATGGCGAATATCTCTCCGGATTTTTTAAAGAAGATCATATCAGACCAGTCATTACCCTTGTGATTCATTTTGGAGCGGAAGAATGGGACGGACCGTTGTCATTGCATGAAATGATGGCGACAAGGGATATGGAAATCCTGAGTTTTGTGGAAAACTATCGCATCCATCTGATCGATCCGGCAAAGCTGACAGAAGAAGAATTAGATAAGTTTTCTACAAGTTTAAAAGAAGTTATGGGATATATCAAATATTCAAAAGATAAGGAAAAGCTGTTGGAATTTTTGCGGACAGATACCCGTAAGACTATAGAAATGAATGCAGCGAGGGTGATAAAGATGATCACAAATACACCAATTGAGGTATCGGAAGAAATGGAGGAGATAGAGATGTGTAAGGCAATTGATGATCTGATCTTAGAGAGTGAGTCTCGTGGAAGGATGGAGGGAGAGAAAAAAGGAGAGGCAAAAGGAGAGGCAAAAGGAATGATAGAGATCTGTCTTGAAATGAACTTTTCCAAAGAGGATATTTTAAGGAAGTTACAGGATAAACTTAATATCTCAATGCAGCAGGCAAGTGAATATTTTGAGATATATGGGAAGAACACAAAGTAGGGCTGGATGGTTGTGATCTGTCATCGTGAAAAATGGGAGTATGGGCATGAATATTGATACACAAAAGGTTATAGAGATCGTAAAAAAGGTAAAACCATTATTTTCAGACCGTGAGGGGTCATCAAATATCAAGGTGAAGGGTGTAGCAGATTTTGTGACACAGATTGATTTTAAAGTGCAGGAACAGGTGAAGCAGGCACTTTATGAATTGTATCCGGATATACAGTTTATGGGAGAAGAGAAGGATAACAGTGACATAGATTTTTCGGGTGACGTCTGGATCTTAGATCCGGTGGATGGGACAACAAATCTTATCCATGATTTTCGGAACAGTACACTCTCACTGGCACTTGCGAGAAATGGTATACTTACATTTGGAATCATATATCATCCGTATTCCGATGAAATCTTTGTAGCAGAACGGCAAAAAGGGGCCTGGTTAAATGGAAATCCGATATCGGTCAGCAGCAGGGGAAATTTTTCGGAGTGTCTGATTTCTATCGGAACAAGTCCGTATCATCGTGAACTTGCAAAAGAAAATTTTAAAGTTTTTGAAAAGGTATTTACAGATTGCGCAGACATCAGAAGACTTGGCTCTGCGGCATTAGAACTTGCGTACGTGGCAGCCGGAAGGATTGATGCATATTTTGAACGCAGTTTAAAACCATGGGATTATGCAGCCGGAATGCTGCTTGTGGAAGAAGCGGGTGGAAAAGTTACTGATTATAAAGGAAATCCCGTGGATATAACAGGAAATTCTGATATTGTAGCAGGCAGTCAGACGATTGGGAAAATCCTGGTACGGAAATATTTATAAATATAGCGGCAGATCATCGCAGGAACAAAAAGGATTTTTCAGGAAAGAGTAATGGCAAATATCTCTCCGGTTTTTTTTAAAGAAAACCATATCAGACCAGTCATCACCTTTGTATCTGATTGATCCGGCAAAGCTGACAGAAGAAGAATTAGATAAGTTTTCTACAAGTTTAAAAGAAGTTATGGGATATATCAAGTATCCAAAAGATAAAGAAAAGCTGTTGGAATTTTTGCGGACAGATACCCATAAGACTATAGAAATGAATGCAGCAAGGGTGATAAAGACAATCACAAATACACCAATCGAGGTATCGGAAGAAATGGAGGAGATAGAGATGTGTAAGGCAATCGAAGATCTTATTTTAGAGGGAGAAGCAAAAGGAGAGGCAAAAGGACTGATAGAGATCTGTCTTGAAATGAACTTTTCCAAAGAAGATATTTTAAGGAAGTTACAGGATAAACTTAATATCTCAATGCAGCAGGCAAGTGAATATTTTGAGATATATGGGAGAAAAACAGAGTAGGGTAAAACAGCTGTACCCCCATAAATAAAAGGAGTTACAGCTGTTTTGATAAAATTAATAAAAGAAATGTTACATCTCAACTACGGCAACACCCCATCCGTCGAGATTGATCTTATCTCCACAGGCAATAGCCGTTTCAGAAATCAATTCCACACCGTTTTTTTCGTGATGAACCACAGAAACCGGATCTTTTGAGTAATTCAGGTAGTAGCACAATTCTTTGCCAAAATCGTTGACGCCCTTCTTTACGATCAGTGGATAATGCGGTGCATTGGATGATAGATCTGCACCCGAAAAACCGGCTTCATGCAGGAAAGATAAAAGCACGGATTCTAACAGTTCATGATTATCAAACATCGTTCCAAAATAAAGTGTCGAACCATTACCATACTGATTTATTGCTGCAGCAGCATAGAGTTCGTATGCCGGATGGCTGTATTTTAATACCGGTATGGCGGTATCACAGGTGATAAGCTCCATCCATTCACTTGCAGAAGCACATAGGGAAGCAGAATGGTCATCGGAGAGTGCAAAGTGTTCTTTGGCGATCGCAGAGATGTTATTCTGAACCGGTGCTATGTCCACATGATGCGGATGTGTAAACTGGTCATAATGAAGTCCAAGACATTTATGCAGCATATGTGGCTGCATATCCGGATAAATTTTTAAATATTCATCCGAGAAACCGCTGCGGAAGGATGTGATCAGGTGTCCGCCGCCTGCTACATAGGAATCCAGTGCAGAGAGCAGTGATTCCGGTGCGCTGTAGAGTGCCGGTACGATCAGACATTCATAACCGGAAAAATCACGTTCTTTAGATGAAATCATATCATACTCAATATTTAAGCGGTAGAGGGCATCTGCAAACCAGCGCATTACAGTGTTGTAGCCGTTTACACCTGCATTTTCCAGAGGAAACTGTGCGAATCCGGTCAGAGAAGCATTGTCAAGCATGATAGCGACCTTATTTTCTTTTTTCAGGTTCTTTAAGTGAGAACCGATCTTTTTCCATTCATTTCCGATAACAACAGCCTCGCGGTAAGTTTCATTTTCTGAAAAATCGTGGGAGAGTACGCCTTTCCAGTAGCTTTCAATCGCATTGTGAATTGAATGCCAGTGCCAGTACATTACACTGTTTGATCCATTTGCGATATGACTGTATGCCTGAAGACGGAGCTGTCCCGGATAAGGAAGCCATGGAGTCATTCCCTGGGCTTCGGTCTCTAAGATCAGATAATTATCTTTTTTCAGGCTGCGTGAGATATTTCCGCATACGGTGATCTCAGCACCAGTCAGTTCCTCGTTGGATGGATGATAAATATCGGCACCTGCAACTGTCATGCAGCGGGCGGCATCGTACTGATCCACTTCAGGCTGATAACCGATGGAATGGGTTGTCCATGCAAAATCAAAGTTCTGGGTGATAAACTGGTCATCACGTTTATATTCGCGGACAATATCAGCCTGCCAGCCCAGAAATTTTGTGACAAGCGAGCGCTGGAATTTACAAAATTCTGCGGCAAGACTCTGGTTGATCGTACCTCTGACATCCGGAAAGTCATCCCAGTCATTTACACGGTTGCTCCAGTAATCAAGTCCGAACTCATGGTTAAAATCATTGATATCCGGAAACTTTTCTTTTAAATAATCTACAAACATTGCCTGAACACGGGGACCGGCAGTTCCATAACTTTTGGTCTCATTATCAAGCTGATAGCCGATCACATGTGGTACATCCTTCACGTGCTCCATCAGAACGCGGATCACGCGTTCGGCATGGGAGAGATAATCAGGGTTTGTGATATCCATATTCTGACGGTGACCGTATCGTTCGCGGCCATTCTGTGTGATCGCAAGGATATCCGGATATTTTTTTACCAGCCATGTCGGTACGGCATAGGTCGGTGTTCCGACGATCACGGAAATATGGTGGCGTGCAGCAGCGTCTAACATTTTATCAATATGTGTAAAATCATACACCCCTTCTTTTGGCTCTAAAGTGCTCCATGTCGATTCTGCGATACGGATGACATTCATCCCTGCTTTTTCCATCATCTCCATATCTTTTTCCACACGGTCATATGGTAGATATTCGGAATAGTATGCAGCTCCAAAATAAAGTTTTTCTGTTTTCATATTGCCCTTTCTTTTCATGATATCTGTAAGTGTTATACACAAAGCAACCGCTTGCGCAAATATAGTATATCATTCAGAAATTTGTATGTAAACCATAATGCTGTAATGCAACAGATAAAAAATCGCAAATGGCTGTAAATGCATGAAAAAAAGTATATAAAGCGGAAAAATAAAAAAATAAAAGCATATTTATTCAAAAAAATATAAAAAAAACTGCGCAATAATGTAGTTTGATCGCAACAAGGAAGATGATAAAACGTGAAAAATACTAAAAATAAACGATAAAAATTAGTAAAAAACACCAAAATAAAAACAAAATATATTGTAATAAATGAATAAAAAGGCGATAAAAATATTGTTGAAATGTGTTAATTGTAAATAAAATATGAAATATTTATAATTGAATAAACGGTTGCGCAAGCGGAAGATATTTATGAATAAATATATTTGCGTAAAAAGGAGAAGGGAGAAAGAGGATGAAACGAAGGTTTATAAGTGGACTGCTTGCCGGTATGATGGCAGTTTCACTGCTTGCCGGATTGCCGGAACCGGTGAAGGTGTCGGCAGAAACAGTTTCCGGTATGGAAAATGCAAATTTTGATTTTGAGGATGGATTGACCGGATGGGACACAACCGGAACGGTCACGGAAGAAACTTCAGGTGCACAGGGAGGAAGCAAATATGTGCATCTGGAAGCAGGTGCTTCGATCACAACGACGATCAAAGATATCAGGCAGGGAAGTTACACACTTTCGGCATGGATCAGAGGAACAGCAGGGAAAAATGCTAAAATTACGGTATCAGAAACCGGAGGACCGGATTCCGTTGCATTGCTTGATGCATATAAAAAAGCGGATACGTGGACTGAAACGGGACACCGGAATGTTCTGGTATACAATGGACAGGTGACCGTCACTGTTGAAGCAGGAGATAAAGCACTTGATCTGGATACCATGGAACTGGTTATGGATTCTGCAGATGACAATTCGCTTTCAAACTGGGGGTTTGAAGAAGGCGAGTCCGGATGGACAACAACCGGAAGTGCAGAGATTGCTTCCAAAAATAATGCAGATACCGGTAAAAAAGCAATGCGTTTAGGCGCAGACAGTGAAATTTCACAGAAGATTTCCGTAGAGCCGAATACAAAATATTCAGTAACGATGCGTGCAAAGGTAGATAAACAGGATACATTCCAGACGGAGAAAGTAAAAAGTACTTACCGTACGGATGCTTCCGGTAATTTGGGAATTATTGGAGAGAATGAAACACGCACAGAATTAGGTGACCGTGTAAATCTTGGTGTCAGAAGTACAGATGGTACGGTGTTAAGACAGGCACCATCCGGAACAGAGGGGTATGGGCTTGTGACGATCACCTTTGAGACCGGAGAAAATCAGACAGAAGTTGAGATATATGCAAATACGAAATATGATCAGACTTATAAAGATTCAGTGACTCTTTATACATCTGCCGGAACGAAACTGGCAGACGACTGGCAGGGAAATGGTTCTGATTATGCATATGTAGATAATTTTGATGTATTCCGTATCCAGAATGAAAATTATCTGCGTGGTGCAGATGTATCGTTCCTTCCGGCAGTCGAAGATCTGGATGGAAAATATTTTGCAAATGGTGTACAGCAGGACTGCCTCAGAATTTTAGCAAACCATGGTGTAAACTCCATCACAAATATGCTGTTTGTACATGCTGGAAAAGCTGCACACTATACAGATTCGCTGGACACAGTATACTTAAATGAAGCATGGGGTGGATTATGGTTAGATGAGCAGGGCAATCCGCTGGAACTTAAGATGATCGCACCGGAGGATGAAGCTGCAGCGTGGTTTGATAAGGAACATTCCTTAGAACTTGGAAAACGTGCGACTGCGCTTGGAATGAGTTACCTTCCGAGTTTTCATTACAGTGATACCTGGATGAGTAATGCGAAGGCATATACTCCGGAAGAGTGGCTGGATTCTGACTATGAAAACACTTATAAAAATACCGATCTCGCACATATGCAGACGATCGTATACAATTATGTTTATGATTTTATGAAATCATTGAAAGATAACAATGTAAATGTATGCGGTGTAAAACATGGAAATGAGCAGAATGGCGGTATTGTATGGCCGGTTGGAAAAGGATCAACATCACAGGGACATGCAAAACTGATCGCAGCATCCTATGCAGCAGCGGAAGATGCAATGCCGGGTGTGGCTGCTTATGTGCATACCAATAATGGCTATGATTCAAATCAGATGAAGACATTTTTTAAAGGGTTATTAAATAATGGAGCTCAATTTGATGGTATGGCATTTTCTCTGTACGGAGGAAGATCATCCGGCAATATTATTTCCATGGCAAATGCGATTTCTTCGGATACAGCCTTGCGTTATATGGATTATGTCAATGTTGAGACGGCATTTTCTTTCACCAGATATCAGGCTACTATGGATACGGCAACTTCGTCCATGGGACAGCCGGCATACTATAATGCATCGGCAAATGGTCAGTACAACTGGCTGCTTGATTATATGCAGGCAGCACTTGATACACCAAATGCTTACGGGCAGACCAGAGGTTTTTATTACTGGGAGGTCGATGAGATCCCGACACCTGGAATCGGTTCTTCGGCAGGAGCTTCCGGTGATATCAGCTGCCGTATCATGTTTAATAATGGCGATACCAGCATCCGGGAAATGGGAAGTACGAAAGACGGAAAAGTCGGTGACATGATGGACAGCATGTATGCTTACCTGATGCGTGGATGCCCGAAAAACAAATCCGCAGATATGATCACTCCGTTAAAGGATGCAGGAACCTATTCTGTCGATGTGACAGATCCGACGGGTATTACATTATCAAAAGACAGTATCACACTTGCTGTTGGTGAGCAGGAACGCTTACAGCCAACTGTTACACCGGCAGATAAAGTACTCTCTGACAGTAATATCACTTATACGTCATCAGCTCCTTCCGTTGCGAAAGTAACACAGGATGGCTTTGTATACGGAGTGTCTGCAGGAGATGCAAAGATCACAGCGTCTGTAAAAGGCGGTCATGGAGCAGCTGTAGATGTAAAAGTGACAGAGGCAGGAAAAGCAGAAGGAATTACCTTAAAAGCAGATGGAAAAGAGGTAACGGATAATAGTACAAAGAGTGCTGTTGTTCTGGATAAGATACAGCTTAATGCGGTTTTATCCGGCAGCAATGTAACGGATCAGACAGTTGTTTATACTTCATCAGATCCGGAGGTTGCTTCCTTTCTGGGAGAAACATGGCAGCAGGAAGAAAAAGGAAGCATGCGTCAGGAAACAGAAAAAACAGATACTGCGGTACAGTTGAATATGAAATCTGTTGGAACTACCGTTATTACGGCAAAGACTACGGACGGATCAAAGACAGTAAGTTTTACGTTAAATGTGAGCAAGGTGGATGCAACGTCTGTAACAATAGATAAAACAGAAGCTGAAATCGGATTTGGACGTACTTTACAGTTAAAGGCAACTGTGACACCAAAGAATACGACAAAATATAAATTACACTGGAAATCTGAAAATACTTCAGTCGCAACCGTGGATGAAAACGGACTGGTAAGTACAGTCGGAGTCGGTGATGCCGTGATCAAGGCGATATCCGATGACAACGAGGATATTTATGGAAGTTGTACAGTACATGTACTGCCGGTACAGGTGGAAGGTATTGCGTTAAGCAAGACAACACTTACATTACAGACAGGATCGAGTAAAAAGATCGATACGATCATTACTCCGTCAAATGCGGATAATAAAGAAGTGACATGGGAGAGTTCTGATGATTCGATCGCAAAAGTAGACGAAAACGGAAATGTTACCGGTGTGTCAGAGGGTGGTCCGGTTACTATCACAGCAACCACAAAAAATGGAGGTTATCAGGCAAGTTGTAAGGTGACGGTACAGAAAGATGCAATTCCGGTCAGTGGTGTGACATTAGATCAGGAGAATTATTATTTCTCATCTGATTACTTCTCAGATAAAAATGCATCTGAAGATGCACCGGTGATCCGAATGGAAGCAACGGTTCTTCCGGATACTGCAACCAATACGGATGTAACCTGGGAATCTGATACACCGGGTGTTGCAACGGTGGATGCTTATGGACAGGTCACGGCAGTGGCAGCAGGTGTTACAACGATCACGGCAAAAACAGCAGACGGTGGACATGCAGCGACAGCAAAAGTTTACGTTCCTGCAGTGAGCGAGAGCTTTGACAATCGTGATGCAGGTGATAACTGGAGTATGGGAAAGAGTGTTACACTTGGAACACTGACAGCAGCAGTTACAGAGGATTCAGATGAAAATACTTTCTTACAGATCACAGGAGGTGGTTCCGGTGACCGTGCACTGATGAAAAAATTCCAGAAAGCGGTAAAGAGCGATGAAGTGATCGTGGATTTTGACTGGAATGTCGGCAAAGTAAGCAGCGGTCCGGCTTATCTGACTGTGACAGACAGCAGTAATCATTGTTATTTTGGACTGCAGATTAACAGCAAGGGAGTTCTTTCTTATGGCAGCAGAGGAACAATGGAGACCGGAGGAGAACTTTCCGATACACAGGAATTTGGAACTGCATTTAACAAGACAAATACATGGTACCATGTGCATGCGATCATTGATATGGAAGCTGGAAAAACAACGCTGACACTTACATCGAAGGCAGATGCGAGTGTGACAGCTACAAAAGAAATTGCTTTTGTATCAGGAACTTCTTATACAAAAGATGTTGCAGCAATTCATTTTTATGGAAGAAGAAATGGTGGATCACTTTCCTGGAATCCGGCAGTGGATAATTTTAACATTTATCCTGCAGCAGTTGCTCCGGTGGAGATAAAGGCAGATAAAGATTCTGTAAAACTGATCCCGGTAGCAGGAACACGTGGTGTCAGTGAAAAAGTAGAAGCCTCTGTGGCTCCGGCATCGGCAGATCAGGAGATGTTATGGGAGTCAACGGACACAGATCTTGTAACAGTATCGCAGGATGGAACGATCCAGGCCGTAAATACATATGAAAAATTAGAAGATATCGTTACCGGAAGCTGTATGGTAAAAGTGTCTTCCGTAAAAGATCCTTCTATTTATAAAGAGATTGCGGTTACGATCAGCAACAACCCGAATGCATCAGAGTTTTTCTCAATCAAAGATGAGGATGGAAACGCTGTCTATGAGATGGGTACCGGAGGTCAGACAGTAAGCCTTGATACAGGCGATAAGAAACAATTCTTCCCGGTATTGACAGGCGGTGACGGTGAGAGTGATTATGCAGGTGTGGAATGGACATCTGATAATACAAAAGTGGCAGTGATCGATGCTGAGAGCGGCGTGCTGACTGCAAAAGGAGCAGGTACAGCAAATATCACACTGAAAGTTACAATGTATGCAGGTGATCCGCTGACTGGAACTTTTACAGTGAAAGTCAAAGGAGAGACACTTGCAGATACAACAATACTTGAAAATGCGATTTCGGATGCAAAGGCAGCAAAAGACCAGGCGGATGATTATTATACGGCAGAGAGCCTTGCGGCATATCAGAAAGCATTAGAGCAGGCAGAAAATATTTTAAAGAAATCTGAAGAAGAAAAATGGGATGCTGCAAAACAGAGTACGATCAACGAAGCAGCAGAGAATCTTAACAATGTGGTAACCGGATTAGAGAAGAATACGATGATTACCGGAATTAAGATTTCAGGCGGTGATGATGCGTTAAATGTCAACAAACAGACAACGCTGACCGCAGCAATCTCGCCATCTACAGCAGAAGAGAAAGTTGTGTGGACTTCTGATGATCTTTCCGTTGCGGTCGTGGATAAAAACAGCGGTGTAGTAACGGCAGTGGGAGAGGGAACAGCTACGATCACTGCGGTAAGTGAGAGCCGGGGTGTATCTGCTCAGAAAAAGATTACGGTTACCAAAGATCTGACTTCTGCTTACGATGCGAACGGGATCAAAGTTACAGAAACAAATTCTGTAAGACCGGCAAAAAATGCATTTATCAATGCACGTACCATGAACTTAAATCCTGGAAACAGTGCATGGACAACAGGATCTGCTACAAAGGAGGGAGCGATCGCCATTGATTTTGGTTCTGATGTAAACATTGAAAATGTAAAGACCGGATTCTGGTCAAAATTAAAATATACACTGGACGTTTCAAAAGATGGTGAAAACTGGACGACAGTGATTGATCATTCTGAGGAAGCAGCGGGGGTTGATACAACAGCAAAAGAACCGTATACAGATGTTTTCCCGGAAAACACGGTGGCACGTCATATGCGGATCAATGTACTTGCAAATGATGGTGGTAAAAGCTGGATCGGTGTTACGGTATTACAGGTTAACGGTACCTATGTATCGGATGCAGCGATCGTGAAATCGATATCCTGTGATCCGGTAACGGTGGAGAATGTTTCTGAACTGACGAAAGATACTCTGCCGCAGACAGTTTCTGTAACGATGGCAGATGAAACCGTAATACAGGAAAAAGTAGAGTGGGAGGATTCTTCCTTAGATAAGGTTATAAAAGCTGATGAAGCTGGAAATTTTCAGATTTACGGTACAGTACAGATTAACGGTGTAAATTATGATGTTGTATGTGAAGTAACAGTAAAAGATAAGACACCGGTCGTCGTTCCGGTTGATAAGACAGCATTAAATGCGCAGATTGCCAAAGCTGAAAAAATAAATGCATCTGATTATACAGAGGAAAGCTATAAAGTTTTTGCTGAGGCACTTGCAGCAGCAAAAGAGGTGGCAGCGAACGCAAAGGCAACGCAGGATGAGATTGATGCGGTTACAGAAAGATTAGCTGCAGCAGTCGGTAATCTGAAAGAAAAACCAGCGGATACAGAAAAACCAGCGGATACAGAAAAGCCAGGTGATACAGAAAAACCAGCGGATACAGAAAAGCCGGGTGATACAGAAAAACCGGCAGATACAGAAAAGCCGGGTGATACAGAAAAACCGGCAGATACAGAAAAACCGGACAATACAAAGAAACCGGCGGATACAGAGAAACCAGATAATACAAAGAAAAACGTGAAAGTACAGAAAATTACGATCACACCGGGACAGTATTCTCTGGCAGTTGGCAAAAAACTGACCCTGAAGGCAACCGTTGGTCCGAAGAAAGCGACAAATAAAAAAGTTGTATGGTCATCTTCGAATACGAAATATGCGACGGTAAACAGCAAAGGTGTTGTGACAGCAAAGAAAGCCGGAGCAGGAAAAACAGTTACGATCACGGCAAAAGCAGCGGATGGAAGCGGTGTTCGTGCCAAAGCAAAGATCAGGATCATGAAACATACAGTTACAAAGATCACATTACAGGCAAAAGCTAAAACAGTGAAAGCCGGTAAGAAGATAACTGTGTATGCAAGAGTAAAAACAAATGGAAAGAAAGCCAATTCAAAGATTGAATGGACTTCTTCAAACAACAAATATGCGACAGTAAACAGCAAAGGTGTTGTGACGGCAAAGAAAGCCGGAATTGGAAAAACAGTTACGATCACGGCAAAAGCAACCGATGGAAGTGGTAAGAAAGCAACCATAAAAATCAAGATCAAAAAATAAGTCAAAGAGACTGCGGTATGAAAAATGCCGCAGTTTTTCTTTTGAAAAAATATCTATGATTTGTCGGGAAAAATACTGTAAAATATAGTGTAGACAGTTATACTCTTATTCATTAACATAAATGAATAAGCAATGTTTTTTGCAGGCTGCCAGAGAATAAAGCCTGACATTAAAACCGGTATAAGTATGGAGGATGGATATATGGAACTGAATCATAATAAAGAAAAACTTGACAATTATAGAAAACGTGCGGCAGAATTGGTCGGTAAAATGACACTGGAAGAAAAAGTGGCACAGACCCTGTATCAGGCACCGGCGGTGGAACGGTTAAATATAAAGGCATATAACTGGTGGAACGAGGCACTGCATGGTGTGGCAAGAGCCGGCACAGCAACAGTATTTCCGCAGGCGATCGGTCTGGCTGCAACTTTTGACGAAGATCTGTTAGAACAGGTCGGGGATGCGGTGTCAACGGAGGCAAGAGCCAAATTTAATATGCAGCAGGAAGGAAAAGATACAGATATTTATAAAGGTCTGACTTTCTGGGCGCCGAATGTCAATATTTTCCGCGATCCAAGATGGGGCAGGGGACATGAGACTTTCGGGGAAGATCCGTATCTGACCAGCCGTCTTGGAGTACGGTATATTGAAGGCTTACAGGGACATGATGAAAATTATTTAAAAGCGGCTGCCTGTGCGAAACATTTTGCAGTTCACAGCGGACCGGAGGTGGTGCGTCATGAATTTGATGCCAAGGTGACGGAACAGGATTTAAGGGAAACATATCTGCCGGCATTTGAAGCATGTGTAAAAGAAGGAAAAGTAGAAGCAGTAATGGGGGCGTATAACCGGACAAATGGAGTTCCATGCTGTGGAAACAAACGTCTGCTGAACGATATTCTGCGAAAAGAATGGGGATTTTTGGGACATGTGACATCTGACTGCTGGGCAATCAGGGATTTTCATGAAGGACATCATGTTACAAGCACCGCAATCGAATCGGTTGCGATGGCAATGAATAATGGCTGTGACTTAAACTGCGGTACATTGTTTGGCTTTCTGGTTCAGGCGGTAAGACAGGGACTGGTCAAAGAAGAACGTTTAGATGAGGCTGTCACAAATCTTTTTACGGCAAGAATGAAACTGGGTGTGTTCGATAAAAAAGAAGAAAACCCATATGATAAAATTCCTTATCTTGCCGCAGACAGCAAAGAAATGAGAACTTTCAATGAAGCAGTAGCAAAACGCACGATTGTCCTGTTAAAAAATAAGGAGCATATATTACCGCTTGATAAAAATAAAATAAAAACGATCGGTGTGATCGGACCGAATGCAGACAGCAGACGTGCGTTAGTTGGCAATTATGAGGGAACTGCGTCACGTTACATTACTGTGTTAGAGGGAATTGAAGATTATGTCGGCGATGATGTGAGGGTGCTCTATTCAGAGGGATGTCATCTTTATAAGGATCGTACCAGCAATCTGGCACAGGAGAATGACCGCATGTCGGAAGTGCTTGGTGTATGTAAAGAGAGTGATGTGGTTATTGCAGTACTTGGGCTCGATGCAGGTATTGAGGGAGAAGAAGGAGATGCAGGCAATGAGTATGGCAGTGGTGACAAACCGGATCTGAATCTTCCGGGACTACAGGAGGAAATTTTAGAAGCAGCAGTATCCTGTGGCAAACCTGTTGTTTTAGTCCTGTTATCAGGAAGCGCGCTTGCGGTAAGCTGGGCGGATGAACATGTGAATGCGATCATACAGGGATGGTATCCGGGCGCAAGAGGCGGAGCGGCGATTGCAGATATTTTGTTTGGAGAAGCAAATCCGGAAGGAAAACTGCCGGTCACATTTTACCGTACCACGGAAGAACTGCCGGAGTTTGAAAACTATTCCATGAAGGGAAGAACTTACCGTTATATGAAACAGGAGGCATTATATCCGTTTGGCTATGGACTTTCCTATACGGAGTATACGTATCAGAATATCAGGTTTTTAGAGCAGAGACCAAAGACCTCTGATGGGGTAACGATCGGTGTGTCCGTAAAAAATACCGGAAAAATGGATGGTATCGAGACGGTACAGGTTTACGTGAAGGCAGAACATTCTGATATGCCATATGGACAGTTGAAAAAGATCGTAAAACTTCCACTCCACGCAGGAGAAGAAAAAGAAATTCACATCCGCTTAGAACCGGAGGCGTTTATGCTGTATGATGAGAAAGGAAAGAAGATCCTGCCGTCTGGAAACTTCCGGATATTTGTCGGAGGTATGCAGCCGGATACGCGCAGCGAGAGGCTTGCCGGAAAAACGGTAAAAAGTCTGATACTGGAATAAAATTAGGAAAAAAATAGGAAAAAAATAGGATTGATTTTTGCCCCTGGTTGTACAATAATAAACTTAGTTGCGCAACTAAGCGCAAAAAAGCGAGGGATAAGAGTTTATGGATAAGGGGTCAGAAAAAAATATTACGATTGCGGATGTGGCAGAGGCACTTGGGGTATCAAAGACAACCGTATCGCGTGCAATCTCCGGCAAAGGACGGATCGGTAAGGAAACGAGAGAACGTGTTTTAGCATATATAGAGGAGCATGACTATAAGCCAAATGTGATTGCGAAAGGGCTTGCACAGTCTAAGACTTATAATATCTGTGTTGCCATGCCGGGAGAGTATGATGTGGTAGATCTTACTTTCTTTCAGGAATGTCTGTTTGGCATACAGGAGATTGCTGGAAGCATGGAATACGACATCCTGCTTTCTATCTGTATGACAAATGATATATCTTCTTTAGAGCGTATCATTGCTAACCATAAAGTGGATGGTGTGATTTTGATGCGGACTTTTGTGGAAGATGAGCAGATCGAGTTTTTACAGACAAAAAATGTACCGTTTGTCACGATCGGAAGTACCAGTACCAATTATAAAGGTGTGATCCAGGTAGACCACAATCACAAGAGCGCATGCAAAGAACTTACATCGATCATATTGATGAAACAAATGGAAAAAATTGCGCTGATCGGCGGCAATGAGGAACATGTGGTCACACAGAGCCGTCTGCGTGGATTTCGCGAAGCATATGCAAAGATGGGAAAAGAGTTAGATGAGGACCTGATGTTTTTAAGCCAGGATAATCAGGTTTTGGTGGAAAAAGCAGTCAAGGAAGCGTTGAACCGGCAGGCAGACTGTATTCTATGTATGGATGATGCTGTCTGCAGCCGTGTTTTAAAAACACTCCGCCAGCAGCATGTCAAAGTACCGGAAGATGTTCGTGTGGCATCGTTTTATAACAGCATGGTACTTGAAAATAACGTACCGTCGATCACATCGCTGTCATTTGATGCGAAAGAACTTGGAATGGTAGCATGCAGAACACTGCTTGATCTGACGGAGGGACTTGAAGTAAAAGAACGCACATTACTTCCATATGAAGTGGTACTCAAAGAATCGACAAAGTAAATACAGACAGGAAAATCTATGGATAGATTGAAGTTATGAATTTGAAATGGGCGAAGCACAGGAAAATGAATGTGTTTCGCTTTTTTTTTTACAGAAAACTGTTTTGCTGGGCAGATATACCCAGTTTATATCTTTTGAAAACGTTACCAAATCTGCCCCCAAAATCACTGTTTCAAAAATTGCAAAAAAAGAGCTAAAACATCCATAAAAAGCATGTTACATAATTGAAAATGCACGGAAAATCAATGGTTAACGGTTGCGCAAAAGTCGAATATGAAAAAAATAAAAGAAAGAGAAGAAAATAATATTGTGCAAAATTGCTAAAAAATGGTCGGATTTATTATAAAATGTGGACATTGACACAAGGATGTAACAGAGATATACTCTAACCATAGAACAACCGATTGCGCATAGCGCAACACGAAAAAGCGTTCTAAAAGAACATTTTTTTCTATCAAGGAAAAGGGAGGATTTTCAAATGAAGAAAAAAGTCATCAGCACAGTATTATGTGCAGCAATGGTAGCTTCCATGTTCGCAGGATGTGGAAACAAAGCAGCAAACAACAGCACAGCTGACAACAGCGCAGCAGACAATGCAGCAGAGAGCAGTGATGCAGCTGCAACAACAGAAGCAGGCGATGCAGCTGCAGAGACAGAGGCAGCATCAGCTTCCGATGATGCAATCGCAAATCTGATCGCATCTACAGATGGAACCGTAGATATCCAGTTATGGTGCTCAGAACTTGAAGCTTATCAGAATGTTATGAAAGAGCTGACAGACAAATTCAAAGAGCAGTACTCAGATGTAGATTTCAACATCACAATCGGTGCTGTATCTGAGGCAGATGCCAAAGATAAGATTCTTGAGGATATTGATGCGGCAGCAGATGTATTCGTATTTGCAGATGATCAGGTAAATGATCTTGTAAATGCAGGTGCGCTTCAGGAAGTGGCAGCTACATATACATATGATCCGAAAGAAACAAACTCAGAGGCAACTGTAGCAGCAGCTACCAAAGACGGAAAACTTTACGCTTATCCGTTAACAGCATCAAACGGTTATTTCTTATACTATGATTCAAACATCTTCTCTGAAGAGGATGTGGCTTCCTGGGAAAATCTTACAGCAAAAGCGGAAGAAGCAGGAACAAAAGTTGGCATGAATGTAGCAGATGGATGGTATCTGTATGGATTCTTCTCTGGTGCAGGCTGTGAACTTTCCATGAATGAAGATAACTCAAATAATTGTGACTGGAACTCTGAGACCGGTCTTGCAGTAGCACAGAGCATTGAAAATATCACTTCTTCTCCGGCGTTTGTAAGCGTACAAGATCAGGATGCAATTACCATGTTAAATGACGGTACACTTGGCGCATATGTTTCCGGTACATGGAACACCGGATCTTTTGAAGCGAAATACGGTGACGGATATGCAGCATGTAAATTACCTACTTTCGATGTAAATGGAACAGCTACACAGATGGGATCTTATGCAGGATACAAATTCGTAGGTGTGAACTCCCATGCTAAAAATGTTGGCTGGTCAATGCTCCTTGCTGAGTATCTCACAAATGAGGAGAGCCAGTTAGCAATTGGTAACGCTACATCAGAGGGACCGGCTAACACAGTAGCAGCAGCTCAGATTGATTCCCCGGCACTTGTAGCACTTGCAGCGCAGTCAGAGTTTGCAGATCAGCAGGTTGTAGGCAATAATTACTGGGATCCGGCAAAGGCACTTGGACAGAACCTGGTTGACGGTGCAACAGATCTTCAGGCTGTACTTGATGATGCAGTAGCTGGTATTACACAGCCGGTAGCTGAATAATCAAAATATCTGTAAAACTCATATTTCCACATGACCTGACAGACAGGTCATGTGGGGATTTTTAAAAAGAGAAAAGTTTTTGTTACCGAAACAAAAATTCTCATTCACGCGCATAGGGAGTGAATCTATGAAAACATTTTTAAACGCAATCAAAAAATACTTTGTCGATTTCGGAACAGCAGTGGCAAAGGGCGATATCTGGTGCAAGCTTTCACTGCTTGTTATGGGTGCCGGATACTGGGGACGTAAACAGATCGTCAAAGGTATCTTAATGACAGCACTTGAAGTGATAGTAATCCTGTTTACAGGAATGTTCTCTATCAATTATATTAAGGATTTAAATACACTTGGTACCGTTCAGTATGAGTCTGTATTTGATCCACTGACCTTGAAAAACACTGTTAATGATTACGATAACTCGTTACTAATCTTATTATATGGTATTGTCGGAATCCTCGTAATCGTAGCATTCATATTTTTATATATAAGCAATATGAAGGCTGTATACCGCCTTCAGCTTATGAAAGAAGAGGGAGAACATGTCAATACATTTGCGGAAGATATAAAATCTCTTTTCAATGGTAAGTTTTATATCACATTACTTACCCTGCCGAGTATCGGTGTTATTATGATGAACATTATACCGATCATTTTTATGTCCTGTGTGGCATTTACCAATTATGATATGGATCATATGCCGCCAAACTACCTGTTTACATGGGTTGGACTTAGAAACTTCAAGAATATGTTTACAGGCGGTACCACGATCACATTCTCCTATGCATTCGTAAGAATTCTTGCATGGACAATGATCTGGGCAGTATCGGCAACATTTACAACTTTCATCGGTGGTATTCTTTTGGCAAAGCTGATCAACCATGAAGATACACATTTTAAAAAAATGTGGAGATCACTTTTTGTTGTGACAATCGCGATTCCACAGTTCGTAACATTGCTTCTTGTAAGCAAAATGTTCAGCGACCATGGTATTGTAAATACATTATGTTCCAACATCGGCCTGACAGGCTGGTTACAAAGTATCGGACTTGTTTCAGGAAACTATATTCCATTTCTTTCCAAACCGGGCTGGTCTCATGCAATGATCATTCTTATTAATATCTGGGTCGGTGTTCCATATCAGATGCTTTCCGCTACCGGTATTCTGATGAATATTCCGACAGATCAGTTGGAGAGTGCACGTATCGATGGTGCAAATAAATGGCAGATCTTCTGGAAGATCACAATGCCGTATGTATTATTTATCTGTGGACCATCCCTGATTCAGAGCATCATTGCAAACATCAATAACTTTAACGTTATTTATCTGCTGACAAGTTCCAATGCAACAGCAAACATGGCATTTGCAAACTCTAATGCAAAAGAGACAGACCTTCTCATTACATGGCTGTTTACATTGACCAACGATAACTCAAACTATAAGATGGCATCGGTAATTGGTATTATTTCATTTGCTATCTGTGCGCTTCTTACATTGCTTAGCTATACAAGAATGATCAGTGGTGATAAAGAGGAGGTGTACCAATAATGAAAAAGAAAACATGGAAAATCATTTTAAGACATTTAGTACTTGCTCTTTTGGCAATCATCTGGCTGATTCCGATTGTATGGCTGGTTGTAACATCCCTTTCCACTACAAAGGGTGTAAGTTACCAGCACTTTTTCCCGGAACACTGGACACTGGCAAACTATCATCAACTGTTCTTTAAGACAGATACAGCAGCAAACTTCCCTGCATGGTTTAAAAATACCTTTATTGTAGCATTTTTTACCTGTATCGTTTCATCCGCTTTTGTACTGATGGTCTCTTATGCATTCAGTTGTATGAGATTCAAGGCGAGAAAACCTCTGATGAGCTTTTCTATCATTCTTGGAATGTTCCCAGGTGTACTTTCCATGATCGCTGTTTATTTTGTCTTAAAAATGATCGGACTTACCGATTCACTTGCAGGTCTGGTTATCGTATATTCTGCAGGTTCGGGACTTGGGTTTTTAGTATTGAAAGGTTTCTTTGATACCATCCCGGTTTCACTGAGAGAGGCTGCCCGCTTAGAGGGTGCTTCCGAGGCAACAATTTTTGGAAAAATCATTATTCCGCTGTCAAAACCGATGATAGTATATACGATCATCAACTCTTTCCTGAATCCATGGATGGATTTTGTTCTGGCACGGATCATGATCAAGTCGAAAGAGTCGGCAGACTGGACAGTTGCGATCGGTCTTTATAATCTGTTACAGAAGACTCTGATCGGAGATTACTTCGCAATCTTCTGTGCCGGAGGTGTAATGATCGCAATCCCGATTTCCATTCTCTTCGTAGTGATGCAGAAGTTCTATGTTGAGGGTGTTACCGGCGGAGCTGTTAAAGGCTAAATTGCGGGAAGTAACACTAAGTAGACATTGCAGCAGAGGCTGCAATGCCTAAGTGTTACTAACCCGCGTTGGAAGAACGCAGGAGCAGCGTTCTTCTGAGAAAGTGTAGTTTTGAGAAGAGTATTAACTCTTTTAGATAAAATTTTGGAGGAGAAAGAAAAAAATGGATAAATTTGTACTGAATCTTATTCATCGTCCGGAGCTGGTTCCAGAGTATTCTGCGACAGTGACAGGACAGGGAAAAGAAGAGGATATCGGAGATAAAGCACTTTTAACAGAGTCTTTGGATATCTTTAAGACACAGCAGAGATTAGCTCACGAGAATGGATTAAAAGTAACCATTCAGATGACATATGCTTCACTCTTCAATGATGAAGCAGTAGAGATCGCAAAACATGACCATGAAGTATATGGTGATGAGATCGCATTATCTTTATTAGGACTTCCTTGCGAGGAGTTCCGCGAAAAATATAAGACAAAAGACTTTTGTATCTGGATGTTCTCCATGGAAGATAAGAAAGCCATCGTAAATGATGTATTCGAGAAATTCCATGACAGATTCGGTTTTTATCCGGAGTCAACAGGATCTTATTATATGGATGCTGATCTGACAAACTATATCAAAGCAACTTATCCGACTGTAAAATGTGCAGTTGCTACCTGCTGGGAGGAAGGCCCGAAGGCATATCACACCTGCAACAACTCCTGGTATACATTATTTGATGGCGGCCCATGGGCACCATGGATCCCATCGAAACAGAACACACATGCACCGGCTGCAAATAAAGAGGAAGACAGCGGTATCGTAGCGATCCCTCATCTTTCCCGTGACCTGATCGCATGTTACGATGGAAATGGTTCGAACTTCGGAACACATCCGCAGAATGTACTCCGTGGTATGATTTATGATACAAAGACATGGGAATATCCATATCTTTATAACTTAATCGACCAGTACCGTTCCTTAGAGAAATATAACAACGGATATGCATACAACATGATGTTCGTTGGACCGGGCTGGATGAACAAGATGGGACGCTGGGAGCAGCCATATGAACTTCTTTACAAATCCTACAGTGATGGATGTGCTTACTATGGAAAGCTGAAAAAAGAAGGTCAGTTAATTGACATGACTATGTCAGAGTTTGCTGATTATTATCGTGAGAAAAAAGGTGTCAACCAGAACAATTACAATGAACCGGAATGTGCTCTCTGGAGAGATATCTTATATGGTTCAGACAAACAGTTATTCTGGTACTGCGATCCGTACATGAGAGCATGTGTTAATATGGATCAGGGCGGTGCGATCGTTGATCTTCGTCCTTATGCAGCAAAATTAGAGTGGCCGGTCGGCATTGGAACAAAACATGTTCAGGATGCATCCTACCCATTCTTAATCCAGGAGAAATACCGTGCAGGTTACTTTACACATTACGCAGGAGAGGGAACTGTAAGAAGTGCAAAACTTTCTTACAAAGGAGAGGAAGTTGATCTCTGCCTCTGCCCGACACATGCACACTTCTCCCAGGAAGGCAAGACAAGAATCCTTACATTAGACCCTGTTACAATCGAGTTTAAGGATCTGACTGTAAAACTTCAGACAAAAGAATACTTTGAGGAAGGATCTTCCAACATCAGGATCGAGCGTCACATCTTAGAGATGAGTGATCCGACTGCAGAAGTAACATTAAATGAATACATGGTTGCATGCTATGGTACAACTGAATATTCCGAAGATATGAGTCATATCACATTAAAGATCAACGGACCGGAAGAGAAGACGATCAACTATGAATACAAATGCCGTGAAGAGGGCGTCGTAGGAGCTACAGAGGTTTCTGCAGTCGTTCCTGAAATCGAGACAAGAGTATCCATGACAGCATCCGATGCAAAGGCAGAAGGATATGTAAAAGAAGGATATGCATTCTCACCAATGTTCACATTGGGATACAGAAAAACAATCTCAGATAAGGAGGTATTTGCAACATGGCTCAACTTGGCAAAGGCAAATTAAATTATAGATGCCCATCCTGTTTTTTAAGAGATCTTGACATCGATATGTTCTACAATAAAGAAACTGGTATTTATAGCTGTATCCGCTGTCAGTACCGTGGAACGGAAGAGGATGTATTAGAGAAAAACGAAATGATCCGTTTCCGTTATAAAGCAATGCATGATAGAATTACAAAATTTGATTTTGATTAAATTCTGATATCAGAAACAAAATGGCTGCCGTACTGAAATAATGTACGGCAGTTTTAAAAAGAGGTAATAACCATGGGGAAAAAGAAAAAAGACACGATGGAACTAAGATTTTATGAAGTTCCGCAGGGTGAATATGTTCTGGCACTTTTAGGAGACAGCTGGATTCGTGATTACGGACATGATGAAAGCAATCTTCATTTTCACAATCTCATGGAAATCGGATATTGTAAAAACGGTACCGGCAGGCTGATCTTAAATGAAGAGACAAAAAGCTACGAACCGGCAATGGTCAGTATTATTCCGCAGAATTACCCGCATGTGACGATCAGTGATATAGCGGAGGGACCAAGCTATTGGGAATATCTATTTTTTGATCCGATGGTCATGATCCAGGAATTGTATCCGGATAATGCTGTCATGCAAAAAAAAGTATTACAGATGGTCAATCGAAAGGCTTTGTTTTTCCATGAATGGGAAAATCGCGGGATTTCCGTTCTTGTGAAGATGCTCATGGATGAGATGAGACAGAAAAAAAGCCATTTTAATGATTGTGTCAGAGGTCTTTTGATTGCTTTTTTTACTGAATTGCTCCGCATGTGTGAGAGTGATATCTCGGAGAATGAGGTAAAGAAAAAGACAGGTGTTTCTCAGATCACGGCGGCACTTGATTATGTAAGGTTAGAGTATGCGAACAATATTCGTGTGGAAGAACTTGCAAAGGCAAGTCATATGAGTGAGACGCATTTCAGAAGAGTGTTTGAATCTTATATGAATATGTCACCTATGGATTATATCAATCTGATGCGTGTGCAAAAAGCATGTGATATCATGAAAAAGACAAATGATCCGATGGATGTGGTCGCACAGAAAGTGGGATTTACCACGACATCTACATTTAACCGGAACTTCAAAAAATATCTGAATACATCTCCGTATCAGTGGAAGATCAGTCCGGAAAATTATGAGAGAAAACTGTTAAATTATAATATTTCCGCTTTGAAAGGCTGGTAAAACTTATGATTGAAAATGCGTGTTTTGTGTTGAGATACAGATGCAAAATGCGCATTTTTTCGTTAAAATGGAGATAAGAAAAAGATAAAAGGAGAACATTACATGTCATTCGAAATAAAAAAGATCCATGATCCGAAGTTTTTTAAGGAAAACTGCATGGCAGCGCACTCCGATCATGTGGCGTATGCGGACGAAACAGAAGCAGAAGAAAAAAAGAGCATCTTCCGGTTATCATTAGATGGTATCTGGAAATTCCATTATGCGAGAAATTATGCGCAGACCGTAAACGGTTTTGAGGCAGAAACGTTTGACTGCAAATGCTGGGAGGACATCCGTGTACCGGCACATATCCAGATGGAGGGCTATGATATCCCACAGTATGTAAACATTCAGTACCCGTGGGATGGAAGGGAAGATGTGTGGCGCGACACAGTGCCGAGTGAATTTAATCCGGTGGCAAGCTATGTAAAATATTTTACACTGCCGGAAGGTTTTAGAAAAAACGGACTTTATATTTCCTTTCAGGGTGTGGAGAGCGGTTTTGCATTGTGGTTAAACGGTCAGTATGTCGGTTACAGCGAAGACAGTTTTACACCGTCCGAATTTGACCTGACTCCGTATGTAAAAGAAGGTGAAAACAAGCTGGCAGTACAGGTGTTTAAGTGGACATCATCAAGTTGGTGTGAGGATCAGGATTTTTACCGGTTTTCCGGTATTTTCCGCTCGGTTTATCTGTATACAATGCCAAAAGTGCATGTATATGATCTGAAAGTGCAGCCGGTTTTAGACGAGACACTTATAAATGCAGATCTTCTTGTTACAATGCAGATGCGCGGCACTGGAAGGGCAAGATTTACATTGACAGGAAGTAAAGATTATTCTGTTTTGGAAGAAAAAGAGCAGCAGGTTATTTTCTTTGAGGAGTTACCGGTTTCTGAGGGAGAAGTTTATTTTGAAAAACAGGTAAATAAACCGGAGCTGTGGAGTGCAGAGATCCCGAATTTATATACGCTTACGATAGAATGTTTTGATACAGATGGAGAAAGAAGTGAAGTTATCCGCCAGAAAATCGGATTCCGCCGTTTTGAAATGAAAGACAGTATTATGACATTAAATGGAAAACGTATCGTATTTAAGGGTGTCAACCGTCACGAATTCAGTTCCATATCAGGACGTGCGATCACAAAAGAGGAAGTTTTAAAGGATATTGTAACAATGAAACAGAACAATATCAATGCGATCCGTACCTGCCATTATCCGGATGCATCCATTATATATGATCTCTGTGATGAATACGGACTTTATATGATTGCAGAAAATAATCTGGAATCACACGGTTCCTGGGATTCTGCAATGCATGGGCTGGCACCGAAAGACATGATCGTTCCTGGAGACAACATGGACTGGGAGCCTATGATGCTTGACCGTGTCAATTCCTGTTATCAGAGAGATAAAAACCATCCGGCAGTTCTGATCTGGTCAGTCGGAAATGAATCTTACGGCGGAAAAGTAATTTTTGACATGTCCGAAAAATTCCGTGCCTTAGATCCATACCGTCTGGTTCATTATGAGGGAATTTTTCATGATCGCAGATATGAGGCAACCAGTGACATGGAAAGCCAGATGTATACCAGCGTGGAA
The DNA here is from genome assembly GCF_041325975.1 of Roseburia sp. Taxonomy (NCBI): domain Bacteria; kingdom Bacillati; phylum Bacillota; class Clostridia; order Lachnospirales; family Lachnospiraceae; genus Roseburia; species Roseburia sp. Next base: position 1,439,804 of record NZ_JBGLEJ010000005.1, on the reverse strand, counting down.
AATGTAAAAAAATTCCTCGCCGAGCATAAGGAAAAGCCGTTTATCATGTGCGAATATACACATGCGATGGGAAATTCCTGCGGTGCCATGCATAAGTACACCGATCTGTCAGATACAGAGCCGAGATATCAGGGCGGTTTTATCTGGGATTACATTGACCAGTCCATCTTGAAAAAAGACCGCTATGGAAAAGGGTTTCAGGCATATGGTGGTGATTTCTTAGAGCGGCCGACGGATTATAATTTCAGTGGAAATGGAATCTGTTATGGCGGTGACAGAGATCCATCCCCGAAAATGCAGGAAGTAAAATTCAATTATCAGAATATCAGTGTCCTGTTTGAAAAGGATGGAAAATTCACGGTAGTGAATAAGAATCTGTTTGCGGGTACAGACCAGTTCTGCTGTGTGGCAGTTTTACAGAAAAATGGAGTTGTGATAAAAAAACAGGAGATCAAAACAGCAGTACCACCGCTTAGTTCTTCCGATTATGAGATACCGTTTGCAGTTTTGCGGGCAGATGGTCAGGATCAGAAAAAAGAAGAACCGGACGTAGAATATGCACTTACGGTTTCATTCCTTTTAAAAGAGGACAGAAGTTGGGCAGATGCAGGTCATGAAGTTGCATTTGGACAGAAGATTTATAAAAAGAGTACCGTTTTCCATGCATCCCAAAAACCAATCCGTGTGGTTCACGGAAAGGTAAATATCGGTGTGAAGGGTGAAGATTTTGACTGTCTGTTCTCCATGTTGAATGGTGGACTTGTTTCTTACCGTTATGCGGGAAAAGAGATGATCGAAAAGATTCCGATGCCGAATTTCTGGAGGGCACCGGTTGACAATGATAACGGAAGTATGGCACCGGCGCGCTATGCGCAGTGGAAGATCGCCAGCATGTATATCAGCCACAGAAATGGAGGAATGTTTGACAATGTTCCAACGAAAGTGGAAGAAAAAGATAATACCGTAAAGATCACCTATACTTATTTTATGCCGACAACACCATCAAGTAAATGTGAGGTGTCCTATACTGTTTTTGGTGATGGAACGATCGAGACAAAACTGATGTATGATCCGGTGGAGGGACTTCCTGATATGCCGGAGTTTGGTATGATGTTTCAGTTTGATGCAGATTATGACAATCTTACATGGTATGGTATGGGACCGAATGAGACGTATGCAGACCGGAGACATGGTGCGAAACTTGGAATCTACAGTAATAAAGTAGCTGACAATATGGCAAAATACTTAGTTCCGCAGGAATGCGGCAACAAAGTCGGTGTGCGCTATGCGCGTCTTGTGGATGCAAAAGGCAGAGGTATTCTGTTTGAGGGAGATGAATTAAGTTTTTCTGCACTCCCATATACACCGCATGAACTTGAAAATGCAGCACATGTTTATGAATTACCGCAGGTACATCACACGATCGTCCGTGTGGCATTCGCACAGATGGGAGTCGGCGGCGATGACAGCTGGGGTTCATGGGTACATCCGGAATATCATATTGATGTGACAAAACCGCTGGAATTTACGTTCCGCTTTAAAGGAATATAGTATAAGTAATAAAGTATAAGAAATAAGCCCGGCTGCCTGATTTATTTATGTTTTGGCACAAATATTACAGCTTATGAAAAGGAAGGGAATGACTATGAATTTTGTAAAAGGAATGGATTTATCTACACTTGCAGAGTTGGAGAAGTGTGGTGCGAAATATTATGACAACGGAGAAGAAAAGGATATTTTGGAGATCATGAAATCTTATGATGTGGATACGATCCGTATCCGTGTCTGGAATGATCCGTGGTCAGAAACAGGAGAATCTTACGGTGCAGGAGAAAATGATCCAAAGACATCTCTTGAGATCGCCAAAAAGGTGACAAAAGCAGGTTTTGGTGTACTTTTAAATCTGCATTACAGTGATTTCTGGGCAGATCCGGGAAAACAGTTTAAACCGAAGGCATGGGAAAATTATGGTGTCAAAGAGTTAGAGCAGGCAGTTTATGATTTCACGTTAGAGATGATGCATCTTTATTTGGAAAACGGTGTCAATATCACGATGGTACAGGTCGGAAATGAACTTTCAAATGGTCTGCTCTGGCCGGAAGGCAAGGTGCCGAACTATGATAACATCGCAACATTTGTCAATGCCGGTATCCGTGCTGTCCGCAAAGCAGATGAAGAGCGTCTCGCAGGCTCTATCAAAGGTGTATGCCCGCAGATGAAGGAACTGTCAAAGATTCCGGTTATGATCCATCTTGACAATGGCGGCAACAATGCACTTTACCGTGAATGGTTTGATAATTTTACAAAACGCGGTGAGGATTTTGAACTGATCGGATTGTCCTATTATCCATTCTGGCATGGATCTCTTCAGATGTTAAATGACAACATGAATGATATTGCTAAGCGTTATGGCAAAGATCTGATCGTGGCAGAGGTTTCCATGGGATATACGATGGAAGATTACAAAGACTACGAGAAACTCTCTGATGAAGATCGCAAAGGCTATGCAACAAAACCGGCGCTGGTTGAGAAGATCGAATATCCGATGACAGTACAGGGACAGTATGATTTTATGGAAGATTTCTTAAACAGAATCAGCCATATCGATGGTGGAAAAGGCAAGGGCTTTTTCTACTGGGAGCCGGCATGGATCCCGGTTCCGGGTTCCGGCTGGGCAACACCTGCATCTTTAAAATATATTCAGGATCCGGGACCATGTGGCAACGAGTGGGCAAATCAGGCATTGTTTGATTATAAGGGAAATACGCTGCCAACATTGAAACTGATCCGCGATTTTGAAGCATAAAATAATTGATGATAAGAAAAGGTTTTAAAATCCTGCAACATTTATGTAAAAATGTTGCAGGATTTTCTGCACTTTGTTGCAGTTTGCATTTCAGCCATTGCAAAGGGAGTTGGATGCAGTATAATAGGATTATCAAAGAAAACAAAACAAATGCATCCTGTTTTCCAAGGATAAAAAAACGAACAGGATGATGTGTGGCAAAATAAGAACAAATGATGTATTAGAAGAAATTAAAGGAGGATTCAAGATGGTTTGGGAGAACGTACTGGCAAAGTTTAAAGAGTTATTTGGAGATGAAGGTGAGATTGGTGTTTATTTTGCACCGGGACGTGTGAACATGATCGGAGAGCATACCGATTACAATGGCGGTCATGTATTTCCTTGTGCACTGACGATCGGTACTTATGGTGTGGCAAGAAAAAGAAATGATAAGAAGCTGCGTTTTTATTCCATGAACTTTGAGCAGCTTGGCGTGTTAGAGTCATCGGTAGAGAATTTAAAACCGGAGAAAGAAGCTGACTGGACAAATTACCCGAAGGGTGTAATGTGGGCATTCGGAGAAAAAGGCATGAAAGTAGAGCAGGGTATGGATCTTGTATTATTCGGAAATATCCCGAATGGTTCCGGACTTTCTTCTTCTGCATCCGTAGAGGTTTTAACAGGATTTATCTTACGCGATATGTTCGGATTTGACGTGACAAATCAGGATCTTGCACTGATCGGACAGTATTCTGAGAATAAATTTAACGGTGTAAATTGTGGTATCATGGATCAGTTTGCTATCGCAATGGGCAAAGCAGGACACGCAATCTTCCTTGACACGGCAACTTTAAAATATGAGTATGCACCGATCAAACTGGAAAATGCAAAGATCGTGATTTCCTGCAGCAATAAAAAACGTGGACTTGGCGATTCCAAATACAATGAGCGCCGCAGTGAATGTGAGAAGGCATTAGCAGAGTTACAGAAAGTTGTTTCCATTGAAGCACTCGGAGATCTGACAGAGGCACAGTTTGAGGAACACAAAGATGCCATTAAAGAGGAAGTGTGTGTAAGACGTGCAAAACATGCAGTCTATGAGAATCAGAGAACGATCAAAGCAGTAGAGGCGCTGAAAAATAATGATGTTGCTTTATTTGGAAAACTGATGAATGAATCACATGTTTCTCTCCGTGATGATTATGAGGTAACCGGTATCGAGCTTGATACTTTGGTCGAAGAAGCATGGAAGATCGATGGTGTGATCGGATCAAGAATGACTGGTGCAGGTTTTGGCGGATGTACGGTCAGTATCGTAAAAGATGAAGCTGTGGATACTTTTATCAAAGAAGTTGGAGCCGCTTATGAGAAGAAGATCGGATACGCAGCAGATTTCTATGTTGTTGAGATCGGTGACGGCCCGGTGAAATTAGCATAAAAAGAGAAGTGTTTCATTGTCAGAAATGACATAGACAGCATAATTGTGTATGCGCGACAGAATATAGTCCGGATACGTAGAATAGCGTAGAGGTGAAGAAGAAAATGATACAGGAAAAGATTTTAGAGTTAACAGAATATGGTCTGGTGACAGGACTGGTTGCACCGGAAGATAAAAGATTTACCATCAATCGTCTGTTAGAGCTTTTTAAATTAGATGAGTTAGAAGAGAACATTGTTACAGCTTATGAAAAAAGAGAGCCAATGACACAGAAATCTGCAGAGAAAGCATTAGAGGGTATTCTTACAGAGATGCTTGACTATGTGGCAGAGCAGGGACTGATGCCGGAAGATACGATCACCTACCGCGATCTGTTTGATACAAAGATCATGAGCATGCTTATGCCAAGACCAAGCGAAGTCATTACAAAATTCCGTGGACTTTATAATCATCAGTCTGCCCAGGCAGCAACCGATTATTTTTATAAATTAAGCTGTGATTCAAACTATATCCGCAGATACCGTATCAAGAAAGATTTGAAATGGACTGCAGATACTGAGTTTGGTACATTAGATATCACGATCAATTTATCCAAACCGGAAAAAGATCCAAAAGCGATCGCAGCAGCGAAACTTGCAAAACAGAGCGGTTATCCGAAATGTTTACTCTGCAAGGAAAATGAGGGATATGCAGGCCGTGTGAACCATCCGGCAAGACAGAACCACAGGATCATTCCGGTAACGATCAATGGCAGTGACTGGTTTTTCCAGTATTCTCCTTATGTTTATTATAATGAGCACTGTATCATCTTTAACGGACAGCATACACCGATGAAGATCGAGCGTGCTACTTTTGGTAAACTGCTTGATTTCGTAGAGCAGTTCCCGCATTATTTTGTTGGTTCAAATGCAGATCTTCCGATCGTTGGCGGCTCTATTTTGAGCCATGATCATTTCCAGGGCGGTCATTATGAATTTGCCATGGCAAAAGCTCCGGTGGAAAAAGAGATATCATTCAAGGGATTTGAGGATGTCAAAGCAGGTATCGTAAAATGGCCGATGTCCGTTATCCGTATCAGCGCAGAGAAAAAAGACCGCCTGATCGAGCTGGCAGATAAGATTTTACTGGCATGGAGAGGTTACACAGACGAGGCTGCATTTGTTTTTGCCGAGACAGACGGAGAGCCACATAACACGATCACTCCGATCGCAAGAAGACGCGGCGATTTATACGAACTGGATCTGGTATTGCGTAATAATATCACAACAGAAGAACATCCGCTTGGTGTTTACCATCCGCATGCAAAACTGCACCATATCAAGAAAGAGAATATCGGTCTGATCGAGGTTATGGGACTTGCAGTGCTTCCGGCACGTCTGAAAAAAGAGATGGCAGATTTAGAGCAGGCATTGCTTGATGGAACATCTATCCGTGAGGATGAAGTCCTTGAAAAACATGCAGACTGGGTAGAAGAGTTCCTTCCGAAATACGGATTTACATTCGGTACCGGTTTAGAGGGCGAAGTTACTCCGGAAAGACTGCATGAGATCGTGCAGACAGAGATTGGTCTGGTATTTATGGAAGTATTAAAAGATGCCGGTGTTTACAAATGCACGGAAGAAGGAAGAAGTGCTTTCATGCGTTTTGTAGACAAAGTGAATGAATAGTCATATTAACTTTTTTCTATTTGTATATTATCCTAACACATAGAGATATTTCTATGTGAGGTGATTGATTTGGAAAAAATCTATACAGAGACAGCCAAAATCCTCAAAGCGTTGTCTGATCCTAAGAGACTGCGGATCATCTGAAAGGAGGTTTTCATGCGTAAGAAAAAGGTAGCATTTATATGTGTACATTATCGCTATTTCCATGGGATGTGATGTCGGATGTCCGTATATCGGCAGGGAGTTTGATGATAACTGGGGATTGCCTGATCCGACAGGATGTGATGATAAGGTAGTTATGGAAGTGATAGAAGGGATTGAAAAGAATATTTTAAGATTAAAGGAAATGTTTCGCTGATAACCTTGACATTATGACAGACTTTAGTATTATGGTTCTTGAGTAAAGGAGGAAGCTGAAAATGCGTACATTGATTGCTTATTTTTCAAGAGCGGGAGAAAATTATTTTGGCGGTTCCATAAAAAATATAACGGTTGGAAACACAGAGATCTGTGCCGGACTCATAAAAGAATTTTTAGACGCAGATCTTTTTAAAATTGAGATGAAACAGCCGTATTCGGATCAGTACCGGGAGTGTGTTGAACAGGCAAAAGTCGATTTTGCGGAAAATAACAGACCGGAACTCATAAATTATCCGGAAAATATGGGAGATTATGACACCATTATTCTCGGATATCCGAATTATTGCGGGACGATACCGATGGCAGTAGCAACGTTTTTGGAATTCTTTGATACTTCCGGAAAGAAAATCCTTCCGTTTTGCACGAATGAGGGAAGCGGTATGGGCAAAAGTGAGGAAACGATAAAAGCACTGTGCCCGGATGCGGATGTCAGAAAAGGTAAATCCATTATGGGCGGTCAGGCAAAGAGTTCAAAGACAGAACTTGAAGCATGGGTAAAGCAGAATATCTGATCTGCAAAAAATTCCGTTTGACTTTTAAAAATAAAATAATTATAATTCAAAAAAGAACGAGTAGCAAATCTGCGTAAATCCAGTTTTTGCTGCTCGTTTTTTCATAAAAAATTACATCTTATGAATGATTGCCATAAAAAAGTGTGTAGCTTATCAGCGTAAGTCCAGCTTATATGATAGGTGCACACTTTTTTTGTGCAGAAAACAAGATGCAAAACAAAGTGTAAAACAAGGAGGATTTAAAATGGCAGAGAGTAACAAAATGAAGGAGATGCCGGTAGGTAAGCTCATGGTTCAGATGGGGATACCGATGATCTTATCGATGGCATTACAGGCGGTCTATAATATCGTGGACAGTGCCTTTGTCGGAAACATGAAGGTGGGAAGCGAGGCGGCATTAAATGCACTTACGCTGGTATTCCCCGTGCAGATGCTTATGGTCGCAGTCGGGATCGGAACAGGAGTAGGAACGAATGCGCTGCTTGCAAGGACGCTCGGGCAGGGAAACAGCAAAAAGGCGGCGAAAGTTGCAGGAAACAGCCTGTTTTTAGGTGTGATCATTTATGCAGTATGTCTGTTATTTGGAATTTTCGGGGTAAAGGCATATATTTCTTCGCAGACAGTGGATGCAGAAGTTCTTTCCATGGGAACGGATTATTTGAGAATCTGCTGTGTGATTTCTTTTGGAATCATTTTCTTTTCACTGTTTGAAAAATTATTACAGGCAACAGGACGTTCACTTTATTCTACGATCGGTCAGGTTACAGGAGCAGTGATCAATATCATTCTTGATCCAATCATGATCTATGGTATCGGACCGGTTCCGGAAATGGGGGTAAAGGGTGCTGCCTATGCAACGGTGATCGGTCAGGTGGCATCGGCGTTACTGTTATTTGTTTTTCATATCAGATTAAATAAAGAATTTGACCATGGAATAAAGTATATGAGACCGGATGCAGGCATTATAAAGGAAATATATGCGATCGGACTTCCAGCGATCATTGCACAGGCATTAATGTCTGTTATGGTATATGTAATGAACCTTATCTTAAAATTTGCTCCAGCAGCGCAGACCGCATACGGGCTGTTTTACAAAGTGCAGCAGTTTGTATTGTTCCTTGCTTTTGGACTGAGGGATGCGATCACCCCGATCATAGCTTTTGCATATGGCATGCGCAGTAAAAAGAGAATCCAGGATGGAATCAGATATGGCCTTTTATATACCGTTGCACTGATGATCTTTGGCATTATCATTACAGAAATTTTCCCTGGAGCATTTGCAACTTTGTTTAATGCCGGACAGTCGAGAGAATATTTTATCGGTGCAATGCGGATCATTTCCATCAGCTTTCTTTTTGCAGGGATCAATGTGGCATATCAGGGAATTTATCAGGCACTAGATGGTGGAATCGAATCACTTGTGATCTCACTTTTAAGACAGCTTGTGATCATATTGCCGTTAGCAGGAATATTTTCTGTGTTTGTAAGAAATGGTCAGGCAGGGGTTTCACTGATCTGGTGGGCATTTCCGGTCACAGAGTTTATAGCATGTCTGGTAGGATATGTATTTTTAAAGAAAATCAGAAAAACAAAAGTTGACAGTTTAGATTAGGGAGGGATGAACCATGGCAAAAAGAATTATCACGATCAGCAGGGAATTTGGAAGCGGAGGACGTTTTATCGGCGAGAAAGTGGCAAAAGAGCTTGGAATTGCATATTATGACAAAGATATTATCAGCCAGATCGCAGAGAAGTCAGGACTTTCACCGGAATATATCAGGGAAAAAGCAGAATTATCCACAAAAAAAGGGTTGTTTGCGTATGCATTTACAGGAAGGGATATCACGGGAAAATCCGTGGAAGATATCGTATATGAAACGCAGAGCAAAGTGATCATGGAAATAGCACAGAAAGAGGACTGTGTGATCATTGGAAGGAACGCCGATTTTATTTTAAAGGACAGGGATGATGTGCTGAATGTTTTTATACATGGGGATATGCCACAAAAAGTGGAGCGTATCTGCAGGTTATATCATGTGACGGAAGCTGATGCAAAGAAAATGATAATGGATATAGACAAACGTCGCAGCACAAACTATAATTTCTATACGGAACAGAAGTGGGGGCTGGCAGCGAATTATACGTTAGCGTTAAATAGTTCACAACTTGGATATGACAGATGCAGACAGATTATACTGGATTGTGCAAAATAAAACAATATTAGTGATGCAGTACACCGGCGAAAGATAGAATCATTGGAAAGAGGAAGTACATATCCGGATGAAAACGGCAAATGAGAAAACAAAAGAAATGGATATGTTAAATGGAGGGGCGGTGCGTACAGCATGCTTGTTTCATTTACAATCCTGATCGTCGCAAATATCAAGGAACGGAAGGAAAGGGCATGGACGCCGGTATATGTTTTCTTTCAGGTGCTTTTAATCTTTATCATGATCTGGAAATTTGCCGGGATATCTTCCATACTGGTATTTCTGACATCATCGATCTCACTACTTTCGATCTGGTGGTTAAAACCACAGAAGATGCGGATTGCCGGAATGGCAACAAGTATTACGTCCCTGTTTTAGCAGATCAGTATAAAAAACTGGGCAGGGCTGCTTGAAATCGTTGTGATCTGCAGTAATATCCTGTCTTTTGCAAAATATAAGAAAGAAACAAAATAAGTGACAGATATCTGTCAGCCTAAAAAAAAGATACCTTACAAAAAAAAGGTATCTTTTTTTGTGCCCTTTTTTTTCTTTACAATGATGTCAGAACATGAAAAGGAAAAAGGAGTAGTCAGTATGCAGGATACATATCAGTTTATCGGAGAGGATGCCACATTTAACTTAAAAAATGCGGAAAATTACAGTTATCTGTATTTCCCTGTGGCAGGAGAAGCAGGAATCAAAAGTGCAGTGACACCGAATCTTTCAGGTGACTGTAAGATAGATCAGAATACTTTTATACTTGAGCCGGTCAGTGCAGAAAATCTGCATAATAACCGCAGCAGCAGGAACTTCTGGTGCCATGTCGCAAATGCTGGTAACTGGTCGGCAACAGGCATTTCTGCGGAAGAAGAGTCGAAGAAGTTTACCGGATTGTCAGATAAAAATGAAGTGACAGCAGGACTGATGTGGCATACCGTGACGAGAACTTCAGATAAATATCAGTTATCTGCAGAAATCACATCGTTCGTTCCGGTGGATGAGAACGCAGAGATCATGTATGTGGAGATCACAAATATCGGGAAGATGCAGGTGCGGTTCACACCGACAGCGGCAATCCCTTTATATGGAAGAAGTGCAGATAATATCAGGGATCACCGACATGTGACATCTTTACTGCACCGGATCAAAACGGTGGAAAACGGTGTGCTTGTGACACCGACACTTTCATTCGACGAGCGTGGGCACCGTAAAAATGATGTGACCTACTTTGTCTGTGGTTTTGATGGAAACGGCGAGCCGCCAAAAGATTTTTATCCGGTCGTGGAAGATTATATTGGAGAAGGCGGCAATTTCGAGAGACCGGAGGCAGTTGTAAAAAATCTTGAAGGTGTGAAGGCAGGATGCAGCTTTGCAGGATGCGAGGCGGTCGGAGGACTCCATTTTAAAGAGGTGGTGTTAGAGGCAGGTGAAACTGTGTCCTACACAGTCCTGATCGGAGCGTTAAAGCAGCAGGAAGCTGCAGAAGAAAAGACAGATTATGAGAATACAGGCAGTGACACAGTGCCAGATTGGAAAAATGCTGACGTAGAACATGGTATCGCAGAACTTACCGCAAAATATAAAACAGCGGACAAAGTAAAAAACGAATTTGCCCGTGTGAAAGCCTATTGGGAAGAAAAAGTAAATGTTTCTTATCATACAGGAGATCTGGTGTTTGACAAATACATGCACTGGGTAAGTTTTCAGCCGATCTTACGACGGATCTACGGCTGTTCTTTCCTGCCACACCATGATTACGGAAAAGGCGGAAGGGGCTGGAGAGATCTCTGGCAGGATTGTCTGGCACTTCTGATCATGAATCCGGATGGTGTCCGGGAAATGCTTTTATCAAATTTTGCCGGTGTGCGTATGGATGGAACGAATGCAACAATTATCGGAGAAAGACAGGGCGAATTTATCGCAGACCGCAATAACATTACACGCGTATGGATGGATCATGGTGTGTGGCCGTTTTTTACGACAAAACTTTATATCGATGAGACCGGGGACATAGAGATCTTAGATGAACAGGCTGCCTATTTTAAGGACAGACAGGTTGTAAGAGGAACAAAAAAGGATGATGCGTGGGACGAAGCATATGGCTGCTGGCAGAAAACTAAGACACAGGAAATCTATAAAGGAAGTGTATTAGAACATCTTCTGCTGCAGAATCTGACCGCTTTTTATGAGGTTGGGGAACATGGACATATCTTACTTCGCGGGGCAGACTGGAATGATGCACTGGATATGGCACCGGAACGCGGGGAGAGCGTTGCGTTCACAAATGCCTATGCCGGAAATTTAAAGGATATTGCGGAACTTTTAAAGACATATCAGGAAAAAACAGGAAAAAGTACCGTTTTCCTTGCAAAAGAGATCAGCGTGCTGTTAGGCGGAGACGGGAAATTATATGACTCCGTCGAAAAGAAGAAAGAGCTGCTATTATCTTATGCAGAGAGCTGTGTACATAACGTCAGCGGAGAAAAAACAGAAGTACCGGTAAAGGAATTGATCGAAAGCCTGTCGGACAAAGCAGAATGGATGATGGATCATATCCGCAGCACCGAATGGGTGACAGATTCAGAGGGAAATGGCTGGTTTAACGGCTATTACGATAATCACGGCAGGCGTGTGGAGGGTGAATTTGAACAGGGCATCCGTATGATGCTTACCAGTCAGGTGTTCGCTGTGATGGCAGGAACTGCAAAAGAAGAACAGGTAAAAGAGATCATAAAGAGTGCAGACCGCTATCTGTATAAGGAAGAGGTCGGCGGTTACCGCCTGAATACGGATTTTGATGAGGTAAAGATGGATCTTGGCAGGATGTTTGGCTTTGCATATGGCGAGAAGGAAAACGGAGCTGTATTTTCTCACATGGCGGTGATGTATGCAAATGCACTGTACCGGAGAGGATTTGCGGCGGAAGGATATAAGGCACTATCCGCCCTTTACCGTCAGTCGGTCAATTTCCCGGTCAGCAGGATCTATCCTGGAATCCCGGAATATTTTAACGGGCGCGGAAGAGGCATGTACCATTATCTGACCGGTGCTGCAAGCTGGTATATGCTGACAGTGATCACAGAAATGTTCGGGGTCAAAGGAAAATGCGGTGATCTTTTACTGATGCCAAAGCTGATGCCGGAGCAGTTTGATAAGAATGGTCTGGCAAAACTGTCACTTTTCTTTGCGGGCGTAAATTGTCAGGTTATTTATGAGAATAAAGAAAAAAAAGCATTCGATATATATCAGATCGAAGAAGTACGGTTTGACGGCAGAAAATTAGAGCAGGAGGAATGGAAAGCAGATGAAGCAGAAAAATCTGCGATCATTCCAAGAACGAAGTTAGAAGAAGCAGGAAAAATGTTACATGAGGTGTATGTTGTACTGAAATAGAGGAGATTTGTTTATGATGAGACAGAAGGAGAATTTTATACTTGAAAACTACGGAAAAAAGACGACCTTTGCAAGTTTTCTGCCTGGGATCGCCGGCATCCGCGGTATTCCGATCTGGTGTTATTATGTCAATCGCGGACAGTGCGTGGTAAGTTTTGGTGTGGATAATAAAGATCATGCCATTATGGAATTTTATCCGGCACATCAGGCATATCAGAATGTAAAGACAACAGGATTCCGTACTTTCATCAAAAAAGACGGGATTGTCTGGGAGCCTTTTTCAGATGAAACGGTAGAACACAGTATGCAGATCGCAATGAACGGTCTGGAAATTGAGGAAAAGAATCAGAAAAACGGTCTTAGAACCAATGTATATTATTATACACTGCCGGAGGAAAATCTTGGGGCGCTGATCCGTATGGTCACCGTGGAAAATATCAGTGAGAAACCTGTAAAGATCGAAATTTTAGATGGAATGCCGGCGGTGATACCATATGGTGTGTCCATGGAAAATACAAAAAATATGTGCCAGACAGCCAAGGCATGGATGCAGGTGGAGGATGTCGCAGAGTGTATACCTTATTTCAGGGTGCGTGCAAGTATGGCAGACACGGCATCTGTCCAGAAAATTGAAGGTGGTAATTTTTCTGCGGGATGTTTAAAAGATGGTGAATTGCTTGCACCGATCGTGGATACTTCTGTTATTTTTTCATATGATGCTTCCCTGCAGAATCCGATCGGATTCAGGGAACACAGTTTAAAAGAACTCTATGGGATGGAGCAGATGACACAGAATCAGTTTCCGTGCAGTTTTTATGGAACAGTAAAATGCCTTGTACCGGGAGAGGAGTTTACTTTATATGAAGTGATCGGTCAGGTGGAAAATAAGCATATCCTGTCTGATTTCTTTGCAGATAAGAAAGACGATTCCTATTTTTATGCAAAGCGTAGAGAAGCAAAAGAACTGGCAGAGAATCTGACGAATGGAATTGATACGAAGACCGCTTCAAAAACATTTGATGCGTACTGCCGGTATACCTATATGGATAATGTTCTGCGTGGAGGTTATCCGATGCGTCTTGGAAACAATAAGATTTTTTATGTGTATTCCAGAAAGCACGGGGATCTTGAGCGTGATTATAATTATTTTTCCATGCTGCCTGAATTTTACTCACAGGGAAATGGAAACTTCCGTGATGTAAACCAGAACCGCAGATGTGATACTTTTTTTGCTCCGTTTGTGGAACGGGAAAATATTCATGAATTTTACAGTCTGATCCAGTTAGATGGATACAATCCATTAAATGTTGAAAAACTGACCTACCGTGTTCCTTTGGAAAAAGCGAAAAAAATTCTCTCACATCTGCCGGAAGAACAGGGGGAAATGCTGATCGGATTTGTGACAGAACCATTTACACCGGGAGCACTTTACCGGAAATTAGACGAGGTTTTAAAAGATAACTGGGATGAATCACTGTTTATCCAGATCATTGATTTTGCTGAGGGAATGGTAAATGGAAACTTTGGAGAAGGTTACTGGTGTGACCACTGGACTTACAATCTGGATCTGATATTTGATTATCTTGAGGTATTTCCTGAGAAAGAACAGGAAATGCTCTATGAAAATGTGTATACGACTTTTTTGTCACAGATCAATATCAACCGTCGGTTTAAGCGTTACGAAGAAACAAAAAACGGACTGCGTCAGTATCATGCCCTGGATGAATCTTCAAGACGGAAAGATTCCGGAGAGAAACTGGTACGCACAAAGTATGGCAATGGCGATGTGTTAAAAATGACGCTGATGGAAAAGCTGCTGCTTTTATGTGTAACAAAATTTGCAGCATTAGATGCCTATGGAATGGGAATCGAGATGGAGGGCGGAAAACCCGGCTGGTATGATGCCTTAAACGGAATGCCTGGAATGTTTGGATCATCAATGGCAGAAACTTATGAGCTTGCAAGAATGCTTTCCTATACCATCGATGCCCTAAAACGGTATCCGGGACAGGTCGAAGTGATCGAAGAACTTGCTTGTTTTATGGATGAACTCAATCTGATCAACAGGATTGAGCAGGACAGCCTATACCGGGACGGTCAGGTATTATCATTCTGGAACCGGATCAATGATGCAAAAGAAATTTACCGTGACAAAACGTATTCCGGTATCTCAGGAAATAAGATCGTGTACCGCACAGAGAATCTGGCAGAGATGTTAGAAGGATTCCGGGGAACGATCTGCCTTGGCATCAAAAAAGCGTGCAGGCTTTCCGGAGGAATCTGTCCGACCTACTTCACTTATGAGGTGACAGAATATGAGAAATTAAAAGACGGCGGAATCCGCCCGCTGGCGTTTCAGGTAAATACAGTGCCTTACTTCTTAGAAGGACCGGTGAGATATTTAAAACTGCAAAAGAGCAGGGAAGAAAAAAGGAAGCTGTATCAGAATATCAAAGAGAGTGATCTTTACGACAGAAAGTTATCCATGTACAAGGTCAACGCATCTTTGCAGGAGGCGTCTTTTGAACTCGGACGTGCACGTGCGTTTACACCGGGATGGCTGGAGAATGAGTCGATCTGGCTGCATATGGAATATAAATATCTGTTAGAACTGCTGAGAAGCGGGCTGTATCAGGAATTTTTCGAAGATTTTCACAAAGCGGCAGTGCCGTTTTTAGATCCACAGGTGTATGGAAGAAGTACCTATGAAAATTCTTCCTTTATTGCAAGCAGTAAAAATCCGAACAAATCCTGCCATGGAAAAGGTTTTGTGGCAAGATTAAGCGGTTCTACGATCGAGTTTATCAGCATGTGGAAATTAATGATGTTCGGTTCACACCCGTTTTCTGTGGAAAATGAAGAACTTGCATTTACACCATGCCCTGCAGTGCCGTCTTACCTGATCAGGGAAAATGGGGAAGTCAGTGCCACACTGCTTGGAAATATAAAAGTAACATATTGTTTTTCGGAGAAAGCTGATTTCATTCCGGGAAATTATCAGATTAAGAATATGACGTTTACTTATGCAAATGGAAGCGATATTTATGTGGAAAAAGATCATGTGGCAGGAAAAATTGCAGAAGATATCAGATCCGGTAAAGTAGTTGAGATTTATATGGAAGCAGAGAAAATACCGGATACTGAAAAATGACACCTTTGAGAAACGGCTTACTTACTATTATATCGGGCAGTTCAGCCGCTATATCAAAAAAAGTGCAGTCCGTATTGGAACGACACGTTACACAGACCGCATCGAAGTAACAGGATTTTTGAATCCGGATGGAAGCCGTGCGATCGTGCTTTTGAATAAGACAGATGCACCGGCAGAATACACCCTGCGTGAAAATGGCGAGGGCTGCATGGGTACACTTGCACCTCATTCCATCCAGACGATCTGCTACTAAAAAAATGATACCTTTTTAAAATAAGGTGCATTTTTTATAGAAATGGTGGCTGTTATAATTCAATCATCAACAGAGAACAGACATGTTGAAAGGGAAAAACAATAATCAAGATGAAAAAGGGAGGATTTTTTATGAATCTGAAAAAGTTAGTATCCGTAATGCTGGTCAGTGCAATGGCATTATCCATGGGGGCATGTGGTAACTCCGGAAACAGTGCAGCAAATACTTCTTCCAATGGAAACAGCGGAAGCAATGAAAGTGCTTCCTCTACAGAGAGTGGAGCAGCAGCTGCAAACAGTGATGACAAATTAGTTGTCTGGACACTTTCAAACGACCTGATCGATTATGGCAAGAGATTTGAAGAGCAGACAGGCGTTGCAGTTGATACCGTTGTTATCGAACCTGCAAACTACCCGACAAAAGTACAGACCGCATTACTTGGTGGTGAGACAGAGCCGGATATCATCGTTGGTGAGCCAAAGATGTTAGAGGATTTCTATGATGCAGGGTTCTTCGAAGATTTAAATCAGGCACCATATAATGCACAGGATTATGCAGACCAGATCGTTGATTATGTATGGAAAGTCGGACAGGATTCTGAAGGCATCCAGAGAGCAATCTCCTATCAGATCACACCGGCAGGTATCTATTACAGAAGAGATATCGCAAAAGAAGTATTCGGAACAGATGATCCGGACGAGGTTGGAAAGTTATTTAAAGATTATGCAACCATTCTTGATACAGCAGAGAAATTAAAAGATGCAGGATACAGAATCTTCTCCTCAGATGCCGAGATGAACGTATTCTCCGGAGACTCCGCATGGGTTGTAGATGGTGTGTTAAATGTAGATCAGGCAAGACTTGATTACATGGATCTTTGTACAGACTTATATCAGAACGACTTAACAGCATACGCAAACCAGTGGTCAACTCCATGGTATCAGGCTATGTCAGGAGAGGTTCCGATCTTAAGTGCTGATATCCAGAACTACGCAGATGATTCCGTTAACGTATGGGATGCTACAGAGTTTGCAGAAGCAACCGAGGGCATGGAGAAAACAACAGTATTTGCATATGGTCTTCCTTCCTGGGGTGTTCTTACCATGAGAGATAACGTAGGTGAGACATCCGGATTATGGGGCGTATGTGCAGGACCTGCAGCAGGGTTTGACGGCGGTACATATATCGGTATTTCTTCCCAGTCGGAAAGAAAAGATACTGCATGGGAATTTGTAAAATTCTGTACCTTAAACGAAGATACCTCTGACTGGTGGATCGATTATTCACAGGGTGATACAGTTTCCTTAAAATCTGCATTAGAGAAACACAAAGACGATGAGAACCAGATTTACGGCGGTGAGAAACTGTATCAGTTCTGGTTAGATCAGGCAAAGAACATTGATACTTCCAAAGTAACAAGATATGATCAGGCAATCGGTGATGCATGGGGCAATGCGATCTCTGCAGTTAAGACAGGTCAGATGTCAAAAGAGGATGCGATTAATGAGTTCTATGACACGATTGAGTCTACTTATCCGGAAATTACAGTAAACAGATAATGACTGATAAACAGTAAATGGATTGTGTGTTCCTTTAGAAACTGTGTGGTTCTGGCGGATGAAAGACACCAGGATCACACAGAAAAGGGACGGACAGCCGGATTCTTGGCAGAGGGAAAACAATATGGCGAAAACAACTCAAAAAAAGAAGACATCAAATCTCACAAAATATAACAGAGCCGGATATTTCTTTGTCGCTCCGTTTGTGATCGTATTTTTGATTTTCAGTGTTTATCCGGTACTTCGGACCTTACTTTTAAGTTTTACGAATTGTAAATTAGCCGGAACACCTTACAAATTTACAGGTATAGAAAACTATGCCCGTGTATTTACAGACAAATTTTTCTGGAGAGCACTCTGGAACACGGTAAGAATCTGGGGCGTTAACATTGTATTACAGCTCGGACTTGCATTTTTACTGACCATTGTGTTCAGTGATATCAAATATAAATTTAAAGGACTCCCGGTATTTCGAGCACTCTATTATCTGCCGAACTTAATTGCGGCAACTTCTGTAGCATTCTTATTCAAAACATTATTAGACTGGCGTTATGGATCATTCAACCAGATTTTAAATTCGATCTATCAGTTTTTCGGTGTGAATAAGACACCGGTTGACTGGCTCGGTTCCCCGGCAACAGCAGGAAACACGATTGCAATCATCAGTGCATGGATGTGGTTTGGTAACTCGTTCATCATGTTGATGGCAGGTGTACAGGGAATCAACAAAGATTACTTTGAAGCGGCAGCTATTGACGGCGCCGGAAGATGGACAACTTTTGGAAAAATTACATTACCACTGTTAAAACCGATTCTGTTATATGTGGCAATCACATCCCTGATCGGAGGTTTACAGATGTTTGACCTGCCGTTCCTTATGGCAGAAAAGGCTTCCGCATCTTACAATTCCGTAGAAACGGTTGTAATGTATTTGTATAAATTCGGATTTGCAACAGGCACGACACAGACAGGATATGCATCCGCAATCGCATATGCATTATTCCTTATCATACTTATTGTTTCTGTTTTACAGCTTAAATTAGTGAATAAGGAGGATTAGTCATGACAACAGGTGATAAGATTAAAAAGACAATTATATACATACTGTTGACTCTGCTTGCAGCAGCGTGTATGTTTCCGTTTCTCCTTATGATGGTAAACGCAACCAGAGATGGTGTGGAGATCACACGTTCCTTTACCCTGATTCCAAGTACACATATTAAGGAAAACTGGGAGACAGTATTTAGTTTCTTCAATCTGTTTAAAGGTATGTGGAACAGTTTAAAGGTAGCAGTACCGGCAACACTTTTAACTGCTTATTTTTCAGCAATGACAGCATACGGACTTGCAATGTACAAGTTCCGTGGAAATAAACTGATTTTTACAGCAATCCTTGTATTTATGATGATCCCGGGACAGTTAAGCCTGATCGGTTTTTACAACTTATGTACAAAATTAAAACTGGTCAATTCCTACATCCCGCTGATCATACCGGCGATAGCGGCGCCGGGAACCGTATTCTTCTTAAGACAGTATATTTTATCGGTTATGTCTCCATCCTTAGTGGAGGCAGCAAGGATCGACGGGGCAAGCGAACTTTATTCGTTCCACAGGATCGCACTTCCGATCATGTCTCCGGGTATTGCAACAATGTCTATCATGGCATTTATCGGAAACTGGAATAACTATCTGCTTCCGATGATCATATTAAACAAAAATGAGAAGTTTACACTTCCGGTTATGATGGCAACCTTAAAAGCATCGACCGATATCCAGAGAAATCAGGGAGCGATTTATTTAGCAGTAGCAATCTCAGTCATCCCGATCCTGAGCGTATTCTGCTTCTGCTCAAAATACATCATCAGCAGTATTTCTGCTGGAAGCGTAAAAGAATAAAGGCAATAAGTTCTTATTTGAATTTTATACTTTTCCTCAGGAGAGAGGCACTTTTCGGAAACGGAAAGGGTCTCTTTTGGCATCAACAGAGATTTGCCCGGAGGCATAAAATATGGTAAAATTAAAAGAAAAACCGTGGCGGTATCGGATAGAAAAGTTACGGAAATCCATAGCGTAGAACTGACAGGAGAAGTTATTGTATGGGAAGAAAACATGGAAAACAAAAAAGGGTAATGTCTGCCTGTATGGTACTGGGGATGCTTGCCGGTCTGTGTGCCTGCGCAGGGGAAGGGCAGACAGCCGGAACAGATATAGGGAAGACGACAGAGATAAAGGAAGCTGAGGAGCTGCCGGCATGGCAGCAGTATGCAAAAGAAGATCCGGTTACTTTGGACTGGTATATTAATTTTTCATGGTTTGCAACACCATGGGGGGAAAATCTCGTATCCAAAACAATCACGGAAGAAACCGGTGTGGATATCAATTTTATTACGCCGATCGGAACGGAGACAGAGAAACTGAATGCTCTGATCGCAGCAGATTCGCTGCCGGATCTGATCACTCTTGGCTGGTGGGAACCGCAGGTTACGGAGATGATCTCAAAAGACATGGTATATGCATTAAATGAACTTGCAGATGAATATGATCCGTATTTCTGGAAAGTGACAGATGAAACGGCAGTGAACTGGTTTACCATGGATGATGGGAATATTTATGAGTATCCGAATTCTTCGATCACGCCAAAAGATGTTGCGGAAAATGAAAATATCCGCAGCAATCAGGAGTTCCTTGTACGCAAAGATATCTATGAGGCGATCGGAAACCCGGATATGACAACACCGGAAGGTTTTTATGATGCAGTAAAGAAAGCAGCAGAAATGTTTCCGGAGATAGATGGGGAACCGTTGATCCCGGTTGGTGCACATGTATTTGATGACAAGGGAAATGTTTCTTTTGATAAGTATCTGATGAACTCACTGGCTGTTCCATGGGAGAAAAACGGGCAGTATTATGACAGATATACGGATCCGGAATATATCAGATGGCTGAAAGTATTTCGGCAGTTAGGGGAGGAAGGTTATCTTGCAAATGATATTTTTGTGGACAGCCGGACCCAGATGGAGGAAAAACTGGCACAGGGCAGATATTTTTGCATGATGTATCAGTACTCGGACATGCTTTCCCAGCAGAATATTTTATATGAAAATGATCCGGACAGTATTTATATAGCAGTAGAGGGACCGAAAAATGCGGCTGGTGACGATCCTTTGCGTCCTACCACAACAGTCAATGGGTGGACGGTGACGCTGATCTCGAAAAACTGCAGAAACCCGGAGCGTGCGATCGCATTTATGGATTATCTTATGAGTGAACACGGTCAGAAGGTAACATTCCTTGGCGTGGAAGGGGAGACTTATGAGATGCAGGATGGGAAACCGGTGTTGAAGGACAATGTAAAAAAACTATTGGATTCGGATCGGGAAACGTATGACAGATTATATGGAGCAGATGACGCCTACTGGATGCTTCAGGATAATGTCATGCAGCTTCAGTGGGAACAGGAACCATCGCCTGCCACAGCACAGCTTTTAGACTGGGCAAAAAAATATATTGTTTATAATGGCCAGTATGATGTGGTATTTCCGGCAGGGTCAAAAGATGCGGAAACAGACGACCGTATTACAAAATTGTGGAGTGAGACACTCCCGGCACTTTTGCTTGTGGGTTCCGATGAGGAATTTGATAAGATTTTAGAATCTTTTAGACAAAAGCGCGATGAAATGGGATTTGCTGATCTGATGGAAAAGAAAACAGCGCATATACAGGAGTCAAAGAAAAAATTAGGAATCGAATAAACAGAATGGAGTTTTTAAATGAATTGGATGAGACAGTTTGGCAGCCTGAAACTGAATATCAAATTTACGTTGGTGATCATCCTGTTTATGGTAATACCGATCGGTGTTTTAGCAAGTGTATTATTTTATAATATGGAACAGAACGTGATCGATGAAAATGTAAATTATATGCAGTATACCATGGAGCGCAATAAGGATGCACTTTCCACCAAGATGGATTCCATTAATATGTCAACGCAGTTGTTTTTAAGTGACAGTGCATTGCTTGATATTTTGAAAAATACGCAGGAGGGGAAAAAATATTCTGCAGAGGAATGGTACGCGTTAAAAAGCGGCGATATTACATCTTTAGAGCGGCTTGTAAACAATAACCCGCTGCTATATGGTGTCCGTGTTTATGCCACAAATGACAATATACAGGAAGTGATGCCGGTCTTATATAATTCCTCGCGTATGAAAAAACAGGTGTGGGCGAAAGCAGATGATCCGTCCGGCTGGCATTTTAATTATACGGATAATCTGTTCAGCTCCTATACGATGGATCAGAATCGAAAGATTGTGTCACTTGTAACACAGATTGATGACAGAAATTATGAAACCATTGGTACGATCGAGGCTGCGATGACGATGGAAAATATGTTTCCAAGTCTGTACGAAGTGATCGAAAATGAATGGAGCTGCTTTGCGGATGCAGATGGCAGTTATTATTTTGGAGATGAAACGCAGGAAAAACCGGAGCTGTTAGAAGATGTGATGCACATTGTGGACAAGGATGATAACATACAGACTTCCTATGTAAAAATAAAAGGGAAAAATCTGGTGGTTTCCTCATTTTATGTCAGGGAACTTGACGGAATGTTAGTCTGCGTCAGGGATATTACGAAAAATGTCCATGGTGTTTACTATCAGAGAAATATGTTTGTATTTATTATGGTGGTTTTCCTTATTGTTTTAGCATTCTTTATCAATGCGATCGTAAAGCACATGTTAAAGAAACTCTATGAGATATTAAGGGGGATCAGACGTGTGCAGGGTGGTGATCTTGATGTGGTGATCGAAGATTGCGGAAATGATGAGATGGGCGAACTCGGAACACAGATCAATAAGATGCTTTCAAGGATCAAAGAGCTGATGGAAGACAACTTAAGCCGCGAGATGCTTGCAAAAAATTCAGAGATCCGTGCATTGCAGAATCAGATCAACGCACATTTTATTTATAATGTGTTAGAGTCCATCAAAATGATGGCGGAAATTGATGAGGAATATGAGATCTCAGATGCGGTGACTGCGCTTGGAAAGCTGCTTCGCTACAGTATGAAATGGGTATCCGGCAATGTCTTAGTGGAACAGGAATTAGATTACATCAAAAATTATATGGCACTTATCAATCTGCGGTTTGACTATGAGATATTCCTTTCTTTGAATATTCCTGATATTATATTAAAACAGGAGATACCGAAAATGTCCTTACAGCCAATCGTGGAAAATGCGATCTGCCATGGGATAGAACAGATGGCTGAGGATACCAATATCTATGTGAAAGGAATCGTGGAAGAAAACGATTGTGTGATCGAGATCACAGATGCCGGACGGGGTATGACGGAGGAAGAGGTGGAACGCCTCAAATTAAAGATTGCAGGAAAAATCGATTCGGGCGGAGGCGCCGGAAATGGCATCGGACTTAAGAATGTGCAGGATCGTATCCACATTGCATTTGGGGAAAAGTATGGCATTGAGGTGGCATCAAAGATCGGATGCTATACGAAAGTGATCGTGCGGATACCGATGACTCATATGGAGAAAGAAAAACAACTGGAAATGGAGAATGGGCGATGAAAACAGTTTTGGTTGTAGAAGATGAAAAATTAATACGGCAGGGAATTAAAACCATGATCAGACGGAGCGGGGTTCCGGTGGAGATGATCATTGAATGTAACAATGGAGAAGCAGCACTTGAGGTAATAAAAGAACAGCAGATCGATGTAATGTTTACGGATATCCGTATGCCGAAGATGGATGGAATCGAGCTGGTCCGGAAAATGCAGACCTGCGAACACGTGCCGCTCACAGTGGCGATCAGTGGTTATGACGATTTTTCCTATGCAGTTGATATGATGCGAAATGGTGTCCGGGAATATCTTTTAAAACCGGTTGAACGTGATAAAATTACAGAAATCCTAAAAAAGTTAAATGAGGAGATTGAGAGTGCAAGGGAACAGGAAAAGACAAAACAGAAATTTGGCTATCAGCAGATCAAACATCTGATGCTGTTTCCTGGAACAACAGAAGAAGAAATTGCCATGATAGAATCCCAGTATGCAGATCAGTTTGTATGGGAGTTAGGCGGAGAAAATTATGTAGTCTGCTGCCAGAATCACAAAGAGGACAGAATGATTCCGGAAGAGAAGTATACGTTTTTGAGTGATATCGAAGGCAATGATATTTTTATTATCGAAGAGGGAAAAACAGACATATTATTAAGAAATGAATTTAGTCAGGGATATGTGGGAATAAGCAGTCCACATCAGGGAATCAGGGAACTTAGGACTGCATATTTAGAGTCTGTGCAGATGCGGAAAAAGGCTTTTTGCCGCAATCTTGCATGGGTCAGATCTGGTGAAGAGACAGAACATATCCCGGAAAAACTGATGGAGGAAGCAAAAAAGCTGACCGGAGAAGAGGCACGGATGCAGCGTGTACAGGTGCTTGGAACTGAGCGGAAGGAAGAAACACAAAAAATCTGGAAACAGTTTTTCTTTGAAGTGGAGAAAGGACGCATCAGTGAGGATACCTATGAGGAATGTATGAAGGATTTTTTCACAGAAGAAAAAAAGATATACCGCAGCATTCTTGAAAGTGGGGAAAAGATCTGGGAGGAGATGGAAAATATCTTTGCAGATGACTGCATCGGGATATATGAGGAGAAAATGCTGCATTATCTGGGTGAAGTACAGGAGAGTATTATCGGGCAGTTTGATGCAAACAAGAACAGTCACAAGATGCAGCAGGCGGTTGCGTACATAGCAAAAAATTATGCAAGTGACTTAAATATGGCAGTTGTATCGAATTACTTATCCATGAATTATTCGCTGTTTTCCTATTCATTTAAACAGTACACAGGAAGCAATTTTGTCAATTATCTGAAAGATATCCGCATGAAAGAGGCAAAACGCCTGTTGGGGGGAACGGATATGCGGATCGTGGATATCAGCAGGGCAGTCGGATATGAGAATGAAAAGCATTTTATGAAGACTTTTAAAAATTCCTGCGGTGTATCTCCAAGTGAGTACCGGAAAAACATGAATTGCGAATAAAAGGAATGATAATTTTTGATTCCAGGTAAACAAAAAATACTTGCACGACCTATCACACAATGCTATACTGTATGACAGTTAGATAACGTTAACTTGTATTTTGAAGGCAAAGTGAGGAGTATGACATGTTTAAAATTAATGACAATTATCAGAAACTTCCGGGAAGTTATTTATTTTCTACCATTGCAAAGAAAGTAAGCGCATATTCTGCAGCAAATCCGGACAAACAGATCATCCGTCTTGGTATCGGTGATGTGACACAGCCGATCGCGCCGGCTATTATCGATGCAATGCACAAAGCAGTTGATGAGATGGGACATGCAGAAACATTCCACGGTTATGCACCGGATCTTGGATATGACTTTTTAAGAAATGCCATTGTGGCAAATGATTACAAAGCAAGAGGATGCGATATCTCTGCTGACGAAGTTTTTGTATCTGACGGAGCAAAGAGTGATTCCGGAAATATCCAGGAAATTTTTGCACAGGATAATAAGATCGCTGTCTGTGATCCTGTATATCCGGTTTATGTAGATTCTAATGTTATGGCTGGAAGAACCGGTACATATGATGCAGATACACAGATGTGGAGTGATGTGATCTATATGCCTTGTACCAGTGACAATAATTTTGTACCGGAGCTTCCGAAAGAGACACCGGATGTTATTTATCTGTGTCTGCCGAATAACCCTACCGGAACAACGATCACGAAATCACAGTTACAGGAATGGGTAGATTATGCAAACAAAGTCGGTGCAGTGATCATCTACGATGCAGCTTATGAGGCATATATCAGTGAGGATGATGTGGCACATTCCATCTATGAGTGTGAGGGAGCAAAGACCTGTGCCATCGAGCTTCGCAGTTTTTCTAAAAATGCAGGATTTACCGGAGTACGTCTTGGATTTACGGTTGTTCCAAAAGAATTAAAATGTGGAGATGTCTCCTTAAACGCAATGTGGGCAAGACGCCATGGAACAAAGTTCAACGGCGCTCCATATATCGTACAGCGTGCCGGCGAGGCAGTATATTCCGATGCCGGAAAAGCGCAGTTAAAAGAACAGGTTGGCTATTACATGAAGAATGCAAAAGCGATCAAGGAAGGACTTACCAAAGCCGGTTACACCGTATTTGGAGGTGTAAATGCACCATATATCTGGTTAAAGACGCCGGATCAGATGTCTTCCTGGGATTTCTTTGATTATCTGCTTGAAAATGCCAATGTGGTTGGTACACCGGGATCCGGATTCGGACCGAGCGGTGAGGGATATTTCAGACTGACAGCATTTGGAACTTATGAGAATACACTTGCAGCTATGGAGAGAATACAGAAATTATAAGATTTAATAAGACTGCCGGGTGAACCTCGTGTAGATTACGATCATGAATAAAACGGACAGAACCGGTTTGGGGTTTCTGTCTGTTTTAGCATATTGACAGCAGAGGTATGAGAAAATTTGTAACTAAAAGGGGGTTTTTGCGGAAAATGGATCGGTCAGTTTTCAGGATCAAAAGAACAAAGACCCTGCATCAGGAGTGGAAATATAAAAAGACTGCTGAATTAGAGCAGCAGAGGCAGGATTTTTTAGAAGAAAAGAGAAAATTAGAAGAAGAACGACGCAGGTTTGAACGTGAGAAAAAAGAGTTTTCTGCACGTGCCCAGCTTGAAAAAGACAGCATGAAGCGGGAAAAACAGCTGTTTGAAACAAAGTGGAAAATATTAGAGGAGGAACTTTCACAGCTTGCGGATGAAAAGATCCAGATGAAGAAACAGCGCGATTTTTATAAGTATGTCAGAGAACAGGAGGCACGTGATATGCTGACTGTGGGTACAGAAAATGTGGTTCGCGGGGAATTGTTTTTTATCGGTGTGGAAAGTAAGACGGCTCTGAAGAAAAGATATAAACAACTGTTAAAAATTTATCATCCGGATAATCTCTGCGGGGATACGGAGACACTTCAGGAAATAAATCATGAGTATGACAGACTGTTAAAGCAGTATGAGCAGAAGAAAGAGTAAGTTTAAAGAGTCAGTTGAAAAAATCGTATAATAAAATATGGCAGTTGTGAATGTCAAAAATGAGAACTGGAATTGAAACAAACAAAATAGTATGATAGTATAACGAGGTAAAGTGCTACAAAACGAAAGCGGGAGCGAAAGAATAAAAAATCAGGATTTGCATTTACAAAGACCTGATATGCGTAATGGGGCGCAGGAAAGGAGTTTTATGTATATTACATGTTTGGATGTTGAGGGAGTATTAGTACCGGAGATCTGGATCGCATTTGCAGAGGCAAGCGGTATCCCGGAGTTAAAGAAAACAACCCGCGATGAGCCGGATTATGATAAACTGATGAAATGGAGACTTGGTGTTTTAAAAGAGCACGGACTTGGATTAAAAGAGATTCAGGATGTGATCGAAACGATCGATCCGCTGCCGGGTGCAAAGGAGTTTTTAGATGAACTCCGTTCTTTTACACAGGTGATCCTGATTAGTGATACATTTACACAGTTTGCATCACCTCTGATGAAAAAATTAGGCTGGCCGACATTATTTTGTAATTCCCTGGAAGTTGCAGAAAACGGCGAGATCACAGGATTTAAGATGCGTGTGGAACAGTCAAAATTAACAACGGTAAAGGCATTGCAGTCAATCGGATTTGATACGATCGCAAGTGGGGATTCCTACAACGATCTTGGAATGATCCAGGCGAGCAAGGCAGGATTTTTATTCCGCTCCACCGACAAGATCAAGGCAGATTATCCGGATATTCCGGCATATGAGACATATGAGGAACTGCTTGGCGCGATCAAAAAAGCGATGGCGGACTAGCGGAGAGATCAAAAAAGCGTCGGAATGGAGGAACAGTATGAAAAGAATAATTCATGTGGAACCGGTCGCACCACAGTATTCTGTAATCACAAACATCACATTTGCACAGACAGATGCGTGGTTCGGACATACCACGCAGGATCTTCGGATGGATTTGATTTATCCGGAAGATACGGCGCACGATTATCCCTGTATTGTCTGGATCTGTGGCGGTGCATGGCAGAGCATTGACAAGTCTGCCCATCTGGTATATCTGAGTAAACTTGCGAGAGCAGGTTTTGTAGTGGCATCCGTACAGTACCGGACCAGCAATGAAGCAAAATTTCCGGCACAGCTCTGTGATGTAAAAGCGGCGATCCGCTATCTGCGTGCGCACGCTGCAAGGTATCACATCGACGAAGCACATATTGGTGTGATGGGAGAATCAGCGGGGGGATATTTAACCTGTATGGCGGCATTATGCGATGATCCGGCATATGAGGTGGGAGAATATCTTTCTTATTCCAGCAAAGTGCAGGCAGCGTGCCCATGGTATCCTCCGACAGACTTCAGAGGTTTTCTATACGAAAACAGGGAACAGTGTGCAGTATCCCCAGAGTCATTGCTGATGGGAAAAAATGTGATGCGCAATCCCAAGGAGGCGCTTGCATGCTGCCCGGTCAGCTTTGTGACCAAAGATGCTCCGCCATTTTTTATTATCCATGGAAAATGTGATAAGACGGTACCATTTACACAGGGAGTGGAACTACATGATGAGCTTGAAAAAGAGGGCTGTGATGTCACACTCTTAGAGATTGAGAATGCGGATCATGCGGATATCCGTTTCTTTCAGGAAGAAATCTGGCAGGAGATCATAACATTTTTTAAAACAAAATTATAGACAGAAAAATAGCAGTAAATTCTTCAAAAATAAAAAATGGAGAAGTTTACTGCTTTTTTTTACATTTCATTATCTGGCATAGCAGAGCCGGCTTTCAAATAATTTAAGCCGGATAAACAAGGTGTGCATCATCAATGTTATACAGTGTATTTTCTAAATAACGGTTAGCAAGATAATTTGCCATGCCAAGATTCATATCCAGGTAGTTACCGCAGTCTTTTGGAGAGGCACCCGGTACTTCGTCATGAAAATCGCGGATAAACTCAAACATTTCTGTGATCAGTCCAACAATATCTCTTGAGGTATAATTGCCTGCAAGCAGCAGATAAAATCCGGTGCGGCATCCCATTGGTCCGAAATAAATCGTTTTATCCTTATAAAGAGGATGATTTCTTAAAAAGGTAGCACCGAGATGTTCGATCGTGTGTACTTCTGCAGTGTTCATGACAGGCTCATCATTCGGGGAAGTCATGCGCAGGTCAAATGTGGTAATAACTTCAGAACCTACGTTGTCTTTTCTTGAAACATAGATACCCGGCTCTAATTTGATATGATCAATCGTAAAACTTGCTATTTTTTCCATAAGATTCCTCCATATCTATTGCATTTTAACCTTGGGACAATGTATTATTATTCGTAACAATAGCTTTGCCCGCAGAGTGTGTAATCTACTGTATAACGATAAAACAGATATCACAGTTCGTCAAGAAAAATGATTGAAAAAGGAGAAATAAATAAGATGGATAATTATGATTTTACGAAACAGCCGTCACTTCTGATACAGGGAGCCATGGATACAGAAACGGCATATCTGATAGAACATTTAGAGGAGCATGCGTGTATAACGATTGGAAACTGGAAGTTCCATACGGGATTTCTTGGCACGAAAAGAGAGCCTGTCATCATTTCAAAGACATTCCAGGGGATTGTCAATGCAGCAGCAGCGACGAGCCTTGCGCTCGCATATTTTAAACCGTGGGCAGTGATCAACCAGGGAATCGGAGGAGGTCATGATAAAAAGTTCCACAGAGGGGATATTGTGCTTGGAGAAAAAATTGTGCCTATGGGAGCAGTCGCATATGCATTTTCAAAAGAGGGAGAGGGAATCGATGCAAAAGGTTTTTCGCCGCTTCCAGTGGAAATCTTTTGCAGGGAAACAGGGAAAACCAAAAAGGTAACAGAGTATCCGTGTGACATACGGCTGCTTCAGGTGGCAGAGCAGGTAGAGACAAAATATCATACCGGCCGCGGCGTGATCGGTTCCGGGGATGAATGGAACAGCCAGATTGACAGGATCGCACTTCTAAGAGAGCGATATCATACAGTAGTCGAAGATATGGAATCTGCCGCAACGGCACAGCTTTGCCTTTCCTATGGTGTTCCTTTCCTTGGCGTAAGGATCCTGTCTAATTCTATTGTAAATGCGGAGAAATTTGATGAAGCAGTCGGAATTGACGGACAGAAATTTATATTATCATTGGTGGAGCAGATGAGAGAATATATGTAGATATATTGTAAAAATACAGCAGTACTATCTTTTGATAAAAAAATGTGTTATACTGCCTATTTGGAAAAATGAATATTTATACACAAAATTGAGGAGAAAACAATGAAGAGAACAGGGAAACGTTTCATTGCAGCTTTGCTGTTATTCTGTACAGTACTGATCGGTGCAGCAGGATACGAAGTGCTGGCTGCTGATGAGACACAAAGTACGGAAAACACATCAGGTACTGTAAATTCAGCAGATGATCTGCCGGGAAAGAGAATCGGTGTGCAGCTTGGAACAACAGGCGATATTTATGTCAGTGACTATGAGAGTGATGGCTCAGGTACCGTTGTGGAACGTTATAATAAGGGCGCAGATGCGATCCAGGCATTAAAACAGGGGAAGATTGACTGTGTTGTTATTGATGAACAGCCTGCACTGAAATTTGTAGAGCAGAATACAGGAATCCGCATTTTAGATGAAGAATTTACCCTTGAAGAGTATGCATTTGTTATTGCAAAGGATAATACGGAGCTTTTAGACAAGGTCAACAGTGCATTAGAAAAACTGGAAACAGACGGTACGATCGCAGATATTCAGAAAAATTATATTGGCACAGAGGACGAGATTGGAAAATTTCCGTATGAAGTCAAAGATATCAGCCGTGAAAATGGAACACTGACAGTTGGAACCAATGCAGAGTTTCCGCCATATGAGAGCTATGAAGAAGGACAGATCGTGGGAATCGATATGGATATCATGCGCGCTGTCAGTGATGAACTTGGCATGGAATTAAAGATCGAGGATATGGCATTTGATTCGATCATTCCGGCAATCTCAACAGGCAAAGTTGATATCGGAGCTGCCGGCTTTACCGTGACAGAAGAGCGGAAAAAGAATGTTAATTTTACGGATACTTATACGACATCAAAACAGGTTATCATTGTAAAAGATGATACGGTTTCGGCAGAAAAAGCAGGACTGAGTGAGAAATTTTATGATAACTTCGTAAAGGACAGCCGCTATGTGTATTTGTTAAAAGGTCTTGGAAATACACTGCTTATCACGGTACTTGCATTATTGGTCGGAGTTGTATTTGGTTTCCTGATCGCGATCGTGCGTACCAATCATGACAGAAACGGTGGACTGACAATTTTAAACGCATTGTGTAAACTTTATCTTACTATTGTGCGTGGAACACCTGTAATGATCCAGTTACTGATTATCTATTATGTTATTTTCCAGAGTATTGATACCGGAAAAGTTGTTGTGGCAGTCATTGCATTCGGTTTAAACTCTGCGGCATACGTTGCTGAGATCGTCCGTTCCGGAATCATGGCAGTAGATATCGGACAGTTTGAAGCAGGACGAAGCCTTGGACTTAATTACAAGCAGACAATGATGTCGATCATTCTGCCGCAGGCGGTAAAAAATATACTTCCGGCACTGTGTAATGAGTTTATCAGTCTCTTAAAAGAGACATCTATCAGTGGTTATATCGGACTTATGGATCTGACGAAAGGCGGAGATATCATACGAAGTGTAACTTATGAGGCATTTATGCCGCTGATCGCAGTTGCCCTGATCTACCTTATTATGGTAATGGGACTTAGCAAAGTGGTAAATCTGTTAGAAAGGAAGTTAAGAAGCAATGAGCGATAATACAGTGATTCTTGAAGTAAATGATCTGCACAAATCCTATGGAGATCACGAAGTATTAAAAGGTATCTCTACAACTATAAAAAAAGGAGATGTACTGGCATTGATCGGCCCGTCTGGCTGTGGAAAATCAACATTCCTTCGTTCCTTAAATTTACTTGAAGTTCCAACCAGCGGACACGTACTGTTTGAGGGCACAGACATGACAGATACATCTGTGGATATCAATCATGTCCGTGAAAAAATCGGAATGGTTTTTCAACAGTTTAATCTGTTCCCGAATATGACCATCCGTGAAAACATCATGTTAGCACCGGTCAAACTGGGAAAAATGTCAAAAGAGGAAGCTGCGAAAAAGGCAGAGGAACTGTTGACACGTATCGGACTTGCTGATAAGGCAGATGCCTATCCAACGCAGCTTTCCGGTGGACAGAAACAGCGTATTGCGATCGTGCGTTCCCTTGCCATGAACCCGGATATCATCTTATTTGATGAGCCGACATCTGCACTCGATCCGGAAATGGTCGGTGAGGTACTCAGTGTTATGAAAGAACTTGCAGCAGATGGAATGACTATGGTAGTCGTTACACATGAGATGGGATTTGCGCGCGAAGTTGCAAACCGCGTTATGTTCATTAATGATGGCATCATTCAGGAGGAGAACACGCCACAGGAGATCTTCTCAAATCCGAAGAGTCCACGACTGCGGGAATTTTTATCAAAAGTATTGTAAGTAGTATAGACCGGCTGGGGTATTCCAGCCGGTTGTTTTATTTTTACAGGGTATTAGCGGAGTCTGCATTCTATGATCTGAGCGATATCGTCATTTGATTTTGCAGCCTGAGCCTGCTTTATTACATCTTCTTTTTCTGTGTCCGTCATACCGGAAAAACATTTCATTGCATTTACATCCTGTCCTAACATCATTCCAAATCCTGGTGGGATATCATCTTTTTCAAAGTGCATTGCAAATTTCCTCCTTTTTTTTGCCAACAACCAACAGTATCCCCACCTCCAAAAGAAAAAATACGTTTATTTTGCCAAATTTCCGAATATGTGTTATCATACCAAATAGCTATGTGTAAATGTAAACGGAAGAGCGATACAGAAATGGAGAATTTGTATGAAGTGGAATAAATATACAATAGAGACAACGACTGCAGCGGAAGATTACATGAGTGCCATGTTAGCGGATCTTGGAATCGAGGGAGTCGAAATCGAGGACAATATCCCTCTCTCTAAGGAAGATCAGGCGGACATGTTCATTGATTTCCTGCCGGAACTTCCACCGGATGATGGCGTGAGCCATGTCAGCTTTTATTTAGAGGATAATGGAAGCGATTATACGGAATTATTAAAACAGGTAAAGATCGCACTCGAAGATCTCCGTAAGACCGTGGATGTTGGAAGTGGTGTCATTACTTCCGACCAGACAGAGGATCTTGACTGGATCAATAACTGGAAAAAGTTTTTCAGCTCATTTTATATTGAGGATATTTTAATAAAACCAACCTGGGAAGAATTAAAAGAAGAGGATAAAGACAAATTTTTGATCGAGATCGATCCTGGTGTTTCCTTTGGAACCGGAAAGCATGAGACAACGCAGCTTTGTATCCGTCAGCTATTAAAATATATCCGTGGCAATGCAGAGTATACACCGGAAAATAAAGCACCGAAAGTGCTGGATGTTGGCTGCGGAAGTGGAATCCTTTCCATCGTGGCATTAAAACTTGGTGCATCTGAAGTGGTTGGAACGGACCTTGATCCGGATTGTATGACATCAACGCATGAGAATTTTGAGGTCAATCATTTAGATGGCAGACTTGGAACATTTTATGTAGGTAACCTGATCGATGATGAACAACTGCAGGAAAAAGTAGGAACAGAAGAATATGATATTGTGGTTGCAAATATCCTTGCAGATGTTATCATTCCGATGGCTCCGGTCATTCCGGCACGCCTCAAAAAAGGTGGATATTTCATCACTTCCGGTATTATTGATTTTAAGGAAGAACAGGTAAAAGAAGCGATCGAGAAAGCTGGTCTTACGGTGGTTGAGATCAATCATCAGGGTGAATGGGTCAATATCACTGCGCAGAAGAGATAAGCAGAAAGGCATTAGAAAAATGTATCAGTTTTTTGTGGAGAGCGGACAGATCGGGAAAGATTCTGTGATGGTCGAGGGCAGTGATGTCAATCATATCAAAAATGTACTGCGCATGAAGCCGGGAGAAAAGATCCGCATCAGCGGACCGGCAGGGGAAAATTATTTCTGTGAAATTGCAGAAATCGAGGATTCCTTTGTACGTGCGGCAATCTTAGAAAAAGATGAGGCGGGGACAGAGCTGCCGAACCGGATCTATCTGTTTCAGGGACTGCCGAAAAATGACAAGATGGAACTGATCATTCAAAAGGCAGTAGAACTTGGTGTGTATGAGATTATTCCGGTTGCAATGAAAAATTGTGTGGTAAAACTGGATGCCAAAAAAGCTGCGGCAAAGACGGTCCGCTGGCAGGGAATTGCAGAAAGTGCAGCGAAACAGTCAAAGCGCAGCCTGATCCCAAAAGTTACAGAGCCGATGAGCTATAAAGAAGCAGTAGCATATGCAATGAAACTAGACCAAAAGCTGGTTCCTTATGAAAATGAGCGTGGTATGGCAGCGACGAAAGAGGCGGTAGAGGCGGTCAGACCGGGAGAGTCCATCGGTATTTTTATCGGACCGGAGGGCGGCTTTGCACCGGAAGAGATCGCGATGGTAAAAGATGAGATGAAGCTGATCTCACTTGGCAGCCGCATTTTACGCACTGAGACGGCAGGATTTGCCACATTAGCGATTTTGATGTATCATATCGAAACGTCGTGCACTGAAAAATCAAATTAGCCGGACTGTGATTTGGCGGGCGGATGAATTTGTTTCAAAATTGATGGGCGCGGACATACACAGAATGAAAACAGTGCGATGAGATGGCGCAGAAATGAAGATTAAAATGCAATATATATAAAGTTTTGTGCACACAGATGAAAATGTGCGGAACAGGAGTAACAAAAATGCAGGCATATCTGGATAATTCAGCAACAACACGCTGCAGTGAACGTGCGAAAGATCTGATGGTAAAAGTTTTGGTGGAGGATTATGGCAATCCTTCTTCCCTTCATACGATGGGAGTTGTTGCAGAACGTTATATTAAAGAGGCAAAAGAACGGATCGCAAAAACACTGAAGGCAGATGAAAAAGAGATCCTTTTTACATCAGGAGGTACAGAGTCAAATAATATGGCTCTGATCGGAACAGCACTTGCAAATAAACGTGCGGGAAATCACATTATCACGACATCGATCGAGCATGCGTCAGTACTTTCACCCCTTGCATATCTGGAGGAACAGGGTTTTCGTGTGACCTATTTACCGGTAGATGAAAACGGTCAGATTTCACTGGATGAACTTCGTGATGCGGTCTGTGAGGATACGATCCTTGTTTCCATGATGATGGTCAATAACGAAATTGGTGCCGTTGAGCCGATCGCAGAGGCAGCAAAGATTATAAAAGAAAAAAATCCAAATACGATCATTCATGTAGATGCGATCCAGGCATACGGAAAATACCGTATCTGCCCGAAAAAACTTGGAATTGACCTGCTCTCTGTCAGCGGTCACAAGATTCATGCTCCAAAGGGAACCGGATTTTTATTTATCAAAGACAAGACAAAGATCAAGCCGATCATTTACGGCGGCGGTCAGCAGAAAGGCATGCGTTCCGGTACGGAAAATGTTCCGGGAGTGGCTGCGCTTGGCGAGGCAGCAATGGAGATCTATGAGGATTTTGATACAAAAATTGCCCATATGTATACGCTCAAAAAGCATTTTATCGAGGAAGTAACCAAAATTGAAGGTGTTACCATCAATGGAAAGACGGGAGAGGATTCCGCACCGCAGATCGTCAGCGTCACGATCCAGGGAGTAAGAAGTGAAGTTATGCTGCACTCTCTTGAGGAAAAAGAGATTTACGTCTCCGCGGGAAGTGCCTGTTCGTCAAATAAACCGGCACCGAGTAAGACATTGCAGGGAATCGGACTTAACAAAGCAGATTTAGAGGGAACAATCCGTTTCAGCTTCTGTGTCAATACGACAGAAGAAGAAATTGATTACGCAGTAGAACAGTTAAAAGAGATCATTCCGTTCCGCAGAAAATTTACCAGACACTGACCGCTCAGAAAAGACAAAAAGAAAGGGCGGAAATACAACTAATAAAGTAATTAAGAAACGATTGAAAAAAAGATAGAAAGGAAAAAATATGTACAAAGCATTTTTGATAAAATATGCAGAGATCGCTATCAAAGGAAAAAACCGTTATCTGTTTGAGGATGCGTTAGTCAGCCAGATGAACCATGCCTTAAAAAAAGTAGATGGAACTTTCCGCATCCGCAAGGAGCAGGGAAGAATCTACATTGAAATGGATGGCGAATATGATTATGATGAGGCAGTAGAAGCATTAAAATGTGTATTCGGTATCGTTGGAATCTGTCCGGTTGTCATCTTAGAGGATGAGGGATTTGACAAATTAGCAGAAGAAGTCATCCATCACATTGATGAGGCTTATCCGGACAAGCATTTTACATTTAAGGTAAATGCGAGAAGAGCGCGCAAAAACTATCCGCTTGAGTCCATGGAGATCAATGCACAGCTTGGAGAACGTATTTTAGCTGCATTCCCGGAGACTCACGTGGATGTGCATAAACCGGAAGTTGTGATCAATGTGGAGATCCGTAACCAGATCAACGTTTATTCCACGGTCATTCCGGGACCGGGCGGTATGCCGGTTGGCACAAACGGAAAAGCAATGCTGCTTCTCTCCGGTGGTATCGACAGTCCGGTTGCAGGTTATATGATCGCAAAACGTGGTGTAACGATCGATGCAACTTATTTCCATGCACCGCCTTATACATCGGAGCGTGCAAAACAAAAAGTTGTGGATCTTGCAAAGATCGTTGCAAAATATTCCGGACCGATCAACTTACATGTTGTTAATTTTACGGATATCCAGCTCTATATTTATGAGCAGTGTCCGCATGAGGAATTAACAATCATCATGCGCCGTTATATGATGAAATTAGCAGAGCATTTTGCCAAAGAAAATAAATGTTTAGGGCTGATCACGGGAGAAAGCATCGGACAGGTGGCAAGTCAGACTATGCAGTCGCTTGCAGCTACAAATGAGGTCTGCACGATGCCGGTTTATCGTCCGCTTATCGGTTTTGACAAGCAGGAGATCGTTGAGATCTCTGAGAAGATCGATGCATATGAGACATCCATTCTTCCGTTTGAGGACTGCTGTACCATTTTCGTTGCAAAACATCCGGTCACAAAGCCGAGCTTAAATGTTATTCATAATGATGAGAAGAAACTTTCAGAAAAGATTGATGAGCTGATGCAGAAAGCGATTGATACAGTCGAAGTGATTCACATTGAAGCATAGAAGTGTCATTTAAAACAAGAGGTCTGGTGTACTGGCTGCTGATTACACAACATAGATAATCAGCAGCGGATATGCAAAAAAATGTAAAAAGTCTGGATGCAGCAAAAAACCACAGGTACATGACCTGTGGTTTATGTTCCATCTATGTGACACCGCAAACGGTATGACATCTGATCTGTGATTAGATTAAGTATGGTTTTAATGTTTCCATAATCTCATCAACATTAGCTTCAGCATGGATTGCTAAATCAATCGGTTTGGATAAGTCTAAGCTGAAGATACCCATGATGGATTTTGCGTCGATAACATATCTACCGGAGATTAAATCGAAATCATACTCATACTGTGTAATCGCATTGACAAATGATTTCACTTTGTCGATAGAATTTAAAGAAATCTGTACTGTTTTCATGATGAAAAACCTCCTTAAAATTAGCTGTTAAAGTTATCTTTATAGTAATGGTTTTTCATGGAAAAGTCAACAAGTAAATAGATATTATGGAGGTAAAAAATGAAAAAAGCAGCACTGCACAATCTGGGGTGTAAAGTTAATGCATATGAGACAGAAGCTATGCAGCAGATCCTTGAAAATGCAGGATATGAGATCGTTCCCTTTACAGAAATTGCAGATGTATATGTGATAAATACCTGTTCCGTGACAAACATGGCAGACCGCAAGTCAAGACAGATGTTTCACCGTGCAAAAAAGATGAACCCGGATGCCATTGTAGTCGGAGCCGGCTGTTATGTGCAGACAAAAGAGGCACAGGCCATACTGGATGAAAGTATTGATATCGTGATCGGAAATAACCAGAAACACGAGCTGGTAACATTATTAAATGAGTATGAAAAAGAACATGCAAAACAGGCACAGATCGTTGATATCAACCATGAAAAGCAGGAGTATGAAGAACTGCATTTAAAGAAAACGGCAGAGCATACACGCGCATTTATCAAGGTGCAGGACGGCTGTAACCAGTTCTGCAGTTACTGTATCATTCCGTTTGCAAGAGGACGTGTGAGAAGCCGTAAAATGGAAGATGTGTTAAATGAGATAACAGGACTTGCAGAAAGCGGTTATAAGGAAGTAGTGCTGACCGGAATCCATCTAAGTTCCTACGGAGTCGATACCGGGGAGACATTACTTTCACTGATCGAGCATGTACATGAGATCGAGGGGATCGAGCGTATCCGTCTTGGAAGTTTAGAACCGCGTATCGTGACAGAAGATTTTGCAAAAAGGTTATCAGAACTTACAAAGATCTGTCCGCATTTTCACCTGTCTCTGCAGAGTGGCTGTGACAGCGTCTTAAAGCGGATGAACCGCAGATATGACACGGCAGAATATGAGATGGGCTGTGATCTGCTGCGGAAATATTTTGATCATCCTGCGATCACAACGGATGTGATCGTCGGTTTCCCCGGAGAGACTGAGGATGAGTTTAAAATTACAGAAGAGTACCTGAAAAAGATACATTTTTACGAGATGCACATTTTTAAGTATTCGGTGCGTGAAGGTACAAAGGCAGCAGTGATGCCGGATCAGGTGCCGGAGCAGATAAAGACAGAGAGAAGCAATATCCTTCTTGCTTTAGAAAAGAAAATGTCTGAAGAATTCCGGGAATATTATGTCGGGAAAGAAAAGACTGCACTGTTAGAGGAAAAACTTGTGGTGGATGGGAAAACATATTTTACCGGATACACAAAAGAGTATGTCAAAGTGGCATTTGAAACAGAAAAAAACAGGACAAATCAGTTTGTGACCGGAAAGATAAAAGGAAAATTAAAAGACGATATTTATCTTTTGGTTGAATTTTAGGACAAACTATATTAAAATAAAAACTAGCAATGCTTTTTATAGCAGGTATAAGGGCGTGAAAAATATGCAGAATATCAATAATACACAATATTTCAGAGTGGAGAAAGAGCCGGAGCTTAAAGTTGGCGATGTGCTCACGATCGTATATCGTGCATTGAGCGAGAAAGGCTATAATCCTGTGAATCAGATTGTTGGATATATTATGTCTGGAGATCCCACATACATTACCAGTCATAATAATGCAAGAAGCCTGATCATGAAAGTGGAACGTGACGAACTGGTCGAAGAAATTTTAAAGGCTTATATCAAAAATAATCATTGGGAATAGGAAGTTTATGCGGATTTTAGGTTTGGATTTTGGCTCAAAAACTGTCGGTGTGGCAGTCAGTGATGAGCTTTTATTAACTGCGCAGGGACTGGAGATCATAAGACGCCAGTCCCCTAATAAACTGCGCCAGACTTTGGCGAGGATCGAAGCGATTATCGCAGAATATCAGGTGGAGTGTATTGTTCTGGGTTATCCGAAGAATATGAATAACACAGAAGGAGAGCGTTGCGAGAAGACAAAAGAGTTTAAAGAGATGTTAGAGAGACGGACAGGTTTAGAGGTCATATTGTGGGATGAGAGACTGACGACTGTTTCCGCAGATAAACACATGATGGAATCCGGTATCCGCAGGGAAGACCGCAAGAAGTATGTCGATGAGATCGCGGCAGTCTTTATTTTGCAGGGATATCTGGATTATCGGAGTATGCACGCAGAGAAGTAAAAAGGTAATGACAAAAGCCGCAGGTTACAGAATGCGGTTTTTGTGTTATGCATGGAGGATGCACATGGAAAAAGTAACATTTGTGGACCCGCAGACAAAAGAGAGCATTGATTTCTTTGTTGTGGAGGAGACACAGGTAAATGGTACGCGTTATTTTTTTGTCACGGAAGAGGAAGATGGCGACTGTGATGCGTACATTTTAAAAGAAGTAGCCACAGAGGACGATGACGTTGTGTGCGAGATGGTGGATGACGACATGGAACTTGCGGCAGTAGGTAAAATATTTTCAGAATTGATAGAGGATGCGGACATTGAATATGAAAGAGAATAAGGAGGCAGGAATCAGCCAGAATGATTCAAGAAGAGCAGAGAGACCGGAACGGAAAAAGAGAACCAGCGTAAAAGAGACAAAGAAAGAAAAAACTTCAAAACTTAAGATCATTCCGCTTGGCGGCTTAGAGCAGATCGGAATGAACATTACAGCATTTGAGTACGAGGACAGTATCATTGTAGTAGACTGTGGGCTGTCTTTCCCGGAAGATGACATGTATGGAATCGATCTTGTCATCCCGGATGTGACTTATCTGAAAGATAATATTGATAAAGTTAAGGGATTTTTCATTACACACGGACATGAGGATCATATCGGAGCGATTCCGTATGTCTTAAGGGACATCAATGTTCCGATTTATGCGACAAAGCTTACCATCGGTATCATTGAACATAAGTTAAAAGAACACAATATGCTGACTAAGGTAAAACGCAAGGTCGTAAAATACGGACAGCACATCAATTTAGGATGTTTCCGTGTGGAGTTCATCCGTACGAACCACAGTATCCAGGATGCAGCAGCGCTTGCTATTTATTCACCGGCAGGTATCGTGGTGCACACCGGTGACTTTAAGGTAGACTATACACCGGTATTTGGTGATGCCATCGACTTACAGCGTTTTGGTGAGATCGGTAAAAAAGGTGTACTTGCACTGTTATGCGACAGTACCAATGCGGAACGCAAGGGATTTACAATGTCTGAAAAGACAGTCGGTAAGACCTTTGATGAGATCTTTGCAGATCACAAAAATACGAGGATTATTATTGCAACATTTGCGTCTAACGTAGACCGTGTGCAGCAGATCATTAATACAGCGTATAAATACGGTAGAAAAGTAGTTGTGGAAGGACGCAGTATGGTAAATATCATCGGTATTGCGTCAGAACTTGGCTATATTAACATCCCGGATAATACACTAATCGATATTGAAGAACTGAAAAATTATCCGGACGAAAAAACAGTACTGATCACGACCGGAAGCCAGGGAGAATCCATGGCGGCATTATCCCGTATGGCAAGCGGTATGCATAAAAAAGTTACGATCAAACCAAATGATACGATCGTATTAAGCTCCAACCCGATCCCTGGAAATGAAAAAGCAGTTTCCGGAATCATCAATGAGCTTTCCATGAAGGGTGCGAATGTTATTTTCCAGGATGTGCACGTATCCGGTCATGCCTGTCAGGAAGAGATCAAACTGATCTATTCTCTGGTAAAACCGAAATATGCTGTTCCGGTTCATGGAGAGTACCGTCATCTTTTAGCACAGGCGAGAGTAGCTGAGGAACTTGGAATCAACAAAGATAATATCTTTATTCTGATGTCCGGTGACGTGCTTGAGTTAGATGATGAAAAAGCGGAGGTTACAGGAAGAGTCCACGTCGGCGACATCATGGTCGACGGACTTGGTGTCGGTGATGTCGGAAATATCGTACTTCGCGACAGACAGCATCTTGCAGAGGATGGAATCATCATTGTCGTGCTGACATTAGAGAGCGGTTCCGGGCAGGTACTTGCAGGACCGG
The DNA here is from genome assembly GCF_041325975.1 of Roseburia sp. NCBI lineage: Bacteria > Bacillati > Bacillota > Clostridia > Lachnospirales > Lachnospiraceae > Roseburia > Roseburia sp. The sequence goes on along the minus strand of NZ_JBGLEJ010000005.1, from coordinate 1,398,568 downwards.
ATATCGTATCACGCGGTTTTGTTTATGTCAGGGGTGCAGAGAGTCTGATGGAGGATGCAAAGCATCTGCTTGAGGATAAGATGCAGTATTGTATGGACAGAGGAATTACCGACTGGGGCAAGATCAAAAATGAGATCAAGGATTCCTTAGGTGATTTTGTATGGAAAGAGACAAAGCGCAGACCTATGATCATGCCGATTATTATGGAAGTGTAGGAAGGACAGATGTATCATGAGCAGAATGGATGAAGCCATGCAGGAATTAGTCGAGGCAGTCAAATTCAGCGAGGAATATATCAGATATCAGGATATCAAAAACAGAGTGCACAATCAGCCGCAGTTAGAGGAGCAGATCCATGCATTCCGTCAGAAAAATTATCTGCTGCAGAACAGTGATGGCAATGTGGATCTTTATGATGCAACGGATAAGATGGAACAGGAATACCGTGAGTTCCGGAAAAATCCGCTTGTTGCAGAATACCTTGCGGCAGAAAATGCCATTTGCCGTGTAGTACAGAAGATTAACTGGACGCTGATAGAAGAATTGGATTTTGAGGTTGGATTTGAGGAATAGTCTGGAGGATTTCATATGAAGCTGAATAAACTGGTATTAAAATTTGTCAGTATCAGTTTTTCTATTCTGGTCATGCTGCTTGTCGTGATCGGTCTGATAAAACTTGGAAGTTTTTGTTATGATTTCGGTTATCGTGTCTTTACGGAAGGACCGGTGGAAGAAGAACCCGGTACAGATGTGTCCGTAGATGTAACGGATGATCTGTCAGAATATCAGATTGGAAAGCTGTTAAAAAAAGAGGGGCTGATCCGCGATGCAAATCTGTTTTATGTACAGCTTCGTATGTCAGCATATCACGGTAAGTTAAAGGCAGGAACCTATACATTAAATACATCCATGACGGCAAAAGATATGATGGCAGTCATGGCGGCAGAGGCTGAGGAGAGCACTGAGAGTACAGAAAATACAGAAAATACAGAGTATGAAACAGATTCTGGTTCAGCTGGACAGTCATCTTCGGATGGAACTAAGACAGATGGTGCCGGTGAAGAAAACCAGAACACAGATGAAAATGAACAGGCAGGAGCAGACGAGTGATAGTAGATGAACGTCTGGTCACTTATATCAATTCACTTGATACAGGGAATACCAGTATTTTAGATCAGATAGAAAAGGAAGCACTGGATAGTTATGTGCCGATCATACGGAAAGAGATGCAGCAGTTTTTAAAACTGCTGCTTGCAATGAAATGTCCGATGCGGATTCTCGAAGTGGGAACTGCAGTCGGATATTCTGCCATCTTGATGGCAGAATATGATCCGGTGCCATGTGAGATCACAACGATCGAGAATTATGAAAAGAGAATCCCGATCGCAAAAGAGAACTTTATCCGTGCGGGAAAAGAAAAACAGATTACACTGCTGGAGGGAGATGCTGCGCAGATTCTTCCGACATTGACGGAAACCTACGATTTTATTTTTATGGATGCTGCTAAGGGTCAGTATATTCATTTTATGCCGGATATTTTAAGACTGCTTGGCTCCGAAGGAACATTGGTTTCGGATAATGTGCTGCAGGATGGAGATATCATAGAATCCCGTTTTGCAGTCACGAGGAGAAACCGCACGATCCATAAGAGAATGCGTGAATATCTGTATGAACTGACGCATGATGAACGCCTTGTCACGGCAGTGTTGCCGATCGGTGATGGAGTGACTGTGAGCACATGGAAGAAATAGAAAGGGTGCATCGAAAAGATGCGAAAGGACAGGTAAGTTATGAGAAGACCGGAGCTTTTGATACCGGCAAGCAGCCTTGAGGTGTTAAAAATTGCAGTAATCTATGGTGCGGATGCCGTGTACATCGGTGGCGAGGCTTTTGGACTCCGTGCAAAAGCCAAGAATTTTTCCATGGAGGAAATGAGAGAGGGAATCCGTTTTGCACATGAACATGAGGTAAAAGTATATGTGACTGCAAATATTCTTGCACATAATGATGATTTAGAGGGTGTAAGGGAGTATTTCAAAGAACTGGATTCTTTTCCAAAAGAGGAAAAACCGGACGCACTTATCATCGCAGATCCCGGCATATTTATGATCGCAAAGGAAGTATGCCCGGATATTGAACGTCATGTCAGTACGCAGGCGAACAATACCAACTATGAAACATACCGTTTCTGGTATAGACTCGGTGCAAAACGTGTGGTATCGGCGCGTGAACTTTCGTTAAATGAAATAAAAGAACTTCGTGCAAATATACCGGACGATCTTGAAATCGAGACATTTATTCACGGTGCGATGTGCATTTCCTATTCCGGAAGATGTCTTTTATCCAATTATTTTACCGGACGTGATGCCAATCAGGGGGCATGCACACATCCATGCCGCTGGAAATATTCCATCGTTGAGGAGACAAGACCGAATGAATATATGCCGGTTTATGAGAATGAACGTGGCACTTATATATTTAACTCCAAGGATCTCTGCATGATCGAACACATACCGGAATTAATGGAAGCGGGTATTGACAGTTTTAAAATTGAGGGTAGAATGAAAACAGCACTATATGTTGCGACTGTGGCAAGAACCTACCGCAAGGCAATCGATGATTACAAAGAGTCACCGGAGCTTTACAAAAAGAATCTGCCATGGTATTTAGATCAGATATCCAACTGTACTTACCGCCAGTTTACGACCGGATTTTTCTTTGGAAAGCCTTCCGACGAGGCGCAGATCTACGACAATAACACTTATTTAAAAGAATACACATATTTAGGAATTGTTGGGGAGCAGAACGAAGATGGGCTTTACCGGATCGAACAGCGCAATAAGTTTTCGGTCGGTGAAGAGATCGAGATTATGAAGCCGGATGGTGAAAATCTGACGGTGACAGTGAAACGGATCATGGATGAGGATGGAGTGGATATGGAATCAGCACCGCATCCAAAACAGGTTTTGTATATTGATCTGGGACATCCGCTCGAGAAGTATGATATTTTACGAAGAAAAGAGTAGGGAGGAAAAGCGTGCCCGGCTTGCTGGGCATTGCTCCTGCAAAAGGCATAAGGAGGATAAATGTATGGAAAAATATGTGGCATATGTGGGAACCTATACGCATGAAAACAGTGTCGGAATCCATATTTATGATGTGGATGTGGCAAATGGCAGCATGAAAGAACGTAAAGTAGTGCCGATCAATAACCCGTCGGATCTTGTTGTATCAAAGGACAGAAAGTTCCTTTATTCGATCGCAGATGAAGGTGTAGAAGCATTTAAAGTGCTTCCGGATGGAGATCTTGAGGCTGTAAACAAGCAGTGGATCGGCGGTATGAGAGGATGCTATGTGGAAGTAGATGATGAAAAACGTTATCTGTTTGTAGGCGGACATCATGACGGACGTGTGACAATGATGCATCTGGAGAAAGATGGCAGCATTGGAACGATTGCAGATGGTATTTTCCATAAAGGAATGGCACGCGGCAGTGACAGGCGTACCAATACACCGCACGTTGACTGTGTAAAACTGACACCGGATCAGAAGTTTTTGTGTGCAGTTGATAACGGATTAGATCAGGTTAAGATCTATCGTGTGGATTATACTTATGGTAAATTAAAACTGGTGGATATCATTCGTGGACCGCTTGAGTCTGCGCCGAGAATGATCCGTTTTTCCAGAGATGGAAAATATGCTTATATCCTGTATGAACTGACACATGAGATCGAAGTGTACAAATACTCCGTTGAAAATGAACAGCCACAGTTTGATAAGATCCAGACGATCACAACACAGGGAAAGAAAGAGGAAGATATCTGTGCCGCATCCGGTATGGAGATCACTAAGAGCGGAAAATATCTCTTTGTTTCCAATGCCGGTGTGAACACAGTGGTTGCATATGAGATCGATCCTGCAACAGGTATGCTGACACAGGCATTCCGCACTAAAGTAGACAGTGATTATCCGAAAATGCTTGCAATTTATCCGGATGAGAAACATTATCTTACTGTAAATAATACATCCAATGATATCGTATCTTATACGATCAATTATGAGAAAGGTTTCTCTCTGCAGAACGGTGCGCCGGTCAAGGTTGATAAGCCAAACTGTATTTATATCTTAAAATTAGAAGAATAAAAAGAGTTCCATATGGCATGCCATATGGGCTACCATATGGCATGAATAGCACAGCAAAAGATAGCAAAATACCCACAGAATACCATAAATGGTGTGCTGTGGGTATTTTTTACACGAAACTTCTAAAAAAATGAAGAATATAAAATGTTTTCGGAAAAGAAGTTTTTAGTTTGATTTTAGGGGGAAAAAATTTGAAGAAGAATGTTGTTGGTTTAATAGGTATCTTAATTGTTATGTCATTAACTGCTTGTGGTAATAAAACAGAAATTTCAGAGGAGACAACGCAGAATGATGTACAGACAGATATGGTATATAACGCTTATAAAAACAAAATGACCGCAGAAGAACTATTAGATGCATTTATCGATGGTTCAGTAGACGCAGTTGATACCGCAGATCCGTCATCTGCATGGAATATTTCTGATCTAAATAAGGATTCACAGGGAGAGGAGTTGTATTCGATAGGGGAGAGAGTCGATCTTGATAATGACGGAGAAAATGAACTGGTTATCTGTGGTCCTTATGGCGGAATATATTTAGATTGCCGTGATGATAAGGTATACGAATTTGCCAGAGGAGACGGCAGTGCGATTGTACTTTCCTATACTTATTACAATGGAGATGTATGGATTATGTACAGCAATGACATGAATGCAGGATATGAAACCTATCATATGGAAAAGTATGAAGGAGCGGATAACCTGGCTGCAGAAATGAACTTTGGTGAAGAACTCATAGATGAAAATGATCCGGATTCTGGAATGAAATATTTCTGGAATGGAAAAGAAGTTTCGAATGACGAATATGACGCATTCTGCAGTAAGATTTTTGCGGCACAGGAAAATACAAATTAAAAGTACACATGGCATAGATCCCATCCAAAACGGATATAGTAATAAAAGATCAATAAGGCAGCAGTAAAGGAAAAGGGTGGGCGATGAACAGGGAAGAACGGTTGAGACGTCAGAAGGAATTTCTGATCAGCTTTGCATTTGGAGCAGTGTGGCTTGTGATCTTATGGGTAGTATTAAAAGCGGCGGGATCTGTGCTTTTCCCGTTTCTGGCAGCCTTTGCAGTGGCGGCGCTATTGGCTGGAGCAGTAAAGTTCATTACGGAGAGAACACATATCAAAAGAGGAATCGTGGCGGTTACAACGGTTCTTTTCTTTTATATACTTCTGGCAGCCGTCCTTTATTTTGCAGGCAGTTATCTGGTGAGGCTGATCTATGATCTGACGCGGGAGCTGTCTGTCTTTTTTTCGGATACAGTTGTGCCTGTTATGCAGCGTTTTTATCAGTGGGTGGAACGTTTGTCAGTTGTGTTTTATCCGGTAGGGCAGACTGAAAAAACGCAAGGATTGCAGGATGTCGGTGCGGAGTCAGCACAGACGATAAAGAATGCAGGCAAGCTGATGTCGGGCATTTCAGATGGTGTTATTGACGGGGTATCCGGGATGGCAGCAGGAATACCGGGATTTTTTATGAAACTTCTGATCACAGTGATCGCAACGGTATTTATGGAACTGGAATTTCCACAGATCAGAGCATTTTTAAAGCGGCAGATTCCGGCGGAATACCAGCGTGCGTTCCGGGATGGAAAAAATTATGTGACAGGGACGATGGGAAAATGCATTATCTCTTATTGTCTGATCTTCGGGATCACGTTTGCGGAACTTGTGGCAGGTCTGTTTTTGCTTGGAATCAAAAATGCATTTGCCATTGCATTTATTATTGCGGTACTTGATATCCTTCCGGTGCTTGGAACCGGTACAGTGCTGATCCCGTGGGCGGTACTCGCCTTCGCATCGGGAAGGATCTCTACCGGAGTCGGTGTGTTCGCGCTTTACCTTGTAATAACAGTCGTGCGGAATCTGATCGAGCCGAAACTGGTGGGAAAACAGATGGGGTTATCGCCGGTGATCATGCTGCCATGTATGCTGATCGGTTTAAAATTCTTTGGAATCATCGGTCTGTTTGTAGTACCGCTTCTGGTTTCATTTCTGAAACAGTTGAATGACAGAGGGATTATAAAAATGTTTCGTTAAGCTGGGAACCATAAGTTTGTGGAATGATAAAAATAACCTCCGCTTATAAATGAAAAAATTTTGCGTTAAAAATTGAATTTTCAGCGAAATACGGCGAAAATTGCATTGACGGAAAAAATTCTCTATGCTAAATTTACTCATGTATTTCTATTTAGTAGCGATACAGGAGGATGAAAAAATGAAAAAAGCATTAAGTGTATTATTGACCATGGGACTTACCGTTTCCATGCTGGCAGGATGTGGCTCAAATGGAACTGCTGACAACACATCAGCAGGCAATGCATCAGATAGTAATGCAGCAGACAGTACTGTAGCTGCAACAGAGAGCGGGGCAGCCACTGGCGAGGCAAAATCGGCATCGGATATCAAGGTAGGTGTCATGTACATTGGTGATGAGAACGAAGGATATACAGCAGCACATATGGCTGGTATCGATCAGATGATGAGCAATCTTGGATTATCTGAGGATCAGGTCGTAGAGAAAACTCTGATCCCGGAAGATGAGTCTGCTTATGATGCAGCAGTTGATTTAGCAGATCAAGGATGCAACATTATTTTTGGTACAAGCTTCGGACATGAGAGCTACCTGCTTCAGGCAGCAGCAGAGTACCCGGATGTTCAGTTCTGTCATGCAACCGGATATCAGGCAGCGTCTTCCGGACTTTCAAACATGCACAACTATTTTGATTCTATCTATGAGGCACGTTATGTTTCCGGTGTTGTTGCAGGTATGAAATTAAATGAGATGATCGCAGACGGAACAATCACAGAAGATACAGCAAAGATCGGTTATGTTGGTGCATTCCCATATGCGGAGGTTATTTCCGGATTTACTTCTTTCTATTTAGGAGCAAAGAGCCAGTGCCCATCCGTAACCATGGAAGTACAGTATACAAACAGTTGGGCAGACATGTCCGGTGAAGCAGAAGTTGCAGCAAAACTGATCGATGACGGATGCGTTTTAATCAGCCAGCATGCAGATACGACAGGAGCTCCAAGCACCTGTGAGGATAAGAAAGTACCATGTGTTGGTTACAACGTTGACATGACAACTGTTGCTCCGGATGCAGCACTTACTTCTCCGACAAATAACTGGGGCGTTTATTATACACATGCAGTACAGTGTGTATTAGACGGTACACCGATCGAAACTGACTGGTGCCAGGGATTTTCAGAGGGCGCAGTTGATATCACACCGATCAATGAGGCAGTTGCAGCAGAAGGAACCGATGCAAAAGTAACAGAAGTTGAAAATGCAATTAAAGATGGTTCTATCCATGTATTTGATACATCCGCATTTACTGTAAATGGTTCTTCTTTAGAAGATCTGATCGCAGAGGGCGGTGATTATGCAAAATATGCAGATTATGTATCTGACGGATACTATCATGAGTCAGAGCTTGCATCTGCTCCATCTTTTGATATTATTATTGATGGTATCACTTCTGTGACAAACTAAGAGCATCTGCGGTGCAGAATGATTGATTAAGATTTTTAGCAGAATATAATTCTGCCATAATGCAAAAGAGCATGTCTGAATGAATGCTTTTTGTATCATAAATAAGCGGAACTGTGAAAGGACAGACCTTTTATCACAGTTCCGCAGTTTACGTTAAAGGAGGACTGTTTGTGGAACCGGTAAATGCGATTGAACTTTTGGGAGTCACCAAACGTTTTGGAGAGGTTGTCGCAAATGACAATGTAAATCTGACAGTGAGAAAGGGAGAGATCCTTTCTATATTAGGAGAGAATGGTAGTGGAAAGACTACGCTGATGAACATGCTCTCCGGTATTTATTTCCCTGATGAGGGAGAAATCCGTGTGAATGGAAAAACCGTTACAATCCGGTCTCCGAAAGATTCCTTTGAACTCGGAATTGGAATGATTCATCAGCATTTCAAGCTGATCAATATTTTGACAGCCGCCGAGAATATTATTTTAGGACTGCCGGGAAAAGAACGGCTGAATTTAAAACAGGTGGAAAAAGAAGTCAGGGAACTGACTGACCGTTACGGATTTGATTTAAATCCATCCCAGAAGATCTACGATATGTCCGTTTCACAGAAACAGACTGTTGAGATCGTAAAAGTATTGTATCGTGGTGCAGATATTCTGATCTTAGATGAGCCGACTGCCGTTTTGACACCGCAGGAGACGGAAAAGCTGTTTGCTGTGCTGCGTAACATGCGTTCTGCAGGAAAATCCATTATCATCATCACACATAAGTTAAACGAAGTGTTAGAGCTTTCTGATCGTGTGGCTGTGCTTCGAAAAGGAAAATACATAGATACCGTGGAGACAAAAGGCGCGACAGTGGAGTCTTTGACCGAGATGATGGTCGGTGAAAAAGTAACACTTGATATCAACCGTACCGAGCCGGAAAATGCAAAAAAACGAATCGAGATGCGCGGCGTTACCTGCCGGAACAAGGAAGGATTAAAAGTATTAAAAGAGGCTTCTTTTACTGCATACAGTGGGGAAATCCTTGGAATCGCCGGTATTTCCGGAAGCGGACAGAAAGAGCTTCTTGAATCTGTTGCAGGTTTACAGCCGATCGAGAGCGGAGAGATCCTTTACGATTCCCCGGAAGGAAAGGTCGAAAAAATTTCCGACATGAAAGCGGAGGATATCAAAAAACTTGGTATTGCATTATCGTTTGTCCCGGAGGACCGTCTCGGAATGGGATTAGTCGGTTCCATGGATCTGACTGATAACATGATGATCCGCAGCTACAAGGAAGGAAAACATTTCTTTGCAGACCGTAAGGCACCGAAGAAACTGGCACAGGAGATCGTTGACAAACTTGAAGTCGTAACGCCGGGTGTTGAAACTCCGGTCAGACGTCTTTCCGGTGGAAATGTCCAGAAAATTCTGGTAGGACGGGAGATCGCAAGCAATCCGAATGTGCTGATGGTAGCATATCCGGTGCGCGGACTTGATATCAATTCTTCCTATACGATCTATAATCTCTTAAATGACCAGAAGAAAAAGGGAGTTGCTGTCATCTGTGTCGGCGAGGACTTAGATGTGCTCTTAGAGCTGTGCGACAGGATACTTGTGTTAAATGGCGGAAGAGTTTCCGGTATTGTGGATGCGAGAAGTACCACAAAAGAAAAACTCGGACTTTTGATGACAGGTTCGGGAGAGGAGAAACAGGCAAATGAGTAAAGAAGTAAAAGAACCGGCAGTTCGTATGATAAAACGGGATACGATAAGCACTGCTAAAGCATGGGGAATCCGTCTTATAGCTGTTGTATTATCGCTGATCGTTGCAGGACTTGTGATCGTTGCGATCACAAAACAGAATCCGCTTCAGGTATATCTTGGTATCGTAGATGGTGCGGTTGGAAGCAGCCGTCGTGTGTGGGTGACGATCCGCGAGACATTAGTACTTTTATGTATTGCGATCGGACTGACGCCTGCATTTAAAATGAAGTTCTGGAATATCGGAGCTGAGGGACAGATCTTAATGGGAGGTATGGCAACCGCCGCACTGATGATCTATGCGGGGGATGCAATGCCAAACTGGCTTCTTCTGATCCTGATCTTTATTGCAAGTGCCACAGCAGGTCTGATCTGGGGATTGATCCCGGCAGTGTTTAAGGCATATTTTAACACAAATGAGACATTGTTTACGCTGATGCTTAATTATGTGGCAATGCAGCTTGTAACATTTGCCATTGTATTCTGGGAGAATCCATCTGGTTCGAATACGGTCGGTATTATCAATGCAGCAGGACAGAAAGGATGGTTCCCATCTGTGTTTGGAAATATGTATGGACTGAATGTGATCGTGGTTCTTGTCATCACACTCGGTATGTATGTATACATGAAATACAGTAAACAGGGATATGAGATCGCTGTTGTCGGAGAAAGCCAGAATACCGCGCGTTATGCCGGCATCAATGTAAAAAAAGTAATCATCCGTACCATGATGATTTCCGGTGCAATCTGTGGTCTTTCCGGCTGTCTGATCGTCAGCGGTGCAAGCCATACGATTTCTACAAGTACAGCAGGTGGACGTGGATTTACCGCGATCATCGTAGCATGGATGTCTAAATTTAATCCATTTGCCATGATCTTAGTATCTGCATTTTTAGTATTTATGCAGCAGGGATCGATCCAGATCGCTTCCCAGTTTGGTTTAAATGAGAATGCATCAGATATCATTACAGGTATTTTGCTGTTTTTCCTGATCGGATGTGAGTTTTTTATTAATTACAGACTGGAATGGAAAAAGAACCATAAGGAGGGAAAATAAATGAATCTGCTTATGACATTTATACAAAAAGCAATCGGACAGGGCGTTGCGATATTATTCGGTGCGACCGGAGAGATCGTGACAGAAAAGTCCGGTAACTTAAATCTTGGAATACCGGGTATCATGTACATGGGTGGTATTGCCGGTCTGATGGGTGCTTTTTTCTATGAGAATGGCAATGAAAATCCAAATGGATTTATTGGTCTTTTGATCGCCTTTTTTGCAACACTGATCGTAGCTGCGTTAGGCGGACTGATCTATAGTTTTTTAACGATCACACTGCGTGCAAACCAGAATGTTGTCGGTCTTGCGCTTACAACATTTGGTGTAGGTTTTGGTAACTTCTTTGGTGGATCTATCTCAAAACTTGCAGGAGGTGTCGGACAGATTTCCGTACAGACAACTGCGGCAGCGTTCCGTGCAAAGATTCCGGGATTATCTGCGATTCCATTTATCGGAGATTTATTATTTTCCTATGGATTTCTGACCTATTTGTCCGTGATCCTTGCGGTATGCATGACTTATTTTCTGAAAAAGACCAGACGCGGATTAAACTTACGTGCAGTCGGAGAGAGCCCGGCAACCGCAGATGCTGCAGGTATCAATGTATCGAAATATAAATATATTGCAACCGTGACAGGGGCAGCAATAGCAGGTCTTGGCGGACTTTATTTTGTCATGGAATATCTAGGAGGAACCTGGTCAAACAACGGTTTCGGTGACCGCGGATGGTTAGCGATCGCACTTGTTATCTTAGCACTCTGGAATCCGGATCATGCGATCTGGGGATCATTCCTTTTTGGCGGACTTTATATTTTATATATTTATCTGCCGGGACTGACACGTGCAACACAGGAACTTTGCAAAATGCTTCCTTATGTAGTAACGATCATTGTGCTTGTTATCACAAGTAAACGGAATAAACTGGAAAACCAGCCGCCGGCAAGCCTTGGAGAGGCATATTTCAGGGAAGACCGGTAATAGTTCCGGGAGAGGTGCGGGATATACGTTCTGCATAAAATCAGACAGAAAGAAAAGAAATCACTTTGCGGACAGCAGCACTTATCTGGGTGCTGCTGTTTGTGACTAAACATATTTCACGTTCCGGGATAGGCTCCACAAGGCGGATCGCGTAGGCATTGCCGCGTGCGATCGCTTCCGCAGCGAGCTCTTCCGGATAAAAACCGATACCGAGGTTGTGTGTGATCATCGGCAGGATCTGGTCGGTGGTAGCAGCCTCCATATCCGGTGCGAACATCAGACCGTGACTTAAAAAATAACGGTGATACAATTCTCTTGATCCGGTGCCGTCGGCAAGCCCTATGAATGGTATCCCGGAAAGATCGTTTAAGCTTCGGATCTGCGAAGCCAATTCTTTATATTTTGTTCCCCCAATCAGAATTTCACGGTAGGAGGCAAGGTGCGTTTTGTGCAGTGGCTTTTGGATGGCGAGCGGTGAGGTGACGGCTGCAAAATCGACAACTTTGCTCTCTAATGCTAAAATTGCCTGTGGTGTGGAGTGATTGAAAATACGGATGCGTACATGAGGATATTGTTCATGAAAACGTTCTAACACCGGAAGCAGCCGCAGGCGTAACGCATTTTCGCTGGCTCCGATGGAAACCAGTCCATTTTCGAGTTCCATGTTCTGACGGATCTCATCTTCCCCAAGCGAAAGCTGCTCATAGGCGATCGCAACATGTTCATATAATCTTTTCCCTTCGGGAGTCAGTGTGATACCCTTGTTGGAACGTAAAAAAAGCGTACAGTGTAATTCTGCTTCCAGGTTATTCATGCACCTTGTGATATTTGGCTGGTTATTGTGCAGTGCCTCGGCAGCTCTGGTAAAACTTTTATATTGTACAACATAGTAGAAAATACGGTAATAGTCGTAAGTGATCATGCGATGTTTGTCTCCTGTGATTTTTATTTTTCCATATAAAAATTATATGACAGATATATCAATAATACTTTTTGCATCTGATAACAGGGATACTATAATACAGACGATGTGAGAAATCAATGAGAAAAAAGGAATAAGAGGTGAGAACATTGGCTTTGAATCAAAATGAGCCAAGGAGTACCAAAGTGCAGATGTCGGAGGCGTTTATCACGAGTGTGTTTCTGGCACTGTCCGGTGGATTTCAGGATGCGTACACATATTTTACGAGAGATGGCGTGTTCTCGAATGCACAGACCGGAAACGTGGTACTCATGAGTCAGCATTTTATGATGGGAGAGTGGAGTGAGGGATTGCGTTATCTGTTCCCATTGCTCGCATTTGCAGTCGGTGTGTTTGTGGCAGAGAGGATACAGGGAAGTTTTAAGTATGCGAGAAAGCTGCACTGGAGACAGTCAGTATTACTCTGTGAGATGGCAATCCTGGTGTTTGTGGGATTTCTTCCAGAGAATCTTAATATGGCAGCAACCGTGTTAGTTTCTTTTTCCTGTGCCATGCAGGTGCAGACATTCCGGAAAGTCGGCGGATATTCCTACGCGAGCACAATGTGCATCGGAAATCTGCGGAGTGGGACGGCAGCGTTTTCACTGTATCTCAGGGAAAAAAGACCGGAACAGATCAGACAGGCACTTTACTATTTTGGAATCATTTTATTCTTTGCGGTTGGTGCGGGAATCGGAGGAAATCTGTCTGTGAGGTACGGGTTTCATGTGATCTGGATATCCGGTGGACTTCTGTTGATCAGTTTTCTGCTGATGTTCTTAGAAAAGATTAGATAATGGAGGGAAAAAGGATGGAGACAATATTTCCAAGAGAAGAAAAAGCAGATCTGTTGTTTGATAAAATCTTGAAAGATCCGGAAGCCTGTGAGCGTCTGATGCAGACTTTTTATGGAGAAATTGATTCGGATCTTGAACTGGTGGGAGGATATCTTCCACCGGAACAGTTTGCTAAGGCATTGTTTGATGCCTATAAAAACCGGGATCTGACAGCATTTTTGATGGCAGTCTGTAAAAACAGCATGTTTGACTTACTGCGCAACTCATTTTTGGCACCGTTCCGCTTTAATGCGGACGGACAGGTCAATCCGTATCTGCTCACGGACGAGGATGGAAATCTGATCCAGACAAAGGAGATCCATGTGAGTGAAAAAGATTATAACCGGTTTAAAAAGGTATTCCGGAAAGAGAAAGGTGTAAAGATGTATCTTGCATACGGATACCGCAAGCGTCACAGCTATGATGCGGATACGATGGATGTGATGGAATATAAGATGGGTGAGCACATCGGTCTTTTGCTTGTCTATGAACTGCCGGATACGGTAAAACAGCAGAGGACGGAAGCACAGGCTTATGCAGCAGTGTGGGATATCATGATGAAACTGCAAAAGGACCTGCCGCGTTCCTTTGTTTATTACGGACAGGATTCTTTGGAAGATGAAGGTCAGAGGTTTGATGAACTGGGCGTATTTTTACCGATCCACCGTTTTTCGGAACGGTTGGAAAAGAGTATTGATACAGTAGATAAGATTGTACATGCACAAGTATAAAAGGAGTGTGAATATTTATGTTAACAGCAGTAACTGGTATTAACTGGGGCGATGAAGGAAAAGGACGTGTCGTAGATTTATTAAGTGATCACGCCGATTATGTGGTTCGTTATCAGGGAGGAAACAATGCAGGACATACCGTAGTGACAGATAAAGGTAAATTTGTTTTGAATCTGCTGCCGTCCGGTATTCTGCATCCGGAGGTTGTCTGTGTACTTGGAAACGGAATGGTCATTGATCCGGATCACTTAAGACATGAGATCGAGATGATGCGTTACATGAATGTAAAAATCAGTCCGGAAAATTTAAAGATATCGGAAAAAGCAACCGTCTGCATGCCATTCCATGTCAGACAGGACGTTTTAGAGGAGGAGAGACTCTCTAAGACTGGGGAGGCATTTGGCTCCACAAAAAGAGGAATCGCCTATGCCTATGGCGATAAATATATGAAGAAAACGCTTCGGATGGGAGACCTTTTATATCTGGATTCGGAAGTGATCAAAAAACGGATCGCAATGATCGTGGAGAGTAAAAACCTGATCCTTGAAAAGGTATATGGTCAGAAAACGCTCTCGGTAGAAGAAGTCATGGACTGGTGCCGGGGACAGGCAGAATTTTTAAAACCATATATTATCGATACGGGGGCACTTTTGGAAAAGGCAGCTGCAGAAGGAAAAGACATCCTCTTCGAGGCACAGCTTGGCGCATTGCGTGACATTGATTACGGAATTTATCCATACACATCCAGCTCCAGTACTATCGCAGCCTATGCGACGATTGGTGCAGGCATTCCAAAGAGACAGCCGGATCGGGTTGTGGGAGTCATGAAAGCATACTCAACCTGTGTCGGTGAAGGACCGTTTGTGGCAGAAAAGGCAGCAGGCGAAGAATGGAATGAAAAATTAAGAAAAGCAGGAAATGAATTTGGGGCAGCAACCGGACGTCCGAGAAGGGTCGGACCATTTGATGCAGTTGCGAGCCGATATGGATTACAATGCCAGAATGCAGGGGACATTGCATTGACAAAGCTCGATGTATTAAGCAGCTTTGAAAAGATCCCTGTTATCACTGGATACCGTGTAAACGGAAAGTTCATCACGGATTTTCCAACCAATATCCTGCTTGATGATGCAATGCCGGAGATTGAGATGTTAGACGGATGGAATTGTGACATTTCATCCTGCCAGAACTGGAATGATCTTCCGGAAAATGCAAAGAAGTATATTGAAAGGATCGAAGAGCTGATCGGACATTCCATTTATCTTGTTTCCACCGGGGCAAAGAGAGATGCATATTTGCTGAAAGAGTAAAAAAGAAAAGGCTGACAGAAAGGATTCGGTAGGTGAATCTGCATCTGTCAGTCTTTTTTCTATAGAATATGTTATTCGCCAAATGCTGGTTTGTGGGTGACATGAGTTTCCCTGTGTAGGGTGGTTCCGGGGGGGGTTACGATTGGCAAATTGCATCAAGCCGGGACTGTTTTGTTCCGTTGTACGAAAATAAGGCAGGTCTAAGTCAGCCTGATTTAATGTTTCTCGGAGTGACGTGTGCGTCTTAAACGCCCCGTCCGGGGGCATTAAGACTTGTGCTGCCGTCCGTGGCAGCACAACACTGTGTTACGGACAGGCAGACTAAGATTGCCTAATTTTCTCCCAAAGTCACAAAACAGGTCTCGGCTTGATGCGATTTGCCAGCCGCAAGGTTGTGAACCACCCTTCGCCGGGGAACTCATTTTACAACCTTGGGGGTGCGTAAATTATTAGTGTTTTGTGTCTGAATCTGATTAAAAAAAGATTTCCAAATAACTATATTCAATGGTTTATTATTTGTTTGACAACACTGGCAAAAACCTCGATATATACCACTATGCCCATATTTATTGCCATACACATTTGAAAAAATATTCTGCGTTATTAATCTGGCAATTTACGAAATAATTCATGTAATACAATGCAGTAGATGGAAATTCTGGGAAGTCATTAGGCTGAATATTAATGATACAGCACATTAGGATTTTAAGCATATTTCCATTCGTGCGAATATCAAAAATTCACACCCGCGCCCCCATTTTGAGATGAACCGCCCACCCAAATGGTGTTCACAACCTGAATACTGGCATCTTGCGCAAAGCCGAAGCTAATTTTGTGACTTTGGGAGAAAATTAGAAAATCTTGGTATGCCTGTCTACACACAGTGATGTTCTGCCACGGATGGCAGAACAAGGCGGCATCGAGTCATGGATGACTCGTTGTTGCCGTTCACGTCACTCCGAGAAAATCTAATTCAGGCATACCTAGACTTTTCTTATTTTCGTACAACGGAACCAAAATTACTCCGGCTTTGCGCAAGACGCCACTCACAAGCCTACGAAACACCATTTGGATGGGCGACGCATGTCTCAACAAACCAGCATTTGTCTCAACAAAATTCAGTTGGAAGTATTTTGAGAAATAATCAGTTGCAGTACCGGAACATTTTATCTGTCAGTATTCTTGCAAAGATCAGTCCAAGTGGCAGGCATACAATGATAAGGATCGCAGAGGCAAACCAGGAAGCTGACACATCCAGTGACATAATGCCAAGATTATAGATCGCGCGGTACAGATACAATCCAGGCACCATAATGACAATGGATGGAACAGTGATCGCGATTCTTGGATAACCGACATGATTTTTTAAGAGCGATGCAAGAAGTCCGGCGGTCAGTGCACCTAAAAAAGCAGCGGCTGCAGAAGGCATTCCGAAAAGATCTACAAGTTCCAGACGGAAAGTGTTTGCAATAGCACCAATGATCGCGGCAGATGCGGCAAGCTTTGCCGGACTGTTGAACATGACGGAAAATCCAAATACGCCACAGAAACTTGCGAGCAGACGGAATACAATTTTTTCAGGCAGATTAAGATTTAACGGAAGAAAATCTACCGGCTGTAAATGCAGTAAAAGTGCTACCATCCATGCAAACATTGTGGCGACGGCAATAATGATCAGCGCATAAGCAAGACGTTCCAAACCGGAACGCATATCCAGTTTTGCAAGGTCGATACCGCTTGTGATAAATGGAAAGCCTGGGATGATAAAAAGCATTGCACAGATATAGCCTGCTTCATGCTGAATGGAAATCCCCCACAGAAGCTCTGCGATTTTTAAAAGTCCGGCATAAACCAGACAGGCACCTGAGACGGAAGCAGCGATGCACAAAAACAGTGTAAAATGATGCTTTGTGAGTTTGCACCGGAGATAATTTCCGATGCCTGCGCCGAAGAAAGCACAGAGCATTTCAACAGGTCCGCCGCCTAACAAAAATGTAAACGCGCTGCATGCAAAAGCAGCAGCACATCCAAGTGCAAAGGGCAAATAAAGACCATGGATCTGTTCGATCTGGTCTAAATAAGCATGAATCTGCTCCCCTGACATTGTGCAGCATTCACCTGCAAAGTCATTGACGAAACGTTCTAACCTGTTTAATTTTGAAGTGTTGACACCGGTGTTTGTCAGACAGAGAGACTGTGAAAAACAATCGTTTCCGTCAAAACAGGTATATTCGATCGACATTAAACCAATGTCTGCGGTACAGGTGATGCCGAGCAGAGAGGCAAGCGTATTCATAGAACTGCGTACCCGCCATGCACCTGTACCACAGGAGAGCATCATCAGACCGGTACGCCCGATCACGGATGCTTTTTCGGTAAGACCTGCCTGGGTGATCGGCAGTTCTTTATCATTTCCTGTGAACTGATGCCAGGGAATATCCATATGATTTTTGATGATCCGATTCTGTGTCATTTAAAACACTTCCTTCTATAATAAATAATGTTTTGGCTGATATAAAGTGTATCTGCTCTTAGCAAAAAGTCAAGTCAGTATTCGTATAAATTTATCTGTAAATGAGCCGATAACCATAATAGAAACGAGAAAAACCCATAAATGGAATTAGAAGGCAAAAGTCAGATTTTTCACGGAAGAAAGGGGATTATTATGAGTGAGATCAGTAACAACAGTGCATTAAATTCTTATGCAGCGGACTATTCTTACCGCACAGAATACAACAGGAAAACGGATAATAACAAAAAGACCGATGGCACAAAAGAGATGGATAAGACGGCAAAGAAAAGCAGGGTAAGTGGAAGAACGATCGGAGATCCGGTTCTGAGTGATAAAGCAAAAAAATATTATGAACAGTTAAAAGCAAAATATTCCAATATGGATTTTATCCTTGTTTCACCGGAGCAGAAGGAGGAAGCCGAGAGTAAAAAGGGGATGTACCAGAGCTCGAAAGAACTTATTGTCCTGATCGATTCAGACAAGATTGAGAAGATGGCAGAGGATGAGGAGTATCGCGCAAAATATGAGGGAATTTTAAGTAATGCAACATCCCAGTTAAGCCAGATGAAAGACAGTTTAGGATCGAAAGCAGATTCTGTCAGTTCTTTTGGGATGACCTTTGATGACAACGGAAATGCATCATTTTTTGCAGTTGTCGATAAATCTCTTGCGGCACAGAAAGAGCGTATCGCTGATAAAAAGGAGGCTGCAGCAGAAGAAAAAAAGAAAGCGCAGAAAAAAACACAGGAAAAACGCGCGGAAGAGAGAAAAGCAGACAGGGCAGATAAAAATAAGAAAATGGATTCTGCCGATAAGACGAATTCGAAGGAAAAGTCATCAGATGCGGACAAAGTGACGGTTTCCGCTTCCTCCTGGGAAGAATTGCTCAAAAAGATAGATAATGTCATTTATGAGAGCAGGGCAGATTCTGTCCTGACGAAAGAAGAAAAAGCAGTCGGACAGTCTTTTGATTATTCCATATAAAAATACTGGTTTTAGTGGGGAAAAAGGACAGTTGAATCACAGCGCATTCTATGGCAGAATAAAAGAAAATACAGTAGAAAAGATGTATAGGGTGACATTGTGAAATATACAGTATTGATTACGGATGATTCAAAACTTCAGAGAGTAATTTTAAAAGAAAATTTAAAAGATATCTATGATGTGGCAGAAGCATCATGCGGGCAGGAATGTCTTGATCTGGTAGAGAACAGCGAAGGAAAGATCGATGTCGTTCTTTTGGATATTGTGATGCCGGGAATGGATGGATTTGAGGTGCTGAGGAAAAGACAAAGATCCGAAATCTTTAAAAATATACCTGTGATCGTACTTACCATGAGTGATATGAAAGAAGATCAGGAACTCGCAGAACAGTTAGGTGCCGATGGATTTCTGTTAAAACCGGTGAATCCGAAAGATGCTCACTTTCGGATTCGTCAGGTTTTAGGGGAATAAAAGAAAAGATTGCCTATATGTAAAAGAAAAAATTGAATCACGGAAACAAAACGTGTATAATGGATATAGAAATATGTTTGACAGGGGAAAAATTATGGCACAGAAAATTATTTTAACAGGTGACCGCCCGACGGGCAAATTACATGTGGGACATTATGTAGGCTCTTTAAAGCGAAGAGTTGAACTTCAGAATTCCGGAGAATATGACAAGATCTTTATTATGATCGCAGATGCACAGGCACTTACAGATAATGCAGATAATCCTGCAAAAGTGCGCAGCAATATCATGGAAGTAGCACTCGATTATCTTTCTGTAGGAATTGATCCGGCGAAGTCGAATATCTTTATCCAGTCTTATGTGACAGAGCTGACAGAGCTGACATTTTATTATATGAACCTTGTTACGGTATCGAGACTGCAGCGCAATCCGACCGTAAAATCAGAGATTCAAATGCGTAACTTTGAGACAAGCATTCCGGTTGGATTTTTCTGTTATCCGATCAGTCAGGCTGCTGATATCACTGCATTCCATGCAACGACAGTTCCGGTTGGCGAAGATCAGATGCCGATGCTTGAGCAGACAAAGGAGATCGTACACAAATTTAATGCCGTATACGGTGAGACACTGACAGATCCGCAGATCTTACTGCCGGAAAACAAGGCATGTTTAAGACTTCCGGGTATTGATGGAAAGGCAAAGATGAGTAAATCACTCGGCAACTGTATTTATCTCTCCGAGCCGGAAGCTGACGTAAAGAAAAAGATCATGTCCATGTATACTGATCCGAATCATATCCGCATTGAAGATCCGGGTAATCTTGAGGGCAATACAGTATTTACTTATCTGGATGCGTTCTGCAATGATGGACATTTTGCAGAATATCTTCCGGAATATTCCTGTTTACAGGAGTTAAAAGATCATTATACACGCGGTGGTCTTGGCGATGTCAAAGTGAAGAAGTTCTTAAATAATGTCATGCAGGAAGAGCTTTCTCCGATCCGTGCACGCAGAAAAGAATACGAAAACCGTATCGATGATGTGTATGATATCTTAAAGAAAGGCAGTGAGACTGCAAAAGCTGAGGCAGAAAAAACGCTTGCCGAAGTAAAACATGCGATGAAGATCGACTATTTTGATACACCGGAGTTTTTAGAAGAACAGAGAGAAAAATTCAAGTAAAATTCAAGTAAAATATAAAAAGACTGCCCTGCAGGTGGAAACACAGCGGGGCAGCTTTTTAATTCATAGGAAATTACGTCCTAAGAATCAAAAAGCTCTCCGGGCGGGATGCGCATCTCGCGGAGAAGAAGTTAGCTGTAAACAGCATCGCTCGAGTGCGAAAGAGTCGCAAGCGACTCTTTGTTCTGTAACGGGATTTTATCCACGGATAAGGTTTACGAAGTGTGGCATTTTGTGATAAAGTATAGAAGTACATTTTGGGGAAAGGAAAACAGACGTGGTAAGACGAAGAAAAAGTGGTTTAAACTTTGGAAAACGAAAGAAAAAGATCAATTTTACAGTAGTAAAAGAAGTTTTGTCATGGACAGTAGAAATAGCACTCACATTACTTATTGCATTTACCTTTGTTTATTTTATCGGACTCCGGACAAGTGTTGTAGGACAGTCAATGTCTAAGACATTAAATGGCGGAGACCAGATTTTAGTAAACCGTTTTGTTTATAAAGTGACAGATCCGAAAACAAATGATATAATCGTATTTCTTCCAAATGGAAATGAAAAATCCCATTACTATGTAAAGCGTGTCATAGGTGTTCCGGGAGATACCGTACAGGTTAAAAATGGAACGGTATACGTCAACGGAAAAGCATTTGATGAGGAAACGGATGTTGCATCTATTGAAGATGCAGGACTTGCGGCGGATGAGATCACACTTGGACCGGATGAATATTTTGTTCTGGGAGATAACCGTAATAACAGTGAGGACAGCCGTTATGCAAATATTGGAAATATAAAAAAAGACTATATCATAGGAAAAGCCTGGTTTCGGATCGCGCCGTTCTCGGAACTTGGATTTCTATAAAAATAAGAATATAAGATTTCATGCAGAGAAATGGAGGAAAATATGCAATTTCAATGGTATCCAGGGCATATGACAAAAGCAAAACGTCAGATGCAGGAAGATATAAAACTGATCGATCTGGTTATTGAGCTGGTGGATGCAAGAATACCGCTCGCAAGCCGTAACCCGGATATAGATGAACTTGGAAAAAATAAGGCAAGACTGATCCTGATGAACAAATCAGATCTGTCAGATACGAGAAGAAACCGCGAGTGGTCGGATTTTTTCCGTGAAAAAGGTTATTTTGTGGTCTGCTTAGATGCAAGAAGCAAGGCAGGGATGAAGGATGTTACAAATGTTGTGATGGAAGCCTGCAGGGAGAAAATCGAGCGTGACCGGAAAAGAGGAATCAAAAACCGTCCGGTACGTGCGATGGTTGTTGGTATTCCTAATGTCGGTAAATCGACATTTATCAATTCTTATGCCGGAAAGGCGTGTGCAAAGACTGGAAATAAACCGGGTGTTACAAAGGGAAAACAGTGGATCAGACTCAACAAAAACGTGGAACTGTTAGATACACCGGGGATTCTCTGGCCTAAATTCGAAGATCAGAGAGTCGGACTTTATTTAGCACTCATCGGTGCAATCAAAGATGAAATATTAAATATTGATGAGCTGTCGTTAGAGCTGATAAAAATACTGTTAAGTGATTATCCGTCCGTACTTCATGAACGTTATGGTGTGGAGGAGGATGCAGAACCACCGGTAATTTTAGGACAGATCGCAGAAAACAGAAAGTGCATCTCAAAAGGCAACGAATTAGACTACAGTAAAGCAGCAGCACTTCTGATCGATGAATTCCGGAGTGGAAAATTAGGACAGATCACACTGGAACGTCCGAAAATGCAGGAGGACAGTGCCGGGTGAGACAGACGGATATCAGGGCAGTGTTAGAACTGATCCTGTATTTTGCACTTGTGGCAGGAATCACGTTTCTGATCATTCACTTTGTGGGACAGCGTACAGTTGTAAATGGTGTTTCCATGCAGCCGACGCTTTCCGATGGGGATAATCTTATCGTAGATAAGCTGTCCTATCGTTTTCATGATCCGGACAGGTTTGATATTATTGTTTTTCCACAGGAAGACGGCAGATATTTTATCAAGCGGATCATTGGACTTCCGGGGGAAAACGTACAGATCGATGAGGATGGATTTATTTACATCAATGGCGAAAAGCTGATGGAGTCTTACGGAAAAGAAGTGATGCGTGATCCGGGACTGGCAAAAGATGGGATAGATCTCGGAGCGGATGAATATTTTGTGCTTGGGGATAACCGGAATAACAGCATGGACAGCCGTATGGAAGAAGTCGGACTGATCGCGAAAAACAGGATCATAGGACGTGCATGGCTTCGTATTTATCCGTTTTCAGAAATCGGTTTTCTAAAACATGGTTCCTGACACAGGGATACCCGTAAAATATGTGAGCTATTGTACAAAATACAGACAGCAGAAATGGAAGTGTCAGAGATGGAAGAACGAAAAATAGGACAGATCAAAGATGAATTAAAGGCGGCAACGGAAGCAATGCTGCCTTCTTTTATTGCTTCTTATGAGCCGGATGAGAGAAGCGGCGTTAAAAAACTTGTGGAGCAGGCAAAAAAGCGCCTGCAAAAATTAGAGGAAGAGCGAAAAAGAATCTGGAATCTGCAGGAATATGAGCGAAAATACAGTGAGTATGCATATATCTGCGGAATAGATGAGGTAGGAAGAGGACCTCTTGCCGGTCCGGTCGTTGCCGGTGCGGTGATCCTGCCAAAAGACTGCGATATACTATATATCAATGATTCTAAAAAACTTACAGCGGCAAAACGTGAGGAACTTTATGATGAGATCATGGAGAAGGCGGTCGCAACAGGGATCGGTATGGTGCCGCCGCAAAGGATCGATGAGATTAATATTTTACAGGCAACTTATGAAGCAATGCGTGAAGCTATAAGTAAATTAAATCCTTCACCCGATATATTATTAAATGATGCGGTGACGATACCGGAAGTTACAATTCCGCAGGTACCGATCATAAAAGGAGATGCAAAGAGTATTTCCATCGGTGCAGCGAGTATTATCGCAAAGGTGACGAGGGACAGACTGATGGTTGAATATGACCAGATCCTTCCGGAGTATGGTTTTGCGTCAAACAAAGGATATGGTTCGGCGGAGCATATTGCGGCATTAAAGAAATACGGCGCATCCCCGATCCACCGCAGGAGTTTTATCCATAATTTTATAGAGTAAACGTTTGAAATCGGGTGTAGTGTGAAAATATATTTTTCGCACATGGGAATGAGGTTTGTTATGCAGATCAGAGATATGTTGGGGCAGTACAGTCAGAATGTCAAAAACGGAACAGAGGAACTTATGAGTGCACAGGGAACACAGAAACTTGTGTCATCCATGCAGGAACTAGAGCCGGGCAGCACGTTTGAAGGAACGGTTAACAGTGTCAAAAATGGCAAAGTTATTCTGGCACTCGGAAACGGACAGACTATAACAGCAAGACTCGATGGAAAAGTATCCATTCAGCCGGGTGAGTCTATGTTTTTTCAGGTTCGTTCCAATGATGGGACAACGATCGCACTTCGTCCTTATGTTCAGGCAGGCAATATCAATAATCCGATCCTGTTAAATGCTCTGACTGCCGCAGGAGTTCCGGCGACAGAGCGGAATATCACGATGGTGGATTCCATGATGAAAGAACAGATGTCGATCAGTAAACAGAGTATTCTTGATATGGGAAGAGTTATAGGAAGCAATCCAAATGTCAATGTAAATACAGCGGTTCTGATGACAAAGATCGGGCTTCCGGTCAGTACAGAGATGGCATCACAGTTTGAAAATTATATGGCTGACCAGCATGCGATCGTAGATGAAATGGATCTTGCAATGAATCAGCTCGGACGTCTTTTAGGAGATGCGGATTTAGGAGAGCAGCAGTCCTTTGAATTATATGGGAAAGTATTAGATATTTTAAACGGAGAGGGAGAAAGTTTCACACAGGCTGCGGATGGATTACAGCAGGATCAGACAGGAGCAGCCATAAATGCCGGAGAAAACATACAGGCAGGCACAGCCATAAATGCAGACGGCAATCTACAGGCAGGCACAGCTATAAATGCAGATGGAAATCTACAGGCAGGCACAGCCATAAATGCAGATGGAAATATACAAGCAGGCGCAACAGTAAATGCCGGTGGCAACATAAATACAGAGACCGCTGCAGATCAGATTCAGAATCAAACAGCAGCTGGAGAAGCGCAGATGCAGCAGACTGCAAAAGATCTGCTTTCAATGGGAACTGCAGAGTCAGGAGCAGAAAATGCATCATTAAAAAATACGCAGATGCAGACGGACACGTTAGAGCAGATCTTAGATCAGAATGGTCTGGATCATTTAAAACGTTTACTGCAGAATATCCCGACGCTGACCGGCAATACAGATCTTTTTGAGATGAATGCAGAGGAAGATGTGTTTGTGGATACAATGTCAGGAGAGGATGCGGGGAAGAAGACATTAGAATTAGCGCAGACAGTGACAGAACCGGAAGTAAATTTAAAACAGTCCATGACGGCAGAAGATTTTTTAAATACACTCCGGGATGCGTTAGGACAGAACCGGGAGTATGGATTTGTAGGAATGACCAAACTGTTCGGAAGTAAGGAATTTGCTGCGATCTTAAAGAACCGTGCCCAAAAACAGTGGCTGCTTGAACCGGAACAGTTAAAAGAAACATCTAAGGTCAGTGAACTTTATGAACGTTTAGATCACCAGATGAAACAGATGGAAAATGTAATGAAAGCTGCAGGAGTCACACAGAACTCTTTTGTACAGACGGCAGCAGACATCCGCAGCAATGTGGAATTTATGAATCAGATCAATCAGGTGTATACTTATGTACAGCTTCCACTAAAATTGTCGGGACAGAATGCATCCGGGGATTTGTATGTGTACACCAATAAAAAGAATCTGAATGATCCGGAAGCAGAACTGACCGCTTTTTTGCATTTAGATCTTGATAATTTAGGTTCCACGGATGTTTCTATCCGCATGAAGGACAAAAATGTAAAGACAAATTTTTATATTGCTGATGATACGTCCTATGATCTGATCGAAAAGCATCTTCCGGTGTTAGAAAAGAGACTGGCACAGAAAGGGTATCATTGCAGCATTACGATGTCAAAAGAAGAAAAAAAGGTTGAATTTGTAGAAGATTTTCTGCAGAAAGATATGCCACAGATGGGGACGGTTCACAGATATTCGTTTGATGTACGTGCATAAGCAGCGCAGGAGGCAGTTAGTTATGTGGTTTGATGGAAAAAATAAAGAACAGGGGAAAAAACAGAAAACTGCAGTGGCGGTAGCATATGAGCCGGGTGATGCGGCACCGAAGATATTAGCAGCGGGAAAAGGAGAAGTTGCAGAGCGTATCATTGAAAAAGCGAAAGAAAATGATGTGCCGTTTTATCAGGATAATAAATTGGCAGAAACTCTCTCAAAACTTCAGATCGGTGATACGATACCGCCGGAACTTTATGATGTTGTGGCAGAAATTCTGGTGTTTGTAGATGATATGGATAAAATGAAAGCAAAATTAAGCAGGGCAGGATTACTGTGATCAGGTCTTGTTTTTACAGGATAGAAAATGTAAAATAAAATAGCGGAACAATGGGGGATAAACTACGGAGAAAGTAAATAAACGTGCAGTGGGGGCTGCATATGAGAAAACAGCGGGAGAATATTTACAAACAAAAGGATATGAGATCCTGCAGTATAATTTTCGCTGTCGCATGGGAGAAATCGACATCATTGCAAAAGATCAGGGATACCTTGTGTTTATTGAAGTGAAATATCGTAGGAACAACAGGTGTGGACGTCCGGCAGAGGCAGTAACACCAAAAAAACAGCGCACGATCAGCAAGGTCGCATCCTATTATCTGCTGACACATGGCTGTGGAATGGATACGCCGTGCCGCTTTGATGTTGCAGCTGTATCTGGTGATGAGGTGGAACTCATAAAGAATGCATTTGAGTATCAGGGATATCTTTAGAATGGGAAGGATGACAGTGTGAGTTTTAAAAAGAAAAATAATGACGTTGTATTAGAAGAAGTATGGTGTGAAAGTGGAGCGGGGGCAGGACTACCGCTCCTTAAATATCCTCTGCTTGAGCAGACCGGAATCGTAGAGCACTGTTTTACCACAAGATGTGGTGGTGTAAGTAAAGGAATTTATGAATCCCTGAATTTAAGTTTTACGCGCGGAGACGAGGAAGCGGCTGTACGGGAAAATTTTAAAAGACTTGCCGGTGCGATGAAAACAGATATTTCAAAGTTTGTTTTTACAGACCAGACACACACGACAAATATAAAAAGAGTGACGGCTGAGGATGCCGGAAAAGGTATTGTAAAAGAGAGAGATTATAAGGATATCGATGGTCTGATCACAGATGAGCCGGGACTTGTGCTCTCAACTTTTTATGCGGACTGTGTGCCGTTATATTTTGTGGATACGGTGCACCGGGCAATCGGAATGAGCCATTCCGGCTGGAAGGGAACCGTTGGAAGAATGGGGGCAGCCACGATCACAGCAATGAAGCGTGAATTTGGCACTGAGGCAGAAGATTTAGTCTGTGCCATCGGTCCGTCTATATGTCAGGATTGCTATGAGGTCAGTGAGGATGTTGCAGATGCTTTTAAGGAAGCATTCCCCGGTCATACGGATGAAATCCTTCTGGATAAGAAAAATGGCAAGTATCAGCTTGATCTTTGGAAGGCGAATGAGATCGTCCTGACAGAGGCAGGTGTTTTAAAGGAAAAGATTGCAGTTACAAATATCTGTACCTGCTGTAATCCGGATCTGTTATTTTCCCACCGTGCCAGCCATGGAAAAAGGGGAAATCTTGGAGGATTTATTTATCTGAAGGAAAAGAATGGAGATTAGTGTGAAAAATATATTTTTCACACGTAAGATTTGTGCTGGCGCACAAACTTAAGATGCGCTGGAGGACAGCGCAGAAATGGAGATTAAAAATGGAAAAGAAAAATTACGTTGATTATATCGTGGAAGAAACAAAAAAGATCCTTGCGATCGACAGTCCGTCAGGCTACACCAAAGAGGTGGCAGATTTTGTCTTAGACGAATACCGTGCGTTAGGATATGAGCCGGAACTTACCGTAAAAGGCGGCGTTCTTGTCGCATTAGGAGGTAAAGAGAAAGACAATGCAGTGATGTTAGAGGCACATATTGATACACTCGGTGCGATCGTAACAGAGATCAAGTCAAACGGAAGACTAAAGGTATCTCCGATCGGTGGCATGAATGCAAACAATGCGGAGGCAGAAAACTGTCGTGTGGCAAGCAGATTTGCCGGTATTTTTGAGGGAACCTGCCAGCTTTCTAACGCTTCTGTCCATGTGAACGGGGATTACAGTGATACCAAACGAAGCTGGGATGAGATGGAGATCGTGCTTGACGAGAAAACAGCGTCTAAAGAAGAAACAGAGAAATTAGGTATCATGGCAGGTGATTTTGTATGCTTTGATCCGCGCACTACGGTCACAAAGACAGGTTATATCAAGAGCCGTTTTCTGGATGACAAATTAAGCGTCGGTATTTTACTTGGATATGCAAAATATTTAAAAGAAGAAAATATCACGACAGAGCGCATGATATACCAGCATATCACAGTCTATGAGGAAGTCGGACATGGCGGTGCAGCATCTATCCCGGAGGGTGTGACAGAAGTGATCTCCGTGGATATGGGCTGTGTGGGAGATGGACTCTCCTGCAGGGAAACACAGGTATCTATCTGTGCAAAAGACAGCAGGGGACCTTACAATTATGATGTTGTTACAGGACTGATCAAAGCAGCGAAAGACAACGATATTGATTTTGCCGTGGATGTTTACCCATACTATGGCTCAGATGCAGATGTGGCACTGACAGCAGGCTATGATGTGCGCCATGGTCTGATCGGTGCGGGTGTATACGCATCCCATGGATATGAGAGAAGCCATAAGGATGGTGTGAAAAACACATTTGAGTTACTGCGTGCATATCTGGGTTAGTCAGGCACAGATGACAAAAGGTTGTATTTTTTTAGGATAACAGGCTGCAGGCTTCATAAAATCTTCATAATATCTTCATAATATCATAGGATTATCTTTATTGTATCAGCAGATGCCCCGTGTTATAGTGACCGTATGATAGAAAATAGTACGGTTAGTACGGACAGGGGGTATCTGATTGATACAGTTAAATTATCGTGATTCCAAACCGATCTATGAACAGATCAAGGATGGACTCAGAAAACTTGTAATATCAAATTCTCTTTCTGCAGATGAAAAACTGCCATCAGTCCGGGAACTTGCGGCAAAGCTTGCCATTAACCCGAACACGATACAGAAAGCCTATCGGGATCTGGAAAGTGAAGGTTATATCTATACGGTCGCTGGAAAAGGAACTTTTGTTGCAGAACGAAAAGAAGTATATGATGCGAGAGCGAAAGAGTTATTGACGGAATTTGATGAGATTGTGGAAGAACTATTTTTTTTGTCTGTAAAGGAAAAGGAATTGGTCGAACGTATGGATAATCTGGCAGAAGGGAAGGTGGACCAATGATACAGGTAAGTCATTTGGAAAAGTCCTTTGAGGGATTTCGTGCATTGAAAGGTGTGGATATGCATGTGGAAAAAGGTGCGATATACGGACTGGTCGGACCAAACGGAGCGGGTAAATCAACATTGATCCGCCATATTACAGGGGTATATAAACCGGATGCGGGTGAAGTTTTAATTGCAGGAGAACCTGTATATGAAAATAAAAAAGTAAAAGCAAAATTTTCCTATATTCCGGATGAAATATTTTATTTTATGCAGGCAGACACGATGGAAATGAAACGTTTTTATCAGGGAATTTATCCTGCATTTGATGAAAAACTTTTTTACCGTATGCAGGAGTTTTTCCCGAATATCGACGTAAAAAGAAGTATCAGACGACTGTCGAAAGGAATGCAGAAACAGGTTGCTTTTTGGCTTGCAATCTGTGCAAAACCGGAGTTTATGATCTTAGATGAACCTGTGGACGGACTTGATCCGGTCATGCGCAGACAGATCTGGAGCATTATCATGTCAGAAGTTGCAGAAAATCAGATGACAGTACTGGTATCATCCCACAATTTAAGAGAGCTGGAGGATGTCTGTGACCATGTTGGTATCATGCATCAGGGAAAAATCATGATCGAACGTTCCTTAAGTGATCTGCAGGGAAATGTGTCAAAGATCCAGGTCGCATGTCAGAGCGGTGTGCCGAAACTACCGGAAGAATTTGAAGTCCTTCATATGTCTAATACAGGACGTGTATATACATTGATCGTAAAGGGAAATCCGGAAGATGCCAAAAGAGCACTGGCCGAAACAAATCCGCTGATCGTGGATGTGCTTCCACTGACATTGGAAGAAATCTTTATTTACGAGATGGGAGGTGCTGATTATGAAGTCAAAGACATCCTCTTTTAATATGACGATATTTCGAAAGAATCTTACACATTACTGGCCGATCTGGGTGGTATATCTTTGCTATCTGATCATGGTGGTGCCGGTCAGCATCGGATTGATTTATGCGAATGTTGAAAATAATTATATTGGAAATATGCCGTTTGAACATAAACAGTACTATGTTGTTGGTTCCATGCTGTCAGATGCGGGATCGGTGATACCTGTTTTTGTTGCGGCAGCGGTGGCTGCACTTGCAGTATTTTCCTATTTATATAATCCACGCAATGCAAATATGATACATTCATTGCCGGTGGACAGACGGGAACTTTATATCACAAATTATGTGTCAGGATTTGTGTTTCTGTTTGTCCCGGAGCTGATCGCTTTTATTGCAGGCGTGTTAGTATGTCTGGCGAATCAGATTAACTGTATACAATATATATTTTACTGGTTTATAGATATCGCAGGAGTATCATTTTTTGCATATTCGCTTGCAGTATTTGTTGCCATGCTCACCGGAAATATTTTTGCCATGCCATTTTATTACCTTGCGGTCAATTATCTGTGGATCGGCGGTACAAAGATGATACAGAATATTTCAAGTCTGATCTGTTATGGGGTATCAGATACATGGTCATATAATCCGTCGAGTATTTTATCTCCGCTTGACTATCTGTTCCATAATCTGTCGATGGGCATAGAGTATGATAAAGATTATGTACAGGCAGTCGGTGTTACGATCAGTGGTGGGAAAATTGTAGCGGCTTATGCGGTGGCTGCAGTTGTGATTACGGTTCTTGCATATGTTTTATATAAAAGACATAAGGTTGAGACGGCGGGAGATGTGGTCAGCATTTCCATTCTAAAACCGGTATTCCGCTGGTTGTCCGGTATATGTGGCGGCGGACTGATCGCACTTGCAGTATCGGCATTGTTATTAGAGTATATTAAAATGAATGAGTTTATCTGTCTTTTCATTCTTATGCTTGTTTTTGGCAGTATCTGTTTTCTGGCAGCGGAAATGGTTCTGCAGAAAAGTTTTCGGGTATTGTGCAAAAAAAGAATTATGGAATGGGTTGGCTTTGCAGCAGCAGTCCTGATCCTGTTAGGATGTTTCCGTATCGATGTATTTGGCATTGAGCGCCGTATTCCGGATGCATCTGAGATTGAGGCGGCATTTGTGAATATGGATTATCCGATCTACATTTCAAAAGAACAGATACCTGAGATATTGAAGTTACAACAACAGTGCGTTGACAGTAAGGATGAATATTTATCTGTATATAAAAAAGAAAAAAATTATTATTATACAACATTCCGTTATTATATGAAGGATGGCTCTATGTTTGAGCGGAGATATCCGGTTTCTGTTACCGATACGGCATTAAAAGATAAAAAATCCGTTGCATATAAGCTGGCTGCTTTAGAGGCAGATCAGGATAATCTGATGAAACAGGTTCTGGGCGATGGATATAAGGAAAATGATTATTATTCCGGTTATCTGACTGTTTATAATGGCAGGGGTGAGTCTGATGTATATACGTTTTCAAGGGACGAGAGCAACATTCTCAAAGAAGCCATTGAACAGGATGTAAAAGAGGGCAATTTTGATGCTTATCAGCTTCCTGCGGTTTATAAAGATGAACAGGAAAGCATCTATACCAATTCGCTTTCACTTTCCTATTATGGAAAAGGGAATGGTTACCAGACATGGGATTATTATTATAATTATATGGATTACAGGAATATGAGAAATAATAATGTTATGGTTGGTGATGCATCCGGCAGCTGTTATATTCAGGTTGGCCCAAAGTGTGTGAATACGATAAGAGTGTTAAAAAAGATGGGTGTGATAAATGATACCTGGCATCTGTACAATTATAATGAGCTTGAGGAGATTCAGAAAAATACAGGTGTGGCAGAATAAGTGAATGGGTCATGCTGAAAAGTCCGATGAGGAAAATATCTTTACAAGAACCACAGGATATTGTAAAATCAAAATAATGTTCAGAGCATGGTTTTAACCGCTCATGAGTGTATGAGATTTGAAGATAAAAGGAGTACAGAAAATTATGAGTAAACCTGTAGTGGCAATCGTAGGTCGCCCGAATGTTGGAAAATCAACGTTGTTTAACGTGCTTGCAGGCGAGCGGATTTCCATCGTAAAAGATACGCCGGGAGTGACCAGAGACAGGATTTATGCAGATGTGACCTGGCTGGATTATCATTTTACCATGATCGATACCGGTGGTATTGAGCCGGACAGTAAAGATATTATTTTATCCCAGATGCGTGAGCAGGCAGAGATTGCAATCGCAACTGCGGATGTGATCATCTTCCTGACAGATGTAAGACAGGGGCTTCAGGATTCAGATGCCAAGGTGGCAGATATGCTGCGCCGTTCGGGAAAGCCGGTCGTTTTAGTTGTCAATAAAGTGGACAGCTTTGAAAAATTCATGCCGGATGTGTATGAGTTTTATAATCTGGGTATCGGGGATCCATATCCAATCTCAGCATCCTCCATGTTAGGTCTTGGAGATATGCTTGATGAGGTGGTTAAAAATTTCCCGGAATATAATAAGGACGAGGCTGAGGATGAGAGACCGAAAGTTGCAATCATCGGAAAACCGAATGTAGGAAAGTCATCCCTGATCAATAAACTTGCACAGGAGGATCGTGTGATCGTATCCGATATCGCAGGAACGACACGTGATGCGATCGATACGGATATCCGTTACAATGGAAAAGAATATGTGTTTATTGACACGGCAGGACTCAGACGCAAGAATAAGATTAAAGAAGAAATAGAGCGATACAGTATCATCCGTGCAGTGACTGCAGTGGAACGTGCTGATGTATGCATCATTGTGATCGATGCGACTGAGGGTGTGACAGAGCAGGATGCGAAGATCGCAGGTATTGCCCATGAAAGAGGAAAAGGCATTATCATTGCAGTCAATAAATGGGATGCCATTGAAAAAGACGATAAGACGATCTACCGCCACACAGAGAAGATCCGTCAGATCTTAAGTTTTATGCCATATGCGGAGATCTTATTTATCTCTGCAAAATCAGGACAGCGTTTAAATAAACTGTTTGATATGATCGATCTTGTCATCGAGAATAACAGCATGCGTATAGCAACCGGTGTATTAAATGAAATTGTTGCAGAGGCAGTGGCAATGCAGCAGCCGCCTTCAGACAAGGGAAAACGTTTAAAGATCTACTATACCACACAGGTTGCAGTAAAACCGCCTACGTTTGTTATTTTTGTCAATGACAAAGAACTGATGCATTTTTCCTATACACGTTATTTAGAAAACCGTATCCGTGATACGTTTGGATTCCGTGGAACAGCGTTAAAATTTATCATTCGTGAGAGGAAGGAAGAACAGTAATGCTTGGGGCAAGAATCATAGCAGTGGCAGTGGGGTATTGTTTTGGATTATTCCAGACAGGATATATTTATGGAGAAAAGCATGGCGTTGATATTCGGACACAGGGAAGCGGCAATGCCGGAACGACGAATACGCTTCGTGTGTTAGGCTGGAAAGCGGGTCTTATCACGTTTCTGGGAGATCTGTTCAAAGCTATTTTTGCTGTGCTCTTGATCCGGTTCATTTTTATTGGAAAATATCCGGATGCGGTCAAAATATTAGAACTTTATGCAGGATTTGGAGCAGTTTTAGGACATAACTTTCCGTTTTATCTGAAGTTTAAGGGCGGAAAGGGAATCGCGTGCACATCCGGTATGATACTTGCCGTATGCCCGCTTGCAGCACCAATCTGTCTGATCCTTTTTATCGGATCGATCGCAATTACAAGATATGTATCGTTAGGTTCGATTCTTGTGGTTACAAGTTATCTGATCCAGGTGCTTATTTTTGGACATATGGGATATCTGCATGTGGATGCTGTATATCTGCCGGAGTTTTACATAGTCAGCGCATGTTTTACAGCGATGGCATTATGGAGACACAAAGCCAATATTAAGCGTCTGCTTACTGGAACAGAAAACAAATTTGGAATGAAAAAAAATTAGGAGGAATCGGCATGTCAAAGACAGCGGTTATTGGTGCAGGAAGCTGGGGTACAGCACTTTCTCTGGTATTACATACAAATGGCAATGATGTGACAGTCTGGTCAATCGTGGAGCAGGAGATACAGATGCTCCGTGAAAAACATGAGCATGTGGATAAACTTCCGGGAGTAAAATTGCCGGAAGATATTACGTTTACAACAGATTTAAAAGAAGCGATCGAAGGAAAAGATTATCTGATCCTTGCAGTACCTTCTGTTTTTACAAGAAGCACAGCGAAATCTATGACTCCTTTCGTGAAAAAGGGACAGGTGATCGTCTGTGTGGCAAAAGGGATTGAGGAAGACACGCTTATGACACTTTCTGATATTGTAGAGCAGGAGATTCCTGCCGCAGATGTAGCAGTAATGTGTGGACCAAGCCATGCTGAGGAGGTCGGAATCGGACTCCCTACCACGGTAGTTGCCGGTGCAAGAAAAAAATCTGTGGCTGAGGGTGTGCAGGATATCTTTATGAACGAAGTATTCCGTGTATACACAAGCCCGGATGTCCTTGGAATGGAGCTTGGCGGATCTTTGAAAAATGTGATCGCGCTTGCAGCAGGAATGGCAGATGGACTTGGATATGGAGACAATACCAAGGCAGCTTTGATCACACGCGGTATTTTTGAAATCAGCAGACTTGCAATTAAGATGGGGGCAAATGCTGAGACGTTAAACGGACTTACCGGCATCGGTGATCTGATTGTAACCTGTGAGAGTAAACATTCAAGAAACCGTAAAGCCGGTATGCTGATGGGACAGGGTTACACGATGAAGCAGGCGATGGATGAAGTAAAGATGGTTGTTGAGGGTGTTTACTCTGCGAAAGCAGCCATTGCGCTTGCAAGAAAATACGAAGTAGATATGCCGATCATTGAGGAGATCAATCATGTTCTGTTTGACGATAAAACGGCAAAAGATGCAGTGCGCGAGCTGATGCTGCGTGACCGCAGGGAAGAACACAGCAGTTTAGAGTGGGCAGAATAGACAGGAGTAAAAATGGAACAGCAGACAATCAGGATTAAATATCATTCAGATGAGATAGAAAAACTTACTTATATTGACGGAAAAAGTGACTGGATCGATCTTCGGTCAGCAGAGCATGTTGTATTAAAAAAAGGCGAATTTAAGCTGATAAAACTTGGAGTATCCATGCAGCTTCCGGCAGGATATGAGGCGGTCATCGTACCGAGAAGTT
This sequence comes from Roseburia sp., assembly GCF_041325975.1. Classification (NCBI taxonomy): domain Bacteria; kingdom Bacillati; phylum Bacillota; class Clostridia; order Lachnospirales; family Lachnospiraceae; genus Roseburia; species Roseburia sp. The sequence continues at coordinate 1,363,482 of NZ_JBGLEJ010000005.1, read as the reverse complement.
CTACCTATAAGAATTTTGGAATCATTCAGACGAATCATATGGGTGTCGTGGATGAAAGTTATTGCGGAGATGATGATGTGTGGATGATGCCGGCACTTGCAATGCGTGATACAGAGATCAATGTCAATGACCGCATCTGCCAGTTCCGTATCCAGAAACACCAGCCGGTTATTCATTTTGAAGAGACGGATACATTAGGCAATGAAAATCGTGGTGGTATCGGCAGTACCGGAAGAGCGTAAAAGATGATATATATATTTTGTGCCTTGTACCATGAGGCAGAACCATTGATTCGTGAATATGGACTGAAAAAAAAGACAGATGAAACTTGTTTCCCTGTCTTTTTTGATGAGGAAGAAAATATTCTGCTCACAGTAACAGGATGTGGAATGAATGCGGCAGCAGCTGCGGTAATGCGAATCTTCACAAAGAGAACTCCACAACCGGAGGATTTTCTGGTAAATATCGGAACCTGTGCGTGGATATCCTGTGGAGAACATGGAGTATATGTACCCGATGATAGTGGATATCAATCTAAAAAAAAGATATATCTGTGTAAAAAGATTACAGAACATGTGACGGGACGAACGTTTTATCCGGATATTTTGTACAGACATCCTTTTACAGAAGCAGAGATTATAACAGGAGCAGTGGCTTACTGCGTCAAAGACAGGATGAAATTCATAAAAAAATATGAAAAATCTGCAAAAAACAGCGTATCAGACAGTTTTTTGTATGATATGGAAGCATCAGCCGTGTATCAGTCCGGGGCATATTTTTTTGGACCGCATCAGATGTCATTCCTGAAAATTGTGACAGATGATGGAAATGTACAGAATATGTCAGCAGAAGTGCTAAGACAAAGTGTTGAAGGTGTAGTTGCAAAAATCAGTCATTATCTGGATGAACTGGTAAAGATTGGCGAAATGAAAAGATCACAGTATGAAAAAAAAGCCAGCGAAGTATCAGAATTTGCGCAGCGGTTAAGCACCGATATGCACTGCTCGGCAGTGATGCGTGCTTCGGTGGAACAGCAGTTAAAATATGCTTCACTTGCGGGGATTGACTATCAGGGGGTTATCAGCGAAATGTATCAGAGCGGGAAATTGCCCTGCAGGGATAAAAGAGAGGGGAAACGCTGTTTTGAAGAGCTTGGACGAAAATTATTATAATCCGTTTTTTTCTCATATTTATGTGGAAGAAGAAATAGCAGATCATCCGCGGGTAAAGAAGATCCTCACACGGTTTGAAAATGCAGAAGTTGTATATATCAGACATTATAAAGATATATTCTGCAGACGCAGACAGGATTATGAGGAACAGCACCATGCGCAGAACCTGATCCTGGCGAAAAAGACAGGCAGTCTGATCTATCAGGGCGCCCCGGTGTGCCAGAATTTTGGAAATACCTGGTTTTATTATACTTCCTGCATGATGAACTGTATTTACGATTGTGAATACTGCTACTTAAAAGGAATGTACCCTTCGGCTAATATTGTAATTTTTGTTAACATAGAAGATATTTTTAAAGAACTACATCAGATGCTGTCAGAGCATCCGGTATATCTGTGTGTGTCCTATGATACGGATCTTTTAGCGTTCGATTCCGTGACCGGTTACGTCAGGGAATGGGAACATTTTGTACTGGAAGAAAACAAAAGATCACCGAATCCGCTTAAAATTGAAATCCGCACGAAATCAGCGAATGAAAAATCTTTTGAAAGCCTTATTCCGGATGAAAATATTATTTATGCGTTTACATTATCACCACAGCGTGTTACAGAACAGTATGAGCATAATACGCCATCGTTAAAACAGCGTATTTCCTGTGTAACAGGGGCGGTTCAGAAAGGCTTTCCGGTGCGTCTGTGTTTTGATCCGATGATATACTGTCCAGACTGGCAGCAGGAGTATGATGAAATGATAAAACTTGTTGCAAAAGAAGTACCGATGGATCAGATCTTTGATGTCAGTGTCGGTTCTTTCCGTGTATCACAGGATTATTTGAAAAAAATGAGAAAAAGCGAACCTTATTCTGCGGTGGTACAGTTTCCATTTCAGAATGATAGCGGTGTGTATCATTATGGAAAAGAGCTGACAGAACAGATGGAACACTATCTGACCGGTAAACTTCTGCAATATGTGCCGGAAGATAAGATTTTCCGGTGGGAGTTGTGAGAAAGGAATAGTATGATACAGACAGCTATTGTAACAGGCGCTTCATCCGGTATCGGACGCGCTGTCAGTGAAAAATTATGTGCGCTGGGATATGATGTATTTGGTATCGGGCGCAGGTTTGATTCAAAAGTGGAAACAGAACAAAATGTGGGTGTATTCCATCCAATCATCTGTGATCTGACTGACACGGACAAACTGTGTGCCATCGTAAAACAGATCACATCGGAACACACAGTAAAAATCCTTGTCAATAATGCAGGGGCAGCTTACTATGGACTTCATGAAGAACTGAATCCAAAGAAGATACAGGAAATGGTCCGCGTGAACTTAGAAGTACCATTGATCCTTACACAGCAGCTTTTACGGACACTGAAGAAAAATAACGGTTATATCATCAATATATCGTCTGTTACGGCAAAACAGCCAAGTCCGCATGGATGTGCTTATGCTGCAACTAAGGCAGGACTTGCAGCATTTTCTGCAAGTTTATTTGAAGAGGCAAGAAAATATGGGGTTAAAGTGACTGCGATATACCCGGATATGACTGAAACAAATCTGTACCGGAATGCGGATTTTACAGTTGGAGAAGAAAAAGCATCTTATCTCACCCCGGAAGAAGTGGCAGAGGCAGTGGAATATGTGCTAAAGCAGCGGGAGGGAATCGTAATTCCGGAACTTGTATTAAGGCCGCAGCTTCACCGAATCCGTAAAAAATGATTATGCCTGATCTTAAAATAAGCTTTTTATAAAAAAGAAGAACATCTGTATCCGTCAATCTGTACAGTTTTTGATAAAAAAGCCGTCAGTTTGACGAAAAAAGGAAAAAGATGCACAGAGCACTGTGACATCCTACAAGAAAAACAAAAATTCTTTGTGTAGGAGACATATGGCGCTTTTTGCATCTTTTTTGTATAGTATAGTTATCAAATAACGAAACACAAATATCAGGAGGTATTTAGACCAATGGCAAGTTTATCATTAAAAAACATTTGCAAAGTTTATCCAAACGGTTTTGAGGCTGTTAAGGATTTCAACCTTGAAGTAGAAGATCAGGAGTTCATCATTTTCGTAGGACCATCCGGATGTGGTAAATCTACTACACTTCGTATGATCGCCGGACTTGAGGAGATTTCCTCTGGTGAGTTCTATATCGACGGAAAGCTCATGAACGATGTTGAGCCAAAAGACAGAGATATCGCAATGGTATTCCAGAACTACGCTCTGTATCCTCATATGACCGTTTTCGATAACATGGCATTCGGATTAAAATTAAGAAAAGTTCCTAAGGATGAAATCAAGAGAAAAGTTGAAGAAGCAGCTAAGATTCTTGACCTTGAGAAATTATTAGACCGTAAACCAAAGGCTTTATCCGGTGGACAGAGACAGCGTGTTGCTATGGGACGTGCCATCGTTCGTAATCCTAAGGTATTCCTTATGGATGAGCCGTTATCCAACCTGGATGCAAAACTTCGTGTACAGATGCGTTCTGAGATCGCTTCTTTACATAACAGATTAAAAGCAACTATCATCTATGTAACACATGATCAGACCGAGGCTATGACACTTGGTACCAGAATCGTTGTATTAAAAGATGGTGTTATCATGCAGGTTGATTCTCCGCAGAAATTATACAATGAGCCGAACAACTTATTCGTTGCAGGATTCATTGGTTCTCCGCAGATGAACTTCATCGATACAAAATGTAAAGTTGAGGGAGACAAAGTTTCTCTTACATTCGATAACACAACAATCGTATTACCACCAGCAAAAGCAAAGAAACTTGCAGATGCAGGATGCAACGGAAAGACAGTTGTTATGGGTATCAGACCAGAGGATATTGGAGATTCCGAGATTGAGATCGAAGCACACCAAGATTGCGCATTCGAGGCTGATGTAACAGGATACGAGTTATTAGGTTCTGAGGTATTATTATACTTCAAAGTAGCAGGCACAAGCATGACTGCAAAAGTTGATTCCAGAACAACAGCACGTATGGGAGATCACATCAAACTTGCTATTGATCCTGAGAAGATTCATGTTTTCGACAAAGAAACAGAATTGACAATTACCAACTAATTCGGTAAAATTAAACAGAACATCATTTAAAATAAAACTGGGTACAGTGATGTACCCAGTTTTTGTTCGTCAGTAAGGATGAAATTATAGATCGGATGATGGGTGGAACTAGACGAAGGGGAGATATCGGAAAGGAAATAGATTATGATTTCAAACCATAAAATACAGACAGCACTTGATGAGATAAAGGATATATCGAGAATTGATCTTGCACTTTACACGGAAAAAGGAAAGCCGGTTGCAGCAACATTTGAGCCGGAGGGAGATTTAGAAGGTGCAATCACATCTTTTGCAGATTCCATGGCTGAGAGCCAGATGCTCTCAGGATATCATTTTTTTAAGGTGATCGCTGATGGAGAGATAGAATATATTCTGCTGACCAAATCACAGGCAGAGGATGCTTATATGGTGGGACGCCTTGCAGTCTGCCAGATCAGAAACCTTGCGGCTGCCTACATGGAGCAGTTCGACCGCAACAATTTCATGCAGAATATTCTGCTTGGAAATATGTTGGTCGTAGATATGTACAATAAGGCACAGAAACTTCATATCGAGCAGGCGGAGCGTGTGGTTTATGTGATCGATTTAGAAGATAAGAAAGATTCCACCGCAGTGGAGCTTGTGAAAAATCTCTTTGCAACCAAGATGCGTGATTATGTGACAGAAGTGGACGAGCAGAGCATCGTCCTGATCAAGGATGTTCGCGACGTGAAGAATGAAGATGAATTACAGAAATTGGCCGATATGATTGTGGACAATATGCATACCGAGGCAATGGTGCGCGTGAGGGTCGGCTACGGCAATCAGGTGAATAATCTGCCGGATATTGCAAAATCCTATCAGGAGGCAAAGATGGCGCTTGAGGTTGGAAAGATTTTCTATGCGGAAAAAGAGACGATCGCATATCGTTATCTTGGTATCGGGCGTCTGATCTACCAGCTTCCGATGAGTCTCTGTGAGATGTTTATTCATGAGGTGTTTGGGGATGAGATCCCGGATATTTTTAATGAAGAGACAACGACGACGATTCAGAAGTTTTTTGAAAACAATCTGAACATTTCAGAGACTGCCAGACAGCTTTATGTGCACAGAAATACCCTGGTGTACCGTCTGGAGCGTTTGGAAAAGATCATCGGGCTTGATATCCGTAAATTTGACGATGCGATGACATTTAAACTTGCGCTGATGGTTATTTCGCATATGCAGTATGCGAGACGTCAGGATACGGATCAGAAATAGAAATTCATTATAAAAAGTAATAGATTTAGCAGGAAAGGGAAAAAAGAAATGGCAAAGACAGGCGGCTATGACGAGAGCAGTATTTCCGTTCTCGAAGGGCTTGAGGCGGTAAGAAAAAGACCGGGAATGTATATCGGAAGTGTTTCGCGCAAAGGATTGAATCACCTGATCTACGAGATTGTGGACAATGCAGTGGATGAACATCTTGCGGGAGCCTGCGATACGATCTGTGTAACATTAGAAGCGGATGGTTCCTGTACCGTTGAGGATAACGGACGAGGCGTTCCGGTCGGCATGCATGCAAAGGGAGTTTCAGCTGCGCGTATTGTTTATACGACGCTTCATGCAGGAGGAAAGTTTGATGATTCCGCTTATAAGACCAGTGGAGGACTGCATGGAGTAGGTTCGTCTGTTGTAAATGCATTGTCGACACATATGGATGTATGGATCAGCAGGGATGGTTACATTCATCACGATGGTTATGAGCGTGGTATTCCGGTGGTGGAACTGGAAAACGGGCTTCTTCCGACCATTGGAAAAACGAAAAAAACCGGTACGAAGGTCAATTTTCTTCCGGATCCTGAGATTTTTGAAAAGACCAGATTCAAAGAGGACGAAGTAAAAAGCCGTATGCATGAGACGGCATACTTGAACCCGGCACTGACGATTATTTATGAGGATAAACGTGGACCGGAAGTGGAACATATTGTATATCATGAGGAAGAGGGTATCATTGGTTTTGTCAAGGATCTGAACAAAAAGAACGAGGTGCTTCACGATGTGGTGTATTTTAAGGGCGAGCAGGACGGAATCACGGTTGAGGCAGCATTCCAGTATACCAATGAGTTCCATGAGAATATTTTAGGATTCTGCAACAATATTTTTAATGCGGAGGGTGGTACGCATATCACGGGATTTAAGACGGTGTTTACCACAGTCATCAATTCCTATGCGAGAGAACTTGGCATTTTAAAGGAAAAGGATTCTAATTTTACGGGAGCGGATGTCCGTAATGGTATGACGGCGATCGTTTCCATCAAACACCCGGATCCACGTTTTGAGGGACAGACCAAGACGAAACTGGACAATCAGGATGCAGCGCGTGTCACGGCAAAAGTGACCGGGGATGAGATACAGCTTTATTTTGACAAAAATTTAGAGGTATTAAAGACCGTGATCTCCTGCGCGGAGAAAGCGGCAAAGATCCGCAAGACCGAGGAGCGCGCGAAGACGAATCTTCTGACAAAACAGAAATTCTCTTTTGATTCCAACGGAAAGCTTGCCAACTGTGAGAGCAGGGACGCGTCGATCTGTGAGATATTTATCGTCGAGGGAGATTCCGCGGGAGGTTCTGCAAAGACGGCGCGTGACCGTAATTTTCAGGCAATCCTGCCGATCCGTGGTAAGATTTTAAATGTTGAGAAAGCAAGTATTGACAAGGTGCTTGCAAATGCAGAGATCAAGACGATGATCAATGCATTTGGATGTGGTTTTTCCGAAGGATACGGCAATGATTTTGACATTACCAAACTGCGCTATGACAAGATCATCATCATGGCAGATGCCGACGTCGATGGAGCACATATTTCCACACTGCTTCTGACACTGTTTTATCGTTTCATGCCGGAATTGATCTATGAGGGACATGTCTATGTGGCAATGCCGCCGTTATACAAAGCCATCCCGTCTAAGGGCGAGGAAGAGTACCTTTACGACGATGCGGCATTGGAACGTTACCGCAGGAACCATAAGAGCAATTTTACTCTGCAGCGATATAAAGGTCTCGGTGAGATGGATGCGGAGCAGCTCTGGGAGACGACCTTGAACCCGGAAACGAGGATCTTAAAACGCATCGAGATCGAAGATGGACGTATGGCGTCCGATATCACGGAACTTTTGATGGGAAATGATGTGCCGCCGCGCAAGATGTTTATTTATGAACATGCAAAAGACGCAGCACTTGATATCTGATAGAGATGTGGGTGTTACTGGAACGACTGGCAGGGAGCAGACAGTAACATGTGGGCGGGAAGTGAGCAGTGCCAGCTGACTTGTGATGCCCTGAAAAACGGACAGAAATGGAGTATGATATGAATCAGGAAGAACAGATTATCCGCACCGAGTATTCGGAACTGATGCAGAAATCTTATATTGATTATGCCATGAGCGTTATCATCGCGCGTGCACTTCCGGACGTGAGGGACGGTTTAAAACCGGTGCAGCGAAGAACGCTTTATGATATGTATGAACTTGGCATCCGCTATGACAAGCCGTACCGTAAGTGTGCGCGTATTGTCGGTGATACGATGGGTAAATATCATCCGCACGGTGACAGTTCCATCTATGATGCGCTCGTCGTGATGGCGCAGGATTTCAAAAAAGGACTGCCGCTTGTGGATGGACACGGTAATTTTGGTTCCATCGAGGGAGATGGCGCCGCAGCAATGCGTTATACTGAGGCGCGTTTACAGAAGATTACACAGGAAGCCTATTTGGCGGACTTAGATAAAGATGTCGTAAACTTTGTCCCGAACTTTGATGAGACGGAAAAAGAGCCGGAGGTGCTCCCTGTCAAAGTTCCAAATCTGCTTTTAAACGGTGCAGAGGGAATCGCCGTCGGTATGACGACCAGTATCCCGCCGCACAATTTTGGCGAGGTCATTGACGGTGTGATCGCATATATGAAAGACCCGGACATCAATACCGAGCAGATGATGCAGTATATTCCGGGACCTGATTTTCCGACTGGTGGTATCGTTGCAAATAAGGATGAACTGTTAGCCGTTTATTCAACCGGTATGGGAAAAATCAAGATCCGCGGTAAAGTTGAAGTTGAAAAGGGAAAAGGCGGAAAAGACCGTCTTGTGATCACAGAGATCCCGTACACCATGATCGGTGCCAATATCGGAAAATTCTTAAACGATATCTACAGCCTTGTTGAGACAAAGAAAACTTCCGATATCGTTGATATCACAAACCAGTCCTCAAAAGAGGGAATACGCATCGTTCTGGAGCTGAAAAAGGGTGCAGATGTCGAAAATTTAAAAAATCTTCTCTACAAGAAAACAAAACTGGAAGATACCTTTGGCGTTAACATGTTAGCGGTAGCGGACGGAAAACCGGAAACTATGGGAATCGTGCCGATCATCCGCCATCATGTGAATTTCCAGTATGAGCTTGCAACACGCAAATATCAGACACTTCTTGCAAAAGAGCGCGACAAAAAGGAAATTCAGGAAGGTCTGATCAAGGCAACGGATGTCATTGACCTGATCATTGAGATCCTGCGCGGAAGTAAAAATGTGAAGGATGCGAGAGCCTGCTTAACCGACGGTACCACAGATAACATCAATTTTAAATCGGAACAGTCAAAACGAGACGCTGCAAAACTTCGTTTTACGGAGAGACAGACTACGGCGATTCTTGAGATGCGTCTGCAGAAATTAATCGGACTCGAACTCGAAGCACTCTTAAAAGATCATGATGAGACCTTGAAAAATATCGCAAAATATGAGGATATTTTGGGAAGCCGCGCGGCTATGGCGAAAGTCATCATCAAAGAATTGGAGAGTTTTAAGAAAGAGTACGCAAAACCGAGAAAAACGGTGATCGATAACTTAGAGGAAGCGGTCGTTGAGGAGAAGAAGATCGAGGAGATGGATGTTGTATTCTTAATGGATCGTTTTGGATACGCAAAAACCGTGGATGTCGCAACGTATGAGAGAAATAAGGAGGCGGCAAACACAGAAAACCGCTATATCCTGACCTGCAAAAATACGGACAAGATCTGCATTTTTACCAATAAGGGACAGATGCATCTGTTAAAGGTGTTAGATCTTCCTTACGGTAAATTCCGAGACAAGGGAACGCCGATCGATAACCTGAGTAATTATAACAGCAGCGAGGAAAATTTTGTCTACATCACGAACCTTGCGGCAATCAGCCATTCCCAGGTGTTGTTTGGAACAAAATCTGCTATGCTTAAAGTCGTGGATGGAAGTGAGTTTGACGTTGCAAAACGAACCACGGCTGCGACAAAATTAAATGAGGGCGATGAGCTGATCTTTGTACAGGCACTTGCACTTGAGGAGACGCTCGTGATGCAGTCCGAAAAAGACTTTTTCCTACGGATCGACATTTCCAGTATCCCGGAAAAGAAAAAGGGAGCAGTCGGTGTGCGCGGCATGAAATTAGGTGCCGGGGACGCGCTTGCGGCGATCTATCTTCTGAATGCGGAAGATGTAGTAAATATTGAAGTAAAAGGCACAGAAGTGGCATTAAACCGTCTGCGCACCGCGGGACGTGATACGAAGGGAACCAAACGATGAAACAGACAAAGGGCTTCCAGATCTGGCAGATTATTTATCCGGTCGGGCTTTACTATGTGGTATCAAGTCTCTGTTATTTTGCATTGGAGATACTTCTCGGCAGTGCAGATGAGACTTACATGCTGCGCCAGCTTGTGGGTGATGCAGTTACGATTCCGGTCATATTAAAATTTTATATGGCAGATCAAAACATCCGGGATACTGTTTACGGAAAAAAGAAGTTTCGCTTTAGCAGTGAGCAGGCAATCAATATTGCCGTGACCGTTGTGTCCGTAGCGGCACTTGGAATTGCAGTCAACAATATCATTGCGATGACATCATTAATTCAGGCATCAGAAGGGTTCCAGACTGCAAATCAGGCATTTTTTGCAGGCGCAGCAGTCTATGAGTTCCTTGGATCCTGTTTTCTGATCCCAATCGCGGAAGAATTATTATTCAGGGGCGTGGTTTATCAGAGACTAAAATTGATGTTGGGTGTCGCCCCTGCAATTATTTGTTCCGCATTGATCTTTGGACTGGTGCATGCGAACCTGGTGCAGTTTCTGTATGCGGCGGTTTTGGGATGTCTGCTTGCATTTTTGTATGAAAAAACAGGATTTTTCTATGTGCCGGTACTGGGACACATCGCAGCAAACACTGTGTCGGTCGTGCGTGAGGAAACGGGATGGCTGTCCTTTGGCTATACGACGGATGCGAAAGGAATTGGATTTACGGCAGTGATGCTTGTGGTGGCTGGCGCTGTGATATGGGGGTTCTGGAAGTGGAAGAAGAATGTGGAATTTGACGAGAGAGCCTGAAGCTGCATGAACTATAGTTTATGAAAAAAAAAGAATGATAGACAGCATATGTAAGCAGAGAGCCGGAAATGCGTATAAATTGCGGATTTTCCGGCTTTTATCAATACGGAAAAATGAATTTTTTATGAGCGATAAGGAGTGGATAAAAAGATATCTTTGCAGTGCACTAAGACGAAAATAGAGATGGGGTAAATGTATGATAAGAAAAATGGAAGAAAAGGATATATCTGATGTTTTGCAGATATGGCTTGAGACAAACATTAAGGCACATAGTTTTATAGACAAGGAATATTGGACCGGCAATTATGAAATGGTGAAACAGATTCTGCCGGAAGCAGAAGTATACGTATATGAAGAGGAAAAAAATGGTCAGATAGATGGTTTTATCGGAATAAATGATTGCTATATCGAGGGATTGTTTGTGAAAGAATCTGCACAATCGATGGGAATTGGAAAATGTCTGCTGGATTATGTAAAAAGCAGAAAAACCGAATTGTGTTTATGTGTATACGAAAAGAATGTGCATGCAATTTACTTTTATCAGAGGGAGAATTTCTTGATTCAGGCGGAAGAAACAGATGAAGATACAAACGAAAAAGAGTATGTTATGAGGTGGGGAAAATGAAAAATAAATTAGTCATGGCGATGATTACTGTTATACTTGCAAGTGAGTGTTTTGCTGGATGCAGTAAAAAAACAATAGAAAATTCTGCTGCTTCAAACGCGTCAGTATTGGAAGAAAATGAGAAAGAAGCAGAAAACGCGAAGAAAACAAAAAATGCAGAAGAGATGTCGGAAAAACTGAAAACAGGAAATACGGAAGAAATGTTAGAAAACATATCAGAAGACACAGAAAAAGAATCAGGTACAGAAATCTCTGAAACTACAGAAAATACTTCTGATGCACAGACACAAAAATATGTCGTGGAGAATCAGGAGTATGTATATTCCACATACAGCGATATCGGTCAGTTAGGGGAAGAGGGAAACTATTATAATTCAGATTATCCGGGGAAGGATGCATATGAAGTGCCTATATTTGAGACAACGGCAGATCTCACACACGATGGGATTGCAGACCTCATTTCCGTAGTTGGATATGGCAGTGAGCCGGATGCATCGGTAGACGATGTTGTAAGCAACAGTTCGTATGGATGTTATGTGAAAGTATATCGTGGAACAAAAGACGGAGAATATGAGAGTCATCCGCGGTTTATCAGCCGAAACTTTCACCTGTCACATGCAGGCAATGGAACAATATGTCTTTCAAAAAAAGATGGTCTGGACTATCTGCTTATAAGCATGACCTACGAAATGCAGGGAACTGCCCAATATGACTTTGCAGCCTTTTATGTGGATGATGAAAAGGGAATCGTGATAGAAGACACCTATGGCGTTGAATTTGCAGTTGACAAGGATGAACACCAGGACTGGAACGAATGTACACACAGGGAAGATGTCGTCCCGCTTTTGCAGGAAAAAATGACGCCATACTTAGATGATTCCACGCTTCTTCTGTCACTTGACATTGATAATGGTGCTTTGTATAGTTGTGAGGAGAAAACACTGGAGGGAAATGACTTCTTTGACCAAATATGGGAAAGAAACTATTAGTCCATGACAATGGAATTGAAACACATTGTAACAGATGAGCGAAAGAAATCAGGGAAAGAACAATGAATATGACACTGGTGATCTACACACTGTTTGTGCTTGTGGAGATGATCCTGCATCTGATCCGGCATTTCCGGTATCAGAAGGCAGAGGGAGAAACTTTGATGCACGCACAGAAAATGGACATCCGTCTGACACTGCTTATGGATCTGCTGCAGTTGCCGTTAAGTCTTATTTTCACAAGGTTTCTGAATCTGTTTTCGGCAGTGATTCTGGTATTTGGGGAGACATACCCAAATCAACTTGCCGGAAGCTATGCAGGCGATCGCAGACACGGTACATAAGAGTGTGGGATTTACCAAAAACTGTTTTGACCTCTTCAACATCTGTATCACGATCACAGTCGGACTGGTCTGTCAGGGACATCTGATCGGAATCGGGCTTGGAACGGTGGTGGCAGTGATCGGAGTCGGACGTGTAATCACAATTTTTAACCATGGATTTAAAAAAAATGGATGAGCTGGCAGGCATGGAAGCATAGATCTGCAGGTAAAAGAGCGGAAAGACACAGATACAATTTAAACACAATTTAATAGAAATAATAAAAATGCGAAGATGCAGAAAAATTAATGAATTTTTTTTGCATCTTTTTTCTGCTGAATTGTTTGTATAGATATTATTTTGAGAGAAAATAAATAAAAAAGACAGATAATATACATATATTTCATGCAATTATCATATTATCAGATAATATAAAGAAAAAACTGGTAGACAAACGAATATGAAAGTTGTATATTAATACATAACAAATCCGACAAAAGACAACTGTTTTTCAGGCAAAGACAGATGAGTGGATGGAGAAAGGAAGTTGAAGATGAAAGAGCAGAAATTAGACCGTTTTTCTGTAGCGGGCAGCTGTAAGACAGAAACCGGAATGTATGATCCGAGATTTGAACATGATAACTGCGGTATCGGTGCTGTTGTCAATATCAAAGGTATCAAGACACATGCAACGGTAGAGAATGCATTAAAGATCGTAGAAAACTTGAAACACAGAGCAGGTAAAGATGCAGAGGGCAAGACAGGTGACGGTGTTGGTATTCTGCTTCAGGTATCACACAAGTTTTTCTCCAAAGTGACAAAACCACTTGGAATCGAGCTTGGAGAGGAGAGAGACTACGGTGTCGGCATGTTTTTCTTCCCGCAGGATGAATTAAAACGCAACCAGGCGAAGAAAATGTTTGAGGTCATCGTGAACAAGGAAGGAATGGAGTTCTTAGGATGGAGAGAAGTTCCAACCGATCCGACCAAACTCGGACAGAAAGCAGTTGACTGTATGCCGTATATTATGCAGGGCTTTGTCAAACGTCCGGCAGAAGTGGCAAAGGGACTTGATTTTGACCGCAAACTGTATGTGGCAAGACGTGTTTTTGAACAGTCCAACGATGATACTTATGTGGTTTCTTTATCCAGCAGAACCATCGTATACAAAGGTATGTTCTTAGTAGAGCAGCTTCGCTTATTCTTTGCTGACTTACAGGATAAAGATTACGAATCAGCGATCGCAACCGTGCACTCCCGTTTCTCCACGAACACGAATCCAAGCTGGGAGAGAGCGCATCCGAACCGTTTTATCGTACATAACGGTGAGATCAACACCATCAAGGGTAATGCGGACAAGATGCTTGCCCGCGAGGAGACGATGGAGTCTGAGCACTTAAAAGGAGAACTGCAGAAGGTACTTCCGGTTATCAATTCCGAGGGTTCCGACTCCGCAATGCTTGATAATACCTTGGAATTTCTGGTTATGAGCGGCATGGAACTTCCACTTGCAGTTATGATCATGATCCCGGAGCCATGGGCAAACAACCGCATCATGTCACAGAAGAAAAAAGATTTCTATCAGTATTATGCGACGATGATGGAGCCGTGGGACGGACCTGCATCTATTCTGTTCTCCGACGGTGATATGATGGGAGCAGTGCTTGACCGCAACGGTCTGCGTCCTTCCCGTTATTACATTACAGATGATGATTATCTGATTCTCTCCTCCGAGGTCGGTGTACTTGATATCGATCCGACAAAGATTCTCGTAAAAGAGCGTCTGCGTCCTGGTAAAATGCTTCTGGTTGATACCGTTGCAGGACGCGTGATCGACGATGATGAGTTGAAAGAAACTTATGCAAACAAACAGCCATACGGTGAATGGCTTGACCGCAACCTCTTAAAACTGGAAGATCTAAAAATCCCGAACGAGCGTGTGCCGGAATACACCAAGGAAGAGCGCCAGAGAATGCAGAAAGCTTTCGGTTATACATTCGAGTCCCTGCGTGAAGCAATTCTTCCAATGGCAAAGAACGGTGGTGAGGGTACATCTGCCATGGGTATTGATACACCACTTGCTGCACTTGCAAGTGATCATCAGCCGTTATTCAATTATTTCAAACAGCTGTTCGCCCAGGTAACGAACCCGCCAATCGATTCGATCCGTGAGAAAGTTGTAACATCCACGACGGTATATATCGGTGAGGACGGTAACCTTTTAGAGGAAAAGGCAGAAAACTGTCAGGTATTGAAAGTAAATAACCCGATTTTAACGAACACGGATCTGATGAAGATCAAATCCATGAAAGTACCGGGATTTAAAGTAGAAGTGATCCCGATTATTTACTATAAGAATACAAGCCTTGAAAAAGCAATCGATCGTCTGTTTGTGGAAGCAGACCGTGCATATAGAGACGGTGCAAATATTCTGATTCTCTCTGACCGTGGAATTGATGAGAATCATGTTCCAATCCCTTCGCTGCTTGCAGTATCTGCCTTACAGCAGCATTTGGTAAGAACGAAAAAGAGAACTTCGGTTGCGATGATCTTAGAGTCCGGAGAACCGAGAGAGGTACATCATTTTGCAACGTTACTCGGTTATGGAGCCTGTGCGATCAACCCATATCTGGTACAGGACACAGTAAAACAGCTTGTGGACGAGCATATGCTTGACAAAGATTACTATGCAGCAGTACAGGATTACAACAATGCAATTTTAAACGGTATCGTAAAGATTGCATCCAAGATGGGTATTTCCACGATCCAGTCCTACGAGGGATCAAAAATCTTTGAGGCAATCGGTATTGATAAAAATGTCATTGATAAATATTTTACTAATACGGTCAGCCGTATTGGTGGTATCACATTAAAAGATATTGAAAATGATGTCAATGAACTTCATTCTGCAGCTTATGATCCGCTTGGCCTTGAATCAGATCTTACCTTAGAGAGCCGCGGACGCCATAAGATGAGAAGTGGAGCAGACCCGCATCTTTATAACCCGGCAACGATTCATCTGTTACAGGAGGCAACCAGACGCGGTGACTATGAACTGTTCAAACAGTACACGGATCTGGTTAATAAGGAAGAAAGAGAGATCACACTGCGTGGACTGATGGATTTCAATTATCCGAAAAAAGGCGTGCCGCTTGAAGAAGTCGAGAGTGTGGAATCTATTGTTCAGAGATTTAAAACAGGTGCTATGTCCTATGGTTCTATTTCACAGGAGGCGCATGAGACACTTGCGATCGCAATGAACCGTCTGCACGGTAAATCCAACTCTGGTGAAGGTGGTGAGGATGCAGAACGTATCGCAAGTAAAAACAGCAGTGTGAACCGTTGTTCTGCGATCAAACAGGTCGCATCCGGACGTTTTGGTGTTACCAGCCAGTACTTAGTCAGTGCACAGGAAATCCAGATCAAAATGGCACAGGGCGCTAAACCTGGTGAAGGCGGACATCTTCCGGGCAAAAAAGTTTATCCGTGGATCGCAAAAACAAGACTTTCCACACCGGGTGTGGCTCTTATTTCCCCGCCGCCACATCACGATATCTACTCCATCGAGGATCTTGAACAGTTGATCTTTGACTTAAAGAACTCGAACCGTGATGCGAGAATCACAGTAAAACTGGTATCTGAGGCAGGTGTGGGTACCGTTGCAGCTGGTGTTGCAAAAGCTGGTGCACAGGTTGTACTGATCTCTGGTTATGACGGTGGTACCGGTGCAGCTCCGGCAAGCTCTATCCACAATGCAGGTCTTCCTTGGGAGCTTGGACTTTCCGAGACACACCAGACTCTGATCATGAACGGACTTAGAAATAAAGTCCGCATTGAGACAGATGGTAAGTTAATGAGTGGCCGTGACGTTGCAATCGCAGCACTGCTCGGTGCGGAAGAATATGGTTTTGCAACCGCTCCGCTTGTAACGTTAGGCTGTGTCATGATGCGTGTTTGTAACTTAGATACCTGTCCGGCAGGTATTGCAACACAGAACCCGGAACTGCGCAAACGTTTTGCAGGAAAACCGGAATATGTTGAGAATTTCATGCGTTTCATTGCAGCAGAGCTAAGAGAATACATGGCAAAACTCGGCTGTAAGACGATTGATGAGATGGTCGGCAGAAGTGATCTGTTAAAGGTTCGTGAGGACTTAAGCGGCAGGGAGAAAGAAATTGATCTTTCCAAGATCTTAAACAACCCGTTTGCAGACCAGAAAAAGAAAGTCATCTTTGATCCGAAACAGGTTTATGATTTCGAACTGGAAAAATCAAAAGATATCACGGTGCTCTTAAAACAGTTAGGACCAGCACTTGAAAAACAGCAGCGCAGAAGTATTGATGTGGAAGTGACAAACACCGACCGCTCCTTCGGTACGATCTTTGGTTCTGAGATCACAAAGAAATATGGTGGTGAGGGACTTCCGGAAGATACATTTATTGTAAAATGCAGTGGCGCAGGCGGACAGAGTTTTGGTGCATTTATCCCGAAAGGGCTGACCTTAGAGTTAGTCGGGGATTCCAACGATTACTTTGGAAAGGGTCTTTCCGGTGGAAAACTGGTTGTTTATGCACCGGCAGGCGTAAAATACAAAAAAGATGAGAATATCATCATCGGTAACGTGGCTCTTTACGGGGCAACCAGTGGAAAAGCATTTATCAGTGGTGTTGCAGGCGAGCGTTTCTGTGTCCGTAACTCCGGTGCATCCGCAGTTGTTGAGGGAGTCGGCGATCATGGATGTGAGTATATGACCGGCGGACGTGTTGTAGTCCTTGGTAAGACTGGAAAGAACTTTGCAGCAGGTATGAGCGGCGGTATCGCATATGTACTCGACGAAGACAACGATCTGTATACAAGAATGAATAAAGAAATGGTATTTTCCGAAGAAATATCCAATAAATATGACGTTATGGAATTAAAAGACATGATCAAAGAGCATGTGGCATTGACCAATTCCGAAAAAGGAAAAGAGATCCTTGATAATTTCAGCGAATACCTGCCGAAATTCAAAAAGGTCATTCCATACGATTATAACCGGATGCTGATGGCAATCGTTCAGATGGAGGAGAAAGGTTTATCCTCAGAACAGGCGCAGATCGAAGCATTCTATGCAAACACAAGAGGTTAAATGAGAAAGATGTTCGTGCGGCGGCATGCCGCATGGCATCATGATGGAGGATATTAATAATGGGAAAACCAACTGGATTTATAGATTATGAGAGAGAAGATGCCAAAGCGATCGAGCCAAAAGAGCGCATCAAAAACTTTAAAGAATTTCATATACCGCTTTCCATGGAAAAACAGCAGATTCAGGGTGCAAGATGTATGAATTGCGGTGTGCCGTTCTGCCAGTCAGGTATGACAATCATGGGAATGACAAGTGGATGTCCACTGCACAATCTGGTGCCTGAATGGAACGATCTTGTCTACACGGGCAACTGGGAGCAGGCATATAACCGTTTAAAGAAAACCAATAACTTCCCGGAATTTACATCACGTGTCTGCCCGGCTCTCTGTGAAGCAGCCTGCACCTGCGGTCACTGGGAAGATCCTGTTACCTGCAAGGCAAATGAGCACGGAATTATCGAAAATGCTTACGCAAAAGGATATGCAGCAGCAAAACCGCCGAGAGTGCGTACCGGAAAGAAAGTTGCAATCATCGGTTCCGGTCCTGCAGGACTTGCGGCAGCAGACCAGTTAAACAAGCGTGGGCATCAGGTGACGGTGTTTGAACGTGACGACCGTGTCGGCGGACTTTTGATGTATGGTATCCCGAACATGAAACTGGAAAAATGGGTGATCGACCGTAAAGTGGATATCATGAAAGAAGAAGGCGTGGAATTTGTAACCAGCGTCAATGTCGGAAAAGATGTAAAGGCAGCGAAGTTATTAAAGGATTATGACCGCGTCATCTTAGCCTGCGGTGCAAAAAATCCGCGAGACATTAAGGCACCAGGACGTGATGCAAAGGGCATTTACTTTGCAGTGGATTTCTTAAAGGCAACCACAAAGAGTCTTTTAGATTCCGACCTGAAAGATAACAATTATATTTCTGCAAAGGGCAAAAAAGTGGTCATCATCGGTGGCGGTGATACCGGAAACGACTGTGTCGGAACATCCATCCGCCATGGCTGCGCGAGCGTGACACAGCTTGAGATGATGCCGAAAGCACCGGATACCAGAGCAGAGAACAACCCGTGGCCGGAGTGGCCGAAAGTCTGCAAGACAGACTACGGTCAGGAGGAAGCGATCGCTGTATTTGGACATGATCCACGTATCTACCAGACGACAGTCAAAGAGTTCTTAAAAGATAAAAATGGCAACTTAAACGGCATTATCACCGTAAAATTAGAGAGCAAAAAGGATGAAAAGACCGGACGCATGGTAATGTCAGAAGTGCCGGGTTCCGAGACGAAACTTGATGCAGATCTGGTTCTGATCGCAGCAGGATTCCTTGGAACAGAAAAATATGTTGCAGATGCGTTTGGCGTCGAGCTGAATGCAAGGACGAACGTGTCGACGGCAGAGGGCGCATATGCGACAAGCGTGAAAAATGTATTTGCAGCAGGCGATGTGCACAGAGGACAGTCTCTTGTCGTGTGGGCGATCCGTGAGGGACGTGAGGTTGCACATGCGGTGGATGAGAGCCTGATGGGATATTCTTACCTGTCGGTACAATAGGGAAAAATAAAAATTGTTGATGGAAATAATATAATAAAAGACCGGAGTGACATGATTTGGGACACTATATGAAATCATGCGGCTCCGGTCTTTTTCAAAAGTTGTTTATTGAAACATTTTATGGAATGTGCTATTTTCATCATATAGATTTTCCGGCGGATGGGGAGTCCGGGAAGAAGATATGATGGGGGAAACAGAAACGATGTTGAAAATTTTTCTGGCAGAAGATGAGATTGTAATGCGGGAGGGGATACGAAATAATATTGCATGGCAGGAGGAAGGATTTGAATTTGTTGGTGAGGCGAGTGATGGAGAACTCGCGTATCCGATGATTCAGAAACTAAAACCGGACATCCTGATCACGGACATCAGGATGCCTTTTATGGATGGACTGGAACTTAGCCGGATCGTAAAACAGGAACTTCCGGATACGAGTATCCTGATTCTGAGCGGATATGGTGAGTTTGATTATGCAAAAGAAGCTATCTCGATCGGTGTGGAAGACTATCTGCTGAAACCGGTGACCAGTGCACAGCTTTTAGAAGCAATCAGGCGGATCGCAGAAAAAATTTACGGCAGGAGAGGCAGACAGGAAGAGACAAAAAACGAAAAAGAACAGAGAACGCTTACAAAAAGAAGACTGTTCCGACATATCGTATCCGGTGAGCACTCCTTTTCGGAGGTGTTAAAAGAGGCCAGAGAACAGGAGATCGAACTGGCAGCGGAGCGCTACAATGTTCTTATGTTACAGCTCTTTTTCGAGGACGGGACGGAGACGTTTTATGAAAAAGATGAAGCATTTGAAGATCATATGGAACAGTTTTTTGCATACGGTTCGAGTGTGATCTGCGCAAAACTAAGCTGTGGGGAATATCATCTGGTACTGAAAGAGGAAAATGGTGTGACGCTTGAACAGCTGAAAAATGCCATTGAACAGGAACTTGAAATATATCTCTGCGGGGAAAATAAGATCGATTATGCCGCGGTATACGGGATACCGGTCACACGGTTCAGCGAGATCAAAAAATGTTACGAGGAAGCGAATCTTCTTTTTGCAAAGCGGTATTCCTTAGAGAAAAATAAGATCACGGAACAGGTAAAGAAGATAGAAAATGAGATGGAAACAAAAGAGACATTAGATCTTGGGGAACTCAATGTGTCCGGGATCGACCGCAGACAGGTGGAACAGTTTTTGTATACAGGAAGAAAAGAGGAAGTATCCGGGTTTGTGGATGATTATTTCCGGAAAATCTCAAACGGTAGCTTACAGTCGGTTCTGCTGCGTCAGTATGTGCTGATGGATCTGTATGTGAGCGCGGTCTCCGTGTTGGAAAAAAGCGGATATACCAGTGAAAATCTGTTGGAACAGTACAAAGATGCGCAGAAGATGGAAATTTTTCTTGGCACTGCAGGACAGGCGAGGGAGTACATCAAAAATCTGTTCGGGGCAGTGATCGAACTGCGGGAGCAGGGCATGGAACGCAGATATGACAATCTGATCCAACATGCAAAAGCCTACATAGAAGATAACTATAATCATGAGGATATCTCCTTAAATATGGTCGCTTCGGAGGTAAATTTAAGTTCGAGCCATTTCAGCACTGTATTCGGACAGGAGACGGGAGTGACGTTTGTTGAGTATCTGACAAAGGTGCGCATGGATAAGGCAAAACAGTTATTGCGGACGACCGGGACTAAGACCACGGAGATTGCATTTGAAGTCGGTTTCCGGGATGCACATTATTTCAGTAACCTGTTTAAAAAGACACAGGGGTGTACGCCGCGGGAATACAGAAACAGGAGTGACAGACCAGAGCAGGAACAGGAAAAATTATGAACGTAAGAAAAAAATTTTCATTAAAAAACAGGTTGTATCTGCTGCTTCTTATCTGTGTGATCCCACTAACGGTTATGATCACATATTTGCTTTTTATGATCAACAATGTATCGTCAAAATATGACCATATTGTGGAGAAGATCACAAAGGCAAATGCATATAACATCGGATTCAAGGAAGATATCGACTATGTGATGTACATTATCGTGGTTAATTCGGAACGTGCGGAGGAGTTAGTCGATACACAAAAGCCGCAAAAGATGATCAAAGAGGCGAGAGAGGTGTTTGGGGAATTGGCAGAGGATGCCGATTCCGCATATGCGAAACAGCGTCTCTCGCGAATTTTAAAGAGTCTTGACACCCTTGAAAAAAGGGTGCAGGAGATTGAGGAAGATGCGTTAGTCAGTGGATCTTATGAGACAAATATGGAGAGTTTGGACTTAAATATCAGGGTGCTGACGGAGCTGATCCAGGAACAGATCCAGTATTATATTTATTACGAGAGCATGAACATGGAGGATCTGCGGGGTGGGATCCGTAATGATGTGGAGCAGGCGATTGCGATCACGAGCGGTATTTTACTGGTGATCTTAGTGGGTGCATTTGCAGTCAGCAGAAAAATCGTGACGGGCATCACAGAACCAATCGGGGAGCTGTGCGATGCCGCAGTGGCTGCCGGGGGTGGCGATTTCAGAATCCGGGCGGTGAAAACCGGACCGGAAGAGATTGAGGTGCTAAATAAGAGTTTTAACCAGATGGTGGAAAAAATCGGCAACCTTGTGGAAGATATCCATACGGAGGAGTTGAATTTAAGGGCAGCAGAGCTTCGGGTGCTGCAGGAGCAGATCAATCCTCATTTCTTATATAACACGCTCGATAATATCATCTGGCTTGCCGAGTCAAAAAAGACAGACGAGGTCGTAATGATGGTGTCCTCCCTGTCCACATTTTTCAGGACTTCTTTGAGTAAGGGAAGGGAGTTTGTCTCCGTGAAAGAAGAGACAGAGCATATCCGCAGCTATTTAGAGATCCAGCAGTTCCGCTACCGGGACATTTTAGATTATGAGATTGCGATCCCGGAGGAATATTACGGTTATGAGGTCATCAAACTGACACTTCAGCCGTTAGTGGAAAATGCACTTTACCATGGCATAAAAAACAAGCGTGGAAAGGGACATATCACGGTCTCGGCGGAGCGTTGTGCGGATGTCTTGATCTTTAAGGTAAAAGATAACGGGATCGGGATGGATAAACAGAGACTTGCAGAAGTATGCGCGATGTTAAAAGAGGATGGCAATACGAAAAAAGAAAATGACGGCTTTGGACTGTTTAATGTCAATCAACGCATCCAGTTGCATTATGGCACGGAATATGGACTGAAAGTGCAGAGTACCTACGGGGAAGAAACGGAAGTCTGGGTAAGAATTCCGGTAAGAACAGAAAGCAGTTCATAAAAAATACACATTTTTCCAAAAAAAATACACTTTTTTACCGAAATATATGAAAGCTGTTCACAATTTAGTAAAAAATTATACTTAATTCAAATTTAATTCGGTATTCATAAAAACCTCTCACAGTTATAATTAGACCATGGTTAGCAACGAAACCAAATCTAAAAAAACTATGGGAGGTTTTTGAAATGAAAAGAAAATTGGTGAGTATGGTAATGTGTATGGCATTAGGGGCAACAATGTTAGCAGGATGCGGAAACAGCGCAAACACGTCAACAGGTAATGCGGGTGCATCCAATGATGCCGCAGCAAAAACAGATGATGCAGCTGCTGCAGATCAGACAGAAGACAGCGCAGAGGCAGCCGGAACAGAGAGCTCCGCAGCAAGCGGTGATACGGTTACAATTGGTTTTGCACAGGTTGGACACGAATCTGACTGGCGTACCGCTTCCACAGATTCCTGTTTAAGTGTTTTTTCCGCAGACAATGGATACGATCTTCAGTTTGTAGACTGTGATAATGATTCTGCAGTACAGTTAGAGGCAGTCAGAGGATTTATCGAGCAGGATGTTGATTATATCATCATCGATCCGATCGTATCAACCGGATGGGACACTGTACTGACAGAGTGCGAGGAAGCAGGAATTCCGGTTATTGTCATTGACCGTACGATCGATGACTCAGATAAATATGTTTCATGGGTAGGTTCTAACTTCAAGACAGAAGGTCTTGCAGCAGGAGAGTGGTTAAAAGCATATACAGATGCAAAGGGCATCAGTGATGTCAATGTACTTGTGATCGAGGGATCTACCGGAGCTTCCGCAACGATCGGACGTACCGACGGATTTAAAGAGATTGCAGATGCAAATGGATGGAATATCTTAGATTCCCAGACAGGTGATTTCACACAGGCAGGCGGACAGGAAGTCATGGAGTCCTACATCAAGAGTTATGAAGGTAAATTTAATGTTGTTGTATGCCAGAACGATAACGAAGCATTCGGTGCAATGGATGCAATGAAGGCAGCTGGTATCTCCTACGGTGTAGATGGTGATGTGATCCTTGTTTCCTTTGATGCATGTACCGCAGGACTTGAGTATGTAATGTCCGGTGACATCAATGCAGACTTTGAGTGTAACCCGCTTGCAGCTCCGTTCGTAGAGGAAGTTATCAAA
This sequence comes from Roseburia sp., assembly GCF_041325975.1. Taxonomy (NCBI): domain Bacteria; kingdom Bacillati; phylum Bacillota; class Clostridia; order Lachnospirales; family Lachnospiraceae; genus Roseburia; species Roseburia sp. The sequence goes on along the minus strand of NZ_JBGLEJ010000005.1, from coordinate 1,339,785 downwards.
CAGCTTCAGGCTGGTGAGACTCCGGAGAAAGAAGTATACATGACAGAACACTGGTTCGTAAATGAGGATGTCCTTTCTACGATCAATGTAAATGGAGAAGATCAGGATCTGACCGTTGTCACAAAAGAAATCGTAGATGCCCAGTACTAATCAAACCTGATGGCATAAAATGCGGGGGAGACCATCTGGTCTCTCCCATTTTAAAGAAAGGGTGAAGGAAGATGGAGAGTAATGTTGTATTGACCATGCGCGGAATAACCATGACATTTCCGGGAGTAAAAGCATTGGATCATGTGGATCTTACATTACGCAAAGGTGAGATCATGGCACTGATGGGGGAAAATGGTGCCGGAAAATCTACGCTGATCAAATGTCTGACAGGAATCAATGCATTTGAGGCAGGAGAAATACATGTGGAGGGCATCGATGGTCCGGTTGTCAATCATTCGACGCTGGATGCACAGAAAAAGGGCATTTCCACTGTGTATCAGGAGGTAAATCTTTGCCCGAATCTTAGTGTTGCAGAGAATTTATTTATTGGAAGGGAACCGAAAACAAAACTTGGAACGATCGACTGGAAGACCATGGTCGCAAAATCGGAAAAGATCATGGACAGTCTGGATATAAAAATTGATGTAACGCAGAATCTGGAAGAATATTCACTTGCCCTGCAGCAGATGATCGCAATCGCGAGAGCGGTGGATATGGAATGTAAAGTACTTATCTTAGATGAGCCGACGTCATCGTTGGATGACCATGAAGTAGAAAAATTATTTACCCTGATGCGTCAGCTGAAAGAAAAGGGAGTTGCAATCGTGTTTGTAACCCATTTTTTAGAGCAGGTCTATGCGGTCTGTGACCGTATCACAGTACTCAGAAACGGTAAATTAGTCGGGGAATATCCAATCGAAGAACTGCCGAGGGTGCGTCTGGTTGCGGCAATGATGGGAAAAGATTTTGATGATCTTGCGGCCGTAAAAACAGAGCAGGCGAAAGACTTTTCAAAGGAACCGCTGTTTATCGATGCAAAGGGATTGAGCCATAAAGGGAAAATCAAACCGTTTGACTTACAGATCCATAAGGGAGAGGTAGTCGGATTGACCGGACTTTTAGGTTCCGGTAGAAGTGAGTTAGCACGTGTTATTTACGGCGCGGACAAAAATCAGACCGGAGAGCTGAAAGTGGCGGGAAAAGAAGTAAAGATCAATGCTCCGATCGATGCCATGAACCTTGGAATGGGACTATTGCCGGATGACAGAAAGGCAGAAGGTATCATAGGTGACCTGTCGGTAAGGGAAAATATTATTCTTGCACTGCAGGCAAAACGTGGAATATTCAAACTGCTGCCGATGAGTAAGCAGATCGAGATCGCGGACAAATACATAGAACTTCTTCAGATCAAGACCGCAAACAGGGAGACACTGATTAAACAGCTCTCCGGTGGTAACCAGCAGAAGGTGATCTTAGCACGCTGGCTTGCGACCGATCCGGAATTTTTAATTTTAGATGAACCGACGCGTGGTATCGATGTCGGAACAAAGACAGAGATCCAGAAACTTGTGATCCAGTTAGCGGAGGAGGGAAAGAGCCTGATCTTTATTTCTTCTGAGATCGAAGAGATGCTTCGAACCTGTTCGAAACTTGTCGTATTAAGAGATGGGGAAAAAGTCGGTGAGATCACGGATAATCTGACACAGGAACATGTAATGCAGGCGATCGCAGGAGGTGGCACAAATGAATAATATAAAGAAACTGATCAGCAAACCGCTGTTTCTGCCTATCTTTTGTATGTTATTGGTAATGGCGGTAAATATCATTTACGATGTTGCATCGGGAAATTTTGCATTTAATTTCTTTACGATCTCCATTCGAAACGGAGTATTGTATGGACGTATTATCGATATCTTAAACCGTGGAAGTGAGATCGCGATCCTTGCGATCGGAATGACTCTGGTTGTATCCTGTTCTGCAGGTACTGATATTTCCGTTGGTTCGGTCATGTCACTGGCAGCGTCGTTCTGCTGTATGCTGCTTGCAGGCTATGGAGTTTCCTCCACGAATGAACTGGCGAGACCGCTTATCATCGGAGTGCTTGGCGGTATCCTGATCGGATGTGTCTGCGGTGCATTTAACGGATTTTTAGTATCGTATCTGAATGTACAGCCGATGGTCGCAACGCTTATTTTATTCTCGGCAGCAAGAGCGATCGGTCTGTTATTATGTAATAATATGATTGTGTATGTAAGAGAGGATTCCTTTAAAATTTTTGGTGGATATCTTGGATTTATCCCGACACCGATTGTTGTGGCAGCCGTATGTATCATAATCACTTCCCTGATACTAAAAAAGACGGCGCTGGGGTTATATGTACAGAGTGTTGGTATCAACAAAAAGGCTTCCCGTATTGCAGGTATCAAATCAGAAAGAATTATTTTCCTGTGCTACATTGTCTGTGGACTTTGCGCCGGAATTGCCGGAATTGTGGCATCTTCCCGTATCAGTTCTGCAGATTCTAACAATATCGGATTAAACTTTGAGCTGGATGCAATTCTTGCAGTTGCACTTGGCGGTAACAGTCTTGGCGGCGGAAAGTTCCGTCTTACCGGTTCTATTATCGGTGCATATACGATCCAGGCGATCACGACAACACTGTATGCGCTGGGTGTTTCCACCGAACAGGCACCGGTATACAAGGCGGTCATTGTTATCATCATCGTTGCGATCCAGGCGCCTCCGTTTAAGGATTATATGAAAAAGATGTCTGCAAAAAGACAGCTGGCAAAAGGAGGTGTCGCATAATGAAGAAAAAGAAAATGAATGGAAACACGGTACTTTTGATCATCACAATCGTTTTATTCTTCGTCATGTATGCAGTCGGATGTGCGATTTATGCAAATAAGGGATTTACACACCTGCAGACATTTTTAAATGTACTGATCAATAATGCGGGACTCTTATGCATTACCTGTGGAATGACATGTGTTATGCTGACAGGCGGAATCGACATCTCGGTTGGTTCTCTTGTAGCTATGGACTGTATGTTTCTTGCGGTCGGAATGGAGAGATGGAACATGAACGCAGTGGTTCTTTGTATTCTGGTCCTTTTGATCGGCGTTGTATTTGGAATTGTACAGGGTTTCTGTGTCGGATATTTAAATATCCAGCCATTTATTGTGACGATGGCGGGAATGTTCTTCGCAAGAGGTATGACGGCTGTGATCTGTACGGATCAGGTATCGATCAGCAGCAATGAATTTTTTGTAAAACTTGCAAATGCCAAGATCAAACTTCCGTTTGGATCTTATGTCAATGGTAAAGGCGTGGTACAGGTACCGTTTATCCGTATTTCCGTGGTTGTGGCACTGGTAGTGTTAGTCGTGGTATTTCTGATGCTCCGCTACACCAAATTCGGAAGAAGTCTTTATGCAGTTGGCGGCAGTGAGCAGTCAGCGACCATGATGGGACTTGATGTGAAAAAGACAAAATTAAAAGCTTATGTGTTATCTTCTTTCCTCTGTTCGATCGGCGGTATCTGCTATTGCTTGAATACCATGTCCGGCAACGTGCAGCAGGCACTTGGATTAGAGATGGATGCCATTGCATCATCCGTTATCGGTGGAACGCTCCTGACCGGAGGAGTTGGAAATGTGATCGGTTCCTTCTTCGGTGTACTGATCAACGGTACAATCTCAACTCTGGTAAAGACCAATGGTAAGCTCTTAAGTTCCTGGTCGAGCATCGCAGTTGCAGCATTACTTTGTTTCTTTATTGTGTTACAGAGTATTTTTGCAAAGATGAAAGAGAGCAGTAAATAATAAAGTGAATAAGAAAAAGCTGTCGCACAGAGAAAATTCTCTATTTATGTGCGGCGGCTTTTTGGTATATAATGAAAAGCAGAGGTTATGGGTTCGGAGGAGATATGTTAAACAAAAGGTGGGTATCAGCAGGAATCACGGTACTTGGGGCAATATTTTTGCTGGCAGGATGTGGAGAAAAAAGAGGGCAGCGCACGAATGGACTGGACACGGAGGAGATGGCAGGTCATGATGGGTGTATTGTGGTAGGCTATGCACAGGTCGGTTCAGAGTCAGACTGGAGAACAACGAATACGCAGTCATTTAAAAATATTTTTACGGAAGAAAACGGTTATTATCTGATTTTTGAGGATGGACAGCAGAAACAGGAAAATCAGGTCAAGGCGATCCGCAACTTTATCCTACAGGATGTGGACTATATTATTTTAGATCCGGTTGTGGAAACGGGATGGGAAGCGGTGCTTGAGGAGGCAAAGGAGGCAGGAATCCCTGTCATTCTCTCTGACCGTACCGTGGAAGTCGGCGATGAAAGCCTTTACAGCTGCTGGGTAGGAAGTAATTTTTGTGAAGAGGGAATAAAGGCGGGGGAGTGGCTTGAAAATTATTTAAAAGAACAGGGAAGAGAAGATGAGACGATCCATTTAGTCACACTGCAGGGGACGTCAGGTTCCTCCGCACAGATCGGGCGGTCGGACGGTTTTGAAAAAATATTAAAAAAACACTCAGACTGGGTGATGCTTGAAAAACAGTCGGGCGATTTTACACAGGCAAAAGGTCAGGAAGTCATGGAAGATTTTTTAGAGAAGTACGATGATATCGATGTTGTGATCAGTGAAAACGACAATATGACGTTTGGCGTGATCGATGCGCTTGAGGCGGCAGGAAAGAAAATGGGAACAGATGGTGATGTGATCGTGATCTCATTTGATGCAGTAAAAGATGCGCTTACGGTGATGCAGGATGAGAAGATCATGGCTGATTTTGAGTGCAATCCGCTGACAGCCCCTTTGGTCGAACAGACGATCCGGCATATGGAAAACGGGGAAGAGGTCGATAAAGTCCAGTATGTGGAGGAAGGATATTTTGATTACACGATGGATCTGAAATCAATCCTGAAAGACAGATCCTATTAGACAATAGGGAAAGTGTGTATATTGCTTCTTTGGTTTTATTTTTGTATAATATTGAAATAAATTATACTGGGAAATCAAATAAAACAGAGGAGAAGAGCAGTATGGCAGAAGAGGAATTTCAGGAACAAAGTTCCGTGAAAACTGAAACTGAAAAAGAACAGAGTGCCGTGGAAAAGAAAAAAGCAAAAGAACAGAGTGCCACAGAAAAGGAAAAGGTAAATGTAGAGAATGTTATGGAACAGGAACAGGTAGAAGATCCGGTTATCATAGAGAGCGAAGATGTGAAGATGGAAACGGAACCGGATTATACGCAGATGGAAGTCAAAAATCCGCGCATCGGGAAAGTTTTAAAGCTTGAAGAGGAAGCAAAGCGGCAGAATGAATTAGAGCAGCTTCGCAGCAAGCGGATCAGACAGCAGCAGGAATATATCAATCAGATGATCGACTCCGTGGAAGCAAATCTGAAAAATACAAAAGAAGAACAGAAGTTAAATGAAGAATTTGAACGCCATATCAGAACGGAAGTTTACCGGATGCATGGCATCAGTGAGGATAAACTTCAGGGCATGGAGGAACGCCGCAATGCATGGTATCAGGGAGCGGCGTTTGCACTGTTTTTTCTGTCGCTGATCTTAGTGGCAGTGTGTGGTGTTTTACATGGGTTTGGTTCGGAACTGTGTATTTTTATGGCATTTTATACGGCAATTGAGGGTACGCTTCTTTCAAATGGCAGAAAACAGGCAGCGTTTTTTGAGGTACTGATCAAGATTTTATATCTGTTACTTTACCCTGTGATGCTGACGGTGTTTGTGTGCTACGAACTGAAATTTAAGGAATATGATATGTTAGTTCCAATCTTTGTGATCGCTGGTGTGGTTGTTCTGATGCTTGGGGCTATATCTTATTTTGCTTACGATCCATACCGCGTGGATAAGCGCAACCGCAAAAAGGCAAACAGTTACATAAAAGAAATGGAGAAGGCGGCTTTAAAGGAAGTGCGTCTGAAAGAAAAAGCGTTTGAAAAACTGCAGCGGAAAAACGAGAAGAAGGCACAGAGAGAAAAAGCGCGCAAAGAAAAGGAAGAAGAAAGGCGTAAGAAACGGGAAGCACGCAAGGCAGAACGTGAAGCAGCACGGCAGAAATCAGAACAGGAACAGCCGGTAGAAAAAATCATTGGATGGTGGGAAAAAATCCGTCATAAGAATGAGAAGAAAACTGAAAGTGAAGTGAAAGAGCAGATGACAGAAAACATTGCGAAAGACAAAAATGAGAGCGCAGAATAAAAGTCTGTTATGGTCAAAGACCAATAACATATAGAAATGCAGGAAGAAAGGACAAAATGAAACATGGAAGATTTTAAATTCAGCACACTGGAATATAAAAGACCAGATTTTGAAAAAGTAGGTGCATTTGCAGAGGAGATCACACAAAAAATCAAAAATGCAGCATCCTATGAAGAATTAAAAGGATATATGGAGCAGATGGAGGAGATGTCGAAAAATTTTTCGACGGACTGCACGATCGCATCTATCCGCCATACCTTAGATACGACAGACGAATTTTATGAAAAAGAAGATGCGTATATCAATGATATGGTGCCGACAGTTATGCCAAAACTTCTGGCGATGAATGATGCACTGATGGAATCAAAGTTCCGCGGGGATATTGAAAAGGAGTACGGAAAGCAGTATTTTGCACAGATGGATCTGCAGAAAAAGACATTCTGTGAGGAAAACATCCCACTGATGCAGCAGGAGTCAAGACTGTGCAAGGAATATGAAAAAATGATGGCAACCGCAGCAATCCCGTTTGACGGAAAAACGTTAAACCTGTACGGGGTACAGAAGTATTTTGAACATGAGGATCGTGAAGTACGAAAGGCTGCTGTGAAGGCATACTCCGATTTTTATCATGGCAATGAAAAACGTCTCGAAGAAATCTGGGATGAACTGATCAAAATCCGTACACAGATGGGAAAAAATCTTGGTTATGAGAACTTTATCCCGGTTGGATATATGCAGCAGGGACGTACCGATTACGGCATGGAGGAAGTAGCTGCTTTCCGTGAGCAGGTGCGTACCGTGTTAGTACCTCTGTGTGAAAAATTATATGAGGCACAGAGAAAACGTCTCGGCGTGGATACATTGATGTTTTATGATGAAAAACGTGTATTCCCGGATGGCAATGCAGTTCCGGCAGGGGATGATGATTTCATGGTGGATCAGGCGAGAAAAATGTATCATGAATTAAGCCCTGAGACAGGAGAATTCATTGACTTTATGATCGACCATGAGCTGATGGACTTAAAAAACAAACCGGGCAAGGCATCCACCGGATATATGACATCCCTTGACCGCTACAAAGCACCGTTTGTATTTTCCTGTTTCAATCAGACGATCTTTGATATGCAGGTACTGTCACACGAGTTAGGTCATGCGTTTGCAGGATATATGGCAATGCGCAGCCAGCCGATCGCTGCATATTACAGTGAGTCAACGGATATTGCAGAAATTCATTCCATGGCAATGGAACAATTTGCTTATCCATATGCAGAAAAATTCTTCGGAGAGCAGGCAGATAAATATCGTTTTGCACACTTGCAGGATGCCCTGACATTTGTACCGTTTGGCGTAGCCGTAGATGAATTCCAGCATATCTGTTACAGCAACCCGGATATGACACCGAAGGAGCGCACGCTTGCATGGAAGAAGTTGGAAGAAACTTATATGCCTTGGAGAAAATATGAGGCAGATGATTTCTTTGACCGTGGCGGTTACTGGTATCATAAACTGCATATTTATCTCTATCCATTCTATTATATCAACTATACTTTGACGACAATGGGAGCGATGGAGTTTAAAACCAAGGACAGAAAAGATCATGAGGATGCATGGAAAGATTATTTAAATCTCTGTAAATGTGGTGGCAGCATGAGCTATTTAGAGACACTGCGCTACGCACATCTGATGAATCCATTTGAGCAGGGAACGGTGGAAAAAGCCATTGAGCTTGCAAAAAATGATCTGTTAAACAGCAGATATATGTAAGAGAAAATAAAATGCAATAGATGTATCAGTATCTTGACAGAATAAAAAAAGCAAAGAAACGGAGGTTATTTCCGTTTCTTTGCTTTCTTTTTTGCGACACTGTATCCAAAAGTGCCAAGTTTTTTGCCGAGTAAAAAGTAGGCACCATGGGAGTAGGTAACAAGTCCGGTGTCATTGAGGTGAAATGTATTTTTCTCATCAAAAAATGCATCATCTACGGTGACATTCACCACATCAGCAAGAAACATGGTGTGGCTTCCGAGCGGTTTTATCTCCCGAACCTTACATTCGATATTGACAGGACTTTCTGCGATGCCCGGTGCAGAAATCTCCTTCGAAGGGAGCGGTGTCAAATGCATTTCTTTGAATTTATCAATGTCTTTTCCGGAGCGGACACCGCAAAAATCAGTTGCGCGGACTAACTGCTCCGTTGTCAGATTTACAACAAACTCGCCGGAAGTTTCGATCATATGGTAAGAGTAGCGCTCCGGGCGTACAGAGATCGACAACATCGGTGGATTGGTACATATGGTTCCTGCCCATGCTACGGTGATGATATTTGGTTTTCCGGCAAGATCTGGATTGGTACAGAGTACATCTTCTTTTCCGGCAGGATACTGGCAGCTTACCATGACGGCAGGCAGCGGGTAGAGCATGTTGCCGGGTTTAAAATATTGTTTTGCCATAGAAAAACTCCATTTCTGAGTAATTTGTTAAGAAGAGATGATAACATTGCTGTCAGCGTATCATGTTCTGTTATTTGTAATAATAGAAAGTCTGCCAGGCGTCCGATCTATTATTTTAAAAGAAGATCCATCAGATAAGCGTAGACGTCTTCATTTTGTTTTTTCCAGTTATCACAGATCGCCTGCGCCTGTTCCCTTGTTTTTACGGTGAGAGTCAGGTCGATCAGATTGGTATCGTGTACACGAAACTGGCAGCGTGCAGCATAATCCTGATTTGGTGTTTTGTAATAGTCCGCAAGTATGGAGTTGACGCTGCGCAGCTCTAATTTATTTTTTTCTAAGAATGTGGTGGTATCACGTTCGATTGCCGGTGTGATCTTATCTTTGAAAAAACCAAGCGTTTCTTTTCCGGCAGCAGTAATGGTATACTGCGTATTGCTGTGAGTGGATTCTGCATGTATCAGGCTGGCATCCTCAAGGTCACTTAATACCTGTTGGACACGAAAATAATCCGTATAATCCTGCTCTAAAAAGAAATTAGATATCTGTGTGTTTGTCAATGGAAAATCCACTTTATCCAGCATATTTAAAATTGTCAGTTTATAGATCGTGAATGGTTCTGCCATAATATTAGATGCCCTCTTTCTTTATAATCAGATATTTTTCCCCTGCCAGAGATCACGCTCACGCAGACATTTCTGTATCGTGTTTAAAACTCTCTTTTTATCTGTACTCCATAAGGGTGCAAGTAAAAGATTCCTCGGCCCGTCCCCTGTGAGCCGGTGGATGACGATCTCCGGCGGCAGCAGTGCGATGCAGTCTGCAATCAGGTCACAGTATTCCTCCAGTGTAAAAAGTGGAAACGGATCTGCCATATAGGCAGTCCCAAGATCGGTTCCTTTCAATATATGAAGGAGCTGGAGTTTTATTCCGGTGACCGGAAGGCTGCCAACATAACGGACGGAGGAGAGCATATCTTCTTTTGTCTCACCCGGAAGTCCAAGGATCAGATGAGTAATGACCGGAATGTTTCTTTTATGCAGATCAGATACTGCCTGCTCAAACTGGGAGAGGGTAAAACCGCTTCGGATCGCGTGAAGTGTTTTGTCGTGGATAGTCTGAAGTCCAAGTTCAATCCAGACCGGTTTTTTGCGGTTTAACTCGTCGAGGAGATTTAAGACATCCGGTGGAAGACAGTCACAGCGGGTCGCGATGGACAATGCCACCACATCCGGTTCTTCAATGGCTTCCGTAAAGATCCGTCTTAAATATTCTACCGGTGCATAGGTATTGGTATATGCCTGAAAATAAGCGATGAACTTTTTACAGCCTGTTTTTGCCTGAATCCGTTTTTTGGCGGAAAGAATCTGCGCATGAACAGACAAGTCAGGCGCGGCGGCAAAATCCCCGGAACCACCGGCACTGCAGAAGATGCAGCCGCGGTTATCTAAGGTGCCGTCACGGTTTGGACAGGTCATACCGCCATTTAAGGAAAGACGGTAGACCTTTTCCCCGAAAGTCTGTTTTAATTCATAATCTAAAGAATGATATCGTTTATCGCCCCAGATCATCATTTGATATGGGATTTGACAGCTTCGCTTACAACTTCTGCGACACGCGGGTCAAAAGCCTCCGGCATGATAAATTCGTCACATAACTGATCCTCGGAAACAAGACCTGCGATCGCTTCTGCGGCGGCAAGTTTCATTTCTTCCGTGATCTGTGTGGCACGTCCCTCTAAGGCGCCTTTGAAGATACCAGGGAATGCGACAACGTTGTTGACCTGATTCGGGAAGTCACTTCTTCCGGTTCCGACCACGCGTGCACCGGCTGCTTTTGCAACGTCCGGCATGATCTCCGGTACCGGGTTTGCCATTGCAAACAGGATGGAATCGTGATTCATGGAAGATACCATCTCCGGTGTTACAATGTTTGGTGCGGAAACACCAACAAAAATATCAGCACCTTTTAATGCATCGGCAAGTGTTCCATGCTCATTTGCAAGGTTTGTTACTTCGGTCATTTTCTGCTGCATCCAGTTTAAGTTTGGATAATCTTTTCCGATGATGCCCTCACGGTCACACATGATCACATTTTTAAAACCGTATGTTAAAAGTAATTTTGTGATGGCAACGCCAGCAGATCCAGCACCGTTTACAACGACGCGGCAGTCCTCTTTTTTCTTGCCGGTCACCTTTAATGCATTGATGATACCTGCAAGTACTACGATGGCAGTACCGTGCTGGTCGTCATGAAATACCGGAATGTCGAGCATTTCTTTTAAACGTTCCTCAATCTCAAAGCAGCGTGGTGCGGAGATATCCTCCAAGTTGATACCGCCGAATGCCGGTGCAATGTTCTTAACGGTAGCGATGATCTCTTCGGTATCCTGTGTGTCAAGACAGATCGGAACAGCGTTGACATTGCCGAATTCCTTGAATAATACGCATTTGCCCTCCATAACCGGCATAGCTGCGTATGCACCGATATTGCCGAGGCCTAACACGGCACTTCCGTCGGAAACAACGGCAACGGTGTTGGCTTTCATGGTATATGTATAAGCTGCCTCAGGATCTTTGGCAATGACCTTGCAAGGCTCTGCAACGCCCGGTGTGTACGCAATCGCGAGATCTTCGCGGCTCTTTACTTTAGATTTGGCAACGGTCTCTAATTTACCGTTCCACTGTCTGTGCATCTCTAATGCTTTATTCTCCATAATAATATATCTCCTGTTATCATTGTTTTCATTTATGATAACATTAACAATTTCACAAATCAAGAAAAGTTGATGGAGAATTCTGCTGATTGTAACTGCTGATTTCATTTTAAGGGAATTTGACATATATAATAGGTAAGTGATAAAGTTATTTTAGAAATTATCCGGCAGAAAATCCGAAAAGAAGGGAAGATTTGAAGTGAAAGTATTAATGATTAACGGAAGTCCGAGAACAAATGGAAATACATCGATAGCACTTGGTGAAATGAAAAAGGTTTTTGAGGAAGAGGACATAAATGCGGAAATCGTGCAGGTTGGCAACAAAGCTGTAAGAGGCTGTATTGCCTGCAATCGTTGTGCGGAACTTGGAAAATGTGTTTTTGATGATGTGGTAAATGAGCTGGCACCTAAATTTGAAGAGGCGGATGGTCTTGTAATCGCAAGTCCTGTTTATTATGCATCAGCAAATGCAACTTTAATTGCAGTTTTAGACAGACTTTTTTACAGTACATCTTTTGATAAAACCATGAAGGTGGGAGCAAGTGTCGTATGTGCCAGACGTGGTGGATGTTCCGCTACGTTTGATGAATTAAATAAATATTTTACGATAACAAATATGCCGATCGCATCAAGTCAGTACTGGAATTCCATCCATGGAAGAGGGCAGGGAGAAGCAGAAGCAGATGAAGAGGGGAAACAGACGATGCGTGTGCTTGCAAGAAATATGACATTTCTTATGAAGAGCATTGCACTTGGAAAAGAACAGTTTGGACTTCCAAAAACGGAAGAACATGTGTGGACTCATTTTATCCGGTAGAAGAAATCCAAAGAGAAAGCGGATCGCATGATCGGTTATAGGGGGGAACAAACTTCCAAGGTGGGAAGCGTATGATGAACCGTTGACTGCGTAATATATTAAAACCAGTGTATGAGTCGGCGAAAGTATGCGGATTTCAGGAGTGGTAAAGGTTATTCAAATATCTGAACTGATCCTGATTCCGACGGTAAATACCGGACAGGAACCAATGGAGATGTTTGAACAGGAAATCCATAGTTGTCTCACCGGAAGGAACAGTTATTGAAAAAGCGGATGATACTGAGCAGATCATTTATACTGATATTGACATAAGAGAATCACAGAGAATCCGCAATAAAAAGCCATATACATCTTTAAGACGTAAGGAATTTTACCTGTAGCTGATTTTTGAATTGGTTTGTAAAGTTGTGAAAGAGAAATACAGGACAGTACAAGAATGGAGATAAGATGGGAAATGAATCAGGTGAATGGATCATGTACGGTGTAGACTGGGATGATCCGGAGTGTATACATACGGTAGATGAAGCAATGGAATATATCAATGAGGTCGGTTTTCTTCCTTTATTCAAAAATGATATTCCAGGTTTTTCTCTGGAAGAAAGAACTGTGCCAGAATATTGGTGGAGTGATGTATCCGAAAAAGATCCATGGATGTGGAGAGCAGTCATTGCAAGAAAACATGACATAGTTTATGGCAAGTTTTTTGACAGAAAAGCTGGTTTTATATCAAAAAAATGGCTGCCTGTATTTGCAAATTATCGTCGTGATGGATATGATTTTGATGCACTATATGAGGATGGCAAAGCACCAAACAAGTATAAGAAGATAATGGATAATTTTATTGAGGATAAGGAAGATGCAGAAATATATTCTAATATACTGAAAAAACAGGCTGGCTTTGGTAAGGATGGGGAAAAGGGATTTGATGGCGCCATCACAAATCTTATGATGCAGACTTATCTTTGCAACTGTGATTTCAGAAAGCGGGTAAATAAGAAAGGTGTGGAGTATGGATGGGATGTTGCTGTGTATTCTTCGATTGAACATATATATGGATACGATTATGTGACATCATGCTACAAGGATGATCCGGGAGATTCGTGGAGGCAGATTGCAGATCATATGCATGAAATTTATCCGGTTGCATCAGACAAACAGATAAGGAAGGTGTTGAAATAAAATGAGCGATAAAACAAAAAATTATGACAAAATAGATATCAGTTATTTTAAAAGCATTGTGGATCAGGACAGGGCTTCGGTTGTTATATGTAATCTCAGTCATGAGATCATATATATGAATCCGGCAGCAGTACAGAATTATTCAAAACATGGTGGAGATAAGCTGATAGGAAAAAGTCTGTTGTGTTGTCACAATCCGGAATCCGGAGAAAAGATACAGCAGGTGATCGACTGGTTTGCAGCGGATGAAAGCCATAATATTGTATATACTTTTCATAATGAGAAGCAGAATAAAGATGTATATATGGTGGCGCTTAGAGATGAAGGAAAATTAATCGGATATTATGAAAAACATGAGTATCGGAATGCAGAAACCATGAAATATTATGATTTATTTTAAACAGAATAAGTTTATGAAAACGGAGGAGAAAGAGCGTGAAGGGAAAAGGATTCCTGACCAGAATCTTAGTGTTGTCAATACTTTTTCTCATAAAAAATCCCACACCACATTTCATGTGATGTGAGATTCTCTTAACTTAATGCCATTGACCTCGCTGTCTGGGAGATTTTTTTGTTAGGGGAGTTTTTTTACAGCTCCTTTTTTGCCTGAAACATATGTTTGTAAAGTTTATATATATGATCAGTGTGATTAACGGTGATCTCCCAGATAAAAAAGTGCAACCGTGCCAGGACCGGAATGTGCACCGATCGTAGCACCGATATAGTCGATCATAAAATTCTCATATCCGAAACGTTCTTTGATCAGATCAGCGACAAACTGTGCGTCTTCCGGGCAGTCTCCATGGCTGATGAAGATGATATCATTTTTATCTTTCCAGTCACCGAGTTGTTTTTCCATGCAGTCGACAAGTCCGATCAGTGATTTTTTACGTCCGCGTACTTTGCTCAACATGACAAGGTGTCCTTCATCATCGACATGAAGTACTGGTTTTAAATTGATCATCGTACCGACGATCGCGGCTGTTTTAGAAAGCCGTCCGCCGCGATGCAGATGGAAAAGATCATCGACGGTAAAATTATGTACGAGATGATATTTATTTTCTTCTACCCAGGCAGCAACCTCATCTAAACTTTTTCCTGCTTCTTTTAACTGGACTGCTTTATAGACAAGCAGACCCTGACCTAAGGTTGCGGCAAGCGAATCAACAACTACGATCCGGTGATCCGGATATTTTTCACAGACATCTGCTGCCGCGATACGGCAGCTGTTGAAACTTCCGCTGAGACCGGAAGAAAATGCAATATGGAGAATATCCACATCATTATCTTTCAGGATGGATTCATACAGCAGGGCAGCTTCTTCGGGATTTGCCTGTGAGGTGGTCGGCAGGGAGCCGGCACGCATTTTATCATAAAAATCTTTGACAGGCATTGGTTTTTCCCAGGTGTAGGATGTACCCTCTAGTGTGTAAGGAAGGGACATCATGTATAAGTGATGTTTTTCAACGTAGTCTCTTGGTAAATCAGTGGTTGTATCGGTAACAATTACAAACTCTTTCATGAACTCCTCCAGATCATATTGTAAATATTTAAAGATAGCATCAATCGGATATTATCCGATCTCCATGGGTATTACCCATGCACAATTATAAATGATATATTGTTAAAAGAAAAGAAAAAATTGAAATCAGGTATTTACAAATATAATAAAATGAAGTATGATATCACTATCTTTTTATCGGGTTTGCGTGAAGCATCTGAGATCGTTCTATTCATTGAGGAGATTGGAGCGGTTTTGAAACAGGATGAACGAAGCGTCAGACATTTTTGCGGCGGTATGACCAGCCGTATCATTGGAAATCAGACAGATATTTCCATCTTTTTACAATCAAAAGTTATCAGTTTATTTCACAGAGCAATATTTCGTAACGGAGGCTGTTGGAAGGATATTCTGCACTTTTTTTCGAATCAGAAAATGGAGGCAGTATGTCAGTAAAAATAGCATTCTGGGGAATGGACAAGTCATTCCATACAACAGAAATCATGGCTGTAATGGCATGCCTTTTGGCAAAGAGCAGGCCGGCATGTAACGTTTTAGTACAGCGGGAAAATGGCTGGCAGTGTATCTTTTCCGGCGGAAAAGAAAAGATTCTTTTGGCGGATTGTGGATATGGAAGAGACAAAAAGACACAGAACAGTTTAAAAAAAGCGGATATTATAGTAGCTGGTATGCAGTCATATCCGAGTGAATGGGAGGATATGATACGTGATTTTGCGAGAAAGCAAAAGAAAGTTCTTTATCTGATAGAAGGGTATGCGTTTTATGCAAGGCAGATGAAAAATGACATGGTACATACATATCGCATTGCACCGGAGCAGATAGGATATATTCCGCAAAACGGAGAACTGGAATGGGTGTCACAGCAGGGAAAAATGGATAACTTTATCAGGCTGTGGAAACAGAAATCAGAAACAGAACGTAATAAAATTTTTTTTGAAGAAATGGGATCAAATCTGTTTCTTCTCAGAAAACAGATCGAAAAAATTGAAAATGGAGGATTCTATTATGGAACAGGTAATGAAACACTACGGAAATGCAATTCTTGCAGTAATCGTATTACTGGCATTGGGGGCGATCATTGTGGCAGCACTTTCGTCGGATGGGTATGTTGCGACAGAATTTAAGAATACACTCACAGGCTTTTTTAATAATATGAATGCGCTTCGCCCATAAAAATTTTATAGGGGAGAAGTTACTGGTGCAATGAAAGAAAAAGAGGACTTTTCTTTTATGCGGGAAAGTCCTCTGAAAAATGGAGAGAACAATGAGTGAAAAAGTTATTGTTGAACCTACACCGGAACAGTTCGGAATATTCTGGAAGTATTTGAGCAGACCGGAAGTGACGGATGTGGATTATAACGGGAAAAAATTATGGATCACAGATTTGGAACAGGGAAGATATTGTGCAGATGAGGAGATACCGGAAGCATTTATCAGTACGTTTACACACAGTATCTCAAACTGTATCAATAAACAGTTTAATAATGCAAATAAAATATTAGAAGCGGATACCAAAGAACTTAGAATCAGTATTATTCATGAGTCTGCCGCGATATCAGGGATCAGCATCTGTATCCGTAAATCCCCGTGTTTTGTAAGAAACACTTTAAAAGAACTGCTCGATCAAAAATATTGTGAACAGAAGGTATTACATTTACTGCTGAATTGTGTGCAAGCGGGGATGAATTTTGTTTTTGGTGGAGAACCGGGTGCAGGTAAGACAGAAAGTGCAAAATTTTTTATGCAGTTTATCAGAAAGGAAGAACGTGTTATTACCATAGAAGATTCATTAGAAATTCATTATACGAATATCAATCCAGGGGCAGATGCGGTGGAGCTTCGTGTTGGAAAGGGATTTGATTATACAGATGCGATCAAGGCTTCCCTGCGTCAGAACCCAAGCTGGCTGATGCTTTCCGAGGCGCGTTCTGTGGAAGTAACTTCACTGTTAGAACAGTGGAGTACCGGTGTTCATGGATTTACGACGATACATCTGGATGATGTAAGAAAATTGCCGGACAGGATATTGAACATGATGAATAATGTTAATGATGCACAGCGCATGGAGAACCGCATCTACCGTTATGTGAATGTAGCAGTTCTGATCCGCAAAACCGAATCTTCAGATGGAAAGGTAAGGCGTTATATTGACCAGCTTTGTTTTTTTTCGAGAGAAAATGCGGAAAATAAGATTTATATGATCGTTGAAGATGGAGCGCTGGTATCCGGAAAAATACCGTTAGATATTCAGAAAAGATTTAATGAAGCGGGTGTGGACGAACCTTTTGTATGCAGACACTTTGACAGGTATCTTAGAGAGGGAAGATAAAGAGAGAGGAGGACGTATGATGGGGATGTTTACTTTTTGGAATCCGAAAAATCTACAGAAAAAGGTAGATATGTATGGATATCATTTTTCGTGGAAAGAGCATACGATGATGATTTTTATGGCATTGGCGGGAGTATTTGGCGTCGGAGTCGTTTTTCAACTTAAGACGGGCGGTGTTGTGGCTGCGTTGGCAGCTGTTTTAGCAATGCTTCCGATACTGGTGCTTGATATGTACCGTAAAATGTATGAGCAGAAGCGGTTTGCGGATGCTGCGGAATATATGGAGCAGATGTTATATGCATTTCAGAAAAGTGGAAAAATATTGAGTGCACTAAAGGAAACCAGAGAAATATTTGAAGAAGGGAAGATGCGTTCCTGTATCGAGCAGGTGATTCTGAAACTGGAATTTGGAGAATTTGCCATAGGTGAAAACATTTTTAAAGAGGCATTAGAACCGCTTGAGAGTCAGTATCAGTGTCCAAAGATAAAAATGGTCCACGAACTTCTTATCAATGCAGAGGAACATGGGGGAGAAATGAACGAATCTGCACTGATTCTTTTAGAGGATATTGAATTGTGGAAACGCAGAGGATATCAGCTTCAGGCAGAAAAGAAAAAAAGCCATACGGACAACATTATTTCTGTGATCGTATCGGTCATTCTCTGTGCGACAGCATTATATGTATTAGATTCCATGAAAGATCTTTTTGCGGTGAAAACATGTTTTAATATATTTGATGTAAAAATCATTCAGGTTTCGTCACTTGTATTTCTTCTTTTCTTATTATGGGTATTTGTAAAAAGCTCAAGGAATCTGACAAATGACTGGCTGGCAGCAGAGGAAAAGGAGCAGAGAAATGATATCAGCTCAAGCTGCGAGCTTGTGTATCATTATGATGAAAAAAAGGAAAAAAGAAAAAGCGTATTATGGACATTGCCGGTAGCAGGTGTCATGTTTACAGCTTTTTTGCATGGAAAAATATTGCTTGCCGGACTGTTATTTCCAGTTACACTTTTTTTGGCTATGCAGCACAAAGTGGGTTTTAAGATTGCAAAAAGAGATGTGACGGAGGCTGTTTATCTGGCACTTCCAGGATGGTTTATGGAACTTGCGTTGCTGCTGCAGAATAATAATGTACAGATTTCTATTGAAAAATCAAAAAACAGCGCACCACAGGTATTAAAATATGAGATTGAATGTCTGGAAGAACGGTTAGAAAAAACACCGGAAAAACTAAGTGCATATACAGATTTTTGTAGAGAATTTGACGTACCGGAAGCCCAAAATTGCATGAAAATGTTACATGCTGTTGCGGAAATGGGAACCGGGGATGCAGTGACGCAGATAAATCATCTGATCTTACATGTAAATGAGATGCAGAACAGGGCAGAAGAAATCCGAAATGGGAAAATTGCATTTGGTCAGAAAATGATATTTTCATATCCGGTTATAGCGGCAACTGTAAAATTGCTGATCGATCTGACAATCGGAATGACAATGATGTTTCAAATGCTTGGAAGTATGGGAGGTGTGATGAAATGAAGCAGGTAATTGGGGCATTTGGTATTTTATTTATATTGATGATAAATATTTTTGTGTGCACAGGTCTGATCGGAGCGGGCGGGCAGATTGCGGCTGCAAAAGAGTATAAGTCGCAGGTGGTTGCAGAACTGGAGAACAGCAATTTTAACCCGGTTGTTATTGATGCCTGTAAAAAAAAGGCGGCGCAGGACGGATACGAACTAACAATTTCAGAATGTATCTATGATGCATGGCAGAATATGAATGCATCACAGGTTGCGTTAACATATCATTACCGCATACCGATACTGGGAATTTCTGAAGAAAATATTACATATGCGATCGCGAGGTGATGGATTTTAGTATGATGATAATCGTGGAAAAATTTGGTGGAGCTTTTTTGGGAATATTGGCAGGAAGTGCAGTGATACGGATGTTTTATGAAGTTTTAAATTATGTATCATCTTTCTGAAAGAAGGAAAGGAAAAGACTATGGAAGACATCATAGAGGAATTTGGAAGCGGATTTCTGGCAATTGCCGGGACATTTTTTCTTATTGGATTCTGGTATGAAAATATGGGGCATGGTGGAGTTATTTACGAATTTGTGCGGCAGTTTTTGATTTGTACCTGTGGCAGTTAGAGGAGATGGATATGTATGAAGTGATCAAAGTGTATGGAAAAACAATTTTTCAGGCAGTAATTCTGGTTGGATTATTGTGTCTTATTTTTCAAGATGTGATGGATGAAAACGGTAACAGGGGGATTTTGAAGATCGTATCTGATCATACGGAGATGCAGACAGAAAGTCCGGCAGATTTTGAAACATTTTGTGAGGAATCACAGAAATCACCGCCTTATTTTGTGACAGTCGAGACAGGATATCTGGAAACTGGACAATATGAATTGACAGATATTGTAAAGGCATGGGATTATGCTGGAAATGAGCTGCAGGTCTGCCTGCTAAAAGTTATTTCACCGGATGGAACAATACTGGAAAATGAACTGGATTTTCAGGAGTCCGGTGTGTATGAATTAAATGTGATGGCTGCAGATCATGAAAACAGAGTCCGATATGCAGCAGTAAGTATACCGGTAAATAGATCATGACTCAGATGAAGGGTGGGAAAAGTGAAAAATATGATAATGATGATAATTGGGATCACAATTGGAGCAATAACGATTCTGATAATATTAACAGTAACTGGCCGTATGAATTATGCGGCAGAATTGGAAAACCAGCTGCCTGCAGCTATAGAGGGTACGCTTTGTAATGCAAAGATAAAACAGACGTATGATGTAGCAGATAACAGAGAATTTACAGCAGATGTAACGGAACAGCTCGTAAAGGGAATGGATGCCCAGACGGGTATTGTAATGCGAATCATGGGAGCTGATAAGGAAAAAGGACTATTTTCCATTGAAGCAGATAGAGAGTTTATACACCCAAATGGAAAAAAAGGAACGGTTACATGCAGTCGGACTGTATTGGCAGACAGGCTGCAGTCTGTAGCTGTGCAGAAATATTATGTACAGTTTTACAAGGATGCAGATAGTGATACCTGTTATAAGCAGTATTGTATTATGGAAGGAGATACGATCACCGCACCGGCAGTCCCGGTAGAGGAAACAAGAGATTTTGCCGGCTGGCAGGATGACAATGGATATGAGGCAGATTTTTCACAACCGGTGGAGCAGAACCGGATATATTATGCTGTGTGGAAATAATGTTCGTGTCATTTAGAAAGAAAAACAGCCGCACCAGAAGGGCGGCTGTCAGAAACAACAGTTGAAAGGTTATTTTAGCTTACAAAGACTGTTTTGCAAGGTTTTTATTTGCAGTGGAAAGCATCAGTTTGATACGGTTCAACTGGTTTACTTCACTTGCACCCGGATCGTAGTCGATGGCGACGATATTTGATTCCGGGAAGCGGTGACGGAGTTCTTTGATAACACCTTTTCCAACGACATGGTTCGGCAGGCAGGCAAATGGCTGTGTGCAGACGATGTTTGGCGTACCGCTGTGGATCAGTTCCATCATCTCACCGGTTAAGAACCAGCCTTCGCCGGTCTGATTACCTTCCGATACGATATCTCTTGCATATTTTGCAAGATCATCGATGTGGGCAGGTGGATCAAAGTGTTTACTTTTTTCAAATTCGTCTCTGGCGGCACTTCTGAGCCATTCAAAGAAGTTGATGCCAAGACGTCCGATTCTCTTGGATTTTTTGCTGAAGCCAAGGTTGTCAGTTTTAAATCCGGTGTTATAGAAACAGTAAAGCAGGAAATCAGTCAGATCCGGTACGACAGCTTCTGCACCTTCGGACTCTAACAGTCCGACCAGATCGTTATTTGCGGCAGGATGGAATTTTACAAGGATCTCACCGACAACTCCGACACGGGGTTTTTTGATGTCTAAGCGGTCAAGGTTGTCAAAATCACGGATGATCTGACGGCACATCTGCTTAAACTTGCGGTGGGATAACAGTTTATCCTGTGTGACAAAGGAAATAACTTCTTTTTTCCATTTTTCGTGCAGAGCATCTGCAGAGCCTTTTACTGCTTCGTAAGGGCGTGTGCGGTACAGGCAGCGAAGGAAAATATCGCCAAACTCTAACGCATACAGTCCATGCTGGATCAGTGAAGGGGTCAGCTTAAATCCAGGATTGCTCTCAAGACCGCTTAAGTTGATAGAGATAACCGGTACATTCGGATATCCTGCTTTTTCAAGTGCCCGGCGGATGAAACCGATATAATTGCTGGCGCGGCAGCCACCACCGGTCTGTGAGATCAGGATGGCAGTTTTATTCATATCATAATTGCCGGACATGACGGCACTCATAAGCTGTCCTACAACGATCAGCGACGGATAACAGGCATCATTGTTTACATATTTTAATCCGACATCCACGCAGGTACGGCTTGGAACATCCGGTACGACAAGGTTATAACCGGCTGCACAGAAGGCAGGCTCTAAAAGTTCAAAATGGATCGGTGACATCTGCGGACAGAGGATCGTATAATTTTTGCGCATCTCTTCCGTAAATACAACTCTGTTATAGTTGGAAAGAACGATCGTCCGTTTGGTCTGTTTCTTCTCACGGACACGAATGGCAGAGAGCAGAGAACGGATACGGATTCTCGCAGCACCTAAGTTATTAACTTCATCGATCTTTAAGCAGGTGTAGATCTTCCCCGATTTTGTAAGAATATCATTGACTGCATCGGTGGTAACGGCATCTAAGCCACAGCCGAAAGAGTTCAACTGGATCAGATCAAGATCATCCCTGGTTTTTACAAAGTTTGCGGCTGCATACAGACGGGAATGATACATCCACTGATCCATAACGATCAGTGGGCGCTCTACCTGATGCAGATGGGAAACGGAATCTTCCGTCAGCACTGCAATGCCGTAGGAATTGATCAGTTCCGGTATACCATGATTGATCTCAGGGTCAACATGGTATGGACGGCCGGCTAACACGATACCGCGTTTTCCGGTCTTTTCCATATAATCTAAGACTTCTTCACCCTTTTTCTGCATTTCCATGCGAACAACAGCAAGTTCTTTGTATCCTTCAGAAACAGCGTCACGGATCTCAGATTCCGGGATTGCAAATTCCGGTGCACCAAAGGTTTTTACAAGCTGGGAAGATAAAGTTTCTTCGCTGGTAAATGCCATGAATGGATTATAAAAACGTACCTTGCCGGAAGTGATATCTTCTACGTTGTTTTTGATATTCTCTGCGTAGGAAGTTACGATCGGGCAGTTATAATGGTTGTTGGAATCCGGAAATTCATTGCGCTCATAAGGTACACATGGGTAGAAAATAAAGTCTACATTCTGATGGATCAGCCAGGTCACATGTCCATGTGCAAGTTTTGCCGGATAACACTCAGATTCACTTGGAATCGAGTCGATGCCGAGTTCATAAATTTTTCTTGTTGACTGTGGGGACAGCACAACAGAAAAACCAAGTTTTTTGAAAAATGTAGCCCAGAATGGGAAATTCTCATACATATTTAAAACTCTCGGA
This sequence comes from Roseburia sp., assembly GCF_041325975.1. Taxonomy (NCBI): domain Bacteria; kingdom Bacillati; phylum Bacillota; class Clostridia; order Lachnospirales; family Lachnospiraceae; genus Roseburia; species Roseburia sp. The sequence continues at coordinate 1,316,983 of NZ_JBGLEJ010000005.1, read as the reverse complement.
ATACCTACCGTACCGCGAGGGGCTTCTTCCGGTTTCAGGGAAGGATAGTCGAATAAGCGTTTATTCTTGTATTCAAATAAGTTCGGAATATTTTCTTTGTTTTTTACGCCTCCGACACCACGCTCACAGCGGTTTCCGGTGATATACTGACGGTTTCCGGAGAAACGGTTGATCGTCAGCAGACAGTGGTTGGTACAGCCCTGACATCTTGCAAGTTTGGTATCGAAAGTCAGTGCATTGATCTCGTCGATGGAGAGCATTGTTGTCTGATAGTCCGCTTCATGGCGCTCTCTTGCGATGAGAGCAGCACCGAAAGCACCCATGATACCTGCGATATCCGGGCGGACGCATTCGCAGCCGGAAATCTTTTCAAAACTGCGGAGTACTGCATCATTATAAAAGGTACCGCCCTGTACGACGATGTTTTTTCCGAGCTCACTTGCGTCGGAGAGTTTGATAACCTTGAATAATGCATTTTTAATGACTGAGTAAGCAAGTCCGGCAGAGATATCTGCTACGGAAGCACCTTCTTTCTGTGCCTGTTTTACTTTTGAATTCATAAATACGGTACAGCGGGTTCCAAGATCAATCGGATTTTTGGCAAACAGAGCTTCTTTTGCGAAATCCTGTACGGAATAGTTCAGGGATTTTGCAAATGTCTCGATGAAAGAACCACAGCCGGAAGAACATGCCTCATTTAACTGTACACTGTCTACGGTCTGATTTTTGATCTTGATACATTTCATATCCTGACCACCGATGTCTAAGATACAGTCTACCTCAGGATCAAAAAATGCTGCTGCATAGTAATGGGCTACTGTTTCTACTTCACCGTCGTCTAACATCAGCGCAGCTTTTAAGAGAGCTTCGCCGTAGCCGGTAGAACAGGAGTGTACGATATGTGCATTTGCCGGGAGTTTTTCGTAGATCTCTTTAATGGAACGGATCGCAGTGGAAAGAGGACTTCCGTTGTTGTTGCTGTAAAATGAATACAGTAAAGAGCCGTCCTCACCGACGAGAGCAATTTTAGTTGTGGTGGAACCGGCGTCGATACCGAGATAACAGTTACCCTCATAGGTGGAAAGGTCACCTGTTTTAACATTGTGTCCGTCATGGCGGGCACGGAAGGTATCATATTCTGCCTGATCCTTGAATAACGGATCAAGACGTGCCACTTCGAATTCCATATGTATATCAGAGTTTAATTTCCCAAGCATGGAAGAAAGTGTGGTGTTCTGTTCCGGTTTACAGTTTAAGGCAGAACCGATCGCCGCATAAAGGTGTGAATTGTCCGGGGTGATCGCATGCTCATCATCTAAGTTTAAAGTGCGGATAAATGCAGCTTTTAACTCAGATAAAAAGTGGAGCGGACCACCAAGGAATGCAACGTGGCCACGGATCGGTTTACCGCAGGCAAGACCACTGATCGTCTGGTTGACGACTGCCTGGAAAATAGAGGCAGAAAGATCTTCTCTTGTGGCACCTTCATTGATCAGAGGCTGGATGTCTGTTTTGGCAAAAACACCGCAGCGGGCTGCAATTGGATAGATCGCCTTGTAATTTTTCGCATATTCATTCAAACCGGAGGCATCTGTCTGGATCAGGGAAGCCATCTGGTCAATAAAAGAACCTGTACCGCCGGCACAGATACCGTTCATACGCTGTTCTACATTACCGCCTTCAAAATAGATGATCTTTGCATCCTCACCACCAAGCTCGATCGCAACATCTGTCTGCGGAGCATAGTGCTGTAAGGCAGTAGATACAGAGATAACTTCCTGTACGAAAGGAACATCTAAATGTTTTGCAAGTGTAAGTCCACCCGAACCGGTGATCATTGGAGCAACCTTCCTGTCACCAAGCTGGTCAAATGCTTTCTGGATCAGGGCAGAAAGAGTTTCTCTGATATTGGCAAAGTGTCTTTCATAATCGGAAAAAAGCAGGTTGTCATGCTCATCGAGTACGGCAACCTTTACGGTAGTAGAACCGATATCAATTCCGAGTTTGTGAAGCGTATTATTTTCCATAATTTCCTCCAGTCAGTAATTCCGGGAAAAATTCCGGATAAAATATATAAAAATCAGCTGTTTCTTCTTATTAAAAAGAATGCCGGCAAACGCCAAGCAAAGTACATTATACGACATGATATTACAAAACACAATGTGCAAATCAGGGAAAAATATAAACTTTTTATGAATAAAATCCGCCCGGATTGACAAAGCACAGGCATACGGATATACTGAAAAAAGTAGTGTTTTCAAAGAAAGGTTAGGGTTTATCCGATGAACTGGTTAAATAAATTAGAACGAAAAATTGGCCGTTATGCAGTTCCAAACCTTATCATCTGGCTGATCGGGGCATATACGGTCGGTTATGTGTTTGGAACTGTATCACCAGGTATTTTAAGCTATCTGACACTCAGTCCATATCATATTTTACATGGACAGATCTGGAGACTGGTAACATGGGTATTTATGCCAACAGAGTCAAACCTGATCTTCTTATTGATCATGGCATTATTTTATTATCAGCTTGGTATGGCACTTGAACGTACCTGGGGAACTTTCCGGTTTAATGTTTACATTTTCGGCGGTATGATATTTACTGTGATCGGTGCATTTGTCCTGTACGGTATTTATTATTCAATGAATGCTTCTGTAATTTCACAGATGCCGGCGTTAGCAGCGCAGATATCTTATTCGATTGCATCGGGATTTTCCACAAATTATATCAATATGTCCATTTTCCTTGCATTCGCAGTGATGTATCCGGATATGCAGGTGATGCTTTACTTTATTATCCCGATCAAGATGAAATGGATGGCAATTGTATATGCGGTACTGACACTTTATGAGTTTGTTGTCAGTGGCTGGGCAGGGCGTGTGGCTATTTTTATGTCACTGCTCAACTTTATCATTTTCTTCTTCTCAACACGTAATTTCAAACGGTATTCGCCGCATGAAATACACAGGAGACAGCAGTTCAAGTCCCAGATGAGAGAGCCAAGACCGGGTTCCGGTATTACCAAGCATAAGTGTGCCATCTGCGGCAGGACAGAGCTTGATGATCCGAATTTAGAGTTCCGTTTCTGCTCAAAGTGTGATGGCAATTACGAATATTGTCAGGAGCATCTGTTTACACATAAACATATTAAAAAAGGATAAATAATATGACAGACCGGATGGTATTTCCAACGCGAAATATCATCCGTTTTTTGTCCGCCAGTCTTGAGAAACAGGCTGCATGGATAGTGCAGCAATGCAGGTTTGTACAGATATTAAAATAAATATAAATAAAGGAGAACAGACATGATTCAGGATATTTTCCCAATGCATCTTAGTAATGAATATCAAAAAAAAGTACCGCAGGATAAAAGTTTTCTTATGATTTTTAAAGAAAACCGTATTTTTGTAAAAAATGGAGAAGAAATGTGTTATCTGACATATGGAGAACTTTCGGAAATCTGCTGTGAAATGAAAAAGAAAATTCCGGCATGTGTTTATCTTTTTTCCATCGGGGAGGATGATTATTTTCTGACAGATCCGGGAGAGGGGATAGAAGTGCCGGGATTTGCATATTATAAAATGTTTGAAACGCGTACCATGCAGCCAAAAGAGCAGGTACTTGCTGCAGCGACCGCATGGCATCTGTATGTCTGGTACCGCGATAATGTCTATTGTGGAAGGTGTGGACACAGACTGGTACATAGCGAAAAGCTCAGAATGCTTTCCTGCCCGGAATGTAACAATATGGTTTTCCCGAAAATTGCGCCGGCTGTGATCGTCGGTGTGACAAACGGCAGAAAGATCCTCATGACAAAATATGCAAACCGTGAATATAAACGGTATGCACTGATCGCAGGATTTACGGAAATTGGTGAAACTGCCGAGGAGACAGTAGCAAGAGAAGTGAAGGAAGAAGTAGGTCTTTCCGTAAAAAATATACGCTATTACAAAAGTCAGCCGTGGGGATTTGACAGTAATCTGCTTCTTGGCTATTTTTGTGAACTGGATGATGCGGGAGATGCGATAAGACTGGATGAGGAAGAACTTGCATGTGCAGAATGGGTTGATTTCCAGGATGTCCCGGACGATCCGGAGGGTCTTAGTCTGACGAGGGAAATGATGATTTACTTTCGGGATAAGATGAGGGAAAATGGAAAATTTCAATAAATACCAGATTTCTGGTATATAAAAATATACCAAAATAATAAAATGTCTTGACACTCAAATGAGATTACTGTATTATTACAGTAATACAAAAATGAAAGATTTACGGATGGAAAACTTAAGATTTCTTAATATTTGCTTAAGTGCCTTTTTTTGGCGAAAGGATAATGATACAATCACCGTAAATCGATTTAAGAAAAGGGAGAAATAAAAATGGGTGACAAGACAAAACCGAAAAAGGGAAAGAAAAAAGTAGTTATTATTGTGCTTGTGGTTCTGGTCGTTGTAGCTGCGATCATTGGAAGTTCAGTAAAGAAAATGACAAGCCAGGTAGCAACAGCAGTCAATACAGTAGAGGTGGAGCCGGTACAGAAGAGAGATTTATCTGATACGATTTCATTAAAAGGTACTGTATCGGGTATCACGAAGAATAATGCAACTTCAAAAGCGTTAGCAGAAATCACAGCAGTTAATGTTCAGGTCGGAGATATTGTAAAAGAGGGAGATGTATTATGTACATTAGATTCCTCTACGATTCAGGATCAGATTGCGGATCTCGAAAAAAATATGTCTGATACAAATGCGACAGACAGTATTAATTCACAGCAGACAGCAGAAACAGTCAGTCGTGCAAAAGAAGATCAGCAGACACAGCTTGCAGCTGCACAGAAAGCAATTGATGATGCAAAGGATGCTTATAACGCACAGAGTATTATGTGGGATAAGAGTGAAGATAAATCGGATGCAGAATTTCAGTCTTTGTTAGCTGCACAGAAAGCAGTTACTACTGCTGAGGAAGATTACCAGAAAGTATTAGAGACCACGAACCGTACGATCGAGGATGCACAGCGTGCGGTAGAACTTGACAAGTATAAAGGATCGGATTCATCTTCCAAAGATAAACTGACAGATTTAAAAGAACAGTTAGAAGATTGCAATATTACAGCACCTTGCGGTGGAGTTGTGACAGCAGTCAATGTTTCTGTCGGAGATGTTAATGCAGATTCAAAAACACCACTTGTAACGATCGAAGATACCAGTTCTTTAAAAATGGTGGCAACTGTGGAAGAAGCTGATATTTTAAAGATTGAAGAGGGAATGAAAGCAACTGTAACAGCGGATGCCATGGGAGATGAGACCATTAATGGAACTGTGACCAGAGTGGTACGTGTCAAAGGACAGTCCACGGGATCTGACGGACAGACAACATCCGGAGGATATTCCGTAGAGATATCTTTAGATAACAAAGAATTACTTGTCGGTATGGAAGTAAAAGCAAAAGTCATGATCAAGGAAAAAGGTGAAGTATTAGCGATTCCTTATGATCTTGTCAAGACGGATGATGACGGAAATACATACGTACTTGTTGCAGAGGCAAATGCAGACGGTTCTGCTACAGCGGTGAAGAAGAATATCACAGTTGGTGAAGAAGTAGATTACTATACGGAAGTAACCGGTGGAGATCTGGCAGAAGGAGATAAATTAATTTATGATTACTCCGGAACGGTGACAGAAGGACAGCAGTTTACACCGGAACAGATGTATTCCGAGCAGGATATGGGAACAGGCGCATCTACAGATGAAACCTCAGATGCAGAAGGTATGAGCACCAGCGTGGAGGGAAATGAGTAGTGAGTGAACCAGTAATCCGAATGGAAAATATCGTTAAGACATATTATTTGGGAAAACCAAATGAACTTGAAATTTTACATGGAATCAACCTTACCGTAAATAAAGGGGAATTTGTTTCCATTGTCGGTGAATCCGGTTCCGGTAAGAGTACACTTATGAATATTATAGGAGTCCTCGACCGCCAGACACAGGGAGATTATTATCTGGAGGGACAGGATGTCAATGGAATGTCGGATGAAGTACGGAGTGCGATCAGAAACCGCAGGATTGGTTTTGTATTTCAGAACTTTAATCTCCTTCCGAGAGCCAATGCATTAAAAAATGTTATGGTTCCATTACTATATGGAGAGGAACATTCCAAAAACGGAAAAGAACATGCCATGGAAATGCTCAAAATGGTAGGAATGGAAGACCGTGCGGATCACAGACCAAACGAACTTTCCGGTGGTCAGAAACAGCGTGTTGCGATCGCCCGTGCCATGATCAATGATCCGGCGATCATTCTTGCAGATGAGCCGACCGGAGCACTCGATTCGAAGACAGGTCATATGGTCATGGACTTATTCCATAAGCTTCATGAGGAGCAGGGAAAAACAATTGTTCTGATCACACACTCCCAGGAACTTGCGCAGGAGACAGAGCGTATCGTTACTCTGTTAGATGGACAGATCGTGGCAGATAATGGAGGTGAGCATTAATGTTTTGGGAAAATATCAAAGAGGCGGTCACGAGTATTTCCAGCAATAAGATGCGTTCCCTGTTAACAATGCTCGGAATCATCATCGGTATCAGCTCAGTGATCATTATCACAACGATCGGTGGTTCTATCCAGAGTACACTGACGGCAACCATGAATTCCCTTGGCGGAAATATGGTACAGGCGTATGTGGAAGCACGTTATCCGGAAAATGATGAGGACTGGGCTACCTGGGAACAGCCGGAGATGACAGACAGTGATTATGTTACACAGGATATGATCGATGGATTGATTGAAAAATATCCGGATGAGGTAACAGGTGTTGCAGCACAGAACTATCTTGGTTCAGGAACCATTAAAGATGATGCTGATTCCAAGAATTATGCAAATGTCAATATTGATGGTATCACACCGGAATATTTAGAGTATATGAAACTGGAAATGCATGCCGGAAGAAATCTGACAAAGGCAGATAATCAGGGGAAAAAGAGAGTATGCCTGATTGCAGATACGATGGCAGAGAGATACTTTGCAGGTAAAGATCCGATCGGTGAAACACTTTCTGTTGCAACATCGGATGGCGGAATTTTTGATTTTGTTGTAGTTGGCGTTTATGTATATAACCAAGCATTATTTGGAAAAGTGGACACGTCCATACCGGAAAAAGACCGTGTAACAGAATTGATGATCCCTCTTCAGACCTGTTTTAAACTGCAGGGGACTGACAGGACTGGTTATGATTATTTTAATCTTATGATCGATCCTCTTGCAGATGTCAATCAGGCAACAACGGATGTTTTATCTTATTTTGATGAGATGTATGCAAACAACAAAAATTTCCACGTCAGTGCATACAATATGGCATCTGATCTTGGCATGATCAATACGGTACTCAACGTGATCACGATCGCGGTTTCCGGTATTGCAGCGATTTCACTGATCGTGGGTGGTGTCGGCGTTATGAATATCATGCTGGTGTCCATCACGGAGCGTACAAGAGAGATCGGTGTCCGTATGGCGCTTGGTGCCAAAAGACGTACCATCCGTATGCAGTTTGTCATAGAGGCGATCATGCTTTGTCTGATCGGAGGTATCATCGGTATACTGATTGGTATAGGAATCGGGGCACTGCTTGGAAAAGTGGCAGGATTTGTCATTCAGAATATGTACTCTCAGTATGCAAATTATATTATTATGACGGTGCATCCTTCTGTAACGGCGATCATGCTTTCACTGTTCTTCTCTATGCTGACCGGTGTATTTTTCGGATATTATCCGGCGAACAAGGCTTCAAAGATGGAAGTCATCGATGCATTGCGCTATGAGTAAGGGCAAAGAAAAGATTTGCATTGCAGTCTGAGCAGAGAATTTTTAAAAGAATACAGATAAGAAAAGTACTGTATGTGACAAAAATAAAAATGTCAGTATACAGTACTTTTTTGTTTATGTGATGATAGCGTTGGTATAATAGATACATATGTAAGTGGAAAATATGATAATGTAATTGAAAAAAATGCTGTGGTACATGGTAAGAAAATAAAACATGGAGATTTATTAATTGAATTTTTAAGAGATTGCGGATATAATGGGCAAATATATGCAAGTTATTCAAATTTAAAAAATTCTATTGATTATCCGGCTATGTATCAGAATGTAATAGGTTGTGGATATGCAAAAGGTGAATTGAATAAGGCAATTGATAATATGTATAAAAGTAACAGGATTATAGTTTGGAATAATGGATTAGCTTATTACAAAGGAAATTCTTATTTATCGTTGTATACAATGTTAAAAAAGGTGTAAAAACGGTGGATATTTATGTCCTGATTATGTAGCAGAAAATTTGCAGGAATATCAGGAACAATTCGATATATGGATTAATCAGCCTGAACAGGAAAAAAAATATCAGGTTACAATAATGGAAACCGGAGAAAAAGCGTTATCCAACCATTTATTTTTAAGATGGATTTACCCGGAGGGTCTGACAGAAATGTCAGGCTCTTTGTTTTTTATACAGGGATCAATATTTCCGGGCATGGTACATGCGCCTTCCCACATAGAATACAAAAAGAAATATTGTAAAGTATAGCATTCATGCATGATAGCGATGCGTAGATGTTATGCAATATCAATAATCGGGATGGAAGGGAAAAACATGAACCATAACAAAAAGAAAATTTTAAAAGTGACGGCACTGTTTGTTTTTATGTTCTTTTTAGGCTGGGGCGCAGGTTCGCTGCAGAAACAGCAGATGAAAAAAACAGTGGAGACAGTGTCTGTCCAGAATCAGGCAGATAACTGGGGACTGGGCTTTGGAGCGGAGGGAACCCAGCCGACCGGCAATGTGACGGCAGATGAATTAAAAAAATACAACGCGTGGTATGTGGGAGATAAAAGTAAAAATGTTATTTATCTGACATTTGACTGCGGCTATGAAAATGGAAATACAGAGCCGATTTTGGATGCTTTAAAAAAGCATAATGCAAAAGCGACATTTTTTGTTGTGGGACATTTTCTTGAGAGTGCACCGGATATTGTAAAACGTATGGAGGCAGAAGGGCATGCTGTCGGCAATCATACTTATCATCATCCAGATATGTCATCAATATCAGACATGACCTCGTTTCAGAAAGAGATGGATGATGTCGCGTCATTGTACCAGACAGTCACAGGCAAAGAAATGATAAAATATTACCGCCCGCCACAGGGAAAATACAGTACAAAAAACCTTGAGATGGCAAAAGAACTTGGATACCATACATTTTTCTGGAGCCTTGCCTATGTGGACTGGAATGTTGATGATCAGCCGACGAAGGAAGAGGCATTTGATAAATTGCTGACGAGAATCCATCCGGGAGCAATCGTTTTATTGCACAGCACTTCAAAGACGAATGGAGAGATTTTAGATGAGCTGCTGACAAAATGGGAAGAAATGGGATACACATTTGCGCCGCTTTCGGAGTTGATCGAAGAATCCTGACAGAAAAGATTGTGGAAAAATACAAAAGATACAAGGGATAAGACTTGTTTGATGACGGAGAGGAAGGTATAATGAACGTGGAGTGCCAGTGAGAAAGAAGCGGTTTTTAGTCTGGGTAAAATGCTGCATGATAAACTGGGACGGTATGAAAACAATATTTGATACGAGTAAGAATAGGGATGCATATGAAAAGAACAAAATTTAAAACAGGAATATTGGCGGTGGTTTTTTGCAGTCTGACATTTTTGTTTTCCGGGGATGGTAACAGCATTTATGCGGATGAAATTCTGACAGATACAGAATTACCGGTCGGTCGTTTTTCGTTTGAAGAAAAAACAGAAGAAGCAGATGATGAGGATTATGAGTCTGTAGAGGAAGATGACGTTGCGGAACAGTCATTGCTTCGGATGACAGGTATATCTGCCGATGACTGGGAAAAGTATGGAAGTGATTATTTTTATGAACAGTTATCGGATGAGGAAAAAAAATACTGGGATGATCTGGATGCCATATGTGAAAAATATCTGACGACAGAAACGGATGCAGTGACAACGAATACGGGAACGTACCGGATGAAGGCGATATCGGGAAGCACTCTTGAAAAGGAAAAGCAAAAAAAGGTATTGCGGATGTTTCGGTATTCAAAACCACAATATTATTTTTTAAATGCGACGATTTATACAATTACATACTCAAACAAAAAAGTTTCTATGATATTTGGTATTTATCCTGCGTTTGGCAAGGGTGCAGACCGGATGGAGGAAACTGAAAAAGTAAAAGCGCAGGTTGACACCTGGCAGAAACAGATTGATGAATGCAGCACAGAGGACGAAAAAGTACAAACCATACATGATCTGATCATTCAAAAGGTTGAATATAATCATGATCTTGTAAATAGCGATTTTGCAACAGAAAATACAGAATATTCACAGTCCGTATACAGTGTTTTATGTACGAATAAGACGGTATGTGCAGGATATGCCCAGACATTTGAGATGATGTGCAATGGAACCGGTATTGATACCGTGGCAGTGACTAGTTTTGATCATGAGTGGAATAAGATAAAGTTGGAAAATAACTGGTATAATGTCGACTGTACCTGGGATGATAACGGAAGCGATAACGTTGGATATATCTATTTTCTGCGGAATGATGATTATTATGACACATCCAGCAGTTATTCTAAAAAACATCATGCGGAGGAAAGCTATTGGGAAGGATATCTGCCTGCAACAGAAATGGATAGTGTTGGCAGCCCATGGATATCTGTGAACGAAAATGCAAGTGGATCAAAGATAGGAATGTCCTGTTATAATAAGGAGGCAGAAATCTATTATACCACAGATAAAAGTAATCCGGTGACATCCGGTACGCGGATGTTATATCAATCGGATTTTTTATGGAACAGCTCCGAATATCCGGTGATAAAAGCAGCTGCCATGGAAGATGGCAAACACAACAGTGCTGTGGTCACAAAATGTCTGCATAATTACAATGCAAGTATACTTGCAGATGCAGCCTGTGAAAAAGCCGGAACAAGAGAGTATACCTGTACGATCTGCGGAAATGGTTATATGGAAGAAATCCTAGCCACAGGACATACAGTTGAGATAGATCCTGAGGTGGCAGCTGCTTGTGAAACCGCCGGTATTACGGAAGGAAGCCATTGCCGTGTCTGCGGAAAAGTACTGGTTGAGCAGACTGTCATCCCAGCCACAGGACATACACCGGTTACAGATGACGCGGTAGCGGCAGCTTGTGAGACAACCGGACTGACAGAAGGAAGTCATTGCAGTGTCTGTGAAAAAGTACTGACAGAACAGACTGTCATCCCGGCTGCAGGACATGTACCGGTTACGGATGCTGCAGTGGAGGCAGCTTGTGAGACAACCGGACTGACAGAGGGAAATCACTGTAGTGTTTGTGGAAAAGTGCTGACGGCACAGAATGTGATCCCCGCAACCGGGCATCAATGGAACGAGTACAAAGAAAGTGGAAAAATAAAACGTAAGTGCAGTGTCTGTGGAAAGACGGAAACGGTGGGCACTTATTTGGACGTAAAGAAAATCCAGCTTTCAAAAACCACATATGCTTATGATGGAAAGGCACATATGCCGACTATAAAAGTGACAAATACTGCTGGCAAGAAATTAAAAGAAGGAACGGATTATAAGGTAAAGAAACCGTCTGGACGAAAAAATGCCGGTATTTATACCGTCACCATTGTGATGAAAGGGAAGTATAGTGGAAAATATCAAAAGACATTCCAGATCGTTCCTAAAGGCACTGTGATTTCCGGGGTGAAAGCAAAGAAAAAGGCATTTACTGTGTCATGGAAGAAGCAGGCAAAACAGACAAGCAGTTACCAGATCCAGTATGCAGTGGATGCGAAATTCAAAAAATCGGTTGTGACAAAGAACGTCAATAATACCAAAAAGGTAAAACTGGACGTTTCAAAATTAAAAGCAAAAAAGAAATATTACATACGCATCCGCACCTATAAGACTGTAAAAGTGAATGGAAAATCCAAAAAGATCTATTCGGGCTGGTCTAAGGTAAAAGCAGTCACTACAAAGAAATAACAAAGATATACCGATCCATTTTACAAAATGTGATATAAGTATAAATAAAAAACGGGAGAAAGAGAAAATGGCAGACAACAGTTTAAAAATCAGTTACAAGATATATTTAGAGGCGGAGGATATTTCGCAGTCACGGATTTCTTCTACGGCATCTTATGTAAGCAATCTGTTTAAGAATTGCACCAATTCCTATTTACAGAAAGCGGAAGTGGACAATGAGAGCGACATGGATGATTTTACGCTTCGTCTGTATATTGACGAAAAGGTAGAGGAAGAAGCGTGCAGTTCACCGGAATGTGCAGAAGGTTTTCTGGAAAATATTGCAGAATTTTTAGACGCGATCGCAGCAGCGCATTCCTATCTGGATATGGAGGGAAGTTTTTCAATTTCTTATCATGGAGTAGAGGATGCATTCCGGTTCCGTTCCGAAGCAGGAAGTGATCTGTGCAATATTGAATAAGAAAGAATATAAAAATACCGGATTTCAAAATCAGATAAAATCTGAGGCTGAAATCCGGTATTTTTATAACCGTTTATAAGATTTATTGTTTGTCTGATTCATCCGGTGGAAAATCGGGTTTTTTTATGTAGACTTTCTCAATCCGGTTTTTATCCATCTGTTCGACGCGGAGAAGCACATTGTCATCTGTGATGATGATCTCATTTTTTTCCGGCAGATGATCTAAGAGACCGAGCAGATATCCGCCGATCGTATCATAATCTTCGGAACTGAAATTAAGATCTAACTCATCGCAGAGATCCTGCAGATTGGTGGAACCGGAAACGATAAATTCGCGGTCATTAAGCGGCAGGATCGGATCTTCTTCATCCGTGTCGTATTCATCACGGATCTCACCCACGATCTCCTCTAAGAGATCCTCAAGCGTGATAAGACCGGCAGTTGCACCGTACTCGTCGAGTACGATTGCAAGGGAGATAGATGACTTACGCATCTCAATAAAAAGTTCTGCGGTATTTTTGTGCTCAAAAGTAAAATAAGGTTCACGCATGATATCCCGCACGGAAAAATGCTCCTTGTCCTTGCAGAGGAGAAGATCTTTCATGTTCAGGATACCGATGACGTTATCGGTCGTATCCTCATAGACAGGAAGTCTGGTAAATTTGTCTTCCTGAAAAATATCAATCAGTTCGTCATAAGTATTATTTACATTTGCAAAAGTCATATCAGGTCTTGGAATCATAACTTCCTTTGCCTGCGCATCACCAAAATCAAACAGATTGTTGATCATCTCATGTTCTTCTGATTCGATGACACCGTTTTCTTTGCTGACATCCACGATGGTACGGAGTTCTTCCTCTGTCATCTGATTGTTGTTTGCCTTTGGATCCATATGCAGTAAAAATAAAAAGCCCATGGAAAACTGATTTACCAGAAAAATCACAGGAGTCAGTATTTTCATAAGAAAACCGATAATACCGGAATAGGCGATCGAAATCTGATCCGCATAAAGTGTCGCAAAAGTTTTTGGAGAAATCTCACCAAAGACGAGGATCAGAAACGTAAGGATACCGGTTGCAATACCTGCGCCGACGCTGCCCCAGAGCTTGATTGCAAGCGTGGTTGCCAGTGAGGAGGCGGAGAGATTAACGATGTTGTTGCCGATTAAGATCGCACTGAGCATCTTGTGGGAGTCGTCTGTAATACGAAGTACCCGTTCGGCGCGTTTGTTTCCGTCATCTGCGAGTGTACGCATCCGGATTTTATTTACGGTCGTAAGAGCCGTCTCTGCGGATGAAAAAAAAGCAGAGAAAATTAATAAAATAATTAGAAAAATAATCTGTGATATGGCACTTGCGTCCACGAAATTTCACCTCATTAAAATATAAAATTTTCCGGCACTATAACAAAAATAGCACCGGAATGTTTAAAATTTACCATATATTATATCGGAAAGAGGATTATTCGTCAATACTGTAATTCGGAGCCTCTTTGGTGATGTGAATGTCATGTGGATGACTCTCACGGAGAGCTGCTGCGGAGATCTTAACGAATTTGCTCTTCTCTTTTAAGTCCTCGATGGTCGGGCAGCCACAGTAACCCATACCGGAACGGATACCGCCGACTAACTGGAATACAGTGTCTTCCACGGAACCTTTGTATGCAACACGTCCTTCAACGCCTTCCGGAACAAGTTTCTTTGCTCCTTCCTGGAAGTAACGGTCTTTACTGCCGTTTTCCATGGCTGCAAGAGATCCCATACCGCGGTATACTTTGTATTTTCTTCCCTGATACAGTTCAAAAGTACCCGGAGCTTCGTCACATCCTGCAAACATGCTGCCCATCATACATACATTGGCACCGGCAGCGAGAGCTTTTGTCATGTCTCCGGAATATTTGATACCACCATCTGCAATGATCGGAACACCGAACTCTTTTGCAGCGTTGTAGCAGTCCATGATAGCGGAAACCTGAGGAACACCGATACCTGCAACGATACGGGTGGTACAGATAGAACCAGGTCCGATACCGACTTTGACTGCGTCAGCACCTGCTTTGATCAGATCGCGTGTTGCATCACCGGTAGCAACATTTCCTGCGATGACCTGCAGATCCGGGTAGGCAGTTTTGATCTTGTTGACTGCCTCTAATATATTTTTGGAATGTCCATGTGCAGAGTCAACAACGATCACATCGACGTGCGCTTTTACTAAAGCTTCTACACGTTCCATCATGTTTCCTGTGATACCGACACCGGCACCGCAGAGCAGACGGCCTAACTCGTCTTTGGCAGAGAGCGGATATTTGATCTGTTTTTCAATATCTTTGATCGTGATCAGTCCTTTTAAGTGGAAATCCTTATCTACGATCGGAAGTTTTTCTTTTCTTGCTTTTGCGAGGATCTTTTTTGCTTCCTCTAAAGTGATGCCCTCCGGAGCTGTGATCAGATTCTCGGAAGTCATGCTTTCACTGATCTTTTTGGTAAAATCTGTCTCGAATTTTAAATCACGGTTTGTGATGATACCGACTAATTTGCCACCTTCGCAGATCGGCACACCGGAGATGCGGAATTTGCGCATCAGATCTTCGGCATCCTGTAATGTATGATCCGGGGAAAGGTAAAATGGATCCGTGATAACGCCATTTTCAGAACGCTTTACCTTATCTACCTCATCGGCCTGTGCCTGGATCGACATGTTTTTGTGGATAATACCGATACCGCCCTGTCTTGCCATTGCAATGGCCATTCTGTGTTCTGTAACGGTATCCATGGCAGCGCTCATCATAGGAATATTTAAAACGACCTTTTTGGTAAGATGCGTTGTCAGATCAATCATGTTTGGTGTAACTTCTGAATACTGTGGAACTAATAACACATCATCAAAAGTAATACCTTCACCAATAATTGTTCCCATTTTATTTTCCTCACTTTCTTCGTATTGAATTGTATGAAAAAGATATATTAGTTTCTGTATCATAGCAAAAAAAAAATACTCTGTCAATGTAATATAAGTGTGAATTTATAAAAAATAGATATATATTAGAAGTAATAATAAAACGTGTGAAAAAACCTTATAGAAATTATGGTTCACAAATGATTTGATGTGTGATATGATGGCTTTAGGCGACGGGGCCAGAGCACGGGCATACGTCGCCCATTTTTTACCTAAATAAAAGAGAACATCACAGATAAAATATGTTATTCTGTGAAAAAAGAAGAGAAGAAAAAGGGGGAAAATTATGGAGTTTCGTCCCTGTATCGACATCCATAACGGAAAAGTTAAACAGATCGTTGGTGGAAGTTTAAAGGATGCCGGAGACCAGGCAGCGGAGAATTTTGTGGCGGAGCAGGATGCCGCTTATTTTGCAAAGCTGTATCAGAAAGAAGGAATCAAAGGAGGGCATATTATTCTTTTGAATCCGGTGAGCAGTGAGTATTACAAAGCGACGCGTGAACAGGCAGAACATGCACTGCGGGCATATCCCGGCGGACTTCAGATCGGTGGTGGAGTTACAGCGGAAAATGCAAAAGAGTTTCTGGATGCCGGAGCGAGTCATGTGATCGTTACTTCGTATGTGTTCCGGGATGGAAAGATCAATTATGATAATTTAAAACGCTTAAATGCTGCAGTGGGACGGGAGCGTTTAGTGCTTGATTTAAGCTGCAGAAAAAAAGAAGATACCTATTATATAGTGACAGACCGATGGCAGGAGTTTACAGATGAAGAGGTCAGCACCGTACTATTGGACGAACTTTCATCCTATTGTGATGAATTCTTGATCCATGCTGTGGATGTCGAAGGAAAAGCAAAAGGGATTGAAAAGGAACTGGTAAAGATGCTCGGCGAATGGGGAAAGATACCGGTCACTTATGCCGGGGGCGTTGGCAGTTTTGAAGACCTTTTGGAACTGAAGAAACTGGGGAATAACAGATTGAATGTGACCATTGGAAGCGCACTCGATTTATTTGGAGGGCCGATGGCTTACGATAAAGTGTTGCAGTATATGAAGAAGGAGTGATTTTTGATGAGCAGGTATACGAAACAGGATATTTTTAATATGGTAGAGGAAGAGGATGTGGAATTTATCCGTCTGCAGTTTACGGATATGTTTGGAACTTTAAAGAATGTGGCGATCACGTCCAGTCAGTTAGAGAAAGCATTAAGTAATGAATGTATGTTTGACGGTTCGTCCATTGAGGGATTTGTCCGTATCGAGGAGTCGGATATGTATCTGTATCCGGATCTTGACACGTTTGTAATTTTCCCGTGGCGTCCGCAGCAGGGAAAGGTTGCAAGGATCATCTGTGATGTTTATACATCGGACAGAAAACCTTTTGAGGGTGATCCACGTTATATCTTAAAGAAGGCAGTGGAAGATGCAACGCAGATGGGATATCGTTTTGATGTCGGACCGGAATGTGAATTTTTCCTGTTTAATCAGGATGAGGATGGGCAGCCGACCACGATCAGCACGGAGCGTGCCGGATATTTTGATCTTGGACCGATCGATCTGGGTGAAAATGCGAGACGTGATATGGTGCTGACGTTAGAGGATATGGGATATGAGATTGAAGCTTCCCATCATGAGGTTGCACCGGCACAGCATGAGATCGATTTCCGTTATGATGAGGCGGTCAAAACAGCAGACAATATCATGACATTTAAACTGGCTGTCAAAACGATCGCAAAACGTCATGGAATGTTTGCAAGTTTTATGCCAAAGCCGAAATTTGGAATCAACGGTTCCGGTATGCATGTGAATATGTCACTCTGCAAGGACGGAAAAAATATTTTTGACGATCCGGACGGCGAGTTAGGACTCAGCAAAGAAGCATACTGGTTTATCGGCGGTCTGATGAAACATATGAAAGGAATGGCGGCGATTACCAATCCGCTTGTCAATTCCTATAAGCGTCTGGTTCCGGGATATGAGGCACCAATCTATATTGCATGGTCTGTGACAAACCGCAGCCCACTCATCCGTATTCCGGTTACAAGAGGCGAGGGTACAAGGGTGGAACTCAGATGTCCGGATTCCGCAGCCAATCCGTATCTGACACTTGCGGTGTGCTTACAGGCAGGACTTGATGGTATCCGGAATCAGATTGAGCCGCCGGCAGCAGTGACGGAAAATGTTTTTGAGATGCGTATGTCACAGAAAAATAAACTCGGTATCGAGGAACTTCCGGCTGACCTTGGAGAGGCACTTGCAGAATTTGAAAAAGACGAATATTTACAGAACGTGCTGGGCAGACACGCGACGGAAAAATATATTGAGGCCAAAAAATCGGAATGGGCAGATTATCGTGCGCAGGTTTCCGATTGGGAGATCAATAATTACCTGTATAAAATCTGATATAGGAATGAAGGGGAAAAGATTTGACAAACATTATCGTTGCATTTCCGAAACAGGATACTGCGCGTAATATCAAAAAGATCCTGATGCAGAACGGTCATCATGTGGATGCCGTCTGCACGACAGGCGCCCAGGCTTTACAGAATGCAAATGAACTGGACGGAGGGATCATGGTATGTGGTTACCGTTTTGTGGATATGATGTATACGGAATTACATGAATATCTCCCCCCTCAGTTTGAAATGCTGCTCGTGGCATCACCGGGAAACTGTGGTGAGCGTGATGTGGAAAATCTGGTCTGTTTATCGACACCGCTAAAGATCAATGAACTGCTCCAGACCGTTGAAATGATGGAATACACGATTACACGCAGACGGAAAAAGGCAAGACAAAAACCGAAGGAGCGGTCGGAGAAAGAGATGAATCTGATCAGTGAAGCAAAAGCACTCTTGATGGAACGTAACAACCTGACAGAGGAGGAAGCTCATCGCTATATGCAAAAGAGAAGTATGGATAACGGGACGGGACTGACAGAGACTGCCCAGATGATACTTAGTTTACTTACATAAGAATAACAAAAAATGCCGACCAGGAATGGACGGCATTTTATAATTCATAAGATTCATAGGATTCGGGTGTCAAAAGGTGGTTTTCAATTTTGGGTCTGTCAAATTGCACAAAACCGAACTTGTTTTGTTCCGTTGTCCGAAAATAAGAAAAACTAAGTATGCCTGAATCAGTTTTTCACAGAGTGACGTAAACGGCATTCAACGAGCCTTCCATGGCTCGCGAAGCCTTGTTCTGCCGTCCGTGGCAGAACATTACTGTAAATAGACAGGCATACTAAGATTTACTAATTTTCTACTAAAGTCACAAAAACAGTCCCGGCTTTGTGCAATTTGCCAGCAGCTAAGTTGTGAGCCACCTTTTGACACCCCGAATCTTCATAGGAAATTACGTCCTATGAATTATAAAGTATTAGTGTTGATAAAACATTTCAAGAGAATCCATCCTTGCGCTCATATTTGTAAAAAGGGCATCCACAAGAGTTACGGCAGCCATGGACTCCACAACGACCACGGCGCGTGGAACGATGATCGGATCATGGCGTCCTTTGATGCTCACATCAATTTCTTCCCCATCTTTATTGACAGTCTGCTGGGGGGCAGCGATGGATGGTGTAGGTTTGATCGCGGCGCGCAGGATAATGTCACTTCCGTCGCTCATTCCGCCTAAAATACCTCCGGCATGGTTGGTTGTTTTGACCGGCCTGCCGTCAGCACCGATGCGGAAGGCGTCGTTATTGTTTTTTCCGGTTGCTTTCGCAACGTCAAATCCGTCACCGATCTCAAAACCTTTTACTGCACCGATCGACATGACTGCTTTTGCGAGATTCGCATTTAATTTTTCAAAGACAGGATCGCCAAGTCCGGCGGGAACACCCTGGATGATACATTCCACAACACCACCGGAGGAATTCTGTTCGGCGATGCAGGCATTTAAATAATTTTCTGCGTTTTCCGCAGCGTCGGCATCCGGCATGTAGAGCGGATTTTCATTGATCTGTGCGGCATCAAAATTCTGTGATGAAATACTGATCGGCCCGATGGAACGGGTGTAAGTCAAAAATGTGATGCCGAGCTGGTTTAATATTTTGACAGCGATCGCACCGGCTGCAACACGTCCGATCGTCTCGCGCCCGGAGGAACGTCCGCCGCCGCGGTAATCGCGGAAACCGTATTTCTGGTCGAAAGTATAGTCCGCATGTCCCGGACGGTAATAGGACGCAATCTCACTGTAATCTTTGGATTTCTGGTTCTGATTGTACACGACAAGAGAGATCGGCGTACCGGTTGTTTTTCCCTCAAACACGCCGGATAAAATCTCGACTGCGTCATCTTCTTTCCGCGGGGTGGTAAACTTTGACTGACCCGGTTTCCTGCGGTTTAAAAATTTCTGGATATCATTTTCATCAAGAGGCAGTCCGGCAGGACATCCATCCACCACAACGCCGAGTCCCTTCCCGTGGGATTCGCCCCATGTTGTAATTTTAAAAATTGTACCGAATGATGAACCAGCCATGAAATATTCCTCCTGAAAATATGTATTATAAGATTATATATCTTAATCATTATAAAAGATTTCTCTTTTCGTGACAACAGGAATATGTTAAAATGGGAAAAGCGCTTAAAGGCAGGAAAACTGATAACAGGGATGAATATATATGAAGGAACAATATGAGGTAAAAAGATTAGATAGACCGGTCGACTGGACGGTGGATGTGCCGGGATCTAAGAGCATGACAAACCGTGCACTTTTGATGGCAGCTTTATCGGATGGTGAAGTGAAGTTAGAAGGAGTGCTGTTTTCTGATGACTCAAGGCATTTTCTGGAGAGTCTGGTATCTTTGGGCTTTATGGTAGATATCAATGAGTCGGAAAAGGCGGTTACTGTTTTAGGTTGTGGTGGAAATATTCCCAAGAAACAGGCAGTGATCAATGTCGGAAGTGCCGGGACAGCCGCCCGTTTTCTGACGGCAATGCTTGGTTTTTCCGATGGGGAATATACGATCGAAGCTTCAGAGCAGATGAAAAAAAGACCGATGCAGGAGTTATTTTCACTGCTCACCGGAGTTGGTGCAAAGATTACTTATCTGGAAACAGAAGGACATTTGCCGGTGAAGATTTGTGGACGGAGAAATCCAAAAGCTGACACAGATCAGACAAAGGCAGATGGAACCCCACTGCAGTTGTCACTTGACATCAGCAAGAGCACTCAGTTTTTAAGTGCACTTTTGCTTATCTCACCGATGATACCGCAGGGATTAGACATCCACATTACAAGTGAGAAAACAGACGGTTCCTATATCCGCATCACAAGAAAAATGTTAGCGGACGCGGGTGTGGAAGTAAAATATGACGGAAAAAATTATCGGATCGATCCGAATGCCGTCTATCAGAAAAAACATTATCAGATCGAACCGGATGTTTCGGCAGCGTGTTATTTTTATGCGGCAGCTGCGATCACAGGCGGCAGGACACTTGTAAAACATGTGCATAAGGACAACAGCCAGGGCGATATGAAGTTTTTGGATGTGCTTGCACAGATGGGCAGTACCGTCACAGAAAAAGCAGACGGGATTGAAGTGACCGGACCCGCTGAAGATACACTAAAAGGAATTGAGATCGATATGAACGATTTTTCAGATCAGGCATTGACTCTCGCTGCAATGGCACCGTTCTGCAAATCCGATGTGCATATCACCCACATCGGACATATCCGTGGACAGGAATGCGACCGCCTCCATGCCATGTCAGAGGAACTGACCAAACACGGAATCACATGTACCGAAGAACCGGATGCCATCACAATAAAACCAGGAATCCCGTCCGCTGGCATTGTGTCAACCTATGAAGACCACCGCGTTGCCATGTCATTTGCCCTCCTAGGTTTGAAAGTGGATGGAATCGTGATAGACAACCCATCCTGCTGCCGCAAAACCTTCGAGAACTATTTTGATTTATTGGATCAATTATCCGGTAAAGACAGATGATATTTTCATACATGTAAAAACAGCCAAAGCGAAGCTCTCCAAAACAGTAAATTCGCATGGAAAGCTTTCCATGCGCTCACAGCCTTTACCAGAGTTTCGCCCCCATTTCATATAAAGAAAAAAGGAGATTATAAACAATGTACGAACTACTAAAACAGGAAGGCCGTGCCAAACGCGGCATCCTTCACACCGTCCACGGTGATATACAAACCCCGGTATTCATGAATGTCGGCACTGTTGCTGCCATCAAAGGAGCTGTATCCACCGAGGACTTAGAGCAGATCAAATGTCAGGTAGAACTGTCAAACACCTACCACCTGCACGTCCGCACAGGAGACAAGCTGATCCGCGAAGTTGGCGGACTTCACAAATTCATGTCCTGGAACCGTCCGATTCTTACGGACTCCGGCGGATTTCAGGTATTTTCCCTTGCCGGGCTGCGCAAGATCAAGGAGGAGGGAGTTTATTTCCATTCCCACATTGACGGTGCAAAAATTTTCATGGGACCGGAAGAGAGCATGCAGATCCAATCGAACCTTGGTTCTACGATCGCAATGGCGTTTGATGAATGTGCTCCCGCACTTGCAGACAGAAGTTATGTGGAGGCTTCCGTGGCGCGTACAACCAGATGGTTAGAGCGCTGTAAAACAAAAATGCAGCAGCTAAACTCCGAGGAGGGAACGGTCAACTGTCATCAGATGTTATTTGGAATCAATCAGGGCGCTATCTATTCGGATATCCGTATCGATCATGCAAAACGTATTTCAGAATTGGATTTAGACGGCTATGCAGTCGGCGGACTTGCAGTCGGCGAGACGCATGAGGAGATGTACCATATTTTGGATGAGACGGTGCCTTATCTGCCGCTTCACAAACCGACCTATCTGATGGGCGTCGGTACTCCGGCAAATATCTTAGAAGGCGTAGAGCGCGGCGTTGATTTCTTTGACTGCGTATATCCGACCAGAAACGGACGTCACGGTCATGTATACACCAATCAGGGAAAGATCAATCTTTTTAATCAGAAATATGAAAAAGACATGCGCCCGATCGAGGAAGGCTGCGGCTGTCCGACCTGCCGCCGTTACAGCAGGGCATATGTGCGCCACCTGTTAAAAGCAAAAGAAATGCTTGGTATGAGACTCTGCGTGCTCCACAATCTGTATTTTTACAATACAATGATGGAAGAGATCCGCGATGCCATCGATGAAGGCAGATTCCATTCTTATAAGGAAGAAAAGCTGTACGGTATGGGACAGATCAACCGCGAGAAAGAAAAACAGAATGGCTAAAAATAAATTAATCATAAAATTTGGCAAAGTGCTTGTCTAAAAAGCCTATTTTGTGTATTATGTATTGTAATGTCTATTAAATTTAGGAGGAACTGAGAAGATGTCAATTTTAGCATCCACTTCATCCGCATCTACAGCAGCAGGCTGGGGCGGTATGATTATCTGGTTAGTCGTTTTATTTGGTTTCATGTACTTTTTCATGATCCGTCCGCAGCAGAAAGAAGCAAAGAAGAAAAATGCAATGCTGTCAGAGCTTGCAGTCGGTGATACCGTACTGACAACAAGCGGATTTTACGGTACTGTGATCGATATCGCAGATGATACCGTGATCGTTGAGTTCGGTAATAACAAGAACTGCCGTATCCCGATGCAGAAAGCTGCAATCTCCGCAGTGGAGAAACCGGAAGAAGCAATGGAGAAATAAGTGTAGTACCAGAAAGCCTGTTATGTGTGGATGAGAAAACATAACAGGTTTTTCTTTATAGGAGTAGAATATTTATGGAATTTATATTCTGCTGCCTGACAGAAAAGTTTTAGAGGGGCAGAAGATGAAATTAAATACGGTAGGGATTGCATTGTCGTATTATCGGGAGAAGTATGGATTGTCCATGACACAGGTTTGTGAAGGAATTTGTTCACCAGCAACGATGTTCCGGATTGAAGAGGGATATCGTGAGGTGGATTCATTAGTCAGTGCGACATTGTTGTCAAGAATAGGAAAGCAGGTTCTTGAATTTGAATTGTTATTGAATGAGAAAGATTACAACTTGTTCCGGTTACGAAAAGATATCCATCGGAATTTAGAAGAGAAAAATCTGGATACAGCGGAGAAACTGTTACAGAGTTATCAAAGTGTAATGCCAAAAAAACAAGTGCTTCATGAACAATATTATCTCTGGGGAAAGGCAGAACTGTTACAGAAACGTGGTGCATCAAAAGAAGAAATCAAGGCTGTATTAAATGAGGCGATACTTTTGACAAAATCTTTTTTTGGAAAGAGGAAAAATACTTCTGATTTATACAGTGAAATGGAGATAAAACTTTTTTTGGGGCTGATTCAGTTTTCGGAAGATATTTCATGGAAAGAGGCAGAATTGAAAAGAATGCTGCTTTTTATAAGAAAGTATGATTCGAAAAAAATCAAGGAACAGGCTGAAATGTCCATTCTGAAAGAACTTGCCAGCATACAGGAAGAAAAAGGAGATGCACAAAAGGAACTGGAATATATTGAACAGGCATTAACACTGGTAAAAGAAAGCAGAACGATGCGTGGACTGGCAGAATTGCATTTTAAGAAGGCAGGACTGTTAAAAGAGCTGATGCAGAGAAACAAGGACATGCAGCAGAAATATCAAAAACAATGTCAGGTGGAACTTACGATGGCTTATTATACGGCACTTGTCATGGACAATGTGGAACTGGTGCAAAAAATAAAAACGACGGGTGACAGAGTGTAGAAAGAGGTGCCATATGGGAAATTATAATGTTGGTGATATGATACGGCTTTCAAGAATTGCAAACGGAATGACACAGGAAGAACTGAGTGAGGGAGTCTGTTCTGTGGAGACACTTTCCAGAATCGAAAACGGAAAACATAAAGTGAAAAGTGATACATATCGGCAACTTATGGAGAAAATGTATCAGATCACAGAAAAAAATTATGCTGTGTGCGTCAGCAGGGATATGGAACTGATAGAGGAGCGGGAATATTTTGAGGATGCTATGGCAAAGCATGATTTTGAAAAAGCAGACTTTTATATGGAACAGATGAAAAAACTTGTTGGAAAAGACGCATCTACACAAAGATATATCCGCCGGGAAAGTACTTTTTTGGATTATTATATGCAGCGCATTACAGCAAAACAGCTTGTGGAAGCATTAGAAGAGCTTGCAGAAGAAGTTGTACCACAGTATAAAAAATTTCTTGAAAGTGATGTGATATATCCTTTCCGGGAACAGGAGATTACACTTTTAAAGCGGCTGGCTGTGGCATATGGCAGAATAGATGAGTATCCTAAAAGTATAAAAATCTGTGAAATGCTGCTGCGCAGCCTGCGGGAAGGATATATGGCAGAATGGGAGATCGAAGAACTTAGTATTGCTGCAAATCTTTCAAAGTATTATGGGGCAGTTGGAAACTATCGGTATTCCATGGAATTATGTGAATATATTTTACCGAAAGCGAGAAAATATGCAAATGCACCGATAATGACATTTGTTTTAGGGGAAATGGCATGGAATATGAATGAGATGATTGAAAGTGGAATGGAGGGAGAAGAAAAGGCAGAATATTGCCGTAAAAAGTATAAGCAGGCATATTTTGTAAGCGCCGCAGCAAGTGGTGAATTAGATAAAAAGGTGTTTTCTGATCTTTATGAAACAATGTTTGGGGAGAAGATAGAATAATCCAAGCTATAGGTATCGATGATAGGGTAGCTCTTGTCAGCGATAAGCGTGTAGGAATTAACAATCAAAGAAAAAGAATGATTGGTATTTATTGTGAAGAGACATAATATTAAGAGAAAGGAATGTAATATTTTTTTCATATGTATGTACCTCATATCTGAGATTTTAAATATATTATGTTATAGATATTATAAAAAGACCATGTCAAAACCAGAAAAAATTTTTTTCCGGTTTTGACATGGTCTTTTTGCAACAGGTGATTTACAGTAAAAAAGTTATTAGCACTTATTAAGTGTTGATATATAAAATATGAAAGGAAGGAATGCCATGAGAGATTTAGAATATGGGAGTAAAATTTGTTACACTTACAGGAGGAGAACCAACTACAAAAAAAGATTGGTATGTGATTGCGGAAAAATTAAGTAAAGCTGGAATTTACACAAACATAATTTCTAATGGGTGGTTTGTGGAGGATGATTTAGTAGAAAAAATAAAACAGGCTGGAATTGCAATTTGTGCAATAAGTATTGATGGTGTAAAAGAGACTCATGATAGAATAAGAAAAGAGGGATCTTTTGAAAAAGATTTATTGGCGTTAAAAAAATTAAAATATCATGGTGTACAGACAATGGTAGCCACTACTATCAACAATGAAAATATTGAAGAATTAGACGAAATGTATGATATCTTTTCGGAGATAGGGGTTGATTTCTGGCAGCTACAGATCACACTTCCAATGGGTAATTTCCTTAAACAACAAACATTATTTGTTGAACCAGGGATGATTGAACAAATAATTGATTTTGCGTATAAAAAGAAAGAAGGACAATTAGAGATACATCTGACAGATGGAATAGGCTATTACAACAAAAAACAAATTTGTATGCAACAGAATACTTGTTGGGCAGGATGTTCGGCAGGAAAAAAATCAGTTGGTATTTTACAAAATGGAGATATTGTTGGATGTACTTCTATTAGAAATGAGAAAATGATAGAGGGAAATATCAGAGATGGATCATTGCGAGATATATGGTTTTCTAAGGATTCATTTTTGTGGAATAGAAATTTTAAAAGAGATGATTTGAAAGGGCTGTGTCGTGAGTGCAAGTATGGGGATATGTGTTTGGGTGGATGCTCAAATTCGCGGTTCACATTAAATGGAACGATAGAGTCTGAGAATATTTTATGTTCATATAACTATAAGTTAGTACAAGCAAGAAAATACATTAATAAATTGGATGAGGAGCAGCTTCTTCAATTATTTACAATATTAATTGAAAAAAATGAATACCAAATAGCAAAAATGGTCTATGATAGAATAAAAAATATTAATGGAAATCATGTTATAGAGATGTGCGAAAAATATTTGCAAGTAAATACGGACTGCAAGGAGAATAACAATGAATGAATATTTCAAAAAGCACAAAGTACACCTTATGGCGTGGGTATTTTTCGCTGTCCTAAAAACCATAGCCGCAGTTTTATTTGCACTCTATATGCAGAAAATGATCGACGCAGTGTCCGCCATGGATGCACAAAAAATGTTACATACGAGCATTGCAGGGGTGGTGATCGTTGTCTGTTATGCAGCATTCGGCTATGTCGGCTCCTATTTTGAGATGAAGTTTTCACAGAAAGTCTTAGTGGATGTGAGACAAGACATCTGTAAAAGTATTGTGAGCACGGATCTCGACAGTTACCGTCTGCACAAGAGCGCGGAGTATACATCGATCTTAAACAA
The DNA here is from genome assembly GCF_041325975.1 of Roseburia sp. Taxonomy (NCBI): domain Bacteria; kingdom Bacillati; phylum Bacillota; class Clostridia; order Lachnospirales; family Lachnospiraceae; genus Roseburia; species Roseburia sp. The sequence goes on along the minus strand of NZ_JBGLEJ010000005.1, from coordinate 1,290,113 downwards.
TGATATCGGTATGCTCGATGAAAAATATTTTCTGTGTCTGCCAAACATTGTGATCCAGATCCTCACATTTCTGATCGCGACGGTCACGTTGTACCAGATGGAACCGTGGCTGGCATTTTCGGCGATTCTGCTCTGTGCGGTGCCGTTAATCGTGCCGTTTTTGTTTGGAAAACAGATTTCAGCGCGCCAGAAATCATACATCCATGTGCTTGACTGGTACAACGGAAAACTGAAAAACATCTGGAACGGCTATGAGGTCATCAAGAGCTATCATGTGGAGCGGGAGATCCTTACCGATTATGAAAAATGTAACTGGGAAGTGGAAAGGACGCATTTTTCCGTTCGCAATACGCAGAACATGTCAAGAAGCATCTCCGGCGGGATCGGTTTCCTGATCGATGTGTGCATGATGGGAATTGCCGGGATTTTAGTTTTAAAAGGTTACGTTACGGTCGGTATCCTGATCGCAACCATACAGCTTATGAACTATATCCAGACACCGATCCAGTGGATCTCAAAACTGCTTGCAGACTATAAGACAAGCCAGCCGGTTTTAAAGCGGGTGACGGATATCTTAAACCTGCCGAAAGATGCAGACCATGGGGAAAAGTTAAAAACAGCACTGCCAATCTCAGTGGAAAATCTACGTTTTTCCTACGAGGAGGGCGAAGAGGTCTTACATAATTTAAGCGTAACTTTTGAACCTGGCAAAAAATATGCGATCGTCGGAAACAGCGGAAGTGGAAAGAGTACCTTTATGTATGTGCTGATGCATTATTATAACCATTTTGAAGGAGAGATCCGTTTTGGCAGCCAGAGCATCAGCGATATTCAGAAGAAAGAACTCTACCGCAGCATTGCACTCATTCATCAGAATGTCGTCGTGTTAGATGGCACACTGCGGGACAATGTTTCCCTTTATGAAAGCTATTCGGATGAGAACATCAAACAGGCATTAATCCGTGCCGGTATGGGAGACTACCTGAACGAAAAGGGACTTGATTTTACCATACAGGAATCCGGTTCCAATCTCTCCGGCGGAGAAAAACAGCGCATTGCCATAGCCAGGGCATTCCTCCGCAATACTCCTGTCATGATCTTAGACGAAGCGACATCCAGTCTTGACAGCCTCATGGCAGCAAAAATCGAACAGACCGTCCTGCAGTCAGACACGACCATCTTAAATATCGTACACCAGTTAAAAGCAGACAGCTTAAAACAATATGATGAAATTCTGGTATTTTCCAAAGGCGCCATCATCGAACGCGGCAATTATGATGAACTGATCCAGAAAGATGGAATCTTCCGCAGTCTGTTATCCGTAATGAGCGCTTAAGCTATACCATGGTATACAACCAGGTAATGAAAAGAAAGCACTTTCATAATACCAGGTTATAAATATTATAAAAAAGAAAAATAGAATCAGAGGTTGCAATGTTTCACAAATTACATTATTATAGACATTATACATACTGTCTGTTAGTAATGTGATAAAGTGTGGGCGCACAGCAGCCGCTGATTTTCTTTTTATTCATAATAAAGCAGGATGTTCGCAGAGTATGCATTCTATGGTGCAGAAAGGCAGGATACTTTCTGACAGGCGAAAAATCAGTTACACATATCTGACAGAGGAAAAGAAAGAGGGATCAGAGCATGGAATGTAAGATTGGCGTGATTTCCGGTGACGGAATCGGACCGGAGATCGTGGCAGAGGCAAAAAAAGTATTAGACAAGATCGGAACAAAGTATGGTCACAGTTTTCTATATGAAGCGATTTTGATGGGCGGCTGTTCGATTGATGCAACAGGCGTGCCGTTAACCGATGAGGCGATCGCAGCAGCAAAAGCGTCCGATGCAGTGCTTATGGGTTCCATCGGCGGTAATACAGCAACCTCTCCGTGGTATAAACTGGCACCGGAATTGAGACCGGAGGCAGGATTATTAAAATTAAGAAAGTCTCTGAATTTATTTGCAAATTTAAGACCGGCTTACTTATATGAAGAATTAAAAGAGGCATGTCCACTCCGCGACGACATCATCGGGGACGGATTTGATATGATGATCATGCGTGAACTGACTGGAGGATTATATTTCGGTGCACGAGGGACCGAGGAAGTTGACGGTGTGCTGACTGCAACAGATACACTGACTTACAGCGAGACAGAGATCCGCAGGATCACAAAGAGAGGATTTGACATTGCCATGAAACGCCGCAAAAAAGTGACGAGCGTGGACAAGGCAAATGTGCTGGATTCCTCAAGACTCTGGCGAAAAGTGGTCGAGGAAGTAGCAAAGGACTATCCGGAAGTCACCTATGAGCATATGTTAGTTGACAACTGTGCGATGCAGTTAGTCAAAGATCCGAAACAGTTTGATGTCATTTTAACAGAAAACATGTTCGGAGATATCTTATCCGACGAGGCGAGCATGGTGACAGGTTCCATCGGAATGTTGTCAAGCGCCAGCTTAAACGACACGAAGTTCGGACTCTATGAGCCGAGCGGCGGTTCTGCACCGGATATTGCAGGAAAAGGTATCGCAAACCCGATCGCAACAATCTTAAGTGCAGCAATGATGCTCCGCTATACCTTTGACCTTGATAAAGAGGCAGAGGCCATCGAGGCAGCCGTAAAACAGGTATTAAAAGACGGTTATCGCACGATTGATATCATGCCGCAGGAAGAAGATAAAAAGAAAAATGTCACACAGGTCGGTACCGCACAGATGGGTGATCTGATCTGCGAACGTATTTAATATAGGGAGCAAAACAAGGAGTAAAATCCTCTGCTCACCAGAGGGTTCGCATTTTGCTCCGCAAAACAAGGAGGATTACATGAAAAGCGATAATGTAAAAAAAGGGATGCAGCAGGCACCTCACAGAAGTCTTTTTAATGCATTAGGCTTCACGGAAGAAGAAATGAACAAACCGATGGTCGGTATCGTAAGCTCCTACAATGAGATTGTACCGGGCCATATGAATCTTGATAAAATCGTAAATGCAGTAAAATTAGGCGTTGCAGAAGCGGGCGGAGTACCGGTTGTATTTCCGGCGATCGCAGTCTGTGACGGAATCGCGATGGGGCATATCGGAATGAAGTATTCCCTTGTAACCAGAGATCTGATCGCGGATTCCACCGAGTGCATGGCACTTGCACATCAGTTTGATGCACTTGTCATGGTGCCAAACTGTGATAAAAACGTTCCGGGACTTCTGATGGCGGCAGCGCGTATCAATGTTCCGACCGTATTTGTATCCGGCGGACCGATGCTTGCCGGACACGTTCAGGGCAAAAAGAGAAGTTTATCTTCTATGTTCGAGGCAGTAGGCTCCTATGCAGCAGGAACCATGACGGAGGATGATGTAAGAGAATACGAAGAAAAAGTATGTCCGACCTGTGGCTCCTGCTCCGGTATGTACACAGCAAATTCCATGAACTGTCTGACAGAGGCACTCGGCATGGGACTTCGTGGAAACGGAACGATCCCGGCTGTCTACTCTGAGAGAATCAAACTTGCAAAACATGCAGGTATGGCAGTTATGGATATGTACCGCAAGAATATCCGTCCAAGGGATATCATGACAAAAGATGCCATTTTAAATGCATTGACGGTAGATATGGCATTAGGCTGTTCTACGAACAGTATGTTGCATCTTCCGGCGATCGCACATGAGATCGGATTCGATTTTGATATCGCATTTGCAAACCCGATCAGTGAAAAAACACCGAACCTCTGCCATCTTGCTCCGGCAGGTCCTACTTATATGGAAGACTTAAACGAGGCAGGCGGTGTCTATGCCGTTATGAAAGAACTTGCAGACATTGGTTTACTGAATACAGACTGCATGACTGTGACAGGAAAGACAGTGGGCGAAAATATTGCCAATGCGGTAAATAAGAATCCGGAAGTCATCAGACCAGTCGATAATCCATATAGTAAAACAGGTGGTCTTGCTGTATTAAAAGGAAATCTTGCACCGGACGGAAGCGTTGTAAAACGTTCCGCAGTCTGTGATGAGATGATGGTGCATGAGGGACCGGCGAGAGTATTTGACTGTGAGGAAGATGCGATTGCTGCGATCAAAGGCGGTAAGATCGTTGCCGGTGACGTGGTTGTGATCCGTTACGAGGGACCAAAAGGCGGACCTGGTATGCGTGAAATGTTAAATCCAACTTCAGCGATCGCAGGTATGGGACTTGGCTCATCCGTAGCATTGATCACAGACGGACGTTTTTCCGGCGCAAGCCGTGGAGCTTCCATCGGACATGTGTCACCGGAGGCAGCAGTCGGCGGACCGATCGCACTTGTGGAAGAGGGCGATATCATCCGTATCAATATTCCGGAGATGAAATTAGAGATTGCAGTTTCAGACGAAGAAATGGCAGCAAGAAAAGCAAAATGGCAGCCGAGAGAGCCAAAGGTAACGACAGGTTATCTGAAACGCTACGCATCGTTAGTAACTTCCGGCAACAGAGGTGCTATTTTAGCATTGCCGGAAGAACAGAAATAAAAAAGAAATACAAAAGTTGTCATTCGAAAAGTCATATGTTGTAAAAGAAGCATCTGATGATGTAGAAATTAAAAACAGATGAGAATGGCAGTGGAATGGAGGAATAATATGCAGTTAACAGGTGCCCAGATCGTGATCGAATGCCTGAAAGAACAGGGTGTTGATACAGTTTTTGGTTATCCGGGCGGTGCCATTTTAAATGTATATGATGAATTATATAAACATCAGGGAGAAATCCGGCATGTGCTGACATCACATGAGCAGGGAGCATCCCATGCAGCGGACGGATATGCGCGAAGTACTGGAAAAGTCGGTGTGTGCTTTGCAACGTCAGGCCCGGGTGCAACGAACCTTGTAACTGGAATCGCAACCGCTTATATGGACTCGGTTCCGGTCGTTGCAATTACCTGCAACGTTACCGTACCGCTTCTTGGAAAAGACAGTTTTCAGGAGATCGACATTGCGGGAATCACAATGCCGATTACAAAGCATAACTTTATTGTAAAGGATGTTACAAAACTTGCAGATACGATCCGGCGTGCATTTAAGATCGCACAGACAGGACGTCCGGGACCGGTTTTAGTGGATATCCCAAAAGATATCACAGCGGCAAAGACGGAATACACTTCGGTGGAGCCGAAACCGATCGCAAGGGTCACAGATACAATCTGCGAAAAAGATGTTGATACAGCGGTTTCCATGATAAAGGCGGCAAAGAAACCGTATATCTTTGTCGGCGGCGGTGCAGTGATCTCCGGTGCATCGGAAGAATTAAAAGAGTTTGCAGGGAAAGTAAATGCTCCGGTCTGTGATACATTGATGGGAAAAGGAGCATTTGACGGAACAGATGATCTTTATACCGGAATGCTCGGCATGCATGGAACAAAGACATCCAACCTTGGTGTCAGTGAGTGTGATCTTCTGATCGCAGTTGGTGTCCGTTTCTCAGACCGTGTTCTTGGAAATGCTAAGAAATTTGCATCACAGGCAAAAATTTTACAGTTTGATGTGGATGCGGCAGAAATCAATAAAAATATCCAGGTGGATGCCAGTGTGATCGGGGATTTAAAAGAAATTCTGATCCGTGTCAATGAAAAATTAGATGCACAGAGTCATCCGGAATGGATCGGGGAGATCATGGATTTGAAAAAAAAATATCCGCTCACTTATCCGAAAGAGGGACTCAGTGGTCCATATCTGATGGAGGAGATCTACCGTGCGACAAAGGGAGATGCAGTTATCGTGACAGAAGTCGGACAGCATCAGATGTGGGCAGCACAGTATTACAAATACAAAAACCCGCGTACCTTTTTATCATCCGGCGGACTCGGAACGATGGGTTATGGACTTGGAGCTGCGATCGGTGCACAGATCGGCAATCCGGATAAACAGGTGATCAATATTGCAGGTGACGGCTGTTTCCGTATGAACATGAATGAAATCGCAACTGCAGCACGCGAAAAGCTGCCGTTGATCGAAGTGATCGTCAACAATCATGTACTTGGAATGGTTCGCCAGTGGCAGGATCTTTTCTATGAAAAACGTTATTCCGCAACTGTCCTTGATGACGGTGTGGATTTTGTAAAATTAGCAGAGGCGATGGGCGCAAAAGGATACCGCGTGACCAGTCAGGAAGAATTCAACGAGGCTTTTAAGGAAGCACTTGAATCGAAAATACCGGTTTTGATCGATTGTATCATCAACTGTGATGACAAGGTGTGGCCGATGGTTGCACCGGGAGAGGCAATCAGTTCTTCATTTACCGGTGAAGACTTAGCAAAAAAACAACAATCATAAATCAGAGGAGGAAGTTTAAGATGAGCAGAGTGTATAATTTTTCTGCAGGACCGGCTGTATTACCGGAGGAAGTATTAAAAGAGGCAGCAGATGAAATGTTAGATTACAAAGGAAGCGGAATGTCCGTTATGGAGATGAGCCACCGTTCCAAAGTATATGACAATATCATCAAAGAGGCAGAGCAGGATTTAAGAGACCTGATGAATATTCCGGATAATTACAAAGTCCTGTTTTTACAGGGTGGAGCATCCCAGCAGTTTGCCATGATCCCGATGAACCTGATGAAAAATAAAAAAGCAGGTTATATCGTAACAGGTCAGTGGGCAAAGAAAGCATATCAGGAAGCATCCATTTACGGTGAGGCAGTAAAACTTGCATCTTCCGAGGATAAGACATTTTCTTACATACCGGACTGCTCCGATCTTGATATTCCGGATGATCTTGATTATGTATATATTTGTGAGAACAACACAATTTATGGAACCAAATACAAAAAACTCCCGAATACAAAAGGACATACATTAGTAGCGGATGTATCTTCCTGCTTCTTATCAGAGCCTGTAGATGTTACCAAATATGGTGTGATCTATGGCGGTGTTCAGAAGAATGTCGGACCTGCCGGTGTTGTTATCGTAATTATCCGTGAGGATCTGATCACAGAGGATACCTTACCGGGAACACCTACCATGTTAAAATACAAAACACATGCAGATGCAGATTCTCTTTACAATACACCGCCATGCTACGGCATTTATATCTGCGGAAAAGTATTCAAATGGTTAAAGAAGATGGGCGGACTTTCTGTCATGAAAGAGCGCAATGAAGAAAAAGCAAAGATCCTTTACGATTTCTTAGATCAGAGCAAATTATTCAAAGGAACTGTTGTACCGGAGGACCGTTCCCTGATGAACGTTCCATTCGTAACCGGAGATGCCGATCTGGATGCCAAATTCGTAAAAGAAGCAACCGAAGCCGGATTTGTAAATTTAAAAGGACATCGTACTGTTGGCGGTATGAGAGCATCTATCTACAATGCGATGCCAAAAGAGGGCGTTGAAAAATTAGTAGAGTTCATGAAGAAGTTTGAGGAGGAGAATGCATAATGTTTAAGTATAACTGCTTAAATCCGATCGCATCAGTCGGTCTGGATCTGTTTTCAGATCAGTATGAGAAAGTAGATGAATTAAAAGATGCACAGGCTGCTTTAGTCAGAAGTGCTGCAATGCATGATTTGGAACTGCCGGATACTTTAGAGGCAGTTGCAAGAGCAGGAGCCGGAGTTAACAATATTCCACTTGATAAATGTGCAGAAAAGGGTATCGTCGTATTCAATACACCTGGTGCAAATGCCAATGGTGTAAAAGAGCTTGTATTTGCAGGTATGCTTTACGCATCCCGTGATATCGTAGGCGGTATCGAATGGTGTTTAGAGAACCAGAACGATGAAAATATCGCAAAGACAGCTGAGAAGCAGAAAAAGAACTTTGCAGGAACCGAAATTTCCGGAAAGAAATTAGGTGTCATCGGTCTTGGTGCGATCGGTGTGTTAGTTGCCAATGCAGCAATCCATATGGGAATGGAAGTATATGGATATGATCCGTATATCTCTGTTGCAGCAGCATGGAACTTATCAAGAAGTGTTAAGCACATCAGCAACGTAGAAGATATCTACCGTGAGTGTGACTACATCACGATCCATGTGCCGCTTCTGGATTCTACGAAAAAAATGATCAGTGCAGACGCAATTGCTATGATGAAACCAACTGCGATCGTATTAAATTTTGCAAGAGATCTGCTTGTGGATGAAGAAGCAATGGTGGATGCACTTGCAGCAGGAAAAGTACACAAATATGTATCTGATTTCCCGAACACAACGACTGTTGGTGCAAAGGGCTGTATCGTAACACCTCACCTTGGAGCTTCCACAGCAGAGTCAGAAGATAACTGTGCGATTATGGCAGTGCGTGAGATCCGTGATTACTTAGAAAATGGTAATATTGTCCATTCTGTAAATTTCCCGGACTGCAGCATGGGAGCATGCACAACTGCAGGACGTATCGGAATCTTACACCGCAATGTCAAAGGTATGTTAAGTTTATATACAACGATCCTTGGTGATGCAGGAATCAATATTGACGGAATGGCAAACAAATCAAAAGGCGATTATGCATATGCACTTTTGGATTTAGACACTTCTGTTCCGGAGGATGTACTTGAAAAATTAAAGAATACAGAGGGTGTCTTAAAAGTTCGCAAGATCTGCTAGAAATCTGACGGTGATTTGTGACAATAGAGTGTTTAAGAAAGGTACATTCTATTGTTTCCTAGATCGGCATAGGAAAGAACTTTAAGGAAAATGGTAACTTAATTCAGAAGAATAAGATGAGGTGCAGCAAAAATGGCAGATATCAGACCGTTTATGAGCATCAGACCAGAAAAAGGGAAGGCAGCTAAGATCGCTGCCCTCCCTTATGATGTTTATAACAGAAAAGAAGCAACTGTGGAAGTGGAGAAAAATCCGGAATCTTTTTTAAAGATTGATCGTGCGGAGACAGGCTATCCGCTTTCTGTGGATATGTATGATGAAAAGGTGTATCAGAGAGCACATGATCTGTTGTGGGGGATGGTAGAGGATGGTTCTTTTATCCGCGATCAGAAAAAATGTTACTATATTTATGAACTTACGATGAATGGACGCACACAGACAGGGATTACGGCGTGTGCATCGATCGATGATTATTTAAATGGCGTCATCAAAAAGCATGAGAACACCAGAGCAGAAAAGGAAGCAGACCGTATTCAGCATGTGGATGCCTGTAATGCGCAGACCGGACCTATCTTTTTAGCATACCGCTCGAATCCGGTGATCAATGAGATCGTGGAGAAAGTCAAAGCAGGAGAGGCAGAGTATGACTTTACATCGGAGGATGGAATCAGACACCGTGTGTTTGTGATCAGTGACGATGATAAAATTGCAGCAATCTCACAGGCATTTGAAAACATGGCAGATATCTATATCGCAGATGGTCATCACCGTGCAGCCTCGGCTGTAAAGGTTGGTTTAAAACGAAGAGAAGAACATCCGGGTTACGATGGAACGGAAGAATTTAATTATTTCCTGTCTGTATTATTCCCGGATGACCAGCTTATGATCATGGATTATAACCGTGTAGTGAAAGATTTAAACGGATATTCTTTTCAGAGCTTTTACAAGGAAATAAAAAAACGTTTTGACGTGACAGAGATCACAGATCAGGAAGAAAAAAGACCACAGGAAAAAGGCAGCTTTACCATGTATATGGAAGGACACTGGTTCCTTTGTAAGTTCCGGGAGGACGATCTTGCCGCAGTGGCAGATGATCCGGTAAAAAGTTTGGATGTATCAATGTTACAAGACCTTCTGCTTCATCCGGTACTCGGCATCGGAGATCCGAAAACAGATGGAAGAATCGACTTTGTAGGAGGAATCCGCGGCATGGACGAACTGGTCAGACGCTGTGAGGAAGACTGTTCCGTTGCATTTGCCATGTATCCGACCTCGATCACAGAGCTCTTCTCCGTCGCAGATGCCGGAAAACTCATGCCGCCAAAATCTACCTGGTTTGAACCAAAACTCCGCAGCGGTCTGTTCATTCATTCCTTAGAATAAGGAAATTCCTTAGAGCAGGACAAAATGAGAAATGGAATTTTGAAAACTTATAAAGAACTGAGGAAGTTGTGAAACTGTGCCAGGTTCACAACATTCATAGCCTAAAGATGAGTTTTTTTTAAATTCAAATTCGAATAAAAACGAAGGGAGCCATATATGCTGGCAGAAAATGTAGAAGGAATCGCTAATGCAACCGAGACCGTCGAAATGTTAAACCAGGCGCAGGAAAACTTACAGGAGGTTGCGAAGAACCCGGGAATCGTAGGCACATGGCTGCAGGGACTGATACCGGATCTTTTGAACTTTGCGTTTCAGGTCGTAGTTGCGATTATCATTTATATTGTTGGAAGCAAGATCATTGGTCTGATCTTAAAAATGTTCCGCAAATCCATGGAACGCAGAGATGTCGATACCGGTGTCAGACAGTTTGTACTGCCATTGATCAAATACGCACTATATCTGGTACTGATCTTTATTATCATGGGACTGTTTGGAATTGCAACCACCTCGGCAGTGGCAGTGCTTGGTTCTGCTGGCGTGGCAGTCGGTCTGGCACTGCAGGGCAGCCTTTCAAATTTTGCGGGTGGTGTGCTGATCTTACTGTTAAAACCTTTCCGTGTCGGAGATTACATTATAGAACATTCCGGCGGGAAAGAGGGTACGGTAACAGAGATCTCCATTTTCTATACAAAACTGCTCACCATTGATAACAAAGTGGTCATGGTACCAAATGGTACACTCTCTAACAGCAGCATCACAAATGTTTCCACCATGGAAAAACGCCGTGTGGATCTGGTAGTAGGTATTGCATATGAAGCGGATATCAGAACTGCAAAAGAAGTGTTGTATTCTGTTGCAGAAGCGGAGGAGGCAAGACTGCCGGAAGAAGAGATTCTTATATTTGTGGATGAACTTGGAGATTCGTCAGTAAATATGGGTGTGCGTATCTGGGTAAAGACAGAAGACTACTGGACTGCAAAGTGGCGCCTGACTGAGAACATCAAATATGCACTTGATGATCATAATATTTCCATTCCATATCCGCAGATGGATGTGCAGATAAAACAGTAACTGCAAAATGTGCATATTTCACAATAATTATAAAATAAGATTGACAAAATAAGTAATATATGCTAAATTCGACTCATGGTGTTGTTATAAATTTCATCGTTTGGACAGCACAGTACACACGGAATATTCCGATGTGGAAGAAACAAAAGTTTTGCATGTATTAGGAGGTCTTGAAAGAGTTATGCAGCAGGGAACTGTAAAGTGGTTTAATGCCAAAAAGGGTTACGGATTTATTTCGGACGAGCAGGGGAATGATGTATTCGTACATTTTTCCGCACTGAACATGGATGGATTTAAGGAGTTAAAAGACGGCGAGCGTGTAGAGTTCGAGGTTACTGAGGGAGAAAAGGGACCTCAGGCTGCCAATGTAAGCCGTATCGCATAATAGCGGATTATTCCATAAGTACCAAAAAAGGGAGTGTAAATAATACATTCCCTTTTTAAGTTGTGTAAAATATGGTATAATAAGACTGCCGAGCGAAGCGAGTGTAGATCACGATCATGTGCTGCTTTTGCGCATGATATAATGAGCGCAAGTGAGTCAACATGCTTGCTTGATTGACGAACGGCGAATTGGATTATGTGCTGTTTTTTGCACATAATATACTAGACATAAGATCATATTTTGGAGGATGATGATGAAACTGACTGATTTGGAAGCATACGAGATTTTAGAACAGTGCCCTTTGCGTGATTTGAAATCCGAAGGGTTTATTTTACGCCATAAAAAAAGCGGTGCAAGAGTTGCGGTAATTTCAAATGATGATGATAACAAGGTATTTTATATCGGGTTCCGTACGCCGGCAGAGGATTCTACAGGTGTACCACATATCATAGAACACACAGTATTGTGTGGGTCTGATAAATACCCGGTCAAAGATCCTTTTGTGGAGCTGGTCAAGGGATCTTTGAATACATTTTTAAATGCGATCACGTATCCTGAGAAAACGATCTATCCTGTGGCAAGCTGCAATGACATAGATTTTCAGAACCTGATGAGTGTTTACATGGATGCCGTATTTCATCCAAATATCTATAAACATCAGGAGATTTTCAAACAGGAAGGCTGGCATTATGAGCTTGAGAGCGAAGATGCACCGGTCACCATCAATGGTGTTGTATATAATGAGATGAAGGGAGCTTTTTCGTCTGCAGATGATGTGCTGCAGCGGGAAATTTTAAATTCCCTGTTCCCGGATACCACATACAGCAATGAGTCCGGTGGAGATCCGGAACACATCCCGGATCTGACATATGAGGATTACCTTGATTTTCACAGAAGATATTATCATCCGTGCAATTCATATATTTATCTGTATGGAAATATGGATGTGGCAGAAAAACTTCGCTGGATGGATGAGGAATATTTAAGCCATTATGAAGAGATTGAACTTGATTCTGCCGTAAAGGCACAGAAAACATTCGAAAAACCGGTGGAGATCACAAAGAAATACCCGATTTCTTCTGCAGAACCAGAGGAAGATAACACGTATCTTTCCTATAATCTGGTCGTAGGAGATATTTTAGATAAGAAACTTTATCTGGCATTTGATGTTCTGGATTATGCATTGCTTGGTGCACCGGGGGCACCGTTAAAACAGGCACTGATCGATGCGGGGATCGGAAAAGATATCGTTGGTGGTTATGACAGCAGTACCATGCAGCCGGTATTTTCCATTATTGCCAAAAATGCAAACAGCACAGATAAAGAAAAATTCCTTGAGACGATACAGAACGTTTTAAAACATCAGGTAAAAGACGGAGTGGATAGGAAAGCGCTGCTTGCAGGAATCAGTGCATCGGAGTTCCGTTATCGCGAGGCTGATTTTGGGCAGTTCCCGAAGGGACTTTTATACGGTATCCAGTGTTTAGACAGCTGGCTTTATGATGACAGGCAGCCGTTTATGCATGTGGAAGCATTAGATACCTACCGTTTTCTACGGGAGCAGGTTGAAACAGGATATTTTGAGGCACTGATCGACAAGTATCTGATTCATAATCCACATGCATCGGTCGTTGTAATCGAACCGGAACGAGGATTAAATGCAAAACGTGATGAGGCACTGGCAGAGAAACTTGCTGCATATAAGGAAAGCTTGAATAAAGATGAGATAAAACAGCTCATCGAAGATACAAAGCATTTAAAACAGTATCAGGAAGAATCATCACCAAAAGAAGATTTAGAAAAGATCCCGATGTTAAAACGTGAGGATATGAAACGTGAGGCGGCACCGCTTTACAATACGATAAAAAAATGCGGTGACACGACGGTCGTACACCATGAGATGTTTTCAAATGGTATTGATTATCTGCGCATCCTCTTTGATATCCGTGATATGGAGAGCAAAGATCTGCCGTATGTTGGAATTTTAAAATATATCCTTGGCTATATGGATACAGAGCGGTACGGATTTTCAGAACTGGCAAATGAGATCAACATCCACACCGGTGGAATATCCGCAAGCTGTGGTGTTTATCCGCATGTGAAGAAGCCGGAGGATATGCAGTTTATGTTTGAACTGCGTGTAAAAACGCTTGCATCGGAGCTGCCCCAGGCGATGGATCTTTTGCGTGAGATCATAATGACGACAAAGATTTCTGATGAAAAGCGCCTGCGTGAGATCATTGCGCAGCTTCGTTCAAGGGTGGAGGCGGCATTTGACGGTTCCGGTCACTCGGTGGCATCCATGCGTGCATTGTCTTATTTTTCAAGAGCGGCATATTATCAGGAAGCAACAGCAGGTATTTCGTTCTATGAGCTGGTTTCCGATTTAGATGAACATTTCGATGAGAAAAAGGACGAACTGATCGCAAGGCTTATGCGGCTGGTACAGATGATATTTGTGCCGGAACGTATGTTAGTCAGTGTTGTCTGTGAAGAGGCTGATTATCAGGCGGTGGAAGAACAGATTGCCTTTCTGTTAAAGAATCTGTATGTGTCAAAAGAGACTGTAAAAGAGCGGATGCTGCCAAAGGTTCATCTGGAAAAGAAAAATGAGGGATTTATGGATGCATCGCAGGTACAGTATGTGGCAAGAGCCGGCAACTATGCGCGTCACGGATTTTCATATCACGGGGCACTGCGTATTTTGAAAGTCATTATGGGATATGATTATCTCTGGATCAACGTCCGTGTCAAAGGCGGTGCCTATGGATGCATGAACAGCTATATGCGAAATGGAGATACTTATTTTGTATCTTACCGTGATCCGAACTTAAAGAAAACAGATGAGATCTATGATGGCATTCCACAGTATCTGGCTGATTTTAAGGCGGACGAGCGTGAGATGACAAAATACATTATCGGTACGATCAGCGATATGGATACGCCGATGAATCCGAGTGCGAAGGGAGCGCGTTCCATGACCGCATATTTACAGGGACTGGATTTTGCGGATATCCAGAAAGAGCGTGATCAGGTGATCGGTGCAACAGAAGATGATATCCGTGCCTTAAAGGATCTGATCGCATCCGTATTGGATGAGAAAAATATCTGTGTCATCGGAAATGAAGAAAACTTAAAGAGTCAGAGTGATATGTTTATGCAGTTGAAAAATTTATATGAATGATTTTGGAATGGAGTACAAATGAAAGAAAATTTTAAATCAGGATTTGTCACAATTATCGGCAGACCAAATGTTGGAAAATCAACGTTGATGAACCATCTGATCGGACAGAAGATCGCAATCACATCAAATAAACCGCAGACAACCAGAAACCGTATCCAGACAGTCTATACGGATATGGAGCGTGGACAGATCGTATTTTTGGATACACCGGGAATCCACAAGGCAAAAAATAAGCTGGGCGAATATATGGTAAACACCGCGGAGCACACATTAAATGAAGTAGATGTGATCCTCTGGTTAGTGGAACCTTCAAACTTTATCGGAGCAGGCGAGCAGCATATCATCGAGCAGTTAAAGAAGACAAAAACACCGGTGATCCTTGTTATTAATAAGGTAGATACGGTGAGCCGGGATAAGATATTGGAATTTATCGATACTTACCGCAAGGTATACGATTTTGCCGAGATCGTTCCGGCATCCGCACTGCGTGCACAGAATCTTGATACCGTATTGGATATGATCTTTAAATATCTGCCGTATGGACCGCAGTTTTATGATGAAGATACGATCACAGACCAGCCGGAGCGTGCGATCGTTGCGGAGATCATCCGTGAAAAAGCACTTCATGCATTAGATGATGAGATACCGCATGGAATCGCAGTCTGCATTGACCGCATGAAACAGCGGAAAGGACAAAATATCATGGACATTGAGGCAACGATTGTCTGTGAGAGAGATTCCCATAAGGGTATTGTGATCGGAAAAGGCGGAGCCATGTTAAAAAAGATCGGTTCAAACGCGCGCTATGAGATTGAACGTCTGTTAGAGGAGCAGGTCAATTTAAAACTCTGGGTAAAGGTCAAAAAAGATTGGCGTGACAGCGATTCCATGATGAAGAACTTTGGCTATAATAAGGACGAGATCTGACTTACCATTTTTTTGCTGGTATAAGGGAAGCTGTCTGAGGAAATCCTAACATTATCAAGTGATGGATGATGGGAGGATGAGATTATGGATGAAGCCTGGAGCAATTTTATGACAACAGGAAGAGTAACCGATTATTTAAAATACAAAGAGTCGCATAAAGGCAGCTTTGATACCACAGGGAGAGGATGGGAAAATAGACCGGATGGGACAGAATATCGTAGTGACCGGGATGGTCTTAAAGGTAATGCCGATTGGCGATTATGACAGAAGAATCACACTGCTGACGAAGGAAAGGGGCAAGATCACCGCATTTGCAAAAGGTGCAAGAAGACCAAACAGTGCACTTGTTGCTGCGGCAACCCCCTTTTCCTTTGGTGAATTTGAAATGTTTGAGGGGCGAAGCTCCTATACGGTGGTGAGGGCTTCCATTCAGAACTATTTCAGGGAAGTTCAGGAAGAACTTGAAGCTACATATTATGGATGTTATTTTCTGGAATTTGCCGATTATTACTGTCAGGAAAACAATGATGAACGCGAGATGTTAAAGCTGCTTTATCAGTCACTTCGGGCATTGACAAGCAGTGCATATGATAAGAGACTGGTCCGTTTTATTTTTGAGTTAAAGGCAATGTCGGTAAACGGTGAAGCACCGAATGTATTTGCCTGTCTGAAATGTGGAAAAAAAGAAGAACTGAACTGGTTTGTAACAAAATGGGGTGGCTGTGTCTGTGATCCCTGTGAAAAAAAAGAAGCGTCCACGGAGGAAAGCGGCAGGTTTTTCCTGAATGAATCAACTCTTTATACGATGCAGTATATCATTTCAGCAAGGGTGGAAAAATTATATACTTTTTCTGTCAGTGACAGTGTGTTAAGGCAGCTGCTTGCAATTATGAAAAGTTATCGTGCAGTTTATCTGGATCATACATTTCAGTCTCTTAAAATGTTAGAGGGACTATTTACTGGTTGAAATCGGGAATCGGAAATAGTATAATGTAAAACATTGGATATGTAAGACGAATGGAGACTTGTAAAAATGAGAAAAGCATGTATGGCAGGTATTGGCGTACTGATTGGCATTTCGATGCTGGCTGGATGTGGAAAATCTCTGAATGCAGATACGGATACGGTATATGTACAGAAAAACGGAACCGTACTCACAGTAGATGTTGAGACACTGGATAAAGATTATTATGATGAGACAGAACTAAAGGATTATGTGACAGATGCTGTTTCTGCTTATACGGAAGAACATGGAAAGAATACGGTAAAACTGGAAGGACTTTCTGTGAAAGATAGTACGGCAACACTTAAGATGAAATATAAAACACCGGAAGATTATACAGGATTTAATGGCATTGAACTCTATGAGGGCAAGGTTGTTAAGGCACTGGCAGCAGGATATGATTTCAACACAGATTTTGTCAGTGTAGAAGATGGAAAGGTGACCGGAACAGCGACGAAGGAAGAAATTTATTCCGGGGATGATTTAAAAGCAGTCATCATCAAGGCAAACAGAGATGTCAAAGTAGATGGAACGATCTGTTATGTTTCCACAGAAAATGTAAAGCTGACCGGGGCAGACAGTGTTTCCATACGGGATGGTTACAGTTTAAACAGTGATAATGTTTCAGATGAAAATGCTTCTGGCGGAACAGAGAATGTTGGCGGTTCAACAGAGATATCTGACACGGATGTCAATGATGACACAGCCTATGTAAAAGATGATGGGGCATTTGAAACAGATGTCTACACATACATTATTTATAAGTAAACATACAAAAGAGGCAGTCCACTGCCATTTTATAGAAAGGTGAGGAATTATTTATGGAAAAATCAATGGACAAAATCGTAGCACTGGCAAAATCAAGAGGTTTCGTATATCCGGGATCTGAGATTTACGGTGGTCTTGCAAATACATGGGATTATGGTAATCTCGGCGTTGAGTTAAAGAACAACGTAAAAAGAGCATGGTGGCAGAAATTTATTCAGGAGAATCCATACAATGTAGGTGTGGACTGTGCCATTTTAATGAACCCGCAGACCTGGGTTGCATCCGGACATCTTGGCGGATTTTCAGATCCTCTGATGGATTGTAAAGAATGTCATGAGCGTTTCCGTGCAGATAAGATCATCGAGGATTTTGCAGAGGAGAAAAAAATCGAGTTAAAGAGCTCCGTAGACGGATGGACACAGGAAGAGATGCGTGATTTCATCGAGGAAAATCAGGTTCCATGTCCAACCTGCGGCAAACACAACTTCACAGATATCCGTCAGTTTAACCTGATGTTTAAGACATTCCAGGGTGTTACTGAGGATGCAAAGAATACCGTATACTTAAGACCTGAGACAGCACAGGGTATTTTCGTAAACTTTAAGAATGTACAGAGAACATCCCGTAAAAAGATTCCGTTTGGTATCGGACAGGTCGGAAAATCTTTCCGTAATGAGATCACACCGGGTAACTTTACATTCCGTACCAGAGAGTTTGAGCAGATGGAGCTTGAGTTCTTCTGTGAGCCGGGTACTGATTTAGAGTGGTTCCAGTACTGGAGAGGTTTCTGCCGTGACTGGCTGATCTCCCTTGGAATCAAAGAGGATGAGATGCGTCTGCGTGACCATGATCCGGCTGAGCTTGCATTCTACAGCAAGGGAACAACGGATATCGAGTTCTTATTCCCATTCGGATGGGGCGAACTCTGGGGTATTGCTGACAGAACCGATTATGACCTTGGACGTCATCAGGAGACTTCCGGTCAGGATCTTACTTACTTTGATGATGAGAAGAATGAGAGATATCTTCCATATGTTATTGAGCCTTCACTTGGAGCAGACCGTGTTGTTTTAGCATTTTTATGTGCTGCTTATGACGAGGAAAATATCGGAACAGAGGAAAAACCGGATATGAGAACGGTTCTTCATTTCCATCCGGCTTTAGCACCTGTTAAGATCGGTGTACTTCCATTATCCAAGAAGTTAAATGAAGGTGCTGAGAAAGTATTCGCGCAGCTTTCACACAAATATAACTGTGAATTTGATGACAGAGGAAATATCGGAAAGCGTTACAGAAGACAGGATGAGATCGGTACTCCGTTCTGTGTAACCTACGATTTCGAGTCTGAAAATGACGGTGCCGTAACGGTTCGTGACCGTGATACCATGGAGCAGGAGCGTATTAAGATCGAGGATCTGGATGCTTATTTCGCAGAGAAGTTCAACTGGTAAAAGAAAAGATATGATCAGGAGAAAGACCAGAGACAATGTGCTTTGGTCTTTTTCTATGGGAGAAATTAAAAAATGAGATTCTTACGGAATAAAGATGGTAATGTCAGTAAAAAAGTCTGGTTTGCTCTGGCATATACCATATGTTTTACAATCATTGCGGGGGCGGTATTCTCCGTATTTATCATAAATAAAAAAAGTTTTATATGGGTTCCGGATGGCCTGCAACAGCATTTCAATGCGCTGCTTTATTATCGTTCGTGGCTTTTATCGATCATAGATACGCTTATTACAGAACACAGGCTTTCGGTTCCGCTGTGGGACATGCATATCGGACTTGGCTCAGATGTGCTGACGACGCTTCATTATTATGTGATCGGTGATCCACTCAATCTTTTATCGGTGTTTGTGCCGGATGAAAAGTATATGGAACTTTTTTACAATGCGATGGTTCTGGTAAGGATTTATTTTGCCGGACTGGCATTTTCTGCATATTGCAGGTATCACGGACAGAAACCTTATTCTACGCTGCTTGGGGCAATGGTATATGATTTCTGCTTCTGGGTTATCATTGCGGTGCGTCATCCGTATTTTTTAAATCCGATGATTTATCTGCCGTTGATCCTGATTGGTGTGGATAAAATTTATAAAAAACAAAAGCCCTGGTTGTATATGGGTATGCTTGCGGTGGCAACAGTCAGCAGCTTTTATTTTACATACATGATCTGTGTCTTTGTTGTCATTTATGCACTGCTTCGTTACCTGATGCTGTTTGGAAAACCGGTTTTTAAGACGGTATGGTACTGGGTATGGCGTTTTGCGGCATACTCGTTTGTAACGCTGTCATCTGTTTCTATTATTCTGCTTCCGGTTGTTGCTATGACATTATCTACAGGAAGGGCAGGAGCACAGCATACGTTTTCATTGCTTTATCCGTTATCTTATTATCGGAAATTATTTTATGGATTCCTGATCGGAGGTTCCACTTACTGGAGTGAACTGGGATATACGGGAATCGTTCTTTTGGCAGTGTTGCTGCTTCTTCTTGGGCGAAGAAAAAACAGGGGACTGCGTGCCGGATTTGTACTTATGACGCTGTTACTGTTGTTCCCATTTGCGGGAAAAATGTTGAATGGTGGAAGTTATGTGGTAAACCGTTACATGTGGGCATACTCCATGCTTGTGTCTTTTATCGCGGTAAAAATGTATCCTCAGATGATGGAGATGCATTTTAAGAAAAAAATTGCACTGTTCTGGGCGGGAATCACCTATATCTGCCTGTGCTTGGAGGTGCTTGGAAAGCATCAGAAACAGTATGTATTAGTGGCATTATTATTATTTTCCGTGCTGTTAGTTCTCATTGTCGGAACCGGGAAAAAGACGAAAGAAAAATTTGTTTTTAAGGCGGCATTGTTAGTGGTCGTGATGCTGGAACTGATCTATCAGGGATGGGCAGAATATGCGCCACAGGCGGGCGGTTATGTGGAGGAATTTGCCACACAGGGGGAGGCACTTTCCATGCTGACAAAGGATGCGGCTGGAAACCTTGTGAAAAATCATGCGAAAGATACGACATACCGCTATGAGTCCCTGCAGTCTGAGGAGTGGAAAAACACAGCAATGCAGCTTGGAATTAATGGTACTTCCTATTATTTCAGTCTTGCAAACCCGGATATCAACCAGTTTCAGAGAGAAATGTACATCAATCAGACAAGAGATTTCTGTTATTCCGGTTTTGATGCGCGCACGATGTTAGAAGTACTTTCCGGCGTGCGTTATTATGTGGTGCCATCCGGAAACAAAGGACTGCGTCCATATGGTTATAATGTCTGCTTCAACCGCGGAACACTTGGCGCGGGGGGACAGTATGAAGTGAAATGCGATGCCTATGAGAATGATTCCGTACTGCCGGTCGGATTCGCAGGCAGTGCAGTAATTCCACGGAGTATCTATGAAAAGCTGGATGTGACGAAAAAACAGCAGGCACTGTTACAGGGGATCGTCGTGGAAGATGATAAGATCCCATCTGCGTTAGCCAGCACGGAAACAAAACCGGAGTTTACGGATCAGGATATTTCCTACACGATCACGGATATGCATAACGTGGAACTGACAGACCAGGGATTTACAGCGACAGAAAAGAAAGCGTCGGTCACACTTTCCTTTGAGGGGATGCCGGAGAGCGAAACATACTTTATATTAAAGGGACTTGGGTTTTCGGAGGAAGGAAAAACCTTAACACAGTCGAAGAGCCGTCTGCACATTGATGTGACCTGTGGAAAGATTACAAAGATGATTACATTCCTTACCAGAAAGAATAATTTTTACAGTGGTGTGGATGACTATCTGATCAACGCCGGATATCGTGATGAAAAAGCAGATGAGATCATCCTTACTTTTCATGAAAAAGGAACGTATCAGTTTGATGACATGCAGATCGTCTGTCAGCCGATGGAACAGATCGATGGCTGGACGAAAAATTTAAAACAGGATGTTTTAAAAAATGTTGTCATGGATACAAATCGTATTTCGGGAACATTAGAAAACGCTCAGGAGAGACTGCTCTGTATGACGATCCCATACAGCAGCGGCTGGCGGGCGTACATAGATGGTGTGGAAACAGAGATCTTAAAGGCGGATACGATGTATATGGCAGTTGATGTGCCGGAGGGAATACATCAGATCGAATTTTATTACTGTACACCGTATTTAAAAACGGGTGCTGTTTTGAGCGGTCTTGGAATCCTGTCGGTGATCGGGATCGCTGTATTCAGGCATAGAAGAAATAAGGGACAAAAAGAAAAGGAATAAAGCAGGACAGGGAAGGAATTTTAGATGTCTACGATATATCTATCGGAAAAAAATGAATACAGGGCACTTGATTTTCTGAAATTTGCAGCAGCATTTCTAGTTGTTGCCATTCACATTCCACCATTTGAAGAGGCTGCTCCGGTATTTTCACACGAATTTCAGCAGGTAATCTGCCGGATGGCAGTGCCGTTCTTTTTTGTATGTACCGGTTATTTTATGGGAGAAAAAATAGCGGACAAAGGCAGGGTAAAAAAATATCTTTTCCATATTATAAAGATGTATGTATGGTGGAGTCTGTTATATCTGATTCCGATCATTGACCGGTTCTGGGAGAAAAAAAGAAGTGCTGCCGAAAATTTGTCAGAACTGGCGAGAAGATTTTTTCTGATCGGTTCTTATATACAGCTATGGTATCTTCTTGCAACGGTTGTGGCGGTACTGTTATTGTATCTTCTTGCAACGCACTTTCAATGGAGCGTAAAAAGCATTGTAGTGGCTGCCGTACTATTATATCTGGCTGGAGTCTGCCATAACACTTATCATCATGCTTTTGATGATCTTTCGCCGGCTGCAAATGAGATCAGATGGTATCTTTCTGTATTTGCTACCGCAAGAAATGGCCTGTTTTTTGGATTCCCGTTTGTGACGATGGGATATTTGTTCCGGGTAAAGGCAGACCGGATCAGAAAAAATGATTATGGATGGCATACGATAGTTTTTCTGGCACTCATGATGTTAGAAGAGTGGATCGTCACTCAGAAAATCGGCGAATCATCCCATGATATGTATCTAATGACACCTCTTGTCACGGCAAATCTTTTTCTGGCAGCCGCTTTTTGTCCGGTAAGCGATAAGCGGGGAGCAATGGCAAAGATTATGCGTGAACTCTCGACTGAGATTTTTCTTTTACACATGCTGGTATATTTCTGGTATAAAAAGATCATGGAGAGTCTGGGACTGGATGCAGGAAATCATCTGGTGCGTTATCTGGTGGTTGTTAGTGGCAGTGTTCTGATCGGATTGATCCTCATATATATAGGAAGAAAAAGGAATAAAACCGTAAAATTATAAAAAAAATATAAAACCGCAGAAATTATAAAAATTAGTGTTGACAAAAGAATATGATGGTGCTATTTTAAGTACATAGATGTTAGCACTCCACAATAACGAGTGCTAACAGATATAAAAAGTAACTGGGAACTAAGGCAGATGCCAGATTCTTACAGAGAGTTACAGAGTATGGAGATGGAGAAGAGAATGGACGAGGAATTCGAGTTAGACGAACGAAAAACGAAAATTCTTGATGCAATCATCCGCAACTATTTAGAGACAGGCGAACCGGTTGGATCACGAACGATATCCAAGTATACCGATTTGAATTTAAGCTCTGCAACGATCCGTAATGAGATGGCAGATCTGGAAGAACTTGGATACATTTTACAGCCGCATACTTCAGCCGGCAGGATTCCTTCTGACAAAGGATACCGCTTTTATGTGGATCATCTGATGGAAGAGAAAAAACGTGAGGTCGATGAGATGAAGAGTTTCGTCATCGAACACACGGAGAAGATGGATCAGGTGTTGCAGCAAGTGGCAAAGATACTGGCGAACAATACCAATTATGCAACGATGGTAACAGCACCGACGTTCCATAAGAATAAAGTAAAGTTCATCCAGTTATCCAATATGAATGAAGAACAGATCTTAGCAACGATCGTTACCGAAGGAAATCTGGTCAAGAATAAAATTATTCCGGTCAGTGAACCAATCGATAATGAGACGATGTTAAAACTGAATTTCCTGTTAAATGCGAATTTAAATGGTCTTGCATTGCAGGAGATCAATCTTGGAACCATTGCAAAGCTGAAAGAGCAGGCAGGCATTCACAGTGACATCATCAGTGATGTGCTTGATACTGTGGCAGAGACGATGGGACAGGATGAGGACATCCGCATTTATACAAGCGGAACAACCAACTTCTTTAAATATCCGGAGTTAAGTGATTCGGAGAAAGCGAGTGAGCTGATCTCCACATTTGAGGAGAAACAGCAGTTAGCGAGCCTTGTAACTGAAAACCTGTTAGATGATGATAATACAGGGATTCAGGTTTATATAGGAAATGAAAGCCCGATCCAGACCATGAAGGACTGCAGTGTTGTGACAGCAACTTATGAATTGGGCGAAGGCGTTCGTGGAACGATAGGAATTGTCGGACCGAAGCGAATGGATTATGAGAAAGTAATGGATAACCTGAAAACCTTGAAAAATTCCTTAGATGGAATTTTAAACAAGGATAAGGAACAGACATAGAAAGGTGGTTCATAGATGTCAGAGATGAATGAAGAGGTATTAGACGAAGCAATGGAGAATTCCACAGAGGAAAATGCTTCTGAAACCCAGACGGATGAAAATGTGACATCCACGGAAGAGACAACTGAGACAGCAGATACAGAAGAAGCAGAAAATGCTGATACGGATTCTGAAGATTCAGATAAAAAGAAATCTTTTTTCAAAAAGAAAAAAGATAAAAAGGATGAGCAGATCGAAGAGCTTACTGACAAAGTCAAAAGACAGATGGCAGAGTTCGATAATTTCCGTAAGCGTACAGAAAAGGAAAAATCACAGATGTACGATATGGGAGCCAAAACGATCGTAGAAAAGATCCTGCCGGTAATTGATAACTTCGAGCGTGGTCTTGCAGCTGTTCCGGAAGAAAGCAAAGAAGATGCTTTTGTTGTCGGAATGGATAAGATCTACCGCCAGATGCTTACCGTATTAGAGGAAGCAGGTGTAACACCGATCGAAGCAGTCGGTGCAGAATTTGATCCGAATTTCCACAACGCAGTAATGCATGTGGAGGATGAAACCTTAGGAGAAAATGTAGTAGCAGAAGAACTCCAGAAGGGATATATGTACAGAGATACTGTAGTAAGACACAGTATGGTAAAAGTAGCAAACTAAGTATTTCATAGATATTAGATGAGGAGGAAATCATTATGAGTAAAATCATTGGTATTGACTTAGGTACAACAAACAGTTGTGTAGCTGTTATGGAAGGTGGAAAACCTACCGTTATCGCAAATCAGGAAGGTGCAAGAACAACACCATCTATCGTTGCATTCACAAAAACAGGCGAGAGATTAGTAGGTGAGCCTGCAAAACGTCAGGCTGTTACAAACGCAGAAAAGACCATATCTTCTATCAAGAGACATATGGGTACTGATTATAAAGTAGCAATTGATGACAAACAGTATTCTCCACAGCAGATTTCTGCAATGATCTTACAGAAATTAAAAGCTGATGCAGAAGGATACTTAGGAGAAAAAGTAACAGAGGCTGTTATCACAGTTCCGGCTTACTTCAACGATGCCCAGCGTCAGGCAACCAAAGATGCAGGTAAGATCGCAGGTCTTGATGTAAAACGTATCATCAACGAGCCGACAGCAGCAGCTTTAGCTTATGGTCTTGACAATGAGAAAGAGCAGAAGATCATGGTATACGACCTTGGTGGTGGTACATTTGATGTTTCTATCATTGAGATTGGCGATGGTGTTATCGAAGTATTATCTACAAACGGTGATACACATCTTGGTGGTGATGATTTTGATAACAGAATCACACAGTGGATGATCGATGAGTTCAAGAAAGCAGAAGGTGTTGATCTTTCTACTGATAAGATGGCTCTTCAGAGATTAAAAGAAGCTGCTGAGAAAGCAAAGAAAGAGCTTTCTTCTGCAACAACCACAAATATCAACCTTCCGTTCATCACAGCAACTGCTGAGGGACCGAAACACTTTGATATGAACTTAACAAGAGCAAAATTCGATGAGTTGACACATGATCTCGTTGAAAAGACAGCTATCCCGGTTCAGAATGCTATGAGAGATGCAGGACTTACTAATGCTGATCTTGGTCAGGTATTATTAGTTGGTGGTTCTACACGTATCCCGGCAGTACAGGATAAAGTAAAACAGTTAACAGGCAAAGAGCCAAGTAAGACATTGAATCCGGATGAGTGTGTTGCCATCGGTGCATCTATCCAGGGTGGTAAACTTGCAGGAGATGCAGGTGCAGGTGAGATCTTACTTCTTGATGTAACACCACTTTCACTTTCCATCGAGACAATGGGTGGTATCGCAACAAGACTGATCGAGAGAAATACAACAATTCCTACAAAGAAGAGCCAGATCTTCTCAACTGCAGCAGATAACCAGACAGCAGTAGATATCAACGTTGTACAGGGTGAGAGACAGTTTGCAAGAGATAACAAATCCCTTGGACAGTTCCGTCTGGATGGTATCCCACCAGCACGTCGTGGTGTTCCGCAGATCGAAGTTACATTTGATATCGATGCAAACGGTATCGTAAATGTATCTGCAAAAGATTTAGGAACTGGAAAAGAACAGCATATTACGATCACAGCAGGTTCTAACATGTCTGATGATGAGATCGATAAGGCAGTAAAAGAAGCTGCAGAGTTCGAAGCACAGGATAAGAAGAGAAAAGAAGCAATCGATGCAAGAAACGATGCTGATTCCTTCGTATTCCAGACACAGCAGGCATTAGATCAGGTTGGGGCAAACCTTGATCCGGCTGATAAATCTGCAGTAGAAGCTGATATGAATGCAGTAAAATCATTCTTAGATGCACATCAGAATCCGGAAGAAATGACAGAAGCTGATGTAACAGAGCTGAAATCCCTTCAGGAAAAACTGACAGAGAGTGCTCAGAAGGTATTTGCAAAGATGTATGAGCAGACACAGGCAGCACAGGGAGCAGCAGGTGCAGGTCCTGACATGAGCGGCATGGGCGGTAACGCACAGGCTGGCGGATCTTCTGCAGATGATGATGTCGTAGACGCAGACTTCAAAGAAGTTTAATCATCAGAAATAATAAAAATACAACGGGGTTTCCGGGGGTTTTCCCGGAAGCCCTGTATGCAGTTTGAGAGAGGAAAACGTTATGGCAGATAAGAGAGATTATTATGAAGTCTTAGGCGTGAGTAAAACGGCAACAGATGCTGAGATCAAGAAAGCGTTCCGTGTACTTGCCAAAAAGTATCATCCGGATATGAATCCTGGAGATAAGGAAGCGGAGGCAAAGTTTAAAGAGGCACAGGAAGCATATGCAGTGCTTAGTGATGCAGAGAAGAGAAAACAGTATGATCAGTTTGGTCATGCGGCATTTGATGGCAGTGCCGGTGGAGCAGGCGGATTTGATTTTTCCGGTATGGATATGGGAGATATCTTTGGGGATATTTTCGGAGATTTCTTCGGCGGTGGATCAAGAAGACGTGGCAATGATGGACCGATGAAAGGTCAGAATCTGCGTACCAGCGTCCGCATTACATTTGAGGAAGCTGTATTTGGCTGTGAGAAAGAGATCGAGATGGTCTTAAAGGATGAGTGCCAGAAATGCCATGGTACAGGTGCAAAACCGGGAACAACACCGGAGACCTGTACAAAATGCGGTGGTAAAGGTAAAGTGGTATTTACCCAGCAGTCTTTCTTTGGGACAGTACAAAATGTACAGACCTGTCCGGACTGTGGCGGCTCCGGAAAGATGATCAAGGATAAATGTCCTGATTGCCGTGGAACAGGATACATTTCAAGTAAAAAGAAAATTCAGGTATCGATTCCTGCCGGAATTGACAATGGACAGAGTGTCAGAATCCGTGAAAAAGGTGAACCTGGCATCAATGGCGGACCGCGTGGAGATCTGTTAGTAGAGGTAGTAGTATCTCGTCATCCGATCTTCCAGCGCCAGGATATGAATATCTATTCTACGGTACCGATTTCCTTTGCACAGGCGGCATTAGGCGGAGAGGTTCGCATTAATACGGTGGATGGTGATGTTTTATACGAAGTGAAAGCAGGTACTCAGACAGATACGAGAATACGTCTGAAAGGAAAAGGTGTGCCTTCTCTTCGCAATAAAGCTGTGCGTGGTGATCATTACGTAACTTTGGTGGTACAGGTTCCGACATCTTTAAATGCAGAAGCAAAAGAGGCACTGCGTAAATTTGATGAGGCGACAGGTAATACTTTAAAAAAGTCGGCAGAGAGCGCAGGAACAGCAGAAAAGCCGAAAAAGAAAAAGGGATTCATGGATAAGATCAAAGAATCCTTAGATGATATCTAAAAATAGGGCAGATAACAGAAAAATGAAAGAAAACGAAATTTTTGAAAAAGCACCGGTATCTAAGGCTTATTTTACAATGGCACTTCCGGTAGTGCTCAGCATGGTGGTATCGCTGATCTATAATATGGTGGATACTTATTTTATTGCAGGGACAGGAAATACTGATCTTGTGGCGGGTGTATCACTTGGAGCACCGGTTTTTACGCTGATGATCGCACTGGGAGATATCTTTGGACTTGGAGGAAGCTCTGTTATTTCAAGAATGTTTGGGAAAAAACAGGATGACGACGGAAGAAGGATGAGCGTATTCTTTTTTTATGCTGCAATTTTATGTGGTATTCTGGTGATTATCATAATGCTGGCTTTTCGCATGCCAATTCTCCATATGCTGGGAGCAGATGAAGATACATTGTGTTATGCGTCTGCATATTATACGGGTATTGTGATCGGAGCACCGTTTATTATTTTATCCTTTACACCATCAAACCTGCTCCGTACGGAAGGCTTTGCGAAGTCGTCTATGGTAGGAACGATATTGGGTGCAGTTGTGAATATGGTGTTAGACCCGGTATTTATTTCTCTGCTTGGATTTGGGGCAGCAGGAGCTGCAATAGCAACGGTCATCGGATATATATGTGCAGATCTTTATTTTCTGTGGTTTTTACTGAAACGAAGCCAGAAATTGTCTGTAAACCCTGTGGGATTTCATATTTCGGCTGATGAACTGAAGCCGATTTTTGCCATCGGAATCCCTGCATCGATCACAAATCTGATGCAGAGTTTTGGAATGGCACTGACAAACCGTTTTTTACTGCCTTACGGCAATGAAAAAGTGGCTGCAATGGGAATCGTTATGAAAGTAAATATGATCGCTGTGCTGGTATTAGTTGGATTTGCATTTGGTGCGCAGCCGCTCATTGGGTACAATTATGGAGCAGATAATAAGAAACGGTTAAAAGAAATTCTGGCATTCTGTTATAAATTTGAGTGCAGTCTTGCCGTGATCCTTGCCGCAGCCCTGTCACTTGCAGCAAAACCGCTGATACGGGTATTTATGGATGATGCACAGATTGTAAATTCCGGAGTGGAAATGCTTAAATACCAGCAGATGGGAATGTTATTTGTAGCGATCGTTCTTGTGACGACCTGTACATTCCAGTCTGCCGGAAAGGCATGGGGAGCGTTCTGGCTGTCGGTCAGCAGACAGGGACTTATCTTTGCTGTTGTGATATTGACTGCATCCCATCTGGCAGGCTATACCGGAGTATTGGCAGCGCAGGCAGTTTCAGATTTTCTGACGGCGGTGTTTGCAATTCTTTTTTACCGGCATTATTTTGGTTCACAGCACAATTAATTTCTAAATAACAATATTCAAATGTTAATACGAAAATTTTCTTGACATTCAGATATTTCTGCGTATAATAAAAATGCAAACAAGTTGCAAATGCAAAACAATTGCAAAATAATTGCAGGAATGGAGTGCCATATGTTAGATATTATTTTAGATACTTTATTAGACAGTGTAAAATTACTGCCTTTTTTGTTTGTAACATATCTTCTGATGGAGACATTAGAGCATAAAACCGGAGGAAAGGCAAAAAACCGGATCAGAAATGCCGGAAAAAGCGGACCAGTATGGGGCGCGTTGCTTGGAGTGATACCGCAGTGTGGTTTTTCTGCCGCAGCATCAAGCCTTTATGCAGGGCGTGTGATCACAGTTGGAACACTGCTTGCGATTTTTCTGTCGACCTCCGATGAGATGCTCCCGATCATGATTTCAGAGGCAGTAGCGCCGGCAGTGATCGTTAAGATCCTTGCTGCCAAAGTAGTGATCGCTATGATTTCCGGTCTTGTGGTGGAATTTTTATATGTAGGTGTGATGAAAAAGCATGAAAAAGAAATGGACATCCATGTGGTCTGTGAGGAAGAACACTGCAGCTGTGAGGATGGAATTTTACTTTCTGCACTGAAGCACACATTAAAGATTTTTTTGTATATTTTGATCATTTCTTTCCTTTTGAATGTTGTGATAGGAATTATCGGGGAAGATACACTGGCAGGATTTTTTACAGTGATGCCGCTCGCGGGTGAAGCTGTCGCAGCGTTAGTTGGACTGATCCCGAACTGTGCATCTTCGGTTGTGATTACAGAACTTTATTTAAGCGGCATTATCGGAGCGGGTGCTATGATGTCTGGACTGTTAGTCAATGCCGGTGTCGGACTTCTGGTATTATTCCGTTTAAACCGTGACTGGAAGCAGAACCTTGGAATCGTCGCAGCGTTGTATGCACTTGGTGTATTCTGGGGCATTGTCATAAGAGCATGCGGGATTGTGTTTTAATGATAAGTCAGTGAGCAATCAAAGTATGTTATGCGTTTGCACCGTAACATTATAAAATTGAGAAAACAGGAAGGTACGAGGAAGAATGCCGGGAAGTGGTTATGCGACGATCAGCCGTAAAAAAATATTGGAATTTTTAAAGAAAAACAGTGACCGGACAGTGGCGGTAGCAGATATCGACCATTATCTGAGGACGCAGGACTGTGAGGTAAACATCACCACCATTTACCGCTATTTAGATAAACTGGCAAAGGACGGCACGGTGATCAAATATGTTGCTGAAAAAGGGAATCAGGCAGTATACCAGTACGTAGAACTGGGGCATCACTGTGAGGAACATCTTCATTTACAGTGTGTAAAATGCGGAAAGATCATTCATCTGGAGTGTGAATTTATGGACGAAATCTCGGAACATATTTTAAAAGATCATGGATTCCGGCTGCAGTGTAAGAATTCAATTTTGTATGGAATGTGCAGTGCGTGCCAGGAAAAAGAAGAATGAAATATCAGGAATGATTTTTGGAATCTGTCGTAAAAATAAAGATATGTTATAACGAAAAATATGATATTCCTCCTGCTGTATTCATATAATGAAAAAGAATGGCGGGGGAGGATGATCATCATGCATATGACGTCGATCGGAAAGAAAACCTGGTGTCAGAGAGTAAGCGCAGCCATTATTTTAGAGGGAGCCATCCTTCTTGTGGCTGCTTTTATTTTATGGAAAAATACAGCCGGAGCAGGAGAAAATGCGGTCGCTGCAACATCGGATGGGACGATCCGCTGGGTAGATTTTAATGTATCCTACGAGGCATTGTGCAAGGCATATGAATATGATGTGGAAACATATGGAAAAGAGATACATATTGACTGGATCGACCTGCTTTCCTATGTGGCGGCTAAAAATGGAGGGGAGTTTGGTACATCAGCAGTGTCGGAACTGAATCAGGCAGCAGAAAAGGTGAAGAAAAAAGAACTGACATTTGATGAGGCGGCAGGGCAGCTTAAGTATTTTTCCTATTATAAAGAGGCGTATTCGGCGGTATTAGGCGGACTAATCGGTGAGTATGAGATACAGGAGAGCGAAGGCGGCCCTTATGTAAAAAAATATGGACTGAAGGCATTTTCACCGATCGCGAAAGGATTTCCATACAGTGATTATGACGATTTTGGTGTATCGAGAAGCTATGGATATAAAAGACAGCATTTAGGGCATGACATGATGGGACAGATCGGAACGCCGGTGATCTGTATTGAGTCGGGATATGTGGAGGCACTCGGCTGGAACCAGTACGGAGGCTGGAGGGTGGGAATCCGCAGCCTGGATAAAAAACGTTACTATTACTATGCACATCTGCGGCAGGATTATCCATATCAGGCAAAGCTGAAAGAAGGAGATTTTGTGACAGCAGGGGATGTGATCGGTTATATGGGGCACACCGGCTACAGTACAAAGGAAAATGTTAACAATATCGATACCGTGCATCTTCATTATGGATTAGAACTGATCTTTGATGAGGAGTGGAGAGAGAACGGTCATGAGATATGGGTGGACTGTTATAATCTGACGCGTTTTTTGTATAAAAACCGTTCCGAGGTACATAAAGTGGAAGGCACAAAGGAATGGAAACGGACTTTTGATATGAAAGAAATTACACAGGGTGAAAATGTGCAAAGTGAAAGAAAAAATAATAAAAATAGGTAATTTTTTGATGAAAATGACATATTGTATTGACTTTTTTCATAATTGGGTGGAAAATTTAGAGTAAACTTAAAGAAAGCAGGCATTACGGGATTGCGGAGTATTGCCGGGCGGAACATAAAATTATAAAAATAAAGAGATGCTGCACAAAATGGGGGATACAAATGAAAAAAAATAAAATAAAAAAAAGCTGCATGATAGCAGCGATTCTTTTTGTGCTGCTGTGTTCAGGCATAAGTTCTCCGGTTCATGCAAAAGAAAAAGAGCGGGGACGTGTGTTGTTTATCAGTTCTTATTCCTATGCATGGGAGACGATTCCGCAACAGATTGAGGGAATCAAGCGGGCACTTGGGGATGAAGTGACGATTGACTATAAGTTTATGGATACAAAAAACGTTGATACAGCGGAAAATGTACATCTGTTTTACAAAAGCCTGAGTTATTATCTGAGTCAGGTTCCGGCTTATGATGTGGTTATAGTGGGAGATGATGCCGCGTTTAATTTTGCACTTGCGTACCGGAAAAAATTATTTGGAGATACGCCGATTGTTTTTGAGGGTGTCAATAATTCAGAAAAAGCATTGGAGCTGAATCAGGAACCGGATGTTACAGGTGTGATAGAAAACCAGACCTATGAAGATACCATAAACCTTGCAAAAAAGATATGTCCCCAGGCTACGCGTATCGTGGCAATTGTTGATAATACAGTAACAGGACTCAGTGCAAGAAAAGAATTTTATTCCTGTCAGGAATCTTTTCCTGATCTGGAATTTCATGATATTAATGCATCAGAACTTTCACAAAAAGATCTGATCGGGCGTGTAGAGTCTTTGGATCAAAGCTCGATTCTGTTATATATTTTGTGCAGTAATGATAAGGATGGAAATGTATATGCATCAGCAGAATCTGTGCAGATGTTAAGCAGCCGTGCCCGTATTCCGGTGTTTTCCGGAATTGCAATCGGTATGGGACAGGGATTGCTTGGCGGAAAGATCGTCTCACATGAAAAGATGGGGGAGATTGCCGGGCAGATGGCATCAAAAATTCTGGATGGCGGAGTCTGCGAAAGTATGGCTGTGGTGCAGGACTCACCGATGATATACTGTTTTGATGAAAATGTTATGAAGCGCTTTGATATATCACGCAGTATGCTGCCGGATAATGCAAAAATTATCAATCATAAAGAGACATTTATGGAACAATATGGAAAAGTAATCCGTGTTACATCTGTGATTGGTGTGATACTGCTTTTATCCATTATCTGGCTTGTGCGGGATAATATGCATAAAAGAAAGGTAAATGAAACAATCAGTTCACTCAATAAAAAGCTGAATTTTATGGCGCGCTATGATGCGCTGACCGCGCTTTTGAACCGGCGCGTGTTTATGGAAGATTTACAGTACCGGATTAGGGAGAAAGAACCGTTTGGGCTGATCATGTTCGATATGGATAATTTTAAGCGGATCAATGATGTCTATGGACACAACGAAGGAGATGCGGTGCTTAAGGAAATGGCTGCGCGTGCCGGAGCACTGGTGGATGACATATTCGAGGTTTACAGGCTGGCGGGGGATGAATTTGTCGCGATTGTGGCAAGCGGTCAGACAGAAGTCATAGATACCTATGCGATGAAGATTTTAGATACATTTAAAATACCATATCAGATTGCCGGTGGTGAGCAGTATCTGGCATCCAGTATCGGGATTGCAATTTATCCGAAAGATGGAAAGAACAGTACAGAAGTGATCGCGGCGGCAGATCATGCTATGTATGAGGTAAAGAAAAACGGAAAGAACAGCAGGGCATTTTATGATGCCGGAATGAAAAAAGATGATCCGTAACTGTGACAGTGCGGATCATCTTTTTTGTTATTCATGATAGTAGAATGACTATTTTTTCATATTAGCACGTTTACGAAGTGTCGGGTCTAAGATACGTTTACGGATACGAAGACTCTCCGGTGTTACTTCGAGAAGCTCATCGACATCAATAAAATCAAGTGCCTGCTCTAAACTTAAAACTTTTGGAGGAACCAATGTCAGAGCCTCGTCAGCGGAAGAAGAACGTGTGTTTGTAAGATGTTTCTTTTTACAAACGTTAAGTTCGATATCCTCGGCTCTTGCACAGGAACCAATTACCATTCCGGCATAAACTTTTTCACCCGGTCCGATAAATAAGGTACCACGATCCTGGGCGGAGAAAAGACCATAGGTTACAGATTCACCGGACTCAAATGCGATCAGGGAACCAAGTTTACGGTAAGCGATCTCTCCACGGTATGGAGCATAGCCATTGAAAATAGTATTGATGATACCATTTCCCTTTGTATCAGTCATGAAATCTCCACGGTAACCGATGAGACCGCGGGATGGAATGTTAAACTCAAGACGGGTATAACCACCGGTGATCGGTTTCATGTTGACAAGCTCACCTTTACGCTGGCTTAACTTATCGATAACTGTACCGGTAAATTCATCCGGAACATCGACATAAGCGATCTCCATAGGCTCTGTCTTTTTACCATTTTCGTCTGTGTGATATAAAACCTCAGCCTTGCTGACTGCAAATTCATATCCTTCACGGCGCATGTTCTCAACTAATACGGATAAGTGAAGCTCACCACGGCCGGATACTTTGTAGCAGTCCGGGCTCTCTGTTTCCTCTACCCGCAGAGAAACATCGGTATTTAACTCTTTGAACAGACGGTCTCTTAAATGACGGGAAGTGATGAATTTTCCTTCCTGTCCGGCGAGCGGACTGTCATTTACCATAAAGTTCATGGAAAGTGTCGGCTCGGAAATTTTCTGGAACGGGATCGCAACCGGATTTTCCGGAGCACAGATCGTATCTCCGATATGGATATCAGCGATACCGGAAATCGCAACGATCGATCCGATCTTTGCCTCTGCAACATCTACTTTATTTAAACCGTCAAATTCATATAATTTGCTGATGCGGACTTTTTTCTGTTTGTCCGGTTCATGATGGTTTACTACAACAGCTTCCTGATTTACCTTTAAGCAGCCGTTGTCGACTTTACCGATACCGATACGTCCAACGTACTCATTGTAATCGATCGTACTGATGAGTACCTGTGTGTTTGCATCCGGGTCACCCTCCGGAGCAGGAATATAATCAATGATCGTCTCAAACAGAGGTGTCATATCTTTTTTGTTATTTACAAGATCACCGATCTCGCGTACTGCGTAACCGTCTCTTGCGGATGCAAAAAGGAATGGACAGTCTAACTGTTCGTCGGAAGCATCTAAGTCCATGAATAATTCAAGCACTTCATCGACAACTTCGTTCGGGCGGGCTTCCGGACGGTCTACTTTATTTAAACATACGATAACCGGAAGAGAAAGCTCTAACGCTTTCATCAGTACGAATTTCGTCTGAGGCATAACACCCTCGAATGCGTCAACGACAAGAATAACACCGTTTACCATTTTAAGGACACGCTCAACCTCACCACCGAAGTCTGCATGACCAGGAGTATCAATGACATTGATCTTTACGCCTTTATAGGTAATGGCAGTGTTTTTTGAAAGGATCGTGATACCACGTTCTCTCTCGATATCATTAGAGTCCATGACACGTTCCTGAACTTCCTGATTCGCGCGGAATACGCCGCTCTGCTTTAACAGCTCATCGACCAGTGTTGTCTTACCATGGTCAACGTGTGCGATAATGGCAATATTACGGACATCTTCACGTTTCATTTTCATATACAAAATCTCTCTTTCCTGTGTGAAATGAATTAACTGTAACATAAGGTTAAAAAACCAACCTATACATTTTATCATATTTATGGGATTCTGCAAGATTTTTTTCAACAAAAACCTGACAAAAGTTGTCATTACATTCGTTTTCTTATCGACATGTTCCATGAAAATTTGAATGTGATACATGGTAAAAATAATATGTCAGGCAGGTCATACGAGAAAGAAACGGTAAAAAAAGTACAAAAAATACAGGTGTATGGCCGTAAGGAAGGGAGAAAATTCATGGCAGATAAAATGTTTGAAAACAACCAGGTGTCAATCGTGGGGGAGATCGTATCAGATTTCCGGTTCAGTCACGAAGTGTACGGAGAGGGATTTTATATGGTCGATGTGGCAGTCAACCGTCTCAGCAATTATATGGATTATATACCACTTATGGTTTCAGAGCGGCTGATCGATGTCAATGAAGATATGGTCGGACAGAATATTTATGTGACAGGGCAGTTCCGTTCATTTAACAGGCACGAGGAAAAGAAAAACAGGCTGGTGCTTTCTGTGTTCGTGAGAGAACTGGAATTTTTAGATGAGATCGATGATGACGTGAAAAGCAACCAGATCTTTCTGGATGGTTATGTATGTAAGGAACCGATTTACCGGAAAACGCCGCTTGGAAGAGAGATCGCAGATCTTTTGATCGCAGTCAACCGCTCCTACGGAAAATCAGATTATATTCCATGTATCTGCTGGGGCAGAAATGCGAGATTTGCATCCGGATTTGATGTAGGCGGACATGTGCAGATCTGGGGCAGGATACAGAGCAGGGAATATGTTAAAAAACTGTCGGAGACGCAGACGGAAAAGAGAGTCGCCTATGAGGTGTCCGTCAGCAAAATTGATTTTTTAGAGGAATTGGATTGACAGTAGAAATAGATGGTGCTATGATTGCTAAAAGATACATATTGCTTGATAGAGGTTGCGTGCTTTAAGAGTAGTTTTTACGGATGTGGCAGAGACAGTGGATGGAAAATGAAAGGAAAGGACGCCGAAGGAGTATATTTGCTGCAGATATGTTCCTGGGCATAAGGTAAAGAGCCTTATGACTGTCATCTTAAGCTGTAAAGCAGAAAGATGGGGCGCTATCGGATTCGACATATACTGAGTAATACATATGATTAGAATTTACGAACCGGCTCATCAGAGTCGGTTTTTTTAATTCAAAGGGAAATTATGTCCTATGAATAAATAAAATACCGTGTGCACAAAGCAGTGTATCCTAACGTATTATAATACAGGAAGCAGGAGGATTGTTAGTATGTCTATTTTTAAAGGAGCCGGTGTGGCGATCGTAACACCAATGAAAAACAATGAGGAAGTAAATTATGACAGATTAGAGCAGATGATCGAGTATCAGATCAATCAGGGAACGGACTGTATCATCATCGCAGGTACAACAGGTGAGAGTTCTACGCTGACAACAGAAGAGCATGCAGAGGTGATCAAAGCTGCTGTTAAATTTGTAAAACACCGTATCCCAGTCGTTGCAGGAACCGGTTCAAACTGTACAAGAGAGGCAATCCACCTTTCGGAAGAAGCGGAAAAAGCCGGCGTGGACGGACTGCTCTGTGTAACTCCATATTATAATAAGGCAACACAGGGCGGTCTGATCCGCTACTACACAGAGATTGCAAATTCTGTAAAACTTCCTATTATTATGTACAATGTGCCAAGCCGTACCGGATGCAATATTCTTCCAGAGACAGCCGCAACATTGTATCGTGATGTGGAGAACATCGTTGCGATCAAAGAAGCAACCGGAAACGTTGCACAGGCAGCAAAAGCAATGTATTTAACGGACGGAAAACTTGATTTGTATTCCGGTGAGGATGGAATCGTGGTACCGCTTATGTCCATCGGAGCGATCGGAGTGATCTCCGTATGGTCAAATGTTGCACCGAAAGATGTACATGATATGTGTATGGCATTCTTTGATGGCGATACGAAAAAAGCAATGGAGATCCAGTTAAAGGCACAGCCGCTCATTGAGGCACTGTTTTCAGAGGTTAACCCGATACCGGTCAAGAAAGCACTGAATCTGATGGGTATGGAAGCAGGACCGCTTCGTTCCCCGCTCACAGAGATGACAGATGCAAATGCAGCAAAACTTGCGGAAGCAATGAAGAATTATGGGATTAAGCTGGCGTAAGTGATAAAAACATCAGACAGCCAGATTGATAAAAACACCGGAAATGTTGGGGGCAGCGTTTCCGGTGTTGCTTTAAACATAGAAAAGAGAGGAAAAAACAATATGATAAGAGCAATTATGAGTGGATGTAACGGAAAAATGGGACTGGTGATTACTGGAATCTGTAAGGAAGATGCAGATATTGAAATCGTGGCAGGAATCGACCTTTACGATGGCATTAAGAACGATTATCCGGTATTCCCGAATATTTCTGTGTGCGATGTGGCAGCGGATGTGATCATTGATTTTTCCAACGCAAAGGCAGTGGATGATCTTTTAGTATACAGTGTGGACAAGCAGATCCCGGTAGTACTCTGTACAACAGGATTGTCTGAGGAGCAGTTAAAAAAGGTGGACGAGGCATCGAAAAAAGTTGCCGTATTAAAATCTGCCAACATGTCCCTTGGAATCAACATGTTAATGGAATTATTAAAACAGGCAGCAACCATTTTAGCACCGGCAGGTTTTGATATGGAGATTGTTGAAAAACACCATAATCAGAAATTAGATGCACCGAGCGGTACGGCACTTGCACTTGCTGATTCCATGAATGAAGCACTTGACAATGCATATACTTATACTTATGACCGCAGCAAAGAGCGTAAAAAGAGAGAAAAAACAGAGATCGGTATTTCAGCAGTGCGTGGTGGCAGCATCGTAGGAGAGCATGAAGTGATCTTTGCAGGACTTGATGAGGTGATCGAGTTTAAGCATACTGCATATTCCAGAAGTGTATTTGCAAAAGGAGCTGTTCAGGCAGCAAAATTCTTATCCGGTAAACCGGCTGGTTTCTATGATATGGGGGATGTGATAAAGGCTACGATCGCGTAGTGTATTGACAATAAATTAACGTTGGTTGCCCCGGTGCATTTCCTGTGCTAAGATAAAAAGCAGCAAATGAACGTGCAGAAAGAAATGAGGAATACTATGGGGCAGACCGACCTGCGTTATTTAAAAAGTTTATCAAACCAGTATCCAACCATTGCCACAGCGGCAACGGAGATCATTAATTTACAGGCGATTTTAAGCCTGCCAAAGGCAACGGAGCATTTTATCACAGATGTGCATGGGGAGTATGACCAGTTTTTACATGTGTTAAAAAACGGTTCCGGTGCTATTAAGCGGAAAATAGAAGATGAATTTGGCAATGCAATCAGTGCGGCGGAGAAAAAAGCAATCGCCACACTGATTTATTATCCGGAACAGAAATTAGAACAGGTTTTAAAGACGGAAGATAATTTAGAGGACTGGTACAAGGTGACTTTGTACCGTCTGATCCGCATCTGCAAAAATGCATCTTCCAAATATACAAGATCAAAGGTGCGCAAAGCACTGCCGAGAGACTTTGCCTATGTGATCGAGGAACTTCTGACCGGCAGACAGGAGATATCCGATCAGGAGGCATATTATAATGAGATCATCCGGTCAGTCATCCGTACAGGAAGGGCTGCGGAGCTTGTGACTGCGTTCTGTAATCTGATCCGCCGGCTTGTCGTGGATCATCTGCATGTAGTCGGGGATATTTTTGACAGGGGACCATATCCGAATCTGATCATGGATACGCTGATGGAGCATCATTCTGTGGATATCCAGTGGGGTAATCACGACGTATACTGGATGGGAGCAGCGTCTGGAAGTGCTGCATGCATCTGCAATGTGATCCGCATTTCCGCAAAATACGGCAACCTCGATCTGTTAGAGGATGGTTATGGAATTAATCTTGTACCGCTGGCAAGATTTGCGATGAAATGGTATGACAAGGATTCCTGTGATTGTTTTAAACTGGATTACAGGGAAGATGAGTATGATGTACATGACGCATTTTTAGATGAAAAAATGCACAAGGCGATCACAATCATGCAGTTTAAGCTGGAAGGACAGATAATCAAAGAACACCCGGAATTTGAGATGGAAAAAAGGCTTCTGCTTGACAAGATTGATATTAAAAAGGGAACGGTGTGTGTGGAAGGAAAAGAATATCCGCTCAAGGATGTCAACTTTCCGACAATCGACTGGAAAGATCCATATCGCCTTTCGGAGGATGAAGCAGATGTGATAGAGCGTCTGGTGGCGGCATTTACAAATTGTGAAAAACTGCAGCGTCATGTACGTTTTTTGTATACGCAGGGAAGCCTCTACAAAGTATACAATGGCAATCTTCTCTATCATGGCTGTGTGCCGTTAAATGAGGATGGCACGTTCACGAAAGTCAATGTTTTCGGAAAAGAATATACCGGAAAAGAGCTTTATGATGTGCTAGAAGGCTATGCGAGAAAAGGTTATTATGCGATCGACCCGAAGGAAAAGAAAAAGGGACAGGATATTTTATGGTTTATCTGGGAAAACCAGAATTCCCCGGTGTTTGGCAAGGCAAAGATGACAACGTTTGAACGTTATTTTATCGCGGATAAAACGACACATCAGGAACCGAAAAATCCATACTACAGGCTGCTTGAAAAAGAGGAAGTGGTCAACCGTATATTAGAGGAATTCGGACTTGAAGGTGCGGAGGCACACATTATCAACGGTCATATTCCGGTGGAGGCAAAAAAAGGAGAGTCACCGGTTAAATGTAATGGAAAACTTCTGATCATTGACGGCGGTTTTTCTAAAGCATACCAGCCAAAGACCGGAATTGCAGGCTATACGTTGATCTATAATTCTTATGGTCTGGTGCTTGCGGCGCATGAGCCGTTTGAGTCGGTGGAAAAAGCGGTGCAGGATGGAAGCGATATTGTCTCCCACACCGTACTCGTGCAGCAGGTTGTACGGAGAAAAACAGTTGCGGATACGGATATCGGAAAAGGCCTAAAAGAGTCGATCCATGATCTTGAAGAACTGCTCGCAGCATACAGGGCAGGTACGATCGTGGAGAAGAACCGGGCAGAATAAAAGAGCATGCGCGCATACAGACAGGAGTATCATTGTGTGTAAACTTAAGATGCGCGAAGCGCAGTGCAGAAATGAGGATTGATATGTTAATAGGAAATCATTTATCCGCATCGAAAGGTTATGCGGCAATGGGAAAGGCAGCGTTAGCGTTAGATGCCAATACATTTGCTTTTTTTACCAGAAATCCACGTGGTGGAAAGGCAAAAGAAATTGATGAAAAAGACGTGGAAAAGTTTTTAAATTTTGCTAAGGAGCATGAATTTGGCAAGATCGTTGCACATGCGCCGTATACGATGAACCTTTGTGCAGCGAAAGAGGATGTCCGTTCTTTTTCAAAGGAAATGTTATTCGATGATTTAAGACGCATGGAGTATACGCCGGGCAATTATTATAATTTTCATCCGGGTTCCCATGTGGGACAGGGGGCAGATACCGGAATTGAACTGATCGCAGAAGCGTTAAATGAGGCATTAAAACCGGATCAGACAACGACAGTTCTGCTTGAGACGATGGCAGGAAAAGGAACTGAGGTTGGCAGAAATTTTGAGGAATTAAGAGAGATCTTAGACCGTGTGGAATTAAAAGAAAAAATGGGAGTCTGCCTTGATACCTGCCATGTATGGGATGGCGGCTACGACATCGTGAATGATTTAGAGGGTGTATTAAAGGAGTTTGACCGGGTGATCGGGCTTGACCGTTTAAAGGCGGTTCATTTTAACGACAGCATGAATGACTGTGGTTCCCACAAGGACCGCCATGCGAGGATCGGAGAGGGAAAGATCGGCGCAGAGGCAATGCGTCATGTGGCAGTGCACCCGCTTTTAGAGGGAAGACCGTTTATTTTAGAGACACCGAATGATGATGAGGGATATAAAAGAGAGATACATTTAGTCCGGGAGTGGACCAAATAAATATATGTATATACAAAAGAATGTGATTGTATATTGAAAGAAATCGTTATTTTATTACTACGGTATCGTACTGATCGTTCTGTTTGTATTTAACCTTTTTGTGACACCACTTCTGATCAAGAGGCAGGTAACAGAAGTTGACTATGGAACATTCATGAAAATGATCGACGATAAGAATATCGGAGATGTCCAGGTGGAGACTGGAGGATCTCTATATTGGAGATTATGTATCAGCATCCAAGACAGGAAAGACATATGCCTATTATGGTTATCTGTCAACTAGTGGATATTCCAGTTCATCTTCTGCTGCCATCAGTGATGCAAATCCGCTGTCAACACGCAGCAGCTAGATGTTCAAAATTAATTCAGTTACCTGAAAAGGAACAACAGCAACGATCACATTAAAATCAAAAGTGACCGCAGATCAGTTGTTTGGTCTTGCCTGCACTACAAGAAAAGATTATAAGTCCACCATCAAAAAGGGGAATACCTGCCAGTTTAAGATCAAACTGAAAGGAAATGGAAAGACTATAAGTGCAACCGCAACTGCCAAAGTTGGAAGCAATAAGATTACAATCAAAACAAAGAAACTGACAAAGGGTAAAACATATGTGTTACAGGACTGCTACTATGGTGGATGGCTCGATTCCAA
The DNA here is from genome assembly GCF_041325975.1 of Roseburia sp. Classification (NCBI taxonomy): domain Bacteria; kingdom Bacillati; phylum Bacillota; class Clostridia; order Lachnospirales; family Lachnospiraceae; genus Roseburia; species Roseburia sp. The sequence goes on along the minus strand of NZ_JBGLEJ010000005.1, from coordinate 1,247,954 downwards.
AAAGGGTGGCAATAAAAAGATTTCATTTAAAACAAAATAAAATATGAAGAAAAGCAGATATTTATTGCATTTGCCAGATGTGTGTGTTATACTTCAAATCACATGAATGCGAAAATTGTTTTCATGCAAATATTCGTTACAATAGAGAAGAAACAGATCTATTGTTTGCCCACCAAGAGATTGGTTAAGCTCATACGGACAGGCGGGGCAACTGCCGATTGCGGTGTAAGCCGCGTTATTGATTGAGTTAGAAGCTCAAATTTTATAAGTTGATTACGGGGATATCCCGGAATCCAATATCACTTGTGAAACGGTCAATAAGAGTAGTATACGCAAATATTTGCTGGCGATGGTGCCAACGCAGTTGCTGTTCACACATACTGTGTGAGCAGCAACTATTACAGTCCATTTTAAATGCATCTTCGATGCATGGGGTTGTAATTTGGCATTATCTAGTTTCTGGCGCACAGCTTGACAGCAAGTGTCAAGCTTACGACTGAACAGTAACCCAACGCGGACTCTGGAGAAAATAGTTTTTGCAGAATGTAGACAGATTACATAAAGTATGACTATGATGATAACGACGATAGAAGAACAGGTGATGGATGCCTGTTCTTTTTTGTACTTTTGGATATTAATGAATTTATCAGAAAGGCGCAAGCATATAAAGGCAGACATACCGTATTTTTATGGAAGATGAGGGGGTTTTTAGAAGTCATGGACAAAGAGCAGCAGATGCATGCGCCGGTTTATGAAGCATTAGAAAAGTTAAAAAAACGAAGAGTGGTACCGTTTGATGTGCCGGGACATAAGAGAGGAAGGGGAAATCCGGAGTTAGTGGAGCTGTTGGGAGAAAAGTGTGTCAGCTTAGATGTCAATTCCATGAAGCCGCTTGATAATCTCTGCCATCCGGTCTCTGTGATCAAGGAGGCGGAGGAACTTGCAGCGGAGGCATTCCGGGCAGAACATGCATTTTTTATGGTAGGAGGAACCACTTCATCTGTTCAGGGGATGGTGCTTTCCTGCTGCAAGGCAGGGGATAAGATCATTTTGCCGCGCAATGTGCATAAGAGTGTGATCAATGCACTGGTACTCTGTGGAGCGATTCCGGTTTATGTCAATCCGGAGGTGGATGTGAAACTTGGCATTTCGCTTGGCATGCAGGTATCAGAAGTGGAACGTGCGATTCTGGAGAACCCGGATGCAGTGGCAGTACTGGTCAACAATCCAACTTATTATGGAATTTGCTCTGATCTGCGTTCCATTGTAAAAGTGGCACATGAACACAATATGCTGGTGCTGGTGGATGAAGCGCATGGAACACACCTGTATTTTGGGGAGAATCTTCCGGTGTGTGCCATGGATGCCGGTGCAGATATGGCATCTGTTTCCATGCACAAGTCGGGAGGAAGTCTGACACAGAGTTCGCTTCTTCTGACCGGACGGGGCGTGAACTGGGAATATGTCAGCCAGATCATCAATCTGACACAGACGACGAGTGCGTCTTATCTTTTGATGTCAAGTCTTGATATTTCGAGAAGAAATCTTGCACTGCGAGGAAAGGAATCATTTGCAAAAGTAGCACAGATGGCAGAATACGCCAGAGATGAGATCAATTCCATCGGTGGATTTTATGCGTATGGTAAAGATATGATTAATGGCGGCAGTGTCTATGATTTTGATGTGACGAAACTGTCAGTCTATACGCGAGATATCGGACTTGCAGGCATCGAAGTCTATGATCTGCTGCGGGATGAATATGATATCCAGATCGAGCTGGGGGATATTGCGAATATTCTTGCCTATATTTCCATTGGTGACCGGATACAGGACATCGAGCGGCTTGTCGGGGCGCTTGCAGATATCAAGCGGCTGTATTCAAAAGATCCGGCAAAGATGTTAAACACAGAATATATCAACCCGAAAGTTCTGGTGTCGCCGCAGGTGGCATTTTATTCCCAAAAGGAATCTCTGCCGGTACGACAGACGGCCGGAAGAATTTGTGGTGAATTTGTCATGTGCTATCCACCGGGAATCCCGATTTTAGCGCCGGGCGAGATGATCACGCCGGAGATCATTGAGTACATTGTTTATGCGAAAGAAAAAGGATGTTCCATGCAGGGAACGGAAGATCCCGAAGTTGAAAATCTGAAGGTGCTTGCACATGAACCAAAGATGTGTTAGAAATCGGACAGAAGAAGGGAGAAGTAATCATGGAGCTTTGGTTTTCAGATTACCATACAGAAAAAGTAAAGGTATCTATTAAGGTGCAGAAACAGTTATTCGGACTTCAGACAGAGTTTCAGCGGATCGATGTGTTTGATTCGGACGAGTTTGGAAGATTTTTAAGTTCGGATGGAAGTATTGTTTTTTCAGAAAAAGATGAGTTTGTCTATGATGAGATGATCGTACATGTTCCGATGGCAGTACATCCGCATGTAAAAAAAGTGTTAGTCATCGGTGGCGGTGACGGTGGTGTGGCGCGTGAGCTTGGATACTACGATGAAATAGAACAGATCGATGTGGTGGAACCAGATCGTGTGTTCGTGGAGGTATGTAAAGAATTTTTCCCGGATAACGCATGTGGTTTATCGGATGAGCGTGTGACAGTTTACTATGAGGATGGACTTAAGTTTTTGCGGATGAAACATGACGAGTATGATCTGATCATCAATGATGCAATCGATCCGCTTGGGCATACAGCAGGGTTGTTTACCAAGGAATTTTACGGAAACTGTTTCCGTGCCTTAAAGGATGACGGAATCATGGTCTATCAGCATGGAAGTCCTTTTTACGATGAAGATGAGGAATCTTGCCGTGGAATGCACAGAAAGGCAAGTCACAGTTTCCCGATCAGCCGTGTTTATCAGGCACACATACCAACGTGTTCCTCCGGTTACTGGCTGTTTGGATTTGCTTCAAAGAAATATCATCCGCTCGATGATCTGGATGTGAAGCGCTGGAAAGAGCGGAAGATAAAGACATGGTATTATACGACCAACCTGCACAAGGGAGCGTTTATGCTGCCACGGTATGTGGAGGATATGTTAGAGGAAGAGGAAGGCCGTAAGAAATAAAATATACAAAAATTGCCAATAACGTAAAGTATGTTAGTTAGATTCAGACGATAAGAAAATTAAAGATATAAAAGGCATGGAAATTGCGGTCAGAGTGAAAATAAGGATTTTCACATATAAGAAAGGAGATCAAAATGGGAAGATTATTAATTATCGGATGTGGCGGAGTAGCAGGAGTTGCGATTCACAAATGTTGTCAGAACAGCAAAACTTTTACAGAGATCTGTATTGCGAGCAGAACAAAATCAAAATGTGATGCATTAAAAGAAAAACTGGAGAAAACAACAGATACCGTCATCACAACAGCGCAGGTAAATGCGGACAACACAGAGGAGCTGATCGCCCTGATCAAAGAGTATCAGCCGGATGCTGTATTAAATGTAGCATTGCCATATCAGGATTTAACGATTATGGATGCCTGTCTTGCCTGTAAGGTAGACTATATTGATACTGCAAACTACGAACCGGAAGATACCGATGATAAAAAATGGCGTGCTATCTATGAAAAACGCTGCGAAGAAGAAGGATTTACCGCATATTTTGATTATTCCTGGCAGTGGGCATATCGTGAAAAATTTAAGGAGGCAGGAATCACTGCACTTCTTGGAAGTGGGTTTGATCCGGGTGTAACAAGCGTATTTACAGCTTATGCATTGAAGCATTATTTTGATGAGATCGAGACAATCGATATTTTAGACTGCAACGGCGGCGACCATGGTTATCCGTTCGCAACGAATTTCAATCCTGAGATCAATCTGCGTGAGGTTTCTGCAAATGGTTCCTACTGGGAGAATGGTCACTGGGTGGAAACAAAACCGATGGAAATTAAAAGAGAATATAATTTCCCGCAGGTCGGTGAGAAAGATATGTACCTGCTGCATCATGAAGAGATTGAGTCTCTCGCCCAAAATGTGCCGGGAGTAAAGAGAATCCGTTTCTTTATGACATTTGGACAGAGCTATCTGACACATATGAAATGTTTAGAGAATGTTGGAATGCTTTCTACTTCACCGATTGAATATGAGGGCAGGGAGATCGTACCGATCCAGTTTTTGAAAGCACTGCTTCCGGACCCGGCATCATTAGGACCGCGCACTGTCGGTAAAACGAATATCGGCTGTATTTTTACAGGAAAGAAAGATGGAAAAGAAAAGACAATCTATATCTATAATGTCTGTGATCATCAGGAGTGTTATAAAGAAGTAGGTTCCCAGGCAATCTCTTATACGACTGGTGTACCGGCTATGGTCGGTGCAGCTTTGGTTGTTGATAAAGTCTGGGATAAAGATGGTGTATTTAACATTGAGGAATTTGATCCGGACCCGTTTATGGATATGTTAAACCAGTATGGTCTGCCGTGGATCGTGGATGAAAATCCGCAGACAGTAGAATAAAAAATGGGATTTGTGCTGACACACAGGCTTAAGATGTAAATGAAAAAATTCATTGGAAAAGCAGTGCAAGAAGGGGATTATGATGAAATGGCAGGAGATTCCTACCCCATGTTATGTGGTAGATGAAAAGAAATTAAAACAGAATTTAAAAATATTACAAAACCTGGAACAGGAAACTGGCTGCCATGTGCTTTTGGCGCAGAAGGCGTTTTCAATGTTTTCACTGTATCCGCTGATCGGGCAGTATATCAGCGGAACGACAGCGAGTGGGATTTTTGAAGCACGTCTCGGAAAAGAAGAGATGGGAAAAGAAAATCATGTGTTTGCGCCGGCTTATAAGGAAAAAGATATGGAGGAGCTGATTAAAATCTGTGATCATATTATCTTTAATTCCTTTGCACAGTATGAAAAGTACCAGAATTACTTTTTGCAGCCGGAATGTATGGCAAGCGCAGGAATCCGCGTGAATCCGGAGTGTTCCACACAGGAGGGGCATGAGATCTACGATCCGTGTGGACCGGGTTCAAGACTTGGCGTGATTTATGGCGATTTTCCGGGACAACTGCCGGATGGGATCGAGGGACTGCATTTTCATACGCTCTGTGAGCAGAATGTGGATGATCTGATCACGACATGGCATGCATTTGAAGAGAAGTTTGGAAGATATTTAAAACAGGTAAAGTGGCTGAATTTAGGCGGCGGACATCATATCACAAGAGCAGATTATAAGCTGGATGACTTAAAGAACCTGATACACGAAATCAAAGAAAAATATGGTGTGGAAGTTTACCTAGAACCGGGTGAAGCGATTGCACTTAATGCGGGATATCTGGTTACGGAAGTTATGGATATCGTGCATAATGGAATGGACATTCTGATCCTGGATGCATCGGCGGCATGTCATATGCCGGATGTGCTAGAAATGCCTTATAGACCTCCGTTAAAAGACGGTTACCTGCCGGGCGAAAAGCCGTATACATATCGTCTTTCTTCCATGACCTGTCTTGCAGGGGATGTGATCGGTGATTACAGCTTTGCACAGAAAAAACAGGTGGGAGATCGTCTTGTCTTTGAGGATATGGCAATTTATTCCATGGTGAAAAACAACACGTTTAATGGTATGCCGCTGCCTGGAATTGCCGTCTTAAGAGAAGATGGAAATGTGGATATGATAAAGGAGTTTGGTTATGAGGATTTCAAAGGCAGATTGTCCTGAAATGATAAAAGAGACAAATCCCGCGCAGGATGGTTTTTATATGCCGGGAGAATTTGAAAGACATCAGGGGTGTATCATGATCTGGCCGGAGCGCCCAGGCTCCTGGCGAAATGGTGCAAGAGAAGCAGAAGCAGCATTTTCTGCTGTGATCTGCGCGATTGCAGAGAGTGAAACGGTGTATGTTGCTGCAGGAAAAAAAGGGATCGGTCACGCAAAGGCATTTGCACAAAGTTTAAAAGAAGAAGAAAACTTGTATCCGGTGATCGTTTTTGAGATGGAAACGGATGATTCCTGGGCAAGAGATGTTGCACCGACTTTTCTGGTAAAAAATGTAAATAAAAATTCTATTGCATTGACGGCAGACAATCAGATGTCTGTGCAGGCAGATTGTGTGAAAAATAAGAAGGTTTATATACAGGATTTGTGTTCTGGTACCAACATAAGATGCGAAAAAGACAGCACAGGAATGGAGATTCATACGGGGAAAAATCTGTGTATACGTGGCGTAAACTGGAACTTTAATGCATGGGGCGGTACGGTGGATGGATTGTATGCCTCTTATGAAAAAGATAATGCGTTTGCATGGAATTTCTGTAAAAAATTTGGATTTACCTGTTATGATGCCAGACCGTTTGTGTTAGAGGGTGGCTCGATTCACAGTGACGGTGAGGGAACACTGCTCGTTACGGAGTCCTGTCTGCTCAGTGAAGGAAGAAATCCATCACTCACAAAAGGACAGATTGAGGAAAAACTGAAAAGTTATCTGGGTGCCGAAAAAGTTTTATGGCTGCCTCGTGGTATTTATCAGGATGAAACAAATGAACATGTGGACAATGTCTGTGCATTTCTAAGACCGGGAGAGGTTGTCCTTGCATGGACAGACGATAAGAACGATCCGCAGTATGCATTGTCAAAAGCGAGTTTTGATTATTTAAGTTCGGAGTATGATGCAAAGGGCAGAAAACTGATCATTCACAAACTTCCGATTCCGGATACCCCGGTTTGTATCACAAAAGAGGAGCTCGAAGGATATGAATTTGAGGAAGGCGAGGATAAAAGGGAAGTGGGAGAGCGGCTTGCAGCTTCCTATGTGAACTTTTATTTTTCCAATAATGCCGTGGTCATGCCGGCGTTTGGCGGAGAAAATGAACAAAGTGACAGGCGGGCACAGCAGATTATGGCAGAATTATGCCCGGAGAGAAAAATCATACCGGTGTATGCAAGGGATATACTGACAGGTGGAGGAAACATTCACTGCATTACACAGCAGATCCCTGCATATATCGTGAGTTCCTCCGATAAATGATGGTTTGTGGTTAGCTTGAGTTCCCCGGTGAAGGGTGGTTCCGGGGTTTTCGATTGGCAAATTGCATCAAGCCGGGACTGTTTTGTTCCGTTGTCCGAAAATAAGGCAATCTAGGTCTGCCCGCTTAGGTTGTGGTGGAGTGACGTGTGCGTCCTAAATGTGCCGTCCGGGCACATTAGGACTTGTGCTGCCGTCCGTGGCAGCACAACACTGTGTTACGAACAGGCAGACTAAGATTGCCTAATTTTCTTCCAAAGTCACAAAACGAGTCCCGGCTTGATGCGATTTGCCAGCCGCAAGGTTGTGAACCACCCTTCGTCGGGGAACTCATTTTACAACCTTGGGGGTGCGTAAATTTTTGTGACATTCATTTCAAAAAGGTTGAAAAATCTCGACGCAATCTGTTATATCTATGCTTTTAAACATACATACTTGGAATAATAATCTGCATTATTAGTCTGGTAATTTACGAAATGATTAATGTAATGCAACATAGCAGATGAAACTTCAGACAAGTCATCAGGCTGAATATTAATGATACAGCACATTAGGATTTTAAGCATATTTCCATTCGTGCGAATATCAAAAATTCACACCCGCGCCCCCAGTTTTGAGATGAATCGCCCGCCCAAATGGTGTTCATAACCTGAAGTCTGGCATCTTGCGCAAAGCCGGAGCTAATTTTGTGACTTTGGGAGAAAATTAGAAAATCTTGGTATGCCTGTCTACACACAGTGATGTTCTGCCACGGATGGCAGAACAAGGCAGCATCGAGTCATGGATGACTCGTTGTTGCCGTTCACGTCACTCCAAGAAAATCTAATTCAGGCATACCTAGACTTTTCTTATTTTCGTACAACGGAACAAAAATTACTCTGGCTTTGCGCAAGACGCCACTCACAAGCCCACGACACACCATTTGAGCGGGCGATTTATTTCATAAACAAACCAGTATTTATTGCGTAACCAGTGAATATCAGAATATATGGAGGTATTACTATGGCGGAAAGAATAATAGGCCTTATATCATGTGTTATGTGTGCAATCCCTTTTTTATTGTATAAACAATGTTCCATTGCATTTCTCATTACCGGGGCTGGATTTATGGTGATGCCCATTGTGGGAATAATACTGATATGTCTTGACTGTACGCTTGGAATTTATGTTATGTACAAAAAATACAAAAGAATTTTAAATATGTATTCATAACTTTCAATTTTAAGATAGCTTTGTTACCGGACAATATCGAAGAATGGCAATCAGATTGCACTGTATGAAACTTCCGAAAGGAATTTTGCCGGGATCTTTATATAATCCGGACACTATGTTGAAATGTCTGGAGTGGATAAAAGAAAAAAGCAAAGATAAAAATTGTTTGGGAGTATTATGTGCTCATGAATATATGTGATGAAGAAAAAATCTGATTGTGAAACGAAAAGATTTTTATGCCACTTCCACCAAAAAGAAAATTTACAGTAAAAAATAAGAACAGAAAGGACATACACATGAGACAGGTAAAAGTAGCCGCAGTTCAGATGAAATGTGAACCAGAGCAGGAAAAAAATTTGAAGAAGGCAGAAGAAATGATCCGCAAGGCTGCAGCGGAAGGTGCAAATATCATTTTACTGCCGGAACTTTTTGAAAGAGAATATTTCTGCCAGCAACGCAGATATGATTTTTACAGCTATGCAAAACCCGTGAAAGAGAGCGAGGCTGTAGCAATGGGAGTACGCCTTGCAAAAGAATTAGGCGTGGTGCTGCCGGTCAGCTTTTATGAGCGTGATGTCAATAATCTTTATAATTCGATTGCCTGTATTGATGCGGATGGAACAATCCTTGGTGTGTATCGGAAAACACATATTCCTGATGATCATTATTATCAGGAAAAGTTTTATTTTACACCAGGAGATACCGGATTTAAAGTATTTGATACGAAATATGGCTGCATTGGTATCGGAATCTGCTGGGATCAGTGGTTCCCGGAGACGGCGCGTGCGATGGCACTGCTTGGTGCAGAATTATTATTTTATCCGACGGCGATCGGCTCTGAACCGATCTTAGAGTGTGACAGTATGCCGCACTGGAGACGCTGCATGCAGGGACATGCGGCAACAAATCTGATGCCGGTGATTGCGGCAAACCGTATTGGCAGGGAAGAAGTAGAGTCTTGTGATGAAAATGGCGGACAGAAGTCAGCATTGGAATTTTATGGATCATCGTTTCTGACAGATGAAACAGGTGAGTTACTGGTCAGTGCCTCAAGAGATAAAGAAGAAATCTTAAGTCAGACTTATGAATTGGATGAACTTCGGGAAAAAAGACTGGAGTGGGGACTTTTCCGGGACAGAAGACCGGAATGTTATGGAATTATCGCAGGTATGTAATTTATTGAGTATATGATGGAGGCTGCAATATGAACAAAGATCCATTCAAAGAATATATAAAAGAATCAGAGCCTGAAAAGAGAGATAAAGGATATGCATGGCATACTGCAATTGGTCTGCAGGCTGTGGATGGATTAAAAACTTCGCAATATTTAGTTGATACTGCAATTAGAAATATTGAAGGTGATATTTCAATAGATGAAGCCAGTGAATTATTAAACAGTTATTATGAGGAAAATCCTAAGACGGAAAATGATGACAGAACGGAGGAAGCGGATAAGGTTGCACTTAGAATTGCCAAAATTTTATCTGAAAAAGCATTTAGCTTTACTCCGAATGAATATATATCAATCCACAAGAAATTGTTTGTTGGGATTTATAAGCATGCAGGCAAAATATGTGATTATTGCTTTTAGAGGAGAAGAATGAACTCCACAATCGTTCAATGCATATAAGTGGCTCATTGAAAGCGGACATTGAAAATACAAAAGCGGACATTGAAAAAATTTTGACGAATATTGATGATGTTATCGAAAATAAAACAGTTATGCATGTGACTGCTTTATATGAAGAGTGCGGAAGGAATAATGTATTTGGACGTTCTGGTGTTGAGAGAATAACAGGTTTGAAATCTACAAGGGCATCAGAAATCATAAAATTAATGTTAGAAAATGATGTCATAGAGCCTGTTAGAGGGCAGGGAAAAGGAAAATATCGATTCAAATGAAGAAACGATAAATGATGGTTTGTTTATGAAATAAATCATCTCCCTAAATGGTGTATCGTAGGCTTGTGAGTGGCATCTTGCGCAAAGCCGGAGTTAATTTTGGTTCCATTGTACGAAAATAAGAAAAGTCTAAGTGTGTCTGAGTTAGATTTTCTCGGAGTGACGTGACCGGCGTTCAACGAGCCATCCGTGGCTCGTGAAGCCTTGTTCTGCCATCCGTGGCAGAACATCACTGTGTATCTACAGACGCACTAAGATTTTCTAATTTTCTCCCAAAGTCACAAAATTAGCTTCGGCTTTGCGCAAGATGCCAGTATTCAGGTTGTGAACACCATTTGGGTGGGCGGTTCATCTCAAAATGGGGGCGCGGGTGTGGATTTTTGATATTCGCACGAATAAAAATATGCTTAAAATTCTAATGTGCTGTATCATTAATATTTAGCCTGATGACTTTCCAAAATTTTCAGCTGCTGCATTGTATTACATGAAATTTTTCGTAAATTGCCAGATTAATAACGCAGAATATTTTTTCAAATGTGTATGGCAATAAATATGGGCATAGTGGTATATATCGAGGTTTTTGCCAGTGTTGTCAAACAAATAATAAACCATTGAATATAGTTATTTGGAAATCTTTTTTTAATCAGATTCAGACACAAAACACTAAAAATTTACGCACCCAAGGTTGTAAAATGAGTTCCCCGGCGAAGGGTGGTTCACAGCCATGCGGCTGGCAAATCGCATCAAGCCGGGACCTGTTTTGTGACTTTGGGAGAAAATTAGAAACTCTTAGGATGCCTGTCCGTAACACAGTGTTGTGCTGCCACGGACGGCAGCACAAGTCCTAATGTGCCCGGATGGCGCATTTAGGACGCACACGTCACTCCGCCCCAACCTGAATCAGGCATGCTTAGAGTTTCTTATTTTCGGACAACGGAACAAAGCAGTCCCTGCTTGATGCAATTTGCCAATCACAAAACTGCGATATCATCCTTCGCCGGGGAACTCATAGCCCAACAAACCAGTATTTGTAGGGAAAACTTATTCGTAAAAAACACAGGTACATTTTAAAATCTCACAGCAGAGATTAAAAATGTACCTGTGTTTTTATGGATCATTTAAGATAGCAGAACACCTATAAAAACTGTATGCTGAATTATAAAAGCTGAATCCCGTTTTTCTCACACTCTTTTGCGACTGCATCCGGCCACAGAGAAGACTGTACTTCTCCGATATGTGCTTTACGAAGGAAAAACATACAGATACGGGACTGTCCGATTCCACCACCAATGGTATAAGGAAGTTCTTCGTTGATGATTGCTTTCTGGAAAGGAAGTTTTGCACGATCCTCACAGCCTGCTTTTTTGAGCTGGGAGAGAAGTGCTTTCTTGTCAACACGGATACCCATGGAGGAAATCTCAAGTGCAATGTCAAGTACCGGATAGTAGACAACGATATCTGCATTTAAAGACCAGTCATCATAGTCCGGGGCACGTCCGTCATGAGGCTCTCCGTTTTCTAAGGTATCACCGATCTTCATGATACATACGGCACCCTTGGTTTTGGTGATGTAATATTCACGTTCCTTCGGTGTATTGTCCGGGAACATCTCCTCTAATTCCTGGGTTGTGATAAAGAAGATATCATGTGGAAGGATCTCTTCTATATAATCATACTGGATCGCCATGTATTTTTCCGTCTTGCGCAGGCAGTTGTATACAGTGGTGACGGTTTCTTTTAATGTCTCAATATTACGTTCTTCTTTATGGATGATCTTTTCCCAGTCCCACTGATCTACAAAAATAGAGTGGATGTTGTCGGTATCCTCATCTCTGCGGATAGCATTCATATCGGTATACAGTCCTTCACCGTAATCGAAACCGTATTTTTTTAATGCGTAACGTTTCCATTTAGCGAGAGACTGTACGACTTCTGCCTCTTTTCCATTCTGTTCTTTGATATCAAAAGTAACAGGGCGTTCAATACCGTTTAAGTTGTCGTTGAGACCGGATAACGGATCAACGAAAAGCGGAGCAGAAACGCGGGATAAATTCAGGCGAAGTGCAAGCAGGTTCTGGAAAAAATCTTTTACTGTTTTGATTGCAATCTGCGTATCGTGCAGATTTAGTTCTGAATGATAATCTTTTGGAATAATTAAATGTTCCATCTAAGGTTCTCCTCTCTGGTATAAACCACATATTGCGGCATAATACCAATCCCATGTGCCTTGTATATGTATGAAAATGAAATTGACACACTAAGTTATTATAGCACAGCAGACCTCATTTTCAAGAAAAGATCATGTAATTTCTTGAAAAATACATGTATACAATGTAAAAATTAGCGGAAACGATATATGATACATATTGACGAAAAAAAGCAATGATTTTATAATTTATATTGTAAAATTTATGTAAAAAGAGAGGGCAGTTTATGAAAAAGCAAAAGACGGTGTCGATTAAGGCAAAGTTACTTGGTGTCATTATACCGGTCGTGATTGCAATCGTTGTGGTACTTGTTGTGGTTGCTTATCAGATATCTGCAGGAATTATCAAGAAATATTCACAGAATTTACTGCAGTCTTCGGTAGAGAATCAGGCGTCCCAGATTGAAGCGTGGCTGAATGAGAATCTTGCTTCTTTTCAGATGGCGAAGACTACGATCGAGAATTTAAAACCGGATGATGAGGAACTAAAGACCATATTGGACAGTTACTATGGATATAACAGCAATTATCCGGATGGACTTTATGTGGCAGATTCCGCAGGACAGCTTATAACGGCATCCGAATCGACAAAAAAGGAATCCGATGTAACAAACAGTACATGGTATAAAGAAGGTCTTTCCAGAGTCAATATGGCAGTCGGTTCTGCCTATCAGAATGCAGATGGTGTGGACGTGATCAGTGCTTCTGGCATTTTAAATGACGGATCTGATAAAGTACGTGTCATTTCAGCAGACATGACATTAGACCGAATTGCAATTATTGTAAACTCTTTTATTGAGATGAATGACGCGGAAGCATTTCTGGTTGACAAAACCAGTGGAGTGATTCTGGCAAATCGTGATTCTTCTTTGATTTCCCAGACGCTTGGCGCAGAGGGACAGAGTCATTTTTACCAGCTTACAGCAGAAAAAGTTGCGGATAAAGATTATAATTTTGTAACACTCGATGGAAATATGACGGTATTTCAGGAAGTAGAAGGAACAAACTGGCTTTTAGTATCTTACATTCCTACCAGCATTGTACTTTCTGATCTGACACAGCTTCGTAATATTATGATCGTGATCAGTGTGATCTGTATCGCACTGCTCTGTGTTCTAATCGAACGTGTGACACATGTTGTAATTAAACCGGTCAAGGAAATGACAAGAGTTATTGCGGCAATGACTTCCGGTGACTTCACAGTTTCCATCAAGACAAAAGGAAATGATGAAATTGCTGTCATGAGTCATAGTGTGGAGAAATTTATCGTTTCCATGAAGCAGATGATCTCAGAAATGGGTAATGTTTCCGGCAAGTTGAAGAATCAGGCAGATTCCAGCAAGGGTGTTTCCGGTGAGATGAGTTCGGCAGCGGGAATCCAGTCACAGTCCATGAGTGAGTTGAACGCGACGGTTGATCAGTTGTCTGTATCTGTAAATGAGATCGCAGAAAATGCAACACAGCTTGCAGGTGTGGCAGCAGATACCAAGAGCGACAGTGATATGGTTGAAAGCAAGATGCAGGAGACAGTTGCTGTTTCTGAAAAAGGACGTAAGGATATGGAGCGCGTTGGTGAGGCACTCTCAAATATCGAAGTTTCCATTCACAATCTGGAAGAGGCTGTTAATAAGGTAGGAACCGCTTCAGGCGAGATCGTGCAGATCATTAAACTGATCGGTGATATTGCTGACGAGACGAACCTGTTATCTTTAAATGCTTCGATTGAGGCTGCACGGGCAGGTGAGGCAGGAAGAGGATTTGCTGTTGTCGCAACTGAAATCGGCACGCTTGCAAAGAACAGCGCAGATTCCGTAGCACATATTACAGAGCTGATCACAGAGATCAATACATTAGTAGAAGATGCTGTCAGACAGGCAGGAAACAGTGCACAGGATATTTCAGGCAGTGCAGAATTGATCCACACAGCAGTCGATACATTTGATACGATCTTTAAAAATATTCAGGAAACGAGCACGCTGATCGGCAACGTGGTAGATAAGATCAATCAGGTAGACCAGGTTGCTACGAATGTTGCGGCTATTTCTGAAGAGCAGGCGGCAAGTTCCGATGAGATTCTTGCAACATCAGAATCCATGTTACAGCAGGCAAAGAATATTTCAAAGAACAGTGACCAGGTAGAACAGGAAGCAGATAACCTTGCCGTTTCTGCAGATCAGCTTGCAGATCAGGTAAAACAGTTCCGGATATAGAGAGGAGATCGTGCGATGAAGAAATTAATAAGTACTATCATGTGTCTGGCATTGCTCGTAGGATGCCTTGCCGGATGTGGTGGAAATACACAGACAGGTTCAATAGATGGTAAAGGATTAAAGATTCTTCTGTCATTATCACAGGCAGATACTTTCCGAAATGTACTTGTGGCACAGGCACAGCAGACGGCGGAAGAGTGTGGGGCTCAGCTGGATGTATTTGATGCAGAAAATTCCATTGAAAACCAGGTGGAACATATCAAAAAGGCGGTCAGTGAGAATTATGATGTGATTTTATGCGGACCGGTTGATGCTGATACGGCATTCGAATTAGAAGCGCTTGCAGGTGATATACCAATCGTATTTTTTAACAGCTGCCCGGATGAGTCGAGACTTCAGGCTGGGAAATATATTTATGTTGGATCGGATGAATATGTGGCAGGACAGTATCAGGCAGAGTATATTCTAGATAAATTTGCTTCTGCGGATGAGATCAATGTGGTGTTGTTAGAAGGACCGAAAAAACATTCCGCGACAAAAGGAAGATCTGAGTCATTAAAGGATACTTTAAATGCATCAGGGAAAAAGATCAATTATGTCTTTGAAGATAACGCCGACTGGGAGCAGGACCGTGCGGAAGAGATGTTCAATATATTTTTAAAGACAGGACAGAAGTGTGACGTTGCTGTCTGCAACAACGACTCTATGGCACTTGGTATCATTGATGCCTGTGATGCAGCAGGAATCAGTGATGTGACGGTACTTGGAATCGATGCGACTGCAGACGGATGCAAAGCGATTGAAGATGGAAAGATGGACTTTACCGTATACCAGTCCGCAGTTGGACAGGGTGAGAGTGCTGTTTATGCAGCAATCGCACTTGCAACCGGAAAAGATGTGACGACTTTAGAGGGAGCTACCGCAGATGGCTTATATGTATGGGTACCATTTGAAAAAGTAGACAGTTCTAATGTTAAAAATTATGAATAGAAAGCGTACATAAAAATGGAATATACACATGTAAAACACACGTTTTCGCCAGTATATAATGAGGAATCCAGAATATTAATTCTGGGTTCCTTTCCGTCTGTAAAGTCGCGGGAGAACCAGTTTTATTATGGACATCCGCAAAACCGTTTCTGGAAGCTGATAGCGGAAATTTTTAATGAACCGGTGCCACAGACGATTGAGAAAAAGAAAGATTTGCTTTTAACGCATCAGATTGCTGTGTGGGATGTGATCGACTCCTGTGATATTGTGGGTTCTTCTGACAGTTCTATCAAAAATGTTGTGCCGAACGACATGAATGTAATCTTATCGGGGGCAGATATTCAGGGAATCTTTGCAAATGGTGGAAAAGCACATCAGCTTTTTGTAAAATACTGTAATAAAGAGGGAATGCCGCCGCTTGGCAAACTGCCATCCACAAGCCCTGCAAATGCAGCATGGAATTTTGAACGCCTGACGGCGGAATGGAAAGCGGCATTTGGAATGTATTTAGAAATAACAGAATAGAAGATGAAGAACAGCACAGGAAGGGGATAAATTTGAAAAAAGAAGAAATGACAAATATGGATTTCCTGCTTGAGGCAGTGGGAATCGTAGCTGCAATGATTTATCTGGGACTGCAGATTTATTATGGAATCGTATATGGAGTGGCATTTACCGGAATTATTTTAAATGCGGCAATCCTGCTCCTTGTATATATTGGTCTGACACTGCTTGCACGTTATCCGGAAAGGGTAAATAACCTGCCGAAAGAAATATGTAGTGGGAAAATAAGAAAATATACGATCCATATGGTGCGTGCGGTCAAGCTGATCTTTGTGCTCAGCCTTTTATTTACCAGTATCTGTGATGCTGCCGGGGTACAGATCAATAAAGGGTATAGTCTGGTGACGGTTGCATTGATCGTTATTGTGACAGTGGTGTATGAGGGGAAGATCATTAAGCTGCTGCGGAGAAAGAAATAAGCATATTTCTATAATGCAGGCAGCCAACCGTCAGTACAAAGACACTGTATTCCGCATGCTGTTTTCAGAGAAAGAAAATCTCTTATCCCTGTACAACGCAGTGACAGGACATCAGTCGACGATCAATCCCAATATACCATTGCGGGATCTGATCTATATTGGAATCGAGTATCAGCAGTTTGTGAACGATAAGTCACTGTATTCGTCCAAACTGTAGAAGATTCCGGCACCGAAGTTTATGGTGTTTTACAATGGAACCGATGACGTAGAAGACCGTATGGAACTGAAACTTTCATCAGCATATGAGCATCTGGCTGGAGAGCCGGATTTAGAGTTAAAAGTTCTGATGTTAAATGTGAACGAAGGACACAACAAAGAACTGATGGAACAGTGCCAGACATTGAAGGAATATGCCATTTATGTTGCGAGAGTCCGAAAATATGCATCAGAGCTGAATCTGAATGATGCAGTTGAAAGGGCAATCACGGAATGCATCAAAGAAGGAATTTTAGTGGAATTTCTTCGGAAGAATCGCTCGGAGGTAAAGATGGTGAGTATATTAGAGTATGATAAAGAGTGGGAAGAAAAGAAACTCCGAAAGGCAGAATATGAAGCTGGTAAAAGTGATGGGATTGAGATCGCAGAAGCGAGAATGATTCACAATATGATCAAGTCCGGTTTCCCAATAGAGAAAATCATAGAAGTGACAGGAAAGCCAGTTTCAGAAATAGAACAATATTTACAGTCAAAGAGACAGTAAAGACATAATAGTAAGTAAAGACATTATATAAGGCAAAAAGACGATTCTGACCAAAGGAATCGTCTTTTTGCTTGTAATCTGGAAAAGCTGTGATATAATACAAACAAAAGTTAGATAACACTAATAAAAGTAAGGAAAGACTTTAATGCCGTTCAGAATAGATAAGGATATAAGAACAATTCTGTAATGGGAAAGGGGAGCATATGTCAGAAGAAGAAAGAAAATTTTTGGAAATTGTTGATCTGAAAAAAGGGTTTGGAAGCGGGGAAACCCGACAGGAAGTACTTCGGGGAATGAATTTTTCCGTGGCAAAAGGAGAATTTTGTGTGCTGCTTGGACCATCCGGTTCCGGAAAGTCGACGCTTCTCAATATTATCGGTGGAATCGATAGTGCGGACTCCGGTTATATTTCCATCAACGGCGATAAGTTAGAAGAACTCGGAGAGAAGAAGCTGACACAGTACCGCAGAAAACATTTAGGTTATGTATTTCAGATGTATAACCTGATCGCAAATTTAAATGTCAAGGAAAATATTGAGGTTGGTGCATATTTATCAGACAGTCCGCTCGATATTGACGATCTGTTACATACGCTGGGACTTTATGAACACAGGCATAAACTGCCGAACCAGCTTTCCGGTGGTCAGCAGCAGAGGGTTTCCATCGGGCGAGCCATTGTGAAAAATCCGGATATCCTGCTTTGTGATGAGCCGACCGGAGCACTCGATTACAATACCTCCAAGGAAATATTAAAGCTGATTGAGGATGTCAATGTCAAATATGGTAATACAGTTATCATGGTTACACATAACGAGGCAATCCGGCATATGGCAGACCATGTCATCAAACTCCGTGACGGGGCAGTGCGTCATAACGATATCAATGAACATAAAATTTCAGCGGCAGATCTGGAGTGGTAGGAAGCTGTACTGGCGCACAATCTTGTGATGCGCTTAAAAACAGCGCAAGAATGGAGATTAGTATGAAAAAGAAAAAAATCAAAAATCCGCTTATCAGACGAATACCGAGGGAACTGACAGGAGACTGGAAAAAGTATCTTGTGGTAAGTCTGTTCCTGATTCTGATGATCGGCTTTGTGTCCGGTATGTATGTTGCAAACGAGAGCATGATGACAGCGGCTGATGAGGGTGTTGGCAGATACAAGCTGGAAGACGGACACTTTGAATTAAAAAAGAAAGCAGACGAAACACTGCTTGATGCAATTAAGACAGGCGATAAAGCGGATGTTAAACAGTATTACATCGACGAGGCAAAAAAGAAGCTGGATAAAAAGTTCGATAGTGAATTTGAAGAAAAGTTCAAAAAAGAATTTGATGAGAAGTTTGAAACAGAATTTAAGGAAAAATTTGATGCAGAGTTCCAGTCAGAATTTGATGTTTCTTTTAATGCACAGATAAAGCAGATGCTGATGGCGCAGGGACTTGATGAAACAACTGCGGGAGTTATGCTTGATACAGCAGTAGCACAGGCAAAACAGTCCAGGCAGTACAACAAAGCCTATGATACAGCGTATGAAAAAGCATATCCTAAGGCACATGACGAGGCGTATGAGAAAGCGTTTGATGAGGCACATGACGAGGCATATGAGAAAGCATACGACGAAGCCTGGAACAAGGTTTTAGATGAGATCAATGAGAAATATGCGGATGCAGAAGAAAAATATGAATTGAACGATCCTGATTTTAAGGAAACTCCGGTTCATCTGTATGAAAATTTTTACAGGGATGAAGAGGAAGATCATGACAACGACGGAACTTCGGATGGAACAGTCCGTGTTTTTGCAAAGACAGATGATATCAATCTTGCATGCCTGATGGACGGAAGTTTCCCGGAAAAAGAGGATGAAATTGCCATTGACCGTATGCATGCTGACAATGTCGGGATAAAAGTCGGCGATGAGATCACAGTCGGAGAAGAAAAATATCAGGTCGTTGGTCTGATCGCATATGTCAACTATTCCACACTGCACGAAAAAAGCACGGATCTGATGTTTGATGCCTTAAAGTTTAATGTTGCAATGGTAACAGATGAGGGATTTGCAAAGTTACATAAGACGATTCATTACGATTATGCATGGAAGTATGAAAATGAGCCGTCAGATGAAAAAGAAGAGAAAAACCAGTCGGATGATTTTATGCGGGCGTTGCTCACACAGACCGTGGTAAATGACAATGAGATTGAAGATTATGTGCCAAAATATGCGAATCCGGCGATTCATTTTGCAACCGACGACATGGGCTCTGATGAGGCAATGGGAGGTGTGCTGCTTGATATTCTGATTGTCATCATCGCATTTATTTTTGCAGTTACGATCAGCAATACGATCACAAAAGAGTCATCTACAATCGGAACATTGCGTGCGTCCGGCTATACGAAAGGGGAGCTGGTACGCCATTATCTGTCTATGCCGGTTATCGTTACCCTGATTTCCGCATTAGTCGGAAATGTGCTTGGCTATACGGTATTTAAAGATGTTGTGGTATCCATGTATTATAACAGTTACAGCCTTCCGACCTATGAGACGATCTGGAATCCGGATGCATTTTTTAAGACAACCCTGATACCGGTCGTGCTGATGTTTATGGTCAATCTGATCGTCATTATTAAAATGATGCAGCATACACCGTTACAGTTTCTGAGGCATGATCTGAAAAAAACAAAACGCAAAAAAGCAATGCGGCTGCCACATTTTAAATTTTTTAACAGATTCCGTCTGCGCATCATGTTTCAGAATGTGGCAAATTATCTGATTCTGTTTGTGGGAATTTTCTTTATCATGGTGATGCTTGCAATGGCAGTGGGAATGCCGGATACGCTTTCTTATTACAAAGAAAATGCAAAAAATATGATGTTTGCAAAGTATCAGTATGTTCTGAAATCTTTTGAGGATGAAGATGGAAATGTACTGACGACGGACAATAAAGACGCAGAAAAATTCAGTATGTGTTCTTTGCAGAAAAAAAGCGATGTAATAGATGAGGAAGTCTCTGTTTACGGTATTTCAGACAATAGTAAGTATGTAGAAATAAAAGGTATGCAGTCCCTGCAGGAAGATGAAGTTTATATTTCCAGATCATTTTCAGAAAAATATGAACTTAATGTCGGGGATACCGTTTCACTGGATGAAAAATATGAAAACAAACAGTATACGTTTACGATAGCCGGAATTTATGACCAGTGCGTAAACATTGCAGTATTTATGCCGATTGAAAATTACCGCATGGTATTTGAGCTGGATGAAGAGGCATTTAGTGGATATTTTTCAAATGAAGAGCTTGCAGATCTGTCGGAAGATGATATTGCAACGGTGATCACCGAGCGTGATATCACAAAGATGTGTGACCAGTTAGATCATTCCATGGGATCTTATATGGATTATTTCCAGATACTTTGTATCCTGCTTTCCGCAGTTTTGATCTATCTTCTGACAAAACTGATCATTGAGAAAAATGAGAATGCAATTTCAATGACAAAGATTCTTGGATATGAGAATAAAGAAATCGCCAGCCTGTATCTGCTTTCCACAACGATCGTGGTTGTGATCGAAGATGCGGTCAGTGTTGTACTTGGAGCATTTGTTATGAATCTGGCATGGAAGGCGATCTTGTTTAGTTACAGTGGATGGTTTGCATTTGTGATCCAGCCAGCCGGATATGTGAAAATGTTTGCATTTGTGCTGATCGGATATCTGTTTGTAATGATACTGGACTTTATGCGTATCAAAAAGATCCCGATGGATCAGGCAATCAAAAATGTGGAGTAGAGATTGCTGCTGTGCATATTTATTGTGTGACCGGTAACGAAAGATTTTTCGTAAAAATTTTTGGTTGCATTAAAAATGGCATTGTGCTACTATTGCAATAGAAATTTAAAGGAGAGGAACCAATGCGGAGATAATTTACTTTTGAAACATGAAAGAAAACAGAGTCAGCAAGAGAATGTGTGTCATATATGCCATACGTTTGTCTGCTGATTCGGGATGATACATGGCATATATTGCACCGGTATAAGGAATAAAGTGCATGATATGTTGTGTAAATCTGAAGTTACAGCAGTATTGCAGAGGTGCAGTACTGCATATCATGTTGCCAAAAGTGGATTTGATTCTTGTATCCTCTCTTTTTTGTGTTAAAAAATGGCGGAAACGGACATTTTGTTGTCCGGGACAATCGATTTTATCTTACAATGTGCAATCTATTGTCTGCCAGATGTGATCATAAAATATGTGAGGTGTAAGAAAAATCCCATGGCAGCATGGGATTTTTTGTATGGAAGGGAAATGGGGAGATTTTTATGTCACAGATTCAGGTAACAGATCTCACATATGGTTATGAGGGAAGTTTTGATACGGTTTTTGAAAACGTATCTTTTGGGATTGATACGGACTGGAAGTTAGGTCTGATCGGGAGAAATGGAAAAGGAAAAACAACTTTTTTAAATTTGCTGCGTGGAAAATGATTTTCTGCTGATCGATGAGCCGACAAATCATTTAGATATGCATGCAAGGGAATGTGTGAAAGAATATCTGTGCGGCAAAAAAGGGTTTATTCTGGTATCGCATGACAGGGATATTTTAGATGCCTGCATTGATCATGTGCTGGTTTTAAACCGAAAGACGATCGAGGTGCAGAGCCGTGTGACACAGTATGAACGCCGGATGGAGAGGAAAATACAGGAGAAAGAGGGGCTTTTGCAGGATGTTGAACAGCCTGTCAGTTTAAAACTTATGCCGCTTTCCTATCATAAGGAACGTCTGATTTCATGCAGGGAACTTTCGGTGCGGTATGAAGGTGCAGAAAGTGATACATTGAAAAATCTCACATTCGAACTGATGCATGGGGAGAGAGTCTTTTTACATGGAGAAAACGGATGTGAAAAATCGACGCTGATCAAGACAATTTTGCAGAAATCAGGCAGCAGATATGAAAAATTGTTCGTGACAGACGGAGAAATTCGAACAGCGTCTAATCTGGTGGTGTCATATATTAATCAGGATACCAGCTTTTTGCAGGGGGACATCAGAGCGTTTTGCAGGGAAAGAAATTTAGAAGAAAGTTTATTTTTTACATTATTGCGCCAGCTTGATATGGAGTGTGTACAATTTGCGAAAAGACTCGAAGAGTTTTCGGAGGGTCAGAAGAGGAGGATAAAAATGTTAGAACGGATTGAAAATGTAAATGAACAGGTAATAAAAAAATGTTTTTAGTATATGCAGAATCCATGGTGGATATGGAGGGGGAATTTAAAGATCGTGATGAAATGGAGGCATCATATGCGGCGTTTTTAAAGGAGTTTATCCAGAATCCCAAGCAGATGGTGTTCATTGAAACTGACGAAAAACAGTGGGTAAGCGGACTCAGGGCAGTTGAGTCAGAGCCGGGAAAATGGTTCCTTGAGGCAGTTGAAACGATGCCGAGGAAGAGAAACAGAGGATATGGTAAAAAATTGATACGTCATGTGACGGAGTTTTTGAAAGGCACAGGCGCAAAAAAGATAGATTGCATTATAGGAAAAAGTAATTTATCATCAATAAAAATGCATTCGGATTGTGGATTTAAAGAGACGAAGGAGCCTCCGGTAAACTGCTGGGGAGAGCTTGAGGAGGGAAGAATTCTTTTCCAGCTTGAAATTTAATCATAAGCCATTTTGCACATGGTATAATCAATGAATTTATCTGCCATATGCTCAATCGCTGATACAGGAGAGAAAAGAGGAACACAATGATAAATATTATAGAAATCAAAAATCTGGATGTCCCGGAGCTGCAGATTTATTACAATTTAAATGAAGCACAGCTTTTTCACTATTTTGAGCCGAAGCCGGGGATTTTCATTGCGGAAAGTCCGAAGGTGATCGAGCGTGCCTTAGATGCCGGCTGTGTGCCGATGTCATTTCTGATGGAAAAAAAGCATGTAAAGACGCAGGCAAAAGAAATCCTTGCGCGCTGCGAAAAATTACAAAGTCAGGACATCAAACAGACTGACAAGATGGAAGCAGAGAATGGAAATTCAAGCATGGCGGCGGAGCATGAAATTCCAGTCTGCGCAGCAGAGCATGAAATTCCAGTCTACATGGCAGAAATCGAGGTGCTTGCAAAAATCACAGGTTATCAGCTGACACGCGGCATGCTCTGTGCCATGTACCGTCCCACACTGCCTTCCGTGGAGCAGCTCTGCAAGAATGCAAGGCGGGTTGCAATTTTGGAAAATGTGGTAAATCCAACAAATGTCGGAGCAATTTTCCGTTCTGCGGCGGCACTTGGAATGGATGCAGTTCTTTTGACACCAGCCTGTGCAGATCCGCTGTACCGGAGAGCAAGCCGTGTCAGCATGGGAACGGTATTTCAGATACCGTGGACATATTTTGATAAAAATGTATCCTGGCCGGACGGTGCGATGGATGTGCTGCATAAGCTGGGATATAAAACGGCGGCAATGGCACTTCGGGATGACTCCGTGAGTATAGATGATGAAAAAATGATGGCGGAGGAAAAGTTAGCAATCGTTCTCGGAACGGAAGGTGACGGGCTGGCAGATCACACGATCGCAGACTGTGACTATACGGTGAAAATTCCGATGACACATGGTGTGGATTCACTGAACGTGGCGGCTGCAAGTGCGGTGGCATTCTGGCAGCTTGGGATGAAGTGCGAACAGTAACAAACTAACTTCTTAGAGAAAGATGGAAGTGTGAAAAATAAGATTTTTCACACGCAAGAATGGAGATTTATATGAAAGTAGTAGCAGCAATCGATTCATTTAAGGGAAGCATGACGTCCATGGAGGCTGGAAATGCTGTAAAGAAAGGAATTCTGGCAGCAAAACCGGATGCAGAAGTAGTGGTAAAACCGCTCGCAGATGGCGGTGAAGGAACGGTGGATGCACTGATCGAAGGTTTGGGAGCAGAAAAAATACCGGTTACCGTGGCAGGACCGCTTGGAGAAAAAGTGTCGTGTTATTACGGTTTTTTAGAAGAGACAAAAACGGCTGTCATGGAAATGGCATCTGCCGCAGGAATCACGCTTGTGACAAAGAAAGATCCATTGCGTGCATCTACCTATGGAGTGGGGGAGATGATTGCAGATGCCCTGAAACGCGGCTGTAAAAATTTCATGATTGGAATTGGTGGAAGTGCAACCAACGATGGCGGCATCGGAATGTTAAAGGCGCTTGGATTTGAATTTTTTGATGAAGATGGAAATGATGTGGGAGAGGGCGCGGCTGCGCTTGCAAAGATTGAGGTGATCCGGACTGAAAATAAAAATCCGCTGCTTTCCGGTACAAAATTTCAGATTGCCTGTGATGTGAAAAATCCGCTTTGCGGCAAACAGGGTGCAACTTACATATTTGGACCACAAAAAGGTGTGACGGAAGAGCAGAAAGAGCAGGTCGATGAAGCAATGAGACATTATGCGGATGTGACCAAAGAAAGTTTGGATTGTGACTTTGCGGACTGTGAGGGCGCCGGTGCAGCGGGAGGACTCGGATATGCATTCCTTTCGTATCTTGCGGGAGAATTAATACCGGGTGTGGAACTGATTTTGCAGGCAACCGGCCTGGAAGAAAAAATGAAAAATGCGGATGTTGTGGTGACCGGAGAAGGACGTCTGGATGCGCAGACGGTCATGGGGAAAGCACCGGCCGGTGTTGCTGCTCTGGCAAAAAAATATAATGCGAAAGTCATTGCATTTGCAGGGAGCGTTGCACCGGAAGCGAAAGTCTGTAACCGGGCGGGAATCGATGCATTTTTCCCGATCGTAAGAGGCGTGACAACATTAGAAGAAGCAATGAAAAAAGAAAATGCAATGGAAAATATAGCCGCCACGGCAGAGCAGGTATTTCGGCTGCTGTGAGGGAAAAGAACGGAGATTTGTGTGAAAATACATTTTTTCACACGCAAGAAAGGGGGTTAATATGATTCGTTTACTTCGGCTGGTGTTAGAAGGTAGGTAGTCTATCAAAGATAGAGGAGTTAGTGTAAAAGTAAGATTTTACGCAGGAATGGAGATAAACATGAGATATAAGATCAGTCATGCCCTCGTGCAGTTTGGCGGAGATGTGATTTTACGTGATGTCAATTTTGAGGTGCATGATAAAGAAAAAATCGCCATTGTAGGACGAAACGGCTGTGGAAAGACCACGCTGCTGCGTCTGATCGCGGGCGATATTTCGATGAATAATTTAGACAGCGATGAAGAATGTGGTATTACGATGGCAGGAAAACAGGAGATTGGTTTCCTGCGTCAGGTTAATTTTACGGAAAAAGATGTGACCGTGGAAGAGGAAATCAAGAAAGTATTTGAGCCGGTGTTTGCGTGTGAAAAGCGGATGAGGGAACTTGAAAATGAGATGAAAACTTCCGCGGACAAACAGCTTTTGCGCGAATATGACAACTTACAAAGCCGTATGGAGGCAATGAGGGGATATTCGTGGCAGCAGGATATGGAGACTATGTTTCAGCGGTTCGGGTTTGCGTTAGAAGATCTGAAACGCCCGATCGGAAGTTTTTCCGGTGGACAGCAGACGAAAGTGGCATTTATCAAACTGCTGTTAAAACGTCCGGATATCATGCTGCTCGATGAGCCGACCAACCATCTGGATCTTCCGACAATCGAGTGGTTAGAAGGATATTTAAAGACTTATGATAAGGCGGTCATCATTGTTTCACATGACCGTATGTTTTTAGACAAAGTGATCGATGTGACCTACGAGATCGAATATCATGAGATCAAGCGTTATACCGGCAATTACACGGCATTTATGAAGCAAAAAGAAGAGGCACTGATCAAACAGGAAAAAGACTATGAGGAGCAGCAAAAGGAGATCAAACGTCTGACGGACTGGATCGAAAAATGGAAAAATACGCCGACGAAAGTGGCGGCGACACGTTCAAAGCGCATGGCGATCGAACACATGGTAAAAATCGAAAAGCCGAGACATTTTGATACGAAAGCATTTCATGCGAGATATGTACCGCGCATGGAAAGCTACACGAATGTGATTCATGCCAAAAATCTTGAGATCGGTTACGATACCGTCTTAAGTAAAGTCTCATTTCTGCTTCAAAAGAAAGACAGACTTGCAATCATTGGGGAGAACGGTAAAGGAAAATCCACACTTTTGAAAACCTTAGTCGGCGAACTGCCTGCGTTAGGTGGTGAATTTTCATTTGGACAAAATGTAGAATGGAGTTATTTTGACCAGCAGAAAGCAGTGCAGGAGCATTTCCGGGAAGATCAGACCGTGCTTGAAAATTTCTGGGAGGAATATCCTTCCTATATGAGGGAGGAAGTCCGCAGTGCACTGGGGGGATTTTTATTTTCCAGAGAAGATGTAGAAAAGAAGATGGGACAGCTTTCCGGCGGAGAAAAAGTCCGTCTCGCACTCTGTAAAATGCTGCAGACCAGACCGAATCTTCTGATCTTAGATGAGCCGACGAACCATATGGATATCGTTGGAAAAGAGGCGTTAGAACAGATGTTAAGAGAGTACGAGGGAACAGTACTTTTCGTCTCACATGACCGTTATTTTATCAGCAGGATCGCAACCGGGATTTTGGAGTTTTCAGAGAGTGGTGTGAAACAATATGCCATGAGCTATGAGGAGTATCTTGCAGAAAAACAAAAAGAGATGGAGATTTCCGGAAAAGGGCGAGGAATGTCACAGAGTGCGAGGTATGTGTCAGGAAATGATACACAAAATTCTGTGGGGAATGAGAAACACAATCAGCATCAGAGTGGCATAAAAACAGACGCAGATGTTCCTACTTTAACGGATGTGTTTGACAAAAAAACTTATTACAATCCGGGCAAAATCCGTTCAAGACTGCATCACCAGTTAGAAAAATATGAAAATATGTTAGAGGAGAGCGAAGAAAAACTCGCTGAAATAAAAATGCAGTTCATGGATCCGGAGCTTGCCAGTGACTATCCGAAGCTGATGGAACTGCAGAATGCACTTGACGCAGAGGAAAAGAACCAGGAGAGTCTGTTAGAGCGGATGCTTGAGACGGAGACCGAACTTGCGGAATTTGAGGAGGAGTGAGTATGAAATAATTGGACCCAAAGTTCTTGGATGAACTTTTGGTCCTTGTTTATATCTATATCCGTTCAAACACTGGAATATGTTCGATCGGTGCATCTGCTATAATAGTCTGACAACCCTCATAGGTTGTGCCGTCTGTTATGTTTACCCATTTTCCTGCAGGAAGATATACATCGCGTTTATTTATATCTGCGGAGAGAACCGGTGCTACAATGCTCATGTGCGGTAAAGTAACACACAGAGCTTGACAGACAGCAGCCCCCTATTCTGAGTGTCAGATACAACTATTTTTGATAACTGTATCTGGCAATTTTATTTTGAGGGTTGACTATGAGTTTATAGATGCTATAATGTAACTGTACATTAAGTACAATCAAAAAAACGAAGGCGGTGAGTTATGGAAATCATTATCAGTAATAACGCCAACAAGCCGATATATGAGCAAATCACATCGCAGATAAAAGCAATGATAATGAGTGGAGAACTGCAAGCCGGAGACGCTATTCCCTCAATGCGTTCACTGGCAAAATCTATTCATGTTAGTGTGATTACCGTCCAAAAAGCATATGAGGATCTGCAAAGGGACGGTTTTATTGAAACAACTGTCGGCAGGGGGAGTTTTGTATCGGCACAAAACAAAGAATTTTATCAAGAAGAACAACAACGTATTGCAGAGGAACATTTACAAGCCGCCGCAGAGATTGGACGGACAAGTAATATTTCCCTTGAAAAATTGACGGAGTTGTTGGCTTTATTCTATCAGGAGGACGAATGAGCATGGAAAATATTTTAGAATTACAACAGGTTTCCAAAACATTTTCTAAGTCAAATTTTGCGTTAGAAAATGTGACTTTTTCTCTGCCGTATGGTTCTATTTTGGGTTTTGTCGGGGAAAACGGAGCCGGAAAAACTACAACGATTGGCTGTATTCTAAATACAATCGCCAAAGACAGCGGAATGGTAAAGTTGTTTGGAAAAGAAATGACAGACGCAGATACAGATATGCGGGAAAGAATAGGTGTTGTTTATGACGGAGATAATTTTCCAGCTTATTGGACAGCAGCACAATTAGCGAAAGTTATGTCAGGATTTTATAAGCAATGGGACAATATTTTGTTTCAGAAATTTTTAAAAGAATACAAATTACCTGCAAATCAAAAAATTAAGCAATATTCCAGAGGGATGACAATGAAATTAGCGATTGCGGTTGCTTTATCACACCATCCACAACTGTTAATTCTGGATGAAGCTACTGGCGGACTTGACCCTGTTGTACGCGACGAGATGTTAGATACATTCCTTGATTTCGTACAGGAAGAAGACCACTCTATTTTACTTTCTTCCCATATTACAAGTGATTTAGAAAAAGTGGCAGACTATATTACATTCATTCATAACGGAAAACTGATTATGACCGTATCGAAAAATGATTTGGTTTATAATTATGCGGTTATGCGCTGCAAGGAAAATCAATTCCTTGCATTAGATCCGGCAGATATTATTGTTTATCGGAAACGTGATTTTCAAATTGATGTTCTGGTTTCAGATTGTAAAGCAATGCAGAGAAAGTACAAAGAAATCGTGATAGACCACGTTTCTGTTGATGAAATTTTTTTGCTTTTAGTAAGGGGGGATCATGTATGAAAGGTCTTTTTAAAAGCAATTTTCTTGCTGTATGGACAAATGCAAAAATTTTTTTGCTTTTTATGTTTGCAATGGGGATTGCCGTTATCATTATTCCAGACCAGACATGGCAAATGTATTTCATAATTATTGGAATTGTCGGATTAGCAGTAAATGCAGCTACCGTTATTGGAAATGAATTTTCCTCAAAATGGGGAAAATATAAACTTACTTTGCCAGTAAAGCGGATTGATATTGTAAAAAGTTTATATATAAATCAATTATTATGGATTATGATAGGAGTGCTTTTCGTTGGCATTATAATAGCCCTATCCTATCTGTTACATGGAATTACTTTTGAACAATTTGAGGGTATCTCAGGTGTACTTGTAATAGGAATTAGTATAAGTCTTACAATGGGAGCAATATTTATTCCTATGGTTTATTTAGCGGGGGAAGATAAAACCATTGTGTTTCTTATCATATCTTTGATTTGTGCATTGGGTATTGCCACAATGCTTTTTAATATACCGTTGTTCGGGCCGTTTATTTTAATTGGTTGTTCTATATTGTTATTTATCGTGTCCTTTCCTTTGACTGTAGGTATTTTCAAGAAAAAGGAATATTAGGTGATAAAGCAAAACCAGACGAGCCAGTCAACGGTCATGATGCTAGAATTTTTCAGTGCTGATTGAAATGCTGTATGAATGATAAGATTTACAGCATGTATAGCTAGTATTTAATAGGGGTGAGAATACAGAAATGAATCAATTAAAAAAGAACACAGCATACTACCATCTTCCGGGTTTGTTTGAGTTTTATGAATTATATCGTGTGTTTCTGCCATTATTCCGGGAACACAGAGAATACTTTTACGACTGGTGTGAGATAGGCTCTGTCTATGGTGCTCCGTCAGATTGTATCTGGGGTGGAGGCCGTACTTCGTTCGGGGATCACGATCCGCAGGAGGTTTTTGCGTTGATGCAGGAATACGGAATCTCAGCGCGGCTTACATTCAGCAATTCCCTGCTTGGGCAGGAACATCTTTGGGATAAGAAATGCAATCATCTCTGCATTTTATTTGAGAAAAGTGAGGGTGTCAGAAATGGTGTCATTATCTATTCGGACCTGTTACTGGAATATCTGAAAAAAAATTATCCGGGATTTTATTTTGTTTCTTCCACCACCAAGGTCCTGACGGATTTTGAGCAGTTCGTAAGGGAAGTAAACAGAGATGAGTTTCTTTACGTCGTACCGGATTTCCGGTTGAATAAGGTTTTTGATAAATTAAATACATTGACAGGGGCACAGAAAGCCAAAGTGGAATTCTTATGTAATGAATGCTGCTGGTTTGGCTGTGGGGACAGGAAAATCTGCTATGAAGCTGTCAGCCGCAAAAACCTTGGCGAAAATGGTCCGGATCACCGCTGTGCAGCTCCGGATGCAGGGAATGGCTATCGTTTTTCGAAGGCAATGGAAAATCCCGGATTTATTGGTGTGGATGATATGAAAAACAGCTATCTGCCGATGGGATTTTCCAATTTTAAAATCGAAGGCAGGGGACTTGGCAGCGCCCTGATTCTGGAGTTTCTGCTCTATTATATGACAAAACCTGAGTATCAGCTGCAGGTCAGAGAGGAGATATATCTGGATAATATGCTGGATCTTTTTTAAATAAGTCCCTTTAACACTTTCTTGTTATGGTACATCATCTCATCTGCACGTTCACGCACTTTTTCTATATCGGTATCATCCGGTGTGACCAGCGCATATCCGCATGCGATTTCCACTTCAGTCGGAATGATATTCTTATTATTGAGTATCGCTACGTCCTGATGCATTTTTTGAATAAAATGTTCTATCTGAAATTCTGTTGCATCCGGTATGATGCAGCAGAATTCATCGCCGCCGATACGGTAACATTTGCCAAAACGATCAAACGCAGTCTCTATGATATGTGCCGAATTGATGATATAGGCATCCCCGGCACTGTGTCCATAGTTGTCGTTACACATCTTGAGATTATTAAGATCAAATGTAACCACCATATGATTTTTAATATCCGATTCATTATTTATAAAGTAATCATAGGCATTTCTGTTGTAGAGTCCTGTCATGGAATCATTCAGTGCAAATTGTTCGAGTTCCTCCATCCTGCGTCTTTTTTTCAAACTGGTAACAGCCTGTCTTGCGGATTCTAAACCGAGAATTATGATAAATACAAGGAAGGATGATCTTCCAAACATTCCGGAATTATTTCCTGTTTTGTAATAACCGACCATATCCACGATAGTTGCAATGATGACAAGCGTAAGAGCCATCATGCAGGCTTTCAGTTTCTGGTCTGTCTGTTTTTTTACAATCTTATATATGATAACTGCAATGAGATAAACGAGCACCATACAAATGGAAATGTGAGTGATCCAGATGCTTCTTCGAAACTCATAGAATCCGGTAAAGTGCAGCAAACTGCAGACAACTGTCTGAAGTATACAAAGATCGCAGATGATTTTCCAGATTTTATCATCATTGATCTCAAGGAAGCTCTTTACAAACATCAAAAATGGGATAGGCATTATCATCAGAAACATAAAAGCAGCAAAAGCAGATGATCTTCTGTTTAGGAGTATCAGAGAACAAACATCTGTCTCGTTGGCGGTCCAAAGTCCAAGCAATATGGAGAAGATCCCCAGATAAAAAAGGGTTCCGTCTATATGGCTGCTGTTGTGAATAAACACCCAGTAACACGTGATAAAAAAACCGGCTAACAGAATAAATACACTCGCTATAAAAGTGGGCATAGACTGACGCAATATGCCTGTATAGATTTCATTTCCGGTTCCTATATAATATTGTTCAATTTGACCGGCTGTTTCCGGATAACAGGGTTCCAGCCTGACTATGACTGTTTCTGCATGTGTCGGCAGTTTGACAAAATTCCATACATTTCCTGTTGTATGCCCCCATATTCCACCGGAGTCATCTAATCTGTATATTTCATTGTTTTTCGTAGAAACGGTCACATGCTGATGTGAGGTAAAAAATACAAGGGAACCGTTGTTGCTTTCATTGCGGTTAATGTTAAAACTAAGCAGTACCATTCCATCATCCAGGTATTGTATTTTGTCAGGCTGACGTGCTTTGAGTTTGCTTACAGAGGCTGCATCCTGATTTGTAAATATGGTACAAAGCAGGAGCATGATAAATAATGTCAAAATTACGCCTGTCAACATTTGCTGTGCGTTTTTTTCTTTATTTTGTCTTAAGTTCATCTATGATCAGATCTCCACAAATAATACTTTTACTTTATTTTACCATGTTATGGGATAATATTCTATAATATTGCGTGGATTTTTGGTGGCGTTCAAGATATAATAAGACTGCCGGGCGAAGCGAGTCAAGATACTTGTATAAGTGGCAAACGGCGAATTGGATAAATAAAGGAGCAAAAAATGTACACACTATTATTACTATTAATTTACATGGCATTTATAAGTCTTGGCTTACCGGACTCTCTGCTTGGTTCGGCATGGCCGATCATGCATGAGGCATTTTCGGTGCCGCTGTCCTATGCGGGACTGGTCACAATGATCATCTCTGCAGGGACGATCTGTTCAAGTTTAATGTCGGAACGCCTGACAAAGAAATTTGGAACACAGATCGTTACGGTATGCAGTGTCCTGTTAACGGCAGCTGCCTTGTTTGGTTTTTCGACGTCGAGCGCATTTTACATGTTGTGCCTGTGGGCGATTCCGTATGGACTTGGCGCAGGAGCTATCGATGCGGCACTCAATAACTATGTTGCACTGCATTATTCATCAAAACATATGAGCTGGCTGCATTGTTTCTGGGGCGTGGGAACAATCATCAGCCCGTACATAATGAGCTATGCACTGACCACCTCATCCTGGCAGAACGGTTACCGCATGGTATCTTTTCTTCAGATGGGGATCACAATGATTCTGTTTGTGACACTTCCGGTCTGGAAAGTCAACAAAACGGCAGAACAGCAGGAAGAGCAGCACGAGGTGATTGGAATACGCGGTGCAGTGAAGATCAAAGGCGTACCACAGCTCTTGCTTGGATTTTTCTCTTACTGTGCATTGGAATCTACACTGATCCTCTGGTCAAGCAGTTATCTGGTCGGTGCAAAAGGTATCTCTGCGGAGCGTGCGGCGGCATATGCGGCATTGTTCTGCAGCGGTATCACGCTCGGAAGATTTTTGGCAGGATTTGTGACGGAAAAATTAGGTGATCATAAGATGATCAGGCTTGGCACAACTATTTTACTGGCTGGCTGTGCTGCAGTACTTCTGCCGATTCCGTCTGACACGGCAGCTCTGGCAGGACTTGTCGTGATGGGGATTGGATGTGCACCGGTCTACCCATCGATCATTCACGCAACACCGGCAAATTTTGGAGAGAAAAATTCCCAGGCAATCATCGGTATCCAGATGGCGAGTGCTTATGTCGGCTCTACATTTATGCCGCCGGTTTTTGGACTGATCGCAAATCATATTTCCATCACACTGCTGCCGGTCTATGTGCTGATTTTCATTGTGTTAATGTTTTTCATGGTGGAAAAGACATTCCGGCTGGTGCGGTAATAGAGAAGAAAACAAAAAATGAAGGGAGACTGTTTCACAAACTGTGAACAAAAAGATATGAGCAATTTACACACACACGACAACAAAAGAAGTTCTTTTTCTGGGAAACTGGGTTATGTACTGTCCGCCGCAGGTGCGTCCGTAGGACTTGGAAATATCTGGAGATTTCCATATCTGGCGGCAAAATACGGTGGAGGGATTTTTCTTCTGATCTATATTTTACTGGCACTGACGTTTGGATATACGATGATCATGGCTGAGTCGGCACTTGGACGCATGACAAGGAAAAGTCCGGTGGGAGCGTTTCAGGCATTTGGAAAAGCCGGATGGCTGTCAGCCGGTGGATGGATCAATGCGATCATCCCGGTATTGATCGTGCCGTATTATTCCGTGATCGGCGGCTGGGTGATCAAATACCTGATCGAGTATATCAGGGGAAATGGAAAAATGCTGGCGGCAGACGGATATTTTTCGGAGTTTATCTCAGATGGAGTATCCACGGAACTCTGTTTTATCCTGTTCTGTCTGTTCACCCTGACGATCATTTACGCAGGGGTGCGAAACGGAATCGAACGTGTATCGAAATTTATGATGCCGATACTGATCGTGTTATCCGTCCTGATTGCGGTGTATTCCGTGACAAGACCGGGCGCCATGGAGGGAGTAAAATATTTTCTTGTGCCAAATGTGAAAAACTTTTCCTGGATGACGGTGGTAGCGGCGATGGGACAGATGTTTTATTCGCTGTCGATTGCAATGGGAATCCTCATTACCTTTGGATCCTATATGAAAAAAGAAACATCACTGGAAGATTCCACAAGAAATGTGGAAGTGTTTGACACGGCGATCGCTATTATGGCGGGACTGATGATCATTCCGGCGGTGTTCGCATTTTCGGGCGGCGACCCGGATACTCTGCAGGCGGGACCGGCATTGATGTTTATTACAATTCCAAAAGTGTTTGAGAATATGGGATTTGGGACAGTAGTTGGAATCTTATTTTTCCTGCTAGTACTGTTTGCAGCAGTAACAAGTTCTATCGCATTGACTGAGAGCGCGGTTTCTACCTTTGAGGATGAGCTGGGATGGAGCAGAAGAAGAGCAACGGTTTTAGTCGGAGTGATCATGATCGCGCTTGGAAGTTTATCTTCACTGGGATATGGACCGTTAGTAGGCATTAAAATTATCGGCATGCAGTTTTTGGATTTCTTTGATTTTCTGACGAACTCTGTGATGATGCCGATTGCGGCAATGCTCACAAGCCTGTTTGTATCGAGAATCGTCGGAATGAAGCGGATGGAAGATGAGATCATGCACGGAGAGAGCACATTCCGCAGGAAAAAGATTTTTATTGTGATGATCAAATATCTGTGCCCGGTCTTTGCACTGATCATACTGATCAGTTCCGTGGCAAATGCATTTGGCTGGATTGCAATGTAAAAAGGAGAAACAAATTTTGAATTTATATCAGACACTCAAACACTATTTTGGATACGACACCCTCCGGCCTGGTCAGCAGGACTTGATGGAAGGCATCTTAAATGGCAGCGACGTCCTCGGCATCATGCCGACCGGCGCCGGAAAATCACTCTGTTATCAGGTTCCGGCGCTGATGCTGCCCGGTATCACGATCGTGATCTCACCGCTCATCTCCTTGATGTCTGACCAGGTCAAGGCACTGAACCAGGCAGGCGTACATGCGGCATACATCAACAGCTCACTGACGGAAAATCAGATCCGGGCGGCGCTTTTGTATGCGGCACAGGGACAGTACAAGATCATCTACGTCGCGCCGGAGCGGTTAAATACCATGCGTTTTTTAGATTTTGCATGCCGGGCAGACATTTCGATGGTGACAGTGGATGAGGCACACTGTATTTCCCAGTGGGGACAGGATTTCAGGCCAAGCTATTTAGAGATTGCAGATTTTCTTGCAAGACTGCCGAGACGCCCTGTGGTCAGCGCATTTACGGCGACAGCGACCGAGCGCGTCAAACAGGATATCACGGGAAGTCTGCACCTGCAGAATCCGGTGACTGTCGTGACCGGGTTTGACCGGCCGAATCTTTTCTTCCGTGTCGTAAAGCGAAAAGGTGGAAAAGAGACGGACAACAGTATTTTAAATTATGTCAAAAGGCATGAGGATGAGAGTGGAATCATCTACTGTGCGACAAAAAAGAATGTGGACAGTGTCTGTGAACTTTTATTGCAGCACGGCATTCTGGCAGGGCGGTACCATGCGGGGCTTTCTTTGGAAGAACGGAAAGAGAGTCAGGATGATTTTACCTATGACAGGATCCGTGTGATGGTTGCGACCAACGCATTTGGAATGGGGATCGACAAATCCAATGTGCGTTATGTGCTCCATTATAATATGCCGCAAAGCCTTGAATATTATTACCAGGAGGCTGGAAGAGCCGGGCGCGACGGGGAGGAAGCGGAGTGTGTGCTTTTCTTTTCCAAACAGGATATCATGATCAACAAACGGCTGCTTGACTATAAGGCGACAGAGGGCGGTTATACGGCAGGAGATCCGGCAGTCCGGGCAAATGAACAGCGGAAACTGAATCAGATGATTCACTACTGTGAGACAGATGAGTGTCTGCGCCAGTATATCCTGAACTATTTTGGGGATCACAGTCCGTGCATCTGTGAAAAATGCAGTAACTGTGTTGTGACAGAGGACGAGGTGGAGGAAAATTATATCGAGACCGGACGTGCAAAGAAAAAGACAGCAGAACTTGCAGATTTAACGGAAGAAGGGCAGGAGCTGTTTGAGAAACTGCGCAAATGCCGGTCAGAACTTGCTGCAAAACAGGGTGTGCCGCCGTTTATCATCTGTTCTGATAAGACGTTGAAAGATATGTGTGCCAGATGTCCGGCAGATAAAACACAGATGGCGGATGTATACGGAATGGGTGCACAGAAGATTGCAAGCTACGGGGAAAGTTTTGCAGAGATCATCCGGATGTTTTTGCAGACACATGAATCCGGAAATATGACGACAGGAAAGACAGAAGGAGCTGCGGTAGTAGAAATTGTGTCGAAGCCCCCGGCGGGAAAAAAGAAACAGCCGTTTTATATTGCACCGGAAAAATTAGATCAGGTAACGTTTTCTGACGCCTGCATGGTATCGGAACTGACCGACCGGATCAATGCGCTCTGTGAGGAAAAAGACCGCAAAAAGCTGACGGCTGCTTTTGTCAATGATCTGCTCGTACAAAAAGGCTATTTGAAGGAAGAGGAACAGGACGAAACCCGCATCAGACGTGTGACCGAAAAAGGCATTGCAGCGGGAATATGCGAAGAGGAAAGACGGTCAAAATTTGGCGGCGGGCATTATTATGCACTGATCCACACGAGGGAGAGTCAGGAAATGATCGTGGCGGAGCTGAAAGCATATTTTACTGATTTTCCATCCGGTTCAGCTCCGGCAGAACCGTAAACAGCATTGTGATAAAACACAGACTGCCACCGATCACATTTGATACGGGTTCTGCAAGAAATACGCCGTCCGTTCCCATGTGGAAAGTGTATGGCAGAAGATAGGTCAGCGGTACAACGATAAACACCTTGCGCAGCAGGGAAAAGAAGATCGCCTGTTTCCGTTTGTTTAAAGATTTGAAAACAGTCTGACCGATATACTGCAGATCCATAAAGATAAATGCAGCAAAATACAGTTTTAATGCGGGAACGGCATCTGCTGACAGTGCTGTATCCGAACTGAAAACACTAATTAAATATTCCGGGGCGAGAATGATCACGCTCCACATGAGGCCGGTATAGACGAGCGCCATAAGAGCCATCGTGATGCCGGCTTTTTTGACGCGCGTGGGGCGGAGGGCACCATAGTTGTAGCTTATGATTGGGGAGGAACCTTCCGTGATCGCATAGATCGGAGTTTCCACCATCTGGCGGACACTTGAGACAATTGTCATGACAGAGACGTACACATCGCCACCGGTGACGGAGAGTACATGATTGCAGCAGATGGAGACGAGACTGTTGGTGAGCTGCATGATAAAACCGGATGTACCGA
The DNA here is from genome assembly GCF_041325975.1 of Roseburia sp. Lineage (NCBI taxonomy): Bacteria > Bacillati > Bacillota > Clostridia > Lachnospirales > Lachnospiraceae > Roseburia > Roseburia sp. The sequence goes on along the minus strand of NZ_JBGLEJ010000005.1, from coordinate 1,210,368 downwards.
GGCTGATGATACTTTTCGCGAGAGGAATGCAGGAGGAAAGTTCATTTTTTCGAAGCAGGCGGACTTTGATCTCCGCTTTGCGGCGCAGAAAATGAAACACAAACAGTGCAGATAAAATCTGTGACAATACAGTGGCGGCCGCTGCACCGTTTACGCCCAGATGGAAGGTAAAAATAAAGAGCGGATCCAGGAGAATGTTTGCGATTGCACCGATTGCCACGGAAAACATCCCGGTTGTGGAATACCCCTGTGCATTGATAAAAGGGTTCATGCCGGTAGCAATCATGGATGGAAGTGTACCGAGCAGATACAGCATCATATAAGGTCTGGCAAAAGTCAGAGCATTTTTTGAGGCACCAAAAAGAATGAGAAGCGGTTTTGCAAAGAGAAGACCGGTTCCCATCAGGAGGAGTGCACTGGCACATACCATGGAAAAAGAGGTATTTAAGATCCTGTTTGCCTGTTCTTTATCACCTTTCCCACGGTTGATCGAAAAAAGCGGTGCGCCGCCGCTCCCGAACAGATTGCTGCATGCCGTGATGATCATAATAAGCGGAAAACAAAGTCCGACTGCGCCAAGAGCCGTGGTTCCGATATCCGGGATTCGCCCGATATAAATGCGGTCTACAATGTTATAGAGCAGACTTAAAATCTGGGCTGCCAGCATAGGCAGTGCAGCGCTTAATATATTTTCTGTGACGGTTCCGTTTTCAAAATCAATGCGTTTCATGGTAATCCTCATTTTTGTGAAAAATTTAATTCTTGAAAACCAGTATAGCATAAATTATAATATATAAAAAATATTTATTTTATATCATAAAACAATATTTTTTATATATACTGACAAAAACAGGAGAGGAGGGAAACATGGAAATCAGACAGTTGGAATATTTTCGTGCAGTGGTGGAAGAGGGAACGGTGAGTGGTGCTGCGAAAGTTCTTAAAATGACACAGCCACCGGTCAGTTATCAGATGAAAATGCTTGAAGAAGAACTTAATGTACAGCTTTTTTTTCGTGGAACAAAGAAAATCACATTGACAGAAGCTGGAAAGGTGTTGTATGCAAGGTCTGGCAGTATTTTAAAAATGTTAGATGTTACAAAGCGTGAGGTGGTCAAGGTAAGTCAGTCTGCAACGATACATATTGGTATTACACCATCTACGGTTCTGATGATGTCAGAATATATTGAGAGGTTTTCAAAACAATATCCGGGGATTCATTTTGATATTCATGAGGGATCGACATTCAATTTAAAAGAACAATTAGAAAAGCACATGATAGATATCACAACACTGCGTACGCCGATCACGCTGAACGGTTGTAAGACAAAGAGGCTGATTCGGGAAAAACTGGCTGCCGTGGCAGCAGATGGATATGAGGGAATAGAGGGATTCAGGAAAAAGGATGGATCACAGATTAGTTTGAGAGAATTGTCAAAGGAACATCTGATATTATCACACCGGTATCGGAATTATATTATTTCAGCGTTTGAGGCTGTTGGACTGACCTGCGATATCTATTATGAATGTGAGGATGCAAGAACAGCGATGACAATTGCAGAAAAAGGGATTGGAGTGGCAATTTTGCCAGAGTCCATGCGTGTGTCTGACTCGATGTGTGTTTATGGCATTACGGACGCTGATCTTACAACCGAGATATTGTTAGCATGGCGCGAGGAACGTTTGCCGGCAGAAGTGGAAGCATTTATTAAGGAAATGGAATTCGAGGAGGATTAACATGACGAAGGAAGAAAAAATTGTACGTTACAGAAAATTGAATCAGAAAGTGGTACCGGGGGAAATTGTATGCGCAGGTTCCTCACTGATGGAGATGTTTCCGGTCGAAAAATTTATTGACGAAGACCATCTGGATATCACGGTCTATAACCGTGGAATCGGCGGTTTTATCACAGACGAACTGCTTGAAAATGTAGATGTCTGCATTCTGGATCTGAAACCGTCCCGTCTTTTTATCAATATCGGGACAAATGATCTGAGTGATCCTGCGATATCCATAGACCGGATGATCGCAAACTATGACAGGATTCTCGCTATCGTGGAAGAGAAACTGCCTGACATTGAGATCTATATGATGGCATATTATCCGATTAATTATGAGGCAGCAGCCGAGGAGATGAAACCATGTCTGCGTGTCCGCACGAACGGGAAAATTGCGATGGCAAATAAGGCAGTGCAGGAGCTTGCGGAAAGACATCATGCAAAATATATAGATATCAATGATCCGTTAAAAGACCGGGATGGAAATCTCAAAGCAGAGTATACGATTGAGGGAATGCATATCAAGGAAGAAGGCTACCGTGCGATCTTTGATCTGTTTATGGGGTATGCAAAAGAGCCACGATGGAACGTCTGAAATATAGTTTGTCTTGTATGCAGGTCATAAAGATGCATAGTCTTTTGCTTCCTCTGTGACAGTTTCGTATGCGAAAAGAATCATTTTCAAAAGATTTTGGCTCTGCCATCCGTCAGAATGTATCAGCCATTCGAAATAGCGTTGTCGTGTGAAAATAAATGTGTTAAAATATTCTAATTCACGACAATAGTTCTGGCAGGGATTTATGCAGCCGGTTGTTGCACAATTGAGGTAATGGTTCGGGATAGAAGAGGAAAAGCATGAATACAAAAAACATAAAAGCCGTAATTTTTGATATGGACGGCACACTGATCGATACGGAAAAATATTACCGCATGTTCTGGCCAAAGGCACTGGCGCATTTTGGGTATGAAATGACGGATGAACAGGCACTTACCATGCGGTCGCTTGGGCAGCCGTATGCACCACAGCATTTAAAAGAAATGTTTCATGATCCGGATCTGGATTATACGGCGATACGAAATTATCGCAAGCAGATCATGGGAGAGTGTCTGAAAAAAAATGGAATTGAGATCAAAAAAGGTGCAATCGAACTTCTTGATTATTTAAAGGCACAGGGTATTCGCCGTGCAATCGCGACGGCGACAGATCAGGTGCGTACGGAACAGTATTTAAAGCAGCTTGGTCTTTACGGTTATTTTGATCAGATCATCTGTGCAACGATGGTGGAACATGGAAAGCCTTCACCGGATATCTATCAGTATGCATGCAGACAGCTTGCACTTTTGCCGAATGAATGTATGGCGGTTGAGGATTCCCCAAACGGTGTATGCAGTGCTTATGGTGCAGGCTGTAATGTTGTGATGGTACCGGATCAGACCGAACCGGATGAGACACTGCGTGGGAAACTGGCAGCGAGGGTGGATTCGTTAGATGAGATCATAAAGCTGTTTGAGAAATTCCCCGGTCTGACAAAGGAAGACGAGGAGCATCAGCTCAGTAAAATCATAGAGATCGCGCAGGATAATTTAGATCATGCGAAAGAAGATATCCGGAAAATTAATGAAGATCTTGCCGATCTCCTCGAAGTCTACGATGCAAAGGATAAGGAAGGACTGGCACTCTGGAACAATGCGACTGCGAGATTAAAAGAGGAAGAACGGGAACTGGTGCGCTATGAAAAGGCACGTAAGAAGCCATATTTTGGGCGCATTGATTTCAGGGATCCAAAGGCGAAAGCGGATGAGACTTTTTATATTGGAAGAGTCGGCATCACGGACAGCAGCTCTGATCCGGTCGTGCTCGACTGGAGAGCACCGATCGCATCAGTATACTATGAGAGCAGGATGGGAACATGCCAGTATACCGTGAGCTCTGAGAGGACATTTGAGATTGATCTGAAACGCAAGCGCACTTACGAGATTGAAAATGACCGGTTAAAAGATTTCTTTGATTCGGATGTGGTCGCCAACGATGAACTGCTGACAAAATACCTTGCCAAAAATAAAAAGGCAGTTTTGGGCGAGATCATTGCGACGATCCAGAAAGAGCAGAACCTCATTATCCGCCGTTCGCCGAAAACGAACATCATTGTGCAGGGTGTCGCCGGTTCCGGAAAAACGACAGTGGCGATGCACCGTATTTCCTATATTCTATATAATTATAAAGATGATTTCCGCCCGGAGGACTTTTATATTATAGGAAGCAACCGGATTCTTTTGAATTATATCACAAGTGTTCTGCCGGAACTTGATGTGTATGGAATCCGTCAGATGACGATGGAGCAGCTTTTCATCCGCCTTTTGTATGAGGATTGGGGCGAGACGCGGTTTTCTTACCACAATATCGACAAGACAGATGCAAAAAACAGCATCAGGGGCGGCACGGCGTGGTTTCTGGATTTAGAAAAATTCTGCCAGAACTATGAGAATCAGTCGATCGCAAAAGAAGACATTTATATGGAAAAGACTGGAAATCTCCTGTTATCAAAGGAGCAGATCGGACGTTATTTAAAAAATAATCCGAAAGTTTCCATGCAGAGCAAGATACTCATGTTAAATGAGATTTTGTATGCAAAATATGAAAATGAGGTTTCCGGGAAGTCCGTGACTTTTCCGCCAAAAGAGAAAAAGATTTTAGACAAAAAGTACGCGTCTTATTTTGGGGATGGAAAATGGAGAGAATCTGTATTTACTTTTTACAGAGAATTTTTACTTGCGCAGCAGGAGGCAGGAAAAGAAGTCGATGTGCCGGAAAACTCGTTTGATGTCTATGATCTTGCGGCACTTGCATATATTTACAAGAGGATCAAAGAGACGGATCCGGTGCGTGAGGCGAGCCATGTAGTGATTGATGAGGCGCAGGACTTTGGCATGATGTCATACAGATGCCTGCATTACTGTCTGTATGACTGTACTTACACGATCATGGGTGATACATCCCAGAATATTCATTTTGAGTATGGTTTAAACGACTGGGAAGAGTTGAAAAAACTGATTTTGACAGGGACATTTGATGCGTTCGGACTTCTTAGGAAAAGTTACCGCAACACGGTGGAAATTTCTGGGTTTGCAAATGAAATTCTGCGTCATGGAGATTTTTCCATTTATCCGGTAGAGCCGATTATCCGTCACGGAAATCCGGTGCAGACGGTGGCATGTCCGGATGAAAATCAATTGCTGGCAGATACCGTCACCACGATCAAAAAATGGCAGCAGGACGGTTATGAGACGATCGCTGTGATCTGTCGTGATGAGGCGGAAGCGGCACAGGCTGCGGAAGAACTAAAGAAATATGTAAAAATTGCAGAATCAGATCTGGAAAAAGCCGAGTTCGGGGATGGCGTCATGGTGCTTCCTGTCTCCTACACGAAAGGACTTGAATTTGATGCTGTGCTGCTGTTTGATCCGACACAGGAAAAATACCCGTCGGATAACGGGCATGTCAAACTTCTGTATGTGGCTGCGACCCGCGCACTGCATGAACTTGTGGTTTTGCACCGTGGAAAGCTGACCGGGATCCTTGCCGACAAAGTCCCGGAAGGAAAACATATGAAAGAGTTTGCGGCAGAAACCTTGACAAAAGCAGCGGAATTTGAACGGGTGCAGCACACGGAAAAAGAGATCGAACAGCAGCGCAGGATCGAGGGCGCAAAGGATATGGCAGAGCGCGAGTATATCGGTCCGAAGCGCATTGTCATTAAAACGCAGGGGAAAGAGAATGAGGCTGAGACAAGAGGAAAAACATTGACAGGGCAAATTATCCCAAATGTCATGTCAAGACAGTCCAATGGTACAGTTCAGATACCGAATAGCACAGCCATAAACAGATACCAGGAACCTGAGCGGGCAAAAATGTCCATGCCGGCAGGGCAAAATATGGCATCTGCCTATAAGAGAGCTGTGGCAGCGCCAGTCAGAAAAGCAGCAGACAACTCTGGAAAAAACGAAAAAAATCATACGGAGGAAATCATTATCTCTCCATATGAATTTGGCGCGATACCGGACAATGCGATCCTCCGTGTCAAAGGTCATTCCCGAAACAATTTTGTCATCAAATGGATCAAAAAGACAAAAAGCTATGTGGAACTTTCCAGCATGTACGGACTTTTACGCATCACACCGATCACACCGGAGGTGATCCGGGTCAGTTTCGTGAAGGGTGTCACGGAAAAAATTGGCGATACTGCATGGAAAGGAAAGGCGGATACAGTGTTTCCGTGGAGTGCGCAAGAATCCAAAACGGTCGTAGAGATTGCAACGGAAAAAGTTACTGTGCGTATTGCAAAAAATAATGGTGCGGTTTGCTTTTATAATGAGAAAAAACAGTTGCTGCTTGCCGAAAAAGCCGAAGAACCAAGGCTCCAGGAAGGAGCCTGTAACTGGACTTTTTTTGACTGGGAAAAGTCCGAACATTTGAAAGCAAAGGGACTGCTTGCCGCTGATTTTATGGATGTGACAGCAAAAGCAAAATACATTTCCTATGGTGGGAAAAAGTTAAGAATGCCGCTTATTTTATCAGAGAAAGGATACGGGCTTGCCATTGCATCGAAAGGAACTGTGCTGTTTTGTGGGATACGGACTTTTGGACCTTATATCATGGCAGAGGGGAGTCAGAGCGATTATTATTTTATCAGCGAAAAGAACCGTGAAAAATTGGTTGAGATCTACCAGAAAACATTGACTTTACGCTACTGTTCACAGGCAGGCATTTTCTGAACTGAAAATGCCGTATGATACAGTGGTGGCAGCAGATTTTGCCGATTTGGAATGCGAAGCATCGGCAAAATCCGTTACTGGAACGAGGTACGAGTGAACAGTAACGACTTTACAACTGAAGATTTAAACATGATACGGATATTGATTGAATCAGAAAAGCGGTTTGTTTTATAATGGAGCGGATAAGAAAGAATAGGAGATCAGTGTGCAAAACTTGTTTTCATTAGAAAGCAGCGCAGGAAAGGGAGTTTAAATGAATATAAAAAATTTAGAAAACAACGCAAGAAAATATGTGAGCAGTCTTGGAAATTTTCATGTATTAGAGTATCAGTCAGACGCCTCCGTTGCGCCGGAAAATGCGAGAAATGAGTACTTTATGAGTAAAATGGGTGTCCGCAGGCGCCAGATTGTCATTGAATTAAACGGAAAAGAGTCTGCCATTATCCAGGCGGGCAGCATGCAGTGGATGGCAGGTCATGTGAAAGCAACCACAGGGATCAAGGGAGTCGGTGATTTTGTCGGCAAGATGGTCAAAGGTGCGATCACAAAGGAGACAGCAGTCAAACCGGAATACGTCGGCAACGGCATTCTGGTGTTAGAACCTACCTATAAATATCTGATCTTAGTGGATGTCGGATCCTGGGGTGAAAAGGGCATGACAATCGAGGATGGCATATTTTATGCCTGTTCCGGAACCGTAAAAAATAAGCTGACGGCGCGGAAAACAATCTCATCGACCGTGCTTGGCAAAGAAGGATTTTTCAACTTAAGTCTGGTCGGGGAAGGTGTCGCAGCATTGGAGAGTAACGTGCCGTATGAAGAACTGATTGAGGTGGAACTTGACAATGATGAATTAAAAATTGACGGAAATCTTGCAGTCTGCTGGTCCTCTGGTCTGGAATTTACTGTGGAGAGATCGACGAAAACGCTTGTGGGTTCGGCAGTCAGCGGCGAAGGACTCGTCAATGTGTACCGCGGAACCGGAAAAGTGCTCATGAGCCCGATCGCACCGACGGCGTCACTCTATGAGGCAACACATACGGTGGAGGCAAAGCCGGGAGTGGAGATGCATGAGGCGGAGTAGAAGAAAGAGTAGACATTATGGCGAAAAGGACAGTTTATCATGGCGGTTATACACCCGTTGAAAACCCGGAAATCTGCGTAGGACGCAACACAAAAGATTTTGGCGTTGGTTTTTATTGCACGATCATAAAAGAACAGGCGCAGAGATGGGCAAGACGCTATGATGCAAAAATTGTGTTGATTTATGACGTGCGTTTAAATCAGGATTTAAACATCAAAGAATTTCGTGAGATGACAGATGAATGGCTGGATTTTATTTTTTGTATGTGGTCTGATTGGTTATATTGCAAGAAAAACAAAAAATAAGAGAACTGATATTGTAAACTGGCTTGGTAAAGACTGGCTGCAGAAAATCTATGATCTGGCAGATGTTTATCATTGTGACAATATTGACAGGGTATGCGAAGATTTTATAGAAGAAGCGAAAATCCCAGATGGAATATTTGACAATGTAGCGGATTGCCGATATGCGATACCTTCTCATTGGGATATTGCAAAAGTATATAAACGTTTGATCAAACAGGTGGCACAGGAAAAACAAATTGGTATCGTGGATGCGCTGATAAAAGTATATAATTCTTTTCTCAGTGCAAAGATTGATGATTATAACAGCAGCCTTTATTATGAAAATCCATCTTATTTGCTGGAGTGCTACTTGGAAAATACAATTCTATAAATTAAATTTGGATAGTAACGTCGATCTGAAGAAAACGCTAGAATAAAATGAGCAAATTATATATAAAGGATATTTTATTCGTTGTATATATGTGTTGACTGCTAATGTGAATATTAATGTAATGCGAGTGGAATCCAGAGAAGCAACGGGTGGACACGGAGTACCTGAAGATAAAATTCGTTCCAGATATACGAAAGCATTAAAACTTATTCCTGAATTAGTTGAGATAGCAGATGTAATGCATATCTATGATAATACGTCTGTTCCATATAGAATTTTTAAGAAGAGAAAAACAGAATATTTTGTATAGGCAAATGATAATTGGGATGAAGAAGCAATAAAAAAATTAGTTGGCTTAAAATGATGTAGAACCTATGTGATTTTTAAAATTGCATAGGTTTGTTTTATAAAATTGTAAAACGAAAAAAGAAAATTTTGACAGTTATGTTGGGGCAGGATGTTGGTATGAAAGGAATAGAGTACCAACATGGATGAAAAATTAGTATGCATATTAAATGAAATGGAAGATTTTTTGAGCATTGCACAGATGAAAAAATTACAGGAAGTGCTGCTTAAAAATTTATCCAGTGAAGCACCGCAGAGAGAGCAGACATCTAATGAAACATATTTAAATATTAATAGCTGTCATGACGATAATCCTGCATTATTTACAACTTTAGATGCTCCATATGACAGATTAAAAATCAGCGGTGTGGAAATCCGGGTTCGTGAGCTTGGCAGAAAAATAAGCATGGAGAGAATACATCCGCACAAGTTCCGGCGAACGATGGCAACGAGGGCGATTGATAAGGGAATGCCGATAGAACAGGTACAGAAAATTTTGGGACATTCTCAGATAGACACGACAATGCAGTATGCAATCGTAAACCAGAATAATGTGAAAGCGTCGCATCGAAAGTATATTGCATAGACTTGTGAATGAAGGAAAGTTTAGATGAAAAACTGGATTGAAACTTACCAATTAGAAAATGGCGATTTTGATATTTCGGATGTGAATAAAGAATTAGTGAGCCAGATCCCGTCAGCAATACAGATGGGGAAAGTATATCAGCGATTGATTGTTGATACGGCTCTTTGGAATGAAAATTATGTTGATGAAATATATAGGGTTTATAATAGTGATATTTGTGATATAATAGATAATTATAATTGTAGTGCATATTATGAACCATCCTATATTATTGCCAGAGCATATCAAAAGGGTGGGTTTTAAGGGAATAAATAAGGCTTTTTATCTTACAATCTGATCCCATAAATTCAAGTTTATCGACGAAATGAGCATAATTAAAAATAGAATATATGTTTGACATAAAAGCGGTGGAATGTTAATATAATATCAAAAGGTGCTACCGATAGACGGTTAGCCCTGTAGATAATTGGTAAAAAATAACCGCTTGGTCTGGCAGGACATGGGGCGGTTATTTTTGTGTTTTGTCATTGCTCTTAGAACCAACGGTATAACCAAGATTAAAACAGGTAATGCATAAGCTGATAATGGCTATAAAAAGTTCCGTTGTAAGCATAAGAAAATCCTCCTTTTGCAGATTAATATGGATTCGGCAAGAAAGATTATGAGCATTGTGGACAGCATCAAGCGCAATTCCGAGGAAACTGCGTAAAAAATCTGATAGCAAAGAGAAAACTTATTCAACAAAAGGTGAAGTATATGAAAAGAAAAACAAAACGAATACAAGCAGTATGTATCTATATGATGTTATTATTATTGTTGCTTTTGCCACAAACAGCAATGGCAAAAAATACAGAAAAATCCAAAACCACATTTCCGGTACAGGTAATTCATAAGACTGGTGATGATAAAGAAAACTTTGTGATCGTGATCATGGGAGATGGCTATACCGCCGGTCAGCAGGATCAGTTTTTGGAAGATGCCACCCAAAAGGCGCGTGGAATGCTGACATGGTCACCATATAGGGAATATTCTGACCGTATTAATATTTACGCTGTGCAGGCAGTTTCTAACGAGTCAGGCATTGGAGTGTATGGCGGCAAGAGTCCGGATACATATTTTCATGTCAAAGTATATGGAAAGGCAGCCGGATTTACCAATGGCGGGGATGAAAGGGCGAAAGCGTTAAGAACGGAACTGGAAGAAAATTATCTGGATGAAGGCGCAAATGTTGGAACGATTCATATACTTTGTAATGATACAGGAAGCTATGGTGCATCAGTAAATCCATTATTTTCTTTTTCTACAAATTCTGAGGATAATAGTGATGGAATGGTTATGGCTCACGAGACTGCCCATAGTATAGGCGGACTCGGCGATGAATATGAGAGATATACCAACAAACCAAATATGTCCGACACTACTGATCCGGAGAAAATCAAATGGAGCAAAATGTTAGGATTTCGCGGGATCGGAATCACGAATGCGGGAACGGATACCGCATTTGCGCCCAGTCGTGAATGTATGATGCGGTGGCTCGGACAGCCGTTTTGTGAGGTCTGCAAAATGGAACTGGCAAGAAAGCTGAATAACACGGATTATGTCAGTAAACCGGCGGCTCTTTATATCAGTGATCCTGAAGTTTCTATTCCTCATAACAAAACCGCGACACTTGACAGAGACAGTGAAAAATACAGAATTACCGAGTCTAATATCACAAAAGCCAATGATCATGATTTGGAATTTCGCACGGTTGTACAAAATATGGTGAATAAAGAACAGCATCTTAAGATGAGTTTTCGCATTATCGGCGCAGATGGAATAACGGTAAAATATAGTGCAGAAAAAGAATTTACCATCCAAGCCCTTACAAATTTCTATGACCCGGATGCTGCAAGAGAGTCTCTTTCCGTTGTACTTAATGATGTGTATGGTCTGACAAACGGTGACAGACTGGATGGAAAAATCGTGGACATGGATACACAGGAAGTTTTAGCGACAGATAAAACAGGTAATCAGGCATGGAGTACCGTCAACATTCATTACCGGTTAAAGAACGAAGACGGAACAGAAACAGATATTCCGAATACAAAAGCATCGATTGTCCATGTACCACGCAATTCTACATATACCTTAAGAAATCCTGAGTTATCCGGTTATGCCTGTGTGGGAAACAGTGTGGATCAGGATAAGATGACGATCACGGAAGACAGCATGGACATTGTTTATTATTATCAGGAGAACAATGATTCCTCCGGAGACGAAGATCAGGAGATAGCAGAGTGTACGACAAGACCGGTTACAGTGCCGTATGATTCAAACAGGCATACATTTGACATTAGACCAGGGGAGGGTGTGAATCTTCGATACAGTATGAAGGAGGACGGACCTTATACAATAGAAGAACTTCCGACTTATACAGACGTAGGTAAATATACAATTTATTTTGAAGCATCTTCTGATTCTGCAAAATCCTGTTATGGGCAGGCATCTTTGGAAATTACAAAGGCTGTTACAGAACTAAAGCTTCTTGCAACGCCCGCAGGATCAGAGGGTGCTGGCAGCGTAACACTTAAAGTTATAAAACAGGGAATCAGCGCAGATGAACCGGTGGATATTACTTGCAATGATTCCAGCATTACACTGGTTAAGAATGAAAATGATCAGTGGACGGTATCACTTCCGAACAAGACAAAGACGTATCTATTTACTGCCAGATATAACGGTAATGCAAACTATGCGGGGAGTGAAGCTGCCTGTCAGGTTACTGTGAAAGAAAAGAAGTCACAAACTTGGGGAGGGACATTGATTCCGCCGGAAAAACCGACACCAGAAGAACCAACCCCGGAGAAACCGGCACCGGAGAAACCGACCCCGGAGAAACCAACACCAGAAAAACCAGCACCGGAGAAGCCGAATCCGGGAGAAACAGAAGTGGTTCCAAATGTAACACCTGTGCCAGAACTTGAAAGCAAGACAGATAAAACAATAAAGAATAAGACCGTCACAATAAAATGTAAATCCAGGAAAGGGAAAAAACAGGTTTTAAAACTTGATAAATCAACGATTAATTACCTTATCAAAAAAGAGGCAAAAGCACTGCAATTGGAATTTGGAAATGTTGCAGTTATCATGGACCGCAATGCCTTAAAAGAAATAAAAAAACAGATGAATTCAGATGTGTATTTTCATGTTAAGAAATTAGATAAACGCATTCTTTCTTCAAAGGCAGGTAAAATTGTCAAAAAACGTCCAATGTATGAAATTTCGGTTACAGGTGCAAAGAAAAAAACGTTAGGAAAATTGAAAAAGGGAAAGGTTACCGTAAAGATCCATTATAAGATTTCTAAGAAAGAAAAAAAGAAAGATCTTTTTGCATACACCATCAGCAAAAAAGGAAATGTCAAAAAGATTTCAAAATCTTATTATGATTCTAAGAAACAGACAGTGAACTTTACAACAAAGAGCTTTTCTAAATTTGCAGTGGGCGGTCGTTTGTGAGAGTGATAAAAAGTTCCTGGATCGAAAAATACAGGAAAATGCCTAAATTGCGGGAATTGCAACCATCAATTGACAGATTGACAGGCACATTTGGTAGCCTGCAACCGGTCAAAATGGGTATGATGGAGGCGTAACAAAGATCACATCATTGAAAAAGAAAAGAGGATGAGTTATGATTTTAGCTGAAAAAATTATGGAAGAGCGAAAAAAGAACGGATGGTCGCAGGAAGAACTGGCAGAGAAACTTTCTGTCTCCAGACAGGCGGTGTCAAAATGGGAGAGTGCCCAGTCAATACCGGATCTTCAGAGGGTGATCCAGCTGTCAGAAATTTTTGGGGTGAGTACAGACTACCTTTTAAAAGATGAATGTGAGGCACCGCAGCCCATTGAGGGAGTGGAACCTTCCGACAAAGATTTCCCATTAAAAAAGGTTTCGGTGGAAGATGCAAATGATTTTATGGAAGTCCGGAAGAAAAATGCACCGAAGATCGCAGCTGCAGTTGCATCCTGCATCGCCAGTCCGTCAGTTCTGATATTTTTGGCAGGATTATCGGAGGCGCAGATTGGAAATATTTCCGAGGGTGTGGCTGCATCGGTTGGACTGGTATGCCTGCTTGGATTTGTGGCGGCAGCGGTATTTACATTTATTTCCTGTGGTATGCAGACAAAAAGATTTGAGTTTCTGGAAAACGAATGTTTTGAAACCGCCTATGGGGTAGAAGGGCTTGCAAAGGAAAAATTAAAAAATTATGAGGGAACATTTACCAGAGGAATCGCCGTTGGCGTGGTGCTCTGCATCGTTGCGGCAATCCCGCTTTTGGTGGCAGCCTGTATGGATGCGCCGGATGTTGTATGTACCAGCTTTGTATCGCTGCTTTTAATTCTGGTAGCATGTGGCGTGTATATGATAATCCGTGTCGGTATGATAAAAGGAAGTTATGATATTCTTTTGCAGGAGGGAGATTATACTATTTCAGAAAAGAAACTGAAAAAGAAGTCAGATGCATTTAGCGGAGCTTACTGGTGTATTGCCACTGCAATTTATCTGGGATGGAGTTTCTGGACAATGCGTTGGGATTTTACATGGATCATCTGGCCGGTGGCAGGAGTACTTTTTGCTGCAGCATCAGGTATTTTCCGTGCAGTCATGCAAAATGAAAAGAAAAAATAGAATGAAAAGAGACTGCGTGTAAAAAATAAGATTTTTCACACGCGGGAATGGAGTAAAATGAAATATCAGTCAGTTGCAATACTTGGAGCAGGAGCAGTAGGTTCCTACATCATCTGGGGACTTACCCAAAAGAAAGATATTGATCTGTGTGTGGTTGCGTCAGGAGAACGCAGAGCACGTTATGAAAAAGAAGGATTTTTTATCAATGATAAAAGATACGATCCAGTCATAAAAACACCTGAGGAGGCACACGGCGTAGATCTTTTGATCGTAGCAATGAAATACAATGCACTCCGCCCGGCATTAAAGGATATCCGGACGGTGGTGGGAGAGAAAACAACCGTTATCAGCCTGATGAACGGCGTGGACAGTGAGGAGATCATCTCAGAGGTGATCTCTTCTGATAAAATCGTACATTCACTGATCAAAGTGGCATCGGAGAGAGATGGCAACCATGTAAAATTTGAGCCGGAGACAACGATCGGCATTATCTACGGGGAAGCAGATCTTAGCAGAGGGACAGAGAGAGTTGAAGCATTAAATGATCTTTTTGTGGATACAGGGCTTCATTACAGGGCAACTGATGTGATCCTTACGGAAATCTGGAGCAAATTCCGGCTCAATGTGCCAAATAATCAGGCGCAGGCTATGGTTGGCTGTGGCGTCGGAGCCTATAAAGACAGCGAACATATGGCATTTTTGCGGGACAGACTCAGGGAGGAAGTGGATCTGATCGCAAAGGCAAAAGGAATTGATTTTGACAAATCGGATACATCCTCAACCTTTGGCAGCAAAGTCATGGACCGCGCTAGATATTCCACGCTTCAGGATCTTGATGCAAAGCGTCACACAGAGGTAGATATGTTTGCCGGTGCAGTCGTTCGTATGGGGAGAGAGTTAGGCATTCCTACACCGTATAATGAGTTTACTTATCATATGATCAAAGCCTTAGAAGAAAAGAACGACGGGAAATTTGATTACAAATAAGAAAACAGAATGGGAATAAAGTCAAATTGCGGTGCAGTGCTGCATTTCTTACAGCTTTCATTTTGATGTCATCTGCCTGTGTAAATGGATTAATCTACAATAAAGAGGTATTTGACAAAGCCGGTTTTACAGACACGCCGAAATCGATCGATGAGTTTCTGGGCATTAAAGGCAGATTTTACTGTTTCCGGTTATTACAGTGTATATTATTATATGCAGGAACAGGAATTTGAACATTTTCGTAGTATCCGCTTTTTTGCGATTAGGGAGAAAAATCAAGAATTAGGACTTCCTATTTGGAAAAAGATGTAGTATAATAGCCACATCGAAAAATTCAATTGTCACATCAGACATCATTTCCGCAGACGATTCCAACAGGTGAAAGAAAAAGTAAGGAGTTTATGAATGAGAGAAAAATATGAGAGTTTATCATTAGTCGTTTTGCGTGATCTGGCAAAGGCACGGGGACTGAAGAATATTTCTTCCATGAAGAAGAGCGATTTGGTCAATCGTATGCTTGAAGAAGATGCACGCAAACAAAAAGAGACGGAGAGTATGCAGACGCAGGAAGAGCGCGGGGAGCGTGTGAAAGCAAAAGAGGGCACAGAGCGTTCGAAAGATCATGCACAGCCGAAAGAATATTCCAGAAAAAGAACAGAATATGTACCAAGGGAACGCGGAACAGATGCAGATCGTCAGACAAAAGAAAAGGCAGAAGAGCCGGTAGAAACACAGGAAAATCAGACGGCATCTGCAGCGGCAGATGATACCATGATGAGTCTTGACAGTGGAATTACGGCAAATGGTATTTTAGAGGTTATGCCGGATGGATACGGATTTATCCGCTGTGAGAATTATCTTCCGGGTGAGCATGATGTGTATGTTTCACCATCACAGATCCGAAAGTTTAATTTAAAAACGGGAGATATTGTCTGTGGTAATACAAGAATCAAGACACAGCAGGAAAAGTTTTCGGCACTTTTATATGTGACTACAATTAACGGCTATCACCCGAGTGTAGCCCAGAAGAGAAAAAGTTTTGAAGATCTGACACCGATTTTTCCGAATGAGAGGATACGTTTAGAACGCCCGGGATGCAGTGTTGCGATGCGTATTGTAGATCTTGTTTCCCCGATCGGTAAGGGACAGCGTGGTATGATCGTTTCCCAGCCTAAGGCAGGAAAAACAACACTTTTAAAAGAAATCGCCAAATCAGTAACATCAGGAAATCCGAATATGCACCTGATCATCCTTCTGATTGATGAGAGACCAGAGGAGGTTACGGATATCAAGGAAGCGATTGAAGGTGATAATGTAGAAGTTATTTATTCTACATTTGATGAACTTCCGGAACATCATAAACGTGTATCGGAAATGGTACTTGGACGTGCAAAACGTCTGGTAGAACACGGCAAAGATGTCATGATCCTTCTTGACAGTATCACAAGGCTTGCAAGGGCATATAACCTTACGGTTCCACCAAGTGGACGTACCTTATCCGGAGGTCTTGATCCGGCGGCACTCCATATGCCAAAAAGATTCTTTGGTGCAGCGAGAAACATGCGTGAGGGAGGAAGTCTTACAATCCTTGCGACAGCGCTGGTTGATACCGGAAGCAAGATGGATGATGTTGTATTTGAGGAATTTAAGGGAACCGGTAACATGGAACTCGTGCTCGACAGAAAACTTTCGGAAAAGCGTGTATTTCCGGCAATCGATATCGTGAAATCGGGAACCAGAAGAGAAGATCTGCTGCTTGATTCCGAAGAACAGGAAGCAGTTGACATCATGCGGAAGGCAATCAATGGAATGCGCAAAGATGATGCCGTGGAGAATATTTTGAATATGTTTGCACGCACCAAAAATAATCGCGAATATATTAATATGGTAAAAAAGAACAGAATTATTTAAAAATATCTTGATTTTTTTGAAATCATATGTTACACTGATTAAGCTGTTTATCGGGACTTTCCTTTGGAGTAAGTACCATATGCGGATCGGGCATACGGGTATAAAAGGATTGAACAGGCGAAACTAAATAACGATAAGAACATAAAGAGGTGAAAATCATGAGAGAAGGAATCCATCCAGATTACTATCAGGCAACAGTTACATGTAACTGCGGTAACACATTCGTAACAGGTTCTACAAAAGAGGATATCCACGTAGAAATTTGTTCCAAATGCCATCCGTTCTACACAGGACAGCAGAAATCTGCAAGAACTGACGGACGTATCGATAAGTTCAACAAGAAGTACGGCATTAACAAATAGTACGCAAGTGAACATGGTTAAAGATAAGGTTGAGGTTTATTTAATCTCAACCTTTTTTTAGAGCAGAGGATTAGTATGAGGTATTCCGGTATTGGCGGGCAGGCAGTCATGGAAGGCGTAATGATGAAAAACCAGGAAAAATACGCCGTAGCTGTCAGAAAGCCTGATGGGGAAATCACACTTAAGATTTCCGAATATAAAGGTATAATAAAAAATAAGAAAATCAGAAACATGCCGATCTTACGCGGTGTGTTCAGTTTTATAGAGTCGTTGTATTTAGGCGTTTCAACATTGACATTTTCCGCTTCTTTTTTTGAGGAAGAGGAGCCGGAGCATGAAAAGAAGCAAACAAAAAAACGTGAAAAAAAGGCATTGACAGAAGAGCAGCAGAAAAGACAGGATAGCCTGATGATGGGTGGTACGGTTGCATTTTCCATCGTGCTGGCGGTTGCGATTTTTATGATCCTTCCGTATTATATATCTGTGTTTTTCCAGAAATTTACAGATTCCTATATGCTGATTGCTGTATTAGAAGGGATTATCCGCCTGGCGATCTTTATCGGGTATGTGGCAGCAATTTCATTGATGCCTGACATAAAAAGAGTTTATATGTATCATGGTGCGGAGCATAAGTGTATTAACTGTATTGAGCATGGAATGGATCTTACCGTTGAGAATGTGAGAAAAAGTTCCAGATTACATAAGCGTTGTGGAACCAGTTTCCTGTTGATCGTTATGATCATCAGTATTTTCTTTTTCATGTTTATCCATGTGGATTCGAGAGTATTAAGACTGGTACTTCGTCTTGTGCTGATCCCTGTGATCGCGGGGGTATCTTATGAATTTATAAGACTGGCAGGACGCAGTGATAATGCAGTTGTCAATCTGCTCAGCAAACCGGGACTTCTGTTGCAGCATATTACAACGAAAGAACCGGAGGATGACATGATCGAGGTGGGTATGGCATCTGTTGAGGCTGTGTTTGACTGGAAGGCTTATGTGAAAGAAATAAAGCAAGAGGACAGTAAGGAACATGACATATCGGGAAGCAATTAATCTCGGTGAGAAAGTCTTAAATATGGCAGATGTGGCAGATGCAAAAATTGATGCATGGCTGCTGTTAGAGATGGTCTGTAAGATTGACCGCAGTTTTTATTATCTGCATATGGAGGACGAGGTCGCTGAGGAACAGTTAAGTGAATATGAGATTGCATTGCGCAAACGTGCAGAACATGTGCCGTTACAATATATTGTCGGTGAGGCTGAATTTATGGGATTGAAATTTAAAGTCAATTCCAATGTGCTTATTCCAAGGCAGGATACGGAAACTTTAGTGGAAGAAGCATTAAAAGTTGTAAAACCGGGAATGAATGTGCTTGACATGTGTACCGGTTCCGGCTGTATTATTGTCAGTATTGTGCATAATATACCGGAGGTGGAGGGAACAGCGACGGATATTTCCAAACAGGCGCTTCTTGTGGCGAAAGAAAATGCAAAGCTGAATCAGGTTTCGGTTACATTTGAACGCAGTGATCTGTTTGATAATGTGACAGGAACTTATGATGTGATCGTATCAAATCCACCTTATATAAGAACAGAAGAAGTACTTAAACTTATGCCGGAAGTACGGGATTTTGAACCGATGGAGGCATTGGATGGCAAAGAAGATGGTTTATATTTTTACCGGAAGATCATGGAGAAATGTCCATCGTATTTAAAACCGGAAGGGCACATTCTGTTCGAGATCGGTTATGACCAAGGCGAGGCGGTATCCGGGCTTTTAAGAGAGGCGGGATTTAAGAATGTGGCGGTCATCAAAGATTTAGCACAAAATGACCGTGTTGTGACAGGAATGCTTTAGCGTGGAATGTGGTGTGTTTGTTAGAAAGATGGTATGTGAAAACAGGGAATGTGTAAAGGTATTCTTTGATACACAGGAATGGAGGATTTATGTTTGATAAATTAGAGGATTTACTGATCCGTTTTGAAGAATTAATGAGTGAGTTAAGTGAGCCGGATGTTGCAAATGATCCGGTGCGTTTCCGTAAGCTGATGAAGGAGCAGAGTGACCTGACTCCGATCGTAAATGCATACAAGGAATATAAACAGTGCAAACAGAACATCGAGGATTCCCTTGCTTTACTTGAGGAAGAGTCTGATGAGGAGATGCGCGAGCTTGCGAAAGAAGAGTTAAACGATTCTAAGGCAAGAGTGGAAGAGTTGGAAAAAGAGTTAAAGATCTTATTACTCCCGAAAGACCCGAACGATGACAAGAACGTTATCGTTGAGATCCGCGCAGGCGCCGGCGGTGACGAGGCTGCTTTATTTGCGGCTGAAATTTATCGTATGTATCTGCATTATGCGGAGAGCAGAAACTGGAAGACGGAGATCATGGAGGCAGATGAAACCGGCATCGGCGGTATGAAGAGCGTTACTTTTATGCTGAGCGGTCAGGGTGCTTATTCTGTTATGAAGTATGAGTCCGGTGTACACCGTGTACAGCGTGTCCCGGAGACAGAGTCCGGCGGACGTATCCATACTTCCACCATCACAGTTGCCGTGATGCCGGAGGCCGAGGAAGTGGATGTACAGATCGATGACAAAGATATCCGTATCGATGTCTGCCGTGCATCCGGTGCCGGTGGACAGTGTGTCAACACGACAGACTCTGCCGTGCGTCTGACACATATCCCAACCGGAATCGTGATCTACAGCCAGACAGAAAAATCACAGATCCAGAACAAGGCAAAGGCATTTGCCCTGCTGCGTACCAAATTATACGACTTAGAGCAGCAGAAAGCCCACGATGCGGAAGCAGAGCTTCGTAAGAGCCAGGTCGGAACAGGAGACCGTTCTGAGAAGATCCGTACCTACAACTTCCCACAGGGACGTGTGACAGATCACAGGATCAACCTCACACTTTACAAACTTGATAAGATCATGAACGGAGATATCCAGGAGATCATTGATGCCTGTATCGCAGCAGACCAGGCGGCGAAACTTGCGAAGATGAATGAGAATTAAGGATAGATGTTGTAAATATAGTTGGTATTTTTCACCAGTTAGAGAATTATCAGAGTAAATTATAATATGATTAGAGTGGAGCAGAGTCAGTCGGAAGGCTGGCTCTGATTTTTGCCCTTTTTTGCAGACTGGTGTGAATAACGGTGTAGTTTATGTAACTTTCTACGAAGATTTCATTGTTTCTGATGTTTAAATGGAAAATGTAAAAATGTTCTTGATATGAGAACTGGAGTATGATATTTTATAAATAGAACGTGCGTTCGTGTTCGAGAATAGGGGAAACATAATTGACGAGTGGGGGAAGATAATGAAAATTGAAAACATTATGAAAATGTTAGAAGTGTTTTGGCCAATTGCTATTGCAATTTATGGTTTTTTTATTTACAAATTTATTCCATATATGAAAACAAAAATTTTTATAAATGAATATCATAATTTTGAAGTATCATTTTTTTTGATGGAATACGAATTAGTAGGAACTATTGTAGCACAGGTATTGGTTATATTTTTAATTGTAGCATTTGGAAAATCGACGTGGTCTAATATTATAATAAATGAATATTTTTTTGCTTTAAGTGTCATTGGATTAATATATAGTTTTGGTATAAGTTTAATTGTAAAATTAAAAACAAAAAAACAAAAAAAGAAATATGTCGTCAATATGTTTTTTGGAATAGTGGTTTACTTTGTAATTTCAATGCAAGGTTTAGCAATCTTAAAAAATTTATATAACAAACAGTATGATAGAGATATTTATTTTGTAGTTATTAGTTGCATTATTCTTCAAGTTTTGGCAAATATTAAGGCTGAAAAAGTACGGAATGTAAAGTATATAGTTATAACACAAAAAGAAACATATAAAACATTATTTGAACCAGTAAAAAGAGGAAAGTATTATTTTATAAGGATTACAGATAAAAATGAAGTTGAGAAGAAAAGAGTACAGATAGCAGAAGAAAGAATTGAGAAAATAGAGTATATTATTGAAAAAGTAGAAGAGCATGAATAATAGAATGGTAACAAAAACATAGTGAAATTGAATGATATAGACTATGTAGAGATATCAGATATATTAGGAGAAGTTATGATACTATTAGCTAAATGATTTAAGGAAAGTCAGTGTAATGGATTTGGTCTTGGAAAGGTGGTATGCGTATGACAGCAGACGAGTTGAAAAAGATAATTCAGTCCGGCGAAAAAATAGATGTGGAATTCAAACAGTCAGAAAATGATCTGACAAAGGATGTGTATCAATCGGTCTGTTCGTTTAATAACCGCAATGGAGGACATATTGTTCTTGGTGTAGTTGATAAGACAAAAGAGATTCGGGGTGTTAATTTCCAAAAAGTAGATAAGATACTCAAAGATTTTACGACATCTATTAATAATGCAAATAAGCTGAATCCACCGATGTATCTTACACCAGAGGTTTTTGAGATAGATGGAAAGATACTTGTCTATATCTGGGTGCCTGAGGGAACACAGCTTAGACGTTTGAATGGCAGAATCTGGGATAGAACACATGAAGGTGATATTGATATAACAGACAATGCAGAATTAGTGTATAAGATGTATGCGAGAAAGCAGAGCACTTATTTTGTGAATAAAGTTTATCCAAGACTTGGACTGGAGTATCTTGATCTTGACGTGATCCGAAGAGCGAAGCAGATGGCACTTTCAAGAGTAGACAATCACCCATGGGCAAATATGGATGAGAAAGAAATACTTAGAAGCACAGGACTTATTCTGACTGACCCGGATACGGGAAAGGAAGGAATAACACTTGCTGCGATTCTATTATTTGGAAAAGATAATACGATTATGTCTGTGTTGCCACAATATAAGACAGACGCTATTTATCGTGTGAAAAATCTGGACCGCTATGATGACCGCGAAGTTATTATCACGAATTTAATAGATAGCTACCGCAGATTGGTGGATTTTGGAAAAAAACATTTGAATGATACTTTTGTGTTGGATGGAGATCAGAGCGTGAGTGCTAGAGATAAGATTTTGCGTGAAATTATATCAAATATTCTGGCACATCGGGATTATTCCAATGCATATACGGCACAATTTGTGATTGAAAGTAACCGAATCTATACGAAAAACAGTAATCTTCCACATGGTCATGGAGAACTGAAATTGAATCAGTTTGAGCCATTTCCAAAGAACCCGCCGATTTCGAAAGTGTTCCGGGAAATTGGATATGCGGATGAATTGGGCTCTGGGATGAGAAATACGAATAAATATACGAAATTATACTCTGGTGGAACCCCCATTTTTTTTGAAGACAATATTTTTCAAATAGTGATACCGATGGAATCCGTTGCTGATTTGCAAGTTGGACCAGACAACGTTAAAAAGGTGACTGAAAAGGTGACTGAAAAGGTGACTGAAAAGGTGACTGAAAAAGAGCAGGAGATTCTTGCATTGCTATTAGAGAATGCAAATTATACCATGCCTCAACTTGCAGAAAAATTAAAGATAAGCAGAAAAACAATAGCGGTGCGGTTGAAGTCATTGAAGGAAAAAAATGTGATAGAACGAGTGGGATCAGACAGAAAAGGTTATTGGAAAATAAATAAATGATACAGAAAAGTTTATATCAGGGGAACGAATCGAACAAAAAAATATTTTCTTACCCAAAACCGCTAATTCATGCTATATTATACTTGCACCCAGACGGTGTATCATGTATGATATAATGAGTGTAAGTGAGTCAACATATTTGAATGATTGACGAGCGGCGAATGTTGATCATGTGCTGATTTTGCACATGATATAGCATGAGTTGTTATATGAGGAGGACAGACATCATGGAGAACGAGAATGTCTCAAAGAATTTTATCGAACAGTTTATAGATCAGGATATAGAGGAAGGACATTGCAAAACTGTCCATACAAGATTTCCACCGGAGCCGAACGGATATCTTCATATCGGACATGCCAAGTCCATACTTTTAAATTCTGGACTTGCACAGAAATATAATGGAAAATTCAATTTACGATTTGATGATACGAATCCGACCAAAGAAAAATCGGAGTTCGTGGAAGCAATTAAAGAAGATATCAAATGGCTTGGTGCAGACTGGGAGGACAGACTGTTTTTCGCATCCGATTATTTTGACCAGATGTATGAAGCAGCAGTAAAGCTGATCAAAAAAGGAAAAGCATATGTTTCTGATCTGAGTGCAGATGAGATCCGTGAGTACCGTGGTACTCTGACAGAGCCTGGAAAAGAAGATCCGGCGAGCACAAGAAGCGTGGAAGAGAATCTTGCTTTATTTGAAGATATGAAAAACGGTAAATTTGCTGACGGAGAGAAAGTGCTCCGTGCAAGGATCGATATGACATCTTCAAATATCAATATGAGAGATCCGGTTATTTACCGTGTGGCACATATGACACATCACAGAACCGGAGATAAATGGTGCATCTATCCAATGTATGATTTTGCACATCCATTAGAGGATGCGATCGAGGGAATTACCCATTCTATCTGTACACTGGAATTTGAGGATCACAGACCTCTTTACAACTGGGTAATTGATGAAGTCGGCAAGGACATGATCCCTGACAAGGATGAGATGCCTCCAAGACAGATCGAGTTTGCAAAATTATATCTGACAAATGTTGTAACCGGAAAAAGATATATCAAACGTCTTGTAGAGGAAGGTATCGTAGACGGCTGGGATGATCCGCGTCTTGTATCGATCGCAGCACTCCGCAGAAGAGGATTTACACCGGAATCTTTAAAAATGTTCGTAGAACTCTGTGGTATTTCCAAGGCAAACAGTTCCGTGGATTATGCAATGTTAGAATACTGCATCCGTGAGGATCTAAAGATGAAACGTCCGCGTATGATGGCAATCTTAGATCCGGTCAAAGTGGTGATCGATAACTACCCGGAGGGAGAGACAGAGTATCTTGAGGTAGTTAATAACCTTGAGAACGAGGAACTTGGTGTGCGTAAAGTTCCATTTTCACGCGAACTTTATATTGACCGTGAAGATTTTATGGAGGAGCCGCCAAAGAAATATTTCCGTATGTTCCCAGGCAACGAAGTGCGCCTGATGAATGCATATTTCGTGACATGCAACAGTTTTGTGAAAGATGAAAATGGAGTGGTAACTGAGATACACTGTACTTACGATCCGGCTTCAAAAGGTGGAAACAGCCCGGACGGACGTAAAGTAAAAGGAACGATCCAGTGGGTATCGGCAGCACAGGCAGTTCCGGCTGAAATCCGTCTCTATGAAAATATTGTGGATGAGGAAAAAGGCGTGTATAATGAAGACGGAAGTCTGAATCTGAATCCGAATTCCCTTACGATTTTGAAAAACTGTGTTGTTGAGGAAAACTTAAAAGATGCAAAAGCATATGACAGTTTCCAGTTTGTAAGACAGGGATTTTTCTGTGTGGATGCAAAGGATTCAACCGCAGATCATCTGGTATTTAACAGAATTGTGTCATTAAAGAGCTCATTTAAATTACCTAATGCATAAGCATTAGCTGCACCGGGATGGTGTATTTGCACCCGGAAACGGGCGTATCAGGAAAGGATATGAAATACATATGAATTTATTTGCAGGATTGGAAAAATTTGGTATCAAAGCGGATAACACAACGGATCTGTTTGAAGAAGAGAAAAAGCCGGCAGCATCTGCTAATGGAGGAAAAACAGAAGCTGCTCCGACAGAAGACAGTTTTCTGTTAGACAAAGCGATCCGCTGTACTGTATGTGATAAGGTATTTAAGACCAAAATGATTAAAAACGGACGAATCAAACGATTAGAGCCGGATCTGGATCTGCGTCCACGTTTTGAATATATTGATACATTAAAATATGATGTGGCATCCTGCCCGTATTGCGGATATACAGCGATGAACCGCTATTTTGAGCATGTAACATCAGGACAGATCAAACTGGTCAAAGAACAGGTTTGTGCGAACTTCAAACCAAGTGGTTCTGATGAACCAATGGTTTTAGACTATGACCAGGCGATTGAGCGTTATAAACTGGCACTGTTTAACACGATCGTGAAAAAAGGAAAGACGAGTGAGAAAGCATATACCTGTCTGAAACTTTCCTGGCTGTATCGTGGAAAAGGGGAAGAGTTAAAAGGAACTGATCCTGAAACATTAGGGAAGAAAAAAGAGGTAAAAGAGCAGGAAGAAGCATTTTACCAGCAGGCATATGAAGGCTTTATGAAAGCAATGTCTACAGAGATGTTCCCGATGTGTGGAATGGATCAGTGTACCGTAGATTATCTTCTTGCAGCAATGGCATATCATTTTAAAAAATATGATGTGGCATCTAAGTGTATTTCAAGGATTCAGGCTGCGCCTTCCGCATCAAAGAAGATGAAAGACCGCGCATATGATTTAAAAGAAAAGATCGTTGCAGAAATCAAAAAAAGCAAATAGGCAAAATTATAATGATTGAAATAATGATTGATCTACAGGGGGGAGCGAAAGCTCCCCTCTATGAGAAAATATATGAGTATATCAAACGGGATGTCATTGCGGGAAAGATTCCCGTCGGGGAAAAACTTCCATCAACAAGACTTTTGTCAAAACATTTGTCTGTAAGCAGAAGTACCGTGGAAATGGCATATGAACAGCTCCTGGCAGAGGGATACATCAAAGCAGAACCTTGCAGGGGTTTTTTTGTATGCGATATTACGGAATTATATGAATTTGGTCATGCAGAAAATGGATCAAAAGATATAGCTCCATTTGGGAAAAAGGGACAGAAAGAGAAAATGGGGGAAGATATCATTGACTTCTCACCATATGCGATCGATACCGAACATTTTCCATATAATGTGTGGAGAAAATTAAATAAAAATGTGCTGTTAGATGACCGGGAGGAATTGCTTTTATCCGGAGATGGACAGGGAGATTATGGACTTAGAAAGGCGATTGCGGCTTATCTTCATCAGGCGAGAGGGGTTAACTGTGAGCCGGATCAGTTGATTATCGGAGCCGGAAATGAATATCTTGAGATCTTACTGACACAGATTTTGGGCAGAAATAAGCGTGTCCTGATGGAGAATCCGACTTATCTGCAGGCATATCATACATTTTTAAATATGGGATACCAGATGTCACCGGTTACCGTGGAAGAAGATGGAATAGATCCCTGGAAAGTCAGAAAATATGATCCGGATATTGTCTACATTATGCCTTCCCATCAGTTTCCGCTTGGAACGGTCATGCCGTTAAAGCAGAGACTGGAGCTGCTGAAATGGGCTTCTGAAAAAGAAAACAGGTATCTGATCGAAGATGATCACGACAGTGAATACAGGTATCGTGGAAAGCCGATCCCGTCCCTGCAGAGTGTGGATCATTTTGATAAGGTTATTTATATTGGAACTTTTTCTAAGAGCATTGCACCGTCACTTCGAATCAGTTATATGGTGCTTCCGCCGGAATTGTTAAATCGTTATCATGAAAAATGTGGATTTTACTCTGCGACTGTTCCTAAAATCCAGCAGGAGGTATTGCGTGCGTTTATTGAAGAGGGACATTTTGAACGTCATCTGAATAAGATGAGAGGAATTTACCGTGCAAAACATGATTTCCTCCTTGCGGAATTAAAAAAGAGAAATTGGGTGGAAAAAGTTTACGGAGATCATGCAGGACTGCATGTTCTGGTGCAGATACGTACAGAAAAAAAAGAAGCGGAGATATGTGACCTTGCAGGAAAGCAGGGAATACGTATCTATGGAATCAGTGAATACGTTGTTCCGGAAATGGCTTCGAATGGATATGAGAATACAAAATACAGCAAGTATTCCATAGAAAGTGAAAAAATCGGATCTGCCGGAACTGCACCGGACAAACCGATTCTTTTACTTGGTTATGGAAGACTGTGTGAAGATGAGATCCGGAAAGGACTTTTGATATTAGATACAATTATATGATGTATTCAATACTGTTTTCGGGCGTTTTCCTGGTATTTGTGTTGAACAGGATCACAGCCTCACGTTCCTCATATGGTCCCATTTCATAAAAGCCGACACCGGTACTAGAAAGCCTGTCGATTGAAATCATGCGGTTGGCACGCTTTGGCTGATCGGTGATAAAGGTGATGCCATCTTCAAAGAATTCTTTGTCGAGTTCAGGGTCATCTATCTCTTCATAATATGGATCAAACACATAAATATCATTGTCCGAAACGCCAGTCAGCAGAATATAATGCGGTACTTCTAAGTAGACACGGAGCAAAACAGCACCACCCTGCTGCAGGGCACCGATAATATGGCTGTTTTGGGATAATACGACATCTTTTTTAGATAGAAAATTGCAGGAAATAGGAAAATTTTTCACTTGTCCAAACTGGGTAAGCCAGTTGCTTAAAAACATCATGGCAGATGCGGAAGTACCGCGTTTTCCTACCTCACCGGCTTCATTATAAGAATCGAGACAATAGAGCATAATATATTTGACAATATCAGGATAAATTTCTTCACGGTCAAACAGATATCGGATTGCATTTGTCAAGGTGGTCGGACCACAGTCATATTCAGTGGATTGATAGATTAACAGGTTTTTCATGTGTATTGCCTCTTTTCTTTATTCTAAGGAATACTATAATCAGCCGTAATTTTTTTGTCAATCTGAAAGATGCTAAGTTGTGAATCACCTTTTGACACCTGGATATTCTGAAAAAATGATTGACAATTTAAAAAAGAAAAAATATAATTTACCTAATTCCTAGTGGATTACTAGTAATAATGTGCAGAAAGTACTGGTTTATGTGCGAGAAGCGGGCATAATACAGTTTTTTGTCAGAAAGTGAGGAAATTATGAGAAAAGAAAGAAGATGGAAAAAAGTCCTGTCGGCGCTTATGCTTACGGCTGCGATGGGGATTACTGCTGTTGGATGCGGGACTTCTGGCGGCAATACAGGCAGTCAGCCGCAGGGGGAAAATGCTGCAGCAACAGAGGTGGCAGAAGTTTCAGATGATATTGTAAACATTGGTGTTACGGATACACTTGGAACATTAAATCCGCTTTTGATGGATGGCGGTGAGATCAATAAATATGCGACCAGCCTGATGTTTCTTCCACTGGTGGAATTAAATTCCAAACTGGAATTTGAAGGTGAGATCGCTGATTCTGTCACAACGGAAGATAATAAAAATTTTATCGTGCATATCGATGAGAAAGCAACCTGGTCAGATGGCGAGAAGATCACTGCAGATGATGTGGTATATACAGCACTTCGTCTGACTTCCCCGGTTATTGGAAATACCTCCATGATGTATTATGTGTTTGAAGGTGTCGGAGATGACGGTTTTACGGAAGAGGGAGCGGAGAGTATCGACGGTATCAAAGCGATTGATGATGCAACAGTACAGTTTACTACAAAAGATGAGATGTCATTAACCACATTTGAAAATTCCTATGCACGTTATCTGATGACACTTCCAAAACATGTGATCGAGCAGTACAGTGAGGAAGAATTAAAGACGGCTGACTGGTTTAATCATCCGGATGTGGTCAGCGGACCATATATGGTGACGGATTTTGATGTCGATCATTATATTTCTTATAAAGCGAATGAAAATTACTGGAAAGGTGCACCAAAGATCGCGAAACTCAATATCAAGATCGTAAGCGGCAGTCAGCTTTATGCCGGATTACAGTCCGGGGAGATCGACATTACACAGCCGACAATGAGTGTTATCCCACAGGAAGATTATGACAGCATTGAAGGACTTTCCAATGTGAATGTTGTATACGGAGAACCGGTAACAAACCAGTCCGTGTTTATCCAGACAAAGAATGTTCCTGATGTGCGTGTGCGTCAGGCAATGTTATATGCAATTGACCGTAAGATGGTTTTAGAGCAGCTTTTAAAAGGAAAAGGTGAAGTTGTAGACGGGTTTCTTTCTTCTGCAAGTCCTTTTTATGATGATGGCATCGTTCCGGTAGAACAGGATGTGGAGAAAGCGAAAGAACTTTTAGCAGAGGCCGGATGGGACGGATCACAGACTTTACGTTTTTATGTGAATTCCGGAGACGGCGCATTCGTAAATGCAGCAAATGTGTTTGTGGCACAGTGGGCTGCAGTTGGTATTAAGGTGGAAGTGCAGACAGTGGATTTTGCAACCCTGATGTCTGTAGCAGGTACAAATGATTATGATATTTTGGCGGTACAGTATACTTATGCGCCGGTTGATCCATACCCGGATGTAGCATGGCTTTTAGGTGGCGAGGAGAGCTGGACCGGATACGGAGATGACAGTGTAAATGAAGCACTTGCAAAGACACAGACGACAAGTGATATTGATGAGATCAAAGGTCTTTATTCAGTAGTGGATCAGAAAGTGCAGGAAGATGTGCCGATGTTCTCTGCTTATATTGTCAGTGCGCAGGCGGGTGTTAACAAACGTCTGGTAAATGCCACACCAAGTGTGTATGGTTTCTTTAATAATGTAGAACAGTGGGAAATTACGAAATAAGGAACGGGAAAATCAATGTCAAAATTATTACAGGTAAATGATCTGACGACAGCGTTTACCGGAGATTTTGGAAAAAAGATCAGTGTGGATCATGTCAGTTTTGATGTTGCAGAAGGAGAAACGGTTTGTATCGTTGGTGAGTCCGGCTGTGGCAAGAGTGTGACATCACTGTCTATAATGGGATTATTAGGAAAGGGCGGAGCTGTTATTGACGGCTCTGTCCTCTTTACAAACAAAAATCTGCTGGATATGGATGAAAAGCAGTTAGATATGATCCGCGGAAATCAGATGACGATGGTTTTTCAGGACCCTTTAACGTCGTTAAATCCGGTGTTTACGATTGGAAGTCAGATTACGGAGAGTATACGCATCCATCTGCATCTTTCAAAAAAAGAAGCAAAAGAGAGGGCTGTTACGATTTTAGAGAAAGTCGGGATGCCGGATGCGCGTGCAGCAATGAAAAAATATCCGCATATGTTATCCGGAGGGATGCGTCAGCGTGTGGTGATCGCGATGGCACTTTGCTGCAATCCAAAACTTCTCATTGCGGATGAACCGACAACGGCGCTGGATGTGACGATTCAGGCTCAGATCATGGAGCTGATGAAAGAACTGCAAAAAGAGATTGGGATGTCAGTGCTCCTGATCACGCATGATATTGGACTTGTGGCGCAGGTGGCGGATCGTGTGCTTGTTATGTATGCGGGACAGATTATAGAGATGGCATCAGTGAAAGATCTTTTTTATCATCCGGCACATCCGTATACGAAAGCACTGCTCGATACGGTTCCGGGTATTTATGATGAGAGTGGAAGGACACTTGCATCAATTTCGGGCATTGTACCGGAAAATTATGACCAGATCACAGGGTGCCGGTTTGCAGACCGCTGTGCATTTGCCGGAGAAGGCTGCGTGGAAAAGCAGGAGATGAAAGAGATAGAAAAGGATCATTTTGTACGCTGCCATAAGGCTTGCAGGAGTTAAATGGAATGGATAAAGAACTGATCAGAGTAGAAAAATTAAAAAAATATTATGACATCAAAGGTGGTATCATTACCCATACTGTCAGTCAGGTACAGGCAGTTGACGGTGTTGATTTTTCAATAAAAAAGGGCGAGACACTTGGTCTGGTTGGAGAGTCCGGATGTGGAAAATCCACGATCGGACAGCTTTTAGTCGGGCTGATTTCACCGACGGACGGAGCGATTTACTATCATGGAGAAAAAATCGCTGCAAAATCACTTACCCACAATGAAAAAAAGGCACGAAAACAGGCAGGAACCGGTCTTCAGATGATCTTTCAGGATTCCTATTCCTCTTTAAATCCCCGGAAACGTATCTATGATATTTTGGCACAGCCAATGTTATATCATGGAATTTCGGATAAGAGAACAATTGACACTGATATAAAACAGCTTTTAGATATGGTCGGACTGCCCCAGAGCACACTTTTAAAATATCCGCATGAATTTTCGGGTGGACAGAGACAGCGTATTGGAATAGCAAAAGCGTTGTCATTAAAACCGGAGTTCATCGTGTGTGATGAACCGGTCAGTGCACTTGATGTGTCGATACAGGCACAGATATTAAATCTGATCCGTGAGTTACAAAATGAACTGGGACTGACAAGCCTGTTTGTGGGGCATGGTCTTGGAGCTGTCCGTTACGTGAGTGACAGGATCGCGGTTATGTACCTTGGGAAGATCGTTGAGATCGCAGATGCCAGTGAAGTGTTCTTACATCCTGCACATCCGTATACAAAAGCGCTGACACATGCAGCACCGGTTGCAGATCCGGGACGCCGGGAAGAAAAGCCTGCAGTTTTAAAAGGCGAGGTTGCTTCCGCGGTGCATCCTCCAAAAGGATGCCGGTTTCATCCGAGGTGTCCGTATGCGAGAGACGACTGCCGGCTGAGTGAGCCGGTGCTTTTACCGATTGCCGGAAAACCGGATCATCTGGTGGCATGTCCTTATTATGAGGGGACAGAAAATGCGTAAAATGCGGTGATGCACAAAAGCAGTGATGCAAAAGTGCAGGAAATGAGGAATCATATGACAAAATATATTATCAAACGTATCCTGATCGCGATTCCGGTATTGCTCGGTATTACTGTGATCGATTATGCGATCATGTGTATGGCGGGGAGTCCGCTTGAAATGCTGCAGGGACCGCGTGTTTCGGAAGCTGCAGTACAGGCAAAAGCAATAGCACTTGGACTCGACAAACCATTTTATGTGCAGTATTTTGTGTGGCTGGGACAGCTTCTGCATGGGAATATGGGATATTCCATTAAAAATTACCAGCCTGTTGCAGATATGATCGCAAGCCATCTGGGACCAACATTGCTTTTGATGGGGATATCACTGTTTGTCAGTATATTTCTTGCTGTTCCGTCAGGAATTTACAGTGCAATCCATCAGTATTCAAAAGGTGATTATACGGTAGTGACATTATCATTTCTTGGCAGCAGTATTCCGGGATTTTTCCTTGCCATGCTTCTCATCTATCTGTTTACAGTCAAATTGGGCTGGCTGCCTTCCGGTGGAATGACAACGCTTGGCACGTCCGGTGGTGCAGCAGATGTGGCGGCACATATGGTTATGCCGGTCATTGTCCTTGCGGTGTCCATGGCAGGAACAAATATCCGCTATATCCGCAGTGCAGTGCTTGAAATCTTACAGCAGGATTATCTGCGTACAGCACGGGCAAAGGGAATCGGACATTTTCTTGTCATCAATAAACATGCACTGCGCAATGCCTTAGTTCCGATCGTGACGGTCATTGGAATGGAAATACCGGTATTGTTTGGAGGTTCTATTATTGTGGAGCAGGTATTTTCCTGGCCGGGACTTGGTCTTATGACGATGAGTGCGATCACAAACCGTGATTATCCGGTTATTATGGGAGTCTGTCTGCTCTCAGCGATCGTTGTACTGCTCGGTAATCTTCTGACGGATATTTTATATGCGGTAGTAGATCCGACGATAAAACTTCAGTAAAGAGGTTGAATTTGTATGATAAAAAAGAAAAAAGAAAACTTAAATGAAACATATATGCAGATGGTGCTGCGTCGTTTCCGTGCACATCATCTTGCAAAAATCAGCCTTGTGATACTGGTTGTTGTCGGACTGGCGGCATTGTTTGCACCGGTTGTTGCGCCTTATGATCCGGATGCAATTGTCGGAACGTTTAGTGGAGCACCGTGTAAAGAGTTTATTCTTGGAACAGATCAGATCGGCAGGGACGTATTCAGCAGGCTTTTATATGCAACAAGGATATCACTGCTTGTGGGAATCCTTGCTACAGCCATATCGACGGTGATTGGTGTGGTACTTGGCCTGATCGCGGGATATTTTGGCGGAGTGGCAGATATGATACTGATGCGTTTTACGGATATGGTCATGTCTTTTCCTTATATCCTTCTGGTGCTTGTTGCAGCAGCGATCTTTAAACCGGGATTGTGGAGTATTATTCTGATTCTGGGATTTGTAGACTGGCCTGGGGTAGCAAGACTGGTACGTGGAAATGTGCTCAGCTTACGTGAAACAAATTTTGTCAAAGGAAATGTAGTGGCAGGCATGCCGCTTCGTCATATCCTGTTTTCCGAGATTTTGCCAAATACGGTTGCGCCGATCCTCGTATATGCAACTTCTGTTATGGCAATCTCCATGTTAGATGAGGCGGCGTTAAGTTTCCTTGGCATGGGTGTGCAGCCTCCGATGGCAAGCCTTGGAAATATGCTAAACGGAGCACAGTCTATTACGGTACTGACGTCACAGCCTTGGCTCTGGCTGCCTCCGGGGATCATGATCGTTGTGCTGGTTATTTCCATCAACTTTGTTGGGGATGCACTGCGTGATGCATTTGATCCGTCTGGTGGGCGCAGATAGGTGCCCATGGATCATGAGCTTCCCTGTGTAGGGTGGTTCTGGAGGGTTACGATTGGCAAATTGCATCAAGCCGGGACTGTTTTGTTTCCGTTGTCCGAAAATAAGAAAGCGATTTCACTCTGATAATAATCAGAGTGAAATTAGTATGCCTGATTCAGGTTGGGGCGGAGTGACGCATGCCTCAACAAACCAGCATTTGCCGGGCGGCTTATGATATTATATTATGCAGAAAAGCAGAATGGAGAAGTATATGGAACAGAAAGTATTAGAGCAGAAACTTACGGATTTCTTTGAGGAACTTCACAGTCACCCAGAGCTATCCTATGAGGAATATGAGACGACGGAGCGGATCAAAAGAGAACTTCATGCAGCAGGAATCGAAATTTTACAGACACCATTAAAAACCGGCGTGGTTGCCATAATACGAGGCGCACAACCGGGAAAAACATATGGATTGCGTTGTGACATTGATGCACTGCCGATCATGGAGGAGACAGAGCTGCCTTATAAGTCAGAAATTCCGGGAAAGATGCATGCCTGCGGACATGATTTCCATACGGCAGCAGTGCTTGGAACAGCATTACTCTTGCAGGAGCGAAAAGAGAAACTGCATGGAAATGTAAAAATTCTGTTCCAGCCTGCAGAGGAGTCGTCACATGGAGCAGAGACGGTTCTACAGACAGGGATACTTTCTGATGTGGAGGCGATTTTTGGTCTGCACACAGCAGCATATCTTCCGGTTGGCACACTTGGAATCCGTGCCGGAAGTGTTATGGCGGCGGTAGACCGGTTTGAATTAAATATTACGGGTACAGGCTGCCATGGCGGTCATCCGGATGAGGGAGTGGACACGATACTTGTGGCGGCATCTGTGATACAGGCATTGCAGAGCATTGTCGGCAGAAACTTAAATCCGTTTCATACGGGGGTGGTCAGTGTGACAAGGATTCATGGCGGTAATACCTGGAATGTGATTCCGGATAAAGTGGAATTAGAGGGAACAGTTCGTTCCATGGACAAAGAGGATCGTGTTTTTATAGAAAAACGCATGCGCGGGATTGCAGAAAACACAGCCGCAGCGTATGGTGCGAAGGCAGAATTACTATGGTATCCGGGACCTCCTGCGACAGTCAATGAGGAAACATGGAGTGCGTTTGCAGAAGATGTGGCAAAAGAATGTGGCTATGAGGTTGTTCCACAGCGAAATTCAACAGGTGGAGAGGATTTCGCATTTTATCTGGAAAAGATACCGGGATGTTTTATCAATGTCGGGACAGGGGTTGGTTATCCAAACCATCATCCACAATTTTATGCGGATGAGGCTGCACTTGCACCGGCGGCAGAGTATTTTGCAAGACTGTTAGAAGAAGCACTTGGTAAATAATACAAAAACAGGAGTCCTTGCGGGCTCCTGTTTTTTGATCTCAGATCATGAACTGTCTGAATTGAAATCAGAATTTCTGATTAATCCTCGTATTTGTTTTTCTCGCCGATCTCCTGCATTTTCATAGCACGAACTTTTAATGGAAGTCCGAACAGTGTGATAAATCCGGAAGCATCATGATGGTCATAAAGATCACCGGTTGTGAAACTTGCGAGTGACTCACTGTACAGAGAATATTTTGAAGTAGTTCCGGCTTTGATGATGTTGCCTTTGTATAATTTGAATTTTACTTCACCGGTTACATATTCCTGTGTGGAAGTAACGAAAGCTCTGACTGCATCACATAAAGGTGTGAACCATTTTCCTTCGTAAACGATCTGGGCAAGTTTGTTTCCCATATCTTTTTTAACTTCCATGGTAGCACGGTCTAAAACAAGCTCCTCTAACTGCTGATGAGCTTCCATTAAGATCGTTCCGCCAGGAGTTTCGTATACACCGCGGGATTTCATACCAACAACACGGTTCTCAACGATATCAATGATGCCGACACCATGTTTGCCGCCGAGACGGTTTAATTCACGGATGATATCGGAAACCTTCATCTCTTTTCCGTTTACGGAAGTCGGAACACCTTTCTCAAATGTCATAGTTACATATTCGCCTTCTTCCGGAGCTTTTTCCGGGGAAACACCGAGAACTAAAAGGTGGTCGTAGTTAGGCTCGCATGCAGGATCCTCTAATTCAAGACCTTCATGGCTGATGTGCCAGATGTTACGGTCACGGCTGTAGCTTGTGTCGGCAGAGAATGGAAGATGAATGCCGTGTGCTTTGCAGTATTCGATCTCTGATTCACGGGAATCCATAGTCCACTTCGGATCTCTCCATGCAGCGATGATCTTTAAGTCAGGAGCAAGTGCTTTGATGCCAAGCTCGAAACGGATCTGATCATTTCCTTTACCGGTAGCACCGTGGCAGATTGCAGTAGCGCCTTCTTTTCTTGCAACTTCAACTAATTTCTTAGCGATCAGAGGACGTGCCATAGAGGTTCCAAGTAAATATTTGTTCTCGTAAATGGCATTTGCCTGAACACATGGCATAATGTAATCATCACAGAACTCGTCGATGATATCTACAATGTATAATTTGGAAGCTCCACAGGAGATAGCTCTTTCTTCAAGACCGTCTAATTCTTCTTCCTGACCACAGTCGATACAGCAGCAAATAACTTCGTAATCATAATTTTCCTTTAACCATGGAATAATGGCGGTGGTATCAAGTCCGCCGGAGTACGCTAAAATAACTTTTTCCTTCATGTGA
Organism: Roseburia sp.; assembly: GCF_041325975.1. Classification (NCBI taxonomy): domain Bacteria; kingdom Bacillati; phylum Bacillota; class Clostridia; order Lachnospirales; family Lachnospiraceae; genus Roseburia; species Roseburia sp. Next base: position 1,174,103 of record NZ_JBGLEJ010000005.1, on the reverse strand, counting down.
TACAGCCCTTTCTGTTATGTATATTTGATCCATTTGTTTCCGGATCATTGACTAAAAACAATATACAACAAAAAATATAGAAACGCAAGTGAAAAAATATACATTCATTATTCATAAAAATGCATAAAGATTATACAAAATGCAGAAAAAGGCTTAATATATAGTATGCTAAAGAAAAAAGATAAAAAATGGTATTGCATAAAAAATAAAACGAATGTATAATTATGCAATATCAAACAGCGTATGAAAAAAGATACTTTACGACTGCGATGAGGTGTATTAATATAGGAAGAAAGATGCTTATGCAGGTATGCCTGTATACAATGACAGATAAGAAATTTTAAAAGGCATATAAAATAAGGATAAGCAGAAAGGACGAAAAAATGATAAGAGCAGGAATTATCGGAGCAACCGGTTATGCAGGAAATGAACTGGTTCGTATTTTAATGGGACATAAAGAAGTGGAGATCAAATGGTATGGATCCCGCAGTTACATAGATAAAAAATATGCAGAAGTTTATCAGAACATGTTTGAGATCGTGGATGATGTGTGCTTAGACGATAACATGGATGAACTTGCAAGCCAGGTGGAAGTGATCTTTACAGCAACTCCGCAGGGATTTTTAGCAGGGGTGCTGACAGAAGATATATTAAATAAGGTAAAGATCATAGATTTGAGTGCTGATTTCAGAATCAAGGATGTATCTGTTTATGAGAAATGGTACAAGATTGAGCACAAGAGTCCGCAGTTTATTGAAGAAGCTGTTTATGGACTCTGTGAGATCAACCGTGATAAAGTAAAAGGAGCAAGATTGATTGCAAATCCGGGCTGTTATACCACCTGCTCTATTCTGACAGCGTACCCGCTTGTAAAAGAGGGCATGATCGATCCTAATACGCTGATCATTGATGCAAAATCAGGAACTTCCGGTGCAGGGCGTGGCGCGAAACTGCCAAATCTGTTCTGTGAAGTTAATGAAAACATGAAAGCATATGGAGTGACAAATCACCGTCATACACCGGAGATCGAGGAACAGCTTGGCTATGCGGCAGGAAAAGAGATCGTTGTTAATTTTACACCGCATCTGGTTCCGATGAACCGTGGTATTCTTGCAACAGAGTATGCGACACTGGTGAAAAAAGCAGATGGCAGCCTTCCTTCTTATGAAGAAATAAAAGCAGTCTATGATAAATATTATGCGAAAGAAAAATTTGTCCGTGTACTTGAGAAAGATGTCTGCCCGGAGACCAAATGGGTAGAGGGCAGCAACTATGTGGATGTCAACTTTAAGATTGATGAGAGAACCGGCCGTATCGTGATGATGGGAGCACTTGATAATCTGGTAAAAGGTGCAGCAGGTCAGGCGGTACAGAACATGAACCTGTTATTTGGTTTTGATGAGGCAGAAGGCTTAAATATGGTTCCGATGTTCCCATAAAGTGGATGGACGATTACATTGGAGTCTGTGACTACAATTTTATGTGGTAAAAAATAACTGGATGAGACAGTTATGCTAGAAGAGGAATAAAAGACATGGAAGAGAACAAGGTAAATATCCGTGAGATGACAATGGAGGATTTTGAGGAGGTACATGCGCTGTGGATGGGAATCCATGGGTTTGGAATCCGGAGCATTGACGATTCGAAAGAAGGTGTGGAACGTTTTATCAGACGTAATCCGACTACCAGCATGGTGGCGTGCGAAAATGGAAGGATCGTCGGTGCGATTCTGTGTGGTCATGATGGAAGACGCGGATGTTTATATCATGTCTGCGTTCACGAAGATTACAGAAAGCAGGGCATTGGACAAAAGATGGTGGAGGCCTGTCTTGCAGCTTTAAAACGTGAACATGTCAATAAAGTAAATCTGATCGCCTTCAAAAAAAATGATGTTGGAAATCATTTCTGGCAGGGGATGGGATGGACATTCCGTGAGGATGTTAATTATTATGAATATGTCACAAATGAAGAAAACCAGACGGTATTTAATCCGTAAAAATACAATTTTCACACGCAGGATTTGAGCTACGCACAAACTTGAGATGCAAAAGAAAACTTTGTCTGCATTAGAAAGCAGTGCAGGAATGGAGGAAACGATGAAACAGATCAAAGGCGGAGTTACCGCAGCAAAAGGATTCAAAGCAGCAAGCACAGCAGCAGGAATCAAATATAAAGACAGAACAGATATGGCAATGATCTACAGCGAGGTTCCGTGTGCAGTGGCAGGTACATTTACCACAAATATTGTAAAGGCCGCTCCGGTAAAATGGGATCAGCATGTAGTCTATGACAGCAAAATGGCGCAGGCAGTTGTTGTCAATGCAGGTATCGCAAATGCATGTACCGGAGAAGAGGGAATGGGCTACTGTAAAGCAACCGCAGAAAAAGTAAACAATCTGCTTCATATCCCGACGGATGAGGTACTTGTGGCATCAACCGGAGTCATTGGTATGCAGCTTCCAATCGAACGTATCTGTGCGGGAGTTGAAACGATGGTTCCACAATTAAATGGCGATATCGAAAGCGGACATAAAGCTGCACTTGCGATCATGACAACGGATACGCATGAGAAAGAAGTGGCAGTTGAGATCGAACTTTCCGGTAAGACGGTCACGATCGGCGGCATGTGCAAAGGTTCCGGCATGATCCATCCGAATATGTGTACCATGTTAAGTTTTGTGACAACGGATGCTGCGATTTCACAGGAGTTGTTATTAGAAGCATTAAAAGCGGACGTGGAAGATACCTATAACATGATCTCTGTAGATGGCGATACATCCACAAATGACACCTGTCTTCTGCTGGCAAACGGAACGGCAGAAAATACAAAGATCACAGAGAAAAATGCGGATTATGAGACATTTACAAAAGCACTCCGTTTTGTCAACGAGACACTTGCAAAACAGATGGCAGGAGACGGAGAAGGTGCAACTGCATTGTTTGAAGTGAAAGTAGTCGGAGCTGAGACAAAAGAACAGGCAAAGATCTTAAGCAAATCCGTCATCACATCAAGCCTTACCAAGGCAGCTATCTATGGACATGATGCAAACTGGGGCAGAATCCTCTGTGCCATGGGCTACTCTGGTGCACAGTTTGATCCGGAAAAAGTAGACTTATTCTTTGAGAGTGCCGCAGGAAAAATGCAGATCATCAAAGACGGTGTCGCCGTCGATTACAGCGAAGAAGAAGCGACCAAAATCTTATCCGAGCCGGCAGTCACCGCCATCGCCGACATCAAAATGGGAGATGCAGAAGCTACCGCCTGGGGCTGCGATCTGACTTACGACTATGTAAAAATCAACGCCGACTACCGTTCATAAAAAGGCGTGCCTTCATTTTATCTGGCAGGTGGTCACAGCAAACAAAATATGGATAGAGTTTCGCACTGCAATATCAACATTTTATAGAGGAGAACCAAAGCAATGGAAGAAAATAACAATATGAAAGAAATTTTGCAGAAAGCCGAAGTGCTCATTGAAGCGCTCCCTTACATACAGCGTTTTAACCGTAAGATCATTGTGGTAAAATATGGTGGAAGCGCCATGGTAGATGAAGAATTAAAAAAACATGTCATCCAGGATGTTACCCTGTTAAAACTGGTTGGATTTAAACCAATTATTGTACACGGCGGTGGAAAAGAGATCAGCAAGTGGGTCGGAAAAGTCGGTATGGAGCCTGTATTTGTCAACGGACTGCGCAAAACAGACGAAGCGACCATGGAGATCGCTGAGATGGTGCTAAACAAAGTCAATAAGTCACTTGTGACACTGGTACAGGAACTTGGAGTAAATGCGGTCGGTATCAGTGGAAAAGATGGTGGACTTTTAAAAGTAGAGAAGAAATATTCAAACGGTGAGGATATCGGTTACGTTGGTGAAATCACTGAGGTAAAACCGCAGATCTTATATGATTTGTTAGAAAAAGATTTCCTGCCGATCATCTGTCCGGTCGGAATGGATGCAGAATACAACAGCTACAATATCAATGCGGATGATGCTGCATGTGCGATCGCAAAAGCAGTAAAAGCTGAAAAACTGGCATTTTTAACCGATATAGAGGGTGTTTACAAAGATCCGGAAGATAAAGATACCCTGATCTCTGAACTTCGTGTATCAGAAGCAAGAGAATTGATCGGGGATGGATTTATCGGTGGCGGCATGCTTCCGAAGTTAAATAACTGTATTGATGCAATCGAGAACGGTGTTTCAAGAGTCCATATCTTAGATGGACGTATCGCACACTGCCTGCTTCTTGAAATCTTTACAAACCGCGGAATAGGAACTGCTATATTAGGAGATAAGGAGACGAAGTTTTATCATGAATAAAGAAGGATATATAAGTGAAGCAGAGGAGAATATCCTCCATACATATAACCGGTTTTCATTGGTATTAGACCATGGAGAGGGAGTGTATCTGTACGATACAGATGGCAAAGAATATCTGGATTTCGCGGCAGGTATTGCTGTGCAGGCATTCGGATATGGTAATAAAGAGTATGGGGATGCATTAAAAACACAGATCGATAAACTTATGCATACGTCAAATCTTTATTATAATGTGCCGATCATCCATGCAGCAGAGCGGGTAAAAAAGGCAAGCGGTATGGACCGTGTATTCTTTACTAACAGTGGCACAGAAGCAATCGAAGGTGCGATCAAGGCTGCAAAAAAATATGCCTATACGAGAGATGGTCATGCAGGTCATGAGATCATTGCAATGAATCATTCTTTCCATGGAAGAAGCATCGGAGCGCTTTCCGTCACCGGCAATAAACATTACCAGGAACCGTTTGAACCACTGATGCCGGGTGTGAAATTTGCAGATTACAATGATCTCGACAGTGTGAAAAAGCTGATCACGGATAAAACCTGTGCGATCCTGTTTGAAACAGTACAGGGTGAGGGCGGTATTTATCCGGCGACGAAAGAGTTTATGGAAGGTGTAAGAAGCCTTTGTGATGAGCATGATATTTTACTGATATTAGATGAGATCCAGTGTGGTATGGGACGAACAGGAGAAATGTTTGCATGGCAGCATTATGGTGTGAAACCGGATATCATGACAAGTGCAAAAGCCCTTGGCTGCGGTGTACCGGTCGGAGCATTCATGATGACAGAGAGAGTAGCAGAAAAGTCCTTAAAACCGGGCGATCATGGAACAACTTATGGTGGAAATCCATTTGTAGGGGCTGCAGTTGACAAGGTGCTTGAGATGATGGAGCGCGACCATATCACGGATCATGTCAAAGAGATCGCACCATATCTGGAAGAAAAATTAGATGAACTGGTTGATTCTTATGATTTTTTAACGGCACGCAGAGGACTTGGACTGATGCAGGGCGTTGTATCCGAAAAACCGGTCGGACAGATCGCCGCAAAAGCACTTGAGGAAGGTCTGATCGTGATTACGGCGGGGGCGGATGTACTTCGTTTTGTACCGCCTCTTATCATTGAGAAGAAACATGTAGATGAGATGATCGGAAAACTGAAAAAAGCCCTGGATCAGATGTAAGGATCATGGAATAGCTGACCTGTCTGCATGATTGATGAATGGATGAAAATAAGACTGCACACGGATGTGTGCAGTCTATTGTCGTAAAATGAGGAATAGGAAAGAGATTATGAAGAATGTACAGAAAAGAAGTGTAATTGCAGCCATAGTGGTATGTGCAGGAGCAGCCATTATGGCTGGTGTCGTTTCAAAACAGCCTGAAAAAGAAGCGGCATTTCGTTTGCCGGAAAAACAGACGAATGCAGAAGAACAACAGCCGGGTGCAGAAACAGATCCATATGATGCCGCAGAAACAGATCTGACGGTGTGGTATGAGGATGCATCTTATATGGATTTCTTTGAATATGCAGCAAGACAGTATTTTGCAAAGACCGGTGTTAAGGCAGTTTTTAAATGTCAGGATACATTAGATTATATCGGAATGATCTATGATGACACCATAAAAGGAGAGGATTATCCGGATGTTTATCTGCTGAATGGTGACGGACTTGAGGAGGCATATTTATATGGACTTGCCGCATTAAATGAGACACAAAAAGCATATGAAGGTGCATCACAAAAGGCATTGGAGGCTTCCTCTTACGAAGAAAAGCTGCTGGGATATCCGCTCAGTTATGATGCAAATGTGTTTGTTTATCAGAATGGATATTTTGAAAATCGGCCGGAATCACTGCAGGCAATTATTGATTATTCGAATGAGAATGAACCGGGTGAAAATGTGGAATACCTATTGGAGTGGGATGTAAATGATGCATTTTATGATTTCCCATTCATTGGCAACAGCGTGACATTTGAAAAAACAGCACCGGAAATGATGAATGTAACCTATGATGAGGATTTGTATCAGAAAGATCTTGAGTATTTTGAGACGATTCTTGGCTCATTTTCCCTGGATATCAATACAGTTTCCATGGACAGTATATTAGAACATTTTAAAGATGGAAAAACACTCTGTGCATTTGTGAACACAGATTCCCTGCAAAAATTAGATGATATATCTTATTCTGTGATGGAGATTCCGGCATTGAATGAGGAACTTCCATCTGTTGCATGTGCATCTACGGATATGCTGGTTGTTAATGATTTTTCAAAGAATGCGTCCGATGCAGCAGATTTTGCAGAGTTTGTGACTGTACAGCTTGCAGACGTGCTGCATGATATGAGTGGTCATTATTCCGTATTTTTATCGCAAAATGCGTCTGATGCGGAAAAAACTGCATATCAGGCATATGAGGATGCCATTTTACTGCCGGATTCCCAGGATGCAAAAGACTTCTGGGTAGGTTTAAAGGAAAAAATTGCCGAGTATTTTTAAATTTTATAAAAATAAATGAAATAAATTTTATACACTCTTGTAATAAATGAAAAATTTCGTTAAAATATAGAGAGTGGGCATTGAGGACTCCTTCTAATATAAGAGAAGGAGATGCTTATGATTAAAAAAATTATAAAAGTACTATGTTTTTCATGTTTCTGCCTGTTGGCAGCAGCATGTGGAGAAAGAGAAAACGTCTATTTTCAGACAGAAACATCTGTGGCTGGAACACAGCAGAACGAGGATGTGGCGGCGACAGAGATTATGACAGAGAATAACGCGGATGATACACAGACGGCAGGGGCTGATAAAAAACGCTTTGTGTATATATGTGGAGCTGTAAATGTGCCAGGTGTTTATGAAGTGGAACAGAATGCAAGACTCTATGAGGTGGTTGAAGCTGCCGGTGGTCTGAGGGAGGATGCGGCAGAAGAGTCTGTCAATCAGGCACGTCAGATTGAGGACGGAGAGATGATACGCATCCTGACACAGGAAGAGGCAGCGCAGGCTGGTGATGAAGAAGCAGGGGAAGGGGCAGAGAATGACGTGAAAGCAGAAACAGCAAATGATTCAGACGGCAGGATCGATCTGAATCTTGCAACTGTGGCAGAACTCATGACGCTTCCCGGAATTGGTCAGGCAAAAGCGGACAGTATTGTCCGTTACCGCGAGAAGAATGGTGCTTTTTCTTCTATAGAGGAGATCAAGCAGGTAGAGGGAATCAAAGAGGGCGTTTATAATCGAATAAAAGATAATATAAAGGTGAAGTAAAATGGCAAAAAAGGTTCTTGTTGTAGATGATGAAAAGTTAATTGTAAAGGGTATCCGGTTCAGCCTTGAACAGGACGGAATGGAAGTAGACTGCGCATATGACGGGGAAGAAGCATTAAAAATGGCAACCGAAAATGCTTATGATATGGTGCTGCTTGATATCATGCTTCCGAAGATGGACGGATTTGAAGTATGCCAGCACATCAGGGAGTTTTCTAATATGCCGATCGTCATGCTTACCGCAAAGGGAGATGACATGGATAAGATCTTAGGTCTGGAGTATGGCGCAGATGATTATATCACAAAACCATTTAATATCCTTGAAGTAAAAGCAAGAATTAAGGCGATCATGCGGCGTACAGCAGCAAGTCAGCCGAAAAAAGAGGACAGCAAAGTCATAGAAGCGGGAGATCTGAAATTAGACTGTGAGAGTAGGAGACTCTTTATTTTAGGAAAAGAAGTGAATCTTACTGCAAAAGAGTTTGATCTGTTAGAACTTCTTGTCAATAACCCAAACAAAGTCTACGGCAGGGAGAACCTTTTGAATCTTGTGTGGGGATACGAATATCCGGGAGATGTGCGTACAGTGGATGTTCATGTGAGACGTCTGAGAGAAAAGATCGAGAGTAATCCGAGTGAGCCGAAGTATGTGCATACCAAATGGGGTGTTGGATATTATTATTCTCAGAATTAGTAAGGTGCAGCCATGACGAAATTAAAAAAATTTACCGATTTTCTGAACAGCCTGAGATTCAGGCTGATTCTTTTACTTATTCTTATAGGTGTGATACCGTGTGTTCTGTTACGGATTGGGATGCTGAATTCATATGAAAACAGGGCTGTTTCACTTCGAACCAGTGAAATCTTAAGTCAGGCGAAAATTTTAGCAAATCAGATCGTGTCAAATGATTATCTGGAAAATTCCGGTTCTCCTACTATCAATGCGCAGTTAGAGCAGCTTTCTACTATTTATGACGGACGTGTCATGATCATCAGCGACACGTTTCAGGTAGTGAAAGATACTTATAAGCTCGATGAAAAAAAGACGATCATTTCAGAGGAAGTCATTAAGAGTTTTTATGGAGAAGAGATTACAAAATATGATTCGAAATATCGTTATATTGAGATGACGATACCACTTGTGCGCACAGATCAGGAAAACGAAAGCAGACAGGTGATCGGTGTCATGATGGTAAGTGTATCGACGGACACAATCAGTCTGAATTTAGAATATCTTGCAACCAATACAAGGATTATTGAATTGATCTGTATTTTTACGGTTGTTTTTGCGAGTGTGATCATTGCAGGGCAGATGGTGAAACCATTTCATAAGATGTCAAAATCGATCGATGAGATTCAGACAGGTTATGGAGAGGATGCACTTTCTGTCAATGATTATACAGAAACCAGAATGATCAGTGAGAAGTTTAATAAAATGTTGGGAAGGATGAAGGTGTTAGACGATTCGAGACAGGAATTTGTATCGAATGTGTCGCATGAATTAAAAACACCGCTTACTTCCATGAAGGTGCTGGCGGATTCCATCAACAGTATGGAGGATGCTCCGATAGAGCTTTATAAAGAGTTTATGGGAGATATCGGTAACGAGGTGGATCGTGAGACGAAGATTATCAATGATCTGCTTTCCCTGGTCAAGATGGACAAGGCAGCAGGGGATTTAAATATCACGAATATTAATATTAATGAATTGTTAGAGCAGATTTTAAAACGCCTGCGTCCGATCGCAGATAAGCAGAAAGTGGAGCTTGTGCTTGAGAGTTTCCGACCGGTCAGTGCTGATGTCGATGAGGTCAAGATCACGCTTGCCTTTACCAACCTGATTGAAAATGCGATCAAGTATAACAAAGAAGATGGCTGGGTACATGTTTCGCTGAATGCTGATCATCAGTATTTTTATCTGAAAGTTGAGGATTCCGGAATCGGAATACCGGAAGATTCCTTAGAACATATTTATGAACGTTTTTACCGCGTGGACAAGTCACATTCCAGAGAGATCGGTGGAACAGGACTTGGTCTTGCCATAACGCGAAATGCAGTGCTGATGCATCGTGGTGCGATCAAGGTATTCAGTACAGAGGGAGAGGGAACGATCTTTAATGTTCGTATTCCGCTCAACTATATTTCATAACAGATTGGATCTATTGAAAATGAAAGGTCAGATTATGGATAAAAAAATAATTATCCTGTTGTCAGGATTTATTCTGGCAGTTATTTTGCTGACAGGATGTGGAAACAATGAGGTAGCCAGTGAATATCATATTGAATATCTGAATAAAGAAAAAACAAAAATCGTAGATGTTCCTTATGAGCCACAGGCTTCCGATACGCAAGGTTTGATCGAAGAATTTTTAGCAAAGTTAAGCTCGGATTCTGACAATGTTGAGTACCGTAAACCGATACCAAACGGGGTGGAGGTTACCGATTATTCACTTGACGGTGTAATGCTTTCGATTCATTTTGATGCAGATTACAGCAGTATGGCAGAGGTGGAGGAGGTATTGTGCCGGGCAGCAGTTGTTCTTACAATGACGCAGATTCCTGGGGTGGACTGCGTATCATTTTATGTGGCGGACGCACCACTTACGGATGTCAGAGGCAATATTGTCGGAAGTATGAATCAGGACAGCTTTATTGAGAATCCGGGGGAACAGATTAATTCCATTCAGTGTACGACATTAAAACTTTATTTTGCAAATGAAGCCGGTGATGGTCTGGTAGAAGAGACAAGAAGTGACGTATATTACAGCAGCAATGTGTCAATGGAAAAACTGATCATGGAACAGCTTCTGGAGGGACCACAGACAGAGGGGGCGAAGTCTGCAATCCCGGCAGGAACGAAACTGATCAATGTATCAGTGGTGGATGGTGTCTGCTATGTGAGTCTGGATGAAAACTTTAAAAATCAGGATTATCAGGTAAATGAGGCAGTTGTCATTTATTCAATCGTGGATTCCCTGACAGAATTGTCTACGATCAGTAAAGTACAGATCTCAGTCAACGGAGATACCAGTGGCACTTACCGTGATAATTTTAAATTGAGCGACATGTATGACAGGAATCTTGATTATGTCGTTACACTGGAGGAGACAGGAACAACAGAGGAGGAGTAGATTGGGGAAAAGACCATTTTTGGAAATGGCGGCCGGGTTTATCTGCGGTATTTTCATTGCAGTATATGGAAAACCGTGGATGATCGTGCCCGGATGTATTGGAATTTTGTTATGGACGGCAATCCTGGCGGGATATAGTCTGGGGCGGCCGGAGAATGACAGATATCCTGCCTGGAAGCGGCGATGCTGCGTGGGGGTGTTATGTGCGGCATTTTTTTCCCTGGGCTGGTATCATTGCCGGGCGGTGCAGGCGGCAGAAAATCAGTATTTGCCGTATTTAGAGGATGGAAAAGAAATCTTCTTAAAAGGAAAGATTGCAGGCAAAGAACAAAAAAAGGAACAGTACTTATACTATATGTCATCCTGTCAGATCAGACAGGATCTTAAAATCAAAGAATGGCAGAGGGTATCTGCAAACGTCATTATCTATTGTGAGTCCGACACATATTCTATCGGACAAACGCTTGTATTACATGGAAAAACAAAATTATTTAACCGGGCACGCAACGAGGGAAACTTTGATCAGGCGGCTTATTATAAAGCGCGGGGAATCTCATTTGCTGTAAATGATGTGGATGTAAAGAATGCATACGGAAAAAGGGATCGCATTGCAGAGACAATGTATGGATGGAAATATTACCTTGCTGGTGTGTATGAGTGCGCACTTGGAGCACGGGAGGGTGGAATTTTAAATACGATGCTTCTGGGAGAGAAAAATCTTTTGGATGCAGAGATAAAACAGCTTTACCGTACGTCCGGAATTTCACATATTCTGGCGATATCAGGTCTGCATATATCTATGATCGGTATGACATTTTACCGTTTTTTGCGAAAGAGAAGTCTTGGTTTCTGGGGAGCGGGAATTTTTGCAGCAGTTTTTATGGTTTCATATGGTCTGATGACAGGAATGGGATATTCGTCTTTCCGGGCAGTCAGTATGTTTTGTATTCTTCTGCTGGCACAGGCAGTGGGACGAAGCTATGATTCGTTAAATGCAATGGGTTTTGCAGCACTGCTCATTCTGTGGAAACAGCCGTTTGCACTATGTGATGCAGGTTTTCAGTTTTCGTTTATTGCGGTATCTGGTGTGGTCTGGGCTGGAAAAATCGTTCAAAGTGCATACCAGGGGCATGTATTGTTACAGAAAATTGCTATGGGATTCGTACTTCAGCTTGTAATACTGCCGGTCACAGCGTGGTACTTTTTTGAAATTCCGGTATATGCGATGCTGATAAATCTGCTTGTACTTCCATTTGTCGGTATTGCGCTGGCATCAGGGATAGCGGGAGGCCTGCTGGGAAGTGTCGTGATACCAAAGACGGCAGTGTTATCCGGGGGATCACTGGTTTCTGCTATAGAAACCCTGCCGCATATGTACAACGGTATGGGATGGAAATGGAAGATGGTACGTATCGTATTGTTACCATGTCATGTGATCTTAAGCGGCTGTGAAAAAATCTGTACGATCGCATCGGATCTGCCAAAAGCAATGGTAATTACAGGAAGACCATCCGCAGTAAGAATAGTGCTATATTATCTGTTGCTGCTTGGAGGACTTTTTTTACTTTTCTGTGTGACAAAACGACAGGAAAAAGAGTCACATGGGTGGACACCTTTTATCTGTGGTTTTGGTCTGCTTGTTTTTTTGTTTGTACCATTTCAAAAAGACATGAAACTCACTGTGCTTGATGTCGGACAGGGTGACGGAATTTATCTGCATACGGACAAGGGATATGATGTTTTTATAGACGGTGGAAGTACGGATGTGCAGAGTGTGGGAAAATACCGCATCTTACCATATTTAAAGTCAAATGGTGTAAAAGAAATCGATTATTGGTTTGTATCCCACACGGATCAGGATCATATATCCGGTCTGTCGGAACTTTTTGAAGAAAGATACAGGATCAGAAATCTCGTATTTTGGAGGGGAATGGTACAGGATGAAAGTTATAAGAAGCTGGTTTTGCTTGCAAAAGAACATGGAACAAATATATGTACAATGAACCGTGAGGATATATTATTCCTTGGAGAAGGAAAGATAACAGCCATTTCACCGGAATACCATGCAGGAGATGAAAAAAGGAGTGATACATCTGCGGATAAAAATGAGGAATCACTTGTGCTATTATATGAGGAAAAAGGTTTTTCGGCACTGTTTACCGGCGATATAGGGGAAATGCAGGAAAAAAAGATTTTAAACTGGTTAAAAGTTTCTGATATCGATTTTTACAAGGCAGCTCACCATGGCTCAAAATATTCAAATACAAGATCATTTTTGAACGCAGTATCGCCGCGGATTTCTGTTATTTCCTGTGCGAAAAAGAACCGGTATGGTCATCCGGGCAAAGAAGCGGTTGAAAATATAAAAGATACGGGAAGTGCCTTGTTTTATACGATGGAAGATGGTCAGATCACTGTGACACGGTCAAAGAAACATGCGCTTACAGTACAAAAATATCTTGTGCCGGATAAGCAGTTTGTATTTGTAAGGTAATGTATGCTATACTGTGATAAAGCGAGACGGTAAAAAAGGGATGGAATAAAATGAAAACGATTGATGAGGATATTAAGAGCGGAAATTTCAAACAGATCTATCTGTTGTATGGAACGGAAGCATATTTAAAGAAACAATACAAAGATAAACTGAAAAATGCAATGGCAGCGCCGGATGATACCATGAATTTTACGAGGTTTGAAGGGAAAAATATCAATCCGAAAGAAGTGATCGATCTTGCCGAGACACTGCCTTTTTTTGCGGATAAAAGAGTCATACTGATCGAGGACAGTGGTTTTTTTAAAAGTTCCTGTGAGGATCTTGCCGAATATCTGTCACAGGTGGCACCAGCGACACATTTTATCTTTGTGGAGGAGGAAGCAGATAAACGTTCGAAAATGTATAAAGCGGTTAAAAATAATGGAAAAATCGTAGAATTTTCGGCACAGAGTGAGGAACTTTTGACACGCTGGATTCTGACGAGACTAAAGAAAGAGGGGAAAAATATCACCGGTTCTGTGATGCAGCTATTTTTAAGCAGGACAGGAACGGACATGGGAAATATCGACAGGGAATTAGAGAAGCTGATCTGTTATGCTCTGGATCGAGATGTGATCACAACGGAAGATGTGATGGCAGTTACGACAGAACAGACCACCAATAAGATATTTGAGATGGTCAATGCGATAGCGGAGCATAACAAACGCAGAGCACTGGATCTTTACTATGATCTTCTGACGTTGAAAGAACCGCCGATGCGTATCATGTTTCTGATCACCAGACAGTTTCAGATCCTTTTGAATGTGCGTGATATGGCAGGACGAGGGATGGACAACCAGACAATCGCGAAAAATGCAGGAATACCTCCGTTTGCAGTAAAAAAGAATATTTCACAGGCAAAAGGATTTACGATGGCACAGTTAAAGATGGCGCTTTATGATGGAGTGGATTTAGAAGAGTCTGTAAAAACAGGGCGGATGAATGACCAGATGGCAGTGGAACTTTTTATCATGAAGTACAGCAGTACGAAGAGATAAGTCAAAAAAACACCAGTATGACGGTACTGGTGTTTTTTATTATGTGGTCGGGTTAAAACCACATATAAGTTTTATCTATGTTTCAAAAATTAAGCTAATCCGTTAACAAGTTTTGTTAAACGGGAAACTTTTCTAGCAGAATTGTTCTTGTGGTAAATTCCTTTAGAAGAAGCGCTCTCGATGGTTGAGATAGCAACTGTTAAAGCAGCTTTTGCAGCCTCTTTATCATTTGCAGCCACTGCAGCCTCAACTTTTTTAATAGAAGTCTTAACTTCGCTTCTGATCGCTTTGTTTCTAGCAGCTCTTGTCTCTGTTACTAAAATTCTTTTCTTTGCAGATTTAATGTTAGCCAATCCGTACACCTCCAATTTGTAATCGTTATTGTTCATGATTGTTACATTAAAGCCGGACACGGACAGTTCAATGTAAACATACTGGTATATTATAGGTCAGTATATTTTTGTTGTCAAGTATAAAACAGCAAAATAATGAGAAATTATGGATATTTTTTTCACAGATTTGAAATAATATAGGCAGAGATAACAGATGCCGGGAGCAGGGCATTGGGATATAGGGGGAATTTATGTATCAGATCCGGACAGATTTAGCACTTGAAACGCAGGAAAAAATGCAGGAAGATCATGTTGATTTAAAGGGAGTCCGATTTTTAGAAGAGAAAATAGATAAAAATATCACGATCAGCACAGTGGTCATTGAAACAGAAAACGGTGCAAAGACGATGGGAAAACCAAAGGGAACCTATATTACGATCGAGGCGGGAAATATGGATGAGGAGGACGAGGATTACCACAGAGAGATATCTGTGCAGCTTGCACAGATCATTCGTAAGCTGATACGGGAAAGAAAAGAAGAAATGTCAGTGTTGGTTGTAGGACTTGGAAACCGTGAAGTTACACCGGATGCGTTAGGCCCCCGTGTGGTGGACAACCTGTTTATCACAAGACACATTATAAAAGAGTATGGAAAATATGCATTCGGGGAAAAAAATGTAAACCGGATCAGCAGCATCGTACCGGGAGTTATGGCACAGACGGGGATGGAAAGCCTTGAGATCATTCACGGGATCATTGATGAGACAAAACCGGATATTGTCATTGTTATTGATGCGTTAGCTGCGCGGAGTACCAAAAGGTTAAACCGGACGATCCAGGTTACAGATACCGGAATTAACCCAGGCAGCGGAGTTGGAAATCACAGACACGGCCTGAATAAAAAGAGTCTAGGGGTTCCGGTGATCTCAATCGGGATACCGACGGTTGTGGATGCTGCGACCATCGTCAATGACACGATGTTTAATCTGATCGCAGCTATGAGCCAGAGCAGAGCTTTTGATAAGCTGGGAGATTCGTTAAAGGAACTGAATGATGGGGAAAAATATGAATTGATCAGGGAACTGCTCTCACCGAATTTAAATGCGATGTTTGTGACACCAAAAGATATCGATGAGTCAGTGAAAAGATTAAGTTTCACGATCTCTGAGGGCATCAATATCGCATTTATGGGTGAAATGCTGCCGGTATAAATGGATGGGGTACTGACATAATGAAAATTGAAAGAGCATACAGTGTAGTATGTATGCTTATCGTTATCGGTCCTTAAAAAAGAAAAAAATAAAAGCAGCCGTCTGGCTATGGATATTGTTATCGGCTTTCATTGCGCTGCTGATACAGACAGATAAATCCTTTCTGACAAAACTGGGAGAGGAGGGGGCAGAAAGCTGTTGTGAAAAAGTACTTGAATTTTATCTTCCCGGCCTGTCATACAGCATAAAGGATGAAAATGAGTGGTCTTTGGTGGAAAAAGTGATCGGTGTACTTTTTTCGGAGGAGGATGTCAATACAGAAAGTGAATCATATAAAACCCAGATCGAGAGTGATCTGTCTTATGAGACAATCTTAGCGCGGGAGGCTGCAGATGAAAACTATGTGGATGAAAAGACTGGGAAAGTGATACCATCTGTCGGAAGCGCAGATGGTACGAGCCTGCCAGATGATGAAAAAGAGGTTGAGAATACAAAAGAGAATGTGGAAGAACAAGACATGGCACAAGATCAGACTTTGAAAGATACAGACAGTAAAGAAGCGGCAGCAGTGGCAGATGGTAAAGTGGTCACGTTTGCCAGGGAAAAGCTGGATGATTTTGATTATCTGATCCAGAATTTTTATCAGGTAGATAATACGACAACAATCGGGAGCGCACAGCTTAATGCAGATGCCCTGCTTGGAAAGGATGTGCGTTTAAGCCATGATGCATCCACACCGCAGATTCTGATCTATCACACACATTCACAGGAAGGATATGCAGATTCTGTCCCTGGTGATGCTTCCATGACGGTGGTGGGTGTCGGAGATTATCTGACAGAGCTTCTGACACAAAAATATGGTTTTTCTGTTATCCACCACACGGGGCAGTATGATGTCGGAGACAGAGATCATGCTTATGCAAAAGCGGGGCCTGCGTTAGAACAGATTTTAGCGGAGAATCAGAGTATTGAGGTTGTGATCGATCTGCATCGTGACGGCGTTGGGGACAATACAAGGCTGGTGACAGAACAAAACGGTGTGCAGATGGCACAGGTGATGTTTTTTAATGGGTTAAGCCGTACGACGAAAACAGGTGATATCGAATATCTGTATAATCCTTATATCGCAGATAATCTGGCGGTATCGTTTCAGATGCAGCTAAAGGCGGCGGAATATTATCCGGGATTTACCAGAAGAATTTACCTGAAAGGGTACCGCTACAATATGCACTATTGCCCGAAAACGCTCCTGATTGAGGTTGGGGCACAGACGAATACACTCGAAGAAGCAAAAAATGCAATGGTGCCGCTTGCTGATCTGCTCAATAAAGTATTGACGGGACCACAGTAGAAAAGTAAAATATTCGTAAAAATGTAAAAAAATGGGGTAATACATAAGATGGATGCTTTGTTACATTTAGATGGCAATATTTTATTATGGATACAGGAGCATGTGAGAAATGATATGCTGACACCTGTGATGAAATTTATCACACATTTGGGAGACGCCGGATGGATCTGGATCGCACTCACAGTTTTGTTTCTGCTTTTAAAAAAGATGCGAAAGACCGGGCTGCTTATGACGTGTTCACTGATTGGATCTTTGATCATTAATAACCTTATTCTCAAAAATCTGGTTGCCAGAACAAGACCTTATGAAGCAGTGGATGGATTGCAGCGTATCATAGAAGCGCAGAAGGATCTGTCATTTCCATCTGGTCATACCGGCAGTTCGTTTGCGGCAGCAGTTGTTATTTTTCTCACATGTCCGCGAAAGATCGGAGTACCGGCTCTGATCCTCGCATTCCTGATCATGTTCTCAAGGCTTTATGTCGGGGTTCATTATCCGACGGACGTTCTTGCCGGAATGGTCACAGGAACACTGATCGCGGTGCTGGTATGTGCGGTATACCGGAGAAAGTTTCCGGACAATGATGTGCAGAAATTCTGAAATATTTTGTTACATGAATTGGAAAATGGCTTGAAAAGTCAAAAATAAAAGACTTTTCAAGCCATTTTTTATATGGAAAGATGATATTTTTCCATCCAGTAATTTAGCTGTATAAAGTAAGCTAAAAGCTGGGGACCTGCCATGAGCTGTCCAAACCAGGGCTTTCCATATTCTTTTGGAGATTCCATAAATTTTTTAACTTTCTTTTTGTCAATAAGCGGAAGAATGGGAGCATTGCTGTCCGCTAAAATATCCGTCATTCGTGAGATCAGAATTTTTTCATAACCCGGATGATAGGTCTTGGGGTAAGGACTTTTTTTGCGGTGCAGCAGTTCAGGCGGCAGAAGATCACAGAAGGCATCGCGTAAAAGGGATTTTTCTACACCGCCCTGGTATTTCATTTCCCAGGGGACGTTGTATACATAATCGATAATGCGATGGTCAGCAAATGGAACCCTCGCTTCAAGACCGGAATACATACTGGTGCGGTCCATGCGGTCGAGCAGTGTCTGCATAAACCATTTGATATTCAGGTAGGCGATCTCTCTGCGTCTGTATTCTTCGGCAGTTTCGTCCGGAAGATGTGGTGTCTTTTTTAAAGATTCTTCGTATCTGGCATGGGAATAAGAAGAAAGATCAAGATTCTTTACGACATCATCGGCAAGAAAAACAGTACGGGCATTTGTATCTGCAGACCATGGAAAACCGTCCTGATGCATCAGCTCTTTGCGGTAAAACCATGGATAGCCGCCAAAAATTTCGTCAGCACATTCTCCGGTCAGTGTTACCTTGTTCTGTTTTTTTACGAGTGAACAAAAATAAAGCAAAGAGGCATCCACGTCCGTCATACCAGGCATATCTTTCGCATCTACGGCAGTATAGAGCATGTCGGCAAGTGTTTCCTGTGTACATTCCAGATAGGTATGGTTTGTTTTACAATGCTTTAACATGCAGTTTACATATGGAAGATCGCGTTCCGGCTGAAAGGAATTGGACTGGAAATAAATATCATTTTCCGTAAAATCGAAGGAAAAAGTATTTAGGGTTTTGTCATGTGCGCTCTGGTAAGATGCGGCAAGGGCAGTAACGATGCTTGAATCAATGCCGCCGGATAAAAATGTACAGACCGGTACATCGGATACCATCTGCCGTTTTACAGTATCGCGTATGAGGAAAGATACATGTGCTACTGTATCTTTATAGGAGTCCGTATGAGGCAGACATTTCAGATCCCAGTAGATGGTGTCGGAAAGACCGGAGGTGTTAAAACACATGTAATGACCGGGCAGAACTTCGCAGATGCCGCGGAAAATCCCATAGCCGGGTGTGCGTGCAGGACCAACCGCAAGCAGTTCCCTTAAGCTGTTTTTGTCGATGGAAGGTGTCAGATCCGGAAAACAAAATAAGGCTTTGGGTTCGGAAGCAAAAACCAGTTCGTTGTCTTTTACAGAATAAAAAAGAGGTTTTGTTCCTACCCTGTCGCGATAGAGTAAAAGCTGTCCGGTGGCACCATCCCAGATGGCAAAAGCAAAAATTCCGTTTAAGTGAGAGACAAAGGAAGCACCGAAATGCATATAGGCATATAAGATCACTTCTGTATCAGAGGTTGTAAGAAAGTCAAATCCTGCAGCGGTAAGTTCTGGTATCAGTTCATCGGTATTATAGATTTCTCCGTTGTAGGCGATAGCATAATCAGCACCGTTGTGGTGGCGTATCATAGGCTGGGCACCGTGCGTAATATCACGGATGGAAAGTCTCTGATGTGACAGGCCGGCATGCGGTGCCAGATAGATACCGGAAGCGTCGCCGCCACGGTGTATCAGTTTTTGATGCATGGAGATCAGTACATTCTCCCAAAAGGACTGTCTGTCAGTATAACAGCGTTTCAGACTGCAAAATCCTGCAATTCCGCACATAAGTTCACTCCATTTTTTGAAAACAGATTTATTCCCTGTTAGTATATGCAGACCCATTATATTTATGATAAATTGCTATCCAAAAAATGATAAAAACAGTCGGATTTCCCGGAAAAACTTGGAATTATATATTGGAGTATGTTATACTTAATAAGTTAATTTTTTTAATTTGGAGGAAACGGCTTTGACGCTGGATAGTTTATATATTGGAGTTCCGATCGGAGCGTTTTTCTGCTTCCTGTTTATATTCTTTTCCTTCCTGAATGCGGCGGATGCAAAAGCAGTCAGGTATTTCAGACAGATTCTTTTATCCTGCCTGATATGGACAGGCGGCATGGTAATGATGCGCATGCAGATCATGCCTGGAATACGGTTCTGGTTTCATGTGTCGGTATTCGGACTGTTGACGGTGCCGATTTTTATGTATGCCTTTTTATTTTATATGCTGGAGATCAGAAAGAATGGATTCCTGATCGGATTTTGTATCGCTACTGCAGCAGCAATGGGGATCAATATTGCTACAGAGGTATTTATCCCGGAACCGGATATCGTCAGATATGCGGATGGAAGTATAGGATATACTTATCATATATCATGGGGAAGTTATCTGTTGGCAGTTGTGGAGGCAGGCGTGATCGTATATGCGACCGTTCTGGCACACAGGGCGATCGGCAATAAACTGGAAAAACGAAAGAAATTATTTCCTTTGCTGCTTGGGACAGTTTTGGTTTTGACCGGCAATCTTTTGGATGCACTGCCGGGCAATCAGTTCCCTTACGATATGCTCGGTGGCATTTTTATGGCGTTGTGTCTGTTGTATATCATGTGGCACAAGTATCTGTTTGATCTGTCAAACCGTATCGTGATCGGATGCATCTATTCTGTTGCACTGGCAGTCAGCCTTCTCCCGGTATTTAATTTTAATCATAATGCACAGAGGTATCTTGGCAGTGTATTGCCGGAAATGCAGCAGAAGATCATAGTGATCGTGCTTGGATTTATGGGATGGTCGTTGTTTATATTTTATCTGGCAAGAAAAATGGCAGAAGGAGTCATGCAGGGACAGAACAGAAAACAGATTGAAGTATTGCGTTGTTTTCAGAATGAGTCGGCATCCGTATTTCGGCAGGAAGAACTGTTTGATAAAATGATCGGTGTGGTAAATGAGATGTTTCCGGTAATTGATGTTTTTATCTTTACCAGAAATGAAAATAAATTTACACTCGCAAAAACAGGCAGTGGACAGATGCCGGGGCAGGAAGAACAGGATGAGATCGCAGCTATGCTGGAGGAACCGGGAATAGGCGAACGTTCTGAGATTTCCCTGATGAAGTATGACAATGAGATACAGGGGTTTATTTATATAAAACTCGAAAGGCGGACCAGACTCAATTATTTAGAGAGAGATTACTATTGGAGAATTGGATTATATGCCAGTGTATGTCTGAAAAATATCCGTACATATCAGGAAGTATACCAGATATCGATCCATGATGAACTGACAGGACTTTATAACCGGGGATATTTTAAAAAATTTCTGATGGAAAACTGGAAAGTGGGACAGCCGGTGGCTCTTTTGTATCTTGATCTGGATGATTTTAAGCTCTTTAACGAGCTGTATGGAGAAGAGTGTGGAGACCGTATCTTAAAATGGTGCGGGCATATCATAGAGAATACGGTAGGATGTCAGGGAGAAACGTTCCGGTTTGGATCAAATGAATATGTTGTTTTGATCAATTCGGGGGAAAAGAGAGAAGTTTCGTTGATCGCACAGAAAATACAGAAGAATTTCCTGATCGAGGATAAGGAAAAGCCGGATGTACTCCAGCCGGTCACTGCAAGTATCGGTATTGCATTTTATCCGGATACAGCTTCCGGAGAGGATGAGCTGCTCAGTCAGGCAGAACGTGCAAATTTTTATGCAAAACGGGATGGAAAGAACTGTATTAAAATTTATGGAGAACGCACGGAAGATGAGATCGAGGATCAGAAGGCAGAAAAACATTATGAACAGATCGCACCGACCATCTATGCACTGACTGCAGCAATTGATGCGAAGGATTCGTATACATTTGAGCATTCATGTCATGTATCGGATTATGCAGTTCTGCTTGCAAAGAAAATAGGACTTTCACCAGATGATATTGAAATTGTAAAAGAGGCGGGACTGCTTCATGATATCGGGAAAATCGGTATTCCGGAAAGTATCCTGAAAAAACAGGGAAGACTAAATGCTGAGGAATATGAGATCATGAAAACACATGTCACAAATTCGATTGAGATGATCCATTTCCTGCCTAATATGAACTATGTGATACCGGCTGTATTATCACATCATGAGAGATACGACGGAAAGGGATATCCGAGAGGTCTGAAAGGAGAAGATATCCCTTTGCTTGGACGTATACTTGCAGTGTGTGATTCGTTCGATGCGATGACAACAAAGCGTTCTTACAAGGAAGCAATGCCGGTAGATTATGCGATCAGTGAGTTAGAACGTAACAAGGGAACACAGTTTGATCCAAAGTTGTCAGAGGCATTTGTTGAACTGCTGAAAGAAGGAAAGATAGAGGTATAACTGCAGCCTGATTTAAAAATTAAGATTTATGAAAAATTTTTAAAAATTTTTTAAGATTGCGCTGTTTATGATGACAATGAAACGTTAATATGTTAAACTGACGAAGTGAAAAATGTTTTTATTTAAGGAGGAGTTTAATATGTGGAACAGAAGTGATTTAAAAAGCAATGCAAAACTTGCATTGAAAGCGAATTACTGGAAAGCGGTATTAGTTGGGTTGATCCTGTCGCTTATTTTGGGATCAGGTTCGACAGCTACCAGAAATTCAGCAAAGTCATCAACGGATGGAATGGCATACATGGACCCGGCAGTTTTATTTTCCGTGATCGGAATTATCTTAGCAGCGGTACTCGTTGCCATGGTGATCAGTATACTGCTCAGTATTTTTATCTGGAATCCGCTTGAGGTAGGATGCCAGAAATTCTTTGTAAACTGTAAATATGGCAATGCACAGTTAGGTGATCTGGCACACGGATTTAAAAACGGATATGCAAATATCGGTGTGATCATGTTCCTTCGCGGACTGTTTACCGCACTTTGGAGTTTGCTGTTTATCATTCCTGGTATTGTGAAAAGTTATGAATATATGATGATCCCATATCTGTTAGCAGAGCATCCGGAAATGACCAGACAGGAAGCATTTGCAGAGAGTAAGCGGATGATGGATGGAAATAAATGGAATGCATTTGTTTTAGATCTTTCATTTATCGGCTGGACATTGTTAGGCATCTGCACAGTCGGTATTCTTCTGGTATTTTATGTAGAACCATACATATATCTGACACATGCAGAGTTATATCATGCATTAAAAAACAATAATAAGTCGGTAGAATTTTAAAAATAAAAACAATAAGTCATAAAATCCCCCGCAGCCGCATTTCTAATAAGTAAAGGAGTGCGATCGCGGGGGATTTTTATGTCCAATGAGAAAATAGAAAATCTGTTGAATCTTGCACTCGATGCGACAGAGCAGGAACGCGAAAAGTCGTTAGATCTTGATACAGGATACGACAAGGAGGAACGAACATGGGAAGTGATCGTGAAGTTTGGAGGAACGGAGGAATCGTTAAAAAGACTGCTTGCACAAAATTTTCCAAAGGAATACGACCGGATAAAAATTACGAATCTGCGGAATGAGTATGCGATCCTGCTTTTGCCGGAGCACATTGTGGAGCTGGTGGCGGCGCTGACAGAGATCGAATATATGGAGAAACCGAAACTTTTGTTTTTTGCAGTGAATAATGGCAGACGTGTGTCGTGCATCAATCCTCTGCAGACCGGACAGATGCAGGGAGGAACAGCCGGAAGGAATGATTTAAGTGGAACCGGCGTAATCGTGGCAGTGATCGATTCCGGGATTGATTATGCACATCCTGATTTCCGGAATGCGGACGGAACGACCAGAATCTTAGATCTCTGGGATCAGACGATTCCAGCAGGCAGTGTGGCAGATCCATTGTCTGAAGAAAACGCGGAACAGTCATTTTTAGAGGCCCCGGCAGGGTATTTTCTTGGAACAGAATTTCCGCAGGAAGTGATAAACCGTGCATTAGAGCAGACGACGGAAAGAGAGCGGTATGCGGTATGTCCCAGCCGTGATATTTCAGGACACGGCACCCATGTGACGGGGATTGCAGCCGGAAATGGTATAGCCTCGCAGGGACGGTACAGGGGAGTAGCATATGAGAGTCCGCTTCTGATCGTTAAATTAGGAACACCGGGTGAGCGGTCTTTTCCAAGAACGACAGAACTGATGCAGGCGGTAGATTACTGTATCAGAAAAGCACAGGAGTATGGGATGCCTGTCGTTTTAAACTTAAGTTTTGGAAATAATTATGGTTCACATTCCGGCAATTCCCTGCTGGAAAGTTATCTTGATGATATGGCAGATTACTGGCGCACATCAATTATTACCGGCAGCGGGAATGAAGGGGCATCGGCGGTGCATGCAGCAGGAACCCTGCGCGAAAATGTTACGGAAGAAGTTGAGGTTGCAGTGAGCGGATATGAAATATCACTGAATCTGCAGATCTGGAAAAATTACGCGGATGAGATTGCAGTTTCTTTAATTCATCCTGACGGAAGCAAAGCCGGACCGATCCAGCAGATTTTAGGGCCACAGCGTTTCCGGCTGGGGAATACAGATGTTTTGCTTTATTATGGGGAACCGAGTCCGTACAGTCCTTATCAGGAAATTTATTTTGAACTGCTTCCGACAGACGATTTTATTGACAGTGGTATCTGGACAATACAGTTGCTGCCACAGAAAATCGCAGTTGGAAATTATGATATGTGGCTGCCGGCAGGCGGTGTTTTAAATGAAGGTACCGGATTTGTGCTGCCGTCGGTGGAAACGACTTTAACCATTCCATCGACAGCAGCGCGGGTGATCACAGTTGGAGCCTACGATGGCTATTTTGACCGCGCAGCAGCGTTTTCAGGGCGTGGTTATACGCGTGAGACAAATCAGGTCAAACCGGATCTTGTGGCACCTGGTGTGGATATTACTTCCTGTGCACCGGGGGGCGGGTATGTGGTAAGGAGTGGGACATCGATGGCAACTCCCTTTGTGTCAGGTGGGGCAGCACTGCTGATGCAGTGGGGAATCGTGAATAAAAATGATCTGTATCTGTATGGTGAAAAAATGAAAGCATATCTGATCAAGGGGGCAAGGAGACTTCCTGCGATGCAGTACTATCCCAATCCGGTGTTTGGATGGGGAGCACTCTGCGTGGCACAGAGTCTGCCGGATTGAAACCAGAAGTTGTGGAATGGAGACCAGTATGAATATAGGATTTATGTTACTGGGGATAACAGGAATAGCATACGGGATACTGTTAATACGGATCGGATTTGGCAAATGGAGAAGGCGCATCCGTTGTAAAGTACCTGTTGAAGCAGTGTTTGAGCGGACTGTGACAAAGAAAACAGGGGATCATGTCAGAACATATGCGGTGTTTTCTTATGTCTATCATGAAGAAAAATTTCGCCAGTGTACGATGGAGCGGCTTTCACGCAGAGAAAAAAGTTCACTGGAAAAAGGAAAAACTTATGTGATCCGGATCAATGAGGAAAATCCAAAAAAACTATGTTATCTGCGGAAAAATTTTCAGATGGAAGATCTGTTTACATTTTTCTTAGGTGTTGCATTTTTATTAAGCGGTCTTTTTTATCTGCTGCAGGGAATGTTTTTTTAAAATCAGTTGCCGAAAACATATTTTTGATTATAATAGAAATAAGAACACTTTGCTGTGCTAATGTGTGACAGTGCAAGGAACTATCACACAACAGTTTGAAAAAATAGGAAATGAGGAAGATACGAATGGCAGAAAAATACGAATTATGGGATATTTATAATGAGAAGAAAGAGCGCACAGGCAGAACGATGAAACGAAATGACTGGTGCTTAAAAGATGGCGAATATCATCTTACCGTACTTGGCGTGATAAAAAGAACGGATGGGCGTTTCCTGATCACGAAGCGTGTTATGACAAAAGCATGGGCACCGGGCTGCTGGGAAGTTTCCGGTGGTGCTGCGATGGCGGGAGAGGATTCTAAGACCGCGGTACTTCGGGAGATTAAGGAGGAAACCGGACTGGATGTCTCTGCGTGGGACGGTGGATATCTGTTTACCTACCGCAGGGATAATCCGGGAGAAGGAGATAACTATTTTGTGGATGTATACCGTTTTTCCGCAGATTTTGATGAGTCGGACATCAGACTCCAGGAGGAAGAAACAGATGGGTATATGTTTGCTTCCACGGAGGAGATTAAAAAACTTGGGGAAGAAGGAAAATTCCTCCATTATGACAGCATCAGACAGGCTTTTGCCTAATCAATAATGTGATGGTTTAACCATTTTCTTCCGTGGAAGCGGAGTGAAAATACAATTCCACGGATCGTCCAGTCGGCAAACATACCGATCCAGACGGCGATCGGTCCAAAGCCCCATACACGGCAGAGATAAATGCAGAGGCTTACACGGCACAGCCACATCGTGCAGCAGGAAGTGATCATGGAGAATTTTACATCTCCGGCTGCACGCATTCCATATGCGGGGATAAAAGAAAGCACCCAGGAGATTGGTTTTGTGATCGTGATAAAAATGACCATTTTAAAACAAAGGCTGGCACTTTCTGCTTCCATACCGCCTAAGAGGGTGATCGGTTTCGTCAGTGCGAGCACGGTAAGACAACTGATCACGATCGCTGCTTGGGCAAGCCAGGACAGCTTTTTAATGTAATAGATGACTTCATCTTTTCTGCCGGCACCGAGACACTGACCGACTACGGTCATCAGACCGATACCGATACCGATCGCGGCGACACCGTTTAGATTTTCCAGAATATTTGTCATTGCCTGTGCTGCGATCGCGACGGTTCCAAGGGTGGAAACTGTGGACTGGATGGCGAGTTTACCGAACTGAAACATACTGTTCTCGATTCCGGATGGGATACCGATGAACAGTATTTTCTTTATGAGAGAAAAATCAGGACGGATGGAGGCATAATTTTTAATAAAGATTGGCTCATCTTCACTGCGCAGCTTATAGATCACGACAATAGCGCAGAAAATACGGGATGCAAGAGTTGAAATTGCAGCACCTTCCACGCCCATTCCGAAAACAAAGATCAAAAGGGCATTTCCACCGATGTTTAAAAAGTTGGATATGATGGAAATGATCATCGGTTCCCTGCTGTTATTCTGTGCACGCATGATCGAAGCACCGGCGTCATATAATCCGATAAAAGGAAAGGACAACAGCGTGAACAGAAAATAAATCTGTGAGTTTTCCATAACATCTGCTTCTACGGCACCGAAGATTGCACGGAGTAGTGGACCGCGGAACAAAAGGCAGATGACGGATAAGGTCACCGATAAAACAGTCATGACAAAGAGTACCTGTCTGGCAGATTCATTGGCGGCTTTTTTATTGCTGCTTCCAAGATACTGGGAACAGAGGATCGCACCTCCTGCCGCGAGTGCGGAGAGTGCCTGGATCACTAAGATATTGATGGAATCTACGAGAGATACTGCAGAAATAGCTGTAGATCCGACATTGCTGACCATCATTGTATCGGCAGTTCCCATCAGGGAGGAAAGCAGCTGCTCTACAATGATCGGAACTAAAAGTTTCCGCAGATCCTGGTTGCTGTATAAATGAGTAATGGATGTATTTGTTTTCATAAAAATTCCTATTCCTGCTTGTAAAAATTTATTTTTACGAAAGTTATTCTAGCACCTTAGTCATAGTTTTTCTACTTGTTATAAAATATTTTTCATGAGAAAATGGCACTGTATTTTTTCTGAAACACGGCACTGTATTTTTTGGGGGAAATTGTACTATATTTTTTGGGGGAAATTGTACTATATTTTTTGGGGGAAATTGTACTATATTTTTTCTGGAAAAATTGTACTATATTTTTCGTGGAAAAATTGTACTATATTTTTCGTGGAAAAATTGTACTATATTTTTCCATGGAATAAGTGTATAATCGATAAAGATTATCAATATCAATACAAAGGATAAAGAAAAATGACGCTAAAAGAGTTAGAAATCGGAAAAAGTGCTGTGATCAAAGTAGTCGGGGGAGAAGGGGCACTAAGACAGCATTTTCTGGATATGGGAGTAATACCGGGGGCAGAAGTTACGGTTATCAAATTTGCACCTATGGGAGATCCGATGGAGCTGCAGATTCATGGATATGAGCTGACACTGCGGCTTTCGGATGCAGAGCAGATTGAGATTGAACTGATCAGTGAGCGTTCGCGCAGACATGAGGGCGCAAAAAATATCAACAAATCGGTACATCCGGGACTTGGGGAAGAAGGAAAGTACCATGTGAAGGGAGACGGAAAGCCGCTGCCGGAGCAGGAAAAGCTGACCTATGCACTTGTCGGGAACCAGAACTGCGGAAAGACAACACTGTTTAACCAGTTGACCGGTTCTAACCAGCATATAGGCAATTTTCCGGGAGTGACGGTCGACAGGAAAGACGGAGCGATAAAAGGTCATCCAAACACGTCGGTAACCGATCTGCCAGGCATTTATTCAATGTCACCATACAGCAGTGAGGAGATCGTTTCGAGAAATTTTGTGCTTGAAGATAAGCCGAAAGCGATGATCAATATTATCGATGCAACCAACATCGAGCGCAATCTGTACCTGACCATGCAGCTTTTGGAGATGGATATTCCGATGGTCATTGCATTAAATATGATGGATGAGATGACCGGAAACTCTGGTTCTGTGGATGTCAACGGCATGGAGGCAATGCTTGGTGTGCCGGTTGTCCCGATCTCAGCGGCAAAAAATGAAGGTGTAGATGAGCTGGTACGTCATGCGCTTCACATTGCAAAATATCAGGAACGTCCGGGAAGGCAGGATTTTTGTGATGAGAGTGACTTTGGAGGAGCCGTGCACCGCTGTATCCATGCAGTTTCGCATCTGATCGAGGACCATGCGAAAGAAGCGCAGATACCGATCCGTTTTGCAGCTTCGAAAATCATTGAAGGGGATCATCTGATCTTAGAAAAACTGCATCTGGATGAAAATGAAAAAGAGGCGATCGAACATCTGATCGTTCAGATGGAAAAAGAGCGTGGACTTGACCGGAGTGCAGCGATCGCAGATATGCGTTTTACCTTTATTGAAAAAGTCTGTGAAAAGACAGTAGTAAAACCCAAAGAGAGCAGGGAAAGGATACGAAGCGAGAAAATTGACCGTATCCTGACCGGAAAATATACGGCAATCCCTTGTTTTATCGGTATCATGCTGATCGTGTTTTATCTTACGTTTCATGTAATAGGAGCGGGACTACAGAATCTTTTACAGATGGGGATTGATGCGCTGACAGCAGCAGTGGATCAGCTCCTTTCTGCTGCAGGTGTCAATGAAGTGTTGCATGACCTTATAATTGATGGTATTTTTACAGGAGTTGGAAGCATTTTAAGTTTTCTTCCGATCGTTGTGACGCTGTTTTTCTTCCTGTCTCTGATGGAGGACAGTGGATATATTGCCCGTGTTGCATTTTTTATGGATAAGTTATTACGAAAGATCGGACTCTCTGGAAGAAGTATCGTTCCGATGCTGATCGGTTTTGGCTGTACGGTTCCGGCAGTAATGGCAACTCGTACACTGCCAAGTGAGCGTGACCGCAAAATGACGATCTTACTGACACCGTTTATGAGCTGTTCGGCAAAACTGCCGATCTATGCGTTTTTTGTCAGTGCATTTTTCCCGGAATATGGAGCACTTGTGATGTGCGCACTGTATCTGGGGGGAATCGTAATTGGTATTTTAGTCGCACTGCTTTACCGCAAGACACTGTTTCGCGGTGATGCTGTTCCGTTTGTCATGGAATTGCCGAATTACCGTCTGCCGGGGTTAAAAAATGTCATGCAGCTTTTGTGGGAAAAAGCAAAAGACTTTTTGCAGAAAGCATTTACGGTTATTTTCCTTGCAACGATCTGCATCTGGTTCTTGCAGAAATTTGATATTCATTTTAATATTGTATATGATTCGAAAGACAGCATGCTTGCACTGATTTCGAATGGATTAGTTCCATTATTTGCTCCGTTAGGACTTGGGGACTGGCGTATCTGCACTTCCCTGATCAGCGGTGTGATGGCAAAGGAGAGCGTGATCTCTACACTTGAGATCTTATTTAACGGTAATGTACATGCAGCATTGTCAAATGCGGCCGCAGCGTCTCTTCTGGTGTTTAGTCTGCTCTATACGCCTTGTGTTGCGGCACTTGCAGCAATCCGGCGCGAACTTGGCAGAAAATGGGTGGCAGGCGTGATCATCTGGCAGTGTCTGGTTGCGTGGATCGCAGCATTTTTAGTACACGGGATTGCTCTGCTTTTCTAAAAAAAGTGTATTGTAAAAGGAGATTGGTATGGTGGAGAAAAAATTAGTGGCATTGACCTTTGATGACGGACCGACGCCGGGGATCACGGATCAGGTTCTGGATGTATTGGAAGCAAATCAGGTTGTGGCAAGTTTTTTCCTGATCGGGCAGAAGATTACGGAAAAGTCCGAATATCTTGTGAGACGGGCATATGAGATGGGATGTTCGATCGAGAATCATTCCAGGACACATCCGGGGATGCCGGAACTTAAGGAACAGGAAATTTTAGACGAAGTCAGTTATACGACAGAACAGATCGTGCGTATTACCGGGGAACAACCAAAGTTTTTCAGACCGCCATACATCAGCTATAACCAGAAAATGTATGATCTGATCGATCTTTATTTTATCTGCGGATATGGATGCGAGGACTGGGAACCTTCCGTGACAGCACAGGAACGGATAAACCGGATTCTTCATGATGCAAAGCCGGGATTTATTATCTTGCTGCACGACATGGAAGATAATGTGCAGACGGTTGAAGCGATAAAGACAATTATTCCGGCATTAAAAGAACAGGGATATGAATTTGTCACAGTAAGGGATCTGTTCCAAAAGAGTGGTATTTCACCGCAGAAAAATGTGATCTATATGGGAGCGGACGAAGTAAGAAAAAATTATGAATAAAATATTTGTAAAATGTTAGCACTCTGGCTTGACGAGTGCTAAAACAAGTGTTATAGTATATCTGCAATAAATGTAAAACCAAGATCCCAGACAGAAAAGCGAAGCACATCGCCATGGGAGAGATAGATTGCCGGGAGAACCGGAGATAAAACAGAGAGGCGATGTAAGAGGTCTCTCTGTTTTTGTTTTGATTGGAGGTAGTGCAATCATGAAAAGAGATTACTATGAAGTACTTGGAATTGATAAAAATGCGGATGCGTCTGCGATAAAAAAGGCGTATCGGAAACTTGCAAAAAAATATCACCCGGATACGAATGCGGGCGATCCGAAAGCAGAGCAGATGTTTAAGGAAGTCACGGAGGCATATTCTGTATTAAATGATCCAAAGAAAAAGAAATTATATGATCAGTATGGAATGGCTGCGTTTGAGGAAGGATTTTCTGAGGAGCAGGCAGGGCGTGCTGCAAATGGAGGTGGATTCTCAGAATTTCATTTTGAAAATGGCAATGCAGGAGATTTCTGGGATGATATGTTTGGCCAGTTCTTTGGCGGCGGCAGCAGAAGAAATGCAGCAGGAGAAGGCGGTTCCTACGGCAGCAGATTTTATCAGGAATTTACCGGAGGAAGCAGCGGGCACTTTAGCGGCGGGCGCGATGTGGAAGCGGAAGTGGCTGTAGATTTTGATGAGGCAGCATTAGGCTGTGAAAAAGTCATAAGATTAAGCGGAAATGATGGAAAGATCCAGTCGTTTAAAGTGCGTATCCCGGCGGGGATGGATGATGGAGAGCAGTTAAGGCTGAAAGGAAAAGGACATGCCGGCACAGACGGTACCACAGGAGATCTGTTTTTGAAGATAAAGATCCGCCCAAAGAATGGCTGTGAGAGAAAAGGACTCGATATCTATACGACTGTCACAATACCATATGCCACGGCTGCACTTGGAGGAAAAGCCAGAATCCATACGCTCTACGGGGATGTAGACTGCAATATTAAGAGCGGAACGCAGGATGGCAGTAAGATCAGGCTGCGTGGAAAAGGAATCGTTTCCAGAAAGAATCCGTCCGTGCATGGAGACCAGTATGTAAAAGTACAGATCCAGGTACCAAAATACTTAAGCCCTGAGGCAAAGAAAAAACTACAGGAATACAGTGCAGTGTGTTAAAAATAATTATTGATTTAAAGATGTTTTACGCAGCAGTATAAGAATGGAGAGAAGTGCCGTGGCTGCCTGGCTGACAAGGATTCCCCAGAGATAGCTTCTGATCCCGAAGGTGGGGACAGCAAGCAGAACAAACAGAATTCTTATAGTGCAGGAAATCAGGTTTAATTCAAATGTGATGCCGGGATGTCCGAGACCATGCAGGATACTGCTTAAGGTAGAACTCAGATACAGAAATGGACAGAGCCAGCCGAGTGTTGCAATGAATGTTCCGGCAAGAGCATTTTTGAATAGAAAATTGCCGAGAAAATTTCCGGTGATAAGAAAGCCGGCGGTTGAGATAAAACCAAGCAGAAGGCAGGATTCAATTGTTTTTTTTATGGTGTAGAGGATTTTGTCTCTTTTGCCGGCAGCCTGTGCTTCCGATATCGTAGGGAGCAGTAAGACGGAAACGGAATTTGTGAGAACGGAGGGAAACATGATGACAGACATTGCCATTCCAGTGAGAATGCCATATACGCTGAGTGCTTCTGATTGTGTATAGCCAAATGCCAAAAGACGGTTTGGCAGCATAACATTTTCAAACCCTGCAAATAGATTTAAAACGATACGGTTTGAAGTTAATGGAACTGCCATGGAGAGCAGATTTCTGGTGCAGGTATACAGATATTTCCTGTTTTTCCCGGCTGTATGCTGATTTGTACCTGAAATGCGGAAAACACTTACAGATACCAGTGTGCTTGCCATCTCACCACAGACGATGCCCCAGACGACCATGGAAAGTGTTAAAGATCTTCCTTCACTGATAGCGATCTGATACATCAGATAAACGCTTCCAACGCGTGCTAATTGCTCTGTCAACTGGCAGAGTGAAGGGACGGCAGTTTTTTTCAGCCCATAATAGTAGCCGTTGATGCAGGCATGGATGCAGCAGGGGATAAAAGAAAAGGAGAGAACAGAAAGAAGAGGGATACACCGTTTATCCCCCAGCCAGGAGACGGCAATGAAATCTGCATAATGATAGAGAATAAGGCCACAGAGCGCAGAAAGGCACAAGGACATGACAAGCCCGATCGAGAGATAGGTTTTTGCCCCTGTGCCGTTTTTTTTACCAATTTCCATGGAAACAAATTTGGATATGGAAGTCTGGATTCCGGCGGCGGTGAATGCAAAACAAATAGCGGTTACTGGTGCGATGAGCTGATAAATACCCAGACCTTCTGCACCAATGGTACGTGATAAGAATATTCTATAGAAGAAACCTATGATGCGGGTAAGGATTCCGGCAAGGGTGAGAAAGAGGGTTCCGGTTAAGAGCGTACTTTTGGTGGAAGATAATTTTTTCAATAGAAACCTCCAAAGTCAGCCGGAAAATCCGGACTTAGTTCATTTTAATATATGAAGGAAGCGGGGAGAAAATGAATCAAATTGAAAATAAAGAGAAGGTAATTTATTTAGATAACGCTGCAACTACAAGGATGTCAGAAGAAGTAAAAGAGGCGATGAATCCGTATCTGGAAGAAAAATTTGGAAATGCGTCTACAATGTATGGATATGGGGAAAAGTCGAGACAGGCAATGGAAAAGGCAAGGAAAACCATTGCTGATACACTCGAGGCAAAGCCGTCAGAGATTTTTTTTACATCAGGTGGCTCGGAATCGGATAACTGGGCAGTAAAATGTATTGCCGGAGAGTATAAACATAAGGGAAAACATATT
Source organism: Roseburia sp. (assembly GCF_041325975.1). Lineage (NCBI taxonomy): Bacteria > Bacillati > Bacillota > Clostridia > Lachnospirales > Lachnospiraceae > Roseburia > Roseburia sp. Next base: position 1,140,439 of record NZ_JBGLEJ010000005.1, on the reverse strand, counting down.
ATCACAAGTAAGATCGAACATCATGCGATATTAAATTCCTGTAAATATTTAGAGGAACTTGGATATGAGGTGACCTATCTGGATGTGGATGAATATGGAATGGTATCACCGGAAGCGGTGTATCGTGCAATCAGGGAGGATACGACACTGATCACGATCATGTTTGGAAATAATGAGGTTGGGACGATTGAACCGGTTTTTTCAATTGGCAAAATTGCAAGAGAAAAAAATGTACTGTTCCATACGGATGCTGTGCAGGCATATGCGCAGGTTCCGATCTCCGTGCGTTATTATCCGGTAGATCTTTTAAGTGCGAGTGCCCATAAATTTCACGGGCCAAAAGGTGTTGGATTTTTGTATATCAGGGAAGGCGTGAAGATTCCGTCATTTATTCATGGAGGATCACAGGAAAAAGGAAAACGTGCCGGGACAGAGAATATTGCCGGAATCGTTGGGATGGGAAAAGCAGCAGAGATCACCGCGAAAAATATGCGCACGGGAATGTACCGTGAAACAATGCTGCGCAATTATCTGATCGAAAAGATCATGCATGAGATCCCGGATGTCCGTGTCAATGGACACAGAACAAAAAGACTTCCGGGAAATGTATCTGTCAGTTTCCGGGGGGTAGATGGGGCATCCCTATTAATCCTTCTGGATGAAGACGGAATCTGTGCATCCGGCGGTTCTGCATGTAATACGGGAGAGAGCAGGATATCCTATGTGATAAAAGAACTTGGGGTTCCGGAAGATTATGCTGCGGGAACCGTCCGTATGACGCTTTGCAGGGATACGAGGCGTGCGGATATTGATGCGGCAGTGGAATCCTTAAAACGTAATATCGAAAGACTGAGAGACTGAGGATTGGATGTTTATAAAATTTGATATGCAGTGTGAAAAATAACATTTTTCACATGCAAGATTTGTGCTTATGCACAGACTTGATATGCGCAAAAGACAGCGTAAAAATGGGGATTTTATGAAAATATGTGCGATAAAAATAAAATATCAGGAAAATAAACGTACAGAAAAAAGAATGGTATGTTACAATAGAAAAAACAAAAGAAAATGGAGAAAACAATGAGACCGGAATATATTTTTATGGACCTGGATGGAACGATTTCAGATCCGAAAGAGGGAATCACAAAGGCGGTGGCACATGCACTTTCGTATTATGGAATCCAGGTTGAAAATTTAGATACATTAGAGAAGTTTATTGGACCACCGCTTCTGGATTCTTTTCAGGATTTTTATGGATTTTCAGAGGAACAGAGCCGGGAGGCAGTCGGAAAATACAGGGAATATTTCAGCAGGCAGGGTCTTTTTGAGAATGTTTTGTATGATGGAATGAAAGAATTACTTGCGGAAGTTGCTTCACTGGGAAAAAAGATTGTGATCGTGACATCAAAACCGGAAGTATATACTGTACAGATCCTTAAGTATTTTGAAATTGAGCAATATTTTTATTTTGTTGCAGGAAGTACATTAGACGGCAGCAGAAGTAAAAAAGGTGATGTGATCCGCTACGCCCTGGATTCACTTAAAATCACTGCTGATCAGGCAGTAATGGTGGGAGACAGAAAACATGATGTGATTGGTGCAAAAGAAAATGGCATGTATGTGATCGGTGTTTTGTATGGTTATGGTGACAGAATGGAACTTGAAACTGCCGGGGCAGACTGTATTGTTGCGGATATGAATGAATTGAAAGTAAAATTAAATAATATATAAGTAAAATTAACTAAAATTAACTAAAATCACAACTAAATATATGGGAAAATGGTACTAAATCATGTAAAAGAACTTGATGGCAGCAGAGTACTGTGGTAAAGTAAAAATGGTTATTTACAAAACAAGGAGGAAAACAAGGAGGATTGGTTATGAAAACCAGAAAAACAATTTTTCACAGAGCTGTTTGCATGTTTTTGACAGCAGTTATGGCAGTTACGTTATTTACAGTGGCAGCTCCGACAGAGGCACAGGCAGCCGGATTTTCTTTTAAGGGGAATGGAAAGTCTACAGTTACAATTAAAGATACACAGTGTTATAGCGGACGGAATTTGAAGGTAAATTATATCAAATTCAAACCATCCGTGACTGGTACGGTAACTTTAAAGTTTAACTGCAGTTCTTCTTATTACAATAATTCCCAGGGGTATGTTACATTTTGCAATAAAAATAAAAAGACGATCGGTCAGCAAAATGAAATCTGGAGAAATGATTATGCCGGCAAGATTTACAATACCACAACGTATGGTGTAAAGAAGAATACTACATATTATTTTGCAGTGCAGTGTAATGCAGGTACAAAAATCACAGCTACTGTAAAAGCTATTAAAGATTCATCTGCAAGTTCAAAATCAAAAGCAAAAACACTTTCAAAAGGAAAGAAAGTGACAGGTGTTATTGCATACGGTGACAGTAAGGCAGACTGGTATAAAATCAAACTGACTAAGAGTGCTAAATTGGATCTGTATTATCTCGCAAACACAAACGGAACAAATGAGAAAAATGGTTTTAAGATAACTTTCTATAATAAAGATGGAAAAGTATTTTCTGGTAAAAACAATGGAAAAAAAGTTTCTGCTATTTCAAAAGTTACCAGATTATATCCGGAAGATGGATGGTATATCAGTTTGGCAAATGGTGGAACAAAATTTGATCTGCCGTCTGGTACATACTACATCAAGGTAGAGCGTATGAGCAAAGCGTCATCTGGTTCTTATACATTAAAATGGACCACATTTTAGGAAAAATTAAAAACAGCACTGCCAGATCTTATTCTGGTCAGTGCTATTTTTTTAGTTATCGTTCTCGTCGTCAGAAGACATACTGTATACCTGACGTTTTCTTGCCATCTCATCATTTTCAAGATATTCATCATAAGTAGAAACTTTATCAATAAATGTTCCGTCCGGCAGAAATTCGATGATTCTGTTTGCAGTGGTCTGTACAACCTGATGGTCACGGGAAGCAAAAAGGACAACTCCCGGGAATTTGATCAGACCATTATTTAATGCAGTGATAGATTCCATGTCCAGATGGTCAGTCGGCTCATCTAAGATCAGAACGTTTGTAGCCATGATCATCATGCGGGAGAGAAGTACACGTACTTTTTCACCACCGGAGAGAACACGCATTTTTTTGGTTCCATCTTCTCCTGCAAAAAGCATACGGCCGAGGAATCCGCGTACGTAAGTTGCATCTTTGATCTCGGAGTACTGTGTCAGCCAGTCAACGATCAGAAGATCTGTATCGAAAATCTCTGTATTGTCTTTTGGAAAATAGGACTGACTTGTGGTGACACCCCATTTATAAGAACCGGAATCCGGTTCCATTTCTCCGGTAAGTATTTTAAAGAGTGTGGTTTTTGCCAGTTCGTTACCGCCGACAAAAGCGATCTTGTCATCATGTCCTACGATAAAGGATACATTGTCGAGCACTTTCACACCGTCGATGGTTTTCGTGATGCCTTCTACCGACAGAACCTCATTACCGATCTCGCGGCTTGGACGGAAATCAATGTACGGATATTTACGGCTGGAAGGACGGATCTCATCTAACTGGATCTTCTCTAAAGCACGCTTTCTTGAGGTAGCCTGTTTGGATTTGGAAGCATTTGCAGAGAAACGGGAAATAAAGTCCTGTAACTCTTTGATCTTTTCTTCTTTCTTCTTGTTGGCTTCTTTCATCTGTTTTACGAGAAGCTGGCTGGATTCATACCAGAAGTCATAGTTACCTGCATACAACTGGATCTTACCGTAATCGATATCTGCAATGTTTGTGCAGACTTTGTTTAAGAAATAACGGTCATGGGATACCACGATAACAGTATTTTCAAAGTTGATCAGAAATTCTTCCAGCCAGTTGATCGCATCAAGATCTAAGTGGTTAGTCGGCTCATCGAGAAGCAGAATGTCAGGATTGCCGAACAGCGCCTGTGCAAGTAAGACTTTTACTTTTAAAGGACCAGGCATGTCAGCCATTTGTGTGTAATGTTCCTCTGTCGGGATACCAAGACCATTGAGGAGCGTTGCAGCATCGGATTCTGCATTCCATCCGTCCATGTCAGCAAACTCTGCCTCAAGTTCGCTTGCACGGATACCGTCCTCATCCGTAAAATCCTCTTTCATGTAAATTGCATCTTTTTCTTTCATAATATCATAGAGGCGTTTATTACCCATGATGACAGTATCAAGAACCGTATATTCATCATATTTGAAGTGATCCTGCTGCAGGAAAGAAAGACGCTGTCCCGGTGTAATGGTAACGTCACCTCCGGTCGGTTCTAACTGTCCGGATAAAATCTTTAAAAAGGTAGACTTTCCGGCACCGTTTGCACCGATAAGACCGTAACAGTTTCCTTCAGTAAACTTAATATTGACGTCTTCGAACAGGGCTTTTTTACCAATTCGAAGCGTAACGTTATTTGCACTGATCATAGTTGTTATTCTCCTGATTTGTTAATATTGAGTGTGCGGATGCTGTTGCAAACCGCTATAATACCGTAATTGCACCAATTCGTATCATACTAGAAAAGTGTGGAGATTGCAACCGAAACTTCCTAGAAACACTTTTATTTCTGACAAAATTTGCTATAATGGAAAATAGAATGTGTATACAGAATCGGAAAAGAAATTGTATGGAAAAGTCAGATTTACATACTTGAATGGAGAAAAAATGGAGAAGGCAAACGTAAAGGGACTGATATATGAATTTCCGATGGGGGTTGCAGTATTAAAAGGTGGAAATTCATTACAGGTTGAGATCGCAAATGCAGAATTTATGAAAGCAGTCGGTCATGGAGAATGTACGGAAGCAGACAGAAGCAGGGATTTCTATGACTGTATTTATGGGCAGGATGCAGGTGCTTTTGAGGACATGATCGAAAAATGCAGGGAGAAGAAAAAGGCAGAAGAGATCGAAATAAGAATCATTTCGGGACAGGGGCAGATCTGCTGGGTAAAATTCTGGTGCAGTATTTATTATTATAAGGATGCGGTGCCATACTATCTTTTGATCTGTAAAGATACCAATGACCAGAAAGCACTCGAAGATGAGCTGTTTTTATTAAATGAGCAGTATTCCATGTTAGAGGAAGTGACGGATGATGTGCCGTTTGAATACGATGTGGAGGGAAAACGATTCAGAGTCCCGCATAAATATCATATAAACGGACGCCTGAAAAAAGATGGTCAGGATTATATGGAAATTGAAGAGTGGCTTGATTTTATACATAAAGAGGAACAGCCGCTATATCGGGAAGTGATTCAGAATGCATCCGCAAAGGAAATGTCGGGATCGTTTGATTATCGGATGAATACCGCCCTTGGAGGGGGAGTGCCACAGTACTGCTGGTATCGGACTGTGTACCGGAGTATAAGGGGAACAGATGGAAGAATTTTAAAGATTATCGGGAGAAGTTATGATATCAGTTCCGATAGAAAGATTCAGGAACAGCTTTCCGAAGAGATGCGGAGAGATCCACTGACACATCTTTATAATAAAGTGGCGACCGGTGAAGAGGTGGAACGGATATTAAATAAGTATCCGGAAGAAACACATGTATTGTTTCTGATCGATATCGATAATTTTAAGAATATTAACGATACGTTTGGACATACGGTAGGCGACACCGTGATTTCAGATATTGCATTAACTTTAGAGGAACAGTTCCCGGATAATAAACTGGTGGGAAGAGTCGGCGGAGATGAATTTCTGGTTCTGATGGATAATACGACAATAAAACAGGCAGAACAAAAAGCAAAGGAACTCTGCCGGCATGGAGATAAAAAGCTGGTTGGAGATGATGCGGTCATCTATGTGACGATGAGTGTGGGACTGGCGGTATCGGGACAGGATGGAGACAGTTATACAGATCTGTTTGATCAGGCGGACCGTGCCATGTATGAGATCAAGCGGAGTGGAAAAAGTAATTACGCATTCGCCGGAAAAAATAAGAACAGTCATACGAAACGCGAAATAGATACCTGTGGAAAAGACATGGACTTTGAAAAAAAGCAGGGAATGGACAAAGAATTTTTAAATACTGCATTCCTGCTTTTATCACATGCGAAAGATCTGAATGGTTCCTTAAATGTGCTGCTTGAGAGGATTGGCAGACGGTATCACCTGGATATGGCAGCTGTTTTTGAATATGATGAAGAACTTTCAAAAATGACGCTGACAAACTATTGGAGCACCTTCGGACAGATTTATGAAAAAAATGTCATAAAACCGATCCGGACTGAAGTGGCAGAGGCAGGCGGCGGGGATTTTGTAATATTGAATGATACAGATGAGACACACTATCAAAGGCTGTCACTTGAAAACTGGAATACGGGAGAAGAACGTATCACACAGATCGCTGTGGCAAAATTTGAATGTTCCGGTAACCGAACCGGGGGATTGTATTTTGGTGTGCGGAACAGACAGAACTATTTTGAAAACGCAGACCGCACAACGTTTTGCGAACTTGCAAGGATAACGTCTGTGTTCGTGTCGCTAAGAAATAAGTTAAGGGATGATCAGAAGGAGATCCGCCATTTACAGAATATAGACCAGCTGACGGGATTATATAATTTAGAAGCGTTTAAAAATAAAATGAACAATATTCTGAGTGAGACCTGGAATACCGGAAAAGAACAGGAACACTATGCGCTTATACATGCAGATATCGACAAATTTTCTTATGTCAATGAAAATTATGGGCAGCAGACAGGGGACACTATTTTGAAAGATTTTGCGGCGCGGCTTATGAAAAATAGCAGGATTCTTCTGGCATGCCGGATGTATTCCGACTATTTTATCCTTCTTTTAAAAGGAAAAGACCAGGCTGAAATCGAAAAATTGGTGGCATGGGGCACAGAATATTATGAGCAGAAATTAAAGAAAAAATATCCTTTCGGAACGCTCAGGCTGTCGGTTGGAATCTGTCACATTGAAAATCTGAATGAAAAATTTGACACGATATTAGAGAGTGCAAATATGGCACGCAAACTGGTAAAGGAACAGGGCGGTGCAGGAATCTGCGTTTATAAAGAAGAGATGCGTGCAAAACGTGATGATGAGATACAGATCACAGGACGCTTTTATGGAGCCATGCAGCAGGGGGAGCTTGAAGTTTACTTACAGCCCAAATTTAATTTAAAAGACCGGAAAATATACGGTGCAGAAGCACTTGCAAGATGGCGGACGAAGTCCGGGGAGATGATCATGCCGGGAAGATTTGTTCCCCCACTTGAAAATACAGGCTATGTGGTGGATCTTGACTTCTATATTTATGAACAGCTTCTTAGGGCAATGCGAAGATGGAAACAGGCAGGAAAAGAGCTGTTTACAATATCTACCAATTTTTCGCGGCGCAATTTTGAAAATGGAAGCAGAAATTTTGCAGACCGTTTAAAACGCATGGCGGATCATTATGGCATTGATCCAAAATATATTGAAGTGGAAGTTACCGAGAGCGTTGTGGTGGAAAATGTGGATGAATTAAAGGTGGTGCTCGCAGAACTTGAAAAATCCGGATTCCGTATCGCGATCGATGATTTTGGAACAGGGTATTCTTCACTTGGTGTTCTGCTTGAGATACCTGCTGATGTGGTGAAGATCGACAAAACTTTTACAGACCGGATCAATCTGGAAGAACAGCGCAACTTTGTTTCGCAGATGGGGAATTTTATACATTCGGCAAAAGAAGAAGTAATATTTGAGGGGATTGAAACGGAAGAACAGCTTCAGTTTTTGTGCAGCTGTGGCTTTTTGTATGGACAGGGATATTTATTTGACAGACCGATCCCGCTAAAAGAATTTGAAAGGAAATATATGTGAGATTGCACTTGTTTTTGTACAGTCAAAGACCTTTTCTTTTGGTGAATTCTATGCTAAAATATGACTCAAGTCGATAAATTGTATCATTTTGTGCTTTTCACACAGGAGTATGGGGTGATGCAGTATCACATTTATTTTTTCAAAAATAAGGAGGAATAAGTAATGTCCAGAGCAAAACAGTCAATGGACGGTAATACAGCCGCAGCTCATGTAGCTTATGCGTTTACTGATGTTGCAGCTATTTACCCAATTACACCATCCAGCCCGATGGCAGATACCGTAGATCAGTGGTCTGCAGCAGGACAGGAGAACATTTTTGGTAATCAGGTAAAAGTCGTAGAGATGGAGTCTGAGGCAGGTGCTGCAGGTGCCGTTCACGGTTCTCTTGCTGCAGGTGCTTTAACAACTACATTTACAGCTTCACAGGGTCTTTTATTAATGATCCCGAATATGTACAAAATCGCAGGTGAGCAGCTTCCATGTGTATTCGATGTATCTGCACGTACAGTTGCTACACAGTCTTTAAATATTTTTGGTGATCACAGTGACGTATATGCCTGCCGTCAGACAGGTTTCGCTATGTTATGTGAGACCAACCCACAGGAAGTTATGGACTTAAGTCCGGTTGCTCATCTTGCAACAATCGAAGGAAAAGTTCCATTCATCAACTTCTTTGATGGTTTCCGTACATCCCACGAGATCCAGAAGATCGAGAAATGGGATTACGCTGATCTGAAAGAAATGTGCAACATGGACGCAGTTGCTGCATTCCGTGCACATGCATTAAATCCGGAGCATCCGGCTATGCGTGGTTCTCATGAGAACGGAGATGTTTTCTTCCAGCATCGTGAGGCTTGTAACACAGCATACAATGAGTTACCGGCAATCGTTGAGAAATACATGGCTAAGATCAACGAGAAGTTAGGAACAAACTACGATTTATTCAACTACTATGGAGCAGAAGATGCTGACCGTGTTATCGTAGCTATGGGTTCTGTAAACGACGTAGCAGAAGAGGTAATTGATTACTTAACAGCTAAGGGTGAGAAAGTCGGACTTATCAAAGTTCGTTTATATCGTCCATGGGTATCTGAGGCATTCTTAAAAGTTCTTCCTAAGACAGCTAAGAAAGTTGCTGTTCTTGACAGAACAAAAGAGCCAGGTGCACTTGGTGATCCGTTATACTTAGACGTAGCAACCACACTTCGTGAGGCAGGTCTTGATACAATCGTATTAACTGGCGGCCGTTACGGATTAGGTTCTAAAGATACACCACCTTCAAGTTTATTCGCAGTATACAAAGAGTTAGAGAAAGATGCTCCAAAGAGCAGATTCACCATCGGTATCGTTGATGATGTTACTAACTTAAGTTTACCGGAAGTTAAACCGGCTCCTATCACTGCAGCAGAAGGTACAGTTGAGTGTAAATTCTGGGGTCTCGGCGGAGATGGTACTGTAGGTGCTAACAAGAACTCTACCAAGATCATTGGTGACCACACAGATAAATACATCCAGGCATACTTCCAGTATGACTCCAAGAAAACTGGTGGTATCACAATTTCCCACTTAAGATTTGGTGACAAACCAATCAGAAGCCCGTATTACATCAACCAGGCAGACTTCGTAGCATGCCACAACCCATCTTATGTAACAAAAGGATTCAAGATGGTACAGGATGTAAAACCAGGCGGAGTATTCATGATCAACTGCCAGTGGTCAGATGAAGAATTAGAGCATCATTTAAATGCTGCTGCTAAGAAATACATCGCTGACAACAATATTCAGTTATACACCATCAACGCTATCGATAAAGCTATCGAGATCGGTATGGGTAAACGTACTAACACAATTTTACAGTCTGCATTCTTCAAATTAGCAAACGTAATGCCAATCGAAGAGGCTGTAGATTTCATGAAACAGGCTGCTAAGAAATCCTATGGTAAGAAAGGTGATGCAGTCGTAGAGATGAACTACAAAGCAATCGACGCTGGTGTTGATGCAGTTCATAAAGTAGAGGTTCCGGCTTCCTGGTCTAACCCGGCAGCAGATCCGGCTCCTAAGAAATTAACAGGTCGTCCAGAGACAGTTAAGATGGTAGAAGATTTAATGAACCCGATCTCCTTAATGGATGGTGATTCATTACCAGTTTCTGCATTCATGGGCAACCCTGATGGACAGTTCGAGCATGGTGCAGCAGCATACGAGAAACGTGGTACAGCTGTAACAGTTCCTACATGGAATGCAGAGAAATGTATCCAGTGTAACCAGTGTGCATTTGTATGTTCTCATGCAACAATCCGTCCGTTCATGTTAAGTGAGGATGAAGTAAAAGCAGCTCCTTCCAATATCAAAGTTGCTGATACAAAACCAAAGGCAAGCGAGTACAAATACACAATGAGCGTATCTCCATTAGACTGTATGGGATGCGGCGAGTGTATCACAGTATGTCCGGTTGGTGCTATCGAGATGGTTCCACAGGAATCTCAGGCAGACGAGCAGCCAGTATTCGATTACTTAGTTGCTAACGTAAGCAAGAAACCTGGTATGCCGGCAGACAACACTGTAAAAGGTTCTCAGTTCAACCAGCCATTACTTGAGTTCTCAGGTTCTTGTGCAGGATGTGCAGAGACATCATACGCTCGTTTGATTACTCAGTTATTTGGTGAGCATATGTATATCTCCAATGCAACAGGATGTTCCTCTATCTGGGGTGGTCCGGCTGCTACATCACCATATACAGTAAACAAAGACAGTAAAAAAGGACCGGCTTGGGCTAACTCCTTATTCGAGGATAATGCTGAGCATGGTTTAGGTATGCAGATTGGTCAGGAAGTATTACGTGATCAGGCTATCGCAAGCGCTGAGAAATGTGCTGCTTCTGACAAAGCAAGCGCTGAGTTAAAGGCTGCATTTGATAAATTTGTTGAGACAAAGAACGATACAAAAGCAAATACACCTGCAACAGAAGCTCTTGTAGCAGAGTTAGAGAAAGCTGCAGCAGCTGGATGCCCAGATGCTAAGGCAGCACTTGATAAGAAAGATTACCTCGCTAAGAAGTCCGTATGGATCTTCGGTGGTGATGGATGGGCATATGATATCGGATTCGGTGGATTAGACCATGTTCTTGCTTCCGGACATAATGTAAACGTTATGGTATTTGATACTGAGATGTACTCCAATACAGGTGGTCAGGCTTCTAAAGCTTCCAACATCGGTGAAGTTTGTCAGTTCGCTGCTGCTGGTAAAGATATCGGCAAGAAGAGCCTTGCAGAGATCGCTATGAGCTATGGTTATGTATACGTAGCACAGATCGCTCTTGGTGCAAACATGGCTCAGGCTGTTAAAGTTTTAGCTGAAGCAGAAGCTTACAACGGACCTTCTTTAATCATCGGTTATGCTCCATGTGAGTTACACGGTGTTAAAGGCGGAATGAACCACTGCCAGGATGAGATGAAGAAAGCAGTAGCTGCTGGTTACTGGAACTTATTCTCCTTCAATCCTGCACTCAAAGCAGAAGGAAAGAACCCATTTACATTGACATCTAAGCCAGGTGATGGTTCTTACCAGGATTTCCTGAACAACGAAACACGTTACAGCCGTCTGACAAGATCCTTCCCAGAGAGAGCACAGAAACTCTTTGCTGCATCTGAGGAAGCTGCAAAGGCTCGTTATGAGCACTTACAGAGACTGGTTGAGCTTTACAAATAAGCTGCAGATCTTGTCTGAATTGATGTAAATTTCCAAAGCCCGGAAAGGTATAAGCCTTTTCGGGCTTTTTGTAAGTCAGAAGCTGGTGATAAAATAAACTTTTGGTTACAGGATTATAACTGGAGCATGGAACAGATAGCAGGCGGTCCAATAGATAAGATATATCTGTGAAAATATGTCGAAAATTATATCATAATTGTATACAAAGTATATAATTAGCATAATACGAAATTGTGTATTGACAAAAACAGGGTAAAAACGTATAATAAAAATACATATAGAGGGTAGTTCACATGCAAATGTACTAAACCGAAAAAGTAAGACGCTTATGATTGCGTGTGCTTTTTCGGTTTTTTTGATTTTGAATGCAGATGTGGTGGAGTAATGTGACTTGTTGTTTAGAGGGGGAAAACAAATGCAGCAAATTAATGGAAAGATTGCATTCGGAGGAATTGCGATTGGAAAAATCAAAGAAGTTTTTAAAGAAAACAATGTGGTAAGACGTGTGAAAATTGATGACACACAGGCAGAAATTTCACGTTTTAGAGCAGCCAAAAATCAGGCAACAGAAGAATTAAAGGCACTTTATGACAAGGCAGTCAAAGAAGTTGGTGAAGCAAATGCAGCAATTTTTGAAGTACATCAGATGATGTTAGAGGATGAAGATTATCTGGATTCTATTCGTAATATCATAGTAGCGCAGTCTGTGAATGCAGAATTTGCTGTAGCGACGACGGGAGATAATTTTGCAAGGATGTTTGCGGATATGGATGACGATTATATGAAAGAACGTGCAGCAGATGTAAAAGATATTTCTGAACGTGTGATCCGTATTTTATCCCGGAAGGAAGAAACTGTGCATGCGGCCGATGAAGAAAAATATATTATAGCAGCGGACGACCTTGCTCCGAGCGAGACAATTCAGTTAGAACGGGAGAGAGTGCTTGCATTTGTGACAAGACAAGGCTCTACCAATTCTCATACAGCCATTCTTGCCAGAACGATGAATATTCCGGCATTGGTATCAGCGGCAATTCCAAAAGGAGTGAATGGAAAGTATGCAATTATAGATGGATTTAAGGGTATTTTGATCCTTGATCCAGAGGAAGAAATATTAAAAGAATACGAGAAAAAACAGCAGAATGAGAAGAAACGTCAGGAATTATTACAGCAGTTAAAGGGAAAACCGACTGTTACAAAAGATGGAAAAGAGATCAAACTCTATGCTAATATTGGTGAGGTAAAAGATTTAGGAGCTGTTTTACAGAATGATGCAGCCGGAATCGGACTTTTCAGAAGTGAGTTTTTATATTTGCAGAGTGATCATTTTCCAACAGAGGAAGAACAGTTTCAGGCTTATAAAACGGTTGCAGAAGTGATGGCTGGAAAAAAGGTGATCATCCGAACATTAGATATCGGAGCAGACAAGCAGATAGATTATTTTGGACTTGATCGTGAGGATAATCCGGCATTGGGATATCGTGCAGTAAGAATCTGCCTGAACCGACCGGAAATTTTTAAAACACAGTTAAGAGCGTTGCTGCGTGCAAGCATGTTTGGCAATATTTCCATTATGGTTCCTATGATCGCATCTGTATGGGAAGTGAAAAAAGTAAAAGAAATCATGGAGGAAGTGAAAGCGGAATTGTCTGCAGAGGGATTGCCATATAAAGAAGTTGAATTTGGAGTTATGATCGAGACTCCTGCAGCAGTTATGATCGCAGATGATCTCGCAAAAGAGGTGGATTTCTTTAGTATTGGAACCAATGACCTGACACAGTATACGCTTGCTATTGACAGGCAGAATGCAAAACTTGACCGTTTCTATGATTCACATCATCCGGCAGTACTCAAAATGATCCAGATGGTCATTGACAGTGCCCATGAAGAAGGAATCTGGGCAGGAATTTGCGGAGAACTTGGAGCAGATCTGACTTTGACAGAAACATTTGTGAAAATGGGCATTGATGAATTATCGGTATCACCTGCAATGGTGCTGCCTGTAAGAAATAAAATAATAAATGCATAATCTAAGCATAGGAGGAAATTAAAATGAAATCATTCAGTTACACAGTAAAGGACGAATTGGGTATTCATGCAAGACCGGCGGGAATGCTCGTAAAAGAGGTTAAAAATTTTAAAAGTAAAGTAACTCTCGAAAAAGACGGAAAAGTAATTGATGCAGCCCGTCTGATGGCAGTTATGAGTATGGGAGTAAAAAAAGACCAGACTGTGACTATAACAGTGGAAGGTACTGACGAAGATGCGGCATATGATGCATTAAAATCTTTCTTTGAAACAAATTTGTAAGATAATTAGTTATTGTGTACAGGTTTTTGAAAAAAGTATGGTGGATATTAACAAAAAAACAAAAATAATAAGAATAAAACTTGACATAATAAACAATGAATGCTACAATTTATTTAGATAGAAACAGAGCACATTGGATTGTTACTGGTAAGCAGGCAAAACCAAATTTTACATATCTGGCTTGGATTTTGTAAAATTTGGTTTTTTTAATTATTAGGGACAAAAACGGAGTGGAATATGGTTATCCAGAAAGTGATTAATAACAATGTAATATCAGCATATGATGTGAATCAGCAGGAAATTGTTATCATGGGTAAGGGAATCGGGTTTAAGGCGCATACGGGAGAACTGATTGATGAAAGCAAAATCGAGAAGGTTTTTCGTATTGAGAATGAGAAGCTTTCCAGACAGTTTCAGGAACTTTTAGAAAATATTCCATTAGAGCACATGCAGCTTACCAGTGATATTATATCCTACGCAATAAAGAATCTGAATGTACAACTGAATCAGAATATATACATCACTTTGACAGATCATATTAATTTTGCAATCCAGAGACAGTCGCAGGGGATTCAATTGAAGAATGCATTACTTTGGGAGACTAAGAGGTTTTACCATCAGGAATATCTGATGGGAAAATATGCAGTTGATCTTTTGAATGAGAAGCTGGGTACAGAGTTTACGGAAGATGAAGCAGGATTTATAGCCCTGCATTTTGTGAATGCAGAATACAACACGACGATCAATGATACATTTGAAATGACGAATATGATTCAGAAGATTTTAGAACTGGTCAGGCTGGAAATGGGAATTGAGTTTGATGAGGAATCCCTGCATTATGAGAGATTTATTACTCATCTTAAGTTTTTGGTACAGCGCCTTTACCGGCATGAATTGTTGAAAGATGAGGAGATTGAATTTGCAAGGATGATGGAAAATAAGTATCCGAAGGAATATGAATGCAGTAAACATATTGCTGAATATATTGAAAAGGAATATGGCAGCGAAATTGCCAGCGAGGAAATCATGTTTCTGGCGATACATATAAAACGTGTGTGTATGGCAGGATAAACCTGACAATAATACAGCAGAAAAGAGGTATGGAAATGTTTGATTTTTTTAAGAAAAAAGAAAAAGGGATTGAGATAGGTTCACCAGTAAAAGGAAAAACGGTTGCGATCAGTAATGTAAGTGATCCAACTTTTGGAGAGGAGATTTTAGGAAAAGGTGTTGCAATTATTCCTGCGGAAGGCAGGATATATGCACCGGCCGATGGTACGATTGAGATGTTATTTGATACGATGCATGCAGTAAGTATGACGACTTCAGAAGGTGTAGAACTGCTCATACACATAGGACTTGATACGGTTGCATTAAAGGGAGAACATTTTACTGCATATAAAGGCAATGGTGATTCTGTGAAAAAGGGAGAACTGTTGATAGAGGCTGATCTTGACGCAGTAAAAAAAGCCGGTTATGACGTGATCACGCCTGTGGTTGTGTGCAATACATCAGATTATCAGACAGTGGAAACAGTGACAGATCAGGAAGTAGAACCTGGCGACACAGTATTGATCCTAAATAAATAAAGCACAAACTTGAGATGCAAATGAAAACGTTGTTTTCATTGAAAGACAGCGCAAGAATGGAGATTAAAATGTATTTTAGCCGTACTTATAACGGCATAAAATAAAATGAAAAGGGATAAAAAAAAGGAGGAGCTTTTATTATGATGAAGTATTTACAGAAATTGGGAAAAGCATTAATGCTTCCTGTAGCGTGTCTTCCAATCTGTGGTATCTTAATGGGTATTGGATATGCGCTATGTCCATCTACCATGCAGGGGGGCGATGTTTCCGGTATCGTTCAGATGATCGGTTTCTTCCTTGTAAAAGCAGGAGGAGCTTTGATCGATAACATGGCAATTCTTTTTGTTATCGGTGTCGGCGTTGGTATGGCAGATGATAATGATGGTACAGCAGCTCTTGCAGCTTTGGCATCATGGTTAATGATGACAAATCTTCTTTCTACAGGGGTTGTTACAACGTTAATGCCGGTAATTGCAGAGAATGAGACAAAAGTGCTTGCATTCAGTAAGATTGCAAACCCATTTATCGGTATCCTTGCCGGTATCATCGGTGCAACATGCTACAACAAATTCAAAGGTACAAAATTACCTGACTGGTTATCATTCTTCAGTGGTAAGCGTTGTGTAGCAATCGTTGCAGGCGTTGTTTCTATCATTGTATCCGCAATCTTATTATTCATCTGGCCTTTATTATTTGGAGCATTAGTTTCAATCGGTGAAGGAATTGTTGGATTTGGTCCTGTTGGTGCAGGTATTTATGCATTCTTAAACAGATTGCTGATTCCAACCGGATTACATCATGCACTGAACAATGTATTCTGGTTTGATACGATCGGACTTGGGGATTTACAACATTTCTGGGCAGGCGAGACGTCGGCAGATGTAACATGGGATTTGGGTATGTATATGTCTGGATTCTTCCCATGTATGATGTTCGGTATTCCGGGTGCAGCTCTTGCTATGATTCAGACTGCTAAGAGTAATAAGAAGAAAGTTGCAATCGGTCTGGTAGCCTCCGCAGCTGTTTGTGCATTTGTCTGTGGTGTTACAGAGCCATTTGAGTTTGGTTTCATGTTCCTTGCACCGGCACTTTATGTTGTATATGCATTATTATATGGTATCTTCACAGTGATTACGGTATTAGTTGGATTTAGAGCAGGTTTTAGTTTCTCTGCTGGAGCAACAGACCTTCTTTTCTCTGCAACCCTTCCGGCAGCAAAGAATACCTGGATGATCATTCCACTTGGTATTGCAGCATTTATTGTATTTTATGTTGTATTCCGTTTCGCTATCACAAAGTTTGATCTGAAAACTCCTGGTAGAGAAGACGATGATGTGGAAGCAGAGAAAAATGTCGACCTTGGGAGCAGTGATTACACAACTGTAGCGGCAACAATTTTAGAAGGTGTTGGTGGTGCAGCAAATATTAAAAGTATTGATAACTGCATTACAAGACTTCGGCTTGAGGTAAAAGACAGTTCTTTAGTAGATGAGAAGAAAATCAAATCAGCAGGGGCTGCTGGTGTTATCAGACCAAGTAAAACAGCTGTTCAGGTTGTCATTGGAACAAAAGTCCAGTTCGTAGCTGATGAGTTCAAAAAATTATGTAGATAATCAAAAACATACTATTTGTGAAATGAAATCATATTGAAGAAAAAATAATCCCTTTTTGACAGAGGCGGTTCCAGTTGGAATCGCTTCTTTGTCATCTATGCGATCCTTAATGAAAATATAAAGTTTCACAGTCCACATGTTTAACATAATGGAAAATAATTTATTGTTTACAAAGAAAAACGATAATGATAGAATAACCATGATATATTGCGAAAAAAATCAGAAAGGGGGAAGAAGTGGACACAGATGGCAGGTTTATGGCAGATGGTATTCAGACAGCTTCAACCCCAGAAAAAGCGGGTCATACCGCAGAATGTACGTCATTTGGACCGGAAAAAGCCGGAAGAGAGCGGACAAATGAACAAACAGGAACAGGAAAGGACACAAAAGGACGTGGAAAATGAAGATTTACTGATCAGTCAGATCGATGAGTTTCGTGAAAAAGCAAAACAACTTCAGGTGCTTCTGGCAGCAAAAGAAAGTAAAGCGGCGGAACTGCAGTCACTTGTGGATGAGAGAGCGGACAAGGCACAGGAGTTAGAACATATTTTAACAGAACGTCAGGAAGAGGCGGACAAGATTGTTACCGAGTTTGGACGGAAAGTAGATGCGCTTGCTGATAAAGTGACGACGAAAATGACAGAGATTGAGGCAGGTCTTACCGGACAGGTGGCTGATATCAGGAAAACCAGTGAGGAACAGATTGCCTTAAATCGTCAGATGAATGAGGAGCAGACGGCTTCTAACCGGAAATTAAACGAGGAACAGATTGCGGCGAACAAGCAGTTCTTAGAGGAACAGGCAATTGCCAACAAAAAGCTCAGTGAAGGACAGATTGCGGAGGTCAAGGAGCTGTTAGAGAATGCAACGTCACAGTTAGAGTCTATTAAGACGGATCTTTCTGAAAAAGTACACACGGAAAATGTCAAATGTTATCGTAACATACAGGATCTGTTCAATGAGTTTGATTCTAAAATTGAAAAAATGGATGAGATGGAAGGCGGCGTTGATTCGGTGAAAGGATATGTGAAGCTGCTATCCTGGTTTTCAATTTTAAATTTTGTGGTATTGATCGTATTTATATTATATTCTATGGGAGTATTT
This sequence comes from Roseburia sp., assembly GCF_041325975.1. Taxonomy (NCBI): domain Bacteria; kingdom Bacillati; phylum Bacillota; class Clostridia; order Lachnospirales; family Lachnospiraceae; genus Roseburia; species Roseburia sp. Next base: position 1,122,285 of record NZ_JBGLEJ010000005.1, on the reverse strand, counting down.
CGCTTTTAACAGTACACATGACGCCGGCGCTGCCAGCGTCTGTTTCTTTCTTTTTTAGAAATAAAAAAGAAGAGTCCGGCAGTAATAAATCAGAGAAATAGCTGCTAATTTTTAGGTAAAGAGAGGAATTTCATGAGCGCAGAAAAGAGAAAAGTTTGGGTTGTAGGGCATAAAAATCCGGATACGGATTCTATTTGTGCAGCTATCTCTTATGCATATTTAAAAAATCAGACAGAAAACGATAAAACCTATGTGGCAAAACGTGCCGGAGCAGTAAATGCAGAGACACATTATGTGCTCGATTATTTTGGGGCACAGGAACCAGAGTTAGTTACCTATGCGGGAACACAGATTAAGGATATTAATTACAGAAGAACGGCGGGAGTAAGCAGCCAGATTTCCCTGAAACGTGCATGGGAGACAATGAAAAAATTAGAGGTTGTAACGCTTCCGGTAACCAATCAGTTTGGAAAACTCGAAGGAATTATTGTAACAAAGGATATTGCAACGTCTTACATGGACGTTTTTGATAATCATGTGTTATCCCAGGCACGAACACAGTATAAAAATATTGCGGAAACGTTGGATGGAACGATCATCGTTGGAAATGAGCATGCATATTTTGTAAGAGGAAAGGTAGTGGTAGCGACCTCGAATCCGGAATATATGGCAGATTATATCGAAGATGATGACATGGTAATCTCAGGGGACCGGGAAGAGGCGCAGAAACAGGCTATCGAGTCAAATGCAAGCTGTCTGATCATCGGTGGGGGAATTGAAGTCAGCGAGGATGTACGCGCCCTTGCGGAAAAACATGACTGCATCATTATTACAACACCGTTTGATACATTTTCGATAGCGCGTCTTATCAATCAGAGTATGCCAATCAAACAGTTTATGACGCGGAAAAATATCATCACATTTGGTATAGAGGATTATGTGGACGAAGTGAGAGAGACGATGTCAAAAATCCGACACCGTGATTTCCCGATCTTAAATGAAAACGGTAACTATGCCGGTATGGTTTCCCGTCGTAACCTGATGAATATGCAGAAAAAACAGGTAATTCTTGTTGACCATAATGAGAAGGCACAGGCGGTAGACGGAATTGATGAGGCAGAGCTGTTAGAGATCATCGATCATCATCGTCTTGGCAGTCTTGAAACAGTTTCGCCGGTTTATTTTAGAAATCAGCCACTCGGCTGTACCTCAACGATCATTTATCAGATGTATCAGGAAAAGGGCGTGGATGTGCCAAAACAGATTGCAGGACTTTTACTGTCTGCCATTATTTCTGATACGCTGATGTTCCGTTCACCAACGTGTACACCGTTAGATAAATCTGTGGCGGAGGCGCTTGCAGTGATCGCGGAAGTAGACATTGAGACTTATGCGAAAAATATGTTCCAGGCGGGCAGTAATTTCAGCGGAAAGTCCACGGAGGAGATCTTTTATCAGGATTTCAAGATATTCCATACCGATGACTGTGATTTCGGAGTGGCACAGATCAGTGCTATGAGCCGGGAAGAACTAGACAAAGTGGCAGAGCAGATACGTCCGTTTATGGTACAGGTGCTTGCAGAAAAGAAGATAGATATGGTCTATGTCATGCTGACGGACATTTTAGAGGAATCCTCAAAAATTATTTTTGACGGGGAGAATGCAGGCAGGATTTTAGGAGCCGCGTTCCGCAAAGAAGAGCGGGCGGATGGTATTTTGTTAGACGGAATTGTTTCCAGAAAGAAACAGTTCATACCGACGCTCATGAATGAAATGGCAGAGCGTCAGTGAGAAGCAGTGTCAAAATAGGATGAGAATAACAGAATGTGTGTCCTGCGGACATTTTATTATCATAAATTAAGATTTCAGGTTTTGGAGAGAGTCCCTTGGGGCTTCTCCAAAACTTTTTTTATATGCACGCGAAAAAGTTGAATAATTTTTAAAACCGCAGGCATAGCAGACTTCAGTGATCGGCATTCCTTCTGAAATCAGATCTTTTGCTAAAAGCAGCCGTTTGGTCGAGAGATAATTGCCGATCGTGTAACCGGTCTGGTCTTTAAACGTATGCATCAGATAAGAGCGGCTTAAGAAAAACCTCGCAGACAGTTTGTCGATGGAGATATCCTCGGTCAGATGTTCACTCAGATAATTTAATACCGTGATGATTTTTTCGTCGGAGGCAGTATCATTGATAAATTCGATGCCATCGTGCATGGCAGCACGGTTTAACTGTATCATAAATTCTAAAAATAAAATTTTCTGATGCAGGGAAGCTGCAAAATCTTTATCATTTACAGACTGGTCAAGTGCCTGTATCGCAGTTTTTAACTTTGCAGCACGCGAACCCTGAAAACGCAGCACGTGTGACTGTTCTGTGGCAGCCTGGCTCAGACAGTGTGAAAGATCAAAATCGGACTTTTCATATTTTTTCAAATAATCCGGTGAAATGTAGATGATGATACGTTCATAAGGAGATTCTGACTGAATGATCGGCCGGTGAACCTCCCCGGCGTGAACTAACACGATATCATTAGGGGCAAGCTGATAAGAATGTCCCTCGATGCAATAAGTGATATCACCGTTTAACAGGATTAAAATCTTGTGAAAATCGTGATAATGATAAGAAAAATCCTTTTTATTCTGGTCTTTCAGATGAAATAATTTAAAACTGGATGTCAGATAACCGACTTTTTTATATTCCGGCATACAGGTACTCCTTCCGAATCAGATTAATAAAATGCTTTTCAAATCCAACCCTAACACAAAAAAGCACAATTTGCAATATACACAGCACTAGACGAGTATATATTTTAAAAAGTGTTTTATATAATAGAACCATATGAAAGAAAAGTTATAGGAAATAAATGTTAAAAAACTTGAAATAATAAGAATGAAAAAGAAGGAGAACGGCATGAAGAATTTCAGCAATTACAATGATTACAGTACAAAAGAAGAATTACATTTTGAATCAAAGGCAGTACACGGAGCACTTGGAACGGAACCGCTTACCGGAGCAGTCAGCATGCCGATCTTCCAGACGGCTACTTTCCGTCATCCGGCACTTGGAGAATCCACAGGATTTGCATACAGCCGTCTTGAGAATCCGACCAGACAGGAATTAGAGCGTACTATGGCGATTTTAGAGGGAGGTATCAAAGGATTTGCATTTTCCAGCGGACAGGCGGCAAATATGGCAGTATTTTCCCTGTTAAATCCGGGAGAGCATGTGATCTTATCTGACGATATCTATGGTGGAACATTCCGTATCATCGGTGATGTTTTTGGAAGATACGGCATCGAGCACACTTATGTGGATATGTCAGAACTTGATGAGGTAAAGGCAGCCATCCGTCCGAATACAAAAATGTTATTTATCGAGACACCGACTAACCCGATGATGAAGGTGGCAGACATCCATGCACTTTCTGAGATCGCAAAGAGTATCGGAGCACTCACGGTTGTTGATAATACATTTTTAACACCATATTTCCAGAAACCATTACAGCTTGGTGCAGATATCGTAACACACAGCTCCACAAAATATTTAGGCGGACATAACGATACGATTTCCGGTATCGTGGTTGTAAAAGATGACGAGGAGATTGCAGAAAAGATCCATGTCCATATCAAATCTCACGGCAGTCAGCTTGCACCGCTTGATAGCTGGCTGATCTTAAGAGGAATCAAGACATTGCCGGTTCGTATGGACAGACACAACGAGAATGCGAAGAAAGTTGCAGAGTGGCTCAGAACACAGCCGAAAGTACAGAAAGTGTATTATGTAGGTTTTGAAGATCACAAAGATTACGCAGTGACGAAAAAACAGACAACTGGTTTTGGCGGAATGATCTCATTTACTGTTGACAGTTTTGAGACAGTAAAGAAAATCTTAAAAGGTGTTGATATGATCATGTTTGCAGAGAGCCTTGGAGGAACAGAGACACTGATCACATACCCGACAACACAGACACATGAGGATACACCACTTGACATCAAAGAGAAACTTGGTATTACAGACTGCTTCCTTCGTATGTCAGTCGGAATTGAAAATGCAGATGATATCATTGCAGACCTTGACAGGGCAATGAATGCATAAAATGGAGGATTACCATGAAATTTACAAAAATGCAGGCATTTGGAAATGATTATGTATATATTGATGCCGTTCACCAGGATATTAAAAATTTACCGGAGCTGGCACGGTTTGTCAGCGACAGACATTTTGCCATTGGATCAGACGGAATGGTTTTGATCTGTCCATCCGATAAGGGAGATTTCCGGATGCGGATGTTCAATCCGGATGGTTCAGAAGGAGAAATGTGCGGCAACGCACTCCGTTCTGTCGGAAAATATGTTTATGACCACAGGCTGACCGATAAGACAGAACTTGTGATCGAGACACTTGGTGGGATGCAGCATCTGAATCTGACGGTAACGGATGGTCTGGTATCAAACATCCGAGCAGATATCGGGGAACCGAGACTGGATACGAAAGTAATTCCGGTAAATACAGATTTAGAGCAGTTTGTAGAGCAGCCGGTGGAGGTGCTGGATAAAACATTTCATATCACGGCAGTATCCTGGGGCAATCCACATTGTGCAATGTTTGTGGATTCTGTCGCAGACCTTGATGTGGAGCGTTACGGAAAGACAATCGAGCATATGACATCGTTGTTTCCAAATAAAACCAATGTTACATTTGCAGAGTTTGTAAAGCGTGATTATATCAAGATCCGTGAATGGGAACGTGGGACCGGTGAGACGATCGGATGTGGGACAGGCTGTTCGACAGCGGTTGTTACAGGTGTTCTGACCGGACGTACAGACCGCAAAGTTACTGTGGAGCAGATTGGTGGACCTCTTCTGATCGAGTGGGATGAGAAAACAAACCATTTATTTATGACGGGACCGTCACACACTGTGTTTGAAGCGGAGATTGATGCATCACACATTTTAGAAAAATAAAAAGATATTATACAGGGGCTGCCGTGCAGAATGTACGGCGGCTTTTCGTGGTCTTGAACAATATAGGGAGAAAAAATGAAGTTAAATAAGATCTGTGAAAAGATAAAATACGAATGTTTACAGGGCAGCATGGAAGCAGAAGTCAGAGACATTATCTATGATTCAAGAAAGATTGCAAAGGAAACCATGTTCGTCTGTATGGTTGGAGCAGTGACGGATGGTCACAAATATATCCCGGATGCAGTGGAAAAAGGAGCAAGTGTCATTGTTGTGGAGCGTGCCGAAGAAGCCATGAATATCCCGGATACGATCACCGTGTTAAAAGTGGAATCTGCACGTTATGCACTGGCATTGATGTCGGCTGCATTGTTTGACTACCCGGTCAAAAAGCTGATCACGATCGGACTGACCGGCACCAAAGGAAAGACAACCACGACATACATGATCAAAAATGTGCTGGAAGCAGCAGGCAAAAAAGTCGGACTGATCGGAACGATCGGAGCGATGATCGGAGATGAGAAGATTCCGTCAAAAAATACGACACCGGAATCTTACGAACTGCACCGCATGTTTGCTTCCATGGTAGAAGCAGGCTGTGAATATGCAGTGATGGAGGTGTCTTCTCAGGGACTGAAAATGGACCGAACAGCAGGAATCATGTTTGATTACGGTGTGTTTACCAATCTGTCCCCGGATCATATCGGACCAAATGAGCATGCATCGTTTGAGGAATATTTAGAATGTAAGAGCATGTTATTCCGCCAGTGCAAGATCGGTATTTTAAATGCAGATGATGAGCACAGCGAAGCAGTTGCGGCAAACCATACCTGTGAGATCCACAGTTTCGGGGTGGAAGATGGCAGTGAAAAAACGTTTCTTGGCAAACCGCTTGATCTGGTTGCAGCGGATCTTGGATTTATCAAGGAAAACGGAAAACTCGGTATGCATTTCCATGTGAAAGGATGCATGGACTGCGAGGCAAGAGTGCATATTCCGGGAAGATTTTCAGTATATAATTCACTGGTAACAATGTTAGTCTGTCATCTGGCAGGAATTTCAGATGAGGCAATCTTAGACGGTCTGGATAAAGTGCAGGTCAAAGGACGTGTGGAAATGCTTCCGGTATCGAAAGATTATTATCTGATCATTGACTATGCACACAATGAAGTCAGCACCAGAAGCGTGCTTACGACATTGATAGAATATCATCCGAAACGTCTGATCTGTGTCTATGGCGGTGGCGGAAACCGTTCAAAGCTGCGCCGTTATGATATGGGTGAGGTAACCGGTGAGATGGCAGATCTGTGTGTACTGACCTGTGATAATCCGAGAGATGAAGACATCCGCGATATCAATAAAGATATTAAAGTCGGACTCGCAAGAAGTAACGGAAAATATATCGAGATCGACGACCGGAAAGAAGCAATCGCATACTGCATGGTAAATGCCCAGCCGGGAGATATGATCGTATTGCTTGGAAAAGGCCACGAAGATTATCAGGAGATCCGCGGTGTGAAATACCATTTTGATGAGCGCGAGGCAGTTGCGGAAGTTTTAGATGAGATCAAAGAGGGAAAGCGCACAAAATAAAAGAATACGAAATTGGAGGAAATATTTTGAATACAATTACCGTAGAAGAACTGGCACAGAAAGGAACAGAAGGTCTGCAGCTGATCGACGTCCGTCCGGAAAATGATTTTTCACGCGGGGCGATTGATGGTGCCATCAATCTTCCGTTAGAAAAGATCGAAGCGGGTGAGACAGATATTTTAAAGAAAGACCAGCCGGTTTATCTGTACTGCCATGTGGGGGAAAACAGCAGGGATGCAGCAGAGATACTGGATGATGAAGGCTATGATACCATCAATTTAGAAGGTGGTTACCGTGCCTGGTTAAGATACCAGCTTACGCGTGTGACGATGGAGGATGATTCAAGAAAAGAGCGTACCGAGCAGATTGAAAAAAGCCTGATCAAAAAATTCAGAAAGCCGGTCTGGAGCCGTTTTACCAAGGCACTTCATGATTATGAAATGATCCAGGATGGCGATAAGATCGCGGTATGTATTTCCGGTGGAAAAGATTCCATGCTTTTGGCAAAACTGTTTCAGGAATTATACCGTCATGGAAAACGCAATTTTGAACTTGTTTTCCTGTGTATGAATCCGGGCTATAATGAGGAAAACTGGCGTATTATCCAGGAAAATGCAAAACTGCTTGATATCCCGCTCACGACATTTGAAACACAGATTTTTGATTCTGTTGCAGAGGTAGATAAGAATCCGTGTTATCTGTGTGCGAGAATGCGGAGAGGATATCTTTATTCAAAGGCAAAAGAGTTAGGATGTAATAAGATCGCACTTGGACATCATTTTGATGACGTAATCGAGACGATCCTGATGGGAATGTTATACAGTGGAAAAGTTGAGACAATGATGCCAAAACTTCACAGCCAGAATTTTGAGGGAATGGAACTGATCCGTCCACTTTATCTGGTAAAGGAAGGGGACATCAAGGCATGGCGTGACTATAACCGCCTGCAGTTTATCCAGTGTGCCTGCCGTTTTACGGAAAACTGTACAAGCTGTGGCGGGGCAAAAGGCTCCAAGCGTGAGGAAATGAAAGATCTTGTCACCGAACTGCGCAAAAAAAGTGAATTTATTGACAGCAATATTTTCAACAGCGTCAGCAATGTGAATTTAAAGACTATCATTGGATATAAAAAAGATGGAGTGTACCATAACTTCCTGGATGATTATGATGCAGATTAAAGCGGATTTTTCGTGTATAAGTAGGCGAATAAATGTGGTAGAAAATTGAGACGAAAATCCTTACTTTTAAAGTAGGGGTTCGTCTGGTGTTTAAGAAGGAATCCTGTTGGCGGGGTTCCTTTTTTCGATTCATAGGAAATTACGTCCTATGAATCAAAAAGCCCTCCGGGCAGGATGCGCATCTCGCGGAGAAGAAGTTAGCTGTAAACAGCACCGCTCGAGCGCGAAAGAGTCGCGAGCGACTCTTTTTTATCAGCACTGCGAATCTGCTTACTCGCAAACGGGAATCATCGTTACACTGAAAAAAATATCCGCGAAAGGAGTTCACCTATACAATGAAAGCCCACAAAACAATCAACTACGAATACAAAAATGCCCCAATCCCAGGCGGCGGATACGTCACCGGACTGTTATACCATCCCAGACAACCCGGCATCCTCTACGCCAGAACAGACATCGGCGGTGTTTACCGGTATGATTACGAAAAAAAACACTGGAAAAGTCTGATCGATGGCGTGAGCATGGAGGATATCTCTGAAACATTTCCAATCGCATGTGCACTCGACGAAAATCATCCGGAATATTTATATATTATGAGCGGTATCAACGGGCAGGGCTATGGAAAATTTTCTATTTCAGAGGATTATGGAGAGACATTTATCCATAAAAAGATACCTGTGACTGTCCATGGCAACCTGTGCGGAAGAGGAACCGGATATCGTCTGGCAGCAGATAAAAAGGATGAGAATATACTTTATTTTGCAAGCCAGTTAGATGGTCTGTGGAAAACCACGGACAGAGGAGATACCTGGAAGAGACTTACTTTAGAAGAAAATTACATGACATGTGTCTGGGTGTCAGATGATGCAAAAACGATCGTCGCAGGGACAGCAGGCTATACGACGAGAGAAAATGATAAACTGCGTGGTCACAGCCTGTATGTTTCCTATGATGCAGGCCAGTCATTTGAAAGGCTGATGCAGCCGGAAAATGTTTTAGTCAGTGACAGCAAAATGAATGGTCTGGTGGCATCACGTTATAATTATGATGGAACTTATCTTTATGTGACGATGAATGTTACCGGAAGATGGAATTATGTGGTCGATCTCGGATACAGCTGCGATTCCGGGGATGTGATCGGTGGAAAAGTACTCCGTTATTATTTTTCGGAAGGGAAAATTGCAGGATATGATGATATCACGCCGGATGCGGATGGTGTATTGACAAAAAAATTTTTAAATTATGGATTTGGCGGGATTTCCTCCTGTAAAGCGATGCCCGGACTTTTGGTCTGCTCGACACTTTGCCGGGAAAAAGAGGGTGATGAGATCGTATATCTTTCCAAAGATTATGGTAATAGCTGGAGTGTGAGCCTGTGCGGACTTGAAAAAGGAGATCTGTATTTTAATACTTCCTATATGAAGCCGGAGTACAATGGCAATCATTGTCTGCTGCACTGGATGAGCGATATTAAGATCAATCCATTCGATCCGAATGAGGTATGGTTTAATTCCGGAACCGGTGTTTTTATGACGGATGCACTGCTTGGTGAACATCCGCGTTATCATGATGCATGTGCAGGAATCGAGGAGACGGTTCATCTGAATGTATATGCCCCGGTCGCCGGAGAAGCAGAACTTATTGATATCGTCGGGGATCTTGGCGGTTTTGCGTTCCGTAATCTTGATGAACCATGTAAAAATTCATTTGACGACAGGGAAGGCAACCGCTATATTACCTGTATCAATGCAGATATTTCCGATGCAGACAGCAATCTTGGCATTGTGACGGCACGGGGAAACTGGAAAGGGAAAACAAAAGGCGGTCTGGTGCGCACCCGTGATAATTTTAAAACATTTGAGCGGATCAGCATGCCGTTTGGCATCAATGCAGAGATTGACCGAAAACTGCATGAGATTGAAAATCCGAATGTAAATGCCGGCTGGGTGGCAATGGCACCGGACGGTACAAATATTGTCTGGTCTGTGGCAGATGGCATCAGGCTACCGGTGGAACTGGTGATCATCAGCAATGACGGTGGGAAAAATTTTCAAAAAGCAGGCGTATTTGATCTGAAAGGAAATCCTGTCAAAAAGGGTTACCTGAAAGTCTTTTCTGACCGTACTGGTAATGATTTGTTTTACGGTTTTGGCGGTGCGTCTGAAATCTATGTGAGCAGGGACGGCGGTAAAAACTTTTACCAGAAGCAGCCGGAAGAAACATTTCCTATCTGCGATTTTGGTTATATTGATACTGCAAATAAGACGGAAGTGCGCGGTGAGGGTGGAAAAAGCGGTGTATTTTACATGGCATTAGGTGACGCGGGACTTTATAAATTCTGTTATGATACCGGAACAGAAGAAATTCATGTAAAAAGGCTGACAGATGCGAAAGATGCATGTTACCGCATGGGACTTGGTGTGATCGGCGAGTGCAGGGAGTATCTGACAGAGGAAAAGGCGATTTATTTCTGCGGACGTCTTGATGGGGAATATGGATTTTACCGTACCCTTGATGAGGGAAAGTCGTATGAACGGCTGAACCGGGATGATCAGATGTATGGTGAGATCAACAGCATCGACGGCGATAAGAGAAAGTTTGGCAGATTTTTCCTTGCGACAGGGTCACGCGGCGTTCTGTATGGAGAGATGTTGAAATAATCTGACAGGGCAGAATGGTTTGCAAATTTGTATCAACTGGAAAAAGGACGGAAAATTTTACAAATTTATATCAACTGGAAAAAATGATAAATACAGGAAATAGCAAGTTATATTAATTTTGAATGATTCATATAAGAGAGGAAAAGTTAGATGAGAGTTTACGAAGAAAATAACAGACTGGTAATTGCAGATGGAACATCGACATTGTGGTTAGAACCATGGGGAGAAAATTCTTTCCGTGTGCGCATGACGAAGGAAGCACAGATGGATGCACATGACTGGGCGCTGACCGAGGAAGTAAAAAAATGCCCTATTCAGGTGGAATGCAGGGAAGTTGACACGACAGATCCGTGGTATCGCGGAGAAGAATTTGCAAAATATCATCAGACCGGAAACATATACACGGTAAAAAACGGAAAGATCACGGCGGTGATCTCCCCGGAGGGATGGATCAGCTATTTTAATCAGAAGGGAGAGCTTCTGACCGAAGAGTACTGGAGAAACAGAAACCGGATCAACCGCTATTGCGTGCCACTGCGTATTGATGCAAGAGAATTAAAACCGATTCCAGGAAGTACAGATTACGAACTGACCATGCGTTTTGAAGCATTTGATGATGAAAAAATATTTGGTATGGGGCAGTATCAGGAAAAAAATCTGAATAAAAAAGGTGCGATATTGGAACTGGCACACAGAAACAGCCAGGCGAGTGTACCATTTATGGTTTCAAACAGAGGTTATGGATTTTTCTGGAATAATCCGGCGATTGGGACAGCCATTTTCGGGGCAAATAAGACTGAGTGGCATGCAAAGAGCACAAAGAAACTGGATTATTTTATCACGGCGGGAGATACACCGTTTGAGATTGAAGAACAGTATTCTGCGGCAACCGGAAGAACACCGATGATGCCGGAATATGGTATGGGATACTGGCAGTGTAAGCTGCGTTACCGCAATCAGGATGAGATACTTGCAGTTGCAAGGGAACATAAAAAACGCGGACTTCCGATGGATGCGATCGTGATCGACTTTTTCCATTGGACAATGCAGGGTGAATTTAAGTTTGAGCCGAGAGACTGGCCAGATCCAAAAGCAATGGTGGATGAATTAAAGAGTATGGGAATCGAGACGGTCGTATCTGTCTGGCCGACGGTGGATGAGCGCAGCGAAAATTATGGGGAGATGAATGACAGGGGATATCTTGTCACACCGGATCGAGGACTGTCCTATCATATGAGCTGGATGGGGAATACGGTATTTTATGACGCGACAAATCCGGGAGCACAGAAGTTTGTATGGGATAAATGTAAGGAAAACTACTATAAAAACGGAATCCGCTGTTTCTGGTTAGATGAGGCAGAGCCGGAGTATGGTCCTTATGATTTTGACAATTACCGCTATTATGAGGGACCTGCATTACAGTGCAGTAATATTTATCCGGTCGGTTATGCAAAAGGATTTTATGATGGCTTAAAAGCGGAGGGAGAGAAAGACATCATGAGTCTGGTGCGCTGTGCATGGGCTGGCAGCCAGAAATACGGTGTCCTTACCTGGTCCGGGGATGTGTATTCTTCGTTCCGTTCTATGAGAGAGCAGCTTCAGGCAGGAATTAACATGTGTGTGGCAGGCATTCCGTGGTGGACATCAGATATCGGAGGATTCCTTGGTGGGGATATCAAAGATCCGGCATTTAAGGAGCTTTTAGTACGCTGGTTTGCATGGGGGGCATTCTGTCCGGTATTCCGTATGCATGGAGAACGTTCCCCGTGGTATGAGAGAGAACAGGAGTTTATCGATGGTGTGCGCCAGCTTACCTCCGGTCAGGATAATGAGGTATGGAGTTTTGGAGAGGATAATTATGAGATATTGAAAAAATATCTGTTTATCCGTGAGCGCCTCCGCCCGTATATCCGTTCCTGCATGGAACAGGCAAGTAAGACAGGGGCACCGGTGATGCGTCCGCTGTTCTTTGATTTTGCAGAAGATAAGGAGAGCTGGAACGTGGAAGATGCATACATGTTTGGTCCGGATCTTTTGGTGGCACCGGTCATGGAAGCTGGAGCGACAGAACGCAGGGTTTATCTTCCATCTGGTACAAAGTGGACAGATGCATATACGAAAAAAGTATATGAGGGTGGAAACTATGTGACAGTACCGGCACCGATCGATGTGATCCCGGTTTTTATGAGAGAAGGAACTTCTTATCCAATTTATGAATGAGCAAAAAATTCCCAACACAGCGTTTGCAGCCGCTGTGTTGGGAATTTTCATATTAAGAAGGGGGTTTAAGTCATAGTGACTACGGAAACCCAACTGTTAAATATTTAACAGCAAATTTATTATGCACCCAAAAGTACTAAAAATCCAGTGAACATATTGTGAATTTTTGTATTTTAATTGTTAATAAATGAAAGAGAACCGCGAAAGTGGACTGCGGACGACTTGACGTTTCCTTTGCTTTTCCCGTATAATAAAAAAGTATGGGTAAATGCCTGATTATTTTTTGGAATGGAGAATAAAATGTCAATAGATCAGAGTAAAATCAGAAATTTTTGTATTATAGCACATATCGATCACGGCAAATCAACGCTTGCTGACCGTATTATAGAAAGAACAGGAACACTGACCAGCAGGGAGATGCAGGCACAGGTTCTTGATAATATGGATTTAGAGCGTGAGCGTGGAATCACGATTAAGTCACAGGCGGTTCGTATCATTTATAAGGCGAATGATGGGGAAGAATACATTTTTAACCTGATCGACACACCTGGACACGTCGATTTCAATTATGAAGTGTCACGAAGCCTTGCAGCCTGTGATGGTGCGATTTTGGTTGTAGACGCTGCACAGGGCGTGGAGGCACAGACACTGGCAAATGTATATCTTGCTTTAGATCATGATCTTGACGTGATGCCGGTTATCAATAAGATCGACCTTCCGAGTGCACAGCCGGATGAGGTGGTAAAGGAGATCGAGGATGTGATCGGTATTGAGGCGGAGGATGCACCGCGTATTTCCGCTAAGACCGGCTTAAATATCGATCAGGTATTAGAGCAGATCGTGACAAAGATCCCTGCGCCGACCGGAGATAAAGATGCGCCGCTTCAGGCGCTGATCTTTGATGCACTTTATGATTCCTATAAAGGAGTCATCGTATTCTGCCGTATCAAAGAGGGAACGGTAAAAGTGGGAGATACCATCCGTATGATGGCAACCGGTGCACAGTCCGAGGTCACAGAGATCGGATATTTTGGTGCAGGACAGTTTATCCCATGTGATGAGCTTGCGGCGGGAATGGTAGGTTATATCTGTGCAAGCATCAAAAATGTCCGTGATACCCGTGTCGGTGATACCGTGACGAATGCCAACCGTCCATGCAGTGAACCGCTTCCGGGTTACAAAAAAGTCAACCCGATGGTGTACTGCGGTATGTATCCGGCAGACAGTGCAAAATATCCGGATCTCAGAGATGCACTGGAAAAATTGCAGATCAATGATGCTTCCCTGCAGTATGAACCGGAGACATCTTTAGCACTTGGTTTTGGATTCCGCTGTGGATTTTTAGGATTACTTCATTTAGAGATCATTCAGGAACGTTTAGAGCGTGAGTTTAATTTAGACCTTGTGACAACGGCACCGGGAGTTATTTATAAAGTGCATAAGACAAACGGTGAGGTCATTGACCTGACAAACCCGTCAAACCTCCCGGATCCGTCTGAAATCGAATACATGGAAGAACCTGTTGTATCGGCAGAGATCATGGTGACGAGTGAATATGTCGGCGCAATCATGAAGTTATGTCAGGAACGCCGCGGTGTTTATCTGAGTATGGAATATTTAGAGGAGACGCGTGCACTCATCAAATATGATCTGCCGTTAAATGAGATCATTTATGATTTCTTTGACGCATTAAAATCACGTTCCAGAGGTTACGCATCTTTCGATTATGAATTAAAAGGATATGAGCGTTCCGAGCTGGTAAAACTTGACATTCTGATCAATAAAGAGCAGGTGGATGCCCTTTCCTTTATCGTATTTAAAGACAGTGCCTACGAGCGCGGAAGAAAAATGTGTGAAAAGTTAAAGGAAGAGATTCCGAGACATCTGTTTGAAATACCGATCCAGGCGGCTGTCGGCGGTAAAGTTATCGCGCGTGAGACAGTCAAGGCAATGCGCAAGGATGTGCTTGCAAAATGTTATGGTGGTGATATTTCCCGAAAGAAGAAACTGTTAGAGAAACAGAAAGAAGGAAAGAAACGTATGCGTCAGGTCGGAAATGTTGAGATTCCGCAGGAAGCATTTATGAGTGTTTTAAAACTGGATGAGGATTAAAAATGGAAAAAAAGGAACTGGAATTATATATCCATATCCCGTTCTGTGTCAGGAAATGTAATTATTGTGATTTTCTTTCTTTTCCGGCGGATGAAGATACACAGAGACAGTATGTGAAGGCACTTTGTAAAGAGATTACCTACTATGGAGCCCATTGCAGGGATTATGTGGTCTCGACCGTATATATTGGCGGCGGTACACCGTCATGGCTTTGGGAGTCGGATATGGCAGCAATCATGGATGCTGTGCATCAGAGTTTTTCCCTGCTGCCGGGTGCGGAAGTTTCCATTGAGTGCAATCCGGGAACTGTCACGGCACAGAAGTTTGCAGTATACAGACAGTCCGGAATCAACCGGATCAGTCTGGGGCTGCAGTCTGCACAGAATGTTGAATTAAAAATGCTGGGACGTATCCATACCTGGGAGCAGTTTTTAAAGACCTATGAACTTGCAAGGGCAGGAGGAGTTTCCAATATCAATGTGGATCTTATGAGTTCTCTTCCGGGGCAGCATATAGAAACCTATGCGGATTCCCTGCAGAAAGTATGCCGTCTGAAACCGGAGCATGTTTCTGCCTATTCGCTGATCATTGAAAAAGGAACACCTTTTTACGATCTCTATAAATTTGATGCGGTCAAGCAGCGTGCGGGAATGGCAACGGATGCACTGCCGACGGAAGATGAAGTCTACAAGATGACGCAGATGACGGAACAGGTACTGAAAGAAAATGGCTATGTGCATTATGAGGTGTCAAATTTTGCGCAGCCGGGATATGCATGCAGACATAATATTGGTTATTGGACACGTGTCAACTATCTCGGAATGGGACTTGGTGCATCTTCTTTGATGGAAAACATACGTTACACCAATACATCGGATCTATATACTTATTTAGAACAGACACAAGCAATCCGCGAAGGTATCTGGGAAAATCATCATGAAGATGGCACAGTGGAACAACTTCCGGCAACCAATCTACATGCCTCGGCAGAATCTGTAAGCAGGTATGCCCAGATGGAAGAGTTTATGTACTTAGGACTCCGTATGATCGATGGAATTTCCAGAGATGATTTCTTTCATGACTTTGGAATACCGATTGAGGCAGTGTATCAGGAAGTTTTAAATCATCTGCAGGAAGAGGGACTCTTAGAGCGCCGTGCAGGCAGAATTTAC
Source organism: Roseburia sp. (assembly GCF_041325975.1). Lineage (NCBI taxonomy): Bacteria > Bacillati > Bacillota > Clostridia > Lachnospirales > Lachnospiraceae > Roseburia > Roseburia sp. The sequence continues at coordinate 1,106,388 of NZ_JBGLEJ010000005.1, read as the reverse complement.
CTGACACCGAAGGGGCAGGATGTCAGCAATTATGCACTGGCACAGTTCCTGTTTGACGAAACATAATAAAATATTAAGAAAATGTTTTATGGTCATTTAAAGGTGGATGGGATATAATGTGGTAAAGCAATGAGCACATGCACTGCGGACTAAAGTATTAATATCGCAGTACCTGAAATATGCACTGTGGACTAAAATATTTATATAAATGAATGAAAAAGAAAAAAGATAGAGAGTGAACGGATTTGAATGCAGAGAAGCGAAGAAAAAAACGACTGAGAAACCTGGTATGCATAGTATATTGTTCGCTGCAGCTTCTGATCGTTCTTGCGTTATTTAAAGGGATGGGGAGTTTGCTGCACAAGCTGGTTCCGGCAGGCATTGACCTTTCACAGATCGAAGGGAAGATCGTGGCGGTTAATGACGAGCAGGAGAAGCAGGATGAGATAGACGAGAATAAACTGATCGTATGTTTAGATGCCGGGCATGGCGGAAAAGATAATGGATCTGATTACAGGCTTCGTTATGAAAAAAATGACAATTTAAAAATAACACAGGCAGTGGCAGCATATCTTACTGACAAGGAAAATGTGCAGGTTATTATGACACGTTCGGATGATACATTTTTGTCGTTAGAGGAGCGGACAACCTTTGCAAACCAGAATAATGCCGATTATTTTGTGTCGCTGCACCGAAATACCGGTGAGGGAAATGGTGTAGAGACCTGGATCCGCAGTGATGCAGATGACAAGGCACAGTCACTTGCCCAGAACATCATGGACAATCTGGATGCTGCAGGAGTTTCAAGAAACCGCGGCGTAAAGAAAGGAACACAAAAGAGCGAGAGCAAAGATTATTATGTAAATCTGCACACAAACATGCCGGCATGTATCGTTGAACTTGGTTTTATGAACAGCCCGACGGATAACCAGTTGTTTGATGCAAACCTTGACAGTTACGCAAAAGCAATCGGGGATGCTGTATTAAAAACGTATGAGTCCTATGGAAAAGACGGAACAGACGCTACAGAATCGGTAGAGGATGTTCCGAGTACGGAAGACCAGACATCTACGGAAACAGGCACAGGCACGACCGGACAGGTTCTGCAGAATACGCAGATTGAAAACGTAGCTTCTTTAGATGCGACCAGTCATGACTGGGGACTTGGCAGCCACACGGATGACGAAAACCGTCCGCTTGACGCCATCAATGCACAGGAGACTTATGGAAAATATAATGCGTACTTCATCGGTGATGATACAAAAGATATTTATCTGACATTTGATGAAGGTTATGAATACGGACAGACCGAGAGCATTTTAAATACCTTAAAAGAAAAAGGTGTATCTGCTACATTTTTTGTAACGGAACCATATGCGAAGGACAATCCTGATCTGGTAAGACGTATAATTGATGAAGGTCATGTGCTTGGAAACCACAGTGTGACACATCCATCTGCGGGTATGCCATCATTGACTTTAGATAAGCAGGAAAATGAGGTAACAGAGAATCATGCCTATATCAAGGAAAACTTTGGGTATGACATGTACCTGTTCCGTTATCCGACCGGAAGATTCAGTGAGCAGTCGCTTGCACTGTTAAATAACTGTAATTATAAGAGTATTTTCTGGAGTTTTGCATATCTTGATTATGATGTCAATAACCAGCCGGATCATGTATCAAGCCTGCAGAAGATGAAAGATAAACTCCATCCGGGTGCGATTTATCTGCTCCATGCAGAGTCGGAGACGAATGCAGCAGTGCTGGGTGATTTTATTGATGCTGTGAGAGCTGCTGGGTATGGATTTAAGAATTTTTAGATGGTAAAAAATAATATAGTTTAAAAAATTCCTTATCAGATTATTGGTAAGGAATTTTTTTACATTTCTATTACTTTTTTAGCACAGATGTGCAGACGGATACGGTTTCTTTCCATTGTTCATCATGGGAAATCGATGCATCATGGTCACCTTTTTGTGCACCGTAACTTCCAAAACCGGCATGATTTCCTCCTTCGATCACATGTTCCGAATAGTCAGCGGGCATAAGGTCACGGCTGGTTACAACTTTGTCCATATTTAAGACACCGTCATTGCTGCCATATATGGAAATAACCGGGAAATCAGCTTTTGTAAGATCACTGGTGGAATAGGAAGCAAGCAGGATCAGTCCGTCTAAATCATTTAAATGCTTCCCTGCATAGCTTGCAGCCATGGCACCACCGAGGGAATGACCAGCCAGATACCAGTGTTCATAGGAATAATCCGCCATGATGTCATCCGCTTTATTCATACCAAAGAAAGCAAGGTTGCAGGGCATTTTGACAAGAAAACAGTCGATGCCGCTTCCTGCGATCTGTTTTAACAGTGGTGCGTATGCGATTGCCTCTACTTTGGCGCCAGGATAGAAAATAAGCGCATCTTTCGTGCCTGGTCCGTCAAAAAGCATGCCGGTGGCAGTAGAACTTACCGTTACGGTATCGGAGGAGGTTAAAGTCGCATCTACATCAACGGCGTGATAGTAGTCATTGACATACCAGACGCTGATGCCGCAAAGTATAAGAATCACGGCGAGCAATATAATAAGGATAATTTTTGATTTACGTTTTGTGTGAGTCATTTGAGGTTCTTTCTTAAGTTGTATGTTTGAAGGAGGTCCAGAAGGCAGCTGCTCATTATTTTACCTTCTTTTGAGAATCATAAACCTATGCACCTTAAACAGGAATTTATTTTAATATCCATGGTCAACATGTTGCCATTGTCCGCCGTTTGTTCTAACTAAAATCCACTTCCAATCATTGTATGTACTATTTGGATTCAGAGAACCATCTCCTCCAGATGAATCAACATCGAATGAAGATAGCAAAACAATGACTTCATCTGCATTGTTCCTATCTGCCCAATCTTGATGGTCTTTAGAGCTGTCATCCCCTGCATAATAAATTTCTGTAAGAGTACATCCATTCCAGTTGCTCTTAAACTCTTTTTTTATGGTGTCAATAGCAGCTGCAATGTCCTCTTCAGAATATATTTCAGATTCTACATTATGCGTATTTACTTCATTAACATTTCCACCACAAGCACTCAAACTAAATACAAGCAGAATACATAGCATTGCACATACAATCTTTTTCATAATTCACACTACCTCCATCAATTCCGATTGTTACATTGAAATTATAGCCGATACAGGGAGCGTTTTCAAGCAATCCTGATTTATCTGACTATATTATGCCAGTTTTCATAATATATGTGGACAGCAGTCAGGGACATTCCAGTGGAGAAAGTGATGGTATTTGAAGATAGAAAGCATTGTGAATATGTGATAAAATTTAAAAGCAGCATATCAAATGATGATACCTATTTAGAAACGATATTATAAGGATTAAGGAATATGGAAATAAGAGAAAGCACAACAGAAGATACAAAGCAGATTATGGCAATTTTTACAACGGCAAAGGCATATATGATTGCGCATGGGAATAAAACGCAATGGGGAGATGGATACCCTGATGAGAAAATATTAAAAACAGATATAGATGCCGGAAACAGCTATGTAAAGGAATCGCCAGAGCATGTTTTGAATATTGCATTGAACAGATAGACTATATTCGTATTGATACACACAAAGATAATATTTCTATGCAGACTGCAATTGAACGGTTTGGATTCCGCAAATGTGGAAATATATATGTCAGAGATGGAGCTGAACGGATAGCGTATGATTATTTGAATGAATAGTATTAAGATACTTTCTTTTTCAGGGTTGGTATGGTATCATGATTATGGTTAGTTAATGCTAACTATGAGATTTGACAAATCACCAGACTGTAAAGGAGAAAACGGAAATGTTTACAGAACAGAAATATAAGGATTTATCGATAAAAGAATTTACCAAAGCTGCGGAAGTATATGATTCCGGGCATGCGGGTGTGTATGAAATGTGTAAGGACGATTATCCGCTGGTTCTTGAAGAATTAAAAAAATATCCATTTCAGGAACTTTTAGATGTGGGGTGTGGAACAGGTCCAATGATAGAACTTTTGGTGAAAGAATTTCCTGACAGGAATTATACGGGAATCGATCTGACGCCCCGCATGATCGAAGTGGCACAGGAGAAAAAACTTGCTCATACTAAATTTTTAGTCGGAGACAGTGAGAATCTTCCTTTTGCCGAAAACACGTTTGATGCAGTGATCTGTACGAACAGTTTTCATCATTATCCGAATCCCCAGGCGTTTATAAATGGAGTGGCACGGGTGTTGAAGAAAAGCGGAAAACTGGTATTGCGTGATTACACGAGTAATAATTTTATGATATGGTTAATGAATCATATCGAGATGCCGTTGGCACATCTTGGCGGGCATGGAGATGTAAGAATTTACAGTTGCATGGAAGTGCGTAAAATGTGCGAAACAGCAGGTTTAAAAGTGATAAAATTAGAGAGACAGAAAGGGTTTCGTATGCATCTTGTAGCAGAAAAGTAATGAGGCTTCGTTTATAGTCAAATATTGTTTTTTGGATATTCATCCGCTATACTAATGGTTAAGTGTAGCGGATTTATTTTCAGGGAGGTTTCCATGCATGGATAACAGATTAAAATTACCAGTAGGAATTGAAGATTTTGAAGAGATCCGGAAAGAGGGATTTTATTATATCGATAAAACAAAACTGATAGAGCAGCTTTTGATGAGCTGGGGAAAGGTAAACCTCTTTACGCGTCCGCGGCGTTTTGGCAAGACTTTGAATATGAGTATGTTTAAAACATTTTTTGAAGCTGGTACAGATAAGTCTGTTTTCGACGGACTATATATTTCCCGCAACAGAAAAATATGTGAGGAATATATGGGAAAGTATCCGGTTATTTTCCTGTCACTTAAGGGCGCAGATGGATTGACTTTTGATGCAGCCTTAAAACGTATCATTACTACCATAAAAAATGAAGCCCGCAGACATTATTATCTAAAAAACAGTGAAAAACTGGTAGATGAAGAACGTATGCAATATGATAAACTTTTATCAGGACAGATGGAAGATTTGTCAGACAGTATTCGTCTGCTGTCAGAACTTTTATGCAGACATTACGGAGAAAAAGTGATCATTATCATAGATGAATATGATGTACCGCTGGATAAAGCATTCAGTAATGGCTATTATGATGAAATGGCAGAACTTATTCGTGGACTATTAGGGCAGGCATTGAAAACGAATGATTTCCTGCAATTTGCCATCTTGACAGGATGTTTAAGAGTATCGAAAGAGAGTATCTTTACAGGAATTAATAACTTTAAGGTGTTATCTGTCATGGATACAAGATTTGATGAGCAATTCGGATTTACCGATGAAGAAGTAAAAAAAATGCTTCTGGATTATGGATTATCGTCGCATTTCGAGGAAGTAAAGGAATGGTATGATGGTTACAGATTCGGTAATGCAGATGTATATTGTCCGTGGGATGTTGTAAATTACATTGATTTATTGTGTGCTGATCCCAATGCCACACCACAGGATTTCTGGTCAAATTCCAGCAGTAACTCTATCGTACGCAGGTTTATTGACAAGGCAAACGTCCAGACAAAAGCGGAAATAGAGCAGTTGATCGCAGGAGAAAGCATTGAAAAGGACGTTTCGCAGGAACTGACGTACAATGAGATAGACAGAAGCATAGAAAATTTATGGAGTGTACTTTTGACTACGGGATATCTGACACAAAATGGCTATACAGTAAGTGGAAAATATTTGTTGAAAATTCCAAATAGAGAAATAAGAAATCTGTTTACCAGACAGATAAAGGAATGGTTCAGTGAGGTGTCAAAAAGTGATGGAAAAACGCTCGAAGAGCTTTGTGAGGCATTCGTAAAGAAAGAACCGGAAAAGATAGAAAAGATATTTGGAAATTATCTGTGGAATACCATAAGTATCAGAGATACTGCGGTCGCAAAGGAAAAGAAAGAAAATTTTTATCACGGTGTTCTTTTAGGACTGTTAGGCTATAAATCCACATGGCGCACAATATCCAATGCAGAGTCAGGTATTGGTTACAGTGACATACTTATCGAGATTGGAGAAAACAGGATGGGTATTGTAATCGAATTAAAATATGCAGAAGGCGGAGATATGGATGCAGCATGTGAGGAAGCACTGCAGCAGATCGAAGAAAAAGACTACATTGCAAGATTAAAGCAGGATGGTATGCAGAATTTTATAACATATGGCATAGCCTGTTTCCGGAAAAATTGTAAGGTGGTTATGGCAGACTCCATTTAGATATTGTAGAAGAGGGAAAGATATTGAGCCATTTTTCAGACAAAAGAAGGAAGTAACATTGCAACACATTCCCCGTTTATGCTTGGAACGTTGAATGCAAAAATCTATAATATCGATACGGAAGACTACCGTATCTGTGAATGGTATGAGCTTGAAAACTCAATAATAACTGGCATAAAAATAGCATGAAACCATCTGGTTTTCTTCTATAAGTGCTACATAAAAAAGTGCAAATGTACAAAAAATAGTAATGGCTATGGAAATAAAAATAATTTAATAGTAAAATAATACTACCAAAATTTGTGCAAAGCACAAAAATAAGGAACGAATACTATGGAGATTAAGAGAGATTTATATCTTGAACAGTTAAAAATAAAAAAAGATAACGGAATGATTAAGATTATCACGGGAATCAGGAGATGCGGCAAATCATTTCTGTTATTTGTGTTGTTTAAGAAATACTTATTGGAAAGTGGTGTAGATAATGACCACATTATTGAGATTGCTTTAGATGGCATTGAAAATGAGGAGTTGAGAGATCCAAAGAAGTGTTATCAGCATATTAAAGATATAATGAATGATGATCAGAAATATTATCTGCTCTTGGATGAAGTACAGTTTATGCCACGATTTGAAGAAGTGTTGAACAGTTTGCTTCGCATCAGTAACATTGATGTGTATGTAACTGGCAGTAATTCTAAATTTTTATCCAGCGACATTGTAACTGAATTTAGAGGCAGAGGAGATGAAATCAGAATTTATCCGTTGTCCTTTGCAGAGTTCTATGCGGCTTTTAACGGAGATTATGATGATGCGTGGGAGGAATATATGATATATGGTGGTTTACCGCAAGTGGCACAATTCTCTGCGGAACGCCAGAAAACGGAGTATCTTAAAAATATTTTTACCAATGTTTATATCAAGGATGTAGTAGAGCGAAACAGGATTCAAAATGTTGATGAAATCGGAACTTTGGTAGATATACTGGCGTCTGTCATTGGAGCTCCTACCAACCCAACTAAAATATCAAACACCTTTAAAAGTGAACGAGGAATCAATTATAGCAATAAAACTATATCTAACCATATTGATTATTTGGCAGAGGCATTTTTGATTTCTAAAGCGAACCGGTATGATATTAAGGGCAGAAAATATATAGGAGCCAATCTGAAATACTATTTTTCGGATGTTGGACTTAGAAATGCAAGACTGAATTTTAGACAGCAGGAGCCGACTCATATTATGGAAAATATTGTTTATAATGAGCTGCTTGTGCGTGGTTACAATGTGGATGTTGGAATTGTGGATGTATTTGCAAAAAATAGTGAAGGAAAGAGAGTGCATAAGCAGTTAGAGGTTGATTTTGTAGTAAATCAGGGCAGTCAGAGATATTACATTCAGGTCGCTTATGATATGACTACAGAGGAAAAGCAAACACAGGAACTTAATTCGTTTCGAAATATTCCGGATTCATTTAAGAAGATTGTTATAGTGAATGGAACGAAAAAGCCATGGAGAAATGAAGAAGGATTCGTATTCATGGGCATGAAATATTTTCTGCTCAATGCAGATAGTTTGGAGTTTTAGTGTGGCAAATTGGAGGTTAAGATGAGACTGGTTTTAGGTGGAATAGCACAGGGAAAACGCGATTATGTAAAAACTGCATATCAGATTTCAGAGAACGACATTTTTTCCGGTGAACAAACAGAACTTGAGCAGTTAAGCGGTGTAGTGGCGGTAGATCAGTTTCATCTCTGGGTCAAAAGAAAAATAAAAGAAGGCGCAGATGTACCGGAACTCACAGAAATATTTATAAAGCAGAATCCGGACTGTATCGTGATCTGCGATGAAGTCGGATGTGGTGTAGTACCGGTCGAAAAAGAAGAAAGAGAATACCGGGAGCAGGTCGGAAGGATGCAGATCGTTCTTGCAAAAGCTTCGGAGAGTGTGGAGCGTGTGATATGCGGGATAGCGCAGAAAATCAAATAGGAATGTTTTTTATCCGGCACGGAGAAACAGATTCAAACCGCAGAAAAAGTTATCTTGGCTGGACGGATGAGCCGCTTTCTGTGGAAGGACGTGAAGTGATTGCACAGAACAAAAAAAAATATCCGGATGCAGATTTTATTTTTACAAGTCCGATGTTAAGGTGCAGACAGACAAAAGAGATTATATATGGCGATCAGTCCTGCCAGATCATAGAAAAATGGAAAGAGATGAATTTTGGCAGTTTTGAAGGAAAAACATATCTCGAATTAAATGGAAATAAAGATTATCAGAGATGGATCGACAGCGGTGGAACGCTGCCCTTTCCGGAGGGGGAGAGCCGGGAAGAATTTATCCTGCGGTGCAGAGCCGGGCTCATGGATTGCCTGACCAGATTGACAGAAAAAAAGAGCGATACCTTTCGTTCGGAAGATCAGAGTAAAAGGATAAATAAGATCTGTTTTACAGAGCAGGAAAATGAGCTGAAAAAAGCATCGCAGCCAAAAAAAGTACAGGGAAAAGTTGTCTGCGTCGTACATGGCGGCACGATCATGGCATTATTTGACAGCTATGGAAAGGGTTCCTATTTCGATTATCAGTGCAGGTGCGGACAGGGGTATGAATGTACATTGTCTTATACCACGGATGAAAATGGAGCAGTGGATGAGACTTCGATTTTTATAACAGATGAAAAATTAATTTTGGGAGAGTAACGATATGTATTACCATATGATTGCATTTCTGGCAGGATTTCTGTTAGATCTGCTGATCGGAGATCCGCACTGGCTGTATCATCCGGTGCGCCTGATCGGAAATCTGATCGCTGCAATAGATCATAAAATGCTTGATGTATCAGGCATAAGAAATGAAAAAAAAGAATGGCGTGCAGGCATCTGGCTTGTAGTGATCGTATTATCTGCTACAGGTCTGGTAAGTATTTGCTTACTTCTGGGGGGGTATGTACTCAATCCCGTAGCAGGCTGCATTTTAGAGAGTATCATGACATATCAGATTCTTGCGACAAAGTGTCTGAAAGTCGAGAGTATGAAAGTGTACGAACGTCTGAAGGCAGAGGATCTTGACGGTGCAAGAAAAGCTGTGGCAATGATCGTGGGACGTGATACGCAGAATCTGAATGAAGCAGGTGTTGCAAAAGCAGCAGTGGAGACGGTAGCGGAAAATACATCGGATGGTGTGATCGCACCGATGATCTATTTAGCGATCGGCGGACCGGTTCTGGGATTTTTGTATAAGGCAGTCAATACGATGGATTCGATGGTGGGATATAAAAATGACCGCTATCTGAATTACGGAAGAACTGCGGCAAAACTTGATGATGTGGTAAATTATATTCCGGCACGTATCAGTGCGGCACTGATGATCGCTGCAGCTTATCTGCCGGGAAAACAGTTTTCCGGGAAAGATGCCCTGCGCATTTTTAAACGTGACCGTTATAACCATGCAAGCCCCAATTCTGCCCAGACCGAGGCAGCCTGTGCAGGTGCCTTAAATCTTCGTCTGGCAGGGGATGCAAGTTATTTTGGAAAAATCGTGAAAAAGCCATATATCGGGGATGATATCAGACCAGTGGAAGCAGAAGATATTGCGCGGGTAAATGTGCTTTTATATCGGAGCGCAGTGATTGGGGAATGTTTGTGTCTGTTAATTCTTATGGGAATAACGTTGTTCATTTAATCTAAATTTTCTTCCACCCATTTTGATATTTCAAAAAACACCGGCAGCAGTGATTTTCCTTTTTCGGTTAAGGAATATTCCACATGGGGTGGAATCTCATTAAACTGCTCTCTGTGAATGATCCCAAGCTCCTCTAAATCTCTTAAGGTGTTCGTAAGCATGGTATTTGTGATGCGTGGATATATAAGTCGTACTGTCAGGCAATGGGGATGCTCATCACCGCAAACCATATAGAAATGGTGCTTGTCAATCTGGGCGATGAGATTATAAAAAAGGAACGTATCCGCTTAAAATTTACAACAGAATTATCTTATTGTACAGAAGCTGCAAAAAAGGTAAAAACTTTTTTAGCTGGTGAGTCTGCAGAGAAAACATTGCTTGGAATTGGGATTGCGATTCCGGGAATCGTTGACCAGAAAGAACGGATCGTTTTAAAATCCCATGCGCTTGGCATAGAAAACTACAGTCTGCGTTTTTTAGAACAGTCGATCGGAATCCCGGTATATTTTGAAAATGATGCAAATGGGGCGATGCTGGCGGAAAAAACAGGGGAGTACTCCAATGTAATCTATCTGTCTTTGAATCACACATTAGGGGTGCATTCTGCATCAACGGAAAGCTGTTTTTGGGGCAGAACCATTTTCAGCTGTTTCGTCTGCGAGTGCCTGAACCAGAGCCTGTACTTTGGGCGAGAGCCGTCTGTAATATTCTAAAACACGCTGTTCACTCTGCGTGATGGAATCTTTCGGATATACTTCATACCGGAAGGGAACATCTGTGTAACCGATCAGATAATCAACAGAAGTATCAAAGAAATCTGCCATGTGAAGAATTACATCAAGATCCGGTTCCGCAAGAGCATGCTCATATTTAAAGATTGTCTGCTGTGTGACATGAAATACATCAGCGACAGCCTGCTGACTCATATGTTTTGATTCACGTAGTTCTTTTAATCGTACCATGCAATAAATCTCCTTATCGTTCTACTTTATCAATAAAAAATGTAACTATATAAAACATACAAGTTGTATTGATAACAGCTAATAAGTGTTATATAATGAATGAAAAGAATCTGAACTACAGAAGAAACATATCTGTGAAAGGAGAACAGTTATGAAAAAACGAATGATCGCATGGCTGCTTTGTGCCTGTATGACATTGACCGCAGCACCGGAGATGCTGCTGGCGGATGTGGCAGGGAAAGCTTATCAGCAGACACAGGAAGAAAACAGTTTCGGAGAGAAAGGGACTGTGGAAACACAGACTGCAGAACAGGATGATGAAAAGTCGACAGTGACAGAGAAAAAAGAAACAGACCAGGCAGATGAAGAAGATCATAATGCCGGACATCTGGCAGAAGAAGAGTCTGGGGCGGTTGAGACGGAGATTGTTACGGAAGAGGCAGAAGAGCCAGAGACGACGATCGTCACGGAAGAGACAGAAGAGCCAGAAACGAAGGTTGTTACAGAAGAAACAGAGGAGACTGAAACAGAGAATGTCACAGAAGAGCCAGAACAGGCTGAAACAGAGAACGTTACGGAAGAAACGGAGAGTACAGAGGAGATTTTAAAAAGGGCATTATCAGGTGATGAGATCAGCCGTATCGACTGGGTACAGGAACTGGTAACATTATTTGATCTTACGGTAGATGGGGACAATTATCCGGATAATTATTACAGTGACATATCAACGGATGATTCGTTTTATCGTGATGTGATGGTGGCATGCGAGTTCGGAATGATCGATCTTGAGGCAGGAGAAGAATTTCGACCGGAAGATGCAGTGACACGTGAATTTGCAGCGCAGACCATGAATGCGATGCTTGGTTTTGTGCCGGAAACAGACAGTTATACTTATCAGGATACAGCAGATGTTACATATAAGGATGCAGCACAGGTCGCAATCGATAGAGGATGGGTTACGGTTGCTGCCGGTAAATTTCTCCCGGAACAGTCACTTACAACGGAAGAACATGATGCAATGATCGCGGATGCAAAAAAGGTTTTGGCAGATGCGCAGATAGAGACCGGAAAAGAAAATACCTGTACGTTTGCGTCCGGAGTAGTTGTTGTACCAAAGGGAACAGCCGTATCTATTGATGTGGACGGAATAGTTATGATCGAAAACTGTCCGGTTACGATCAAACAGGGAACAACATTTGCCGTGTATGTTAACGATATTGTCATGGCATATAAGGCAGAAAGTGTACGGACAGAAGGAACAACGACATATATTACAACCGCAGATGCGGATGATGGCGCGGTTTTAAATGTTGACCAGCAGGGCGAACTGGATGTTGATATGACGGAATTTATTCCGGCAGATGAAGAAACATATGTGGTAAATGGTGTTACAGTCACAGAAGGTATGACAAGGGGGATATCCTATAAAAACAATACCCTGCGTGCAGATAAAACGATTTCCATCTCAGATGATGTCACAGCGACAGTAAGTGTTGTGATTTCAAACATGAAAGTAAGTTACAGGCTGAAAAATAATGACTATTATTTTACAGTCAGCGGAGATATGGAGTACTCCTGCAATGTAAAAGGGGACGCATTTAAAGATATTAACCATACACTGACGCTGGGGGCAGTGCCGCTCGGCGGTGTTGGTATGCTGACGCTGGCAATGGAATATAATCTTTCCGGGGAGGCAACGCTTACCGTGGAAAAGGAATTTGAAGCCGGATTTGCGTATTCGGACGGATTCCGTGTAGTTGGAAACAGTCATAAAAAAGGATTTTCCTTTTCAGCAGAAGCAGATCTGACCACAGGTATTGTACTCTCCGCAAAAGCAACGCTCGGAATTGTCAGCGGAGATATTTATGCAAAAACCGGTGCACGTATGAACATCAAATACGTAAGGTACAGTTCCGGAACACCGACATACTGTGCGTCACAGGCGGCATATCTGTATGCATCAGTGGGGGCAAGTGCAAAGATCGGAGTTGGTATTGCATCAAAGACCTTTAGCAAAAGTATAGAGATCTGGGGAAAGAATAACAGTCCGGTGCGCGTGTACTATCATATTGAGGACGGTGTACTTCGGACATCATGCACGCGTGGAAAAGAATTTGCCGCGCAGGGAGGCTGGACAAGTTATTGGACATCTCCAGGTTCGAGATATTTCAATCCGGCGGGCGTAGGAAGCTATTTTGATGCAGGAGCAGGTGCAGGCGGTGCGATCGTACCGATTTATACCTATACACTCGATGATGCAAACAGGGCTACGATCACAGGATATAGTGGAAATGCGACGGCACTTTATATTCCGGGGGAGATTGACGGGCATGAGGTTGTTGCAATCGGAGATAGGGCATTTGAGAACCGGACGGATTTGAGGACGGTGATGATACCGGATAGTGTGACGAGGATAAATGGAAATGCATTTTATGGCTGCAGTAATCTTGCTAATGTAACATTATCTAAAAATCTTGAAGAACTTGGAACTTCTGCATTTGGAAATTGTACAAGCATTGCTATAATAGAAATTCCTAAAAGCCTAAAGTCTGCACATACAGATTGGGAAAGTTTAGAAGGTTATTCTAATGGACCATTTGAAAAATGCAGTAATTTGAAAAAGGTTACCTTTGAAAAGGGGAGTACCAAGGTGGCACAGTGTTTGTTTGCTGGATGCAGTGGAATAACAGATATTGAAATGCCGGATACGATTACAGTTATTGAAGCAAAGGCATTTTCAGAATGCAGTAATTTGCAGAATGTTATTTTTTCTAATAATTTAACAAATATACAAGGAAATGCATTTTATCATTGCATTAGTTTAATGGAAGTTAATTTGCCAGATACTGTTGTTTCAATTGAGTGGAATGCGTTTAATCAATGTACGGATTTAGAAAAAATTAATTTATCAAAATCATTAGAAAATTTAGGAAATAAAGCTTTTTATAATTGCGATAACCTAACAGAGATTGAAATACCAAAAAGTCTTGATAATGCACATACAAGTTGGGATGATTTAACTGGATATCCAGACGGTCCATTTGAAAATTGTGATAATTTGTCAAAAGTAACATTTGAAGAAGGAATTACTGAAATATCACAATGTTTATTTGCAGGATGTACAGGTTTGGAAGAAATTACAATACCTGATACTGTTACAAGAATAGAACGAAAAGCTTTTTCTGATTGTATAAATTTACAGAAAATATTACTTTCAGAAAACCTGACAGAGATAGGCGATTCTGCATTTAGACAATGCACAAAGTTGGAAAGTATTGTGATACCAGATGGTGTAGTAAATATAGGTAAATATGCATTTATAAATGATACTTGTATGACTAAGCTGGTACTTTCAAAAGGATTAGTTGAAATTGGAACAGAAGCGTTTGGAAATTGTACAGCATTGACATCTGTTGAGATACCTAAAAGTTTGCAGGAAACACATACATATTTAGATTATTATAGAGGAAGTGGTCCGTTTAATGGTTGCGAGAAATTAAACAATATCACGTTTGAAAATGGAATTACAGAAATTTCATGTCATTTATTTGAAGGATGTAATGGCATAGAAAGAATAGTCATACCAAATACAGTTAAAGTTATAAAAAATGGTGCATTTTATGAATGTGTGAAATTGAAAGAGGTAGTAATTGGAAATAGTGCTGAGACCATTGAAGGAACAGCATTTACAAATTGTACTTCATTAACAAAAGTAAATATTCCAGATACAGTTGATTCCATAGGTAATTCTGCATTCTCTGGTTGTACAAATCTCATTGAGGTACATCTGCCGGATAAACTAAAAGAAATAGCATCAGACACTTTTTCCGGCTGCAAAAAGTTAACCACCATCAACTTCCCATCCACCCTGACCACGATCGGGAACTCCGCATTCTCTGGCTGTGAATCCCTGCCGGAAGCAATACTTCCATCCGGGGTAGAAAAAATAGAAAGCAACGCATTTAAAAACTGTAAAGCCATGAAAAAGGCAGTGGTGCCGGATACCGTTTCATCCATTGGAAGTTCTGCATTTTATGGCTGTGAAGCCTTGACCGACATTACATTAGGCAGCAAGTTAAAGAAGATTGAGAGCCAGACATTCTACGGCTGTACAGTTCTGCCATCCATCGTGCTTCCTTACAATGTGACCGCGATCGGCGACAGTGCGTTTGTCAACTGTACGAAGCTGACACAGATCACAGTTCCGCGCAATACGACTTCGATCGCATCAAATGCATTTTCCTATCCAAAGAAAATGACGATGTACGGTCCGTCTGATTGCTATGCCCAGACCTATGCGAGCGGAAAAGGAATCAAGTACGTCACACAGGATATTCATGCAACCTCAGTCAGTCTGGATATTATAGAAAAAACGGCGGAGCGCTATGACGATTTCCAGCTGACAGCGACGATTGCACCTTTGAATTTCACAGATGCAGTGGTATGGACAAGTTCCAATGAAGAGGTTGCTACTGTTTCGGATACCGGATATGTGGAGATCTGTGGTGTTGGAACAGCAGTCATTACGGTAACGGCTGGAAATGTAAAAGCTGCCTGTAAGATAACCGTACCGCAGCTGATAGACTGGATCGAATTTGATGAGGATGAGATCGAATTAAAAGCTGGTCAAACCTATCAGTTGAAACCATATATTTCACCTTCGGATGCCACAAATAAAAAACTCAAATATACTTCTTCTGATACGAAAGTGGCAGAGGTTTCTGCAAGCGGACTTGTCACTGCAAAATCGGAGGGCGAAGCAAAAATCCGGGCTGCGGCAACGGATGGCAGTGATGAATATGCAGTCTGCTATGTGACTGTTACCGGAAAGGCGAAAGTAACAGGAATAACTTTAGACAGGACATCAGCAGAGGTAAAAAGAGGAGAGAAGCTCACCTTAAATGCAACCGTATCACCATCTTATGCCTCCAATAAAAAGGTAGTCTGGAAATCCGCAAATACAAAGATTGCCACCGTGGATGCCAACGGCAGTGTGACAGCAAAGGCACCGGGCAGAACGAAGATCACGGTGACTTCGTCTGAAAATAGTAGTTATCAGGCATCCTGTACGGTTACAGTACCATATAAAATTACCTACAAACTGAATAAAGGTAAAAACAATGCCTCGAATCCGTCAACTTATTATGGAAAGAAAGTAACGCTGAAAAATCCGTCACGCAAAGGATACGCATTTGCAGGCTGGTATACGGATGCAAAATTTAAAAAGAAGATCACAAGTATCAGCAGCAGCGCAAAATCCGATTACATTTTGTATGCAAAGTGGACAAAAGTAAAAGTGGCGAAGGCTTCTCTTACGTCTGCAAAAAACAGCAAGAGTAAACAGATCTTACTGAAATATAAGAAAGTATCCGGCGCAAAAGGTTACGAGATTTCTTACAGTACGGATAAAAAATTTAAAAAGGCGGTCACAAAGAAAAATACGGCGAAGACATCCTATACCATAAGTAAACTGAAAAAAGGAAAGATATACTATGTGCGCATCCGGGCTTATAAAATAGATTCCACGGGCAAAAAAGTGTATGGAAAATATTCATCCGTGAAAAAAGCTAAGGTCAGTAAATAGAAAAATTTAAAGTGTGCAACTGTCAGAAAATGACAGGGAAGACAGTGTCCGGATTGATATTCAGCCGGACCCTGTCTTTCTTTAAAAATAGCCGCTTGTTTTGTTACTGTTCACTTATCACTTGAACACTTTGCTGTTCAGGCGCGTATGAACATGATGTGAGGGTGAGCAGCCCCTTTTGCGAAGCAAAACTTTATATGGGGCTGCGAAGTTACAGTCCGCAGGGTAACCTGTGAACAGTAACTTTGTTTTTGTACAACCTGCACAAGAAATTTCAAATTGGTTGCATACTAAGGATGACGTATGATAAAATAAATCAAAGCATATTTCTATTGATGCGGACATTTATCCGATGCCATAATTATGAATCCGGCAATTCTGTCTGCATGACTATCAGGATGTATACATCCGTCTAAATTTCAAAAAACATTTCAGAAATCTATGCTTTTTATCCACAAAAATGAAAAGCAGGAGATCTGGATGAGCCTCCTGCACACAGGAGGAACTGAATATGAAGAAGAGCGAGCAGGTATCAGAAAAGATACCGACAGCCAACCGTCAGTACAAAGACACTGTATTCCGCATGCTGTTTTCAGAGAAAGAAAATCTCTTATCCCTGTACAACGCAGTGACCGGAAGCCATTATCAGAATGCGGAAGCCCTTAAGATTGTCACATTGGAAAATGCGATCTATATGGGAATGAAAAATGATCTGGCATTTATGTTAGAGACGAATATTTATCTCTATGAGCATCAGTCGACGATCAATCCCAATATACCATTGCGGGATCTGATCTATATTGGAATCGAGTATCAGCAGTATCTGAATGATAAGTCACTGTATTCGTCCAAACTGCAGAAGATTCCGGCACCGAAGTTTATGGTGTTTTACAATGGAACCGATGACGTAGAAGACCGTATGGAACTGAAACTTTCATCAGCATATGAGCATCTGGCAGGAGAGCCGGATTTAGAGTTAAAAGTTCTGATGTTAAATGTGAACGAAGGACACAACAAAGAACTGATGGAGCAGTGCCAGACATTGAAGGAATATGCCATTTATGTTGCGAGAGTCCGAAAATATGCATCAGAGCTGAATCTGAATGATGCAGTTGAAAGGGCGATCACGGAATGCATCAAAGAAGGAATTTTAGTGGAATTTCTTCGGAAGAATCGTTCGGAGGTAAAGATGGTGAGTATATTAGAGTATGATAAAGAGTGGGAAGAAAAGAAACTCCGAAAGGCAGAATATGAAGCTGGTAAAGAGGATGGCAGAAATGAGGGAATCGAAATCGGCAAAAACGAAGGAATTGAAATCGGCAAAAATGAAGGAATTAAAATTGGTAAAGAAATTGGAAAAAGTAAAGGAATTGAAATCGGCAGAGAAGAAGCTATAGCAGAAATGATTCACAATATGGCGAAATGCGGTTATTCCATAGATAAAATCGCCGAAATAACCGGCAGAAGTACAGAACAGATACAATCGATAATGGACAGATGAGTGTAGTAATAACAAAACAGGAGAAAATCTTTTATGTGAAGATTTTCTCCTGTTTTGTTTAAGTATGATTTATCCTTTCCTGCGGTTATGATTCTCATAATATACCAGCTTATCCTGATACATCTGCTTATCGATACGGTTCATAAAATCATCCATTGTCTCGACAACCAGGTTGGAGACTGCATATCCCATAGAGGCTGATAACTGATATGGTTTGTCATTTGTCTGGTTTTCTTCCTGAAAATTCTTTTTTGCGCGCTCAATCAGTTCCGGGATAAACTGCTCATCCGTTGTGTTTAACATTACAACAAACTCATCGCCTGCATATCTGGTTACTATGCCATATTCGCTGAATGATTTCCGAAGCAGATCAGCAACAATGATCAGTGCAGCATCTCCCTCAGAATGTCCGTAGTTATCGTTAATCTGCTTGAAACCGTTTAAGTCAATCATGATACCTGAGACCCAGACGCCTTTTTTCTTACAAGCCTGTTTTTGCAGAAACTCCAGATACACACGGTTATACAATCCTGTAAGACGATCTACAAAAATTATTTCATTTTTCAGTGCTGTCATGATTCCCGCGATCGCGATCGCAATGGATGTCCATGTAATGGCAATCTCTACAAAAAGTGCCTGTACAACTAACCCGAATATAATAGGAACGAGAAATACCCGTACAGGAAACAGTTTCAGCGTACCAACTTTTTTGCGGCACCTGCCATATAAATACAGGCTGTCCAAAATATAAAAAAATGCAAAGAACAGGAAAATGCTATACGCTGGTCCCCTCTGATATACGCCATCCTTACTGTTAAATACCAGCGGATAGAAAATGTTGATGACTAGCAGAATACAGGCAACAAGTGCAACTATCCGGTACATTTTCTTACGTGTATCTGTAAAGGGGATATTCATGTGCGTCATTATAAATTGTGCCCACGAATAGCCAATCAGTACATTTCCTAAATAGAGCCACGAGCCGCTTACGAATACAAGAATTTCTAAAAATATACCATAACTGCCGTTAAGATAGAAAACGCAGCAGTCAGCAACATTAGAAATAGCCGTAATTCCCATCATGCGCAGAACAATCTGCCAATCAAAAAATTAAAAAACACCTTTTGACACCCGAATCCTTATATGGAAGAAACGCAGACATTCTGTATTATTTTACATACGTGGAGGGGAATGCTTCTTATTATACAACGTATTCCATGTGTATCATTATTCCTTCTATCATTGGGGCAGCCTGTTTCCAGCCAGTATTTCGCAAATTGAATAATAAAGGCAGAACGGCATCTGTTTTTGCATTACTTACAGGAATTGCAATGCTTACAATGTTTTTCTTTAACGCAAAGGAATCACCGGTTGTTTTTTATACTTTATCCGGTCTGACACAGTTTTTCTTCTCTGGATTTAATACTGCAATTTATGCGATCATTCCTGATTGTGTGGAATATGGGGAGAGGAAAACAGGGCTTAGAAATGATGGCTTTCAGTATGCGTTTATTTCACTGGAAAATAAGATCGGAATGGCGGTCGGAACCTCACTTTTAGCAGGATTACTTGGAAAATACGGTTATGTTGCAAATCAGACACAAAATGCAGCAGTACTTTCTGTTATAAAACATGCATTTACTACAATTCCAGGAATACTTTGGATCGTGACAGCGGTCGTACTGTTTTTCTACCGGTTAAATAAAAAACGTTATAACGAGATTGTGGAGGAACTGAAACATGGAAAAAAAGGTTGATATTGCCGCATTAGGCGAACTGCTGATCGATTTTACGGAAGCAGGATACAGTCAGGATGGAAGAAAACTGTTTGAACAAAACCCAGGAGGTGCACCGGCAAACCTGCTGACAGATGCGGTCATAGAAGATCCAGCTTATTTTACAACGCTGGCATTTGTGGAAAACGATGAAACTGGAGAACGGAAATTTTCTTTTGCAAGAAAACCGGGAGCAGATACACAGTTAAGAAAAGAAGAACTGGATCAAACATTTATTTCTGATTGTAAGATTTTCCATTTTGGATCACTGTCGCTGACCGATGAGCCGGCGGAAGGTGCAACGATCAAAGCAGTGAAAATGGCAAAAGAAGCAGGTGCACTTATTTCATACGATCCGAATTACCGTCCATCTTTGTGGAAGAGTAAAGAAATCGCAGTTGAAAAAATGAGATCGGTCATAGAACTGGCAGATGTCATGAAAGTGTCCGATGAAGAGAGTATACTCCTGACCGGTGCAGAAAGTTATGAAGATGCAGCGGACAGACTGCTTGCCATGGGACCAAAACTGTTTGCAGTCACACTTGGAGAAAAGGGTGTGCTTATGGCAACCCAAAATAGAAAAGAGATTATAAAAGCATTTAAAACGAAGGCAGTTGACACGACCGGAGCAGGAGATTCGTTCTGGGGTGGTGTTTTATGTGGGATTCTTTCTTTGAATAAACCCATTGAGAAGCTGGAGTGGGAAGAAATCAGAAAATGTGCCGTTTTGGGAAATGCGGTTGCCGGATTGTGTGTACAAAAGAGAGGTGGGATACCTGCCATTCCGTCAAAAGAAGAAGTGCTGGCATTAATGCAGAAGTCAGGGTGTTAAAAATATAATTGACATATGAAAATAGATGTACTATCATCAAGTTGGATGTAGGTACATCTATTTTTGCGTAAAAAATAAATATGAACTGTCCGCCAAATGCTGGTTTGTTTATGAAATAAATCGCCCGCCCAAATGGTGTGTTGTAGGTCTGTGAGCGGCATCTTGCGCAAAGCCGAATTAATTTTGGTTCCGTTGTCCGAAAATAAGAAAAGCTAGGTCTGCCTAATTTAGGTTATGGCGGAGTGACGTGACCGGCAACAACGAGTCATCCATGACTCGATGCTGCCTTGTTCTGCCATCCGTGGCAGAACATCACTGTTGATCGACAGGCAGACCAAGATTTTCTAATTTTCTCCCAAAGTCACAAAATTAGCTTCGGCTTTGCGCAAGATGCCAGTCTTCAGGTTGTGAACACCATTTGGGTGGGCGGTTCATCTCAGAATTGGGGGCGCGGGTGTGGATTTTTGATATTCGCACGAATAAAAATATGCTTAAAATTCTAATGTGCTGTATCATTAATATTTAGCCTGATGACTTTCCAAAATTTTCAGCTGCTGCATTGTATTACATGAAATTTTTCGTAAATTGCCAGATTAATAACGCAGAATATTTTTTCAAATGTGTATGGCAATAAATATGGGCATAGTGGTATATATCGAGGTTTTTGCCAGTGTTGTCAAACAAATAATAAACCATTGAATATAGTTATTTGGAAATCTTTTTTTAATCAGATTCAGACACAAAACACTAAAAATTTACGCCCCCAAGGTTGTAAAATGAGTTCCCACGCGAAGGGTGGTTCACAGCCTTACGGCTGGCAAATCGCATCAAGCCGGGATCCGTTTTGTGACTTTGGGAGAAAATTAGAAAGTCTTTGTATGCCTGTTCACAATACAGTGTTGTGCTGCCACGGACGGCAGCACAAGTCTTAATGTGCCCGGATGGCACATTTAAGACGCACACGTCACTCCGCCCCAACCTGAATCAGGCATACTTAGACTTTCTTATTTTCGTACAACGGAACAAAACGAGTCCCGGCTTGATGCAATTTGCCAATCGAAAACCCCCAGAACCACCCTACACAAGGAAACTCATGTCACCCACAAACCAACATTTGTCAGGGCAGTTTATATGATGATAATTCAATTTTGCAGATAATTGGAAAAAGGAGACCAGCAATGGATGAAACAGGAAGAAAAATCACAAAAATAGCGCGTGAGGCATCTAAATTTACACTAAGAATGATGAAAGAAGAGGGAGTCGGAACGGCAGAATTTGATTTTATCCATTTTATCAGGCACAATCCAGGTGTCACACAGGCAAAAGTCATAGAACAGTTAAAGATTGACAAAGGAGCAGCCGCAAGGCGCGCAGCAAGTTTAGAGAGCAAAGGCTATCTTTATCGGAAACCAAACCCTAAGGATGGCAGAAGTCAGCTTTTGTATGCAACAGAGAAAGCAGAACAATTAAAAAATTCAAAGGCACATATTGAGAGTGTGTTTTATGAATGGCTGTTAGCAGAGCTGCCGGAAGACGAGAAAGTACCATTTCTGAAAACGTTAGATAAGATTTACTGGAGATCTAAGGAGCAGCGGAGAGCAGAGTTTAAAGATGTGTCAAAACTTGTGGAAACAGGGGAAAGTGACATGGCAGAAACGGATGGTGAGACGGATGAGCGATAATTGTGGCAGAGAAAGCAATGGAAAAGAAATAAGTGGATTTCAGGCGGATCGTGTTATTTCATATTTTAAAATGGAGTGGAGGGTTCTTCTTGCAGTGACAGTTTCCGGACTGATCTATAATTTAGGACTTCTTGCAGGACCATGGTTTGAGGGAAAAATGGCGGGATGTCTGGTGGATATCCTTGGAGGCAGAGCAGGATTTCCTGACATGGGAAAACTGGTTGCAGCATATGTGATCGCGATTGTGGTAGTACAGAGTTCGAGATATATCAAGCGTTTTTATGTGAGACGTTTTGCAAATAATGTCAACCGGCGCATGAAGCATGTGCTCTATAACAGTCTTGTGCATAAAAGCAGGGCAGAACTTGAGGAGGAAGGTGCCGGAAATGTCATGACAAAGGCAATCCTTGATGTGGATGACTGTGCGGAGGGTATGCGGAAATTTACCACGGAAATATTTGATACCGGAGTGGCGCTGCTTGCATATGCCGGAATGTTACTCTTTTATGACTTTAGACTTGCTGTTTTAAGTATGCTGTTTCCCCCGGTTTCTTATTTTCTGGCTGAAAAAATGAAAGAAATCGTACAGCGGACAGGGGCGGCTTATAAGGAGCAGTCCGGGATTTTAAGTGCAGCTACCTTAGACCGGGCGTCAAATGCGATTACTTACCGTGTTTATGGCTGTGAGCAGGAGCGAAAAGATTCTTATGAAAAAAATCTGTCAGCATATGAAAAATCTGCAGTGCGGGTAAATATCTGGAGTGCGGCATTTCCACCGGTCTACCGTGTTATTTCTATGGCAGGTGTTCTATTTATTTTATATTTTGGAAGTAAAAACGTACTTGGAAACGGATGGAGATCCTGGGATGTGGCAGCATTTACCACCTTTCTTACCTGTTTTACCAAACTTTCCGTTAAATCATCAAGTGCGGCAAAACTTTTTAATGCAGTCCACAAGGCACAGGTCTCCTGGAAGCGGATCAAACCTCTCATGAAATGTGTTGAAAATGATGGCGAAAGCAGTGTTCAAAAGCCGGGAAAACTTGAAGTTTCCCATTTGGGTTTTGCATATCCGGGTGGGACAGATATCTATGAGGATATTACTTTTTCGGCACAGCCGGGACAGATCATCGGTGTTACCGGGGCAGTTGCATCCGGCAAATCGACATTTGGCAAGACGTTTCTGTGTGAATATCCTTATAAGGGAAGCATCCGTTTTGCTGGTGATGAGTTAAGTAAAATGGAAAATTCTGTACTGACCGGGACAGTGGGATATTTAGGTCATGATCCGGAATTATTTGATGACAGTATAAAAAATAATATTCTGTTAGGGGAGGATAAGGATGCCGCCGTTTATCTGAAGGCAGTGTGCTTTGATAAAGAAGTGGCTGAGATGGAACAGGGAATGGATACAGTTGTGGGAAATGGAGGAGTCAGACTTTCCGGTGGTCAGGCGAAACGTCTGGCACTTGCGAGAACCCTGTGTCATAAGAGACCAGTGCTGATCTTAGACGATCCCTTTTCTGCGCTTGACCGGAAGACAGAGCAGGAAGTGTATGCGAACTTAAAGATGATGGCTTCAGACAGTATTGTAATCCTGTTATCACACAGACTTTATCTGTTCCCGGAAATGGATCAGGTAATCTGGATGGAACATGGGCATGCTGCGGTTGGCATGCATGAAGAGATAATGAAAAAATATCCGGAATATGCAAAACTTTATGAGGAGCAGACGAAGAGCAGTACAGTAGAAAACGGAAAGTCAGAAAAAGAAAAGCTTCTGACAGAACAAGTACAGGTATGTGAAAAAAATTTTCAACTTAAAAAGAAAACGATAGACAGAAATGAGCCGGAGCAGAGAAATGCAGCGGAGAAAGGGGATATGCGGGATGCATAGCGAGACACAAAGTAAAACACATGGCAGTAAAAATGTAGGAAGTGTGATGCTTCGGACAATAAAAAAACAAAAATGGCTTTCTATCGGAATTGTGTGTGCAGTTGTTGGTGCAATTCTGACAGCACTCCTGCCACCGCTTATTCTTGGAAATATCATAGATAGTATGACAGCGGGAAATGCAGTATCATTTTATCTTATTTTATTATATTTTGGTTTTACTTTGCTCACAGGATTGCTGGAAAGTGCAAGAGAGGGACTGTTAGTTGTGTTTGGACAAAAGATCACGCACGCACTCAGAAGCAGTCTGATGGATAAATATACAGTTCTGACAGCGGATGCGCTGACACATCAGGAGCCTGGAGCAGTGGTTTCCCAGTTTGTAGGGGATGTTGATACGGTAGAAAATCTGTTTACATCAGGGATCATCAGCATGTTTGCGGACGCGTGCAAGATCATCAGTATTCTTGCAGTCATCTGGTTTAAAAACCGCGGACTTGCCATTGTACTGGTGGTATTGCTGCCATTTCTGTTCTGGTTTACGCGCATTGTGCAGAAAAATATGCTGGCAGCGCAGATCGAGAACCGGCGTGCCGTAAGCCGTGCATCGGGTCATGTGCCTCAGACGCTTCACAATATAAGAACAATCCGTAATCTTGGCAGGGAAAACTATATGGCAGAGTGTTATGATACTTATATCGGGGAAAGTTACCGTGCCATGGAGCGGACAAATTTTTATGATGCGATCTATTCTCCGGTTATTTTGATCTTAAATGCCGTGGTTGTGGCAGTTGTTATGTTACTTTCAGCGTCCGGCAATGCAAACGTATTAAATCTGTTTGGAATGTCAGCCGGTACAGCAGTTGCTGTCATGAATTATATTTCACAGATATTTTCCCCGGTGGAGAGTCTTGGTATGGAAATCCAGACGATACAGTCCGCGATAGCAGGCGTGCACAGGATCAATGAATTTTTCAGTCTGGAAGAAATTCCGGACAAAACAGGATACATAAAAGAAAATCTGCAAAAAGCAGATACGGCTTTTGTAAGTTTTGAAAATGTAACATTTGCCTATGAAGAACAAAATGTGATAGATAACCTTAGTTTTGAGGTGAAAGAAGGAGAACAGGTCACACTTTCCGGTCGCACCGGTGCAGGAAAAAGTACGATATTTAAGCTGCTGTTAGGACTATATGAACCAAAGACCGGCAGTGTACAAATTCAGGGAAAGCCGGCAAAAGATATCCCGGACACAGAAAAACGTCACCTTTTCGGCTATGTAGAGCAGTCTTTCCATATGGTTCCGGGAACTGTAAAAGAGCAGATCACACTGTATGATCCGTCTATTACCATGGAGGATGTCCGTGCGGCTGCAAAAATGACAGGACTTGATGATACGATCATGAGCTTAGAACATGGGTATGATACACCGTGTTCGGATGGAATTTTCTCGCAGGGGCAATGGCAGCTTTTGTCGATCGCCCGCGCAGCGGCGGCAAAACCGAAACTGCTTCTTTTAGATGAGATCACAGCAAATCTGGATGCACAGACAGAAAAAGAGGTTTTGCAGGCGTTAAAACGTGTCAGTGAGAACCGGACTGTGATATCTATCTCGCATAGAGTGAATGCGACAACGGGCAGAGTGATTGAAATCTGATAAACAACCCGCCCAATGCTGGTTTGTTTATGAAATAAATCATCTCCCCAAATGGTGTATCGTAGGCTTGTGAGTGGCATCTTGCGCAAAGCCGGAGTAATTTTTGTTCCGTTGTACGAAAATAAGAAAAGTCTAGGTATGCCTGAATTAGATTTTCGCGGAGTGACGTGAACGGCAACAACGAGTCATCCATGACTCGATGCCGCCTTGTTCTGCCATCCGTGGCAGAACATCACTGTGTGTAGACAGGCATACCAAGATTTTCTAATTTTCTCCCAAAGTCACAAAATTAGCTCCGGCTTTGCGCAAGATGCCAGTCTTCAGGTTGTGAACACCATTTGGGTGGGCGGTTCATCTCAAAACTGGGGACGCGGGTGTGAATTTTTGATATTCGCACGAATGAGAATATGCTTAAAATCCTAAGGTGCTGTATCATTAATATTCAGCCTAATGACTTCCCAGAATTTCCATCTGCTACATTGTACTACATGAATTGTTTCGTAAATTGTCAGACCAAATAACACAGAATATTTTTTCAAATGTGTATGGCAATAAAAGTAGGCATAACGGGATACATTGAGGTTTTTCCAGTATTATCAAACCAATAATAATCTATTAAATATAGTTATTTGGAAATCTTTTTTTAATCAGATTCAGACACAAAACACTAAAAATTTACGTCCCTCCAGGTTGTAAAATGAGTTCCCCGACGAAGGGTGGTTCACAACCTTACGGCTGGCAAATCGCATCAAGCCTGGATTCGTTTTGTGACTTTGGGAGAAAATTAGGCAATCTTAGTCTGCCTGTTCGTAACACAGTGTTGTGCTGCCACGGACGGCAGCACAAGTCTTAATGCCCCCGGACGGGGCGTTTAAGACGCACACGTCACTCCGAGAAACATTAAATCAGGCTGACTTAGACTTGCCTTATTTTCGTACAACGGAACAAAACAGTCCCGGCTTGATGCAATTTGCCAATCGAAAACCCCCGGAACCACCCTACACGAGGAAACTCATGTCACCCGCAAACCAGCATTTGTCAGGCAGTTAACGAAACATTTTCACACAGATGATCCCTGCCACGCATGCGATCACTTCCGTCAGCGGAAATGTCCACCAGACTGCGTTAAGTCCCCAAAAATGAAGCACCCATGCCAATGGCACCAGCAAAAACACCTGCCGCAGCACAATGATAAAGATGCTTGCCTGCATACGGGCAATTCCCTGCAGATATGAAGTGATAACAATAGTAAGTCCTGCAAAAATAAAGCTGATCGAGATAACACGCAGCGCATAACTGCCGATGTTTAACAGTGCAGGACTGGTGGAGAAAATTGCTATCAAAAGGTGCGGAAAGGCAAAAAAGATCATAGTTGCAACCGTCATAATGCAGCAGGAAACGATGGATGCGAATTTCAAAATATCTTTTGTGCGTGATATTTTACCGGCACCGTAATTGTAGCTGATAAGCGGAAGCAGCACCTGCTGAAATCCAAGCAGCGGAATAAAAAAGAAAGACTGTATCTTATAATAAATGCCAAGCACCGTCACGGCATCTTCGGTAAATCCCTTTAAAATCATATTAAGACCTACAATATAAAGTGTAAAAAGCGACTGCGTCACAATGGAGCCAATGCCATTCTGGTAGATCTGTTTACAGACAGATATCTGAAACCTGCCGCGAAGAGAATATTTCCGTATAACAGCGATCAGTGTAATAAACATGGCTGCCCACTGTCCGATCACGGTTGCGATGGCAGCGCCTGCAATGCCAAGTTCTGGAAAACCGGTAAGTCCGAAAATAAGAAAAAGATCAAGTATGATATTTAACAGGGAACCGGTTATCTGGGCGATCATTGGGATGACCATGTTTCCTCTTGCCTGTAAAATCTTGGTACAGATGGATTCAACAAAAAGCCCGAGAGAACCGATAAAAATAATTTTTGTATAAATAATTCCATCCTTCGCAACCGCAAGGTTATCTGTAGAAATCTGAAAATAAAATTCAGCTAGCATAGTCCCGGCCACAGCGAAAATAAGAAAATGAAAGAGCGTAAGCAAAAGTCCGCTTTTGATGACCTGATGCTGTTCTTTTGATCTTCCCAGTCCGTCTAACCTTGAAATTAAAATATTGACACCGGCACCTGTTCCGGTGGCGAGTGCTACCATTAAAAGCTGGATCGGATATATGATGGATAAAGCAGTCAATCCGACTGCAGAATATTTTGCCACAAAAAAACTGTCCACAATATTGTAGATCGACTGTATCAGCAGTGCCAGCATTACCGGTGGCGATAATTTTAATAAGAGTTTTGGAATTGATGTATGTTCCATATCCATAGGAATGTTCCTCGCATGTCATGTATTTCGAGGAACATTCTAAAGCATGGAGTAACTACACGGTCAAGAGAAAAATTATTTTTTTATCAGATGAGCTTTGATCTCACAATAATAATTATGGATATATTTAAAAAGCTGAAAACCGATTTCCTCGGCAAACACGATGTCGGTCGTAAAGCCCTCTGATGAAAGAAAATCAAGCAGTGGCGAAAAGTCAGCAGTCTCATCCTGAATCTGAACGGTAAATACTGCATAATCCCCGGCGGGAAGTGTATAGAGGTGTTCGGGGTTGATAGAAGAGTAATCCCCGTTCGGCAGTTTCATGTATTCCCGGCATTTGAGGAGATCATTTTGTAAAAGACGGTCCGGATCCAGAAAGTATCCGTATTTTCTACGGACAAAATGTGTTTGTTGAAATTCCTGCTTTAAGACCTCCTGCAGATTGGCATGGTAGGAAGAATCCTCGCGTGTCAGGCTTCCGGCGATGACCGTTTCCTGTTCTAGATATCTGACCTGGATTTTATGTGACGGGGTCTGGGCTTTGATATGTTCATTTTCGGAATCATACCAGAGGATATCGTCTGCAACCTGCGCATAATATTCGCTTAAACGTAAGGCTTCTTTGCGGTATTCCATCAGAAGATGAACAACTTTATCGTTATCTTTCGAGGAAATGATCTGTCGTACTTTATCGAGCGGTATGCCAAGATTCCTGCAGGTGGTAATGATATCAAGTTGATACATGTTCCAGCGGGAATAATAATGGTAATGATTGTCAGGGTTGATATAGTCGGGTGTCACGAGACCTGCCTTCGTATAAAAATGTAACGTATCTTTGGAAATACCGGTGATTTTGCTGACCTCACCGATCTGGTAATATTCTTCTTTCAATTTTGTACCTCCATGCTGCATGGTTTGTAAGGAGCATAACAAAATTATGAGGTGTCTGCAAGGCGACCTGCGGACTGTGGTTTTTTTGTTTAGTTCTACATATAAAAATAGAAAAAATGTATATATACTGTACAAAAGTATCAAAAAAATATTAATAAATTCTAAAGAATGTTAAGAATGTGCTAACAATGTAAAAATAATACGGTTTTCTTTGTTAAAAATTCCCCTTATAATAAATACATAAAGTTGCAGCGGCAAAGAGGGGCAGCGCAGCAAATATATCAACCAATTACAGGAGGGTTTCTTATGAAGAAAAAAGTTTTATCTGCAATCGTATGTGCAGCAATGGTATTTTCCATGACAGCGTGTGGCTTACAGTCACCGAACACAGCGACAGGCAACAGCGGAACAACAAATGCAGCAACATCGGATGCAGGTACATCAGATGCAGAAGCAGCAGACACAACGACAGAAGCAGCATCCACAGGCGATAGCGCAACAGAACCGGTTGGACCGGCAGTGACACTTGTATATGCTGAGGTTAACCCGTTAGAGGGAACCATTGTTGGACAGACAGCTACCGCATTCAAAGACAAAGTAGAAGAGCTTTCCGGCGGAAGCATCACAATCGATATCCAGGCAAACGGTGTATTAGGAGCTGAGTCAGATGTCTTAGATACCATGCTTGGCGGAGGCGGCACGATTGATATGGCTCGTATCTCTGCATTCGCACTGACAAGCTATGGCGGAGAAAAATCCAGCCTTTTATCCGTACCATTCACATTTGTAAACAGAGATCATTTCTGGAACTTCGCAACATCTGATCTGGCACAGGAATTTTTGCTTGAGCCGCATGAGAACGGAAGCGGTATCCGCGGACTGTTCTACGGAGAAGAAGGTTTCCGTCATTTCTTTACCGTGAAACCGATCTCCGGAATGGAAGATCTTGCAGGAATGAAGATCCGTGTATCAAATGACCCGATCATGACAGGTATGGTTGAAGCACTTGGAGCAAACCCGACCGTTGTTGCAATGGGTGAGTTATACTCCGCATTACAGACAGGCGTTGTTGATGCAGCAGAACAGCCGATCGCAAACTATCAGGCAAATGCATTCCCGGAAGTTGCAAACAACATTATCTTAGACGGACATACATTAGGAGCAATCCAGGTAGTCATCACAGATGAAGCATGGGATAAATTAACACCGGAACAGCAGGATGTATTAACAGAGGCTGGTGAGTATGCGTCCCAGTACAACCGTAAGATTTCTGAAGAGACAGAGAATAAGATCTTAGACGAGTTAAAAGCAGACGGATGCAACGTTATTGAAGTAGATGACATCAAACCATGGCAGGATGCTTGTAAAGATGTTATTGAAGAAGCAACAAAAGATAACAAAGAGTTATATCAGCAGATCCTTGATATGGCAAACTAATTAAAAAAATGTGATCGGACACACAGAGTCTGATGTGATGTACCAAAGGAGCACAGAGAGAATACCTGCTCTCTGTGCTCCTTTTCTAAAGAAAAAGGAATTATTTTAAAGGAGGAAGATAGTTTATGCCAAAATTTTTTCAGACCATTGATAAAATAAAACCGGCATATGACATTACATATAAGGTCGTTTTATTCATATGTAAATTATTGCTGACGGCAGATCTTGTGATCACAAGTGTCTGCGTTGTCGGAAGATACGTTTCGTTTGTGCCGGATCCGGCATGGAGTGAGGAAGTCGTTCTGACACTGATGTCTTATATGGCAGTATTATCTGCAGCACTTGCAATAAGAAGAAATGCACATATCCGTATGACAGCATTTGATCAGTATCTGCCAAAATCTGTGATCCGTGCACTGGATATTTTTGCAGATGTAGCAGTATTGATCCTTGGTGTGATAATGATCACAGTTGGCTTTTCCTATGCAGTCCAGATCGGTGCAAAAGGAAATTATGTAAGTATGCCAAGTGTTTCAAAATTCTGGATGTATTTCCCGATTCCACTTGCGGGAATTGCAATGGTGGTATTTGAGATTGAAGCAGTTTATAACCATATCAAAGGAATTTTTGTAAAGGAGGATAAATAATGAGCGCACAAGGAATTGCAATCGCAGTATTGCTGATCAGCTTTTTAGTAATGATACTCCTTAGATTTCCAATTGCATATGCAGTTGCATTGTCATCACTGCTTTGCTTACTGACACAGGGATTACCGCTTACTACGATCTGTCAGCAGATGGTAAAAGGAATCAGTTCTTTCAGTTTGATGGCAGTACCATTCTTTATCACGATGGGTGTACTGATGGGTACCGGTGGTATTTCAGAAAAACTGATCGCACTTGCCAATGCCTGTGTTGGATGGATGACAGGCGGTATGGCAATGGTAAATATCGTAGCATCTTATTTTTTTGGTGGAATTTCCGGATCTGCATCGGCTGATACCGCTTCCATCGGAAGTATCATGATCCCTATGATGGTAGACCAGGGATATGATGATGATTTTTCTACCGCAGTAACAATTACTTCTTCCTGTGAAGGACTTTTAGTTCCTCCAAGTCACAACATGGTTATCTATGCAATGTCAGCAGGTGGTATTTCCGTAGGAAGCCTTTTCCTTGCTGGTTATCTGCCAGGTGCATTGCTTGCAGTTTCCCTGATGGTAGGTTCTTATATTATTTCTAAGAAGAGACATTATCCGAAGGGAGAAAAATTCAGCTTTAAAGCATTATTAAAACAGATCGGAGTTTCTATCTGGGCTCTCGCAGCCGTTGTTATCGTAGTTGTCGGTGTAGTAGCCGGATGGTTTACTGCAACAGAATCAGCAGCAATCGCTGTATTCTATAGTTTGATCGTCAGTGTGTATATTTATAAAGGCCTCAACTGGAAGGGTGTATGGAAATGTTTAGAGCAGTGCATTGATACGTTATCGATCGTATTGATCCTGATTTCAACTTCCAGTATCTTCGGTTACTGCCTGACCACATTACATGTACCTGATATGGTAGCAAATGCAATCGTAGGATTTTCTACAAACCCGATCGTAATTGCACTGTTGATTGACTTGATTCTTTTATTCCTTGGCTGTATCATGGATATGGCGCCGATCATCCTGATCGCAACACCGATCTTACTGCCGATCGCAACTTCCATCGGTATTGATCCGGTACAGTTCGGTATTATCATGGTATTAAACTGTGGTATTGGTCTTTTGACACCGCCGGTTGGTTCCGTATTATTCATCGGTTCCGCAGTCAGTGGTGTAAAAATGGAACGTGTCGTAAAGGCAACACTTCCATTCTATGTATGTATGATTATTGTATTACTGTTACTCACATTCGTTCCGGAAGTCAGCCTTCTGTTACCGAGAGTATTAGGCGGCTACGGCGGATGAGTTTGAAATGATAGGGGGATTGGCATGACATACCAGTTTAAGAGCGAAGTAACTGCAGGAGACTTCTTTAAATTAACAATGAGCCGGACTTACCGTTCGGTGGCAGGAGTCTGTAACATGGTCTTTACGGTGGCGATGATTTTATTTACAGCAAAATTTTTCAAAAGCTCCGGAGATCTGATGCAGATGCTGATGCTCTTTGGATGTCTGCTGTTTCCTGTGGTTCAGCCGATTGCAATCTACCTGAAAGCGAAAGGTCAGGCAAAAACAATGCCAAAAGATGTGAATCTTTCATTTGATGATGCAGGACTCCATGTGACAGTGGGAAAAGAGAAAGAGAGCATTGGCTGGAGAAAGCTGCGGGTGTCAAAAGAACCTGGCATGATGATCGTTTTTTCTGATGCAAGACATGGATATATGCTTACAAACCGTATTTTAGGAGCACAGAAAGAAGAATTTTATACATTTGCAAAAGAAAAGATCGCAGCAGCTAATTAAAAAATACAGGCTTGCTATAGCAGCGAAGCGGATAAAAAAGCAGGATGGGACAACAGCTTGAAGAAAAGGATAAAATTATGGTGGCAGGAGCTTACCATTCAAAAGAAAATAGCAGTGTTTACCGGGATGGTCTGTCTGACCATCCTGCTTTCCGTTGTTTTTAATGTCTGGGTTGTCCGTTTTTCACTGGTCGATTTTAACGGTATTTTACAGGATAATGCAAAGTGCAGCGAACTGATCCAGGCATTAGAGAAGGAGAGTACGCTGTTTGAAAGTTATATGAGAAATCCGGATGCAGAGAAAAAAGAAGAGTTAGACCGTGCCATGAAACGGACAAAAAATGCTGTTTATGATCTGCCATTTCAGTACCGTAAGGTCGGAGAGCTCCGTTATGCAAAAACATGGTCGATCCGCAGCAGTTATGAAGTTTACTGTACAAAAAGAGATGCGATTCTTTCCATGGAAGACAATGTGACAGATTATGTCAGCAGACTCTACGAAGTTTATGATATGCAGAAATACTTAGGACAGTATGCCGGGATACTGATGAACTGTACGATCGAGGAGGGGGATATTTCCTATCAGAAAAAAGTACCGACATTAGTCAGCGTGCCGATGGTAGTTATATTTGCCGGACTTTTGCTGTTATTTGGAATTGCGGAAATGGCTTCGTTGATGAAAGAAACGATCATGTCGCCCATTTTTAAGCTGGTGCGTGCATCACAGAAAATCGCAGCAAATGATTTCTTTATAGAGGATGTAAAAGTAGACAATAAAGATGAGCTTGGGGAGTTGGTTCATGCATTCAATAAAATGAAATATGCGACAGGAGAATATATTCAGGCGCTGGAAGAAAAACGAAAGACGTTAGATCTCTTACATGAGGAAGAATTGGAAAAACTAGAGACAGAAAAGCGATTGGAGATGACCAAACTCGAACTGTTAAAAAGCCAGATTAACCCGCATTTTCTGTTTAATACATTAAATGTGATCGGTGGAATGGCATGTTTAGAAGAGGCTGCAACGACCGAAAAAATGATCCGTGCATTATCTGCGCTTTTCCGGTATAACCTGAAAAATCAGGAAACGGAAGTGTGTCTGTCGCAGGAATTAAAAATTGTAGAAGATTATATGTATCTGCAGCAGATGCGGTTTGGAGAGCGTATCTCGTATCAGAAGATCTGCCGTGTGGATGCGGATAAAGTCATTGTTCCGGCATTTACGTTTCAGCCGCTTGTGGAAAATGCTATTATTCATGGACTTTCCAAAAAGGAAGAAGGCGGAACCGTGCGGATACATATCTGGCAGCAGGGAGAATTTATATTCATTACGATTGGAGACGATGGACTGGGTATGGATGATGAGCTGCTTATGCATCTGCGCAGAGAACTGGCAAAAGAAGATGGAAAGACCGGAATCGGACTTGGAAATATTTACCGGAGGATACATGCAATGTATCAGGATGGAAATGTGGAAGTTTACAGCAGGAAAGATGCCGGGACTGTCATAAAAATACAGATCAGACATAAGGAAGTGGGAGAAGAAGATGTACCGTGTGTTGGTGGCGGACGATGAACCGATAGAGAGAATGATCGTCGCAAGAACGATAAAAAAATATTTTTCCGGACAGTTAGAAGTTGTGGAAGCAGTAAATGGCAGGGAGGCAGCAAAGTTTTTTACAGAAAAAGACTGTCAGATCGCATTGCTTGACATTGAGATGCCTGGTGTGAATGGTTTAGAGGCAGCAGGGCAGATCCGGGAAAAAAACAAGGACTGCAGCATTATTTTCCTGACAGCATTTGATGAATTTAATTATGCAAAACGCGCAATTTCGGTACATGCCCTGGATTATCTGCTGAAACCGGGAACCGAAGAGGAACTGGTTACAGTGCTAGAGGAAGCGATACGGCTGTTAAATGAGAGAACAGACGGATTGCGGGAAGATAGAAAAGAGATTTTAACGGAAAAACAGGAAAAAAAGAAAGATATCCAGCCGGAAAGCGGCAATATCAGAATGAGTGCTGTGGCAGAAAATATCAGACAGTATATCAGTATGCATTATAAAGAAGATATTTCCCTGCAGAGTGTTGCAGAAGAAATGAATTATTCTGATGCGTATTTCTGTAAGATATTCAAGCAGTGTTTCGATAAGAGTTTTATTGTATATCTGACCGAGTTCCGGATGGAGCAGGCAAAGCAGCTGCTTGCCGATGTCCGTATCAATGTAAAAGATATCAGCACGAATGTCGGATACCGGGATTCGAATTATTTTGCTAAAGTGTTTAAACGTGCCGTGGGAAGCACGCCTACAGAGTACCGTATGGAGATTTTAAAGCAGATGGAGACGGGAAATGCTGTCGGAGGATTAGGATAAATGAAAAAAAGAGGAATCTTTATTTTGTCTGCGGCGGCGGTTCTTGCAGCAGGATTGTTGTGCCGCCATATGCTGGTACAAGAGAGAGAACCGGAATTTGTTTTTTCTTATGCAGAGAACCAGACGGAGGATTATCCGACAACACTGGGGGCGAAAGAGTTTGCAAAGCTGGTAGAAAAGAGAAGTAATGGAAGAATACAGATCTTAGTTCAGGCGGAAGGGGCGCTTGGCACAGAGAGCGATGTGATCGCACAGATACAGTATGGTGGGATCGATTTTGCGCGAGTATCCCTTTCGCAGCTGGCAGAATATATTCCAGAATTAAATGTTTTGCAGATGCCATATCTGTATACAAATTCTGATCATATGTGGAAAGTTCTTGATGGTGAGATCGGAGATGCTTTTCTTGCTGCGACGGATGAAAATGAACTGGTCGGACTTTCCTGGTATGATGCGGGTGCAAGAAATTTTTATAATTCAAAAAAACCGATCACCTGTCTTGAGGATATGGCAGGCATGCGTATCCGTGTACAGGAATCGGAAGTGATGGTAGATATGGTAGAGGCACTTGGCGCAACGGCACTGCCGATCCCATATGCTGATGTATATTCTGCATTAGAGCGTGGAACGGTGGATGGGGCAGAGAATAACTGGCCTTCCTATGAGGCGATGAATCACTATGAGGTGGCAAAATATTATACGGTTGATGAGCACAACCGGGTGCCGGAAATGCAGATATGTTCGAAAAATACATGGAATAAACTTTCGGAAGATGATCAGAAGATGATCTTAGATTGTGCAAAAGAATCAGCATTGTATGAGAGAAAACTCTGGACGGAACGCGAAGCGGATTCAAAGGAGATGGCATTGAAACAGGGTGTGGAAGTAGTAGAACTATCTGCGGCAGAAAAAAAGCGTTTTCAGGAAGCTGTCATGGGAGTGTATGAAAAATACTGTGCAGACTATATGGATGTGATCGAACAGATCATTGCACAAAATAATAAGTGAGGATGAACGGATGGATTTTTTACAGGATAAAATAAAAAAGAAACAGTTTTTATGCAATTATAGTGTATTTTTGCTGAATGGAATGTTAGCACTTTCCATCGGCTCACTGCTTCCTTTTATCAGGGATGCAAGAGGACTTGATTATGCATTTTGTGGTCTGATCGTCAGTCTGCATTCTGTCGGAAATCTTGTTTCAAGTTTTGCAGCCGGATTACTGCCGGTTGCCATCGGAAGAAAAAAGAGTATTTTATTTTTTAATGCATTTTTTGCACTTTCCTATCTTTTGATCATTTTTGGAAATCATAACTGGTGCATTGCACTGGCATTTTTCCTGACCGGAGTTGCCAGAGGTGCGACAAGTAATTTCTGCAATACGGCGATCAACAGCCTGGCACCGGGAAAAGCATGGACGATCAATGGACTGCATGCAATGTTTTCTGTCGGAGCTTTTTTGTTCCCG
This sequence comes from Roseburia sp., assembly GCF_041325975.1. Classification (NCBI taxonomy): domain Bacteria; kingdom Bacillati; phylum Bacillota; class Clostridia; order Lachnospirales; family Lachnospiraceae; genus Roseburia; species Roseburia sp. The sequence continues at coordinate 1,069,596 of NZ_JBGLEJ010000005.1, read as the reverse complement.
ATCCTTCTGACACTGTTTACAGGAAGCGGAGAATCCGGCTGGATCGTGGCATGTTATTTTATGCTTGCAATGGGCGTTTTAAGCTGGATTTTGTATGCGATGATCCCGATGGAAAATGACCGGGTGGAGAAAGAGAAAAAAGGTGGAAACTTTGGGTTCTTTTCGGAACCACTGTTTTATTTATGCGTTGCAACATTATTTTTCTATCTCTGTGCAGAGCAGGGAGTTATCGGATGGATGATCACATATTTTAAAGATACCGGATTCCTGCCGGCATCTTTATCCCAGATGACAGCGAGCGTGTTATGGGTGATGATTTTAGCAGGGCGTCTGACCACAGCGTGGCTTTCCACCAGAATGCAAAAAGAAAAACTGCTGCCAATTATGGGAATCGGACTCGTATGCTTTTTCTTTTTACTTTTATTCAGCCGCAGTACGGTATGGATCGTGATCGGTATTATGGGATTTGGTTACAGCATGGCAGGAATTTATCCGACGACCGTTTCCTTTGCCGGAAATCTCATTGAAAAATATCCAATCGCATGGAGCTTTATTCTGACAACCGCAAGTATCGGTTCCATCGTGATGCCGTCTATCATTGGTAAGATCGCAGAGACAGCAGGTATTTTTTATGGAATGGGTTCGATCGTGGTGGTTGTATTTATTGATATGGTCTGCATCTTAGCACTGGTGCGGTACTTAAAAAAACAAAAATCAGCAAATTCTTAAATCAAAAAGGGGGACTTTTCTATGAAAACCAAAAAAAATCAGATCTGGAACTTTAACAGCGAAATTGAATCAGAAGTTTGTGGAGAAGGCGTAAAGCGCAAAATATTAGCATATGCCGATGAGCTGATGTGTGTGGAAAATCATTTTGAAAAAGGAGCCATTGGTGCGCTGCATCATCATCCGCATACCCAGATCACATATGTGGTGTCAGGTCAGTTTGAATTTACGATCAATGGTGAAAAGAAGATCGTAAATCCGGGAGATGCACTGCTAAAGAGAGATTCGATTGAGCATGGCTGTGTATGTTTAAAAGAAGGAATCCTTTTAGACATTTTTACACCGATGCGGGAAGAGTTTGTGCAGGATAAAGATTGACAATCCGCACACAAAATGATTAAGTACGGTTGCTATGAGTAAGTGAAATAGTAGTCATGGAAATAAAAAGCATATGCAGAATATATCAACGGAAAACGAAGTTATAATAAAGAAATGATTTAAGGTGTATGGAATGTATAAAAAATCATTAGCAGGTGCCGTCTGTAACACAAAAAATTGTGTACAGACGGCACTTTGTGTTATACTCTGAATACGAATGATATATCTGAATTTTTGAAATGACAGATCATCTAATGTCCGAAAATAAAAGAACAGACTACAGAAAGTGAGAAATAAAGGAATGCAGTACCACGGAGGAGACATATACCGCAATCAGATAAGACTGGATTTTTCGGTGAACACCAACCCGCTTGGAATGCCAGATCCGGTGAAAGAAGCACTTCATCAGGCAGTGGAGGAAGCAGAAAACTACCCGGATATCAGAGCACAGGCACTTAGCGCTGCAGTCACAGAGCAGTTACAGGTGCGAAAAGAACAGCTTGTGTTTGGAAATGGTGCATCAGAATTGTTCCATGCCGTTTTACATGCCATAAAACCATCAAAAATACTGATCCCGGTACCTTCTTTTTTGGGATATGAAGAGGCAGCAAAAGCAATAGACTGCGAAGTTATCTTTTATGAGATGAAAAAAGAAGAAAATTTCTGTCTGACCGACCGCATATTGGATGTGTTAGATGAGAATATTTCTCTGGTATTTCTGGCAAATCCCAATAATCCGGTCGGAAATCTCGTTGAACCGGAACTGATTTTTCAAATTGCAGAAAAATGCAGACAGTGTGACATTACGCTGGTGTTAGATGAATGTTTTATGGAACTGACCGGGAAAGAACAGACATATTCTTTTTTAAAACGGCTGGATGAATTTCCAAATGTAGTCGTGATACGTGCATTTACCAAATTATATGCGATACCGGGGGTGCGGCTGGGATATCTGGTTTGTGAGCAGAATTTAGCAGAAAAGATCCGGCTGCAGTTACCGGAGTGGAATCTGTCGGTATTCGCCCAGAGAGCGGGAGTCGCTGCAATAAAAGAGCAGGAATATATTGCGCGTGCGGTAGTATGTATTCAGACGCAGCGGCAGTTTTTGCTTGAAGAATTACAGGCGGCGGGATGCAGTGTGTTTGATTCCGATGCAGACTATCTGTTATTTTACAGTGAAATGCCGCTGTATGAGTTATTTTTACAGCGCGGTATTCTGATCCGTGACTGCAGTAATTTCCGGGGGTTACAGAGAGGTTATTACCGGATCGCGGTAAAATCAGAAGAACAGAACCGGATGTTTGCAGAGGTGTTAAGGGAAATTCATGAAAATGCACAGGCAGCAGAGCGTATTGACCTGATGAAAGAGAAGTCAGAAGAACGAAATGACAGAGTAAAAGGGCAGGAGTGCATCGGCAAAACCGGAGCAACAGCCCAACTGGTGCACAAAACAGGCGCGGTAGAATTTGTGCTGCCCGGAGATATCGAGGGTCGCAGTTTTGCGATCATCACAAAAGAACTGGCGGAGCGGGGAATTGTGATCCTGGAAGAACAGGAGCCGGTGACCAAACGTGTGATCCATACGAGCGCGGACTTCGGATATGCAGATACACTTACCTTTTCAGAAAATGCGGTTGCAGTTGCAAAGAGCCTGATCCGAAACGGTGCGGATATCGTGACGGATACAAACATGGCATTATCCGGCATCAATAAAAAAGTACTTGAAACATATGGTGGTATGGCACATTGTTTTATGGCAGATGAAGAGGTTGCAAAAGAGGCAAAAGAGCGCAGGGTGACGCGGGCAGTTATTTCCATGGAACATGCGGCAAAACTGGACAAGCCGGTCGTTTTTGCTGTGGGAAATGCCCCGACAGCACTGATACGTTTATATGAACTGATCAGTGACGGAATTTACCGTCCTGCATTTATCATCGGAGTTCCGGTTGGATTCGTCAATGTGGAGGTGGCAAAAGAAATGATCCTGCACACCAATGTGCCGTGTATCGTGAACCGGGGAAGAAAAGGAGGCAGCAATGTGGCTGCTGCGATCTGTAATGCATTGTTATATGAAGTGCGGCGGGAGGATGCAGTGAAAAAGGTGGATTGATAGATTTTCGCCTGATATCACGAAGATTCTTGTAAAAGAAAAAGGAGAACCCCATGCGCTATGGATTTACAACCGGAAGCTGTGCGGCAGCAGCAGCAAAGGCGGCAGCATATATGTTGTTTACCGGAAAAATAAAAAATGAGATAGAGATCGAGACACCAAAAGGAATCCGTTATCATGCTGCGATCACAGACATAAGACGAGGTGAAACAGAAGTAAGCTGTGCAGTAATAAAGGATGGTGGAGACGATCCTGATATTACGACAGGGGCACATATCGTGGCAACTGTTTCAAGGATTGACAGTGACATGCAGCAAAAAGGGAAGTCTGCGCATTCACAGAAGATCGTGATCGATGGGGGATACGGTGTCGGGCGTGTCACAAAACCGGGATTAGACCAGCCGGTCGGAAATGCAGCCATCAATCATGTGCCGCGGGAGATGATCGAAAAAGAGGTGAGGGAAGTCTGTGCGCTCACGGATGAATGGGCAGATATTCTGGTTGAAATTTCTGTGCCGGAAGGGGAAGAACTTGCGTCGCAGACATTTAATCCGAGACTTGGCATCACAGGAGGGCTCTCGATTCTTGGAACGAGCGGCATTGTGGAGCCGATGAGCAGCAGGGCGCTGCTTGAGACGATCCGTGTGGAATTAAAACAGAAACGTGCGTTAGGAAATTCCATCGTAGCAGTCTCACCGGGAAATTATGGACTTGATTATATGAAACGGACTTACGGTTATGATCTGGATAAAAGTGTGAAATGCAGCAATTTTATCGGAGATACGATTGATATGGCGGTGGAAAATGGATTTAAAGCCATGCTTCTGACCGGGCATATCGGCAAGCTGGTAAAGGTCGCCGGAGGAATCATGAATACACATTCAAGGGAAGGAGACTGCCGGATGGAGCTGATCGCATCATCTGCCCTGTTAGCAGGAGCGGATGCGGATACAGCATGTCAGATCCTTTCCTGCGTGACAACGGAAGAGGCAGTCAATGTATTAAAAAAGGCTGGGCTTTGCGAACAGACGATGAAACTTATCATGCAAAAGATCATGTTTTACCTGAATAAAAGAGCAGCAGGGAAGATCGTGGTTGAGTGTATTTTATATTCGAACGAGCATGGAGGACTTGGAGAAAGTGACGGAGCAGCAGAATTGATCGGGAGACTGAAGGAGGAGAAGCAATGATATATTTTGTAGGTGCCGGCTGTGGAGCAGCAGACCTTATTACAGTGCGTGGAATGCGGCTGTTAAAAAAAGCAGATGTAGTGATCTATGCGGGATCACTGGTAAACCCGGAGTTACTTTCCTATACCGGGGAGGGGTGTGAGGTTTATAACAGTGCAAAAATGACACTGGAGGAAGTCATAGATGTGATGAAAAAGGCACAGGCAGAAGAAAAAATGCTGGTGCGTCTTCATACCGGAGAGCCGAGTCTTTATGGGGCAGTCAGAGAGCAGATGGACTGGCTGGATCAACTGGGGATTCCTTATGAGAGCTGTCCGGGAGTTTCTGCCTGCTTTGGCGCTGCAGCATCCTTACAGATTGAATATACACTGCCGGAGGTTTCACAGAGTCTTATCATTACCCGTATGGCAGGAAAAACAGCGGTACCGGAAAAAGAAAGCATTGAGAGTTTTGCAGCACATCAGGCATCCATGGCGATTTACTTAAGTACCGGAATGTTAGAGGAGCTTTCCAGACGTCTTGTGGCGGGGGGGTATACGGAAGATACCCCGGCAGCGTTAGTGTATAAGGCAAGCTGGCCGGAAGAGGAAGCATATTTATGTACGGTCGAGACATTACCGCAGGTTGCGAAAGAGCATCATATCACAAAAACGGCACTGGTTTTGGTTGGAGATATTCTTGCAAAAGAACGGTGTACACGTTCGAAACTGTATGCACCGGATTTTGAAACAGAATTCCGGAAAAAGAAGGAGTAATACATGCAGATCGATATCATGAGTTTTACCGGGCGCGGGATAAGACTCTCGGAAAAGATACGGGATGAAATTCTTGTTGAGCAGGAAGATTACGAAGTCCACTTGTATACAAAATATGGAAAATATCAGAATCTGGCAGATACAGAGAGAAAGATCTGGCAAAAACAGGAACAAAATGCTGCCGGATGGAAAAATCAGGTTTACGTCAAAGAAACAATCTACGACTGGATGCGTGCACGCTTCGAACAGAATAGAAAAGGAAACAAAACAGCGGTCATCTGGATCGGTGCATGTGGAATTGCGGTACGTGCCATGGCACCGTCTTTACGTGATAAACTTACGGATATTCCGGTTCTGGTCGTAGATGAGGCAGGGCAGTTTGTTATCCCGGTTTTATCCGGACATTACGGTGGGGCAAATAATCTTGCAAGACTGCTTGCAGATAGGATCGGTGCAGTGCCTGTCATCACGACAGCAACCGATGTCAATCATGCATTTGCGGTGGATGTTTTTGCAAAAGAAAATGGGCTTTTGATACAGAATAAAGCACAGATCGCAGCAGTCTCATCGAAGGTGCTTGATGGAAAAAAGATCGTGATGCTGACAGATGGAAAAATCGAGGGAAATGTACCGGATTCGGTCATTTTACCGGCTATGAAAATATGTGAGGAAGAAAATCTGATAGTGCCGGATGTTATAATATCTGCAAGATATCCGGTAAAAAAACTTCTCCTAAATCAGGTTATGGATGAACAGTTGGAAGTTAAAGCACATACAGAGCCACTCTGGCTGGTTCCACGTTCCATCATCCTTGGTATGGGCTGCAAGAGGGGAAAATCCTGTGAGGAGATTGAGCAGTTTGTATTAGAGACATTAGAACAGGAGCAGATAGCTATACAGGCAGTCAATGCGCTTGCCACAATTGATCTGAAAAAAGAAGAACCGGGTTTTTTGCAATTTGCAGAAAAATACGGGTTGGATTTTCTGGCATATCCGAAAGAGGTTTTAAAAGAAATACCGGGTTTTTTTAGCAGTTCAGAATTTGTTTCACAGACAGTCGGTGTGGACAATGTCTGTGAGCGTGCAGCGCTTGCGGCATGCCAGAAAGAAGAACCAAAGGTATGCTGTGACAGTAGTGAAAATCAGAAAAAAGTGCTATTACGGGGTAGATTACTGCTCAGAAAGAAAGCAAAAGACGGAATGACGCTCGCAATAGCGGAGCGGGAATGGAGTGTAAGATTTGATGAAACATAAAATATATATTGTTGGAATGGGACCAGGTGAGGAGTCTATGATGACGATGCAGGCATACGAGACATTGATGTCCTGTGATACGATCATCGGATATCAGGTTTATTTAAAATTATTAGGAGAGGCATTTGCCGGAAAAGAGCAGTTGTCCACACCGATGAAACAGGAACGTGAGCGCTGCATTCTTTGTTTTGAAAAGGCAGAAGAAGGAAAAAAAGTTGCCTTGATCTGCAGTGGGGATGCCGGAGTTTACGGAATGGCATCTTTGATGTATGAGATCGGGGAAAACTACCCGGACTGTGAACTTTGTGTTGTGCCGGGCGTTACCGCTGCGTTAAGCGGCGCAGCATGTCTTGGTGCACCGTTAAACCATGATTTTTGTGTGATCAGTTTAAGTGATCTTTTAACACCGTGGGAAAAGATAGAAAAACGATTAAGAGCGGCGGCAGACGGAGATTTTGCGATTGCGGTCTATAATCCGTCGAGCAGAAAAAGGGCAGATTATCTGATGCGCGCCTGCGACATTCTGTTAGAGACAGTCGAGGAGACACGTCCGTGCGGGTATGTGGAAAATATCGGAAGAGACGAGTCAAAAATGGAACTGTGCACGTTAAAAGAATTGAGAGAACGTCAGGTAAATATGTTTACAACGGTATTTATCGGCAACTCGGAGACAAAGATCATAGACGGACATCTCGTCACCAAAAGGGGATATCACATATGAAACGCATTTTGATTTTTTCCGGTACGACAGAGGGAAGGCAGTTAGCAGACATTTTAGATGCTTCCGGAATCTGTGCAGATGTCTGTGTAGCCACAGAATATGGGCATGAAGTCATGACCGAAGGAAAGTACCGGAATATTCACACCGGACGGCTTGCGGAAGATGAAATGAAAGAATTTATGCAAAATGGAGACTATACTGCAGCAGTTGATGCAACACATCCTTATGCGGTTCTGGTTTCTTCGAATATCAGGCAGGCGGCAGAACAGGTCAGACTTCCGTATTACCGTTTAAGACGGACATTACAGTCTGCCGGAGAAGAAAACAATGTGATCTATGCAAAGTCGCAGCAGGAATGTGTCCGTGCCCTTGAGCAGACAACCGGAAATATCTTACTTACCACAGGTAGCAAGGAACTGCATTGTTATTGCGAAAATGAGACATTAAAAAAACGTCTGTTTGTCCGTGTCCTTCCGGGAATGGAGAGTATAGAGATCTGTCACCGGAATGGTATTACCGGAAAACAGATTATTGCCATGCAGGGACCATTTTCGGAAGAAATGAATCTGGCACTTTTTCATCAGTATCAGATCGCACATATGGTTACAAAAGAGAGTGGAGCGACAGGCGGATTTTCAGAGAAGATCAGTGCTGCAAAAAAGGCAGGAGTTTCCGTTTATGTGATCAAAAACCCGGAGGCGGAAAACGGAGAACAGAAGGAAAATTTAGAGGAGATTTTAAAAGAGATTGAGCGTCTGACAGGGAAAGAGATCAGAAGAAAAAAGATGCAGGTATCTCTCGTCGGAATCGGTATGGGGAATACAAAACTGATCACGGAGGAAGTGGCAGAGCGCATTAGAAGCGCAGATCTGTTATTCGGGGCAAAAAGGCTGTTGGACGCTGTGCCTGCGCAGTGGAATTTATCTGCCAGACGGCTGCCATATTACCTGGCAAAAGATATTCTTCCATATCTGGAAACATCTGTTCCACAGGCTGTTATTTTGTTTTCCGGTGATACCGGGTTTTACAGCGGGGCAGAAAAAATGGTACAGGCATTGCAGGAAAGATGCGATATGGAAGTATCTGTCTGTCCGGGGATTTCTTCCGTTTCCTATCTGGCTGCTAGAAGCGGTAACAGCTGGCAGGATGCAAAAATCATCAGTCTGCACGGAACAGATCATATGGAACTTCTGATGGAGACTGTCAGGACGAACCGGAAAGTGTTCGTTATCACATCAGGTGTTTTGGACGTCCGTGAAATTGGAAAGAGACTTTTGGACTGTGGATTAAAAGAAACGGCTGTGACGGTCGGGTATGCACTTTCTTATCCGGATGAACAGATTAAAACCTTATCGCCGGAAGAATGTATACAGCTTGCGGACGAAGGACTCTTTACCTGTCTGATCCAAAATAAAGAAATTCATGAAACAGGAAAAGACGCTGACCGGAAATTCCTGACTCACGGTCTGCCGGATGATGCATTCTGCCGTGATAAGGTTCCGATGACAAAAGAGGAAGTCAGAGAGACCGCTATCTGTAAAATGCGGCTGAAAGAAAATTCAGTCGTCTATGATATCGGAAGCGGGACAGGTTCGATCGCAGTTGAAATGGCAAGGTTATCGAAAAATCTTACAGTCTATGCGATCGAGCGAAAGCCGGAGGCAGCTTCATTGATCGAAAAGAACTGTGAAAAATTTGAACTTTCCAATGTAAAAGTGATTCGAGGGGAGGCACCTTTGGTACTTGCAGATCTTCCGGTTCCGACACATGTTTTTATTGGCGGAAGCAATGGCAGTTTAATGGCTATATTAACGGATTTATACCAGAAAAATCCACGTATGCGTGTGGTGGTGACAGCGATAACATTAGAGACGGTTGGAGCTGTTTCTTCTATATTAAATGAATTTCCGGTGGAACAGGAAGAAATCATTCAGATGTCTGTTGGCAGGGCGAAAAAGGCAGGGCGTTATCATCTGATGCAGGCAGAAAATCCGGTATTTATCCTGTCATTTTATTTTGCAGGAGGAGCGGAGCAATGAGGGCACCAAGAATACTGATCGGTGCAACAGGGAGTGGAAGCGGAAAGACTACGATCACCTGTGCACTGCTTGAAATCTTAAAAAGACAGGGAAAAAAAGTGCAGGCATTTAAGTGTGGACCGGATTATATCGATCCCATGTTCCACCGCACGGTACTTGGAATACCATCGAAAAATCTGGATACTTTTTTTACCGGGGATAAAACGACAGCAGAGTTGTTTATGACGTCTGCAAAAAATGCAGATATATCGGTGATGGAAGGCGTGATGGGACTGTATGATGGGTTAGGGGGAATCCGGAAAGAAGGATCTGCTTATGATCTGGCAACGGTAACAGATACGCCTGTCATTCTGGTCATTGATGCGCACGGGATGGGGAGAAGTATCCTTCCGCTGATCGCAGGTTTTTTAGCTTATGATACAAATCACCTGATAAAGGGGATTATTTTAAACCGGACATCCGGAGCTTTTTTTGAGACGATCCGGCCGGAGATCGAAAAAAGTTTTCCGGCAGCCGTTCTCGGATATTTTCCCAATCAGAAAGATATTTTGTTAGAAAGCAGACATTTGGGGCTGAAACGTCCGGAAGAAATAGACAGGATGGCTGAAAAACTGTCAAAAACAGCGGATATATTAGAAAAGACGGTTGATATAGAAAGACTTATAGCAATCGCAGAGAGTGCAGAAGAATTGCCGGATGCTGAATTCAGGGCGTTGACAGAGAAAACATCCGAATCAGCAGAAACTGATATGTTGGGAAAAAATAGTTCCAGTAATCAGAAAGCGTGTTCACAGGAAAATGAGAAAAGACCTGTGATCGCGGTGGCACGTGATGAGGCATTCTGTTTTTATTATGAAGATAATTTAAAAACACTAGAAAGAGCTGGAGCTGACATTGTGTTTTTTTCTCCATTGCACGATGATTATGTCCCGAAAGAAGCGGATGCTTTATTGCTTGTAGGTGGTTATCCGGAGCTCTATGCAAAGGAATTATCGCAAAACAAGACGATGCTTGCAGACATAAAAGACAGGGCAGAACGTAAAATGCCGATCGTTGCGGAATGTGGCGGATTTATGTATCTGCACCGGACAATGGAAGATACAGCCCACCATGTTTATGAGATGGCGGGGGTTGTGCCGGGAGACTGCTTTTACACAGGAAAACTTGTCCGCTTTGGATATATCGAACTGACAGAAAAAGAGGCAGATTTTCTGCCGGAAAATGTCAATATAAAAGGGCATGAATTTCATTATTTCGACAGCACTGCAAACGGTGATGGCTGTGTGGCATTAAAACCGGTAAGCGGGAAAAAATATGATTGCATTTTTGATGAAAAAACGATTTTTGTGGGATTTCCACATCTTTATTATCCGTCTGCGCCGCAGTTTGCAGAAAATTTTGTGAAAAAAGCGAAAAACTATAAATTACAGAAGTCCTCATCCGGCAGCGTAACCGGTTCATAATGTGATTATTGTTATACATGTGAAAGCAGTCATAGGAAAATGAAAGAAAAAGAGAGGGATTTAACCGTGAAAGATACAGAAAAAACAGGTATTCTCTATGGCGTTGGTGTCGGTCCGGGTGATCCGGAGCTTGTCACATTAAAGGCTGTGCGGATTGTCAGGGAGTGCGATACAGTGATACTTCCTGCAAAAAGCAAAGAGGATTGTATTGCCTATGGGATCATGAAAGAGGCATGCAGGGAGATCGCAGAAAAAGAACTTATATGTATGCCGTTTCCAATGACAAAGGATGAGAACAGGCTTGCCACGGCACATGAACAGATTTATCTTACAATAAAAAAACTGTTAGATGAGGGCAGAAAAGCAGCCTTTTTGACAATCGGAGATCCGACTATTTATTCTACCTACCAATATATCCATAAACGTGTGGCAAAGGTTGGTTATGAGGCGCATATCATAAACGGAGTTCCATCTTTTTGTGCGGCGGCAGGGGCACTTGGAATATCGTTAGCGGATAACAAAGAAGAAATCCATGTGATACCGGCTTCCTACGATATAGAAAAAACGACAGAACTTTCAGGAACCAGAATATATATGAAGTCCGGAAAAAAATTAGGGGAATTAAAGCAGATGCTGCAAAAACAGAAAAAAGGCGGTCAGATGGAAGTGTATTCGGTGGAAAACTGTGGTATGATGAATGAAAAAGTAACCAGAGAGATCGGACAGTTAGACGATACATCAGGTTATCTTACCATTGTGATCGTAAAGGAGCATTAAAATTGGAAAATTCCTATCGTTATTTTGAAAACAGAGCGTGCAGATATTATCCATGCCATGAAGTAGAAAATGATGAGATGAACTGTCTGTTCTGTTTTTGTCCTCTGTATGAGAGAGAGCACTGTCCGGGGAAACCGGAATATATTAACAGTAAAGGCAGAATCATCAAATCCTGTATGAACTGTACATTTCCACACAAAGCGGAAAATTATGAGATCATCATGCAGTTCTTAAAAAAGAAAGCAGAGACGGAAAGATAAGTGACAGAAGAAAAATTTATTTATACAAACCTGAAAAATGAACTGACATATAATTTCCTTATGGATATCATAAAGCAGTATCATTATGAAAAAAAGGATATGGAAATGCTAGAGACGGTTGCTGACAGACTGCGCGAATGTCTTGCCGGAGAGGAAGGATTTTACTGCATGGGCAGGAACAGGTGTGAGCAGATACTCAGTCTACACAGGGAAGAAAACTATGCTATCGGAATATTTACGTTTGGGGGCAGGGTCGATGAGCTTCAAAACCGCTATAGCAGCACAGATTGCCTAAGAGAAGCATATGCAGTGGAGACGATCTGCTGGGAGCTTTTGCGAAAAGGTTATGATCTGTTTCAGAGATGGGCAGAGGCACATTTGAAACAGAGGATTAGTTCTTATCACTTTTTTGGTACGGAAGAAGAACTTTCTTTTGAAAAAATGGCAAAGCTCCTGTCTGGAATGAAACAAAAAAGGGTTATCTGCAATCAGGCATACTGCATGGAGCCGAAAAAAAGTGCAGTATTTTTAGTGGAACTTTCTGGTGGAAAAGAAAAATGCAGCGAAAAACATACAGGAATCTGTGCCTCCTGCAGCAACAAAGAATGTATCTATCGAAAGTAAAAAGATTGTTTTTTATAAAAAACAGATGAAAAATGTAGTTGAAAATTTGGCAATTATCTCAAAAAACATCCGAAAAAACGGGTGTTTTTTTGTTTACCTGGTCAGTTCTACTTTATTCGAACATAGTTTCGAATGGATGAATGGCTGATAAAAAATGTGGCACATATCAAAATTTTGAGTAAAATTCGCAAATTTTTTTTCAGAAAAGTATGTATAAAAAATTTGACTTTTGGATATAACCTAAGTATGATATGTGCCTGTATCAAATGACGGCTTTCGTCATGTTGACATATATGTATCATTCTTGAGGAAAGGAGCAAAATGAGAAAAAGAATATTGGGCGCGGCAGTGCTGTTTTGTTTTATCGTCAGTCTGACTGCAGCATCCAACATGAAAAAAGACGCAGCGGTCAGAGAACTTCCGGTAATGGAGGGGCTTGCAGCAGGATCAATACGTTTTGCACATTCATTTACGCCAGAATCAGATGAAAAAACAGGAATCGAAAAAAAAGAAACTATGATAGTAACATCTGCATATGATGATGATCTGATGCAGGAAAAAATAAGAACCACAAAAGAGATACAGACAGAAGAAACTGCACAGGTAAGTCAGGTAGTGCAGGAAACGGCGATAGAGCAGGAAACACAGCAAAACCGCTGGAACATTACTTTAACGCCGGAAGAAACGGAACTGCTTGCGAGGATCGTCTGGTTAGAATCACAGGGCGAACCGGTAGAGGGGCAGCAGGCAGTTGTGGAAGTTGTGTTTAACCGTATGAGAAGTGAAGTGTATCCGGATACACTTTATGAAGTTTTAAGCCAGAAAAATCCGGTACAGTTCTGTTCTTTTAAAAACAGGAACAGAGCGAATCCGACACAGAAGGAATATGAATCCATTAAACAGGTACTGGATGGAAAAACAAGATTATTAAGAGATGATACAATGTATTTTTCTACATTTCCTTTGACGGAACATGTGGAAGTCAAAATTGGTGGGCATTATTTTTGCTATTAGAACATCAAAAAGGGAACTGAGCAGTCTAAAAATTTCTGGGCTGTGAGGTTCTTTTTTTGATATTAGAAATTGACTTCCTATTCTGAAAAAATTATACTGATTCATAGTGCTTCAATATCTGCGGAGCAGGTACCATATCATGATAATATAATTTGAAAATAGAAATGGAGTTTCTATGGAAGAGACGAGAAAAGACGAAATTGAGCTTAGTCTTCGTAAAAAATATCATAAGACAATATTTTCACGTTTTGCAAGGGCAATCAATCATTATCAGTTAGTGGAGAATGGCGATCATGTCGCAGTCTTCATGGAACAGGGCAGAAATGAACTGATCCTTGCAAAATGTTTTCAGGAGATAAAACGTCACAGAAAGATTGATTTTGAAGTGGATTTTTTTGGACTTTGCAGGGAGGATGACGGAAAAATCGTATCAATTGCAGAGGAGACCGGTATTCCGGTGCGAAAGATCAGATCTTATGGAGAGATAAAAGAAGCTGGCTGTAACAAGGTGGCGGTGGCAGACTGTTATGAGGATGTGATAGAGACGATCCTTGCGGGGGTACTGTATAAAGGTGAGATCAGTACCCTGATGCCAAAAGAAAAAGAGTGTGGAGATCGTTTAGAGTTGATCCGCCCGTTTTATCTGGTGCATAAGCAGGATCTATCAGAATGGAACGAAGAATTTGGAATGATGCCGGAAATGACAGAGATCTTTTTGGATCAGCAGAAAGAAATAAAACATCTGCTGGAAGAATTTGGAAGTATCAATCCCGGAATTGCTGCAAATATTTTTAAAAGTGTGGAAAATGTAAATTTGAATACTGTGATCGCATATCGTACAGATACGGAGCTTCATAGTTTTTTAAAAGATTACAAATAGGACTTTAGACACAGTTTATTTTCGTTTTCTATTTAAAACAGGGAAGAAAACTGTTATAATAAATAGACAGGTTTCATAAAATCAGAGCAGTACGAGATGCAAAATGGAGCGGAAAAGGATTACTATGGAAAAACAGCGGGCAATTTTGGAAAGCGTTATAAAAGAAGAAATTGATTTTATTTCATATGTGGATCTGGCAGATGGAATGGTACATACGATTGTTACCAATGAGGAAGCGGATGTTATGCCGCCTTTAGATGGAAATTACCAGAAAGTCAATGATGTGGCAATTCCGGAGTATGTACATCCGGATGACAGAGAAATGTGTGAGAGGGAGTTCAGACTGGAACGACTTAAGGAAAATTTACAGAAAAAAGAGCGTTTAGTCATTAACTACCGTTTGCTGTGCGGTGAGGAATACCGTCGGAAATCAATGAGTATTTACTATTATGATAAGACCAGAACAACATTGGTTTTTGTGCGCAGGGATATTACAGACAGTTACGAGGAAGAACAGAAGCACCAGAGAGAAATTTATGATGCGATGATGGAGGCAAAGCGTGCAGACCGTTCTAAGAGTGAGTTCTTAGAGCGCATGAGTCACGAGATCCGTACACCGCTTAATTCGATCATTGGTCTTTCCTATCTGAGCAGGGCAAATCTTAGTGATGAGAAGAAAGTTCTTGAAAACTTTGACAAGATTGAGATGTCGGCGCAGTTTTTACGCTCCTGTATGGATGATATTTTAAACCTTTCGCTTTTAGAGAGCGGTCGTGTTGCATTCAATGAAGAAAGTACAGATCTTGAAGAATTTCTTACGCATATAGAGGAAAAATTTTCCAGTAAGGCAAAGGAGAAGAGAATTTCTTTTTCCATGCAGAGACGGGGTTCATTTGCGGATAAATATCTGTTTGACCGTGAAAAGTTAAATGAGGCATTGTCATCGATTTTAGAGAATGCCGTAAAATATACACCACCGGAAGGAAGAGTTATTTTTATCATAGAGCTTTTTAACCGGGAAGAACAGGAAACGATCTTCCGTTTTGAGATCAGGGACAATGGAATTGGAATGGAGCAGAGTTTTCTGCCACACATTTTTGATGCATTTGCGCAGGAAGATAACAGAAATACAACATTAAGCGGTGGAACCGGATTAGGACTTACTATTTCCAAGAATATTATTGATTTTATGGGTGGTAAGATCGATGTGTACAGTGAGAAAGGAAATGGCACTGCGTTTGTTGTAACAGTTCCTTTAAAGACTGCAAAGGAGGACAGGCGCAGAACAGAGCGGACAATATATCAGGAGTATGATTTTTCCGGAAAAAGAGCGTTGCTTGTCGAGGACAATGAGATCAACATTGAGATCACGAGAAATATTCTGATACATAAGAATTTTATGGTGGATATCGCTGAGAATGGAAAAGAAGGTGTGGAACTGTTTTTAAAGAATGAACCGGGATATTATGACGTGATACTGATGGATATCCGGATGCCGGTCATGGATGGACTTGCTGCCACACGCTGTATCCGTGAATCAGATCATCCGGACAGCAGAACAGTACCGATCGTTGCGATGACAGCGAATGTTTTTGAGGAGGATGTAAAGAAATCTTTTGATGCAGGAATGAATGCGCACTTAAGCAAACCGGTGGATATTAAGCAGATGTATGCTGTTTTAGACGAACTGGTAAACGGTGACGGATTACTTTAAATGAGATGTATAATCTGACAGGTTCTGACCACACTATGATTTAGGCGAGTCAATGTGAAAGACGATATGCCAGCGATAGACCGCATGTTTAAAGACCGGATCTATTGCCATGAATGAAAATATGGAGGTGGAACATGAGCCAGTTATCAGAAAAAGAATTATCCGTTTTGAATGATCTGCTGACCGAGGAGGATCTTTTGATCAAAAAATTCCAGATGCTTGCAGAACACACAAAGGATCAGGAAATCAGTGCCAAATTTACGGAGATTTCCCAGAAACATCAGGGACATTTTAATTCCCTGTATGCACAGTTGAGCTAAGGAATGAGAGAGGGAGGAAGATCATGACAGAGCAGATTTATACGGACAAAGAAATCTTAGCCGATGCACTTACGGCTGAGAAGGCAGCAACGAATAACTATAATGCATTTGCAAATGAATGTGTGCATGACAGTGTGAGAGATGCAATTCTTCACTGCTTAGAGCAGGAACACTGCATTCAGGAAGATGTATTTAACATGATGCATCAGAGAGGTCTTTATCCGACTCCGGATGCAGATGCAAACAAAGTTGAAAATGCAAAACAGAAGTTTTCACAGTGTGTGAAAACTGTGTAGGACAAAATCAAAGTATATTATTTTTTAGAAGAAAAAGCGTAGATCCGGCGGAGATCTGCGCTTTTCCTTTTTGTGCCAGCCACTTTTTCTTGACAAAGTAATATGTATTAGGTTAGACTAACGAAGCAAAGTTAGTCTAACCTAATAGCAAAACACAGAAATAAGGATGGAACAGAGAGGAAAAAAATAGATAAGCGGATATGAAAACGGAAACAAAAGAAATACAGGAAAAACGAAAAAGGGAGATAGAAACAGTGTCTTCCATGATAGAAATTTATTGTCATGGCAGCCACGGGACGAAAAGGGGAACGCTGTGTGAGCAGTGTGAAAAATTAAAAGAATATACGACGGCACGCACCATGCATTGTCCGTTCATGGAAACAAAGACATTCTGCAGTGCATGTAAGGTGCATTGTTATTCGAAGGAAATGCAGGAGGAAATACGAAAAGTGATGCGTTACTCGGGACCTAGAATGTTATTTGTGCATCCTGTACTTGCAATCAGTCACGCGAAGGTGACCATGCAGAATAAGAGGAAACAGGCAGATTAGTGCTTACGCACAAACTTGAGATGCAAATGAAAACGTTGTTTTCATTGAAAGACAGCGCAAGAATGGAGATTAATATGTTTCATAAGAGACTAATGAAGGAATTTAAAGAGAATCAGAAGTATGTGGCAGGGATGGTCGCCACGCAGTGGGGCTCGCTGCTCTGTAATGTGGCGCTGATGTATGCCATTGGTGTTTTTCTGGAAAAACTGCTTCTGTATAACAGAACTGTTGGAGAGGGAGATATCGCAAAGTTATTTATTGTTTTTGCGGCGGTTTATATCGGGCGTGCAGTATTTACAAGCATTGGAAGCCATTTATCCTTTGCCGCCTCAACGCAGGTGAAAAGAAAACTGCGCGAGCTTGTCTATGAAAAATTAATGAAACTTGGAAGTTCCTATCATGCTCATTTTGCCACATCCGAGATCGTCCAGATCAGTACTGAGGGCGTGGAGCAGTTGGAGATTTATTTTGGAAAGTATGTCCCGCAGTTCTTTTACAGCCTGTTCGCACCGCTGACATTGTTTTTGATCGTTGGAAGCATGAGCCTTAAAATTGCGGTTGTGCTGCTTTTATGCGTCCCGCTGATTCCGGTATCCATCGTTGCCGTGCAGAAATTCGCAAAAAAACTTCTGGCAAAGTACTGGGGCAGTTACACAGAACTTGGAGATTCTTTTCTGGAAAATTTACAGGGACTGACTACCTTAAAAATTTATCAGGCAGATGAGCGCTATGCAAAAAAGATGGATGAGGAGGCAGAACAGTTCCGCAGAGTGACGATGCGGGTGCTGATCATGCAGCTTAACTCGATCAGTATCATGGATCTGGTTGCATATGGAGGAGCGGGGATCGGTATTATTTTAAGTGTATTAGAACTTCGGGCTTCCCATATCACACTGGCGGAATGTATTTTTATCATACTGATCTCAGCGGAATTTTTCCTGCCGCTTCGCCTGTTAGGCTCTTTTTTCCATATCGCGATGAATGGAAATGCTGCCGCAGACAAGATCTTTAAATTACTGGATGAGCCGTTGCCGCAGTGTGGAAAGAATACAAAGATCGGGGGCGATGACATCGTATTTTCTGATGTATCGTTTGCTTATGAACCGGAAAAACCTGTTTTAAAAGGGATATCTTTTACGGCAGAAGAGGGGGCATTTACAGCTTTAGTCGGAGTGTCTGGATGCGGAAAAAGTACAGCGGCGTCTTTAATGATGGGAGAAGGGAAGGAGCAGGATGCATTTTCCGGCACGATCACGGTCGGCGGTGTCAATATCCATGAAATCGCACCGGATGCATTGTACAGAAAAATTACACGAGTGCGTCACGACAGTTATCTGTTTGCAGGAACCGTGCGTGAAAATCTCTGTATGGGGCGTGCAGATGCAACCACAGAGGAGATGGAAGCAGCGTTAAAAGCGGTTGACCTCTATGATACGGTTTCGGAAAAAGGTGGTTTATCCATGGAGATCACAGAGAAGGCATCGAATCTGTCCGGTGGACAAAAACAGCGTCTTGCGCTTGCTAAGGCATTGCTGCATGACAGTGATATCTACATATTTGACGAGGCAACTTCAAATGTGGATGTGGAGAGTGAAAATAAGATTATGGAGGTTATCCGTGAGCTTGCACAGAAGAAAACAGTAATTCTGATCTCACACCGTCTTGCGAATGTGACCGATGCAGACCAGATTCTTGTCATGAAAGATGGTGTGATCGAGGAATCGGGAGTCCATGCAAAACTGATGGAGAAGAATGGATATTACAGCAGCCTTTATAAGGCACAGCAGGAATTGGAAAAATATGCAAAGGAGGCAGTCTGATGCAGGGAAAAGAGAATAAAGGGGCACGCAGTGGTGTAAAAGTCATGGCAGGACTGATCGGTATGATAAGACCGATGCTACCGTTTATGTTTGTTGCGATTTTAATGGGATGTGCCGGAAATCTGATGGCGACATTCATCACGATCTTAGGAGGTTTTGGTGTCCGTCAGGTTTTAGGATTGTATCAGGGAATGACACTTTCACATATTTTTATTCTGATCGTGGTGTTTGCAGTATTAAGGGGCATCCTGCGCTATGCAGAGCAGGCAAGCAACCATTATATTGCATTCAAACTTTTAGCACAGATCCGTCATAAGGTATTTGCCGCATTGCGAAAACTCTGCCCGGCAAAATTAGATGGCAGTGAAAAAGGAAATCTGATTTCCATTATCACAAGTGATATTGAACTTCTCGAAGTGTTTTATGCACATACGATCTCTCCAATTGCGATCGCCATACTTACATCGGGCTTTATGGTATGGTTTATTGGGAGGTTACATCCGGCAGCGGGGGCTTTAGCAGCAGTATTTTACCTGATCGTCGGGGCGGTAATCCCTGTTATCAATGGAAAACATGGTGCAGAAAACGGACGCATTTACCGCGAAAGTTTTGGAAAATTAAACACCGTTGTTTTGGATAATCTGTATGGAATGGATGAAATTTTACAGTACGGACAGCAGGAAAAACGTCTGCATGAAATGAATGAACAGACAGAAAAGTTAGAGCTGAAAAATAAAAAGCTGAAAATGGCAGAGAATACACAGCGCATTGCAACAGATGGTGTGATCCTGATCGCAGGAGTCCTTATGGCAGCTTTATGCGGACATCTTACTGTACAGGGAGCTGTGAGCATAGATGAAGCAATGGTCGCTGTGATCGCGATGATCAGTTCCTTTGGCCCGACAGCCGCTTTATCTGCACTTTCTAATAATTTACAGCACACACTGGCAAGCGGAAACCGTGTACTTGATATTTTAGAGGAGCAGCCGCTTGTGGAAGATGTAATAGATGGAAATAACGAGTGTGGCGGCGATATTTCCTGCGAGCATGTATCTTTTGCCTATGAGTCAGCAGCAGAAGAACGTACACCTGGCAAAGTCTTAGAAAACTTTGATCATGTATTTACAGAACATAAGATCCATGGAATTTTAGGAAAGAGCGGATGTGGTAAATCAACGCTTTTAAAACTTCTGATGCGTTTTTATGAGACATCTGAAGGAGATATCCGGTACGGAAAAACAAATGTGGATGAAATTTCAACCACGGCATTGCGTGACAATATTTCCTATGTCACACAGGAGACATTTCTGTTTGCGGATACGATTGAAAATAATATCAAAGTTGCGAAAGAGGATGCGACCAGGGAAGAAGTGATTGCGGCTGCGAAAAAGGCGGCACTTCATGAGTTTATTATGTCACTGCCGGATGGATATGACACGAAATTAGCGGAGTCAGGAGAGTCTGTCTCTGGTGGGGAACGTCAGCGTATCGGGATTGCACGTGCATTTCTGCATGATGCAGATATGATATTTTTAGATGAGCCGACCAGTAACATTGACAGTCTGAATGAAGGAATCATTTTAAGAAGTCTTGATCAGGAAAAAGCAAATAAGACAATTCTTTTAGTATCTCATCGAAAATCAACAATGGCGATCGCAGATGATATAGTCGCAATGTAGGAGAAAGTATCATTTCATGAATTACTGTGGAATGATACTTCTTTTATTCATGATAATAAAATGTTCACGGATCATGTATTCTATTATTTTATGTAATATTGCATGATTATGCATAAAATGTTTGAAAAATTGCAGAAGAAACGCTACACTATAAAAAGTATGGAAATACAGAAATATGGAAAGTTCTGATTGAATGTTGACAGACAAAAGAT
Organism: Roseburia sp.; assembly: GCF_041325975.1. Taxonomy (NCBI): domain Bacteria; kingdom Bacillati; phylum Bacillota; class Clostridia; order Lachnospirales; family Lachnospiraceae; genus Roseburia; species Roseburia sp. The sequence goes on along the minus strand of NZ_JBGLEJ010000005.1, from coordinate 1,048,813 downwards.
CAGTAACGTTTGTTTGGAGGACACATATGAAAAGAAAACAGATAGGGATGCTTATTTTTCTTGCAGTGATCGTGGTATTACTGTTTGTAACGGCAAATACACCCGGAGTGGTCACTGATCCGGAAAATTATCAGTGCAGCGTATATGCGACAGTATTTGCATTACTGCCACCGGTCATTGCAATCGGTCTGGCACTCATTACAAAGGAGGTATATACATCACTTTTAGCAGGAATCATCACAGGAGGGCTGTTATATTCCAATTTTAATCTGGAGTTGATGATAGGTACGATCTTTTTTCAGGAAGACGGAGGCATGGTGTATAAACTCGCGGATGCATGGAATGTCGGTATTCTTGTGTTTTTAGTCATGCTTGGAATACTTGTTTCGATGCTGAATAAAGCGGGCGGTTCCGCGGCATTTGGAAAATGGGCGTCAAAGCATATCAAAACCAGGATCGGCGCACAGATTTCTGTCATGGTCCTTGGTATACTGATTTTTGTGGATGATTATTTTAACTGTCTTACCGTGGGAAGCGTGATGCGTCCGGTCACAGACCGGCATAAAGTATCGCGTGCCAAATTATCCTATATCATTGATGCAACGGCAGCACCGGTGTGTATCATTGCACCGATCAGTTCCTGGGCGGCAGCGGTGACATCTTCTGTGCCTGAGGATGCGGGAATCAATGGATTTGCCGTATTTTTGCAGACAATCCCATATAACCTGTATGCAATCCTGACGTTGGTTATGGTATTGCTCGTGACAGTACTCCGGGTTGATTTTGGACCGATGAAAAAACATGAGATGAATGCGATCGCAGGTGATCTGTTTACAACACCGGGAAGACCATATGAGGGGAATGAGGAAGAGGTGGTCAATGATAAGGCACATGTGCTGGATCTGATACTCCCGGTCGCAGTACTGATCGCAAGCTGTATTGTTGCGATGGTTTATACCGGAGGATTTTTTGACGGAGCTTCTTTTGTTGATGCATTCGCAGCTTCGGATGCTTCTGTGGGATTGGTACTTGGCGGTGCTGTTACGCTTGTATTTACATTTATCTATTATATGATGCGCGATGTATTATCCTTTGAGGAATTTGCAAAATGTATCCCGGATGGATTCCAGTCAATGATCGCACCGATCCTGATCCTTACGATGGCGTGGACATTGTCGGGTATGACAAACCTGCTTGGTGCGAAATATTTTGTTGCAGATCTTGTGGCAAATTCCGCATCCGCAATGCAGGGATTCCTTCCAATGATCATTTTCCTGGTTGCCGCATTTTTAGCGTTTGCAACCGGAACATCCTGGGGAACATTCAGTATCCTGATCCCGATCGTGATCGGGGTATTCCCGGAAGGACAGATGATGGTCATTTCCATCGCATCCTGTCTGGCAGGTGCGGTCTGTGGAGATCACTGTTCTCCGATTTCCGATACCACGATCATGGCATCTGCCGGAGGACACTGTGAGCATGTCAATCATGTGGTGACACAGCTTCCATATGTGTTGGTTGTTGGCAGTGTATGTATGGTCGGATATCTTCTGATCGGTATTTTAAAGGCAGCTGGACTGGTTGCGGTTGTCTGGCTGACACTTCCGGTCTGCATTGTGATTCTTTGTGCGGTTCTTTGTGTGATAAGAGCAAAAACCGGTGGCAAAGAGGAAATTTAAGAATAAGAAAGAAAAGCCTGCTTAAGATGGCAAAGCTGACAATCAAATAGTAAAGTAAGCAATCAGACGGCAAAGAAAACAGTAATAAAAATAATAATAAAATAAAGAGAGGACGTCAGAGAAATGGTAAAACATGTTATTTTATGGAAACTGAAAGAGGAATTTTCGGACGAGGAGAAAAAACAGATCAAAGCAGGAATCAAGGAGGGGTTAGAAGGACTTGCCGGTCAGATTCCGGGGATGACAGAGATCAAAGTGCGCATTGACTGTCTGCCGAGTTCCACTGTGGATGTGATGTTAGATACCACATTTGAGAGCGCAGAAGCACTGAAAGCATACAGCGTGCATCCGAAACATGTGGCAGTGGCAGATAGTAAAGTAAGACCATATACAGCAGTGAGATCCTGCATGGATTATGAGATTTAAGAGGGAGTTACACAGAAACAGATAGTTTTAAAGCCCTCCGGGCAGGATCGCACTGCGGTGGAGTGTGCCCGTTTGGAATCAATGATGGTGTGGAGGTTTATCTCGATGAAAGCCTGAAAAAATTTACGACAGTATATCCGGCAGCGGGAAATGACCATAGTGCCGTAAAATTAACAATCCCGGAGCTTGAGCAGGTTGCCGGTGCAAAAGGCTGGGTTGATGTCTGTAAGGAAGAAAATGTTTAGACAGACCAAAGCATGAAAGGAACGATATTTTGGGATGAAAATTGGAGTGATTGCAGATGTCCACAGTAACCAGATTGCATTTCGGGCATGTGTGGACTACATGATAAAGGCGGGGTGTGAGGAATTTCTGCTTCTGGGAGATTTTGTTTCGGATACTGCCGGTGCAAAAAAGACGATGGAGATTCTCTATGAACTGATGGAGCAGTTTCCCTGTCATGTTCTGCGGGGAAACCGGGAAGAATATATGACAGAACAGCGTAAAGTCAGGGAACAGGAAGAGGAAGAAAAATACTGGATCGCAAATTCTGCCAGTGGTAATCTTTTATATACTTATGAACAGCTTACCCCAAAAGATCTGGACTTTTTTGAAAATCTTCCTATCACGTTCCGTTATGAAAAGGAAGGGTATCCTGCGATCATCTGCTGTCATGGTTCCCCTGTCAATACAAGGGAATTACTTCAGCTTGACAGTGAGCGGACAAAAGAAGTTTTAGATGAAATCAATACAGATTATCTGCTTGCAGCACATACGCATTATCCGGGAATGATGAGATATCATGGGAAAACCTATATGAATACCGGTTCCTGTGGAATTGCGATCGGTGATCCGGGATATGCACATGCTGTGATCTTAGAGTCATGGGAAAATGAATGGAAACCGGAATTTTTGCGTATTCCATATGATATCAACCAGGTGATACAGGATATTTTTGAATCAGGACTTTATGATATGGCACCGTGGTTTTTGAATAATAATCTCCATATTTTTCTGACAGGAACGGATCTGACACCGGAACTGGTAAATCTGGCTGCAAAATTGCAGAAAGAAAATGAGGCAGAAGAAAAGGTCTGGCCGCATATCGAAGAAAAATATTTTGCGAAGGCGGCAGATGCCTTGAAAATTCCGGATTATACATTTTTGCGATATATCCGCCCGGCTGTAATAGAAGATACGGAAAAGCTGTTAGAATTATATCATTCGATGATCGGCGGAGCGGCAGGCTGGAATGAATATTATCCGGGAATTGATACGATAGAATCAGATCTTTCGAGGAATGCACTTTTTGTGATGGAAAATGAAAAGGGGAAACTGATAGCTTCCATTTCCATAGATGCAGACGAAGCCGTAGACAGTTTAAAATGCTGGGATGAGGCGCTGCTTCCGGGAGCGGAACTGGCGAGACTCTGTATCAGAAAAGAATACCAGAATAAGAAACTGGCAAGAATGATGATGGCATATGCCATAAATGTCCTGCGGAAACAGGGAAAGAAATCTGTTCACATACTGGTACGAAAAGGGCATGAGGTGGCAATGCGTTCTTATGCGCATCTTGGATATGAGAAAGTGGGAGAGTGCAGTCTCTATGATATGCAGTTTATCTGCATGGAGAGGGCATTGTAGAAAAAAGGGCAGGCGAAATTGCCTGCCCATATAAAAATTTTAGTCTGCACCTAATTCTCTGTCTTTTGCCATAAAGAACAATGCAATGGTATCAGGCCCTACATGGCTTCCGGTACAGAAATCATAAGAAGTATTGATAAAATCGCGGACGGAAACTTTTTCCTGAATCTTATTCATGACATAGAGGGAGTCTTCGTAAGCGTCGGCATGTGCGATACCGATGATCTGTTTTTCCGGTTCTGTGATATTGTCACAGACGAGAGAGACGAGCTCGTTTAATGCAGCCTTTCTTCCACGGCATTTTTTATACTGGACAATAAAACCGTCCTTGTTTCCACGTAGGATCGGTTTGATATTTAAAAGATTACCGACAAGGGCGGTTGCTCCGCTTAAACGTCCGGTTTTGGAAAGATATTTTAAGTCTCCGACGGTAAATACACCGTTCATCTTTGCAGGGTACGTTTCTAAGATATCTGCTACTTCATCAATCTCCATACCTTTATCACGCATTTCACTTGCGTAGATCGCTAAAATTCCCTGTGCTAAAGAAGCATTGAGTGAATCGATCAGACGGATTTTTCTGCCGTTTACCGGATCACGCATCAGATCCTCCGCGGCAAGTCTTGCGGAGTTGAAATTTCCGCTGATATTTTTGCTAAGCGAGAAATACAGCACATCTTCGTTATTTTCCATGGCACTGCGGAATGCATCTTCAAATATGGCAGTGCTGATCAGACCGGTCTTTACATCTGCACCCTGGCGTACGGCATCGTAATATTCATGACCTTTCTGACGTTCCTCTTCCGGGGATAATTCCGGATCAAAACAGGTGACTTCTTTTCCATTTACAAAGTTGATAAAAGAAAGAACTTTGATCTTATATTTTTTTACAAGTTCTGCGGGAATATTTGCCGCAGAGTCAACGATAATCTGAAACATGATGATCTCCAATCCTATTAAATAGTTATAGTGTACAGTGTAAGCGGTTTTGAAAACTATGTCAAGTGGTTTTGGGACGTTTTCTTCTTTATTTCATAAAAGAGAATAATAGTATCATTGACGTTGACCATGTGGTATACTGCATTTAAGTAAATCGTAATTTGAAAGTGAGATGTATTTTATGAAAAAGAAGATTATATTAACAATAGCATTTGTTATTAGTTTATTATCAATGTTATTAAATCAATATGGTGGAATGAAAGGTGTACAAGAGATTAGAGGTTTAATTAGCTTGTATAATCCAATAGGCATTATATCTGTGTTATTTTTTATTATAGGTGTATGGATTCCATTTAAAAATAAAAAAATCAATAAAATTTTTGGTGGATTAGGAGTAGTAGGAATTGTAATTTCTGAAATATACAATTTCTTTACTTGGCACATAATGAATATAACAGGGAAAATGAGTATTCATAATAGTATCGAATTTGCTTTTCCAGAGTTTTATGTTGGATTGGTAATATCTTTAATTATGATAGCTGTTTATTTCTGCATTGATAAAATCGTAAAAGAATAACAACTTCCCGTTTATTGGGAAGTCACAGAGAACGAAAAATCGGAATTTGTCGGGAAGTTGCAGAGAGCGTAAAATCGGAATATTGCTGCTATCAATATTTGAAAAATTGTGCTGATTTAACAGAAGTTTTTATAGGAGACACGAATGTGATAACAGAAATAATTTTTTCGGATTATTATAGAACATTTTTATTGTGTATATTATCTATTGGGGTTGTTTTTTTTATGCGAAATGCAAGTATAAGAAAAAAAGTACTTGCATTAGCAGGATACGAATTTATTGTATTTTTACTTTTTCTTTGGATATTTATTGTATGCATAATTTTTACTGAATTTGATTATGAATCAATAATAGCTATTGTGCAATGGGAATTAAAGTGGATACTTTATTTTACAATAAGTATAATATTGCAGTTTGCAATGTACTATTTTTTCTGGAAAAAAAGTAAAATATTAAAGATAGTGACTTTACTATTTAGTCTTATTATTGTTATTGTCCCATTGCATGTATTTGATTTTACTTGAAATAACAAAATAAAAAAATGAAATCCGACAAATGCAAACTATAAAACAAATAGAGCAAACATAATCAGTTTATTTATATGCGTAATATTGTACAGACTTATGTGTATTGTATGAAAGAACGATAAAATTCCAATTTGATGGAGTAATGGATATGAAAATACGAGAAGTGAATGAGAATAAAAAGCAGTTTATATCCTTATTGCTATTAGCTGATGAGCAGGAAAATATGATTGATCGCTATCTTGAAAAAGGTACTATGTATGCACTTGAAGATGGTAATGTAAAAGCTGAATGTGTTGTCACCGATGAAGGTAACGGAATACTTGAAATCAAGAATATCGCAGTCGATCCGGAAAATCAGGGAAAGGGCTATGGCAAAGCACTAATTGATTTTCTTGTCAGTAAATATGCAGATGAATATTCTGTTTTGCAAGTTGGAACAGGTGACAGTCCATTGACGATACCATTTTATGAAAAATGTGGATTTGCCCGTTCTCACAAGATTCCCAATTTCTTTACTGACAATTATGACCACCCAATTTATGAGAGCGGTGTACAGTTAATAGATATGGTATATTTGCAAAGATATTTATAACTTCCAGTTGTGCGCCCAGCTAAGGGTGTGTAGTCAAGCCGGTGGGAATCCGGTTTATCCAAGGTTTAGCCAACCAGATAATAGCGAGTCTTGGGATGATGCCGGTAACGGCATCTGACAAGCGTAGACAGCAAGAAAGCAGGGTTGAATAGTGATTGAGCTTCGAAACGTTAACTTCAGTCGGTCGACGTCTTAACTGGTGCGGAAGACAATATCATATAATGCGATATGGCGAGTGTTATGTGGCACTGCGGAGTCAGAGAACCAATCATGTTTTATATTGTGAATACACATCAACTGGGGAGAACCTGCCGTTTCTCGAAAAAGAGTATGAAGTCACAACTGAAAACGGAGGACTTCAAATGAATGACAGGTAGTCGGACAATCTCATAGTACTGTAGAAATCGGGTAATGCCGATGGAGGGAAGGGGATTGCATAGTAAAGGTCTTACTGAGGACACATTATCCGTACTCAGGGACGGAGGAAATAATGGAAACGAAATTAGTAAGAATAGCTGAGATATCGGTAAAATCAAAACATCCTATATTTACATCAGTGTACCACTTGATAAATGAAGATATGCTAAAGCAATGTCATAAGGAATTAGATGGGAGCAAAGCAGTCGGAATCGACAAGGTAACCAAAGATGAGTATGGGAGGAACCTTGACAGAAATATCAAGGATTTAGTACAAAGGCTGAAAAACAAATCCTTTAAGCCACTTCCATCGCTGAGGGTATACATTCCTAAAGCAAATGGAAAGAAAAGACCATTAGGGATAGCTTCTTATGAGGATAAGATTGTACAAATGGCAGTGAAGAAAATATTGGGTGCTATTTATGAGCCAAGATTCCTAAACTGTATGTATGGATTCAGACCGAACAGAGGTTGTCACGAAGCGATAAAAGAGGTATATCAACGGATAAGTTATGGGAAAATCAGCTATATCGTAGATGCTGACATCAAAGGGTTCTTTGACCATATCGACCATGAGTGGATGATGAAGTTTCTCGAATGGAACATACAGGATAAGAACTTACTGTGGCTGATATGTAAATATCTTAAAGCAGGAATAATGGAACAAGGTAAATTTGAACCAACAGAGGAAGGTTCGGCACAAGGCTCCGTAATGAGTCCGATGCTTGCGAATATATACATGCATCATGTGTTGACGCTGTGGTTCAAACTTGTAGTGAAGAAGGAAATGCAGGGAGAGTGTTTTCTTGTCAACTTTGCGGATGATTTTGTTGCAGGATTTCAACATAAGTCAGAAGCTGAAAGATACTATAAAGAGTTAAAAGAACGAATGGAAAAGTTTAGTCTGGAACTTGAGAGTAGTAAAAGCAGACTGATTGAATTTGGAAGATTTGCAGAGCAGAGTTGCAGGGCAAGAGGGGAACATAAACCGGAAACATTTGACTTTCTGGGATTTACTTTCTACTGCAGCAAAAATCGAAAAGGAGGTTTCGCACCAAAAGTACAGACTTCAAGAAAGAAGTTTGAGCAAAAGGTCAGAGCCTATAAGAACTGGATTTATGATAATCGAAATCGACCGATGCGAGAGATAATCAAGGAATTGAATGTGAAGCTAATCGGACACTATCGGTACTATGGTGTTACATGGAATTTCCGAAAGATAACAACATTTTTACATAGGGTTCAGCAGTTTCTGTTTAAAGCCATGAATCGGAGAGGTTGTAGACGGGCATACACATGGAATGGATTTGTGGAAATGCTCAAGTATTATCCATTAGCAAAGCCTAAAACGTACTATTGCTTATATTAAAGTGAATGTTACTATGAGGAGCCGTATGCGGGAAAACCGCACGTACGGATCTGTGAGGGGCTAAGATTGAGAGGTCTTAGTCTACTCGACTGTAGAATTAGGGGAGAGTACATATGCATTTTGTAGAAGCAAAGGGAATTCTTTCAAGTAATAATGGAATGAATATATACAGAGGCTGTACGCATGGCTGCATTTATTGCGACAGCAGGAGTAACTGCTATGGATTTACACATGAATTTGAGGATATAGAGGTAAAAGCAAATGCTCCACAGCTTCTTGAAAAGGCATTAAAATCCAAACGCAAAAAATGTATGATAGGAACCGGTGCTATGTGCGATCCTTATCTTCAAGCAGAAGAAAAATTAAAACTGACCAGAAGATGTTTGGAGCTGATTGACAAATATGAATATGGTGTTGCAATTCAGACAAAATCTACCAGAATATTGCGGGATATGGATATTTTAAAATCAATCAACGCGAAGGCAAAAGCTGTTGTACAGATGACAATGACTACTTATGACGAAACACTCTGCAGGATTTTAGAGCCGAATGTTTCTACAACCCATGAGAGATTTGAAGCACTTATGCAATTTAAAAAGGCAGGGATTCCAACTGTCGTGTGGCTGACACCTATATTACCTTTTATAAATGATACAAAGGAAAACATCAATGGTATTCTTGATTACTGTATGGAAGCTGGCGTAAAAGGAATCATATGCTTCAACATGGGAGTTACATTAAGGGATGGAGACAGGGAATATTTTTATCAGGCATTGGACAGATATTTTCCAGGGCTTAAGAAAAAATACATCTATACATATGGAAATGCATATGACCTGGCAAGCCCTGATAACGAGAAACTTATGGATATGTTCAGAAAAAGATGTGCCGAAAATGGAATTATCTATGATCCAAATGAGTGCTTTTGGTATCTTCATGAGTTACCGGATAAATATGTTCAGATGTCTTTGAATTTGACATAATAACAGCCAGAGGTGGGAGTCATCTCCCAGCTGATATATATAGTTAATAAAGAGAGGTGCATATGCTATGCCAGGTATACTCGTGGTTGAAGATGATGAAAATTTAAATCGTGGAATTACATTCTCACTGAAAAAATCCGGATATGAGGTTTTTTCAGCAGAATCAATGAAAAAAGCGAAAAGAATTGCAAGTGATAATAATGTGGATGTTACCATTTGTGATGTGAATCTTCCGGATGGGAATGGACTGGAATTTGTAAGGTGGATGAGATGCAATTATAATACATACATTATTTGTCTTACAGCACTAGATCAGGAGATGGATCAGGTCATGGGATATGAAGCAGGGGCAGATGATTATATTACAAAGCCGTTTAGTCTTTCGGTACTTCTTTTGAAAATAGAAGCACATTTCCGCCGCAGACAGGAGAAAACGGAAGCCGGAAAGATGATTTCGGGAGATATCGTATTTATCGCAGGAGAAATGAAAGTCCTGATAAAGAGTCGTGAAATCAGTCTGACAAAAACGGAGTTGAAAATGCTGACTTTTTTTCTTCAGAATCCGAAACAGATTCTTTCAAAAACACAAATATTGGAAAATGTGTTTGATCTGGAAGGGGATTTTGTGGATGAAAATACAATCGCTGTCAATATCAGAAGACTCCGTGAGAAAATCGAAGACAATCCGGCTGCACCGGTCTATATAAAGAATATCAGAGGTCTTGGGTATATATGGAATCAGGAGGTAAGGCAGTGACAAAGAGATATCGCAAGAAGATTACAGTAGTGCTCTCCTTGGTATTACCTGTCATATTATTGTTTGCAATATTAAATTGCTTTACCACGTATGTGTTTTATGAAGATTATAAATATAAAATGAATCTTATGACAGAAATTGCAGCAAAGGAAAAATTTTCCGGGCTGGATGCTGTTTCGGAATTGCTTAAGGATAAGGATATTGAAACCAACGAACAGGGAAGGCGATTATTGGAGCAATATGGATACTGGGGAAATAAAGGGAATGTGTTTTATTCGCAATTCCGGCATCAGGTTATGGTGACCGGTGCTGTAAGCACTGTGATATGCGTGCTTCTTTTGATTATTTTATTTTATTGGAAGAAGACAGAAGATGCGTGTCATCAGAAAATTTTAGACCAGTTAGAAGAAATTCTGATCAGATTCCGTGAAAATAAATTTGATGATTTACTGAAAACGGAAAATCACGCTGAACTGGAAAAATTGAATGACCAGCTTGAAGCAATCGGACATCATATTCAGTTGCTAAAGGAAGAAGCACGGGAAGAAAAAGAGAGCACGAAAGAAATGGTTTCTGATATCTCTCACCAGTTAAAGACACCGGTTGCAGCTTTGGATACATGTTTTAGTGTGTTGATGCAGAATGACTTAAGTGCCACAGAACAGGAGGAGTTTCGTATTCGTTGTCGGAGTGCTCTGGATGGACTGGAGACATTATTGCAGTCGCTTCTTGAAATATCCAAGATGGAAACCGGACTGATTCAGATTAATAAGAAAAAACTTCCGCTTATGGATACTGTCATATCTGCTGTGAACCGTACTTATCCAAAAGCGGATGGGAAAGAAATTGAATTCGTTTTTGACTATGCAAAAGAGCTGGAAACATGCATGGTTGTGCAGGATAAAAGGTGGCTTGGTGAAGCTTTTATCAACGTTCTGGATAATGCGGTCAAGTACAGTCCGGGTGGTTCAAAAATATTTATCCGGTTACAAAAAAGAAACGATCTTGTAAGAATGGAAATTGAGGATCAGGGAATCGGTATTCCGCAGAATGAGTATCACAAAATTTTTCAACGATTTTACAGAGGAGGTTCCAGGGAGGTCAGGGAAGAGAGTGGCACGGGAATCGGACTTTTTCTATCGAGAGAAATTATCGAAAAACACGGAGGTATGATCACGGTAATCTCCGGCAAAAAGAAAAAAGGAAGCACGTTTGTGATTCAATTACCATATGTTGGTTAAATTTTAATTGGGCAGAAATCTTACAATTCTGTAAGATTTCTGCCCAATTTTTGAAAGTGAAATGAAAGATTATATTGCTACAATCAGCATGTAGGTTGAAAAATGATATATAAACAGGCAAAGAAAGTGTGCTGAAAAGGTACGCTTTACAGAATTGAAAAGGAGGTAAACACATGAGTGTGATATTAGAAACCAGGCAGCTTTGTAAGTTTTATGGCGCAGGTGAGAATCAGGTCAAAGCGGTCAATCAGGTGGACATTCAGATTGAGCAGGGAGAATTTGTCGCAATTGTCGGAAAGTCAGGTTCCGGTAAAAGTACATTACTTCATATGCTTGGAGGGCTAGACACCCCGACAAAAGGCAGTGTTACTTTAGCAGGGAAAGATTTATACAGGATGAAAGAAGATGCCCTTGCTGTTTTCCGTAGAAGAAAAATAGGATTTGTTTTTCAGGCATTTAATCTGGTTTCATCTGTTAATGTCTGGGAAAATATTGTACTGCCACTGGGGCTGGATGGAAGAAAAGTGGATGAAGCGTATGTAAATGATATTATTGCAACTCTGGGGATTGAAAACCGGATTTATAATCTGCCAAATCAGTTATCCGGAGGACAGCAGCAGAGAGTAGCGATTGCAAGAGCACTGGTGAATCGTCCGGAAATTATATTTGCGGATGAGCCGACAGGCAATCTTGATTCTAAGACCAGTGATGAGGTGATTGCCCTGCTTAAAATGACAGCAAAAAAATATGGTCAGACGATTGTAATGATTACCCATGATGACGAAATCGCACAGGTCGCTGACCGCATTCTGGTAATTGAGGACGGACAGGTGGTGGATTTCAGATGAGGACAATAAGCAGGATTGCATATAGCAATGACAAAAAGAACAGGACAAGAAGTATACTGATTATGATGTCCATATGTCTGACTACGATGCTGCTTGTGATTATCAGTACTGTGGGAAATGGAATGATCCGTTTACAGAAAAGTCAGGCGGCAGGCTCATATGGAAGCAATTATGGTTTGTTTGTCGCAGCAGATGCCTCGCAGTTAAAAGAAGTAAACCGCCGTGCGGAAATAGATGCTACAGGCACTATGTGCACCGAAGGTATCATAAAAGGCAACGAAAACGGTGGTTTTGTCTGCATGGATGAGACTGCAAGAAAAATGCTTCCCTATAATAAGGAATATGAGTTAAAGGAAGGAAAGTATCCGGGAGGAACGCAGGAAATTGCCGCAGGAAGAGCATTTTTTCGTGCAATGGGATATGATGATGTAAAGGTCGGAGATACGGTTACACTGGATTACCGCGCAGGGATGCAGTCAGAATATAAGCCGGAAGAATTTGTTGTCAGCGGAATCCTATATGATCGGGATGAGTATACCATAGAGGCATCTTATGTTGCTTTCGGGTCACAGGAGTTTTATGATGAGCACGTCGCAGAGAATGACAGACAGTATAATATTTATTTTACTTTAAATGATTCTGCAAATGTATCTATGAATAATATTGAACCGGTTATAAAGCAGATTGCAGCAGCTTGTGGAATCGAAGAAAAAAACGTTATAGTCAATGATCTCTATTTGCAATGGGTCTTGCAGCCGAGTTATGAAACGATTGCGGTATGTGGAATTCTGATTCTTGCAATTGTACTTTTCTCTGTTGTGGTCATTTATAATATTTTTCAGGTCGGTATTGTCAACAAGATACAGGAGTATGGAAAAATCAAGGCTCTGGGAGCGACAAAAAAGCAGATGAAACAACTGATCTTCAGAGAGGGCATTTTTTTGACCTTTTTTTCAATGCCGGTTGGATTGCTTCTTGGTTTTCTGATTGCAAAATGCGGTTTTAACTGGCTGGTAGAACAGGGAAACCTTGTATCAACCCAAACTGGCTCTATGGGAGTCCAAAATCAGCAGGTGCCACTGTTTTCCCTGCCTGTTATGCTTCTATGTATTTTCGTATCATTTCTTACCGTTGCTTTGGCACTGCGTAAACCAATGAAAATTGTTTCACGGATTTCACCTATCGAAGCAACACGGTATTTAGAAAATGCAGAAACACACAAAAAAGGAAAACGAAATGGCAGAAAAAATGTCACCGTGTTTTCTATGGCAATGGCAAATGTAATGGGTAACCCAAAAAGAACCATTGGTACCATCCTCACAATGGGGCTTTCCTGCACATTGTTTGTGATTATCTCTAATTATGTGGGAAATATTGACACGGAGCATGAAGCACGTCTTTCCGTTAATCATGGACAATTTGAACTGCAGCTTGACTATTCTGCTGAGTATGATGAAAGATATCCGGAGAATAATCTGGATACGATTCTGACGGATAATCCATTGAATGATTCGCTGATTGAAGAAATCAAAAGCATTCCGGGAGTGACAGATGTCATGACGAGAGAGATTGTCTCTATAAATTTGAACGAAACGAGATTTCCGGCTGATATTGTGAGTAAAAAGGATTTTGATTTTATGCGCCAGGACGGGGATATTGGCTCTATGGACTATGATCAGGCGGTAAAGAATGGTGATATTTTCTTTGGCTGGTCGGCGTGGATGGAACAAGATGGATATGCTCCGGGTGAATCCATTGCATTTGACTTTGAGAATGGAAGTGAAACCTATACCTATCAGGGGAAGATTGCAGGATCCTTTGTAAATGCGGACACTTATCTTGTCATTCCGGAAGGTGTATACCGTTCCATGAATCCGAGAGGAACAGCCTATGGCTATCTGTGGGTGGACTGTGACAAAAAAGATGTGGCATCTGTGGAGCAAAATCTGAATACATTGATTTCTAATACTTCACATATAAAAATGGATACTTATCATGCGCAGTTACAATATGCAGAAGTCGCAGCCCGTATGATGAAGCTTGGCTGTTATCTGTTTATGGCGGTTGTAGGACTCATCGGGTTTATGAATATGGCGAATACCATGATCATGAATATTACGACAAAAAAGCAGGAATATGGTATATTACAGGCTGTGGGTATGACAAATAAACAATTAAATTTATGCCTGCAGTTACAGGGACTGATTTTTACGGTTGGTACCATATGTGTAGCACTTGTCGTTGGTCTGCCACTTGGCTACGTGCTCTTTGCCTATGCAAAGCATAATGGGATATTTGGAATGAATGTCTATCATGTTCCAATTACACCAATTCTTGCTATGATTTTGCTGGTCAGCCTTTTGCAGATTGTGCTTTCCTGCGTTTTAAGCAGTAATCTGAAAAAGGAAACGCTGGTAGAAAGAATAAGGTATCAGGGATAGCAAGTATTGCTGGGATATCCTCAGTATCATAACAGGAATTAAAAGCACTTGGTTTCAAAAAGTTTTGTACTTTTGACAAAATGCAACCGATTTTTCATCAATTATAATAAATTTGATTAAGCAGCCTGTGTGTAATGAAGCATACAGGCTGCTTGCATTTTATAACTCTAATGAATCTTCTGTATCTACCCACATCTGTAAATTGCACTCAAGATATAATCTCGCATATTCAAGTGGTTCATCGACTGCAAGTGAAGTCAATGCACAGTCTGATCCGGGTGTGGTTTTTAAATCCTTTTCGGCTTCCCAGCAGTCAATGCGAAGCATATAGCCAACATTTGTATAAATGTCAATGCTGTTTCGTTGTGGATTGTATTCTGCAAATATTGTTCTCATCGTATCCCATCTCCTTATCATTTAATCAATCATTAGTAGCAAAAATTAAGAAGCATTTCAATCAGTTCACCATGTCACTTTTATTTTGTGTTATACTGTTTTATATAATTTTTTTGCCCTTGTATTTGCCCTTATCAGAGTTCATAAATATAACACAAGGGAAAAAATAAGGGAAAGCTCACCTGCAACAAATCCAGTGTTTTCAAGGGTTTGCGGAGAATTTAATAACAAAATATAACAGTTAAATCTCTTAAAACAGGTGAAATCTCAATCGGAGGTTGAAGGTACACGATGATAATAAAAATTGTTACAATTTCACTGATGGCAGTGTTCTACATCTGCTATTTTGCAAAGCTGATTAGTCAGAAAAAGCAAGGCATAAAGACAGACCAATTAGGGAAAGGAAAAGAGGGTTTTGTCAAATTTATAGAAGTAGCTCTTAAAATAA
The DNA here is from genome assembly GCF_041325975.1 of Roseburia sp. Lineage (NCBI taxonomy): Bacteria > Bacillati > Bacillota > Clostridia > Lachnospirales > Lachnospiraceae > Roseburia > Roseburia sp. Next base: position 1,033,526 of record NZ_JBGLEJ010000005.1, on the reverse strand, counting down.
TCACATATTTGCTTCCTGTAATACAGATTATCAGTATTGTGTTTTATTCGGGAACAGCATATATTGTGTTGCAATTTACAGGAGTTGTAATAACAATGTTCGGTGTACTTGCTTTTATTGTTTCTGTTACACAGATGAAGGAAAATTGGAGAGCAGGTGTGCAAAAAGAAGAAAAGACCAATTTGGTAACAACAGGCATCTATTCTATTAGCAGAAATCCTGCATTTTTGGGTTTTGATTTAATGTATATAGGAATATTGTTTTCGTTCTTTAATTGGATTCTTTGCTTTGCCACAGGTTTTGCAGTGGTATTTTTTCATTTACAGGTAGTCAATGTAGAGGAAGATTTTTTGATAGAAGCATTCGGAAATGAGTACCTGCAATACAAATCAAAAGTATGCCGATATTTAGGAAGAAAAAGATAACTTCCTGTGGAGATTGTAAAGTTACTTGATAAATAAAAATTCATCTTACAAATTGGTTATAAAAGATAAGTAGGAAGCCATGTAATATGCCAATGTTAACCTAATGACATTGTGCAATATGCTGGCTTCTTTTTTTAGATAGTACTGTAGATTGGTTTTTGTGGGTGCTTATTACCGAAAAATGAATATTTTTTTAAAAGTGGGAATAGAATAATGACAGAAGACACAGATTGTGTTAATATGTGTCTGAAAATCATATTACCGAAAAATGAAAAAAATTCTAAAAGCGGGAATAGGAGATGGCACCATGCAGCTTATAGTGAGAAAAAAGTATTTAGATGAACTGATTGAATTGTATGGAACACCAGATATAAAAGTTATCACGGGTATCAGACGAAGCGGCAAATCAGTATTGTTGCAAGAGTTCGTTACATACTTGCAGTCATTAGAGAACCCCATAAATATTGTAATGATAAATCTTCAGGAATTAGAGTTTGATTATTTGTTAGAATATCACGCATTGCATAAGTACATCTTGGATCAGCACAAAGAGGGCATGGCTAATGTTTTATTGATTGATGAGGTTCAGTTGTGTCCTCAGTTTGAGCTTGCAATCAATAGTATTTACGCAAAAGGAATCTATGATATTTACATTACCGGTTCAAATGCATTTTTGCTGAGTTCAGATTTAGCAACACTTTTTACTGGAAGAACGATGGAAATAAAGGTATATCCATTTTCTTTCGTGGAATATCTAACTTATTATAAAATTACAGATGGATATGATGATGCATTTGATCAGTATGTCCGAACTGGTGGCATGCCGGGGGCTTATGTATATAAGACTGAGGATAGACAGTATGACTATGTTAGAGATGTGTATTCAACTATTCTTATCAGAGACTTGGTGGAAAAGTATAAGATAAGAAATAAATCAGAGTTTACCAATATATCAGAATTTATGATGGATAATATCGGTAACTTACTTTCTCCAAATAATATCAGCAAAACCTTAAAGATTGATCAAAGTGAGATAAGCAGAAAGACGGTATCGAAGTATATTGGTTACTTGGAAAATGCTTTTCTGTTCTATGAAGCAAAACGGTATGATTTAAAGGGAAAAAAATACTTAGCGAACAATAGTAAGTATTATCTTTGCGATTCATCATTCCGTTATGCAGTCAATGGTACACGAAACATGGATTTTGGAAGAGTTTATGAGAATATTGTTTATCTGGAGTTACGCAGAAGAGGATATGAGGTATATGTTGGAAAACTCTATAAAAAAGAAGTGGATTTTGTGGCTAAGAAACGTGAGGCTCAAATATATATTCAGGTAAGCGATAATATTTCAGATGAAAAAACATTTGAAAGAGAATATTCGCCTTTGCTTGCAATAAGAGATGCATATCCTAAGATGATAATTGCAAGAACACATCACGAAACTTATGATTACAAAGGAGTGCGAGTGGTTGATATCTGTAGATGGTTACGAGAATAGTATTGTGAAGAAAATGTTGTTCCAACAGATGAGGAATTTTCACGGCCTGCGGAAGCTCATTATAGAAAAATCGACTTGAGTGATGGTATAATTGATAATTTTAAATTTGGCGGGATGAGGCAAAGAAATTAAAATCGTTGTTTGAATGGAGTATATTACTATGGAAATAAAAAAAGCGGAAATCAAAATGAATAGCAAAAAGGGAGAAAAATAATAAGAACGGTGGAAAATTGTAAGAAATCTGTAAGAAATATCCCACTTTTTTTGTAAGAAGCCCCGGATAAGATAGACACAGGCTTTAAGGAGGAGTAAATACAGCATGAGTGAATGTATATTAGTCGTGGATGACGACCGCGAGATCGTAAGGGCAATCGCAATACTTTTGGAAAAGGAGGGATATCAGGTATTAAAAGCGTATGATGGCATGCAGGCATTAGAGCTCATAGCGGAGCAGAAGGTACATCTGGTGATCATGGATGTCATGATGCCAAAACTCGACGGATTATCTGCGGTATTGAAAATACGCGAGCGAAAAAACATTCCGATCATTGTGCTCAGTGCAAAGAGTGAGGACACAGACAAAGTCTTAGGACTGTCCATGGGAGCGGATGATTATGTGGCAAAACCTTACAATCCACAGGAGTTAGCAGCGCGTGTGAAAAGTCATCTCCGCAGGTATACAAGTCTTGGGGATATTCATAAAGCAGATGATGATGGATGTATCACGAATGGCAGACTGGAGTTCCATACGAATGAGCGAGTGCTTTATGTGGACAAAGAGCCGGTCAGACTGACTGCGACGGAGACAAAGATCATGGAGCTTTTGATGAAACATCCGGGACGCGTTTTCCCGGCGGAGGAAATTTACGAGCGTGTCTGGAATGAGCAGGGGTATGCATGCGAAAATACGGTCATGGTCCATATCAGGCGCATCCGTGAAAAAATTGAACTCAATCCAAAAGAGCCGGAATATTTAAAGGTGGTGTGGGGAATTGGCTATAAAATCGAAAAAATGGAAAAATAGGATTGTATTTTTAGTGTTCTTTATCGGAATCAGTATGCTGATGGCAGGAATCGGCAGATTTGCATATGAGAGCTATTATATCGGTGTGGATGAGGTCTGTGCGGAACTGAAAGAAAAGGACTATCAGGAGTCTAAAGAATTTAGAAACACCGTGCTGAACAGATTTTATACGTTTCTTGATGTGGCGACAGGAAACTATCATGGGGACAGCGGATATAGCGGCAGTGCTGTGACTGAGGAAAATATTGACGATTATCTGTCATCGGGAGGAAATTTTTTTGATAGGCTGTTTGGAACAAATAACAGAATTTCGGAGTATGTAGTGGACACGGCTGCGACGTCGGACATTTATGAAAACCCGGATGCAGCAGAGACTGCGGGCACAGATGAGAACTCTTCCACGACGTATGAGGAGGTGTCAGACACGGAACATATTTATATGGCGTCTGACGACAGTACCGGTTATCAGGAAAAAGGCGAAGAAGAATATTTTGCGGACGTTAATAAGGATCATAATTTTTTCTATGAGATCTGCTATGACGGAAAAATAATGTATTCAAATATGCCTGATGATGTAACAGATGCTACATCATCAGATGGCGCATCCTCTGATGGGAAAAACAACACGGCTGCTTTGTTAAAAAATCTTCCGGAGGGGTATAATTATGCATTTCATTTTGATGGGAAAAAAGTGACGATCGAAAAAGACGGAGTGGAGCAGGATGTCTATGGAGATGGCATTTACCGCGAGGGAGAGGACTGGTATGTACCGGGTTTTCAAAACCTGATGGGAAAAAAATCCTGGGAGAAAGCGGATATCCGGATCATCATAGCAAAAGATCCGGTGCAGTATATGGGAGAAGATGATGCCGGAAATTCCTGGATCTGTAATTCTTTTTACGATCTTAACATACGGTGGACGCAGCAGCATAAACGCTATATACAGGCAATTTATTTTATCATTGCAGGCATTCTTTGTCTGTGTGCCAGCAGATTTTTCAAAGATGCAAAGAAACAGGAAGATAGCGTGATCGCCGCCCTGAGTGCGAAAATCTGGTTTGAATGGAAAATCTTAGCTACGATTCTGGTGCTGCTTCTTGTCTTGAGGATACAGTATGATTTTCCGGGTCTGGTGGAACTGCCGGTGATTTTTTGGCTCTGTTATTTCTGGATCAATGATGCAAAATATAATAAAAAAATCTGGCAAAATGGATTTTTCGGAAAACTGCTCGCACAGGCAGAGACAAAAAATATGTCCCTGCCATTTGCAAAACGGCTGGTAAGGGCTCTGTATGGGATCATTGGAATTACGGTATTTGGGCTGGCGTTAACGTGTGTGATGCTTATTTTGCTGCTGATCGTAAATTACAGACTGGCAAATTTTATTTACTGGCTGTTACTGCTGACCGGGTTTGCAGGGGTATTTTGTATCCTGCTTGGTATGGAATATTTCTATCAGAAAAGAAACCGGAATTTGGCAAGATCTTTAGAACAGCTTTCAAAACGGATTACAGAGATCAGCAGTGGACATTATGAACCGGCGGATATGGTGAAAGCACAAGACAGTGATATCCGCGCCATGGAAGAAACGTTAGAGCAGATCGGACAGGGCATGGAAACTGCGATAGAGGAGCGTATCAAGAGCGAGCGCATGAAAGTGGAACTGGTGGCAAATGTATCCCACGATATTAAAACACCGCTGACCTCCATTATCAGTTATATTGAGCTGTTAAAACAGGAGGAAAATCTGTCACCGGAGATTCAGGATTATATCCGGATTCTGGAAGAAAAATCGGAGCGGCTGAAAAATATGGTGCAGGATGTATTTTCTGTCAGCAAAGCGGCATCCGGACAGCTTGCGGTCGAGGTGGAAGAAATTGATTTTGGAAAGCTTCTGCGGCAGACACTTGCAGATATGGACGGTGAGATTCAAAAGAGCCCGTACAAATTCAAAATTGATATACCTAAGGAGGCGGTCATGGTATATGCCGACGGAGACCGGATGTACCGGGTATTCCAGAATCTGATCGGTAATGCACTCAAATATTCGCTGGAGGGTTCACGGATCTATATTTCATTAAAAACAGAGAAAAATGCTGCAGTTGCAGATATTCGCAATACATCGCGCAGTGAATTAAAACAGGATGTGGATTTTACCGCACGTTTTACAAGAGGGGATGAGAGCCGTACCGATGGCGGAAGCGGGCTGGGACTTTCGATTGCGAAAAGTTTTACGGAGGCCTGCGGAGGAATATTTGAAGTGGAAACGATGGCGGATCTTTTTACAGTAAAGGTCAGTTTTGAGTTGAGACAGCAATAATTTGTCAAATAAGAATAGAAAACGGATTGTGGGAGAAAAATCTGTTGTTGTCTATAATGGCACATAAAATGGAAAAATATTCCAAAATGTTGTGTAATTTGATGATAATAGTGTATAAAGTAGTTCCTGCAATCCGTTTTTTTACATGAAACGAAAATAAATGAGAAAAAATATCAATAATGTTATTGACATCTAATGAACGTTAGCATATACTAACCAACGTAAGAAATGAAAATCATTATCAATACAGTAGGAGAAAAGAGGAAGAAATGATGCCGCTTACTATGTTAAACACAGGAGAACCGAGTATTATTAAAAAAGTCGGTGGAAAAGAAGAAACCAGAAGATTTTTAGAGAATCTTGGATTTGTTCCAGGCGGAGAAGTGACAGTCGTATCAGAGATCGACGGGAATATGATCGTCAACATCAAGGATTCAAGAGTTGCGATCGGAAAAGATATGGCGAATAAAATTATGGTATAAAACTGTTGCAACAGCACAGTTTCATGATATAAAAATGAAAAAGGAGCAGAACGATGAAGACGTTGAAAGAAGTAGCCTGCGGCAGTACCGTAAAGGTCAAGAAACTGACTGGCGAGGGTCCGGTCAAAAGAAGAATCATGGACATGGGCATCACGAAGGGTGTTGATATTTTTGTAAGAAAAGTAGCACCGCTTGGCGATCCGATCGAAGTAACTGTAAGAGGATATGAGTTATCTTTAAGAAAAGCAGATGCTGAGATGATCGAGGTAGAGTAAATTTTTTTACCCTGATGTTAGCAAGTGCTAACAAAAGGAAGAAAAAACAAACACATGACAGCACAATCAAACATAAGACAGCACAAACAAACACAAGCAAGTTGTAGCAAACTAAAATAAAAGGAGAAAAGTTATGGCAGTAAAAATTGCACTTGCAGGTAACCCGAACTGCGGAAAAACAACTTTATTTAATGCTTTGACTGGTTCCAACCAATTCGTGGGTAACTGGCCTGGAGTAACAGTAGAAAAAAAAGAAGGTAAATTAAAAGGACATAAGGATGTTGTTATCATGGATTTACCGGGTATCTATTCCTTATCTCCGTACACACTTGAGGAAGTCGTTGCACGTAATTACCTGATCAGCGACAGACCGGATGCTATCTTAAATATCGTAGATGGTACCAATATCGAGCGTAACCTGTACCTGTCCACACAGCTTATGGAACTTGGTATTCCGGTTATCATGGCAGTCAACATGATGGATCTTGTTGAAAAGAATGGTGATAAGATACATATTGACAAGTTAAGCAAAAAACTTGGATGTGAGGTTGTTGAGATCTCTGCATTAAAAGGAACCGGTATCCAGAAAGCTGCTGAGAAAGCAGTAGCACTTGCACAGCAGAAGAAAAATATGGTTCCGGTACATGAATTTTCCAAAGATGCTGAAGAAGTGATTGCAGAAGTTGAAAACAAGCTGACAGGTATCGTTGCAGAAGATCAGAAACGTTTCTTCGCAATCAAGTTATTAGAGAAAGATGACAAGATCAAAGAGCAGATGAAATCTGTTCCGGATGTATCAAACGAGATCAAAGAAATGGAAGATAAATTTGATGATGATACAGAAAGTATTATCACAAATGAGCGTTATGTATACATTTCATCTATCATCGGTGAATGTATCACAAAGAGCAATAAAGAAAAACTTACAACGTCCGATAAGATCGACCGTATCGTAACAAACCGCTGGCTTGCAATCCCAATCTTTGCAGTTGTCATGTTTTTGGTATATTATGTATCTGTAACGACGGTTGGTGCTATTTTAACAGACTGGACAAATGATACACTCTTCGGTGAATGGATCATCCCGGGAGCACAGAGCTTATTTGAAAATATCGGATGCGCTGACTGGCTGACAGGTCTGATCGTAGATGGTGTGATCTCCGGTGTTGGTGCAGTACTTGGTTTCGTACCACAGATGCTTGTACTGTTTTTGTTCCTTGCATTCCTAGAGTCCTGCGGTTACATGGCACGTGTCGCATTCATCATGGACCGTGTGTTCCGTAAATTCGGACTTTCCGGAAAATCATTCATTCCGATGCTGATCGGTAGTGGATGTGGTGTTCCTGGTGTCATGGCTTCAAGAACGATCGAAAATGACCGTGACCGTAAAATGACGATCATGACAACAACGTTCATCCCTTGTGGAGCAAAACTTCCGATCATCGCATTGATCGCAGGTGCTTTCTTCAACAACGCCGGATGGGTTGCATGGAGTGCTTATTTCGTAGGTGTGGCAGCAATCGTCTGCTCCGGTATTATTTTAAAGAAAACAAAAATGTTCGCTGGCGATCCGGCACCATTTGTTATGGAGCTTCCGGCATATCACTGGCCAACAGTTGGAAACGTATTAAGAAGTATGTGGGAGCGTGGCTGGTCTTTCATCAAAAAAGCCGGTACAATTATCACATTATCAACAATCATCTTATGGTTCTTAATGAACTTTGGATGGACAGACGCTGGCTTTGGAATGTTAAGTTTTGATGGTCTGGAAGGTGCAACACTTGAGGCTGCACAGGCAGAATGTATTCTTGCAAAAGTTGGTTCCGCAATCGCATGGATTTTTGCACCTCTTGGATGGACACAGAGTGGTAACGGCTGGAAGATGTCAGTTGCAGCAGTCAGCGGTCTGATTGCAAAAGAAAACGTCGTAGCAACATTTGGTATGTTATTTGGTTTTGCAGAAGTTGCAGAAGATGGTGCCGAGTTCTGGGGCAATCTTGCAGCTGTTATGACTCCGGTAGCTGCATATGGCTATCTGGTATTCAACCTCTTATGTGCACCTTGCTTCGCTGCAATGGGAGCAATCAAGAGAGAGATGAATAATGCAAAATGGTTCTGGTTTGCAATCGGATATCAGTGCGGTCTCGCATACGTAGTATCCTTATGTATCTATCAGATCGGTACATTGATCACAACAGGTACGTTCGGCATTGGAACAGTTGTTGCATTCATACTAATTGCTTGTCTGTTATATCTGTTATTCAGACCTTATAAAGAGAGCGATACATTAAAAGTAAATGTAAAAGGCATGGCAGGCGCAAGATAAGCACTGCTTCTAAAGTGGCTGCCGTGTGTTGACACGGCAGCCATATTTATAACAAGGAGGAAAACAAGGAGGAAAATCCTCTGCTCCTGCAGTGGCAGTCGCATTTTCCTTCGGAAAACAAGGAGGATTATCTTATGGGAACAATTGTAACGGGAGCAGTCGTTGTGGTAATTGTAGGGCTTATCATCCGCAGCATGGTTCACGATAAGAAAAACGGAAAATCTCTTCAGTGCGGAGGAGATTGCAGTCAGTGCGGAGGGCACTGTCATTAATACAGGAGGAGACCATGACAGCAGGAGTAAACAGTCAGAAAAAGAAAAATCATGAAACGGCGAATTACCATAGAACCCAGATGCAGAAAGAAATTGTCATTCAAAGATTGAGAGAACAGGGTTGTCGTATTACCAAACAGCGTCTGATGCTGCTTGACGTGATTCTCAATGAAGATTGTTCATGCTGCAAGGAAATTTATTACAGAGCAGCAGAAGTTGATCCGGGAATCGGCGCGGCAACTGTTTATCGCATGGTCAATTTATTAGAAGAAATCGGGGCTATCAGCAGAAAAAATATGTATCGGATCGCATGCGGGGCGGTATGTGACAGAGAAAAGGCATGTACGATCGAACTTGATGATGATACTGTAAAAGAATTATCCGCAAAAAGCTGGAATGCAGTCGTACTTGCAGGTTTAAAAGCATGTGGTTATGTCGACAAACAGGGAATCAAAAGCGTTGTAGTGCAGTCCTGCGACTGTGAAGAAGCAGGCTGATAAGAAATGGAGAAATTTATGTTAAAGATTACGGTGGACGTAGACGGAATGCAGTGCGGCATGTGCGAAAATCATGTAAATGAAGCAGTTCGCGGGGCATTTCCGGTCAAAAAAGTATCTTCCTCTCATGGCAAAAAGCAGACCGTGATCATCACGGAACAGGATATCGATGAGCAGGAATTGAAGGCTGTCATTGACGGAACAGGGTATGAGTCAGGGGCAGTCAAAAAAGAGCCATATGAGAAAAAAGGGTTGTTTGGATTTTTGAAATAAACAGCTATTGCATAGAAAAAAAGTAACGGTTTAAAATGGTTACGCGAAAAGCAGGAATTCCAGAAGTGGGATTCCTGTTTTTTATAGGCTGATGACATTTCCGATAAATGCTGGTTTGCGGGTGACATGAGTTTCCTCGTGTAGGGTGGTTCCGGGGGTTTTCGATTGGCAAATTGCATCAAGCCGGGACTCGTTTTGTTCCGTTGTACGAAAATAAGGCAAGTCTAAGTCAGCCTGATTTAATGTTTCTCGGAGTGACGTGTGCGTCTTAAACGCCCCGTCCGGGGGCATTAAGACTTGTGCTGCCGTCCGTGGCAGCACAACACTGTGTTACGAACAGGCAGACTAAGATTGCCTAATTTTCTCCCAAAGTCACAAAACAAATCCCGGCTTGATGCGATTTGCCAGCCGCAAGGTTGTGAACCACCCTTCGCCGGGGAACTCACATCACAACCTTGGGGGTGCGTAAATTTTTAGTGTTTTGTGTCTGAATCTGATTAAAAAATATTTCTAAATAACTATATTCAATAATTTATTATTTGTTTGATAACGCTGGCAAGAACCTCAATATATTCCACTATGCTCATGTTTATTGCCATACACATTTGAAGAATATTTTGTGTTATTGGTCTGACAATTTACGAAACAATTCATGTAGTACAATGTAGCAGATGGAAATTCTGGGAAGTCATCAGGCTGAATATTAATGATACAGCACCTTAGGATTTTAAGCATATTTCCATTCGTGCGAATATCAAAAATTCACACCCGCGCCCCCATTTTGAGATGAACTGCCCACCCAAATGGTGTTTCATAACCTGGAGGTGGGCATCTTGCGCAAAGCCGGAGCTAATTTTGTGACTTTGGGAGAAAATTAGAAAATCTTGGTGTGCCTGTCTATACATAGTGATGTTCTGCCACGGATGGCAGAACAAGGCAGCATCGAGTCATGGATGACTCGTTGTTGCCGGTCACGTCACTCCGAGAAAATCTAACTCAGACACACTTAGACTTTTCTTATTTTCGTACAACGGAACCAAAATTACTCCGGCTTTGCGCAAGATGCCACTCACAGACCTGCGACACACCATTGGGACGGGCGATTTACTTCATAAACAAACCAGCATTTGGCGGGCAATGTTAGATGATGTCAGAGTCAAACAGCAGATTTCAATTTTTGATTGACAAAACCGCAAAAAGAATTAATATGGTTATCTGTATAAAAAGTAGAAATAGTGCAATTATTATGTGAAAAACTACAAGAATTATGGCGCAAAATGTCATATTATTAGTATGGCGCGAAAACTCTAGTTTATTGCTGAAAATATAAAAACGAAAAATATTTAGTGCAGATGTGAGGGCAGTTCAAATGGAAATCCAAAGAAAATCTTTAACACAGCTTTTTGTACCAATATGCTTCGAAACACTTTTTTATATGCTTTCCGGAATGGTTGATACCCTGATGCTTTCATCGGTAAGCGATCAGGCAGTTGGTGCAGTCGGTACGGCAAATACATATATTGGTGTTTTTATCATCATGTTTGGAGTTATATCGTCGGGCATGGTTGCGGTAATGACACAGAATATCGGGGCAGGAAAGCCGGGAGTTGCATATCAGGCAAGACAGCTTGGACTTATTTTCAATGCGGTTGTCGGAGTGATGATGTCCGTATTTTTAGCTGTTTTTTCAGGAAAAATTTTAGAGATAGTAAGTATTGCACCGGCTCTGTTTACGCCTGCTGAAACTTATCTGAAAATCGTAGGCGGTGCGTGTTTTTTAAATGCGCTCATACCTATATTTTCAAGCTATCTTCGGGTGTTTGGCTATACCAGGCAGTCGCTTTTTGCATCTATCACAGGAAATATAATTAATTTTATTTTGAATTCTGTATTTTTATTTGTCATGAACTGGGGAGTTATGGGAGTTGCCATCGCCACAGTGATATCGCGTGTTATAAATCTGATCATGGTTGCGGCTATGGGAGCAGTGCTGGTAAAGGCAAAAAATGCTCCTGAGAGGGAGTCCTCACGCAAAATATTAGGACAGATCATAAAAATAGGTTTTCCATCCGCGTGCGAGACGGCTCTTTATAATATTGCAATGACGCTTGTTGTTCGTTTTATGAATCAGATGGATGCGGACGGGATGAATGTTACCGCGCGCTCTTATACGCTTCAGATTGCAAATTTTTCATACTGTGTAGGTGCTGCTTTAGCACAGGCAAATGCCATCATGACAGGCTGGCGGATTGGGGCAAAAGAATTTGAAGAGTGTGATAAAGGAACGAAAAAGGCTGCTATTTATGGAGTGATAACAGCCACCTGTTTTTCTGTGACGTTCGCATTGACTGGACATTTTATCGTACATATTTTCACAGACGATCCACAGATGATAAATCTGGTTGTAAAATTGCTTGTCGTTGACATTTTCCTCGAATTTGGACGTGTAACGAATCTGGTCTATGGACAGGCATTAAAAACAAGCGGAGATGCTGTTTTCCCTGTGATCATGGGTGCAATATTTATGTATCTGGTGGCAGTTGGAGGCACATATTTTTTGGGCATACGGTTAGGGCTGCTTGCTGTGGGGGCATATATTGGCATGGCGGGTGATGAATGTGCCAGAGCGGTTGGAATGGTGCTCCGCTGGAAAACAGGGAAATGGAAGACGAAGCGTCTGGTGGAGTAAGATGAAACTGTTGTTTGTGAATGATTATTTATGCGGAGGATATTATGTACTTTGAATTAAAAGAAAACAGACCACATGGTACGCAAAAGTATCCTTTCAGTTTATATCATATATATAATATCCACCATTCCTTTCAGATTCCGGTGCACTGGCATGACGAACTTGAGATTATATATGTAAAAAGTGGAGTTTTAAATGTGAATATATCAGGAGAAAACTACACAGGAAGTACAGGAGAAGTATTTGTTGTATCGCCGGGTAATTTGCATTTTATGGGTTCGCAGACAGGAAAAGTGGACTACTATACGTTACTTTTCCCATTGGAGTATGTATCGTTTCAATCAAATGATCTATTAGAGAAAGAGGTAATGGCACCGCTGAAAAGTGGAAAGCGGATGATAAAACCACAGCTTGGTGCTGGATTGAGTGATATATGCGATAATCTGATCGCTTTGGAACATTCAGATCTGACACTGTCTGAAACTCAGAAAGAGCAGGAAATTGCTGAGAATACAAGTGATAATAGGAACAACCTGATAATCCAGTTTGAGATAAAAAGCAGATTGCTTTTGTTTTTTAAGAGAGTGCTGCAAAGTGGTTTTATATTAGAAAATAATACCAGTGGCAGAAATACTACCGAGAAAGAAATGATTTCGTATATACAGCAGAACTTTACCAGGAAAATATCGCTTAAGGAGTTTGGAAACCAGTTTCACTTGTCTGAAAAATATATTTCCCGCTATTTTAAAGAACATTTTCATATTACTATTTCACAGTATATCAATCATTTACGCATGGAGCATGCGAGACAGTTACTGCAGGAGACTACACTTCCTGTTACGGAGGTTGCAATGCGGTGCGGTTATGAAAATGTCAGTTATTTTATCCGGAGCTTCAAAAAGATGTACGGAAATCCGCCGTTGAAATATCGAAACGAGATTTAATTCGAAAATTGTATCTCATATACTTTCGGAAGAACAGGTCATGAATCTGTTATTTTAAGGACGTATTTTGTATAACCATTTTCATAGAACCTTTATTGTTAATATAACATGGCAGTAGAAAAAAGACTGAGACAAGAATGGAGGTTACTATGAAATACGGATATTTTGATGAAAATAAAAAAGAATATGTGATCACAAGACCGGATACACCGGCACCATGGGTAAATTATTTAGGATCACCGGAGTATGGAGCGATCATATCCAATAATGCGGGAGGATATAGTTTTGCAAAATCCGGAGCAAACGGAAGAATTTTAAGATATGTATTTAACCAGTTTGATGAACCGGGCAGATATATTTACATCAGGGACAATGAGAGTAAAGATTACTGGTCAGCTTCCTGGCAGCCGGTGGGAAAAGATTTAGAGCATTATAAGAGCGAGTGCCATCATGGGACTGCTTACACAAAAATGAAAGCGGCATATGCCGGGATCAGTTCTGAGGTATGTTATTATGTACCGTTAAACCAGTCTTATGAAGTTTGGAATCTGAGTGTTACCAATGATTCTGAAAAAGAAAGAAAACTTACTGTGACCGGTTATGCAGAGTTTACGAATAACAGCAATTATGAACAGGATCAGGTCAATCTGCAGTATTCACAGTTCATCACAAGGACTGTTTTTTGTGAGAACCGTGTGCGCCAGATGATCCATGCCAATCTTGATATGATTGAAAAAGGAAAAGAAATTGACCATAAGACCGTGGTGAGCCGGTTCTTTGGACTTGCGGGCACAGCCGTAACATCCTGGTGTGGCGATAAGGAAGAGTTCCTTGGCAGATATCATGGATATGGGAATCCCAAAGGTGTGGAAGATGGTGTTTTAAATAATAAAGGGAATTACAATGAAAACGGCTGTGGTGCTATTTCAACGGTATTGCATCTGAATCCGGGGGAGACAAAGAATATCGCATTTTTAGTCGGAATGAAAGAGGATGATGAGGCAGCAAAAATCATAGCAGGATACAGGAATACAGCAGAAGTGTGCAAAAAAGAACTTGCGGAACTGACCGCATACTGGCATGAAAAATTTTCTCATTTTCAGGTAAAGACACCGAGTGAAGAATTTAATACCATGATCAATACATGGAATGCGTATAACTGTTTTATGACATTTATCTGGTCAAGGGCTGCATCCTTTACTTATTGTGGACTGAGGAATGGGTATGGTTACCGTGATACCGTGCAGGATATTCAGGGCGTGATCCATCTTGCACCGGAGATGGCAGTCGAAAAGATCCGCTTTATGCTCTCGGCCCAGGTGGACAATGGAGGCGGATTGCCCTTAGTCAAATTTACACATAATCCGGGACATGAGGATACACCGGACGATGCCTCTTATGTACAGGAGACAGGGCATCCTGCATATCGTGCGGATGATGCACTCTGGCTGTTCCCAACCGTGTACAAATATGTTTCGGAAACCGGTGACGTGGCGTTTATCGATGAGGTGATCCCGTTTGCGAATAAAGACGAGGGAACGGTTTACGAGCATCTGAAGCGTGCAATAGATTTTTCCATGAAACATCTTGGAGGGCATGGACTGCCGGCAGGGCTTTATGCAGACTGGAATGACTGCCTGCGTCTTGGAAAAGATGGGGAATCAACATTTGTTGCCCTGCAGTTTTATTATGCGATGACGATCCTGCGTATTTTTGCAGAATATAAGAAAGATGAGGCATATATTGCATTTCTGAATGAAGAGCAGAAAAAATTGGGAGAGCTGATTCAGAAACTCTGCTGGGATGAGGACAGATTTATCCGTGGTTTCACAGAGGATGGTAAGACAATCGGAAAGCGTACCGATCCGGAAGCGAACATGTGGTTAAATCCGCAGAGCTGGGCGGTGATCAGCGGACTTGCAGATGAAAAGCAGGCAGACTGTGCATTGCAGCAGGTATATGACAGGTTAAACACGGAATATGGAGCAATTCTGATGGATCCGCCATATCATGCACATGCATTTGATGGGGCGCTTGCAGTTATTTATAACGCTGGCACCAAAGAAAATGCCGGTATTTTTTCTCAGTCACAGGGGTGGATCATCCTTGCGGAAGCATTGAGAGGACATGGAGAGAGAGCATTTTCCTATTTTATGAAAAATGCACCGGCAGCACAGAATGACAGGGCAGAGATCCGAAAATTAGAGCCATACTGTTATGGTCAGTTTACCGAAGGAAAGGATAGTCCGAATTTTGGACGGTCGCATGTGCACTGGCTGACAGGAACAGCTTCCACGGTTATGGTAGGGTGTGTAGAGGGAATCCTTGGCATGCGCCCGGATCTTTATGGGCTTCGCATTGCACCGGCTGTTTCGAAAGAATGGGAAATGTTTGAAATCGATAAAGATTTCAGAGGCTGCCATCTGCACATTACAGTAAAAAATCCGGGACATGCAGAGAGCGGATACAAAAAACTATTCGTTAATGGTCAGGAAATGGAGGACAATTATATTCCACAGTCTGTACTTACAGAGACAACAGAAGTGGAACTGATCATGTCATAAGACAAAATAAGTAAAGAAGTCTTTTTATACGCAGAAATGAGGAGTATCATGAAACAAGTTGAATTTATAGATAAAAATGGAGCTTTCCGTATTCACAATCCGGAAAATTATAGTGGTCTGTACCTTCCGCTGGCAGGAGAGACGGGATTGAAATCGAGCATTACGCCGAATCTTGGAGGGGACAGCAAGACAGATCAGAATCATTTTTTATTAGAACCGGTCAGTATTGAAAACTTACATAATAACCGCAATACAAGAAATTTCTGGTGCCGGATCGAAGATAAAGGCTGTTGGTCTGTCTGTGGTTCTTCTGCAAAACAGGAAGCGGAAAAGTTTACGAAAGATCAGGATGAAAACACCTTAGAAGCCGGATTTATGTGGCAGAAACTGACAAGAATATCGAAAGAGTATGGGGTAAAAGCAGAGACGACTTCCTTTGTGACTTTAGATGGTGCAATGGAAGTAATGATGGTAGAACTTACCAATACAGCAGAGTATGAGCAGAAAATCACACCGATGGCGGTGATTCCGGTTTATGGACGGAGTGCAGACAATATCAGGGATCACCGTCATGTGACATCACTTTTACATAGAATCGAGACAAAGATGTATGGCGTGGAAGTATGTCCGGTACTTTCTTTTGATGAAAGAGGACACCAGAAGAACCAGACGACATATTTTGTCTATGGGTCGACAGGAGAAGGCGAGGCACCGGAGACATTTTATCCGACAACGGAAATGTTTATCGGAGAGGGCGGAAGTTATCTGATACCGGAAACTGTGCGGACTGTGAAGGATGGCGTGCCAGCTGGAACGAAACTGCAGGGAAAAGAGGCAGCAGGAGGAATGCGTTTTGCGTCGGTTACTTTAAAACCACAGGAATCAGCAGCGTATCTGATTCTCGCAGGAATTTCGGAAGAAAGGGAGCAGATCGAAAAACAGACAGCAGCTTACCGTACGAAAAAGCAGGTGGAAGCAGCACTTGAAACGGTAAAAAAGCACTGGACTGACAAAGTAAATGTCGATTTTGCAACAGGTGATACAGCAGTTGATAATTATCTGAAATGGATCTGCTTTCAGCCGGTTCTAAGAAGGATCTTTGGATGCTCTTTTTTACCGTATCATGATTATGGAAAAGGCGGACGCGGCTGGAGAGATCTCTGGCAGGACTGTCTTGCCCTGCTTATCATGGAGCCGTCTGTGGTGCGTCAGATGATCGTGGACAATTATGGCGGTGTCCGGATAGATGGAACAAATGCAACGATCATTGGAAGCAGACAGGGAGAATTTATTGCTGACCGTAATAACATTACCCGTGTCTGGATGGATCATGCGTTCTGGCCGTTTGTAACAACGAAATTATATCTGGATCAGACCGGAGATCTTAATATTTTACTGGAAAAAGTTACTTATTTTAAAGATCTTCAGGCAAAGAGAGGTACTGCACATGATAATGCGTGGGATCATGCATATGGAAATAAACAGCGCACGGAGGGCGGCAACGTTTATTTTGGAACGATCTTAGAACATATTTTGCTTCAGAATCTGTGTGCTTTTTATGATGTCGGGGATCATAATGAGATGAGACTGCACGGTGCAGACTGGAACGATGCGCTTGATATGGCATGGGAAAGGGGCGAAAGTGTGGCATTTACCTGTGCATACGCTGGAAATCTGAAAGATATTGCAGAGTGCCTGAAACATCTGGAAGCAGAGACAGGCATCAGCAGGATCGAAGTGGCGGAAGAGATGAAATATCTGCTTGCAGACGGAACAGATTTATATGAAAGTCCGGATAAAAAACAGGAATTGTTAGAAAAATACACCAGTCTTTGTGCACATAACATAAAAGGCGGGACGATCCTTATTTCAGTGGAACAGATCAGAAAAAACCTGCTTGGAAAAGCAGAGTGGCTGATGCAGCATATCAGATCAAAAGAATGGATCAGTGCAGAAGATGGTATGGGCTGGTTTAACGGATATTATGATAATCATGGAAATGCAGTCGAGTACAGCAAAGATCGGGATGTCCGTATGATGCTGACCGGACAGGTGTTTGCGATCATGAGCGGTACCGCCGGTGAGGAACAGATAAAAGCAGTATGTAAGAGTGCAGACAGATATCTGTTTGATAAAAAAGCCGGTGGCTATCGTCTGAATACAGACTTTAAAGAAGAAAAATTTGATCTTGGAAGAATGTTTGGATTTGCCTATGGCGAAAAGGAAAACGGGGCAGTATTTTCACATATGGCGGTCATGTATGCAAATGCACTGTATCAGAGGGGATTTGTATCAGAGGGACATAAAGTACTGCAGACACTGCTTGATGCAGCCATGAATTTTGAAAACAGTAAAATGTATCCGGGACTGCCGGAGTATTTTGATAATGATGGAAGAGGACTTTATGCATATCTGACAGGTGCGGCAAGCTGGTATATGTTAACCATGATCACGGAGGTCTTTGGCGTAAAAGGAAAACTCGGCGACCTTGTGATCGCACCGTCCCTGCTGCCGGAGCAGTTTGACGAAAAAGGCGATGCAGGGCTGCAGCTGGAGTTTGCAGGTAAGAAATTCCATATCATACTGCATAATCCCAAAAAACAGAGCAGCAGAGATGGTCAGATCAGACAGGCAGTGTGTGATGATCAGATCATTTTAGAAACAGAGCCGGAATATGGGGTACGGCTTAGTAAGAAAGTGATCGAAACACTCGATTCTGGGAAATGTCACAGAATTGATGTTGTTTTAAGTGAGTAGTGCAAAAACCGGACTGTCACCACATGGATTTGTAATATTCGTCCCGGTATTTCTTTGGTGTCAGTCCGGTATAGTTTTCAAAAATCTGGATAAAATGGCTCTGTGAGGAAAAGGAGAGATAATTTGCAATATCAACGATCGGCTTATCGGAATAGCGCAGCAGATGTGTCGCTTTCTCAATCTTTTTTTCACGGATATAGTCACTGATGGATATACCAAGGTTTTGTTTAAAAACACGGGACAGATAACTCTCGGACAGCCCGGTATATTCAGCCAGAATATTGATGGTAATGCGTTCTTTGATGTGCGTGTAGATGTAGTCGACACACTGCATGACAGGCTTTGAGAGAATTGCACTTTTTTTCTGAAGAACCATTTTTCCGGTAAAATCTTTTACCATTTCATGATGCAGGTCTGCCACCTGGCGTATCGAGGTACAGGAATCCATTTTTAAAATATAAAAATCACTCAGGCGGTAAGCCTGTTCCGGTTCTAATCCACCGTCAATGCAATAGCGTGTGATCATGGCGGTAGTGACAACAAAATGATATTTGATATTCGTAAGAGGATTGCGGGAAAGCACTCCTGTACCTTTTAGGTCAATAAAAGCATCTTCTTTGCAATTCCGTATCACAGTTTCCATATCCCCTGTTTTGACCGCATTATAAAAAGAATACTCTACCGTCGGGGAACGGTGCAGCATATCGTATTCACTGTTGACTAATTCTGTGTGATACCACTCTTTTGAAAGTTCCATGATTAGCTCCATTCTTGTACTGTTTTCAAATGAAAATATCATTTCATTTGCAGATTTGTACATCTTTCGTCTGGTTGTCTCATTATGTCATGAATCTGACATTTTTTCAAGCGATTTAGTATAATGCAAAATTAAAATCAGTTAATATATCACTTGTAAACGAGATAGGAACACAAAAGAAAATAAGTGTTCCAGAGGAATTTCGAAAAGGGAGGAAAAGTAGATGAAACGAAGAATTGTAAGTATGATGCTCGTAGCAGCGATGGGAGCATCATTATTGGCAGGCTGTGGCGGAAATGCAGCAGGCAGCAATGACACAAAGAGCGACAATGCTAAGAGCAATGCTGCAGAAGCAACTGGCAGCGATGCAACAGCCACAGATGAAAATGCTCCGGCAACAGAAGCAGAAAACACAGATGCACAGGCAGGTACTTCTGATGAAGGAAAGGTACTTAATATTTACTGCTGGAACGAGGAATTTAAGAGTCGTCTGACAGATCATTATCCAGGATATACAGAGGTGGATGCAACTACAGGAACGATCGGTGATGTAATTGTAAAATGGAACATTACCCCAAGTGATGATATGGCATATCAGAACAATCTGGATGCAACCTTATTAAAACAGGCAGATGCAGCAGCAGATGACAAGATCGATATCTTTCTGGTAGAAGCCGATTACGCATTAAAATATGTTGATACAGATTACACAATGGCAGTTACAGATCTTGGAATTACCGATGCTGATCTTTCCAAACAGTACCAGTACACCAAAGATGTTGTTACAGATTCCAACGGTGTATTAAAAGGTCTTTCCTGGCAGGGCTGCCCTGGCGTATTATTCTATAACAGAGATGCAGCAAAAGAAGTATTAGGTTCAGATGATCCTGCTGAGGTTCAGAATTATGTAAAAGACTGGGATACATTTAATGATACAGCAAAGAAAATGAAAGATGCCGGTTACACAATCACATCTTCCGCAAACGATACTTTCCGTGTATATTCTAATAACGTCACTTCAAAATGGGTTGTTGACGGCAAGATCAATATTGATGACAACATTATGAAATGGGTGGATGATTCCAAAGAGCTTGTAGATGCAGGTGAGACAGGAACATATGATCTGTGGAGTGATGACTGGAAGAAAGGTTTCTATCCGGAAGGAAATGTATTCTGCTACTTTGGACCTGCATGGTTAGTAAACTTCTCAATGGCAGCAGATACAGAAGGCAGTATCGGTTACAATGGTGGCTGGGGCGCAACGGAAGGACCTCAGGGCTTCTTCTGGGGTGGTACATGGATCTGTGCAGCCAATGGAACTGATAACCAGAGCCTTGTAAAAGATATCATGCTTCAGATGACAACCAATGATGACGTTATGAAAGAGATCATTGAGAAAGATGATGACTTCGTAAACAATCAGGACGTAATTGCTGAGATGGCAGACAGCTCTTACTCAAGCAAGATCTTAGGCGGACAGAATCCACTTGGTATTTACAGCTCAGGAGTTTCCAAACTTGATTTAAGCAATCTTTCTTCCTACGATCAGGGTTGTAACGAAGAGTTCCAGCATGCAATGAAGAACTACTTCGAAGGAAGTGCAACGAAAGAAGAAGCATTAGATCTGTTCTACAAATCAGTTTTAGAGAAATATCCGGAATTGGCATATTAATCTCCATTCTTGCGCTGTTTTTAAGCGCATCACAAGTTTGTGCGAAGCACAAATCTTGCGTGTGAAAAATGTATTTTTCACACTAAGTTCTGTTACTATGAATGAAACTGCGCCTGCCAGATCGTAAGGAAGGCAGGTGCGGTTTATTATGTAAAACCATTAGCGCAAAGCTGACAGCATGTTTACACAGAAGAAAAGTGAGGGATGCTGTGAGCTCTGTGGATGAGAAAATGTACTCTGAAAAAGGAGGTTGGGCTGTTATGAAAAAAAGCAGTGGAAAGGTAGTAAAATACAATAAATGGGGATATATCTTTTTGATTCCTTTTATTGTAGTATATGTTATTTTTCAGTTGATCCCATTGGTCAGCACTATTTACAACAGTTTCTTTGAAAACTATATGTCAGGATTAACACAGGTTGGACCAAGGTTTGTCGGATTTGAAAATTATCAAAAACTCTTCTCCGATGGAGATATCTGGATTTATACCAAAAATACTCTGTTATTGTGGATCATGTGCTTCGCACCGCAGATTATTTTATCGCTTGTACTTGGGGCATGGTTTTCAGATGTGCGTCTCAGATTAAAAGGAACACGTTTCTTTAAAACGGTCGTATATCTTCCAAACCTGATCATGGCATCCGCATTTTCCATGTTGTTTTTTACCTTGTTCTCCGATGGAGGACCGATCAACTCAATGCTGATGCAGATCGGATTTATTGATACACCATATAAATTTTTATCAAATGCGGGAAGTGCAAGAGGACTGATCGCACTGATGAACTGCCTGATGTGGTTTGGTAATACAACGATCCTTCTGATGGCTGGTATGATGGGTATCGATACTTCTTTATTTGAGGCAGCAGAAGTCGATGGAGCAACTTCTTCCCAGGTATTCTGGCAGATCACGTTACCGCTGTTACGTCCGATCCTTGTATATGTAGTCATCACATCTCTGATCGGTGGTTTACAGTTATTCGATGTTCCGCAGATCTTAACCAATGGAACCGGTGATCCGATGCGTTCTACTATGACACTGATCATGTTCTTAAATAAACATCTCTATAGTAAGAACTATGGTATGGCTGGTGCATTGTCAGTTATTCTGTTTATCATTACAGGTATTTTAAGTTTGATCGTATTTAAGATTACCGGCAATGATAAGAGGAAGGGGTGAAACTCATGAATGAAAATCGTAATTTGAAAAAAGGCGTAGGTATTCATGCAAGAAGATTTATTGCATATGTTGTATTGGCGATTGTTTCTGTTTTGTGTTTATTCTGGTTTTATGTATTATTTATCAATGCAACCAGATCAAATGGTGAGATGCAGTCCGGCTTTACACTGGTTCCAAGCAGTCATTTGTGGGAAAACTGGAAGAACTTAAGAAACGGAACACTTCCGGTTTGGAATGGTATGTTCAACAGCCTGATCATTTCAGCATGCAGTGCAGTACTTGGTGTGTATTTTTCAACGATGACAGCTTATGCGATCCATGCGTATGATTTTAAACTGAAAAAATATATTTATCCATTTATTTTAATGGTTATGATGATCCCGACACAGGTAACTGCACTTGGATTTATCAAACTTGTATCTGGTATGCATCTGGAAGATTCCTTTATTCCTCTGATCGTGCCTGCAATTGCAGCTCCGGTTACTTTTTTCTATATGAAACAGTATATGGAGAGCACACTGCCGTTGTCACTGATCGAGGCAGCCCGCATTGATGGCTCCGGGGAGTTTCGTACATTTAATTCTATCGTAATGCCATTAATGAAGCCGGCAATCGCCGTACAGATGATCTTTACTTTTGTAAGCAGCTGGAATAACTACTTCACACCGGCATTGATCCTGCACGATGACAAGAAAAAGACACTGCCTATCTTGATCGCGCAGTTACGTGGAGCTGACTGGCTTAAATTTGATATGGGGCAGGTATATGTGATGATCGCATTCTCCATCTTCCCGGTTATTATTGTATATCTGTTTTTATCAAAACATATCGTACAGGGTGTTGCTCTTGGTAGTGTAAAGGGGTAAGTGATAAAAAATAAGACACGAAATAAAAAACAGGATATGAATGATGCAAGAGCCTGCTGACTTAAAAAAAGCCAGCAGGCTTTTTTGTTGCGCTTATCCGTTCAGCAGACAGATCCCCAGATTTAAGTATCCTGCAAAAGTCACCCAAAGCAGATAGGGGATCATCAGATATCCGGCTGGCTTTGAAATCGGGTAAAACAGAATTGCTGTCAATAAGATCAGAAGCCACAGCAGCACGAGCCAGATAAAAGCAAACAGACATAGCCCAAAATTAAAAAAGAAAATGGACCAGAAAAAGTTAAACACAAGCTGGATGCCGTATACGGTCAGAGCGTTACCAGTGGGCTTTTGTGATGTGACCACCAGATAAGATGCGAATCCCATCAGAACATACAGAATTGTCCAGACTACCGGAAACAGAAAACCCGGTGGAGCAAAAGCAGGTTTGTTTAACATTGCAAAGTTTTCCATGCTGTTTTTGGTAAGAAGAGATGCCAGGGCACCGACAGCAAGTGGTATGGCAATGCAGGTAATCAGGTTTTTCCATTGAATTTTCATAAATCCGTCCTTTCCCATTTTTCACACGAATCTCTATTTTTTTACATATTGCCTTCTCTTGATAAGTTATGATGCCGGGGTGGAAAATATGAGAAAATATGTCTGAAGGGAGAATAGGATCATGAATCATGAAGAATATGAAAATGCAGCAAATAACACCTGTACACTTGCAACCGGTTCTGGTGAATTTGTGAGATGTACGCCGATTGAATATAGCTATCATGACGGTACAGTATGGATGTTTTCTGAAGGCGGGGAAAAATTTCATGCACTGGAGAATAACAAAAATGTATGTATTGCCATTTATGATAAATATGAGGGATTCGGCAGATTAAAAGGATTGCAGATGACAGGCATGGCACAGCTCGTAGAGCCATTTTCGGACGAATATGTTGCGGCAGCAGAATTTAAAAAGATTCCGATAGATGCACTGAAAAAATTACCGCAGCCGATGCATTTGATCCGTGTGACGCCGGTGAAAGCAGAGATGTTAAATTCAGAATTTAAGAAGGATAGGTTTGCGAGCAGACAGAAAATGTTTTATTAAAGAATTTGTAATTTATCTAAATTACAAATTGACATTTGAAGATAGATGAATTACTATGAAATAGTAATTTAATTAAATTACTCCTAAAGGAGGATTTATGGAACAAAAATGTTTGGATGAATTGATAAAGTTTACTTTGGGTAAAAATATTTCCAGATTGAAAAAACAGGATGAAAATATTTATACACCGGAGGATTTTGAAAACGACTTACATAGCTTAAGTGATGCAAACGAGATATGTGGGTGCATTATTAATCTGATTCGATCCAAAGCATCACCGATATCAACCGGGATACAGGAAAAATATATTACATCAAATTTTCTGCTGTGCATGTTTGATCAGAATGAATTAGATCCCTGGTATTTTTGTTATCAATTTAATGAGGGAAAAAGCCTTGAACAGCAGATTGGCAGATATCATCAGGGCAGTACCGTAAGTGTAAAAAAATTAAATATAAAAAGTATTGGTGAATTAAAAATACCGGTACTGGATATAGAAAAGCAAAGACAGATAGGAAGATTATACAGGCAGTCGATTATCCAGAAAGATTTACTGGAACGGCAGGCTGCAAATATTAATAGACTGATGATTGAGACAATCAGAAAAATGGAGGAGAATTAACACATGGCAGAGTCAAAAGAATTATTACAGGTACTATGGAGTGGAGCAGATGTTCTAAGAGGAAAAATGGATGCAAATGAGTATAAGACATATTTGCTTGGACTGGTATTTTATAAATATTTATCAGATTCTTATTTATCAAAAGTTTATGATCTGCTTTATGATGGTGTGCCGGAAAGCATAGAAGAAGCACAGACCGCATATGAAGAGGCGATGGAAGGGGAGGATGCAAAGGATTTGTTAGAAGAGCTGCAGGAATCCTTATATTATACTTTAACACCGGATATGACATACATCAGTATATTGAAAGATGCAAAAAATAATAGTTTCCACCGGGAAAAATTGCAGGCTGCATTTAACCGGATACAGGAATCGGATGAGTTGTTTAATGGACTGTTTGATGATGTTGATTTATATTCAAATCGTCTTGGAACGGGAGATCAGAAACAAAGCACTACAATTTCTGATCTGATAAAGGTGCTCGAAGCAGCAGATCTCATTCATACAAAAGGAGATGTGCTTGGAAATGCATATGAATATCTGATTGGACAGTTTGCTTCAGAAACAGGTAAGAAAGCAGGCGAATTTTATACGCCGCATGGTCCGGCACAGATCCTTTGCCGCATTGCAATGTCGGGACAGGAAAATAAAAAAGGATTGCAGGTTTATGATCCATGCATGGGTTCCGGTTCTTTGATGTTAAGCTGCAGAAATTATTCCACAGAACCAAAGTACATTAAATATTATGGACAGGAATTGATGCCATCTACTTATAATCTTGCAAGGATGAATATGTTCCTGCATGGAGTGCTGCCGGAAAATCAGCATTTAAGAAACGGTGATACATTAGACGCGGACTGGCCGACAGACGAAGAGACAGAATTTGATGTTGTGACAATGAATCCGCCTTATTCTGCAAAATGGTCAGCGGCAGAAGGATTTAAACAGGATGAGCGGTTTATGGATTATGGAGGAAAACTGGCTCCGAAGTCTAAGGCAGACTATGCATTTCTGTTACATGGATTTTATCATTTAAAGCAGAGCGGAACGATGGCGATTGTGCTGCCGCATGGTGTATTATTCCGAGGTGCAGCAGAGGGAACGATAAGGGAAACGCTTTTGCAGAATGGTTCTATCTATGCAGTGATCGGACTTCCATCAAATATGTTTTATAATACATCCATACCGACCTGTATTATCGTTCTGAAAAAACACCGTGAAGGAAGAGATGTTTTATTTATTGATGCATCAAAACAATATGAAAAAGAAAAAAAACAGAATGAAATGAAAGAGGAGCACATTGATCATGTGCTTGAACTGTATAATAATCGCAAGACAGTAGAAAAAGAGGCATATCTGGCATCTTATGATGATATTGTGGCAAATGATTTCAATCTTAATATACCAAGATATGTTGATACAACCGAAGAAGAGCCGGAAATAGACCTCAGAGAACTGACACAGAATATCAAAGAGACAGATGAGGCGATCAAAGAGGGAAATAAAGCATTATTAGGGATGTTAAAAGAACTTAGTTTTAACAATGACGATGCAAAAGCAGCGGTTGAAGAATTTATCCGTGTGTTAGAGGAGGTGTAACTATGGCAAATACACCAAATATCAGGTTTCAAGGGTTCACGGATGATTGGGAACAGCGTAAGCTGGAAGATATATATGGTTCGATTGGAAATGCATTTGTAGGAACAGCTACTCCATACTATGCAGAACAAGGACATTTTTATTTGGAATCTAATAATGTAAAAGATGGACAGATAAATCATAACTCTGAGATTTTCATAAATGACGAATTCTATGAAAAGCAAAAAGACAAATGGTTACATACCGGAGATATGGTTATGGTTCAGTCTGGTCATGTTGGACATGCAGCTGTAATCCCTGAAGAATTGGACAATACAGCGGCTCATGCCTTAATCATGTTTAGAAATCCAAAAGAAGAAATTGAGCCTTACTTTTTGAATTATGAATATCAAACTGATAAAGCTAAGAAGAAAATAGAAAACATTACGACTGGTAATACCATAAAACATATCCTTGCGTCAGATATGCAGGAATTTGTAGTTGATGTTCCAAAATATGAAGAACAGAAAGTGATTGCGGGTTATTTCTGTAACCTCGATAACCTTATCACCCTTCATCAGCGTAAGTGTGATGAAATGAAAAAAATGAAAAAATTTATGCTTCAAAAAATGTTTCCGAAAAATGGAGCAAAAAATCCGGAGATTCGGTTTGATGGATTTACTGATGATTGGGAACAGCGTAAGTTGGGGAAAGTGTGTGAAAGAATCACTAGGAAAAATATAAATAACGAATCAGATTTGCCCCTGACAATAGCATCTCAATATGGATTAATTGATCAAAGAGATTTTTTTAATAAGATTGTTGCGGCAAAGGACATGTCAAATTATTATCTTTTGAAAAAAGGAGAATTTGCATATAACAAAAGTTATTCTAAGGGATTTGATTATGGTTCTATAAAGCGACTAAATGCCTATGAACAGGGTTGTTTATCGACATTGTATATATGTTTTGGGATAACATCAGATGATGTGGATTCAGATTATTTGGAATGTTTTTTTGATACTCTTAAATGGTATTCTGACATTACAATGATATGTGCAGAAGGTGCTAGAAATCATGGATTATTAAATGTTGATACAAAAGCATTTTTTGATGAGGTTACAATATCCATGCCTTCCTCAAAAGAAGAACAATGTATGATTTCTGCATATTTGAAAAACCTCGACCATCTTATCACTCTTCATCAGCGTAAAGCAGATAATTTGAAAAATTTAAAGAAATATATGCTTCAAAATATGTTTGTATAGGGAGAATAACGGATATGGGGAAGATTATCTTATATCATGGGAGTCCTGACAAAGAAATAAAACCGACTTTGGGATTGGGAGAAGAGCGCCATGATTACGGAAAAGGATTTTATTTGACAGAAAGTGTTGATCTTGCGAAAGAGTGGGCGGTTTGCAGACCGGATGAATCAAATGGTTGGGTTCATAAATATGAACTGGATATGGAGGGCTTAAAAGTACTTGATTTTCAGAAACATAGTATTTTATCGTGGCTGGCAGAATTAATGAAACACAGAGATGCAGCTGATTCGAAACGATATAGAATGTTATCCCAGAAATTCATTGCGAAATATGGAATAGAAACAGGCAGTTTTGATGTGATAAAAGGATGGAGAGCGGATGCATCATATTTTTATATTGCAAAAGCATTTGTCAGAGATGAAATTGATGTGGAAATTTTAGAAGAATTGTTGTTGCTCGGAGGACTGGGGATACAGTATTGCATCAAATCAGAATTGGCATATTCAAGATTACATGAGAGAAAAGAAGAACTTGCCGCGGTGGACTACAATGAATTTAATGAAAAGTATAATGAGCGTGACGTGACAGCGAGAAAAAGGATGAAAGAACTGATTGATTCGGATGCGAATAAAGTAACCAACGTGTTTAGTACACTTTTGTGAGGTAAGAAAGATGCAGGCATATTCAGAAACATATTTAGATGATGTGGTAGAAAGTCAGGGAAAATTGTTTGATTTTGTGGCACAGACATTTCCCCAAAATGATACGGCAGATTTTATAAAAACATATATGAAAAGCAAAACCAGAAAGTATATCGATGAGTCAAAGGCGTATGTAAATACCATGGATGCCAAAGAATTGTGGAAATACTTCTTGGATACAGAAAAGTATAAATTAAAGGAAGGTAAGGCTTTAGAAGGATTTATGCCGGACTGGATCGGTGAGTTTTATGCATATTATCAATGGTATTACAATATTCCAAGTGCAGAAGTGATAGAAAAAGTGCCATTAAATTTTTTGATGAAAGCATATCACGGACTGCATGACTTAGAACTCGATCTGGCAGTAAAAAAGGTAGGTGCGGCTTAAAATGGACATGATATGTTTTCATAATCCGGACGAAGAAAATGGATATCTGAGCAACTGGTATATGTCAAAATTTACGATAAATGGAATCACGTTTTCATCCATGGAACAATATATGATGTATCAAAAGGCAGTTTGTTTTAAAGATCATGTGATTGCCCAAAAGATATTAGAAACAGAAAGCGTTGGAACAATCAAAGAATTAGGACGTATGGTGTCGGGATATAGTGAGAATTACTGGAATGGAATACGGCAGATTGTAGTTTATGAGGGACTTATAGAAAAATTTTCTCAAAATGATAAATTGAGGGAGACATTGCTGGTTACAAATGACAAAATTCTTGCGGAATGTGCAGTAAAAGATAGGATTTGGGGAATTGGATTGTCTATGAATGATCCGGATCGTCTGGATATGGGAAAATGGAGAGGACAAAATTTATTGGGATATACGTTAATGATGGTTAGAGACAGGCTGTAAATGTTATTACTTGGGAACAGCGTAAGTTGGGGAAAGTGTGTGAAAGAATCACTAGGAAAAATATAAATAACGAATCAGATTTGCCCCTGACAATAGCATCTCAATATGGATTAATTGATCAAAGAGATTTTTTTAATAAGATTGTTGCGGCAAAGGACATGTCAAATTATTATCTTTTGAAAAAAGGAGAATTTGCATATAACAAAAGTTATTCTAAGGGATTTGATTATGGTTCTATAAAGCGACTAAATGCCTATGAACAGGGTTGTTTATCGACATTGTATATATGTTTTGGGATAACATCAGATGATGTGGATTCAGATTATTTGGAATGTTTTTTTGATACTCTTAAATGGTATTCTGACATTACAATGATATGTGCAGAAGGTGCTAGAAATCATGGATTATTAAATGTTGATACAAAAGCATTTTTTGATGAGGTTACAATATCCATGCCTTCCTCAAAAGAAGAACAATGTATGATTTCTGCATATTTGAAAAACCTCGACCATCTTATCACTCTTCATCAGCGTAAGTATAAGTTACTAAGAAAAATAAAAAAGTATATGCTACAGCGCATGTTTCTACGACACAAGTGAAAATATATGATAAAATTACATAAATGGTAGATGCCTTAAACGTTATAAGGAGTATTCAGGCACTTTCCTGCCTGAAATATGAAAGGAGTGACAAAATACATGAAAAATTTAGTAACGGATGATTTGTTTTATGTATGCATAGTAATAGAATTTGTTGCAAGAAGTACACATAATCATGTCCGAGATATTGTAAATAGACTATCTGATGATGATGTTGCGCATCAGATAAAAGCGGCACCTGTGAATCACTGTCTTTCTATGGAACAAGTCTGTGATGAATGGATCGAGGATTACCTGCGTTGTTCCTATGAAGAAGGATACGTTTTGAACTAATGAGAAAGGAAAAATTATGGCAGAATTAGAAGCAGTCATCGAAAAAAGACTGATCGATAAGTTATGCAGTGGTGAATCACAGTGGACATACCGGCCGGATATCAGAACAGAAGAGCAGCTTTGGAGCAATTTTAAATATATTTTAGAGCAGAACAATAAGGCAAAATTAAATGATACGCCATTATCTGACTCCGAATTTGCAAAGGTGAAGAATGATCTTTCACATGCCTCCTTCTATGATGCCGGAAAGTGGCTGGTTGGTGAGAACGGCAAAGTATATGTGCATGTGCAGCGTGGAAATGAGACACTGCATTTACTTGTGATGAACAATGAGCATATCGCAGGGGGAACCAGTGTATATGAAGTGATCAATCAGTATCAGGCGTTTGCAACGGGTGAGGAAAATGATAATCGTGACCGGAGATTTGATGTGACGCTTCTGATTAACGGTATACCAATGATCCATATTGAATTGAAAAATAAAGAACATTCTTATATGGATGCATACCGGCAGATCAAAAAGTATATAGCAGAGGGGAAATTTCATGGGATTTTCTCGAATGTGCAGATGTTTGTGGTAAGTAATGCGGTTGATACAAAGTATTTTTCAGCGGCAAGAGACACGGAATTAAACAAAAAATTTATAACCGGGTGGATTGATAAAGAAAATTTATCAGTATGTGATTATATTGATTTTGCCGAAGCGGTGCTGAAAATACCGGAAGCACATGAGATGGTAACAAAATATACGGTATTGGATAATGATAAGAAGAAGTTATTGATCCTGCGTCCGTACCAGATACATGCGATTGAAGCTATGAGAGCTGCTTCAAAGAGGGGCGAATCGGGATTTATCTGGCATACCACAGGTTCGGGAAAGACAATGACATCTTATAAGGCAACGCGAAATTTGCTGATGGATATCCCATCCATAGAAAAGACAATTTTTTTGATCGACAGGAAAGATCTTGATTTACAGACAAAGATGGCATTTCAGTCTTATGCGGACAATGATACGATAGACGTAGATGATACAGATTATGTGGATACTTTGATCAAAAAGCTGGCAGATGGAAATCGCCAGATGATTGTAACAACAAGGCAGAAGATGCAGACGATGGTCAATAAACGTCTGCAGGAAGGTACAAAAGAATACCA
Source organism: Roseburia sp. (assembly GCF_041325975.1). Taxonomy (NCBI): domain Bacteria; kingdom Bacillati; phylum Bacillota; class Clostridia; order Lachnospirales; family Lachnospiraceae; genus Roseburia; species Roseburia sp. The sequence goes on along the minus strand of NZ_JBGLEJ010000005.1, from coordinate 1,002,480 downwards.
GAAAATAAAAAGTCTGAGAGTCGCTTTTGTAGTGGATGAATGTCATAGGGCAGTTACTCCGGAGACAAAGAGATTGCTGGAACGTTTTTTTAATAATTCCTTGTGGTATGGTTTTACAGGGACGCCAATTTTTGAAGAGAATAAGTATGAACAAAAAGGAGATTTGCCACAGACGACAGAGCAGTTGTATGGAAAATGTCTGCACAGTTATACCATAAAAGAAGCGATTCATGATGAGGCAGTTCTGGGATTTATGATCGAAAATCTTGGACCGAAAAATGCCAATGTTGATTTATCCGCATTTGAGACGGAAGATCATATGCGCAGAGTACTGGATGTCATATTGAATCAGTCCTATACAAAGTTTGGTATGCAGAATGTCAAAGGCAAAACATACGAGGGAATTTTGACAGTTAATTCGATTCCAAAAGCGCAGAAATATTATGAGCTGCTGAAAAAAGTAAAAGCGGGACAGGATAAATTAAAGATTCACGAAGATATCAGCCGTGCAATGCCGGATTTCCCGAAATTTGCTATTACGTATTCGTTATCAGAAAATGAAGAGACATCCAGTATTTATCAGGAAAAGATGAAGGAGTCCATGGACGATTATAATGAAATGTTTGGAACTACTTATAAAATTGAGGGAATCAACGCATATAACAGCAATTTGAATGACCGGCTTGCAAGAAAAGAGAAGCGGTATCTGGAAAGAAGCCAGCAGTTGGATCTTGTGATCGTAGTCGACCGGCTGCTGACAGGCTTTGATGCACCGTGTCTGTCAACGTTGTTTATGGATCGTCAGCCGATGAGCCCGCAGGATCTGATACAGGCATTTTCCAGGACAAATCGTTTATTTGATCCAAATAAGCAATATGGTCAGGTTGTAACATTTCAATCTCCCGGAGATTTTAAAAATGCGATCAATTATGCATTAAAATTGTATTCCAGAGGCGGCGATGGAAGCCCGATTGCAGAAGACTGGGATGATGTATTAAGTTCATTTGCAATTTCAGTAAAAACAATACATACGCTTGCAAGTACACCAATGGATGTTGCAGGATTGTCAAAAAAACAGAAAAAAGCCTTTGTACATATGTTTCGTGCGTTAGATCATGATTTTGCACATTTAAAGGCATTTTCGAATTACAGTGATGAAATTCTTGCAGATTATGAGTTTTCGGAAGCAGAATATGAAGATTATGCAGCAATGTATCATAATGTGATGGAAGAATTAAAGAAGGCAGAAGAAGATAAGCAGGATGAGGATAATCCGGTTATGGATGATTATGATCTGATTGCTTACAGTAAACTGCGAGTGGACTTTGAGTATATTATTGAGTTGCTGCAGGGAGTTGTCGAATCTTTAGATCAATCGGAGGATAATTTTAAAGAAGCAGATTTTGAACATGATATGAGTATGATCCGTGGTCTGATTCAGGATTTTTCGAAAGATAATCCAAAACTCAGTGCCCTGTTAGAGTCAGTGGTCGATCAGATTGAGAAAGATAAAACAAAGTATATAGGACAGGATATTTCCGTGATTATTAATGAAATGAGATACGCAGCCATTGACAAAGAGATAGAAGATTTTGCCCGTCAGTGGTATGTAGATTTTGAAACGGTACGATATGAGGTATATAATTTCAAGGATGGAGAGCTTGCAAATGAAAATAATTTAAAGGAAAAGGCAGATTATACATCGTATAAAAATAATGAAAATGAACCAATGCCAAAATTTAAATTCAGAAAAGAAATGATAGAAGATTTTAAAAATAATCTGATGGAAAGCGTTCTTCCATTACTTGCCTGATCGGATAAAGTATGCAAAATAGCTGCCGCTGAGCTGAAAAATGCGGCAGCTATTTTTAGAATCGGCGTATTATAAATTTGTGACAATGTGTTTGTCTGTAGAGCATGCAGACAAGGGTTTTGATTTTAGTTTAAATTTGACAATGAGCGCATGATGATATCTACATCTTTGCTTTCAAGTTCCTGTATGATATGCAGATATGTTTTTTGGGTTGTTGTCATGCTTGAATGTCCTAACCGGCGTGCAACACTTGCAATAGAAACTCCGGCAAACAAAAGTAAAGAGGCATGTGTATGGCGAAGACCATGTACTGCAATGACAGGTATGCCGGCATTTCTACAGTGGCGCGCTAATATGCCATTTAGAGTGGAGTTATATACTTTGGTTCCATTTACGAAGATGGGTTCATCCTCTGGAAGATTTTTTAATAAATTTGAGAATTGCATAACCGTTTGCCAGTCAATCTGGATTTTTCTCACAGAGGAAGTGTTTTTCGTGGGAAGGAAACCGCCGTCACCTTTATAGTCCCAGGTCTTAGAAATGGAGAGTGACTGGTGGGCAAAATCAAAATCTTTTGGTGTTAAAGCAAGTGCCTCGGAAAATCGCATACCTGTTTTGGCAACCAAAAGAATGAACCAGTCCCAGGAAATATTCTGTTCCAATGTTAAATCTTCGATTAATTTATGCAATTCAAACTGATTGAGATATTTAATCTTTTTATCACCGGGTTGTTTTCCCTTAATAATGGCTTTTCGGGTGGGATCTCTGGAAATAAGTCCTTCATCAACGGCATCAAGTACAGCACATTTTATATGATGATGAAAATCGAGAGTTGTCTGATGCTCGTGTGTGGAAGCGTAATCATTGAGCAGTTTCTGGTAAGAAATCCGGTCAAGATCGCTGATGATTAAATCAGGAACAAGTTTCTCAAGCCAGTGATGGGCCATCAGATATTTTTGCATAGTTACAGCTCTTATGGCACCTTCTTTGTATACGGTGATCCATTGTTTGTAATAGTCGCAGAATAAGACGGTGCTGTTCGTTTGTGTTGTATTCATAAATAATCTCCTTTATCCATTTTGTATACGCCGATTGCACACGTGGTGTTATAAGTTTTATGAATAAGCATATTGTATCTGATTTTTAGGAACATATTTATGAAATATTACGTGTTTCTAAACAAAATATAAATAATTGGCACACTGGTATGACCAGAATTTATTGACATCACCACTATTAAATGATAGAATTTATCTATAAATAACAGACGAAACAAAAATGTTACATCAGAAATGGAGATTATCAATGGGAAATGTACGGATTCTGGAAGTAAAACAGAGTATTTTCGAGAGCAATGACAAGCAGGCAGCATTGCTCCGCGAAGAACTGAAAAAAGATGGTGTGTTCTTACTGAACCTTATGTCATCACCTGGATCGGGCAAAACAACGACGTTAACACGCACGATCGAGGCACTGAAAGATGATTTAAAGATCGGTGTCATGGAAGCAGATATTGATTCAGATGTGGATGCAGAGACGATTTTAAAGACCGGAGCAAAAGCGATCCAGCTTCATACAGGCGGCATGTGTCATCTGGATGCAGATATGACGGGACAGGGATTAAAAGGACTTGGGACAGATGATGTGGAACTGGTTATTTTAGAGAATGTCGGCAATCTGGTATGTCCAGCAGAGTTTGACACAGGTGCTGTTAAAAATGCAATGATCTTATCTGTGCCGGAAGGACATGATAAGCCTTTAAAATATCCGCTGATGTTTTCTATCTGCGATGTTGTACTGATCAACAAAATAGATGTGATGCCTTATTTTGATTTTGATCTGGAACAGTGTAAAAAGAATATCTTAATGCGCAATCCGAATGCAAAGATCATCCCGATCTGTGCAAAGACCGGAGAGGGTATTGAAGAATGGGCAGACTGGCTGAAAACAGAAACAGCTGCATGGAAAGAGGAGGAACACGCATGAAAAAGTTTGAGTACACACCACCGGAACAGCCGAGAGAGCTGATCTTAAAATTAGGCCAGAAGATCACTGACCGCATCGGTCATACGGTGACAGCAGAAGATCCGGAATATTATGGTTTAGAGGCACTTGTGACCGATGAGATGGCAGAGGTTGCACTGAAAATGAAAGTGCGTAAGCCGATGACATTAGCGCAGATCGTAAAAGCAACCGGAAAAGAAGAGAAAGCACTCGAAGAATTGCTGCAGGAGATGAGCAATATCGGTCTTTTGGAATATAACTGGGAAAATCCAAAGCATGAGAAACAGTATGTTCTTCCGATGTATGTACCGGGAAGTGCAGAGTTCTTTAATATGAAGTTAGACCAGATCAAAGAGCACCCAGAGGTAGCGTCATTCTTTGAGCGTATGGCATTTTTACCTTTGCAGAAAGTAACACCGATGGTACCGCCAGGAGGCGCAGGAATCGGTATGCATGTTATTCCGGTTGAGAAAGCGATCGAGACAGAGAATGAGTCTGTCAGTGTCGAGCATATTTCCCACTGGCTGGATAAATATGACGGAAAATACGCAGCAGGTCCATGTTCCTGCCGTTATTCACGCGGTGTTTTAGGCGAGGGATGTGCGGATGATCCGGAAGACTGGTGTATCGGTGTCGGCGATATGGCTGATTATCTGGTTGAGACAAATAAGGGACATTATATCACACGTGAAAAGGTAATGGAGATCTTACAGCGTGCAGAGGACAACGGTTTTGTCCATCAGATCACAAATATTGACGGCGAGGACAAGATTTTTGCTATCTGTAACTGTAATGTAAATATCTGTAATGCGCTTCGTACTTCACAGTTATTTAACACGCCGAATATGTCGCGTTCTGCTTATGTGGCAAAGGTTGAGACGAAGGATTGTGTTGCATGTGGACGCTGCGTAGAGTACTGCCCGGCAGGTGCCGTAAAACTTGGTCAGAAGCTTTGTACGAAAGACGGAGCTATCACATATCCGAAACACGAACTGCCGGATAATACCAAATGGGGACCGGAAAAATGGGATATGGATTACCGTGATAATAACCGTATCAACTGCTATGATACCGGAACAGCACCGTGTAAGACTGCCTGCCCGGCACATATCGCAGTACAGGGATATTTAAAAATGGCAGCACAGGGACGTTATACGGATGCGCTTGCCCTGATCAAAAAGGAGAATCCATTTCCGGCAGTCTGCGGCCGTGTCTGCAACCATCGTTGTGAGGATGCATGTACAAGAGGTACCGTAGATCAGGCGGTTGCGATCGATGATGTTAAGAAATTTATCGCAGAACTTGATTTAAAGGCAGAAACGCGTTATATTCCACCAGTCGTACAGCCGTCAAACCGTGGAACTTTCCCACAGAAGATCGCGATCATCGGTGGTGGCCCTGCAGGTTTAAGCTGTGCATTTTATCTGGCTGCCAGAGGTTACAAACCGACTGTATTTGAGAAAAATGAACGTCCGGGTGGAATGCTCGTTTACGGTATTCCTTCCTTCAAATTAGAGAAAAATGTTGTGGATGCTGAGATTGAAGTAATGCGTGAACTTGGCGTAGATATTAAATGCGGCGTGGAAGTTGGAAAAGATATTTCATTAGATGAGCTGCGTGCACAGGGATATCAGGTATTTTATATCGCAATCGGATGTCAGGGAAGCCGTAAAGCAGGTATTCCGGGTGAGGATGCGGACGGTGTGATGAGTGCAGTTGATTTCTTACATATCGTATCCGGTGGAAATGAAGATTACCGTGTGGATGGCAGATCCGTTGTCATCGGTGGCGGTAATGTTGCAATTGACGTGGCACGTACAGCAGCACGCTGTGGTTCAAATGAAGTTTCCATGTTCTGCCTGGAGTCCGAAAAAGAGATGCCGGCATCAAAAGATGAGGTGGCGGAAGTTAAAGAAGAGGGCGCAGCCGTTCATTGTGGCTGGGGTCCGAAAGAAATTCTAACAGAAAATGGCAAAGTACGCGGCATCGTGCTGAAAAAATGTATTTCTGTTAAAGATGAGACAGGCCGCTTTAACCCTCAGTTTGATGAGAATGATACGATGACTGTGGAATGTGAGCATGTTTACTTAAGTATCGGACAGAGTATCCTCTGGGGTGACCTTTTAGCAGGTTCAAAAGTGGAACTTGGAAGAGGAAACGGAGCTGTGGCAGATCCGCTTACTTATCAGACTGCAGAACCGGATATTTTTGTTGGTGGAGATGTCTATACCGGACCGAGCTTTGCAATCAATGCAATCGCAGCCGGAAAAGAAGGTGCAGAGTCCATTCACCGTTTTGTCCATGAAAATGCGAGCATGACGATCGGAAGAAACCGCCGTCAGTTTATCGAACTGGATAAGGAAAATCTTGCGCTCGAAGGATATGACAATGCAAAGAGACAGAGTCCTGCAATGGATGATAAGATTGATGCACACAGATCCTTCCGTGATGCACATAAGACACTGACCGAGGAGCAGGTGAAGATCGAGACAGCGCGTTGTCTTGGCTGTGGTGCTTCCGTGGTGGATCCGAACAAGTGTATCGGATGCGGTGTCTGCACAACAAAATGTGAGTTTGATGCGATCCATCTGCACCGTGAACTGCCGGAGTGCAGCCGCATGGTAAAAGCAGAGGATAAGATGAAGGCAATTCTTCCTTATATGTTAAAACGTGAAGTGAAGATCCGTTTTGGGAAAAAGGAGAAATAAAGCGAATGCATGAACTTGGAATCGTATTTCATGTGATCAAAAGCGTAGAGGAGATCGCACAGGAAAATGATCTGACAAAGGTTTCGGCTGTGACACTTTCCATTGGGGAAGTGTCCGGCATTGTGCCGTCCTATCTTACAGACTGCTGGCGCTGGGCAGCAGACCGTACAGAGATCTTATCCGGCAGTGAGTTAAAAATTGATATGATCCATGCGGTAACACATTGTGACGACTGTGGCTGTGAATATGATACCGTAGAGCACGGTAAGATCTGCCCGGAGTGTGGTGGTGAACATACCTGGCTTTTATGTGGAAATGAAACGATGATCAAAGAGATCGAGGTGCCGGAGGAAGAGCTGGTGCCGTAAAAGTGTGACAGATTTTTGCAGGGGATGCTTTGTATTTTATGGCATACAGAACAGAAACATAATTGCATTTCTTAAAAAATCATGATACCCTTTGTATACATAATACTTATATGCAAAATATTTTGCCCGTATAATTTTCATGTATACAGAGGGTATTTTTGTGAAGTAATATTGTAAATCTTTGCAAAGAGCACATTTAAAGTCCTTTTTGCGTAAGATTTTAAATGGAAAAAGAAAAGACACTGACATTGAAAGAATTATCTGAGATGAAAGGTACGGCATAGAGTAAAATATAAGAGGCGCATTGTGACTCTTTTTGGGCTGTACCTGGAATTAGGGGTACAGCTTTTTTGGTTCCAAAAGCTGCATCATAGATTCGTGTATGAAAATAATATAAATTTGGTAATCAGGGAGAAAATGAATGGAAACAAGAGTAGCTTTGATAGGGATCATTGTAGAAAACATGGATTCCACACCAGAATTAAATAATCTTTTGCATGAATATGGTTCGTATATCATCGGACGTATGGGTTTACCATACCGCGAGCGGAATGTACATATCATCAGTGTTGCGATCGATGCGCCGCAGGATATCATTAATGCACTTTCCGGCAAAATTGGCAGACTTAACGGAATCACGGCAAAGACAGTGTATTCTAATGTTGGCATAAGCTAGTGTACGCTATTATTGTTAGTGATACAGTACACCAGTGCAGATGTAATTGAAATTACTAATTAATTAAAAAATGAGGAATTTATGTTACAAAACCAGATAATACAAGATCAAAACAAAAATACACAGAGCACACAGAGCACCTACGGCATGCCAGAGCGTGAACTTAAAAATCTGCCGGAGACAATAGAAAAGACAGCAGATATCACAAAAGAACAGCTTGCATTTCTTCTTTCCACAGAGGACAATGCAATGATACAGGACTTAAAACAACGTGCGCGAAATGTGGGTGACCGCATCTATGGAAAAAATATTTATATCCGCGGACTGATCGAGTTTACCAATTACTGCAAAAATGACTGCCTTTACTGTGGAATCCGCAGAAGTAACTGCCACGCAGACCGTTACAGGCTGACGGAGGAGGAAATCCTTTCTTGCTGTAAGAACGGATATGAACTGGGATTCCGGACTTTTGTATTACAGGGGGGAGAGGATGGATTTTATTCAGATGAAAAAATCTGTCATCTTGTTTCAAAGATCAAGGAGGAATATCCGGACTGTGCGGTGACACTTTCCATCGGTGAAAAATCAAAGGAGAGTTATCAGGCATATTTTGACGCCGGGGCAGACCGGTATCTGCTGCGCCACGAGACGGCAGATGAGGCACATTATAAAAAGCTGCACCCGGCGGAGATGTCCTATCAGAACCGGATGCGATGTCTTAGAGATTTAAAAGAAATTGGATATCAGACCGGCTGTGGATTTATGGTGGGTTCGCCATATCAGACCGTAGATACTTTGTGGGAGGATCTGCAGTTTATCCGCAGATTAAAACCGCAGATGGTCGGTATCGGGCCATTTATCCCGCAGAAGGATACGCCGTTTGGCAATGAGACGGCGGGTACGATGGAGATGACACTGCGGCTGCTGTCGGTCATAAGGCTGATCCATCCGCATGTGCTGCTCCCGGCAACCACGGCACTTGGAACGATCCATCCAAAGGGCAGGGAGCTCGGAATCTTAGCAGGAGCGAATGTTGTCATGCCAAATTTGTCTCCGGTTGCCGTGCGTGAAAAATATAAATTATATGACAATAAGATCTGTACCGGCGATGAGGCGGCAGAGTGCCGTTTCTGCATGCAGCGGCGCATGGAAAGCATTGGTTATCAGGTAGTTGTAAACAGGGGAGATTTTTTGGCATAACAGAGAAAACAGATAAAGAACTGGCAGTTCTAAAATAGCATTGCCGGTTTTAGGTGACAGAAAAACTGTCATACCATATAAAAAATACTAACCGGAAAGTAAGCGGGTGGTTACTGCTCACACGGTATGAGTGAACAGTAACAGCGGGTGCAGACTGACCGGAAAGAAAGGAAGCATGTATGTACAACGCAAAATCATTAAAAGCAGAAGAGTTTATTTCAGACGAGGAGATCAAAGAGACACTTGCCTATGCAGATGCCAACAAAGACAATGTGGCACTGATCGATGAGATCATCGAAAAGGCAAAATTAAGAAAAGGTTTAAATCACGGGGAGGCATCTGTCCTTTTAGCATGTGAGATCCCGGAAAAGATCCAGGAAGTTTATGAACTTGCAGAGCAGATCAAAAAAGACTTTTACGGAAACCGTATCGTATTATTTGCACCGCTTTACCTGTCAAACTACTGTGTAAACGGCTGTGTATACTGTCCGTATCATCTGAAAAACAAACACATTGCAAGAAAGAAACTGACACAGGAAGATATCGTAAAAGAAGTTACTGCACTGCAGGATATGGGACATAAACGTCTTGCGATAGAGGCTGGGGAAGATCCGGTCAACAATCCGATCGAATATATTTTAGAGTGTATCAAAACCATCTACAGTATCAAACATAAAAATGGTGCGATCCGCCGTGTCAATGTCAACATTGCAGCAACGACCGTAGAAAATTACCGCAAATTAAAAGAGGCAGGAATCGGAACTTACATCCTGTTTCAGGAGACTTACCACAAAGACAGCTATGAAAAACTGCATCCGACCGGACCGAAACATGATTATGCATATCATACGGAAGCAATGGACCGTGCAATGGAGGGCGGCATTGATGATGTGGGACTTGGTGTATTATTCGGACTTGACCTGTACCGCTATGAGTTTGCAGGACTTTTAATGCATGCAGAGCATTTAGAGGCAGTACATGGAGTGGGACCTCATACGATCAGTGTTCCAAGAGTAAAACATGCAGATGATATTGATCCGGATGCATTCGATAACGGTATTTCCGATGATACATTTGCAAAAATCTGTGCACTGATCCGTGTTTCCGTTCCATATACCGGAATGATTATCTCAACCAGAGAGAGCCAGGAAGTGAGAAATAAAGTACTTCCGCTTGGTGTATCTCAGATCAGCGGCGCATCAAAGACAAGTGTAGGAGGATATGCAGAGCCGGAAAAAGAGGACGAAGTGACCAGTGAGCAGTTTGATGTCAGTGACCAGAGAACGTTAGATGAGGTTGTAAACTGGCTGATCAAACTTGGTTATATCCCAAGTTTCTGTACGGCATGTTACCGTGAGGGAAGAACCGGTGACCGTTTTATGGCACTTTGTAAAAACATGCAGATCTTAAACTGCTGTCACCCGAATGCGCTGATGACGTTAAAAGAATACTTAGAGGATTATGCGAGCGAGGAGACTAAAAAACTTGGTATGGAGCTGATCGACAGAGAACTCGAAAAGATTCCGAATCCGAAAGTAAAACAGACTGCATACGAGCATATTCATGATATTGCAGAAGGAAAACGTGATTTCAGATTCTAAGAAAAACGTGATGCATATTCGGAATGAACAAACCAAAGGCAGATAAATTATGCCCGCAGGCTGTTCGAAAGGAGTACTATGGCAGGAACACTAAATGACACACCGGGCAGCAACCGTCTGCATATCGGTGTGTTTGGAAAAACAAACAGTGGAAAATCTTCTTTTATCAATGCGTTCACACATCAGGAAGTTTCCATTGTTGCGGATATTGCCGGAACGACGACAGATCCGGTCTATAAGCCGATGGAGATCAGCCCGCTTGGTCCCTGTGTGATCATTGACACGGCAGGATTTGATGATACAAGCGAGCTTGGTGAACGTCGTGTGGAGAAGACAAAACTGGCGGCAGAAAAGGCAGATATTGCAGTGATCGTGGTATCACAGCCGGATAATGAATGGGATATCACAGAAGAATTAAAGTGGTATCAGTTTTTGAAAGAGAAAAACACACCGGTCTTGTTCCTCGTCGGAAAATCAGATATTGATCCGCACACAGAAGAACTTATTTCATATATCAAAGAAAAAACCGGAAAGAAAGCGCTTGCAATCAGTGCAGAAACCGGGGCAGGAATCGATGCGGTAAGAGAAGAATTAGCCCGCCTTGTACCGGAAAACTTCGGGGAAAGAAAGATCACGGGAGAACTTGTCACAGAGGAAGATCTTGTCCTGCTGGTTATGCCGCAGGATATTCAGGCACCGAAAGGACGCCTGATCCTGCCGCAGGTGCAGACGCTGCGGGAGCTTTTAGATAAAAAATGTCTGGTCATGAGTGTGACAACAGACAAACTGGTGCCGGCACTTGCAGCCTTAAAAGAACCGCCGAAACTGATCATTACAGACTCACAGGTGTTTGGCTATGTGTATGAGCACAAACCCAAAGAGAGCATGCTGACTTCATTTTCCGTTTTATTTGCAGCCTATAAAGGGGATCTTCCTTATTATGTGGAAGGTGCGAAGATGTTAGACTCCCTGACGAATGAATCACACGTTCTGATTGCAGAGTGCTGCAGCCATGCACCGTTGCAGGAAGACATCGGAAGAGTCAAGATCCCGCGCATGTTAAAAAAACGTGCCGGGGAGGGGCTTACGGTAGATATTGTAAGCGGAACGGATTTCCCGGAGGATTTATCAGATTATGATCTGGTCATCCAGTGCGGTGCATGTATGTTTAACCGTAAATATGTGCTGTCCCGGATCGACCGAGCAAAAAAACAGCAGGTTCCGATGACTAATTATGGTGTGACGATCGCCCATCTGACCGGAATTTTAGATAAGATTTCAATGTAACAATAGAATTAAAAAGCAGGATTGCGTTTTCCTGTAAAATTAGAATTAAATGAAAAAAGCGATGCACGGTTTTAACCGGTGGCATCGCTTTTTTTGATCTAATAAACTGGATGACTCATATTTATTTTGCTAAAAGCATCATGATCTGGTTGCTGCGCTGTACAAATTTGGACATTGCATCAACAGACAGAGGCTGGTTTGAAAGCATTGCAAGATCGTATAACTGTTCGCAGAACATCGGAACATGCTCAGAATCCTTGTGCTCGAAAATGTATTTTACAAGTTCGTTATTTGCATTTAACGTCAGGGTCTGATCTGCTGCAAACATGTTCGGGTCCATACCGCCCATGCCGTTCATTGCGTACATCTTCATCATATCCTGCATACGTCTGCCTTCCTCGGAGAGAGTGATGACAGAAGCAATATCAGCATTTTTCAGTTTCTCGACTTTGACAGTCAGCTTGTCATTGTTTAAGGCTTTTTTGAATACATCCGTCAGGGTATCTGTCTCAGCCCTTAAGTCCTCAGCAGAAATCTCGTCCTTTAAGGATTCTGTCACATCTGCATCGATACGCATGAATTTATAATGCTCGTTGCGCTGTTCCAACTGTGAAATGAAGGAAGTATCAATGTTGTGGTCTAAGATGACAGCGTCCATGTTCTGCTCTTTGAACATCTTGATGTACTGACCCTGTTGAAGTTTGTCAGTTACATAGTAGATTACCTTGCGCTCGTCTTTTTCCTCTGCATTTTCATTTGCAGCATCAGCGTTTTCGGATTTGATCGGATTGCCATCAGCGTCTAATACTTCAGCTTCAGCTTTTTTCGCTTCGTCTTTCTTTTCTTCCTCTTTGACTAAGAGTTCCGGAAGAGTAAGATATTTGTCATCGAGATTCTTAAACAGGATGTAATCGTTCATCTTGTCACAGAATTTGGTATCTTTTAAGCAGCCGAATTTGATAAATGGGCTGATGTCATCCCAGTATTTCTCATAGTTTTCTTTATCCGTCTTGCACATGCCGATCAGTTTGTCTGCAACTTTCTTGGTGATGTACTCGGAAATTTTCTTTACAAAGCCATCATTCTGTAATGCGCTTCTGGATACGTTAAGCGGCAGATCCGGGCAGTCGATCACACCTTTTAAGAGCATTAAGAACTCAGGAATGACCTCTTTGATGTTGTCAGCGATAAATACCTGATTATTGTAAAGTTTGATGGTTCCCTCGATAGAATCATATTCCGTATTGATCTTCGGGAAGTACAGGATACCTTTTAAGTTGAATGGATAATCCATATTTAAGTGGATCCAGAACAGCGGCTCCTTGTAGTCTAAGAATACTTTACGGTAAAATGCCTTGTATTCTTCATCCGTACACTCGTTTGGATTTTTTGCCCAGAGCGGGTTTATATCGTTAAGTGGAACCGGACGTTTTACGATCTTTAATTTATCTTTTGCAGGGGAAACTTCAACGACTTCTTTTTCGCCGTTCTCATTTTCTTTTTCCTCTGTTTTTGCTTCTTCATGGATCGTCTCCACAACGGTATCAGTGTCTAATTTATCAGCAGCGTCGATCGTCTCATATTCGGTCTCGGCATTTGCTTTTTCAAGGAAGATCGGGGTAGGCATGAAAGAGCAGTACTTTTCGATGACTTCTCTTGCACGGTACTCGTTGGAGAACTCAACAGCATCTTCATTTAAGAAAAGGGTGATCTCAGTACCGACGCCTTCTTTATTGCCGTCAGCCATATTAAATTCTGTACCGCCATCGCAGGACCAGTGAACAGCTGTTGCACCGTCTTTGTAAGATAAAGTATCGATCGTTACCTGATCGGCTACCATGAATGCGGAGTAAAAACCAAGTCCGAAGTGACCGATGATCTGATCGTCGTTTGCTTTGTCCTTATATTTTTCAATAAAATCAGTTGCACCGGAAAATGCGATCTGGTTGATATATTCCTCAACTTCGTCTGCAGTCATACCAAGACCGTTATCGATGAATTTTAAGGTCTTTTCCTCCGGATTTACGACAACGTGAATTTCCGGTTTGTAGTCTGCCGGTAATGTATATTCGCCCATCATCTCAAGTTTTTTTAATTTCGTGATAGCATCACAGCCGTTACTGATCAGCTCACGGAAGAAAATATCGTGATCGGAATATAACCATTTTTTGATAATCGGAAACAGATTATCACTGTTAATTGAAAGATTTCCATGTTTCTCTGCCATATTCAAACACTCCTTTATGATCGTTATAAAATGCAGCGGAGCAGATCCGCTTCGCTGCTGCCTGAATCTAATATTATAACCGTAAATTTTAAAAGTCAATAGAAAATCAGCACTCTTTTTAAATGAGTGCTAACAAAAACAACGAAAATGCTTTAAAATCGGGAAAAACAGGATTTCTTAAAAAAATATAAATTAAGCAGATAAATGGGATTTTCATTTTGCGGGATTTGTTTTATCATGATAGAAGTAAAAATTATCATGCAGATGAAAAAGATGTTTGCTGGGCAGAAATGGAGATTATTATGACACGCGACAATAACATTCCGGAAATTGATTTTGTGATCACATGGGTAGATGGCAATGATCCGGACTGGCAGAAACAGAAAATGGAGTACAGTATGCAGCCGGATCTGTCGCAGAAACAGGATGACAGAAAAGAGAGATACAGAGACTGGGATCTGCTGAGGTACTGGTTTCGTGGTGTGGAGCGTTTTGCACCATGGGTGCGCAGGATACACTTTGTTACATGGGGGCATCTGCCATCCTGGTTAAATAAAGAACATCCGAAGTTAAATATTGTAAATCATAAAGATTTTATTCCGGAAAAATATCTGCCGACATTTAATTCACATGCCATTGAGTGGAATATGCACAGAATCCCAGGTCTGGCAGAGAATTTTGTATATTTTAATGATGATATGTTTCTGATAAAAAAGGTCAGACCGGAACAGTATTTTAAAAATGATCTTCCGGTGGATATGCTGGCTCTTCAGCCTGATGTGGCAAATACAAAAGATCAGGTCATGCCATATATTTACCTGAATAATACCATGCTTCTGGCAAAATATTTTGACAAACGTGAAAATATGAAAAAACAGCCGGGAGCATATTTCCATCCCGGTTATCCGTTTATGTATTTTATTTATAATATGTTAGAACTGGCGTTCCCATTGTTTACAGGATTTTACACGGTTCATGGGCCGTCTTCTTTTAAAAAGAGTACTTTTGTGAAAATGTGGGAATTAGAACCGGAGTTGTTAAACGAGGTGTGCAGCCATAAATTTCGTCAGAAAGAGGATGTCAGCCAGTATGTGCTCAGGGAGTATCAGAAACTGACAGGCGGTTTTGTTCCCGGCAATGTAAGAAAACTCTGCCGGTATTATGATGTCTCAAATGATAACAGCAGGATTGTGGCTGATATAGGTCATCAGAAGAGTGGAAGCGTCTGTTTGAATGACAGCAATCAGGAGATTGATTTTGAATGGGCAAAAAAAGAACTTCATATGGGATTTGCACAGATCTTGAAGGAAAAATCTGCATTTGAAAAGTAAGAGGTGAAAAAAGTGATCGTATTAAAAGCAGATAGCGAATTAAAAATGACATTTGAACGGCTGATAAAGACCATGCATGCAAATGTAAACTGGACAGGTCTTTTTGTGGCACTTGATAATTATCTCATTTTACAGGGGGAAGTGCGCTCCCTGTTTTTTCATTTTGACAGCAGAAAAGTGGCGGAAAATATTGTAGATCTGCCGATCAAAGAAGATGAGATCAAAGATACCGATGAGGCAGCAGTACGGGATGTGATCAATATGATCCTGTATGCATTTGGAAAATGGGGGACGATCCAGGGACTTCGTGTGGAAAAAAATACGGAGCAGCTGAATACTCTTTTCGGGCATGTGCTTGCAGGAATCTATATTGAACCGGAATATACCACGCAGTATTTCCGTTTTTATCATGCAGGAAAGCGTATTACCTATGAAGATGTGATACAGGCGGCACTTGAGGCAAAAGAAGCAGTGCAGAAGGAAGAGGAAGCAGACGAGGAACAGGGACTCTGGCATAAAGTTGAATGGAAGATGGCGCATACTGTTTTTGAGAGAACAGAACTTTCACTGTCAGAAAGAGCAAAAGGCAGGATTGGCAATAACTTTTATAAAGTTGGTTACCGCTGCCCAAAATGCAAAGGAAATCTGCATATGATCATGTATCCGAAAGGAAAAGAGTTTCGGATTGAGACGCCTGAGGGAGTAGTCCTTTTGGCAAAAGCATGTACCTGTGCGGCGTGTCACAGATTTTATACGCCGCGCCCATGGAAACTTCTTGGAGACGGCGATATTTATCTGATGGATTTTGAGGAGGATAAAAAGGCATACGAAGATTATCTTGAGCTGATGGGGCGTAACGGCGAGCATGAGGCAAACAGTCGTTATAATGAATATGAGGACGGCAGAAAGCCGGCGGGTGTCGAGGATGAGCAGCAGCCACTTGAGGAACTGTGCGAGGATCTGCCGGAATATTCAGATGCAGACTTTGAGGAATTATTAAATAAGATAGAAGAGGGATTTTTCCCGGAAAGCAGTATTGCAGCCTGCGAACCTGCCATACAGGAGGAAAAAAAGCGTCGTAAAAAGTTAAAGAGTACGCCTGCATCAGATCAGGACGAAGTCACAGATGATGAAGAAGAGCAGGATGAGAGCAAGAACCGGCACGAAGAAAAACAGCATGGAAATGAAAGCGCGGGTGAAAGTGGATGGAAGCGGAACGAGCGGGAAGAAAAGCAGGCAGATGCACGCCGGAATGAGGAGAAAAGTCTGCATGTAAATGCACGACAGAGTGAGAATGAAAGACGTGAGGGAAATATTTCACGGAATGAGAACGAAAGGCTGTATGCAGATGCACGTCAGGATGAAACCGAACGACGCCATGTGAAAGGTTCCCGATATGAGAGTGACAGCAGGCAGCCGCACGAAGCTGGGCAGATCAGCGGGGAATCGTCCGATGAAAAATATGCACAGGTAAATAATGCGGAGGCACAGAAAGTCCGCGAGACTTATCAGGCTAAATTTGGAGTCGCAGACCGTATGTCAGAGCGCCAGCTTTCCGAATTAAAACACCAGCTCATGCATGAAACAAGAATTTCGCCCGAAGAGCGGAAACAATACCTGGATATGTTAGAGGAAAAAGAACAGGACAGAAAGCTTACCGCGTTAAATAAAAAGGCAGAGAGCTGCGCAGATAAAAATTATGCCGTGATGCGCCGTGTCTATGACGAGATTGCAGAGGAAAAGCTGCCGCAGGAGAAAAAACAGAATCTGCTTTTAAATCTGAAACAGAAAATGCAGACACAGGCAGAGCGGGAAGTCGCAGAGCTGGTTGGAAAAATGCCGCCTAATATGGACAGGGCACGTTACCATGCACTTCGGGAGAAATTAAAAGAATACGAAGGAGTAGATTTAACCCCATATCAGGAACGGTTAGAATCGCAGAAAAATCTTGCCGAACAGCAGGAAATAAAAAATATGATCCGCCAGTCGAGAAAAATCACCAGAGATGATCTGACAGAGCTTAAGGAGCGTCTGAAAGAAAAGGAGTTTGAGCCGGGGCTGGTTTTGCCGTATTTTGAGCAGATCGAGAACAAAATCCGCCAGATGGATGAAAATGAGATTGCAGAGATTGCCGGTGATCCGGTGCATATGTCCTTTGAGGAGGGAATGGATGCATATCAGAAGATAGCAGACGGACCTTATTTACCAGATCTGAAAGATAATGCATTAGAACTTTTAAGCAGGCGTCTCTCAAAGATCAAGACGGATGAATGTGAACAGCTGGTAAATAAACTCAAAAATGAACTGAAAGAAGCGGGTATCGCTGAAAATCAGAAACACTATTTTTATCCGGCAAGAAAAGTGCTGTTAAAACAGGCAGCACCGCAGGAAACAGAGGTTATCGATTATGCCATGGCATCCTATGCCGCAGGAAACGGTCTGTTCGAATACCCGATCTTTGTGGTGGATACATCGCGGAATAACAGTGGAAAAGAGGGAATCATTCTGACGCCGGAACATCTTTATTACAGTACTCTTATGACATCCTACCGGATCGATGTGTCATCTGTTCTGGAGATCAGTGCATCCACAGGACTTTTAAACCGTGGAGTTTATGTGACTGAAAAAAATGGAAAAAAGACGAAAATTCCGTATGCGGTGGACAATAAGCAGCTGACGGCATATGCGGGAGTGTTAAACGAATTTATACATTACCTGCAGGAAAAACCGGATTCGAGAAATATTTCTTATCTGGCGAAAGAAAAACATGATACGATCTGCTGTTTCCGCTGTGGTTATGTATATAAGGGAGGAAATGTCTGCCCGAAATGTGGATTTAAGAACAATGCTTAGAAAATATTAAGAATTATTAAAAATGCATAAAATAGCTTCTTATTTTTGAAAAGTGTGATATAATATTACTATACATATTGTTATTTAATTAACAAAATATGTGACAGTTACATAAAAATTGCACACAGTTAAGGACACATAAAATACAGTATTGTGTCAGGGGGCAGCCAGAGGATGGCAGCAGATTGGAGGAAAGATGGCAAGATTTACATTACCACGCGATTTGTATCATGGAAAAGGGGCATTAGAAGCATTAAAGACGTTTGAAGGCAAAAAGGCGATCATCTGTGTAGGCGGTGGTTCCATGAAACGTTTTGGCTTCTTAGACCGTGCAAAACAGTATCTGGAAGAAGCCGGTATGGAAGTACAGCTTTTTGAGGGAATTGAGCCGGATCCATCTGTGGAGACTGTAATGAAGGGTGCAAAAGCGATGGAGGAGTTTGAACCAGACTGGATCGTTGCGATCGGAGGAGGTTCACCGATCGATGCAGCGAAGGCAATGTGGATTAAATACGAGTATCCGGATATCACATTTGAGGATATGTGCAAAGTGTTCGGCATTCCGAAACTTCGCAAAAAAGCGCATTTCTGTGCAATTTCTTCCACTTCAGGAACTGCAACAGAGGTAACAGCATTCTCTATTATTACAGATTATCAGAAAGGTATCAAATATCCGATCGCTGATTTTGAGATCACACCGGATGTTGCGATCGTAGATCCTGAACTTGCAGAGACGATGCCGCAGAAACTTGTTGCACACACCGGAATGGATGCAATGACACATGCGATCGAGGCATATGTATCTACTGCAAACTGTGATTTCACAGACCCGCTTGCACTGCATGCGATCAAGATGATCCAGAGAGATCTGGTAGGATCTTATAACGGGGATATGGAAAAGAGGGATAACATGCACAATGCACAGTGCCTTGCAGGTATGGCATTTTCCAATGCACTGCTTGGTATCGTTCATTCCATGGCACACAAGACGGGTGCAGCATTTGCAGATTACGGTGCACATATCATCCACGGTGCAGCAAATGCAATGTATCTGCCAAAAGTTATCGCGTTCAATGCAAAAGATGAGACGGCAA
Source organism: Roseburia sp. (assembly GCF_041325975.1). Taxonomy (NCBI): domain Bacteria; kingdom Bacillati; phylum Bacillota; class Clostridia; order Lachnospirales; family Lachnospiraceae; genus Roseburia; species Roseburia sp. Next base: position 983,318 of record NZ_JBGLEJ010000005.1, on the reverse strand, counting down.
AGAAACGCTATGGTGAGATCGCTGATTTTATGGGACTTGGCGGAGATTCTTTAGATGAGAAAGTTGATCTGCTGATCAGATATCTGCGCGGCATGAATGATGACTTAAAGATTCCGCACTGCATCAAAAATTATGGCGCAGACAGTTATCCGGTGGAGCAGGGATTTGTGCCGGAAGAGGTATTCTTAGAGAGACTGCCGGAAATCGCAGCCAATGCCATCTTAGATGCTTGTACCGGATCGAATCCGCGTCAGCCGAGTCAGGAGGAGATGGAGAAACTGCTGAAGTGCTGCTACTATGATACGGAAGTAGATTTCTAGGATTTTTAGAGTCTGAGAATAAAAAGGAAAAGAAAAAGACAGACGGATTTTCCGGTTGGGAGGGAATGATCCGTCTGTTTTTATGTGCGTTCAGCGAAGCCGATGCATGGGCTTAAGTCATTCTCGTGGACTTGCTGTGGGCTTATTTTATCCTTTGGACTTACGACTTTGAACTTTGTGCCCTGTGGTTGTGGGTCCTTTTCTGGTTTATCTGAGATTCCAGATGCACCGGCAGCTACTGTTTCCAACTTGTGCTGGTTCTGCGTGGATCATAAAAGTTGACACCACATGGTACCGTGATAAAAAATGTACCAAAAAGGTAACCTCAATTAAAAAAGGCAGCACAGGGAAAATGACGCTGTATGCGAAGTGGAAAAAGAAATAAATACTTACAAAATGTTCCACATCACGAAACAAAGTTTTACATTGTGAAAATGTAACAAAAAAACAGGGATAAATAGCAAAAAAAATGTTGCTATTTAGACAAAATATGATAGAATGAATATGTGCGTTTTAGAAATGTACATGACATGGCTTGATTATGGAAACAAATACAGTGTCCATAATTACATAGTAATATAATTTAGGAGGAATTATCAAAATGGCAAACAAATGGGTGTATATGTTTAGCGAAGGCGACATGACCATGCGTAACCTGCTTGGCGGTAAAGGTGCCAACCTTGCAGAGATGACAAGCATCGGACTTCCTGTACCACAGGGATTCACAATCACAACAGAGGCTTGTACACAGTACTATGAAGATGGTCGTAAGATCAACGACGAGATCATGGCTCAGGCTATGGAAGGCGTTAAGAAAATGGAAGAGATCAACGGAAAGAAATTCGGCGATCTTGAGAATCCATTGTTAGTATCTGTTCGTTCAGGAGCAAGAGCTTCCATGCCAGGTATGATGGATACCATCTTAAATCTTGGTTTAAATGACGAAGTAGTTGCTGCTATGATCAAAGGTAATCCGGATCCTGCATTCGAGCGTTTCGTATATGACTCATATAGACGTTTCATTCAGATGTTCTCAGATGTAGTTATGGAAGTTGGTAAAAAATACTTCGAGCAGCTCATCGACAAGATGAAAGAAGAAAGAGGCGTTAAATTCGATATCGACCTCACAGCAGCTGACTTAAAAGAGTTAGCAGAGCAGTTCAAGGCTGAGTACAAGAATCAGTTAGGAACAGATTTCCCTTCAGATCCTGTTGAGCAGTTAAAACTTGCTATCGAGGCTGTATTCCGTTCATGGGACAACCCACGTGCGAACGTATATCGTCGTGATAACGATATCCCATATTCCTGGGGTACTGCAGTTAACGTAATGCCTATGGTATTCGGTAACTTAAATAACGAATCTGGTACAGGTGTTGCATTTACACGTGATCCTGCAACTGGTGAGAACAAACTGATGGGTGAGTTCTTAATCAATGCACAGGGTGAGGACGTAGTTGCCGGTGTTCGTACACCTATGCCGATCGCTCAGATGGAGAAAGAGTTCCCGGAGGCATATGCAGACTTCCTTAAAGTTTGTGAGACTCTTGAGAATCACTATCATGATATGCAGGATATGGAGTTCACCGTTGAGAACAAGAAGTTATACATGCTTCAGTGCCGTAACGGTAAGAGAACAGCTCCAGCTGCACTTAAGATCGCTTGTGATTTAGTAGACGAGGGACATAAGACTCCGGAAGAGGCAGTCGCTATGATCGATCCTCGTAACCTTGATACATTACTTCATCCACAGTTCGATGCTGCTGCATTAAAAGCTGCTACACCGATCGGAAAAGGACTTGGTGCTTCTCCGGGTGCTGCCTGCGGTAAGATCGTATTCACAGCAGAGGATGCTGAAGAGTGGAATGCAAGAGGAGAGAAAGTCGTATTGGTGCGTCTTGAAACTTCTCCGGAAGATATTACTGGTATGAAAGCTTCCCAGGGTATCTTAACAGTTCGTGGTGGTATGACATCTCACGCAGCCGTAGTTGCACGTGGTATGGGTACCTGCTGTGTATCCGGATGTGGCGATATCGCTATGGACGAAGAGAATAAGAAATTCACATTAGCTGGCAAAGAGTTCCATGAGGGAGATTATATCTCTATCGATGGTACAACCGGTAACATTTACGATGGAGCTATCAAGACAGTTGACGCTACGATCGCTGGTGAGTTCGGACGTGTTATGGCATGGGCTGATCAGTTCAGAACTCTTAAGGTTCGTACAAATGCAGATACTCCTGCAGATGCTAAGAAAGCTCGTGAGCTTGGTGCAGAAGGTATCGGTCTCTGCCGTACAGAGCATATGTTCTTCGAGGAAGACAGAATCGCTGCTTTCCGTGAAATGATCTGCTCCGATACAGTAGAAGAGAGAGAAGCTGCATTAGAGAAGATCCTGCCATATCAGCAGGGAGACTTCGAAGCATTATATGAAGCTCTGGAAGGCAACCCAGTTACTATCCGTTTCCTTGATCCGCCTCTTCATGAGTTCGTTCCTACTGAGGAAGCTGACATTGAGAAACTTGCAAAAGCTCAGGGTAAATCTGTTGAGACAATTAAGAACATCATCGCTTCTTTACATGAGTTCAACCCAATGATGGGACACAGAGGATGCCGTCTTGCAGTTACTTATCCGGAAATTGCAAAGATGCAGACAAAAGCTGTTATCCGTGCAGCAATCAACGTTCAGAAGAAACATTCTGACTGGACTGTAAAACCTGAGATCATGATCCCATTGGTTTGCGAAGTAAAAGAGTTAAAATATGTAAAACAGGTTGTTGTTGAGACAGCAGATGCTGAGATCGCAGCAGCAGGTATCAAACTTGATTATGAAGTAGGTACTATGATCGAGATCCCAAGAGCTGCTCTTACAGCTGATGAGATCGCTAAAGAGGCTGACTTCTTCTGCTTCGGTACAAACGACTTAACACAGATGACATATGGATTCTCTCGTGACGATGCTGGTAAGTTCTTAAATGCTTACTATGATAAGAAAATCTTCGAGAACGATCCATTTGCAAAACTTGACCAGACAGGTGTTGGTAAGTTAATGGAGACAGCTATTAAACTTGGAAAACCGGTTAATCCGAAACTCCATGTTGGTATCTGTGGTGAGCACGGTGGAGATCCTTCATCTGTTGAGTTCTGCCACAAGATTGGTCTGGATTATGTATCCTGTTCACCATTCCGTGTGCCGATCGCTCGTTTAGCTGCAGCACAGGCTGCTATTGCAAATAAATAATTTGTTGTAAGGTAAAATGCTGCCTGTGCTGCATGCACAGTGCAGCAATTGCAAACAAATAATGTGTATTGCATAAATTAAAAAGGGGATATGTTATTTTTGGGAGAAGGTAATATATAGAGAGAAGACCCGCATGAACCGAAAGGTTTGTGCGGGTTTTTTTGTGTGTAAGGGTAAGGATTGACAATCCATATATTTGTCAATATAATTAAACTGAGAGTTTAATTAATAAAAAAGGAGAGGTATATGGGACGAAGAAAAAAAGAACCGAGGGCAGTACATAGAGAAAATATTGCGTCAGCGGCATCGGTATTGTTTATGGAAAATGGAATTACGGCAACTTCCATGAGCGATATAGCAAAAGCTGCCGGGTACAGCAAAGCTACGTTATATGTATATTTTGAAAACAAAGAGGAGATCGTTGGTCTGCTGGTTTTAGAGAGCATGCAAAAATTATATGGATATATAGTTGCTGCGTTAGAAGAGCAGCAGACAACAAGGGCGAGATACGATATGATCTGTAAAGGTTTAATACAGTATCAGGAGGAATTTCCGTTTTATTTTAAAATGGTGTTAGACAAAATTAATGTTGATTTTAAAGATCATGATTATCTGCCGGAAGAGAAAGCTACCTATCAGGTAGGGGAAGAAATCAATGAAAAAATGAAAGAATTTTTAGCGGCAGGCATTCAAAAAGGCGATTTGCGTGAAGATTTAAAAATAATGCCTACGATCTTTCAGCTTTGGGGAATGTTAGCAGGACTGATACAGCTTGCGGCGAATAAGGAAGAATATATCAAAATGTCGATGGATTTATCGAAGAGCGAATTTTTAGAGGATGGGTTTTGCATGCTGTATCATTCCATAGAAAATATTCTATAGAAAAATACCAGAATAATAGAAAAAGGAGGAGTTTGAAATGAGTATATCCAGAAAAAAGATAGTGATGATTCTTATTATGTTGTTTCTTCTTTTAGCATTAATTTTTGGAACTGCTTATATAGATCGTGTTGGAGAGTATAAGCGGGCTGTAAAGGAAACGACTATTGAAGAAGTAAATATTTCGGATATTCCGGATGGAGTTTATATCGGAGAATAAAATGAGATCGTTGATGAACAGAGAATAGACGTCGATACCGTTTCAGGTGCGACGAATTCGAGTATTGTTATTAAGAAGGCGGTTGAGGTTGCACTTAAAGGAGCTGCATAAAATTTTATTGGGAGTGAGTAAGTGTATGTTAGGAATCTATTTGAGTGGTACAGGCAATACGAAACATTGTGTTACAAGACTGGTGAAATTAATTGATGCGTCAGCCGATGTGGTTCCATTAGAGGATGAATCTGTTACTGATAAAATAAAAAGGAATGAAACGATTATCCTGGGATATCCGACGCAGTTTTCGAATGCACCATATATGATCAGAGATTTTATCCAAACGCATGCCTCTTTATGGAAGGGCAAGAAAATGATATGTGTCGCGACCATGGGAGCATTTAGCGGGGACGGCGCCGGATGTGCGGCGAGACTTCTGAAAAAATACGGAGCAGTAATCTTAGGCGGCGTACATATTAAAATGCCGGATTCCATATGTGACAGTAAAATGTTGAAAAAATCAGTGGAAGAAAATGAAAAGATCATCAGGAAAGCGGATGAAAAAGTGAAAGAAGCTGCAGAACGGATCAGGCAGGGGGATTATCCTGCGGAGGGACTGACAATTTTCGCCCATATAGCAGGACTTATTGGACAAAGGCTCTGGTTTTATAAAAAAACGGCGGGATATACCGACCAGCTAAAAATAAATCAGGATTGCGTGGGATGTGGTAAGTGTGCAAAAATCTGCCCCATGAAAAATATCACGATGGAGAATGGAAGACCTCATCCAGGTGGCAAATGTACGATGTGTTACCGCTGTATATGTAATTGTCCACAAAAGGCGATCACACTTTTGGGAAGTAAAGTTATCTTGCAATATAAATTTGAAGATTCTTCCAATCTTACAAAAATGTAAGATTTATCAGGGAAATGTAAGCTAATAAAATGGCGGTACATTTCCTTTTTTGTTAAGATAAAGTCGTGAATTAAGTAAAGCAGATAATTTTTGGGGAGGGAAATTTATGAAAAAGAAAAAACATTCGCGAATCTGGGTTGTCGTAGGTATAATCCTGCTGGGTATAGTTGCTGTCGGCAGTATATATTCTCATTTTGGAGGATTTGGTACCGGACCATGTGCTGATGAAACGGAATTTATGCAATACGCAGACCAGGTGGATAATATAAAAATACCGGAGAAAACAAAGATTGTGGCATTAGGGGAAGCATCCCATGGAAATGTAGAGTTTCAGCAGTTAAAACTTTCCGTATTTCAAAATCTGGTGGAAAATGCCGGGATAAGGGCATTTGCACTGGAGGGAGACTATGGCGGATGTGAGTATGTGAACCGTTACATTCACGGCGGGGAAGGAACGGCAGAGCAGGCTGCCGCGGCGATTGGCTTTGCAATATACAGAACCGATGAGATGGCAGATCTGATTTCTTATATGCGAAAATACAATGAGACTGCAAAGGCTGGAGATGACTTAAGATTTTATGGGTTTGACATGCAAAACTGGTCCTATAATCTGCAGTATCTGACCGAGGCATGTAAAGCGTCAGGAATCGACGTAACTGAACTGAAAAAATTAGAAGACAATGACGAGGCAGACGGCGGCTATGATATTGAGGAACAGACCAGGATTATAATGGAGATAAAAAAAGAATTGCAGGAATCAGATGCGAAAGACATTAAACAGGCAGATCATCTGGCAGATACGCTGCTGCAGAATATTTCTCTTGGAAAAGTGATCGATTCTGCCGTAGAAGGAAATGCGCTCAGAGATCAACGGATGGCAGAAAATGTGATGTGGATTCTTTCTATGGAAGAACAACGGGGGAATGCATGTATTTTTATTTCCGGTCACAATGGACATATAGAGCGGTCTGGAAATTATGGCACGGATAACAGGGTTATGGGAAATATTTTATCGGATGAACTTGGAGAAGGATATTTTGCAATAGGAACAGATTTTTACAAGACAAACTGCAATCTTCCGAAAAGTGATGGAAAGCGTATCACGCACACGTTTTATTCGTATGATCCTCTTGCAAAAGCCGCGAAGAAAGCCGGTTATGATATGTGCTGGCTGGATTTTTCAAAGGTTCCGGAAAATTCAAAACTGAAAGAACAGATTACAGATCATGTTTCTATGGGATCATTAGGAGAGGGTTACAGTGCGTTTTTTATGAGTATTTTCCCTCAAAGTTACCGCATATCACAATCGCCGGAAAAATTGTATGATGGAATGATTTTTGTGAAAAAGTAACAAAAACAAAACATATGTTTGCATTGCGCGGTGTTATGTGGTACATTTAAATCAAATATTACGATTGATATAGTACAGGGGGAGAACATGAAATTTCTTCATATCTCAGATTTACATATTGGGAAACGTGTCAATGAGTTTTCCATGATCGAAGATCAGAAATATATTTTACGGCAGATCAAAAAAATTGCATTGGAGCAGCAGGTGGATGCAGTTATGATCGCGGGGGATATTTATGATAAGCCAGTTCCGTCTGCAGAGGCGGTACAGTTGTTTGACAAGTTTCTGACAGAACTTGCAGATTGCGGGAAAAAGGTATTTGCAGTCAGTGGAAACCATGATTCAGCGGAACGCATTGCATTTGGTGCGCAGCTTATGAGCAGCCGGGAAGTTTATGTTTCTCCGGTTTATGATGGAGAGGTAAGATGCGTTACCTGTCAGGATGAATACGGAGAACTGTGTATCTGGCTGCTTCCGTTTATACGTCCTGCGGTTGTGCGCCATGCGTGGAGAAATGTGACAGAGGGGATATCTATTGGGAAAAATGATGCCGGGACAAAACAGGATCTTGCGAAAGAAGATAACGTGGAGACAGTGGAAACATATCAGGATGCACTGCAGTATGTCGTATCACACATGCCGGTAGACATATCAAAGCGTAATATATTAGTGGCACATCAGTTTGTGACAGGTGCAGCCCGTTGTGAGTCGGAAGAAGTTTCTGTTGGCGGATTAGACCAGATCGAGGCGGGAGTATTTAATATTTTTGATTACGTTGCACTGGGGCACATTCACAGTCCACAGTATATCAGCCGGGAGACACTGCGTTATTGCGGAACACCGCTCAAGTATTCTTTTTCAGAGGCAGAACAGGAAAAGTCTGTTGTTGTTATGGAGATAAAGGAGAAGGGGGATATCTGTATTGAAAAGGTTCCATTGAAACCTCTTCGTGATCTGCGTAAGATTCGTGGAACCTACATGGAACTGATGGCAAAAGATTTTTATGAGGGCACAGAAACGGACGATTATCTGCAGATCACGCTGACTGATGAGGAAGATGTCCCGGATGGAATGGCGAAACTTCGGACGGTATATCCCAATCTGATGCAGCTTGTCTATGATAATAGCAGAACCAGACAGAGCAGGCAGGTTGAAGTGACGGAGCATGTGGAGCAAAAGTCAGAGATAGAATTGTTTGAAGAATTTTACGAGATACAAAATAATCAGCCGATGAATGAAGAACAGCAGAATTTTGTAAAAAAACTATTAGAGGAATTACATTAATATTGTAAATAACTATTTGATCTCAATATTATTATGTTTTCATAAAACAGGAAAAAGGAGCGGTTATGAAACCAGTCAGTCTTACAATAAGTGCATTTGGACCATATGCGGGAGAACAGACCATAGATTTTGAACGGCTTGGATCACAGGGATTATTCCTGATTACAGGAGATACCGGAGCAGGAAAGACTACAATTTTTGATGCGATCACATTTGCATTGTACGGGGAAGCCAGCGGTGATGTACGCAAAGCGGATATGTTCCGCAGTAAATACGCCAAAGCGGATGTGAAAACATTTGTGCGTCTGACGTTTGAGTATGCAAATAAGCGGTATATCGTAGAACGCAATCCGGAATACATGCGTCCAAAAGGACGCGGAACCGGAATGACAATGGAAAAAGCGAATGCTACGTTAGAGTATCCGGATGACAGGGAACCGGTGACAAAAAGCAGAGAGGTTACACGTGCCATCACAGAACTGATTGGCTTAGACTGCAAACAGTTTACCCAGATAGCGATGATCGCACAGGGAGATTTTCAGAAAGTATTGTTTGCAAATACGGAGGAGAGAGGAAAGATCTTTCGACAGATATTCGGTACAGATATTTACCGTGTGCTGCAGGAACGGCTGAAAGATGCTGTGAAAAAGCAGTGGAGGGAATATGATGAACTGCGGCGCAGTATCAATCAGTATATGGATGGAATTGTTTGTGATAGTGATTCATTGAATGAAGAAGGGGCAGCAATCGCTGAAAAAATGAGCCTGCTCAAAAAAGAAAAGTTTGATGGCAGGGTGGAAGAGGGAATTTTGCTTTTAGAGCAGCTCTGCCAGGTACAGAAAGAGTCATTAGAATATTTACAGAATGAGAAACAGACACTTGATGAAAAGATCAGAAGTGCGGATGAACTCAGTGGAAAAGTACGGGAAAATACAAAAAGAAAGCAGTTATTAGAAGAGAAAAAGCAAAGATTAAAGGAATTAGAACCACTACTTATAAAGGCAAAAGAAGATATGTTGTACGCCCAAGAAGCAGCAAAAGACTGCGAAAGATTAGACAGGGCAGTGGAGGAATATGAAAAGAAGCTGACACTATATGAAAAAATCCAGAAACTTGACCTGGCACAGCGGACAAAACAGCAGAATATAGAAGAGAAAGTTCAAAAAAAGCAGCAGGAGGAACAGAGAAAAATCAGGCTGGAGGAAAAACTGCAGCAGGAGAAAGAAAATTTAAAATCATATGAGGGTGCTACTGTAGAAAAACAGCGTGTGGAACGGGAAATCCACACAATTACAGAAAAAAGAGATTCGTTAGAAAATCAGAAAAAAAAGATTGTTGAACTGGAAACGGCACTTTCAGTCAGAAAGGAAAGTTTAAGTTTACAAAAGAAAACAGAAGATCATCTGTTAATGCAGGAACAAAAACTAAAAGAAGAACAGGAACAGAAGAAAGATGCTGCAGGCTGTGAAATTGTCTGTAAGAACGCATTAAATGATATCCGACAGAAAATAAGAAATCTGGCAGAGATTACGGAACAGTTGGAAACGGCAGCAAAAGAAGTGAAAAGACTGGGCATGGAACAGGATAATGCACAGAAGAAGTATGATACGAAAAGCAGCGAACTGCAGCAGCAAAAAGAAATGTTAGAGCAGGTTTCCGACGCAGAAAGAAGGGAAAAACAGGCTGAAACAGAGAGTATTAAGGTATCGGAAGCGATACGCAGACAGGATGAACTGGAAGATAAGTTAGAAGATTGGGAAAAAATCAGTAAAAACAGGGAAAAGGCACAAAAAGAGTATCAAAAAGAGGTCACAGCGCAAAAACAGATAAGTGAGCATTACAGGAAGATGGAGCAGCAATTCTGGGATGCACAGGCAGGAATATTGGCACAGGGACTGAAAGAAGAAGAACCGTGCCCGGTCTGTGGCTCAGTGCATCATCCCCTGCCGGCAGTTATACCACAGGAGACTCCGGAGAGGGATGAGTTAGAGAATGCGAAAGCGGAGGATGCAAAATCAAGGGAAAAAGTCAGCAGGCTGAGTGAAAAGGCACATCAGCTTATGGTACAGGAAGAAGAAAAAATATCTGCTGTATTAAAAGATGCAAAGGAATTATTGGGAATATCTGATGACAAAATGTCTTTAGCAGAGATCAGGCTGGAGAATCAAAAACAAAAGAATGCGAATGAGGTACAAAGACAAGAATATAAAAGTCAAAAAGAAAAGGCAAAGAATGATTTGGACACAAAGAATCTGTTAGAACAAAAGATGCAGGATACGCAGAATGAACTGACGCTGTTAAGTGAAAAGAAGAATGCCCTTGGACAGAAGAATGCTACGGCAAAGGAACGTTATACACAGCAGAAACAGCAGTGGGAGAAAAATATTGCTGACTGTGGCTTTATGCTGGAAAATACAGAAGATTCCCAGATTGTTTTATCACAGCTTTCCCAAATTGAAAGAGAACGAAATATGCAGTTTTTGCAGGCAAAAAAAGACAGGGAGCGTGTGGAACAGATTGCAGGTGAATTAAAAGAAAGTGAAGAATCAAAGCAAAAAATACGTGTAACGATCAGCAGCATCCAGGAAGAAATCGCAAAACTGACAGGAAATAAAGAGACTGTCGAAAAGCAGATGAGAACAGACATGCAGTCTGTATGCAGTCAGGCAGATATCTTCGGAAATACCGGCACTACTATCGTGCAGAAAATACAGGAAGCAGAGCACGAACAGATGGCTTTCGCAGAGGATGTGATTGTCATGATGCAAAATGCAGCCAGTGAAAAACAGGTGGAATTATCCAAAAAGCAGGAGAAAGAACGAAAAAAGGCTGCATTAGAAAAGCAGATTCCGCTTGATGAAACAGAAATAAAAGAACTTACCAGTCAGATCGGTGCGGCAGAAAATGAGATAATACGTTTACAGACAGAGTATGTAAACGAAGAAAAAGGTTTAAAAGAACTGAAAGAGCAGGTAGAAGATATTACAAAAGAGGAAGTACAGTCACAGATAGAAAAATGTACGGAACAAAAGAAAAATCTTGAAGAGAACAGGGAAAAGACGAGGGAAACCTATAATAATTACGAAAAAAATACGGAGAGTGAAAAAGGTGCCATTCAGGTACTTCTTGGTCAGATTAGGGAGACAGAAAAGTTGATAGCACTTCCGGAAGAAGAAATCGAAAAACAGGCGGAAGAACTGCGGACAAAAAGAAGTGAGATCGAAGAAAACAGGGCATCAAAATATACTTCTTATCATGCGAATATGAATATCTGTGAAAATGTCAGTAAAAAACAAGAGGAGATTGCACAGACTGAACAGAAATATGTCTGGATGAAGTCGCTTTCCGATACAGCAAGCGGTATGTTGACCGGAAAGGCAAAGATCGAATTAGAAACTTACGTGCAGATGGCTTACTTTGACCGGATATTGATCCGTGCAAACAGGAGAATGCTTACGATGAGCAGTGGGCAGTATGAACTGCAGCGTGAGGAGGAGACAGGAAGCCGCAAGGAAAAAGCAGGATTGGAACTTTGTGTGGTAGACCATTATAACGGAACAAAGCGCAGTGTCAAGACACTTTCCGGCGGAGAGTCATTTCAGGCATCATTGTCGCTTGCACTTGGATTGTCGGATGAGATACAGTCTTATGCAGGCGGAATCCGTATGGATTCCATGTTTGTGGATGAAGGGTTTGGCTCGCTTGATGAGGATGCCCTAGAGCAGGCATTAAAGGCATTGTTACAGCTTACAGAGGGTAATCGTCTGGTAGGCATCATTTCACATGTATCGGAACTAAAAGACCAGATTGACAAAAAAATCATTGTAACGAAGCATCGGACGCCGGAAGGTGTCAGCAGTGCTGCACAAGTGGAGTAAAATATAGTGAATTAGTATAAACTTTTTTTCTTGACTTCACCACTGTATAGTGCTATCATCTGAAATAGAGTGAGCAGAGCGTTCATGAAGGGGTACACCACCTTGGGTGTATTTCTTTGTGAACGCTTTTTTTGATTCATAGGAAATTACGTCCTATGAATCAAAAAGCCCTCCGGGCAGGATGCGCATCTCGCGGAGAAGAAGTTAGCTGTAAATAGCACTGCTCGAGTGCGAAAGAGTCGCAAGCGACTCTTTGTTTTTGCCTGAAAAAACAAAAGGAGGAAAATGAAAGGATTTATGGAGATCAATGGAAAGCATGCAACGTTGCCGGAAGGGACAACGATACTTGATTACTTAGAGCAGAATCATTACGTGTTAGCACAGATTGCAGTTGAGCACAATTATGTGATTTTAGACAGGGAAGATTATGCGAAAGTTGTTTTAAAGGATGATGACATTTTAGAAATTGTCAGTTTTATGGGTGGCGGCTGTTAAGCTGGCATAAGCGGAATATCTGGCAGAAATAAAGAAAATTGTAAAAGAAAAAAGAGTTGATAGCTGTGTTATCAGAAAAGATATAACAGTACAGACATAACAGAAAAGAGGAAAAAAATGAGTGAAATGACGAAAGATACATGGACATTAGGAGGACATGAGTTTACCTCCAGATTTATATTAGGTTCCGGAAAATATTCCTTAGAGCTGATTGATGCAGCAGTAAAAGAAGCAAAAGCAGAGATCGTGACGATGGCACTGCGACGTGCAAATGAGGGTGGTGTGGCAAATATCTTAGATTATATTCCAAAGAATGTGACATTGCTGCCAAATACATCCGGGGCACGAAATGCAGAGGAGGCAGTCCGTATTGCAAGACTGTCAAGACAGATCAGCGGCAGTGATTTTGTGAAAATCGAGGTCATTCATGATTCAAAATATCTGCTGCCGGACAATTATGAGACAGCGAAAGCAGTAGAAGTGTTAGCAAAAGAAGGATTTGTTGTAATGCCATATATGTATCCGGATCTCAACGCAGCACGTGATATGCAAAACGCAGGTGCAGCCTGTATCATGCCGCTTGCGGCGCCGATCGGTTCAAACCGTGGAGTATGTACAAAAGATTTTATCCAGATATTGATCGATGAGATCGACCTGCCGATTATCGTGGACGCTGGCATTGGAAAACCATCCCAGGCATGTGAAGTTATGGAAATGGGAGCAGCAGCGGTTATGGCAAATACTGCGATTGCGACAGCAGGTGATATTCCGGCAATGGCATCTGCTTTCCGTGAGGCTATCGAAGCCGGAAGAAAAGCATACCTGTCGGGTTGTGGACGTGTCAAGATGGGTGGGGCAAGTGCATCTTCTCCACTGACGGGTTTTCTCTCTGAATAATTCAGAAGAATCAGAGTGGCAAATATGGGAGCAGAATAAAAATTAGTTTTATGGAAATTTTGAATCAGAAAATATAATGCATTTTTTATAATTTGATTTGAACAGAAAAATGAATATAAAAAGTTTCGGGTTCAAAATAAGCACAGGGGATAAAAAATCATGGAACATATCAATGAAAGTATTTTAAGCGACGAGATAAAGGAACACCAGAAAGAAGCGAGAATCGATCATATGACATATTTGCCGGGGATGGAAGCGTTGAAATCCGATATCACAAAACAGGTGGTTGAAGTAATGCAGGCATATGATTATGACAGTTACACAGCGGAAGATGTACGGAGGGCACTTACAAAAAGAAACCGTACACCAGAAGATTTTGCAGCGTTGCTGTCACCTGCGGCAGAGCCTTTTATTGAAGAAATGGCACAGTGCGCAAAGGTGGAAAAAGAAAATCATTTTGGTAATTCTGTCTGCTTTTTTACACCACTTTATATTGCAAATTATTGTGAAAACTACTGTATTTACTGTGGATTCAACTGTCATAACCGCATCCGCAGGGCAAAGCTGAATACAGAGGAAATTGAAGCAGAAATGGCTGAGATCGCAAAATCAGGTCTGCAGGAAATATTGATTCTGACAGGTGAGAGCAGAAAAATGTCGGATGTGGAATATATTGGAGAAGCATGCAAAATTGCAAGAAAATATTTTAAAGTCATAGGACTTGAAGTTTATCCGATGAATTCTGATGAATATGCATATCTGCACAAATGCGGTGCAGATTATGTGACCGTTTTTCAGGAAACCTATAATTCAGATAAATACGAGACACTTCATTTAGCAGGACACAAACGTATTTTTCCATACCGTATGGAGGCACAGGAGCGTGCAATCCGCGGCGGTATGAGAGGTGTGGGATTTGCAGCACTGTTAGGGCTGGATGATTTCAGAAAAGATGCGTTTGCGACAGGAATGCATGCTTATCTGCTGCAGAGAAAATACCCGCATGCAGAGATTGCTTTTTCCTGTCCGAGACTTCGTCCGATTATCAATAATGACAAGATTAACCCGATGGATGTGCATGAAAAACAGCTTCTGCAGGTTGTGACGGCGTACCGTCTGTTTATGCCATTTGCAAGTATCACGGTTTCTACCAGAGAGTGTGCGAGGGTAAGAGACAGTCTGATGGAGATCGCTGCAACAAAGATTTCTGCGGGAGTCAGCACCGGTATCGGAAGCCATGCAAAGGGACTTGAGGATCAGGGAGATGAGCAGTTTGAAATTTCGGATGGAAGGACAGTAAAACAGGTGTATGATGCATTGCTTGAAGAAGGACTGCAGCCTGTTATGAGTGACTATATTTATGTATAAAAAAGAAAATCCAATTCCGGGAAAAATAATTGCGGTTACAAATCGCACACTTTGTGACCGCCCATTTTTAGAACAGGTTAAAAGAGTATGTGAAAAGAAACCAGCGGCGCTGATATTAAGGGAAAAAAATCTGCCGCAAACAGAATATGAAAGTCTGGCAATACAGGTTTTAAAAATTTGTGCAGAATATGGGGTGATCTGTATTCTGCACAGTTATCTGGAAGTCGCAGAGCGGTTAGGGAGCAGGTACATTCATCTGCCGCTTCCATTATTAAGAGTTTATATGGAAAAAACGGAAAATGAGAAAAAGCAGACAGAGACAAAAGTTAAAATGATCTTAGGCTGTTCCGTTCATTCTGTGGAGGATGCTATCGAGGCGGAAAAACTAGGTGCATCTTATCTGACCGCAGGTCATATTTTTGCCACAGATTGTAAGAAGGGGCTTCCGCCGCGTGGAACAGAATTTTTAAAGCAGGTGTGTAAATCCGTGCATATACCGGTATACGCTATCGGTGGAATCGGGTTTGGTGATGGAAAAGTTGACCTTGTGTGTGAATGTGGGGCAGAGGGAGCATGTATCATGTCAGCGTTTATGACAATATAACATAAAAAAATATAAAAATTTCAATCAAATTTCTCATGTCGCATTGCACCTGTTTCAAGAATCTGCTATACTAAATCGGATAGTAAAGTGGAGGGACGATATGTCACAGGCAGTTGTTATAAAAAGTAATAAATACGGGATACATCTTGTATTAAGCAATGAGATATCTTTTAAAGCACTTTTAGATGCCATCGTCGAGAAGTTCAAAGAGTCAGAGAAGTTCTTTAAAGGGGCAAAACTGGCGATTTCTTTCGAGGGAAGAAAGCTGACACATGATGAAGAAATGGCTATCATTGATGCAGTGACATCTAATACAAGTATCGAGATATTGTGCATTGTAGATCATGATCCGGACCGTGAAGCATACGTCAAGCAGCAGATCGAAGAATATCAGGCATCTGTGCAGCAGCCGTATGTGGATGGAGGGACTCAGTTTTACCGCGGAACGCTTCGCTCAGGTCAGACACTTGAGAGCGAAACAGGTATTGTAGTGGTAGGTGATGTCAATCCGGGCGCAGCAGTCATGGCAAACGGCAGTATCGTTGTACTTGGAGCGGTAAAAGGAAGTGTCTATGCAGGACTTGGTGGAGATGACAGTGCATTTATCGTTGCACTGGATATGGACCCGATTCAGATCCGCATTGGAAATGTTCTGGCAAAGAGTCCGGACAAACCTTTTGGCAGGCGTAAAATAAGAAAAAAGGTCAAGGAAACGACCACGTCTCCGCAGATTGCGTATTTAAAAGATGGAACAATCTGTATTGAACCGCTGACAAAAGAACTATTAAGCGATATTTAACGGCAGGAGGAATTTTTTGAAATGAGTGAAGTTATTGTAATTACGTCCGGAAAGGGCGGAGTTGGTAAAACGACTACAACCGCAAATGTTGGAACAGGTCTGGCACAGTTAAATAAAAAAGTAGTGCTGATCGATACCGATATCGGACTTCGTAACCTGGATGTTGTAATGGGACTTGAAAACCGCATTGTTTACAACCTGGTAGACGTTGTAGAAGGAAACTGCCGTGTTGAGCAGGCATTGATCAAAGACAAAAAATATCCGAATTTATGTCTTTTACCGTCAGCACAGACGAGAGATAAGTCAGCAGTATCTCCGGAGCAGATGCAGGCGCTGATCGAAGATTTAAGACAGGATTTCGATTATATTTTATTAGACTGCCCGGCAGGAATCGAGCAGGGATTTAAGAATGCCATTGCAGGTGCAGACAGAGCACTTGTAGTTACAACACCTGAGGTTTCCGCAGTGCGTGATGCAGATCGTATCATCGGACTGCTTCAGGCAAACCAGATCCAAAAGGTTGATCTTATCGTAAACCGTCTGCGTATGGACATGGTAAGACGTGGCGATATGATGAATGTAGAAGATGTGTGCGATATTTTAGCGATCAATCTGATCGGTGCAGTACCGGATGATGAGAATATCGTAATTTCTACGAATCAGGGTGAGCCGTTAGTTGGCAGCAACTGTCTTGCAGGACAGGCATATCAAAATATCTGCCATCGTATTCTTGGCGAGGAAGTCGCATTCCTTGATCTTGAGGCAAAACAGGGAGTATTTTCAAAATTAAAAGATTTATTTAAGAAAAATTAGGAGGAACAGTCATGGGATTGATGGACTTATTTAAAAAGAAAAGTTCCGGTGATGTTGCAAAAGACCGTTTAAAACTTTTGCTGGTGACTGACCGCGCAAGCTGTTCCCCGGAAATGATGGAGCAGATCAAAAACGAGATCATTCAGGTAATTTCAAAACATATGGATATTGATATGGAAGGCCTTGACATCCAGATCACACAGACAGAGTCAGAGTCAAACAATGGAACTGTACCGGCATTGTTTGTTAATATTCCAATCCGTGATATCAGACACGGAAATTCATAAAAACTTATCATTATATATAAGAGATCATAGACTGTTCGAAGGAGAATACAGATTTTCGTTTGAACAGTCTTTTTTAGTACTATTGACATATGATATTGAAAATGCTAATATCATACTAATTTGATATGAATTAAATGATAAAAGAGAAAAAGGATGCGGCAACTGATAACAGAAATACAAAGGATGAGCAAAGGAGCAGTATCCCGGAATGGAGTATGTCATGAAGTACGATTTTGATGAAGTAGTAGAGCGAAGAGGAACCGGATGTTTAAAATATGATTTCGCAAAAGAGCGTGGAAAAAAAGAAGATGTATTGCCACTGTGGGTTGCTGATATGGATTTTAAGACTGTGCCGGCGGTAACAAAAAGACTGCAGAAAGCAGTGGAACATGGGATTTATGGGTACAGTGACAGTAAGGAAGATTATTTTGCAGCAGTGTCAGGATGGTACCGTGATCATTTTGACTGGAACACAAAGCAGGAATGGATGATAAAAACTCCAGGGGTCGTTTTTGCACTTGCGGCAGCAGTACGTGCTTATACAGAAAAAGGCGATGCCGTACTGATTCAGCAGCCGGTATACTATCCATTCCGTCAGGTGATCGAATCAAATGACAGAAAGTTAGTCAGCAGTGATCTCGTCTTGCGGGATGGTCATTATGAGATTGATTTTGAAGATTTTGAGGCAAAAATAAAGGAACATCAGATTCATTTGTTTTTACTCTGCAGTCCGCATAATCCGGTAGGACGTGTCTGGAAAGAATGGGAATTAAGAAAGATCGGAGAAATATGTCTGAAATATCAGGTTGTTGTTGTCAGCGATGAGATCCATAGTGATTTTGTGTATCCGGGAAATAAACATTATGTATTTGCGTCTATAGAACCGGAATTTGAGAAGATATCCGTGATCTGTACAGCACCAAGCAAAACATTCAATCTTGCCGGACTTCAGGTGTCAAATATTTTTATTGCTGACGAAGGATTGCGTAAAAAATTTATCCGTGCGGTGGATCAGGCGGGGTACAGTCAGGTAAACCTGATGGGACTTGTCGCGTGTCAGGCTGCTTATGAAGAAGGAGCAGAATGGCTTTTGCAGTTAAAAGAATATCTGCTTGGAAATCTTTCCTTTGTACGTGAATATCTGAAAGAAAATCTGCCAGAAGTCAAATTGATCGAGCCGGAAGGAACGTATCTGATCTGGCTGGATTTTGAAGCGCTTGGACTGGAAAGAAAAGAACTAGAGGCTCTGATCGACAAAGCCGGACTGTGGCTGGATGCCGGAGCTATTTTTGGAAAAACAGGAATAGGATTTGAGCGCATTAATATTGCATGTCCGAGAAGAACATTAGAGCAGGCGTTTGTGCAACTGAAAAAAGTGGTGGATCAGTTGAAGTAGTATGGGATAAATGCGTTGCCTGCCAAATGCTGGTTTGTTTATGAAATAAATCGTCCGCTCAAATAGTATTTCGTAGGTTTGTGAGTGGCATCTTGCGCAAAGCCGAAGTAATTTTTGTTCCGTTGTACGAAAATAAGAAAAGTCTAAGTGTGTCTGAGTTAGATTTTCTCGGAGTGACGTGAACGGCAACAACGAGTCATCCATGACTCGATGCTGCCTTGTTCTGCCATCCGTGGCAGAACATCACTATGTATAGACAGGCACACCAAGATTTTCTAATTTTCTCCCAAAGTCACAAAATTAGCTCCGGCTTTGCGCAAGATGCCAGCCGTCAGGTTGTGAACACCATTTGGGTTGGCGGTTCATCTCAGAATTGGGGGCGTAAGTGCGGATTTTTGATATTCGCACGAATGGAAATATGCTTAAAATCCTAAGGTGTTGTATCATTGATATTCAGCCTAGTGACTTCCCAGAATTTCCATCTGCTACATTGTACTACATGAATTGTTTCGTAAATTGTCAGACCAATAACACAAAATATTCTTCAAATGTGTATGGCAATAAACATGAGCATAGTGGAATATATTGAGGTTTTTGCCAGCGTTATCAAACAAATAATAAATTATTGAATATAGTTATTTAGAAATATTTTTTAATCAGATTCAGACACAAAACACTAAAAATTTACGCACCCCCAAGGTTGTAAAATGAGTTCCCCGACGAAGGGTGGTTCACAGCCTTACGGCTGGCAAATCGCATCAAGCCGGGATTGCTTTTGTGACTTTGGGAGAAAATTAGAAACTCTTAGGATGCCTGTCCGTAACACAGTGTTGTGCTGCCACGGACGGCAGCACAAGTCCTAATGTGCCCGGACGGCACATTTAGGACGCACACGTCACTCCGCCCCAACCTGAATCAGGCATGCTTAGAGTTTCTTATTTTCGGACAACGGAAACAAAACAGTCCCGGCTTGATGCAATTTGCCAATCACAAAACTGCGATATCACCCTTTGCCGGGGAACTCATAGTCCAACAAACCAGTATTTATAGGGGCAATTCATTTTATAAGTCGATATCTAATTCTACCGGGCAGTGGTCTGAGCCGAAAATATCTGTATGGATCTTTGCACCGGTGAGTTTGTTTTTGAGCCGGTTTGATGTGATAAAATAGTCAATACGCCATCCGGCATTCTTTTCACGTGCCTTAAAACGATAAGACCACCAGGAATAGATCTGTTCCATATCCGGATAAAAATAACGGAAAGTGTCTGTAAAACCGGCGCCTAAAAGTTCTGTCATTTTTGCACGTTCTTCATCTGAAAAACCGGCATTTTTCCGGTTCGTTTTTGGATTCTTTAGGTCAATTTCCTTGTGTGCTACATTTAAATCTCCACAGAGAATGACGGGTTTTACGTCATCAAGTTTCTTTAAATAAGTACGGAAATCATCTTCCCACTGCATACGGTAAGGAAGACGTGCCAGTTCATTCTGTGAATTTGGTGTATAACAGGTAACCATATAAAAATCAGGGTATTCCAAAGTGATGACACGTCCTTCTTTGTCGTGTTCTTCGATACCGATGCCGTAGGTCACATTTAAAGGTTCTTTTCTGGTAAAAATTGCGGTGCCGGAATAACCTTTTTTCTCTGCGTAATTCCAGTACGAAAAATAACCGGGCAGTGGAAGGTCAATCTGTCCTTCCTGTAGTTTCGATTCCTGAATACAGAAAATATCTGCATCTATTTCATGAAAAAAATCAAGAAAACCTTTTTGAATACAGGCACGCAGCCCGTTGACATTCCAGGATATCAGTTTCATAGTAATCTCCATTCTACGTGTGAAAAATATCTTTTTTACACGAATCTCTATTTCTTTTTTCTGCAAAATATCATAGCATTATATTTTGTGCTAAACAAGGAAAATATGCAATTGCTGCTGACAAAACAGTGTATGTATATTGTTGATAACAGAAAGAAGTGGTGTTTCCATATTGTAGGGAGAATGGTATAATTTATTTCAATAAGTAAGTTCATGGCAGGTAGGAATTGATGAAACGAGTTTTTTTACAACAAAACCAGAACAGGACAGTGCTGGAACTATTGAGAGCACAGGGGGAATATTTAGATGCACCCTGCAATGGAAAAGGTACCTGTGGAAAATGTTGCATTATAATAGAAGAAATACAAAAAGCAGATCCACCCAAACCACGGGAAAAAGAAGTGTTTACAGAGAAGGAGTTAGAAGAAGGATGGCGTCTTTCCTGTATGACGATTCCATCAGGCGATATGTATGTGCGCATTCCAGAAGAAGGTGGGGAGCAGATGCATGTGCAGACTGAATTTATCCGTGGAAAAAAGGAAGCAGGTGATGGGCAAGGAGTATCTGTATGGGAAAAGGAAGATGCAGGGGACAGGCAGCCGGAATTTATCGAAAAAAAGAGAACAGAAGATAACCAGCAGATATCACTGGCTTTGGAAATGCCATTAGAGAGCGTAGATACAGAAAACTCTACATATGGCATTGCAATCGATATCGGAACGACCACGCTGGCAGGCGAGCTGATTTCACTTACGGATGGAAAATGCATAAATACAGCAGTGTGCGTCAATCATCAGAGAGCATATGGAGCAGACGTGATATCAAGAATCCGGGCGGCAGCGTCTGGTGACGCAGAAAATTTAAGACAGAGCATTTTAAAAGATATAAAAGATCTGGTAGGAATATTGCTTGCTGGGCAGAAAATGGATGAACAAAGCACACAAAGTGTCAGTAAGATCGTGATTGCTGGAAATACAACTATGTGCCATTTGCTGCTTGGGTATTCCTGTGCGGGACTTGGAATTGCGCCGTTTACACCGGTAAATCTTGCGCCGGAGAAGATGACTTGGAGCGAATTAACCGGAGAGTGTGAAGATGTAAAGAAAGGCATAAGTATTGGAGAATATGGAGATGGAGGAAACATCAGAAGCACTGGAGAGTATGGAGATGTCAGAAATAGTGGGAATATCGGAATAAACCAGTGTGCGGAAGTATACATCGTTCCGGGAATCTCTGCTTTTGTCGGAGGTGATATTACAGCAGGTATGATCGGATGCGATATGCGTCCGGATCAGTGTGAGATGCTGATCGATATCGGAACAAACGGTGAGATGGTCTTATCTGCGGGGGATCATTTCCTTGTATCATCCGTTGCAGCAGGACCTGCATTCGAGGGTGGAAACATATCCTGTGGAGTGCCGGGAGTACCGGGGGCTGTCTGCCGTGCAGTTCTGTTCGGAAAAGAAAATATGGTGACGAAAATGATTGGTGGCAAAACCGCGATCGGGTTGTGCGGAACAGGAATTATTGACGTGATGTACGAATTAGTGCGCCATCGTATCGTTGATACATATGGAACCCTGAAAGAGCCATGGTTTACCAAAGGGTTTCCGGTCGTACCCGGTAAAATCTATTTTACACAGGAGGATATCAGACAGATACAGATGGCGAAGGCAGCTATCTGCGCAGGTGTGGAAGTTCTGCTGCAGAAAGCACACATACCATATGAACAGATCAATCGGGTATATGTGGCAGGCGGATTTGGTACAGGTCTTGATATGGAAAAGGCAGTTGGGATCGGACTTCTGCCGTCAGGACTACGAGGAAAGCTGATTCCTGTCGGAAACAGCGCCTTAGAGGGCGCTGTCTGTTGCCTGACTGGCAAAAAAGAAAAAAATGGGCTGAAGCCAGAAAAAATTACAACGTTATCGAATGAAATCAATCTTGCAGACACAGAAGAATTTCAGAAGCTGTATGTAAAGCATATGCAGTTTCCATTTTACTGAAGTGAGAATAGAGTGTGAGGGGGATTGGTTATAACATCATAAAATTCAGGTACGTCAGAAGATGATCAAAAGGACAGGGGTATTTATTAGAAAAAAATACCTCTATTTTTTTACATCTGATTTTCAATGACCAAAAATCAAGGTATATTTTATCAATTATTTACGGTATTTTAATTTTCTTCCCTTTTATATAATAAATACAACAAAAGCAGTTCGGAAATATTTTTTTTAAGGCAAAACTTAAACGTTTTCGAAAACCTCCGGATGCTGGAGAAAACCAAAAAGAAGGGAAAGGGAGAAATGAAAGAAACGGGCATTTCAAAAAACAAAAAAGCAGATGGCACCGGCGTTACAGATAAGTTATATCTTGTACTTCGGATCGCAGTTCTGTTTGCAGTCTTATTTATGTTCATACCTGGAATTAACCCAGCGCGAATCAGTGGAATGATCGGAAGAAACTTATCCTTGTTTACTTCCGGTATCTCATACTCATCACTGGCATCAGAGTTTGGACGTGCATTCCGAAAAGGATGGGTCATGAAGTCAACATTACGGCTTGACTCTGTATCTGCTCTGGTTACCTGTCTTGGAACAGCAGCGGTTGCAGCGGGAGGATGTTTATCACTTGGTAATCTGAAAATGAAAAAACTGAGCAACATCTTCACAGCGGCAGGAAGTGCAGTGATGATCCTCGGACTTGGTGGTATCGCACTTGCATACAGCCAGATCAGCAAAACGGAAAAACCTGGTAAGATAGAACCGATCTTTTCCAATGGCTTCTATGCAATCTTAATCGTTGCGATCATACTTTTAGCAGTTACATTGATTGTGATGGTAAAACAGCCGAAAGTTGAGGCAGGCGCAAAATATGAGATGGAAACAAAGTATCGTCTGTTTCTGATGTTGATGCCGTTTTTAGCACTGGCTGGTGTGTTCTGTTATCTGCCATTATGGGGTTGGAGATATGCATTCTTCGATTACAAAGTTGGTGATACCTTAAGCAGGGCTAACTTTGTTGGATTCAAATGGTTCACACAGTTATTTAAGAATCCGGCTACCGTAAGAGATATCATTCGTGTTCTGAAAAACACACTTGCAATGAGTGGACTTGGAATTTTGACAAGCTGGCTTCCAATGGCATTTGCAATTTTCCTTTGTGAGATTAAAAATATGAAGTTCCGCCGCGTTGTACAGACACTTACGACGGTGCCAAACTTCATCAGCTGGGTACTTGTATATGCAATCGCTTTCTGCATCTTCTCAACAGACGGATTTATCAGCAGTTTGATGGTAAATGCAGGAATCTGGTCAGAGGGTGTGAACATGCTGATGGGAGGCAGCCATGTATGGCTGCAGATGTTAGCATGGGGCTTATGGAAAGGAATCGGCTGGAGTGCAATCATTTATATCGCAGCGATTTCCGGTATTGACCAGCAGCTTTATGAAGCAGCAACGGTGGATGGCGCAGGCCGCTTCCAGAGAATGTGGAATATCACAGTGCCAAGCCTGATCCCGACATTCTGTGTATTACTGTTAATGTCAATCGCCAATATCTTAAGCAACGGTATGGATCAGTATTTAGTATTTGAAAACTCTACCAATACAAACGCTATTATGGTACTTGACCTGTATGTATACAAACTTGGTATCGGACAGGGACAGATCCCATTATCAACAGTAATTGGTATGGTAAAATCACTTGTCAGTGTAACCTTACTGTTTGGTGCAAACGGTATTTCAAAACTGATTCGTGGCGAGAGTATTGTATAAGGAGGCATAAGACATGGCAAAAACAGCACAGGAAAAGGCTGATTTAAAAGCCGAAAAGCTTTATGAAAAAACACATAAACGCAAATATCGCTTAAAACCCGGCGATGTCGTATTTAACATTTTAAACTACCTGTTTTTTACATTATTTACAATCGCATGTATATTCCCGTTTTATTACCTGTTCATCAATACGATCAGTGATAACGATCTGGTAATCAGGGGTGTGATCAACTTCGTACCGAGAGGAATCCATCTGGATAACTATACAGCTCTGTTAAACGTAAGTGACCTTTCAAGTGCATTGATCGTATCATTGTCAAGAACAGTACTTGGTACAGCACTTATGGTTGCAGCATCAGGATTTATCGGTTATCTGGTAACAAAAGATGAAATGTGGGGCAGAAAATTCTGGTACAGATTCCTTGTGATCACCATGTATTTTAATGCAGGTCTGATCCCATGGTTCTTAAACATGCAGATGTTAGGACTGACCAATACATTCTGGGCATACATCATTCCTGGTATTGTGGCACCATATAACATCATTTTGGTAAAGACGTACATAGAGTCTATTCCGGCAGAACTCGAAGAGAGCGCACAGATCGACGGAGCAAGTTTCTTTACCGTATTTCGTAAGATCATCTGGCCGCTCAGCAAACCGATCCTTGCAACGATTGCGATCTTTGGTGCAGTTGGCCACTGGAACTCCTTTACGGATTCCCTGATTTTAATGACATCTGCTCCGAAATTATATACGTTACAGCACAGACTTTACATTTACTTAAATCAGGCATCCAACTTAAGTGCATTGATGGAGTCCGGTGGAGCTGTCAGCGAGGCTGTTCTTAAATCAGCAATGAGTGGAAAAGTTATCAAATATACGATTTCCATGGTAACCGTAATTCCGATCTTAGTCGTATATCCATTCATGCAGCGTTACTTTGAGAAAGGTATCATGTTAGGTGCCGTAAAAGGTTAAAGAGGTGTTAACCGCGTGGTGCGGAATCAATATAACACAAAACAAGGAGTAAAATCCTCTCCTCACCAAAGGACTCGGATTTTGCTTCGCAAAACAAGGAGTAAAATCCTCTCCTCACCAAAGGGTTCGGATTTTGCTTCGCAAAACAAGGAGGATTATATGAAAGCTAAAAAAATTGTATCACTGCTTTTGGTAGCTGCGATGACAGTTTCCATGGCAGCCTGTGGGGGAAATGATCAGGCAAGCAACACAAAAAATGACACAGCAGCAGATAATGCTGTGGACGAAGCTGGCACAGAGGCTGGAGACGCTTCTTCCGATGAGGCGGATGCTGAGGATCTGGCAGACATCATTCCGGAGGAGACAGTAACTCTTGATGTATTCGACCAGTTAGCAAACTATTCCGGAGAGCAGATCGGCTGGTTCGGTCAGATCATGTTAGACAAATTCAATGTAAAATTAAATATCATTCCGGATTCCGACGGTGTATATGAGACACGTATGGAGTCAGGAAATCTTGGAGACCTGGTTCTCTGGGGAAATGACTCCGATGAGTATCAGCAGGCAGTGAGCAAAGGAATGCTCTTTGACTGGAATGAGGATGATATCTTAAGCGATTATGGTCCATACATCAAACAGAACATGCCGTATGCATTACAGAAAAATGCAGACCTTTCCGGCGGTACGGTTTATGGATTCGGATTTGATGTTGCAAGAGATGCAACAGCACGTCAGGATTTCATGTATACCTGGGATTTAAGATGGGATCTTTACAAAGAGTTAGGATATCCTGAGATCAAAACATTAGATGATATGGTAGATGTATTGGGTCAGATGAAAGAAATCTGCCCGACAGATGATAATGGAAAAACAACTTACGGTGTTTCCTTATTTAACGATTGGGATGGAAATATGGTAATGTTCGTAAAATCAACAGCAACTGCTTATTATGGATATGATGAATTCGGTTTTGGTCTTTATGATCCGGAGGAGCAGGTATTCCATCCGGTGTTAGAGGAGAATGGACCTTATCTTACATGCTTAAAATTCTATAACAATCTGTTTCAGAAAGGATTACTTGATCCTGACTCACAGACACAGGGATATGATGGTATGCAGGAAGATTACCAGAACGGTGGAGCATTCTTAAATGTATTCAACTTCTTAGGTTCTACTTTCTACAACTCAGATTCACATGCACAGGAAGGAAAAGCAATGTATCCTTGCCCACCGGAAGATGCAACCCCGATCTGCTATGGTCAGAATATCTATGGTGGAAACCGTATCTGGTCTATCGGTGCTAAGACAGAGTATCCGGAATTGTGTATGGCTATCTTAAACTGGTTATCTACTCCGGAAGGACGTATGACAGCTGAGTATGGTCCAAAGGATGTCTGCTGGTACTATGATGAAAATGGAAAAACACAGTTTACAGATTTAGGACGTGCAGCTAAGACAGATATCAGCACACAGATGTCTGATGGTTACAGCGGAACATTTGATGATGGTTCCTTTAAAATGAACAACACAACATGGGCACTTGATTCCTTAAATCCTGATTCAAACGGTGAGACATACAACTATCGTAAATGGGCTAGTTTTGCAACAGATGCAAATTCTGACATTGAGCAGGATTGGAGAGATAAGACCGGTTTTGCAACAGCAGATGAGTACATGGGATCAAGACCTTACAAACTTTCTCTTGGTACAACATACTCTGAGTCTGTAAAATCTGATGAGTTAAATGTATTATGGACACAGGTTGCTGAGTGCATCAAGACAAATTCATGGAAAGCAATCTATGCTAAGACAGATGCTGAATACGACCAGATCGTTTCTGATATGATCTCTCAGGCAAAAGATTACGGCTATGATGAGTGTATCGCATTCCAGGAGAATGAAGCATCACTTAGAAAAGCAGCTGAGGACGCAGTAAAAGAGACAATCAAATAACGATGTGATGAAAAACAATAGATGGCATGTTATGTAAAGACGTCTGTTGTTTGAAAAGACAGACCTGAGCAAAGGATCCGGACAAAACGTCCGGATCGCCCCGGTCTGTTTTCATCATACTGGATATATTTGTAAAAATCCTGTATGATGAAAGCAGATCAGACAGAAAAAATAAATAAAAGAGAGAAGTGTATTTACAGCACTCTGGATCGGAGGAAAAGATGAAATTTTTCAGTGTGGACAGTCCGTTATACCGTTTTTTGAGCAGATTGTTAGATATTTTAAAATTAAATTTTTGGTGGATTCTAGGAAGTATACCAATTTTTACGATCGGTGTATCAACGACAGCAGCAATGTCAGTTGCACTAAAATTAGCGGATGATGAGGAAGGTTATATTGCAAAATCTTATTTTGAGGCATACAAGGCAAACTTTAAGCAGGGAGTTCCGATGGGACTGATCTTTCTGATTGCGTGGTATGCGGTGTATCTTGATTTCCAGCTTTTTGGAGCGGTGAAAAACAATCCGGTCATTTTGCTGATCATTGGTATGGTCTCCGTATTTCTTGTAATCATTGCGATGATCTATGCATTTCCGCTGTTGGCAAGATACGAAAATACAGTGATCCGTACCATTCAGAACTCTATGGATATTTCAAGAAAATATTTTGGAAAAACGCTGATCTTAGTGATACTTGTTGCTGCGGAAGTGCTGATTTTCCAGTATAATTCCACGATGATATTCCTTGGAATCTTATTTGGCCCTGGATTTATCATTTATACGGTTGCAGCAGTGAGTAAACGTATTTTTCTGCAGATCGAGCGTGTGAATCGTGAGGGTGAATAAGAGATTGTCAATTTTTGGACAGTTCACTATTTAAAAAAGCAGATAAAATATATTTATAGGCAATGAAAAAATATAAAAAGGCAAGAGGAGTAAAGAGATGATCGAGAGCAGCAAAGTACATAAAATTTTATACGGCGGAGACTATAATCCGGAGCAGTGGCCGGAAGAGATCTGGAAAGAGGATATGCGCATGTTTAAACTGGCGCATATAGATGTTGTGACTTTAAATGTGTTTAGCTGGGCAGCATTGCAGCCGGATGAAGTTACCTATGATTTTTCCAAACTGGATAAGATCATGAAATATGTAAAAGAAAACGGATTAAAAGTCTGCTTTGCAACCTCAACAGGTGCGCATCCGGCATGGATGGCAAGAAAATATCCGGATATCCTGCGTGTGGAGCATAACGGTATGAAACGTAAGTTTGGAGCACGTCATAATTCCTGCCCAAACAGTCCGACCTACCGGAAATATTCCGTGGCACTGGCTGGAAAACTTGCAGAGCGTTATAAAGATTATGACAATATCGTTGCATGGCATATTTCCAACGAATATGGCGGAGAATGTTATTGTGAAAACTGTGAAAAAGCATTCCGTGTATGGCTGCGCAAAAAATATAAGACGATCGATGAGTTAAACCGTGTGTGGAATACTTGTTTCTGGAGCCATACATTTTATGACTGGGATGATGTCGTTCTGCCGGATATGCGTTCGGAAGAATTTAACTGGGATGGTATCCGCACAAACTTCCAGGGAATTTCGCTCGATTACCGCAGATTTAATTCAGACAGTATTTTAGACTGTTATAAGTTAGAGCGTGATACGGTAAAAGCATATACACCGGACGTTCCGGTTACCACGAATCTGATGGGATTTTATCCGTCATTAGACTACCAGAAATGGGCAAAAGAGATGGATTTTATTTCCTGGGACAGCTATCCGTCATTTGGGGCAGAAACAGAAAACAATGCGATGGCGCATGATCTGATGCGCGGGTTAAAGGGCGGAAAACCGTTTGCACTGATGGAGCAGACACCGAGTGTGAGCAACTGGCATACTTATTGTGCCCTGAAACGTCCGGGTGTGATGCGTTTATACAGCTATCAGGCAGCAGCGCATGGAGCAGACACGGTCATGTTTTTCCAGATGCGCAGAAGCATAGGTGCCTGTGAAAAATATCATGGTGCAGTGATCGACCATGTTGGTAATGAAAATACAAGGGTATTCCGTGAGATTACGGCGCTTGGGGAAGAACTTGAAGGACTTTCGGATACATTGCTTGGCGCACGTACTCCGGCAAAAGTGGCAATGGTGTTTGACTGGGATAACTGGTGGGCAACCGTGCTGTCCGCAGGACCAAGCCGATGCATCAATTATTATGAAGAAATCTATCAGTATTATAAAGCATTGTTGAATCTTCATATTCCGATGGATTTTGTTGGTGTGGATGATGAACTGTCCGGTTATAAAGTTGTGATCGCACCGATGTTATACATGTGTAAAGACGGTTATGATGAAAAAATCCGTGCATATGTCAAAGAAGGAGGTACATTTGTAACTTCCTATTTCAGTGGTTATGTGGAAGATCATGATCTTGTTATTACAGGCGGATACCCGGGCAGACTGCGCGATATCTTAGGCATCTGGGTGGAAGAATCCGATGCCATCCCGGAGGGGAATGTCGGAATGAAACACACTTTTGCATACAAAGATGTCACTTACCCGGCTGAAGTACTCTGTGACCTCTTACACACCGAAGGTGCAGAAACGCTTGCCGTTTATGACAATGATTTTTATGCCGGAATGCCGGTACTGACCTGCAATTCCTTTGGAACAGGAAAAGCCTGCTACGTTGCAACCCGTTCAGACGGAGAGTTTTACCGTACCTTCCTGACGGATATCCTGAAAGATGCCGGTGTCGAGGCTCTCGCTTCAGGCAGCGAAAAAGTAGAAATCACCCTCCGCGAGAACAAAAATGGCAGCTTCTTATTCCTCTTAAATCCAACGGATGAACCACAGGAAGTAACGCTGAAAAAAGCCGGAACCGACCTGCTCGGTAAAGCAGATTACCAGGCAGGAGAAAATATTGTGCTTGAACCTAAAGCAGTTGCGATCATCCAGAGTAAGTAGATTTTTTCAAAAAGAAAAGGAAAGTATATCATGTCAGAGCAGAAAGAACAACAACTTCTTGAAACCGTAGACCGCATCATTGCAGAAGGACCGTATCAACCCACCTGGTCCTCCCTGATGCAGGCAAAAACCCCGGACTGGTTTAAACAAAACCACTTTGGAATCTTCATCCACTGGGGTGTTTACAGCGTTCCTGCAAACTCTAATGAATGGTATCCGAGGAACATGTACATCGAAGGAATGCCTGCATATGAACACCATGTAAAAACTTACGGAAGCCAGAAAAATTTTGGTTACAAAGATTTTATTCCAATGTTTTGTGCTGAAAAATTTAACCCTGCAGAATGGGTAAAATTATTTAAAGAGGCTGGTGCCGGTTATGTATTTCCGGTTGCGGAACATCATGATGGATTTCAGATGTACAAAAGCGGACTGTCCCACTGGAATGCCGCAGAGATGGGACCAAAGAGGGATGTGCTTGGGGAACTGAAAGAAGAGATTGAAAAACAGGGTATGATGTTTTGTGCATCTTCCCACCGTGCAGAACACTGGTTTTTCTTAGGGCATGGAAAAGAATTTGACAGTGATATCAGAGAACCTCTGCAAAAAGGAGATCTGTACTGGCCGTCTATGCCGGAACCGGATGCGGAAGATCTTTATGGAGAACCATATCCGACGGAAGAATTTTTAAATGACTGGTTAGCACGCACCGCAGAACTGATCTTAAATTATCAACCATCGCTGCTTTATTTTGACTGGTGGGTACAGCATCAGGCATTTAAGCCATATTTAAAGAAGATTGCAGCATTTTATTACAACTGTGGCATAAAATGGGGCAAAGATGTAAAAATCTGTTATAAACATGATGCAATGATGTTTGGCAGCGGTATTGTAGAAGTAGAACGAGGTGGTTTTGCGGAGGCAAAGCCGTATGAATGGCAGACAGATACGGCGGTAGCAAGAAATTCCTGGTGCTATACAGATACGTTAGATTATAAGAGCAGCAATGAGATCATCTGTACACTTGTTGATGTGGTCAGCAAAAACGGAAATCTTTTACTGAATATCGGTCCAAAAGCGGACGGAACCATACCGGATGGCGACCGTGCGATCTTAGAAGACCTTGCAGGATGGATGAAAGTAAACAGTGAAGCCATCACGGGGGCAAAGGTATGGAGAAAATCCAAGGAAGGACCTACTGTAACGGCAGAAGGGCAGTTTCAGGATCAGAAAGAACTGAAATTTACAGACAGAGATTATCGTTTTACGATTAATCATGGAAATATTTACGCGATTGCGTTACAATGTCCTAAAGATGGTGTTTTCTGTATCCATTCACTTGCAGACAGCAGTGACCAGAATGTACCGGAGTTTCATGGCATCATTGATTCGGTGGACATTTTAGGATATGACGGTAAGCTGCAGTGGTCTGTTGACGGGGAGGGACTTCATGTCACAGCACCCGGAATAAACAGCAGATTTCCGGTTATAGTACGTGTTTGCCCGGAATAAATAGTGGGAAATGCCGGTCTGACTGAAAGACAAACGAAAGGTGTAGAAATATGAGTTTGTTTGCCCGGATAAAAACGTTTATAGGTAACTTAAGACTGCGGGAGAGAATGCTCTTTATATATATTGCCGGAGGAATTCTGCCGATCTTGTTATTGGATATTTATACTTATCAGAATACAAGAACGGTACTGATCCAGAAAGCAAAGGAAAGCGAGATGGATGGACTGAATATGATCGCAGATTCCATGAGCGAAAGTATGTCCGTCATCTCTGATATTTCCAAACAGATGTACTTTGATGAAAAGATCGAGCATATCGCATTTCATCAATATGAAAATTATTCAGAGATTCTTGCAGATTACAGAGACTATGATACCATTTCTGATTATCTGAAATATTATTATCATGAAATTTCAAGTATCACATTGTATCTTAATAATGATACAATTTCCAATAATGAATATTTTGTACATGTAGACCAGGAGATCGCAGAGAAACCATGGTACCAGAATACATTAGATCTGGATGGAAAGCCTTACTGGTCTTATTCGTATGATTCGCTCAAACGCAAAGATTCCCTTCGGATGTCAAGACTTTTATATACAAAGGATATGGAGCCGGTCGGTGTACTTGCGATAACCATGCAGTATAAGCGTACAGAACTGCCGGTGCAGGAGCGGACACAGGATACTTATTTAGTGTATGATGATACTGTGGTTTTACATCGCAATGAAAATAACCGTGATACAGATGAGATGATTCTGTTATTAAAGCAGATCAAAGATGATACTTATTCCGGAAAAGTACGTTTTCAGGGCGAAGATACCTGTCTTTTATCGACAGTGCGGGTAAAACCGGATTATTCTGATGATTATTATACGTTAGTAAGTGTATGTCCGTATGAGGAGATTGCCGGATCAGCAGCACGCAGTGCGTTGGGAAGTCTTGTGCCGCAGCTTGTATGTGTGGCATTTGGACTTGGAATCATTTTAGCATTTTCCAATCAGTTCAGTGCAAGGGTAAATACGTTCCGCCTCCAGATGCACAAGGCGGCAACCGGAGATTTTAATATTACAGAAGATATCGGCGGTGAGGATGAAATCACAGATCTTTATCGTGACCTGAAGGTTATGATCGATTCTATCCAGGAACTGATGAATAATGTGATCAAGGAGCGTGTGCAGAAAGAACAGGTCAATGCAAGGCAGAAAGAAGTGGAATTTAAGATGCTTGCAAGCCAGATTAATCCGCATTTTTTGTATAATACGTTGGAGACGATCCGCATGCAGGCAAGGATTCACAATCAGCCGGATATCGAAGAATTAGCAAAAATGCTTGCAAAGATCATGCGGAGAAATATTCAGGTAAGCAATACATTACAGCCGTTAAAATCAGAATTGAAGTTAGTCGAGTATTATCTGAAAATACAGGATTACCGTTTCCATGACAGGATTCATTACAGTATTGAGACGGAGGGAGATATCAGTTCACTGAAGGTTATGCCGCTATTGATCCAGCCCTTTGTGGAAAATGCATTTGTGCATGGACTTGAGGCAAAGGAAAGCGGGGGAGAAATCGTGATCAGGGTTGAAGTGAGATCCCATCTGTGGATTACAGTATCAGATAATGGATGCGGAATGTCCATGGAAAAACTAGACGAAGTGCGTAAGGCGTTGAATGATTTTGACAATCTTGACCGGACGCATATCGGAATCTGTAATGTCAATCAGAGAATTAAACTTCAGTATGGGGAGAATTACGGAGTAGAATTTGAGAGTAAGACAGGAGCAGGAACGAAAGTCAGTATCAAACTTCCGGTTCTGACGTCGGAAATTGAGTAATGAAATATTACATTCTGAAAATGAGAAAATAATTTAAAGGGGCAGGATATATGGGAAGGAGTTTTTTATACAAAGGTATAGGTAAAACTTTTGTATGTAAATATTTTGCATGCAATAGAACAGTGTGCAGCAGGATCGTAAGTGGTCTTATCACAGGCAGTCTGCTGATGGGGTTATATGGCTGTGGTGCCACAGAAAATACAACTGTTTCAGACACACAAAAGCAGGAGAGCAGTCAGGAAGATTTAGAACCGGTTACATTTACATTTTATAATGCGGACGGGATGGAGGACACATGGACAGATCCTGTCGCACAGAAAATAACAGAAAAGACAGGTGTTACGCTAAAGATGGATTACCCTGCGGATGCCAGTGATAACCGTATTGCGCTGATGGTTGCAACCGGGGAATATCCGGATCTTGTGTTTGCAAAAGGGGATGCTCCGACATTGATCCAGAATGATGCATTGATTGATATGTCAGATCTGATCGATGAGTATGGTCCTAATATTAAAAAATTGTATGGAGATGAGTACGAAAATCTGCGTTATTCCAGTGATGATCCATCTATTTACCAGTTATGCAGTGACAAGGTGCAGGAAGAAATATTGGAAACATCAGGGACAGCCCAGCTCCAGTGGGCGGTATTGCAGGAAAACGGGTATCAGATACCATATACATTAGATGAATATACACAGATGATCCGTGACTATATGGTAAAATATCCCACTATTAATGAAAAACCGACCATCGGTATTTCCATTGCATGTTCTGACTGGCACTGGTATACGATGCTGTCTAATCCGTCCGGGTTTATCGCAAATGGTTCGCCGGATAATGGTCAGTGGATCGTGGATGAGGACAAGGAAGAAGTATATTATAAGCATGCAGCGGATGGACAGAAAGAATATTATGAATGGCTGAACGAAATATATAATGAAGGAATTTTAGATCCGGAATTTGCCACACAGACACACGAAGATTATATTATGAAGATTGCAGATGGCAGGGTGCTTGGACTGCTGGATAAAGACTGGGATTATGCAAATGCGGAGGTATCTTTAAGATCGGAAGGACAGGACGAGCGGACTTATGCGGGACTTCCGGTTACGATTGATGAATCTGTAAAATGCCCGTCTTTAAAGCAGAGAAGTCTGGCAGTCGGCTGGGGAATCGGTATTACGAAAAGCTGTAAAGATCCTGTACGGGCGGTCAAATTTCTGGACTGGATATGCAGTGATGAGGGACAGATCCTTCTGAACTGGGGAATCGAAGGAGTTAACTACTATTATGATGAAAATGGGAAACGCTGTATTACAGAGGAAGACCTTGAAGCATCGAAAAGTGATACGAATTATTCGGAACGCACAGGAGTTGGCTTCCGTGTATATCCGTTTCCAAGTTATGGAAATGAGGCAGTTGATTCTACCGGCAATTCATACAGCAAGAGTTCAAGAAATGTGGTAAAGGAAAGTTATGATGAGATGGAAAAAGAGGCATTAAAAGCATGGAATGCAGATATGCTAATCGATATTTTCCCACAGAAAGAAGAATTTGAAAAAGAAAATTATTCACCGCTCTGGTCTTTGACACTGCCGGATGAGTTGAATCAGATATTAAATAAACTGGATGATATCGCATGGAAGGGACTGATCGACTGCATTGTCTGCAAACCGGAGGATTTTGATGCAAAATGGGATGAGATGCAGCAAAAATTAAAAGCTGTCGGCCTAAAAAAAGCAGATCAGGAAATGACCGCATTACTGCGGGAAGAGATCAGCCGCAGAGAGTAGATGGGTAAATGCGAAAGAGTCGCAATCGACTCTTTGCTCTAAAAAGAAAATACAGGGATAGGAAAGAGAAATAAATTTATGGCAAAAAGAATCATGATTCAGGGAACAATGTCAAATGCTGGGAAAAGCCTGCTTGTAGCAGGTTTATGCCGCATTTTTAAGCAGGACGGTTACCGTGTGGCACCATTCAAATCCCAAAATATGGCACTCAACTCTTATATTACCGAAGAGGGACTTGAGATGGGGCGTGCGCAGGTCATGCAGGCAGAGGCAGCAGGGATAAAACCGCAGGTCTGCATGAATCCGATTCTTTTAAAACCAACGAATGATATAGGCTCCCAGGTGATCGTAAACGGCGAAGTGCTTAAAAATATGAAGGCACGGGATTATTTTGCGTATAAAAAGAAACTGATCCCGGATATTTTAAAAGCATATCAGACGTTAGAGCAGCAGGCTGATATCATAGTGGTCGAAGGAGCCGGCAGTCCGGCAGAGATCAATCTCAAAGAAAACGATATTGTAAACATGGGGCTTGCAGAGTTATTAGACGCACCGGTACTGCTCGTCGGGGATATTGACCGTGGGGGTGTATTTGCACAGCTGATCGGTACATTAGTTTTGTTAGAAGAAAAAGAACGGGAACGCATTAAAGGACTTATCATCAATAAGTTCCGCGGGGATGTGTCGATCTTAGATCCTGGTATACAGATGTTAGAGGAAAAAGGCGGGATTCCGGTTACCGGAGTCGTGCCTTATATGCATTTAGTACTTGAAGATGAGGACAGTCTGTCAGACCGGTTTACGGATCACGAGGAAAAGGCAGTTGATATTGCAGTTATCCGTTTTCCGCGTATTTCCAATTTTACGGATTTCATGGTATTTGAATCGATCGAAGGTGTTTCTGTCCGCTATATAGATACACCGGAAAAGCTGCATCAGCCTGACATGATCATTCTGCCGGGCAGCAAAAATACGATGGGTGATTTAAAATGGATGCGTCAGAATGGTCTGGAAACTGCCATAAAAAAGCATGCGAAAAATCAGGATGCCGTGATCTTTGGAATCTGCGGCGGCTACCAGATGTTAGGAGAGTGTATTGCAGATCCTTATGGTGTTGAGGAGGGCGGTATGCTGCGCGGCATGGAACTTTTGCCGATGGTAACAGAGATGGAACAGGAAAAGACAAGAACACAGGTGGACGGGGAATTTGAAAAACTTTCCGGTGTGCTGTCTGTACTGTCCGGCATGAAGCTGACGGGGTATGAGATTCATATGGGAGCGAGCAGCAGAAAGGATTTTACGGAAAATGAGATGGATATGGCTGCTGCAGATCCGTGTCAGAGAGCGAGAGCTGAAATTCTGCAGAAATCACAAAAACAGCAGGAAATGCAAAGCCGGAAAACCAAATTGCGGAGATATCACAATGAAAATCTGTGCTATATTACAGATCAGAATGGAATGAAAAAGACAGATGGAATATGCAAAGGAAACATCTATGGTACGTATGTCCACGGTGTATTCGATGCAGACGGTATCGCTGCAAAGATCGTGGAAGCACTGGCAGCAAAAAAAGGAATTTCCATGGAGACAGCAACACTGCAGAGTTATCAGGAATTTAAGGAAACGCAGTATGATAAACTTGCTGATACACTGCGGGAATATTTGGATATGGATGCGGTGTATCAGATGATGGGAATGGAACGGTAAATTATCTGACAGAGAAAATTTGTTTGTTGCTGAATACAGGAAACTGTCCTATAATAAACGATAGCAGAAATAAATAAAAATGCTGGTTTGCGGGTGACATGAGTTTCCTCGTGTAGGGTGGTTCCGGAGGTTTTCGATTGGCAAATTGCATCAAGCCGGGACTGTTTTGTTCCGTTGTACGAAAATAAGGCAAGTCTAAGTCAGCCTGATTTAATGTTTCTCGGAGTGACGTGTGCGTCTTAAACGCCCCGTCCGGGGGCATTAAGACTTGTGCTGCCGTCCGTGGCAGCACAACACTGTGTTACGAACAGGCAGACTAAGATTGCCTAATTTTCTCCCAAAGTCACAAAACGAATCCCGGCTTGATGCAATTTGCCAGCCACTAAGTTGTGAACCACCCTTCGCCGGGGAACTCACATCACAACCTTGGGGGTGCGTAAATTTTTAGTGTTTTGTGTCTGAATCTGATTAAAAAAAGATTTCCAAATAACTATATTCAATGGTTTATTATTTGTTTGACAACACTGGCAAAAACCTCGATATATACCACTATGCCCATATTTATTGCCATACACATTTGAAAAAATATTCTGCGTTATTAATCTGGCAATTTACGAAAAATTTCATGTAATACAATGCAGCAGCTGAAAATTTTGGAAAGTCATCAGGCTAAATATTAATGATACAGCACATTAGAATTTTAAGCATATTTTTATTCGTGCGAATATCAAAAATCCACACCCGCGCCCCCAATTCTGAGATGAACCGCCCACCCAAATGGTGTTTCATAACCTGGAGGCTGGCATCTTGCGCAAAGCCGAAGCTAATTTTGTGACTTTGGGAGAAAATTAGAAAATCTTAGTGT
This sequence comes from Roseburia sp., assembly GCF_041325975.1. NCBI lineage: Bacteria > Bacillati > Bacillota > Clostridia > Lachnospirales > Lachnospiraceae > Roseburia > Roseburia sp. Next base: position 945,362 of record NZ_JBGLEJ010000005.1, on the reverse strand, counting down.
GTCTGTAGATACACAGTGATGTTCTGCCACGGATGGCAGAACAAGGCAGCATCGAGTCATGGATGACTCGTTGTTGCCGTTCACGTCACTCCGCGAAAATCTAACTCAGACACACTTAGACTTTTCTTATTTTCGTACAACGGAACCAAAATTAATTCGGCTTTGCGCAAGATGCCGCTCACAGACCTACAACACACCATTTGGGCGGGCGATTTATTTCATAAACAAACCAGCATTTGTTGGGAGCTTATAAAAATATAGATATTATAGAAATGGACAAAAAAATACATGACAAACCAGCAGCTTAAGCAAATCAAAATCAGAAAACCAGATGAGAACATACGGAAAAAAGTGCAGGAAAACTGGGATTCCCTGGCGAAACCATTAGACGGTCTGGGAATTTTTGAAAAGATATTTACGCAGATCGGTGTAGTGACGGGCGATGAGAGTGTTCCGATACAGAAAAAGGCAGTTATCGTGATGTGTGCAGACAATGGAATCGTCGAGGAGGGCATCAGCCAGTCCGGACAGGAGGTCACGTATCAGGTTGCAGAATCCATGGGAAAAAGAAAAAGTTCTGTCTGTCTTATGGCAGCACAGGTGAATGCCGAGGTGATTCCAATCGATATTGGTATCGCAGCAGAAAAAACACCGGAGGGTGTCTGGAACAAAAAAGTATGCCCTGGTACCAAAAACTTCTTAAAACAGCCTGCGATGACAGAGCAGGAAGCACTAGCTGCGATTGAAGCAGGGATTAAAAGCGTCAAAAAATGTAAAGAAGATGGCGTGATGCTGTTTGCAACCGGTGAGATGGGAATTGGAAATACAACAACCAGCAGTGCTGTGGCTGCGGCACTGCTGGACTGTGGGACTGCAGATATTACCGGAAAAGGTGCAGGGTTAAGTGATGAGGGATTACAGCACAAGATAGAAGTCATCAATGCAGCACGGGAAAAATATCAGTTTGATTCCAAAGAGACATTCCGGATTCTGTGTTCGGTTGGAGGACTTGATATTGCCGGCTTATGTGGTGTGTGTATCGGAGGAGCAGTTTATGGTGTTCCTGTTGTGTTAGACGGTGTGATCAGCGCAGTTTCTGCGCTTGTTGCAGAACGGCTGGTGCCGGGGGTAAAAGATTTTTTGATCGCCTCCCATAAAAGCAGAGAGCCTGCTGCGGCATTGATCTTACAGGAACTTGGAGTACATCCGGTCATTGATGGTGCTTTAGCACTCGGTGAGGGAACAGGAGCAGTTCTGATGTTTGGACTTCTGGATACGGTACATGCTGTCTACGACAACAGGACAACTTTTTCAGATATCAGGGTGGAAGCATACCGGAGGTTTACGGAAGCATGATGATATTGGTAACAGGTGCAAGCGGCAGCGGAAAGTCGGAATACGCGGAAAGTCTGGCAGGGAAACTGGCAGGGAAAAAGAATCAGGATACTGGAAATAAAATCCCGGATGCTGACCACGCATCAGAAATCTGTGATGGATATCTGTCAGCGGAAAGTCATAAGTTGTATTATCTTGCGACGATGCGTGTGTATGGAGAAGAGGGCATGCGCCGGGTGGAGAGGCACAGAAAATTGCGCGCAGGAAAGGGATTTTATACAGTGGAGTGTCCCATAAATGTGGACGAAGCATTTTCAGAAATTCTTATGTGCGTGGGGGATGAATCCGGCAGAAAATCATCCATGCCGGTGGCTTTGCTGGAGTGTATGTCCAATCTTGTCGCAAACGAGATGTTTCCGGAGCCTGGAGATGAGCAGGAGAGAGGCTGTATGGAGGAAGAAAATCCTGCAGAACAAAATGATGTATATATAACAAAAAAACAACAGAAAGAGACAAATAGCTGTGCCCAAAATATAATCAGTCAGATCAGGCATCTGAGAGATCAGACCACTCATTTAGTGGTCGTAACCAACCAGATTTTTGAGGACGGAATCACTTATGAGCCGGGGACGACGGAATATATCAGAAATCTTGGGCAGATCAATCAGTTGCTGGCAGAAATGGCAGATTCAGTTGTTGAGGTTGTTGCGGGAATCCCGCTTCTTATAAAATAACCCGGAAATGGAGACGATTATGACAACAGCATTAAAAGCATTTATCATTGCATTTTCCATGTATTCGCAGATCCCAATGCCGCAGTTTACCTGGCAGGAAAAAGAAATGAAATATGCATTTTGTTTTTTTCCATGGGTGGGAGCAACGATCGGTGGAATCACGATGTTCTGGTGGTGGTTCTGCGGAAAGTTTTCGGTTGGAAATATGGCATTTGCCATGATAGGTGCAGCAATCCCGCTTGCAGTTACCGGTGGATTTCATGTGGATGGTTTTATGGATACGATGGACGCATTCCATTCCTATCAGCCGAGAGAGCGGAAACTTGAGATCTTAAAAGATTCCCACATAGGTGCTTTTTCCGTGATCTGTCTGGTGCTTTATGAACTGATTTATATCGGAGCTTATTCAGAAATAAATGCTGTGCGGCAGATAGAAATTGCAGCAGTCGGATTCTTTTTATCGAGATGTCTAAGCGGTATAGCAGCAGTGACCTTTCCAGGCGCTAAAAAAGAGGGACTTTTATATATGTTTACGAGCAGGGCACATGAACGGACAGTAAAGGCAGCACTTTTTTTGCAGACACTGTCGGCAGCAGTGTTGATGCTATATATAGACGGCATTACCGGTGCAGCCGTTTTAGTGGGTGCCGGCATTACTTTTTGGTATTATTATAAAAAATGCAAAAAGGAACTCGGCGGTATTACCGGGGATACCGAAGGGTATTTTGTGACAGTGTGCGAGGGTGTGATCGTTTTGGCTGCTGCGGTATGTAAAATTGTATTAATTTAAAAAATACGTTTGATTTTGCTATACTAAGAGCATATAAATCCGGAGGTGTAGCGTGGAACTTAGAGTATTAAATTTTTTTAATGGTTGCCAGAGAAGAAAATATTACAAAAGCAGCACAACTGCTTCATGTAACGCAGCCGACACTTTCCCGTCAGCTCATGCAGTTGGAAGAGGAATTGGGAGTGCAGCTTTTTCACATAGGAAAACATAGCGTAACCTTGACAGAAGATGGCATGTTACTTCGCAGGCAGGCACAGGAGATTGCAGCATTATCAGAGAAAACGATTTCAGAATTGAAAAATAAAGGTGATATGCTTTCAGGGGAGATATTTATTGGGTGCGGCGAAACGGGAAGTATGGCGATTTTATCCGAAAATATCAGAAATTTTCGAGAAATCTATCCTCTGGTACAGTTTCATATATACAGTGCCACAGCGGATGACATTAAAGAGCGTATAGAGAAAGGATTGCTCGATATTGGACTTTTAACAGAGCCTGTTGATATATCAAAGTATGAATTTATTCGTATGCCGGGCAAAGAAAGATGGGGCGTGTTAGTAAATCCGGATTCTCCGTTGTATGTAAAAGAAAGTGTATCACCTGCTGACTTATCAGGTATTCCGCTTATCATGGTACAGAGAAATTCTGTAAAAAATGAACTGGCAAACTGGTTTGGCGATATTTATGAACAATTAGATGTGGCAGCTACTTATAATCTTATTCTGAATGCAGCCAGTATGGTAAAGGAAGGCGTGGGGACAGCGGTTTGTTTTGATCTTGGGATGATGTATGGAGAGTTACGATTCATTCCGTTTACCCCACAACTGGAAACGGGCTCAGTTCTGGTATGGAAGAAAAATCAGGCGCATGCTGACACACTGCGGTTATTTTTACAGTTTGTTAAAAATGCCTTATAAGCATTGCTCACAATTTATAATGGGTATTAGACATAACATATATATGAAAGTAAAATGAAGGTGTTCCGAAAGGAGCATCTTTTTAATTAGCTGTAAACAGCACCACTCGGGCACGAAAGAGTCGCAGGCGACTCTTTGTTTCGTATAATACTCCTTAGTCAGGGGGTTATATTAGAAGAAATATGGGACTATGAGAGGATAAGAGGATGACAAAGCAGGAGGCTGCAGATGGCAGCAAAAGGCGTGGAGTCTCCGATTATCGGGGAAACGAAGGTGAAATATATTGATGATGCAGTGGGTGCACTTGACATACATTTAGCGGATGAGGACGTTGCTTATCTGGAAGAAATGTATGTGCCACATCCAGTCATCGGAGCAATTGATAAAAACCCGGAGCAGGGAGTCATGTTATTGGATGAGAAAAATAGAAAGTGCACAGGCTGCATGATATTCATTTTGAGCAATAAAGAAAGAGAGGACAAAGACTATGAAGAAAAATATAGGATTGGAAAAGAACTTTTCGAAGCAGATATGTTAGTAATAGTAACTCCTTTATATTATTATGGAATGTCAGCACAAGTGAAAACAGTAATTGCTGGTTTGTTTATGAAATAAATCGCTCGTCCAAATGGTGTGTCGCAGGTCTGTGAGTGGCGTCTTGCGCAAAGCCGGAGTAATTTTTGTTCCGTTGTCCGAAAATAAGAAAAGTCTAGGTATGCCTGAATTAGATTTTCGCGGAGTGACGTGAACGGCAACAACGAGTCATCCATGACTCGATGCTGCCTTGTTCTGCCATCCGTGGCAGAACATCACTATGTGCAGACAGGCACACCAAGATTTTCTAATTTTCTCCCAAAGTCACAAAATTAGCTCCGGCTTTGCGCAAGATGCCAGTCTTCAGGTTGTGAACACCATTTGGGTGGGCGGTTCATCTCAAAATCTGGGGGCGTAAGTGCGGATTTTTGATATTCGCACGAATGAGAATATGCTTAAAATCCTAAGGTGCTGTATCATTAATATTTAGCCTGATGACTTTCCAAAATTTTCAGCTGCTGCATTGTATTACATGAAATTTTTCGTAAATTGCCAGATTAATAACGCAGAATATTTTTTCAAATGTGTATAGCAATAAATATGGGCATAGTGGTATATATCGAGGTTTTTGCCAGTGTTGTCAAACAAATAATAAACCATTGAATATAGTTATTTGGAAATCTTTTTTAATCAGATTCAGACACAAAACACTAAAAATTTACGCCCCCAAGGTTGTAAAATGAGTTTTCCGGCGAAGGGTGGTTCACAACTTAGTGGCTGGCAAATCGCATCAAGCCAGGATTCGTTTTGTGACTTTGGGAGAAAATTAGAAAGTCTTTGTATGCCTGTTCACAATACAGTGTTGTGCTGCCACGGACGGCAGCACAAGTCTTAATGTGCCCGGATGGCACATTTAAGACGCACACGTCACTCCGCCACAATATAAATCAGGCATACTTAGACTTTCTTATTTTCGTACAACGGAACAAAACGAGTCCCGGCTTGATGCAATTTGCCAATCGAAAACCCCCGGAACCACCCTACACGAGGAAACTCATGTCACCCGCAAACCAGCATTTATCGGGGCGTTTGTTTAATAAAAGAAAGCACTTGTAATTGAAAGTATACTATGATACACTTGTCGACAAGGAAGTTCATTTCCGATGAGGTTGTCAGATATAAATCTATACCGCCTGAAGAGGCGATCCACGGGCATCAATCTGCCGGTAATCCTGTAAATAAAAATAAGTGCTGTTGGGGAAAATGTGTTTTGCAGGCAGCCATAAACCTGTCGTAGAGCGTGTGGGGGAATACAGACAATTTTATGGTTGACATTTCAGAAAAAATATAATACTATTAGAACAGAAAAACGAACATAAGTTCGCACGGAGGAAAGAAATGGCAAAGGAAGATAAATATAAAGAGATCAATGCAGTAAAAAATGATAAACTAAAAGCATTAGATGCTGCAATTTCACAGATTGAGAAGCAGTATGGCAAGGGATCTATAATGAAGCTCGGAGATAATTCCGCACATATGAATGTGGAGACGATCCCTACCGGTTCTTTAAGTCTTGATATTGCATTAGGTTTAGGCGGACTCCCGAAGGGAAGAATCATTGAGATCTATGGACCGGAGTCTAGTGGTAAGACGACAGTTGCACTGCATGCGGTTGCAGAGGTACAGAAAAGAGGAGGCATTGCTGGATTCATTGACGCAGAGCATGCCTTAGATCCGGTCTATGCAAAGAATATCGGCGTTGATATTGATAATTTGTACATATCACAGCCGGACTGCGGAGAACAGGCACTTGAGATCACTGAGACCATGGTGCGTTCCGGTGCGGTAGATATTGTGATCGTTGACTCCGTGGCAGCACTTGTTCCAAAGGCAGAGATTGATGGAGATATGGGTGATTCACATGTAGGACTTCAGGCACGACTGATGAGCCAGGCACTTCGTAAGCTGACTTCTGTTATCAGCAAGTCAAACTGTGTGGTTATCTTTATCAACCAGCTACGTGAAAAAGTAGGTGTAATGTTCGGTAACCCAGAGACAACGACCGGTGGACGTGCGTTAAAGTTTTATTCCTCTGTCCGTATGGATGTCAGAAGGATTGAGGCATTAAAGCAGGGCGGGGAGGTTGTTGGAAACCGTACCAGAGTAAAGATCGTTAAGAATAAGGTGGCACCACCATTCCGTGAAGCAGAGTTTGATATCATGTTTGGACAGGGTATTTCAAGAGAAGGTGATATCTTAGACCTTGCGGCAGATAAAGGGGTTGTTAACAAGTCCGGAGCATGGTATGCATATAATGGAGATAAGATTGGCCAGGGACGTGAGAATGCAAAGCAGTATCTGAAAGATAACCCACTGATCTGTGAGGAGATTGAGGCAAAAGTCAGAGAGATGTTAAAGGTTGACGGAACCGAAGAATCTGAAGAAGCAAAGGAAAACGAGACTGAGGCACAGAGTATAAAGGCTGCTGAAGCGATTGCAAAAAAAGCTGAGGCGATCGAGAAGGCTGCGTCATCAGAAGCGGAGGAATAAAAGATGCAGGAGTTACTTGTCACTGAAGTAATTCCCCGGGAAAAAGGAAGGACTTCCATTCGTTTTGACAACGGGATGGAAGTCCTTTTATATAAAGGTGAGGTAAGAAAATTAGGTTTACAGGAGCAAACTGTCATATCCCGGGAAAAATATGATGAGATCATTTATGAAATACTTGGAACAAGGGCAAAGAAACGCGCAATGTTTCTGTTGGAACGAATGGACAGGACAGAGCATCAGCTGAGAGATAAACTGATGCAGAATGGATATCCTGCTGTCTGTGTGGATCTTGCAATAGATTATGTAAAAAAATATCATTATATTGATGATCTGCGTTATGCAACAAATTATATTTCATATCAGCAGAAGAGGAAGAGCCGTCAGAAATTAAAAATAGATCTTTTAACAAAAGGAATTGATAAAAACGTGATAGAACAGGCGCTGGATGAAGCGTTTGACAGTGATGAACAGATAAAGATCCGTCAGCTTTTAGAGAAGAAGCATTATGATCCAAAGGAATGTGATCGCAAAGAAAAGCAAAAAACATACCAGTATCTGATGCGTCGTGGATTTAAGGGCAGCGATATTTTACATGTTATGAAGATCTGGGACGGATACGAGGAATAAGAATGCAGTAAAACCTGGATTTTTGGTACAATATGTTGTATTGGAGCAAAATAAAAATGCAATATTATGCACATTGAACAGTTATCTACTTGACATAAATATTAAAATAGAATAAAATTTATATGTTGTAATTATGACAGATAACAATCCATGTTTTAATGTTATATGTACAATGAAAATTTAATAAAGGAGGTGCTCCTGTGGGAAGTGTGATTATCGCTGTTGTGATCACTCTACTGGTTACCGCGGTCGTTGTATATTTCGTCACAACTGCTTACTATAAAAAAGTAACAGAGGCTAAGATTGGAAATGCAGATGAAAAAGCGCGTGAGATCATTGATGAAGCGGTAAAGACGGCAGAGACCAAGAAGCGTGAAGCAATGCTTGAAGCGAAGGAAGAATCCATCCGTGTCAAGAATGACTTAGACAAGGAGGTAAAAGAGCGGAGAGCAGAGATCGGACGCAGTGAACGACGCATTGTTCAGAAAGAGGAAAATCTGGACAAAAAGTTAGAAGCGATCGAAAAACGTGAGGCGGGATTTGCAGCCAAGGAAGAAGAGATCAACAGACAGAAAGCGCAGGTCGCAAAGCTCAATGAAGAGCGTGTGAAAGAACTGGAAAGGATCTCCGGTTTAACCTCCGAACAGGCAAAGGATTATCTCTTAAAGACTGTTGAAGAAGACGTTAAAATTGATACTGCAAAATTGATCAAAGAAATGGAACACAAGGCAAAGGAAGAAGCTGATAAGAAGGCAAAAGAGTATGTAGTCACTGCAATTCAGAAGTGTGCTGCAGATCATGTTGCCGAGACGACGATTTCTGTTGTTCAGCTTCCAAATGACGAAATGAAAGGAAGAATCATCGGACGTGAGGGACGTAATATCCGTACCTTAGAAACGTTGACAGGTGTTGACCTGATCATTGATGATACTCCTGAGGCGGTAATTTTATCAGGTTTTGATCCGATTCGTCGAGAAGTTGCCAGAATTGCTTTGGAAAAACTGATTGTGGATGGACGTATTCATCCGGCAAGAATCGAAGAAATGGTTGAGAAGGCTCAGAAAGAAGTCGAGACAATGATTCGTGAGGAAGGTGAGGCGGCAACTTTAGAGGTTGGTGTTCATGGAATTCATCCAGAACTTGTACGTCTTTTAGGACGAATGAAATTCCGGACGAGCTACGGACAAAATGCTCTCAAACATTCTATTGAAGTAGCACAGCTTTCCGGATTACTTGCTGCTGAGATTGGTGTAGATGTAAGAACTGCAAAACGGGCAGGATTATTGCATGATATCGGTAAATCTGTCGACCATGATATGGAAGGTTCCCATATTCAGATCGGTGTGGATTTATGTAGAAAATACAAGGAATCACCAATTATCATCAATGCGGTAGAAGCGCATCATGGTGATGTAGAACCGGAGTCATTAATTGCATGTATCATTCAGGCTGCAGATACGATCAGTGCAGCAAGACCAGGTGCCAGAAGAGAGACACTTGAAACATATTCAAACAGACTGAAACAGTTAGAAGATATTTCTAACGGATTTAAGGGTGTAGAAAAATCCTTTGCTATTCAGGCGGGCAGGGAGATTCGAATCATGGTTGTTCCGGAACAGATCAGCGATGCCGATATGGTATTGCTTGCACGTGATATTTCAAAACAGATCGAGGCTGAATTGGAATATCCGGGACAGATTAAGGTAAATGTTATTCGAGAATCAAGAGTAACGGATTATGCGAAATGATTCGTGACAATAGTTTTGCTCGCGAAGCGTGCAGGCCATTGTTCATGGTAATAGAATGTTTACAGAACGTGCATTTTATTATTGGAAAAAAATAAAGAGACTGTCGTACCAGAGTCAGAAATGACCGGTACGGCAGTTTTTTGATTCATAGGAAATCTCATGTCCTATGAATCAAAAAAACTCCGGGCAGGATTCTTTCTTGTATATATGGAAATTGCAATCCATAATTCCATATCCATGAAGATAAAATCCTAAAAAAATAGTGCCAGAATGTAAAATATATGTTAAAATACATCTGAAAAAGAGCGAAAGAAAGGTGGTGTGGCAAATGCAGAGTGTGAAAAAACATAAGTGGATTTTATTCCTTCTGATCGGATTTATGATCATATCTTTCTTTCAGTTTTTACCACAGACAGACACACTGCATTTGGAAAAGACATCACAGAGTTTAAAGCTGGCTGCAGATATACTGCCTGATGGCAGAATAGAGCAATATCAGACAGACTGGCTGATGGAGCCGGGGATAGCGGAACATCAGGCGTGTAACGTTCCTGAAAATATACCGGCATCCGCATTTGCGCGAACAACGCAGAGCGATGCCGTTCTTGGAGAACAGGGACAGAGCAGGTTTCAGATTTTACGTTTTCTTGTAGAAGTATACGTACTTATTGTGATACCGGCTGTTATTTTGCATATGGCATTGAAGCGTTTTGGCAGCCATATGATCATGCTGTGGCAGAATATCAAATATATCCATCTGGTAGATGGAAAGAAGGCAAAACATTTTCCTGTAATCAAATAAAAATATATTACAGGAGGCGTTTTAACGTGAATGAAAACAGAATAAGTGACAGAGCAAAAATATTACTGATTGATGAAGATGCGAGTATTTCCTATTTGATCCGCAGGGCAATGGAAAAAGAAAATTATAAGATATATACTGCGGGAAAAGGAAAACAGGGGATGGAGATGAGTACCGGTATCTGCCCGGATCTGATCCTGATGGATAATAAATTTTCTGATATGGAGGGACTGGCATTAATTCAATGGTTTAGGGAGTGGACGGATGCTCCGATTATTGTTTTATCTGAACAGAACAGCTATCTTGATAAAGTAGAGGCATTATATGCCGGAGCAGATGATTATATGGTAAAGCCGTTTCATGAAAAGGAACTGGCAGCACGGATTTTTTCGGCATTGAGAAGAAGAATTTCGACAGGTGCACATACATACTATGAGGCAGGAAATCTTAAAGTTGATTTCACAAAAAGACAAGTTCTGCTTGGAGGTATGGAAATTCATTTTTCGCCAGTGGAGTATCGGATCATAGAAAGTCTTGCGTTAAATGCTGGCACGGTTGTAACATACCAGATGCTTTTGGAAAAAATATGGGGACCGTATGCAGAGCAGAACAGCAGGATACTTCGTGTTAATATGACAAATATCCGAAAAAAAATCGAAAGATCTCCATTGGAACCGGAGTATATAACAACGATCCCGAGGGTAGGATACCGGATGTTAGAGAGCCAGACGAGTGTAAATGGCATGCAGATGATGGCATAACAGCAAAAGAAGGTTGAAAAAACAGACTGCACACAGATATGTGCGGTCTGTTTTTTATGTAATAGGTAAATTCGTTGAAATTACCTATTACATAAAAAGCCCTCCGGGCAGGATTCTTTCTTGGATAATATAATGTCATTCTATTATTTGGATGTACGATATTTTTTCGACTGACAGTAGGAATCATAAATTCCGTAAACAAAACCTCCGATCATAATGCCAATACCGATAATAGAAAAAATAATTTCAGCAATTGTCATAGCTGGTCTCCTCCCTGTAGATAAGATGTTATCAGTATAACAGTATTCGTTATATGGAGGAGATATTTGCGCATTCTTTAATCCTTTTTGAAAAGAGAATGGGAAAGTTTTAACACTTTATTTATCTGATGTCAGGATATAAAAAACTGATGGAAAATAGACGAAGCGGGTGGTAAAATAACAGCAGAAAGAATAAGAACAAAAGAAGACAGGATTTGTGGAGGAATATCATTATGGATAAACAGGTCAAGAGAATAAAAAGAGAACTGGTAAAAAATGGAGCAATTCTGGATATATATACGGATACCATGCAGCTTCCGGACGGAAAACTTGAGGAATGGGATTTTATCTCGCACAGAAAAGGTGCAGCAGCAGTTGTACCGGTGAGAGAAGATGGAAAGATTCTGATGGTACGTCAGTACCGGAATGCGATCGACCGAATGACACTTGAGATACCGGCAGGATCGAGAGATAGTGTCACAGAAGACACAAAAGTATGTGCAGCAAGGGAATTAGAAGAGGAGACAGGATATCGCAGTGATGATCTCACGCGTCTTTTATCCCTTAAGACCACAGTAGCATTTTGCAATGAGTTCATTGATGTGTATCTGGCACGCAATTTAAAACCGGGTCATCAGCATTTAGATGAGGGAGAGTTTATAGATGTTGAGGCATATGAGATAGATGAATTGTGTCAGATGATCTATGATGGAAAATTACAGGATGCGAAAACAGTTTCTGCACTTCTTGCATACAAAAATCTTCTGAATCAGGAGAAAAACGCATAAACTAAAGAAAAAGGATGTGCGGTGTGCATGAAAAAAGAAGGATTCCTGTTTTTTGCGGTGTTTTTTGCAGGTGTTTTTCTTGCAAACCTGTTAAAGTACAAAGAAGGGAATCTTTGCCGGATATTAAACATATGGATTTTAGAACAGTTTGCATATAGCAGTATTTCGCTGGAAAGACTATTCTGGCAGTTGTTTTGGAAAAGGGGAAAGTTTGCTTTTTTCTCTTTTTTGCTTGGAGAATGGTGTGGATACGTGGTGGCATCAACAGCATGTTTGTGCCTGCTGACAGGAACTTTTGGGTTTTTCCTTACAATGGCGATTGCAGATCTTGGAATCCGGGGTGTTGCATTTGCGTTCGTCAGTGTTTTCCCGCATGCATTTTTATATGTGGCAGCGGTGCTATGGTGCAGGTTCTGTGGAAAAAGCGAAATTCCGCATCGATCATTTAACTGTGATCTGAAAAGCCGCATGAAAAAAATATTTGAATCTGTCTCGTTTTATGGAGTAGCAGTTGCACTGATGGTTGGCGGTGTTTTTGCGGAAACTTATATCAATAATCCGATCCTTAAGATGCTTGTAAAAAAATTTTGAAAAGATTGCTTTTTAGTTTGCTTGTTATTATAATGAAAAAATACACAGGATAAAAAGAAAGTCAGGAAAAAACATGACACGTGACATTATGGATTTTATAGAATATATTCACAATGAAAAACAGACATCGAAGAATACAGAGGTTTCTTATGAGCGTGATCTTCGTAAACTGAATGAATATCTGGCAGGGCAGAATATATGTGATGCAGCTGCTGTTACAGAGACAAATCTGAATGCATATGTTATGTTTTTAGAGCGCGAGGGACGGAAACCAGCGACTGTTTCGAGAAGTATAGCATCAATGAAGGCTTTTTTTCATTTCCTTGAGCGGGAGCGGAGAATTGAAGCAGATCCGGCATGGAGGTTGAAAGCACCTAAGATTGAAAAAACAATGCCACGCATTCTGACCACGGAAGAGGTGACACTCTTACTGGAGCAGCCATCCGGCAATACTCCGAAGGAACTGCGGGATAAAGCGATGTTGGAACTGCTTTATGCAACAGGGATACGCGTGTCGGAGCTGATATCACTGAAGATTTCGGATCTGAATCTTCAGATGGAGTATGTGATCTGTACGGACACCCACAAAGAACGTATTATTCCCTTTGGAAATGTTGCAAAGGAAGCATTAGCAAAATATATACAGGATGGAAGAGAACATCTGGTCAGCCAGGAAGACTGTCCGTGGCTGTTTACAAACTGTACCGGTGGTGCCATGAGCCGTCAGGGTTTTTGGAAGCTGATCAAGTTTTATGGGAAAAAGGCGGGGATCGAATCGGAGATCACACCTCATACATTAAGACATTCATTTGCGGCACATATGATCAGCAATGGAGCGGATTTAAAATCTGTCCAGGAGATGTTAGGTCATTCTGATATCTCAACGACACAGATTTATTCGCAGATGGGACAGGGAAGAATAAGAGAGGTATATTTAAAAGCACATCCAAGAGGATAACAGTTAAAAAAGATGCAGACTATAAAAGAGGAACCCACAGATTTGGAGTTCCTCTTTTTTATGTAGTATTTATACTATCAGAAGGTATCAATTAATTGCACATATCTGCGATCGTGTAAATGAGATTTTTGGAATCTTTCCAGCCAAGGCATGGATCTGTGATAGATTTTCCGTAGATATGTTCGCCAATCTTCTGGGAACCTTCCTCAATATAACTTTCGATCATGACACCTTTGACCATTTTTCTGATCTCAGAAGAAACCTGACGGTTGTGCATGACTTCTTTTACAATACGGATCTGTTCTTTGTGTTTTTTGCCGGAGTTGGAATGGTTTACATCCACAACGGCTGCCGGATTTACAAGATCCATTTTCTCATACATGTCGCACAGACGGATCAGATCCTCATAATGATAATTTTGTGTGGAGTTGCCGTGTTTGCTGACTGCACCGCGCAGAACAACATGCGTAAGAGGGTTACCGCTTGTCTCGACTTCATAGCCACGGTATACAAAATGATGTGGGTGCTGCGCTGCATATACGGAGTTGAGCATAACGGAGAAATCACCACTGGTCGGGTTCTTCATACCTGATGCAACATCAAAACCGCTGACGGTCAGACGATGCTGCTGGTCTTCAACAGAACGTGCGCCGATAGCGACATAGGAGAGAAGATCTTCTACATATCCCCAGTTTTCCGGATAAAGCATCTCATCTGCACAGGTTAAACCGCTCTCTTTGATCGCACGGATGTGCATTTTTCGCATGGCGATCAGACCTTCGATCATATCCGGTGCTTTTTCAGGATCTGGCTGGGATGCGATACCTTTGTAGCCTTCGCCGGTAGTACGGGGCTTATTTGTATAAACGCGTGGAATGATGATCAGGCGGTCAGCAACATCCTCCTGAATTTTTGTGAGGCGGCTGACATAATCGCAGACTGCGTCTTCCCTGTCAGCAGAACAAGGTCCGATGATAACTAAAAACCGGTCATCTTTTCCTGTGATGACGTCAGAGATCATGGCATCGCGTTCTTTTTTTAACTGTTTTAATTCTTCTGACAGCGGAAAATCATGTTTGATCTCTGCCGGAGAAGGAAGCTGGTTTAAAAATATAAAACTCATAATAAAACTCCATTCTAAGCGCCAAAGTACATGCGCTGTCTCTTGTATTTGATAAAATCAAAAATATATTAAATGATATTGCAGAAGATGTCAAATATTTGCATAACAGAGAAGTGATGGTTATAATGAAAATTATAGCAATGACGTAAGAGGTAATGGGAGGTGTCAGGCATGAAAATAAGAGAAACCGAAGTTGGAACGGGGCGTCCGCTGGTCTGTGTTCCGGTGCTTGAAAAAACAAAAGAGGAAGTTATAAATGAAATAGAATATCTTGCAGAATCCGCTGCAGACATGATCGAATGGCGGCTGGATGCATTTGAACATTTTACGGATTATAATGAAGTGCGGGAGATATTGCAGCAGGCAGCGCCTTTGCTAAAGAAAAAATTGTTTTTATATACATTTCGTACTGCAAAACAGGGTGGAATGGCATCGGTTGACCGGGAAACATTAACAGATCTGCATGATCTTGCGACAGAATCAGAATGTGTGGATCTGATCGATCTGGAATTTTTTGAGGAGGAACACACTGCAAGGCAGATCCGGAAAATTCAGAAAAAAGGGAAGAAAATCGTAGCATCACATCATGACCTGGAAGAAACACCACAGATGGAAGTTATGCGGATGCTGCTGGACCGTATGTGTGAAGGCGGAGCGGATATTGTCAAACTGGTTGTAACTCCCAAAACGCCGGAGGATGTTTTAAGACTTCTTGCGGTCACATCTGAATTTCACTGTGAAAACAAAGAAACTCCGATTATCACTGTGGCAATGGGAAAATTAGGTGAGATCAGCAGAGTAAGCGGGGAGACATTTGGCTCCTGCGTGACGTTTGCATCACATAAAAAGAAAAGTGCACCGGGGCAGTTTGATCTCGAAGAAATGAGACGGACAATTGATATGATGCATCAGGTGTGTGAGTAAAAATAAAAAAAGAATATAAAGAAAATATAAAGAATGGATAAAGTGCAGGGAAGATACTTGACGTAGTATCTTCCCTGTGTTAATATATGCCACTGTAAATAAATAACAAGGAGAATACATAACAATGTTAAATAACGAGGTGAGAAAAACAAAAATGGATGATTTATTTACAAGATTTTTCTCTGCACTGTATCAGTTCCATAAACTGCATATGGGCGATCTTGTGCCGGATATCACCAAAATTGAAGGTATGACGATGTTGGCGATCAGGCATTGCAACGGGGAAATGGGAAAGGAAGAACTGACGGTATCTGAACTGACTGCGAAGTTGAAAGCGAAGGGACCCGCAGTTTCACGTACCTTAAAGACATTAGAGGATAAAGGATATATTGAGCGTGATGTCAATAAGGCGGACAGACGAAATACGTATGTGAAACTGACAGATTCCGGGAAAAAGAAAACAGAGGAGTGCGAGCAGATCATGAGTAATTTTGCACATGCGGTTATTTCAAAAATGGACAGGGATGATATGGAAGGTATGATAGACTGTCTGAACGAACTGTATGAGGCAGCCAAAGAAGAAATTGCAGACCGGAAAATGAGACAAAAAGGAGAGTAGAATATGAGCAAAATATTTAAAAATATGCTCCCATACTGGAAGGGATTGATCATAGTAATCGCGCTGTTGATTGTTCAGGCATGGTGTGATCTGTCACTTCCGGCATATACATCGGATATTATTGATGTCGGTATCCAGAACAAAGGTGTGGAGCATGTACTGCCGGAAGCAGTAACAGAAGATGAATTTACATTAGTACAGCTTTTTATGACAGATGAGGAAAAAGAAAGCTGGGAGAACAGCTACGAACAGGATGGAGAGGTTTACCGTCTGACTGTTACAGATAAAAAACAGTTAGAGGAGCTGGATGATGCACTGCTTTTACCACTCCTGATGAATTATCAGATGTCATCGGTGGATGAGCAGACCTTTAAAGAGAGTGTGGCAAAACAGACCGGAATGGATCAGGCAATGCTTGATAATATGAGCATTGAACAGATCGGGGAGTCCATGGGCGTGCCGCTTACTTCTTTTGAAAAAGAGATAGAGGATGATGATGGAAATACCGTAGCCACAAATTGCGTGGATATGCGCACGATTTTTTCGGCCATGAAAGCATCCGGGGCAATGACAGAAGACCAGATCTTATCTATGCGTGATACCGTTTCCGATACGATTGATACGATGGGAAGCTCCCTGGTAAAATCAATGGGAATTGCTTATGCGGTTAACTGCGATACGCAGGCAGGGTTGGATATTGATAAGATACAGACATCTTACCTCTGGTCAGCCGGAGGAAGAATGGTTGCGATGGCGCTGCTTATGGGGGTTGCAACGGTTCTGGTAGGATTTGTTGGTGCACGTATCGGTGCAGGGATCGGACGTGACCTCAGAGGAAAAATATTCGGACGTGTGGTACGTTTTTCGAATGCGGAGATGGATCGTTTTTCCACGGCATCCCTGATCACAAGAAGTACCAATGATATCCAGCAGATCCAGATGGTTTCTGCCGTGATGATCCGTATGGTTGCATATGCGCCGATCCTTGGTATCGGTGGTGTCTTAAAAATCATCCAGACGGGAGCAGGAATGGGATGGATCATTATTCTTGCAATCCTTGTGATCCTCGGATATGTTATGGTATTGATGGCAGTTACGATGCCTCGTTTTAAACTGATGCAGAAACTTGTGGATAAGATCAATCTGGTATCAAGGGAGATTTTGACAGGACTTTCTGTTATCCGTGCATTCGGCAGGGAGACAGAGGAAGAAAAGCGTTTTGATGATGCGAATAAAGACCTGACAAAAACAATGCTGTTTACGAACCGTGTCATGACATTTATGATGCCTGGAATGATGCTGATCATGAATCTTCTGACCGTAGGTATCGTATGGGTAGGAGCTCATAAGATTGATGCAGGTTCTATGCAGGTTGGATCGATGACAGCATTTATTACGTATGCGATGATGATCGTTATGGCATTTTTGATGCTGACAGCAATGTCTATCATGCTTCCGCGTGCAGCAGTCGCAGCAGAGCGCATCGATGAGGTTATCAATACAGAATCTTCCATAGAGGATGCAAAGACTCCGGAAGAGTTAAAAGAACATAAAGGAGTGATCCGTTTTTCACATGTCAGCTTCCGTTATCCGGGTGCAGAGGCAGATGTACTTGAAGATATTGATTTTACTGCAGAGCCAGGTAAGACAACGGCGATCATCGGAAGTACCGGATGCGGAAAATCTACACTGGTCAATCTGATCCCGCGGCTTTATGATGTTACGGACGGAAGTGTTACACTAGATGGTCAGGATATCCGGAATATCCGCATGGAAGATTTGAGAGAAGAGATTGGTTTTGTACCGCAGAAAGGTGTATTGTTTTCCGGTACGATTGCTTCGAACCTGCGTTTTGGAAAGCGGGATGCTACGGATGAGGAAATCAAAGAAGCAGCAGCAATCGCGCAGGCAACAGATTTTATCGAAGAAAAACAGGAAAAATATGACAGCGATATCGCACAGGGTGGAAGCAATGTCTCCGGAGGACAGAAACAGCGTCTTGCCATTGCACGTGCGATTGCAAAACAGCCAAAGATCTATGTGTTTGACGACAGTTTTTCTGCACT
Organism: Roseburia sp.; assembly: GCF_041325975.1. NCBI lineage: Bacteria > Bacillati > Bacillota > Clostridia > Lachnospirales > Lachnospiraceae > Roseburia > Roseburia sp. Next base: position 927,235 of record NZ_JBGLEJ010000005.1, on the reverse strand, counting down.
TGATCTAAAGACGGATGCAGCACTTCGAAAGGCACTTGCATCAAAAGTTAAGGACAGTACGGTAATCATTGTGGCACAGAGAATCAGTACGATCCTGCATGCAGAACAGATCCTTGTACTGGATGATGGCAGAATCGTCGGAAAAGGTACACATGAGGAATTGCTGAAAAATTGTGAGACCTATCGGCAGATCGCACGTTCACAGCTTTCTGCAAAAGAACTTGGAATCGAGGAAAGTGAGGTGTCTGTCAATGAGTAATGAAAGAGAAAGAACAGGAATGCAGCGCCGTGGCAGAGGACCGATGGGACATGGCATGCAGCCGGGAGAAAAACCAAAAGATTTAAAAGGTTCTTTAGGAAAACTGTTATCTTATATTGGAAGTTTTAAAGCAGCGATTATTGTGGTCATGATTTTTGCGGCAGCTTCTACGGTATTTAATGTAATCGGCCCTAAAATTCTAGGAAAAGCAACAACAGCGCTTTCTGAAGGACTGATGGCAAAGATTCAGGGCACTGGAGGCATTGATTTTACTTATATCGGACAGATTCTTTTGTTTGTGCTTGGACTTTATGTGTGTAGTGCAGCTTTTAACTTTATCCAGGGCTGGATCATGACAGGTGTGACACAGAAGATCTGTTACCGGATGCGTAAAGAAATCTCTGAAAAGATCAACCGCATGCCGATGAAATATTTTGAGAGCCGTACTTATGGAGAGGTTTTATCAAGGATCACCAATGATGTCGATACTTTAGGTCAGGGATTAAACCAGAGTATCACAACGATCATTACATCGGTTGCTACTTTGATCGGTGTACTGATCATGATGCTCAGTATTTCTCCGCTGATGACACTGATCGCGATCGTGATCCTGCCAATCTCCATGGCACTGATCTCATTTGTGGTTAAGAATTCCCAGAAATACTTCAAAGACCAGCAGGAATATTTAGGCCACATCAACGGACAGGTCGAGGAAGTTTATGGCGGACATTTAGTTATCAAAGCATTTAACCGTGAAAAAGATACGATCGATGAATTTAACCGTACAAATGAAATTCTGTATCAGTCAGCATGGAAATCCCAGTTTTTGTCCGGAATGATGCAGCCGATCATGATGTTTGTCGGAAACCTTGGCTATGCAGCCGTGGCATTATCCGGTGGACTGTTTGCGATCCGTGGAACGATCACAATCGGTGATATCCAGGCATTTATCCAGTATGTAAAAAACTTTACGCAGCCGATCCAGCAGATAGCACAGGTCATCAACCAGGTGCAGTCGATGGCGGCAGCATCCGAGCGTGTGTTTGATTTTTTAAATGAGGAAGAGGAAGATCAGACTGCAGAAAATCCGGCAGATGTGAGTACAGTGACAGGAACGGTTGATTTTGATCATGTACAGTTTGGCTATAATCCGGATCAGACGATCATCAAAGATTTCAGTGCTCATGTAAAACCGGGACAGAAGATCGCTATTGTAGGTCCGACCGGAGCAGGAAAGACCACGATGGTAAAACTTTTAATGCGTTTTTATGATGTAAACAGCGGTTCTATCAAATTAGACGGTCATGATGTAAGAGAGTTTAACCGCAGGGAATTAAGGGATGCGTTTGGAATGGTATTGCAGGATACATGGCTGTTTAAAGGAACGATCATGGAAAATATCCGTTACGGTCGTTTAGATGCCACGGATGAGGAAGTGATCGCGGCAGCGAAAGCAGCACATGCCGATCACTTTATCAAGACGCTTCCGGGTGGTTATCAGATGGAATTAAATGAGGATGCAAGCAATGTTTCACAGGGACAGAAACAGCTCCTTACGATCGCAAGGGCAATTCTTGCAGATAATAAGATTTTGATCCTCGATGAGGCAACTTCTTCGGTTGATACGAGAACTGAGGTTACGATCCAGAAGGCAATGGATAACCTGATGCGTGGCAGAACCAGTTTTGTCATTGCACACAGATTATCAACGATCCGTAATGCAGATCTGATCCTTGTCATGAAGGATGGGGATATCGTGGAACAGGGAAATCATGAAGAACTGCTTGCGAAAAACGGATTTTATGCAAATCTTTATAATTCACAGTTTGAGGATGTTGTTGCCTGAAATAATAGAATGAATGATCCGTAAACATTTTATTGTCATGGATCATAAAGGGATGTCGTCATATGGCGGCATCCCTTTTTATGTATAAATTTTTCTGCGATCAGGAAATATTATAAAAAAAGCCATGTTTACATGGCAGAAAGCAGGAAAATCATATGGGAAAAATGAATATCAGAAAAGCAGCGATGATCGGCTGCGGATTTGTAGGTGCATCATCGGCATTTGCGCTGATGCAGAGCGGTATTTTTTCAGAAATGGTTATGATCGATGCAGATCATGCAAAGGCAGAGGGAGAAGCAATGGATTTAAGCCATGGACTTCCATTTGCAAGACCGGTAAAAATATATGCCGGGGATTATGATGATATCACAGATGCAGGGATCATTATCATCACGGCAGGAGCAAACCAGAAGCCGGATGAGACGAGGCTTGATCTGATCCACAAAAATGTAGAAATTTATAAACAGATCATTCCGGAAATTGCAAAGAGAGACTGTGAGGGAATCCTCCTTATCGTGTCAAATCCGGTAGACATTCTTACCTATACGGCATTAAAGCTCTCTGGTTTTCCGGAACACCGTGTGATCGGCTCGGGAACGGTGCTTGATACTGCCCGGTTAAAATATCTGATCGGGGAGCATTTAGGGGTGGACAACCGCAGTGTACATGCGTTTATCATCGGCGAACATGGAGACAGTGAACTTGCAGCATGGTCAAATGCAAATATTTCAGGTGTGAGACTTAGCGATTTCTGTGAAATGCGGGGACATTTTATGCATGAAGAATCAGAAAACCGTATCTATGAAAAAGTAAGAAACAGTGCTTACGAGATCATTGAACGGAAACACGCCACGTATTATGGAATCGCAATGGCGGTAAAGAGGATCTGTGAATGTATCATAAGAAATGAACAGTCGATCCTGCCGGTATCATCCATGATGCGTGGCATTTATGGGATGGAGGACGTCGTGATCAGTATGCCTGCCATTGTTGGAAAAGACGGAGTGGAGGATGTGATACCGATCTCGCTGGATGATGAAGAAAAAATCCAGTTAAAAAATTCGGCAGACATTTTGAATGAAATGAAAGAGATGATAAAAAAAGAACATGGGATCGGTTAAAAAAGAAGGATAATTGTGTTATAGTTTATTTATGCAGAGCACAACACAAAAGAGGAGGGACATATCATGTCCATGCGCATATATACCATGACACACAAAAAATTCACGCCGCTGTCGGATAAACTGTATGTACCGCTCCATGTCGGAAGGGCATGTGGGGAAGATTTTGGATATCAGGGAGATGATACAGGAGAACAGATCTCGGCATTGAACTGTTATTACAGTGAACTGACAGGATTTTACTGGATCTGGAAAAATTGTCATGATGTGGATTATGTCGGTACCTGCCATTACAGAAGATATCTGATCAATGAAAAGGAACAGATTTATACGGAGGCGGAATACCGGGAACTGTTAAAGAAATATGACCTGGTCACAACGAAAAAGGTTCAGTTAAATAATTCTTACTATGATGGATTTTCGGCAAATCATAATATACGGGCGCTTGAAATGACAGGAAAAGTCATAGCAGAGAAATACCCGGAATATGCAGATGCGTTTGACACGCTGGTAAATGGCAGACAGACTTATTTTGGAAATATTCTTGTCACATCAAAAAAATTATTTGATGAATATGCGTCCTGGCTGTTTTCCATTTTTTTTGAAGTGGCAGAGCGGATTGAACTGGAGACGGGAGAAGATGCCTACCATAAAAGAGTATTTGGATTTATTTCTGAATTTCTATTGCTTGTTTGGGTTACCGTTAAGAAATTGCGTGTGTATGAATGTAAGGTGGGAATGCTTGGAGAAAAGGCAGAAACAGGTGAATTAAAACAAAGACTTGCCGAATGTTTCAGAAAACGTGATGTTGATCTGGCAAAAAAGATTTTTCTGGAAACAAGAGAAATGCGGCCGGATGTATTGATGGAGGCGTCGGATATCACAGGTGAATTGCATCTTTGTATGCAGATCATTGCAACCGCAGGGGAGGAAAGGTGCCATGGAGAAACAATGATCCTGGAGAGGGAAAATGATTTCGACAGGCTGATAGAAATTTTCTCAGAATTAAACCGGATTGTAAGCAGGTACCGCGAAGACAGTCAGAGCACAGAGGATATCTGTTTCCTGAAAAAAGAAAAAATATCGGGGACTGCCGTCTGGGTGGCAGTTATGATAGGAAAAGAATCGGATAGTGAAAAAAAGGATCTTCTGAATCGTATATTAAAAGATCTTCATTAAATTTTAAGAAATGCCGGAGAACAGGAAAATACAAGCGTGCGGAATGACACGGTAACCTGTGCCGGCATTTTTTGTTGACAATTATTTTAGGGTCTGTTATGATAAAACGTGCGTGAAAAAGTGTTTTTGCGTTGTAGATCCCTTATATGAATAGTAAGAGCAGGCAACCGTAGTCTAATGGATAGAACACCGGACTCCGACTCCGGCAATGCGGGTTCGATTCCCGCCGGGTGCATTTTGACAGTCAGATAGCAGGCGGCATACTATATGTTTCGCCTGTTACATATTTTTGTGAAGTTTTATATAACAAATGGAAAGGGATGGAAAATACAATGGCTTCTTCGAATGTTGATGATAAATTAAAAAATGATACAGAAAATAAAGAGACAGGTAATAAAACAGAAAATAGTGGGACAAATAAGATCCTTATGTTCATAAAACAGAATGTCCGGTATATCACAGCAGGTGTATTATTCCTTGCACTTGTGCTTATTTTAGTGAAAGCCGGATCACCGAAACAGTCACAGAACGGACAGGATGTTGCGGCAACAGAAGTTACGTCAGAGGCATCGAATGATGCAGTGCAGGAATTTGAAGTGGATGCATATGAGGATGTAAATACATTAATCAACCAGTATTACACCGCATATGCAGCAGGAGATACGGATACTCTTCAGACAATCGCCACTCCATTGTCAGAAAATGAGAAAAGCTATATTTCTGTATTCAGTCAGTATGTTGATGCATACCAGAATATCAAATGTTATACCAAACAGGGGCTTGATGCATCTTCATATCTTGTGTCTGTTTATGTGGAAGTAAAATTTAAGGATGTAGATACAGTTGCACCGGGACTGGATTTCTTCTATGTGCGCACGAATGATGATGGCAGTGTATATATTGATAACCTTTACAGCCAGTACAATTTAAAGATAAAAGAAAATGCGTTAGATACAAGCATCCAGAACCTGATCAGTGAGTATGAGGGAAGTGAAGATGTCAATTCACTCCAGAAAGAAGTCCAGGACAAATATGACACGGCAGTTGCGTCAGATGATAAGCTGAGCGAGATGATCCAGACGACAATTCCGAATGCAATCACTGAGTGGGCAGGTACGATTGTAAGCCAGAATACCGAAACAGAAAGTACTGAGCAGCAGGTACCGGAAGAAACAACGGAGGCAGAGCAGACTGAAACGCCGGAAGAGAATACAGACCAGCCTGAGGAAAATGGACCGACGCAGAGCGAACCGGATACAGTTTATGCAGTAGATACGGTAAATGTAAGGGCAGCAGCAGATACCGAATCAGAAAAACTTGGTACGTTAGAGCAGGGTACAGCACTTACAAGAACAGGTACAGATGGTGAGTGGAGTATTGTTAATTATAACGGTCAGACCGGATATATCAAAACAGAATATCTGACTACAAAGAATGCTGATTCTGAAGCAGACAATGGACAAACAGATAATGGTGGTAATGATGAACAGACATCTGCAGGTGATTTCATAGCAGAGGGAACAGTTATTACATTAAAGGATTCTGTAAATGTACGTTCTGGAATGAGTGAGTCAGACAGCAAGATAGGAACCGCATTTACAGGCGAGAAAGTAACGGTGGTCATGAGTTATGCAGAAGGCTGGACAAAGGTGACATGGAATGGTCAGACCGGATATATTAAAACTTCCCTGTTGCAGTAACTACTGAATATATGATGTGTAGCAGGATTCCAGCAACAGACTTGTTGTCATAGTAAAAATGGCGGAGACTTTAAAAAGAAGTCTCCGCTTTTGTGCAGAAAGAGAAAGGTGAAAAATGCAGGAGGCAGTCAGAATCAATAAATATCTCAGCGAGGCAGGAGTGTGTTCCAGAAGAGAGGCAGACCGCCAGGTGGAAGCCGGAAATGTGACAATAGACGGTGTGGCTGCATCCATGGGGGCAAAAGTATTGCCGGGACAGACGGTTCTTTTTTGTGGAAAGCCGGTAAAAAAAGAAGATGAAATGATACTTCTGGCATTTCATAAACCGACAGGAGTAGTGTGTACCGCAGAAAAGAGAGAAAAAAATAATGTGGTGGATTATATCAACTATCCCAAACGGATTTATCCAATTGGAAGACTGGACAAAGATTCCGAAGGATTATTGCTTATGACAAACAATGGTGATATTGTAAACCGCATTATGCGTGCCGGAAATATGCATGAAAAAGAATATATTGTTACCGTTAATAAACCTGTGACGGACAGTTTTCTGCGGGGACTTGCAGGTGGCGTGCCGCTGGTGGAATTGAATGCTACCACACGTAAATGTAAAGTCTGGCGGACAGGAAAAAGGCAGTTTGGCATCATCCTGACACAGGGATTGAACCGGCAGATCCGCCGTATGTGCGAATATTTTGGATACAGAGTGGAAAAACTGGTAAGAACCCGTATTATGAATATCGAACTGGGAGATTTAAAAGCCGGGAATTACCGCGAAGTAACATCACAGGAATATGATGAACTGATGCGGCTTGTAAAAGATTCATCAAACACGACAGTGATTCACAGACGGGATGGAGGAGACAGATGACACCGGAAGAACAGATCAAAGAATTAAGAGATAAGATCAATTATCATAGCGACAGATATTATAATCAGGATAATCCTGAAATCTCAGATTATGAATTTGACATGTTGATGCAGCAGTTAAAACGGCTGGAAAAAGAACATCCGGAGCTTGTAACTGAAGACTCGCCGACACAGCATGTCGGTGGTACGGCAAAGCGTACAGCAGGTATTCTGGTGCACCATAATGTCCCGATGTTAAGTCTTCAGGATGTATTTTCGAAGGAGGAAGTCGTTGATTTTGTGGAGCAGATGAAAGAGCAGTTAGATGATCCTGAGTTTGTGGTGGAATATAAGATTGACGGATTATCTATGGCGCTCCGCTACGAAAATGGCGAACTTGCCCTTGCGCTGACGCGTGGTGATGGGGTGAACTTTGGCGAAGATGTGACAGCAAATGCAAAAGTGATCTCAGATGTTAAAAAGAAACTGAAAGACCACCCGGAATATCTGGAGATCCGTGGTGAAGTCTATATGAAAAATGAGGACTTTGACAGAGTCAATGAACAACAGGAACTGCTCGGTAAAAAGATTTTTGCAAATCCAAGAAACTGCGCTGCAGGAACGCTGCGCCAGCTTGACAGCCGTGTGACAAAAGAAAGAAAACTGTCCATGTTTGTATTTAATATCCAGCAGGTGCGTGGCATGGAGATTGCAACGCATACCGAAGGATATGAATTTTTAAAGAAACAGGGGATTCCGATCATCGAAGATTACAAAGTATGTAAGACTGCAGACGAAGTCTGGGATGCCATCACGGCAATCGGAGAGAATCGTGGAAATCTTGGCTATGATATTGACGGGGCAGTCATTAAGATCAACCGTTATTCAGACAGGGAACTGCTGGGAAATACCTCGAAAGTCCCGAAATGGGCGATCGCATACAAATATCCGCCGGAAGAAAAAGAAACGAAACTGCTTGATATTGAGCTTTCCGTTGGAAGAACAGGAAGAATCACGCCGACAGCGGTTTTTGAACCGGTGCGCCTGTGTGGAACTTCTGTTTCAAGAGCAACATTGCATAATCAGGATTTTATTGATGATCTTGATGTGGGAATTGGTGATACGATCGTTGTTTATAAGTCCGGAGAGATCATTCCAAAGGTCAAAGAAGTCCGCAAGGAAAAAAGACCGGACGGCTGGAAGCGTTTTATGATTCCGGATGTCTGTCCGGTCTGCGGTGCAAAGACGGAACGCGAAAAAGATACAGCAGATATCAAATGTACGTCGCCAAACTGCCCGGCGCAGTTAGAACGTCATATCATTAACTTTGTCGGCAGAGATGCCATGGATATCAAGGGATTTGGTACGGTTTATATTGAAGAACTTGTGCGTTTGGGGTATATTAGAGATATTGCTGACATATTTGAACTGAAAGATCACAGAGAAGAACTGATCGAACAGGGAATTATCGGAAAAGAAAAGAATACGGACAAACTTTTAGATACGATCGAAAAGGCAAAGGAAAATGATGCGTATATGCTTCTTACCGGATTTGGTATTCCAAATGTTGGGAAAGCGGCAGCAAAGACGATCATGAAACGTTTTTCCTCGATCACAGATTTAGAGGAAGCCGATCGGGAAACTCTAATGGAGGTGGATGATGTCGGAGAAGTGAGTGCAGACTGCATTTTCCGTTTCTTCCATGACGAAAAAAACAGAGCGATGATCAATCGTTTAAAGTCGTTAGGTGTAAATATGGAAGCGGAAGAAACAGAGACGATCGATTCGGCAGTCAGCGGAAAAACAGTAGTTATTACAGGTACTTTGCCGACACTGGGAAGAAAAGAAGCAGCAGAGCTGGTGGAAAAATACGGCGGAAAAGTATCCGGTTCCGTATCAAAAAAGACAGATTATGTTGTTGCGGGAGAAAGTGCGGGCAGTAAACTGACAAAAGCACAGGAACTTGGAATAACCGTGCTTACGGAAGCAGAACTGTTTGCCCTGCTTGGAATTAATACAGAGAATGGGAGTACAGTGCGATAAATAAGTTCGATAGCTTATTTATCACACAGGTATTTGTTTCTGGGCAAAACAAATACTTTTTATGGCAGACACAAATCTGACATTTGCGTCGCCGCTTCCCAACAAATTGCTCAGAGAATGGAGTGTAATTATGCCAATTAAGACACAGAGTGATTTACCGGCAAAAGAGATATTGGAAAAGGAAAATATATTTGTTATGGATGAAAGTCGTGCAACACACCAGGATATCCGTGTCATTGAGATCGGAATCCTGAATTTAATGCCGTTAAAAGAAGACACAGAGCTGCAGCTTCTGCGTTCATTGTCTAACACACCGTTACAGATCAATGTGACATTTATTACGGTATCATCCCATGAGTCAAAAAATACATCCATGAGTCATTTAAACAAGTTTTATGAGACATTTGATGGAGTGAAGAACCGTTATTTTGATGGACTGATCATTACAGGTGCTCCGGTGGAACAGATGGAGTTTGAGGAAGTGGATTACTGGAAGGAAATGTGTGATATTTTTGAATGGACAAAGACACATGTAACATCCACAATGCATCTGTGCTGGGGTGCACAGGCAGGACTTTATTATCATTATGGACTAAAAAAGCATCTGCTGGATAAAAAAGTATTTGGTGTGTTTGAACATCATGTCATGAACCGTAAAGTGCCGTTAGTCCGTGGCTTTGATGATTATTTTATGGCGCCTCATTCAAGACACACGGAAGTCCGTGCAGAAGATATCCGGAAAATACCGGATCTGACGATCCTTGCTGAGTCAGATGAAGCAGGCGTTTTCCTTGCAATCGCAGATGAAGGCAGACGTATTTTTGTCATGGGACATCCGGAATATGACCGTGTCACACTTGATAAGGAATACAAACGTGATAAAGCAAAGGGACTGCCGATCGATCTCCCGGTCAACTATTATCCGGATGATGATGATACGAAGAAACCTAGATTAGAGTGGCGGTCACATGGAAATACCCTCTATTCAAACTGGCTGAATTATTATGTGTACCAGACGACACCGTATGAGTTTATTGATACGGCGGAAATACTGGCTTCACGCTGATTTTACCTGGGTTTCAGAAAGTTATAAAATTGTATAAAATGATACAAATCAGGCAGTTAGGGCATACTAGATATTAGGTTATCTGATATGCCTTATTTTCCGCCTTTTTTGTGCGATATATTGTACAGGATTCATATAATTATAGGATTTGTTTTATTTGTGAGTAAATAAGGAGCTGTTACATTATTTGGCAAACATATGGAACACATTTCCGAAAAGGGAGTTTTAAAATTTAACAGTATTTTTGAATACGAAACTTTGATTTTACAAAAGGCAGGGGCGTTGGTATAATTATTATATTGAGGTGTTTTATTTTTTGGAAAAATGAAAAATCTTGGAGATGACTATGATGAAATGTAAAAATTAGTTTGCGATACAATAATATATATGAGAAATGCATGAATGCAAATCAAAGAGGTCTATTATGAATCTGAATAGAATTTTAGAAAAACAAAAAATATATAGTCAGGGAAAAGATAAGATAGATACAGTCACATTATCTTCCTATGAAAAGGACTTTGAACTGACTTTTACGCATAATTCCACGGCTATAGAAGGAAATACATTGACGTTGATGGAAACAAAGGTAGTCTTAGAAGATGGAATTGCTGTAGGTGGAAAAGAACTGCGGGAAATATATGAGGTTGTCAATCATAAGAAGGCATATCAGTATGTTAAAAAGTGTATAGCAGAAGGAAAAGCCTTGGATGAGCATATTGTAAAGGATATTCATGCAATTCTGACAGAAAATATTATAGTGGGCGGTATTTACCGGAATCAGGAGGTACGGATCAGTGGCGCGGTGCACGTTCCACCAGTTGGAAATGATATGTTTATTCAAATTAAAAATTTTTATGATGATTTAGGACGGAAAAAGGATGCATTGAATCCTGTTGAATATGCAGCATGGACACATGCGGAATTTGTGCGCATTCATCCATTTATTGAAGGAAATGGCAGAATTTCAAGGTTGCTGATGATTTATCAGCTTATGTCGGCAGGGTTTTTGCCAGTATCTATAGCAAAAGAAAATCGATTGGATTATTATAACGCTTTAGAATCTTATGCGGTACAGGGAGAACTTGAACGATTCACAGATTTAGTGGCTGAATTGGAAGAAGAGCAGCTAGATGCATATATCAAACTGATTTAAAAGAAGGAGAGGCTGATAAAACTACTTCACAGTTCACTCCACAGTTTTATACAAATTTTAGTTTCCAAAATAAGAATAGTCTGTTATAATAGACTCATAATATCACTTAGGAGGCAATTAGCGATGGGTGAGGATAGAAAAACATTTAAAATAAAGGATGGTAATTTGGGAGAAGTGAAGATAGCAGATGAGGTAGTTGCCATCATTGCAGGGCTTGCCGCTACTGAGGTTGAAGGGGTAGGTTCCATGGCTGGCAACATTACAAATGAACTTGTTAGTAAGCTTGGCATGAAGAATCTTTCCAAAGGCATTCGCGTAGAGGTGCTTGAGGGAACCGTCAATGTAGACGTTGCGCTGAATATCTCTTATGGTTATTCAATTCCGGAAGTATCAGCCAAAGTACAGGACAGAGTAAAAAATGCGATTGAAAATATGACAGGACTTGAAGTATCCGTAGTGAACATCCGTATCGCAAGCGTGGACATGGGCAATAATAAATAATGCTATTCTAAGGAAAAGAGGGTGTCTTAAGCGACATCCTTTTTCCTTATGCGTAAAAATTATAATTAGAAAGGATGACAGAAGAAAACAATATGACCAGAAGAGAGATAAGAGAGCAGGTTTTTAAAATGCTGTTCCGTGTGGAATTTTATAATCAGGAGGAAATGTCAGAGCAGCTTTCGCTGTGCGAGGATGATGCCTGTGACTGGAAAGAAAAAGACAAGACATATATTTTTGATAAAGTAGAAAAGATTTCCGAAAAGATCGGGGAGATCGATGCAAAGATCAATGAGGTCTCCGAAGGCTGGAAGACAGGAAGAATGGGGAAAGTAGATCTGACACTGATCCGTCTTGCTGTGTATGAGATGCTGTATGAGGAAGATGTTCCTGCAAAAGTTGCGATCAATGAGGCTGTGGAACTTGCAAAAATGTATGGTACAGATAATTCACCTTCATTTGTAAATGGTGTACTGGCAAAACTGGTATGATGAAAAACGTATATTCCGTAGGGCAGGTCAATACATATATCAAGAATATGTTTGCCCAGGATTTTATGTTACAGAGGATTAGTGTAAAAGGTGAGGTGTCGAATTGCAAATATCATACCTCCGGGCACATTTATTTTACGATCAAGGACGCAGCTGGAACACTGAATGCGGTAATGTTTGCAGGAAGCAGAAAAGGTCTGAAGTTTCAGATGAAAGAGGGCGACCAGGTTGTAGTGACCGGTTCGGTGGAAGTGTATGAGCGCGATGGAAAGTATCAGATCTATGCTAGAGAGATCGAACTGGATGGAGCCGGAAACCTTTATCAGAAGTTTGAAGCATTAAAACAGGAATTAGAAGAGATGGGAATGTTTGCTGCCGAATATAAACAGCCAATCCCATCATACGCAATGAAGATCGGTGTGGTGACAGCACCGACCGGTGCAGCCGTGCAGGATATCCGCAATATTTCTGCGAGGCGCAACCCGTTCGTTCAGCTTATTTTATATCCTGCACTGGTGCAGGGAGATGGTGCAGCCGAAAGCATTATAAATGGCATCCATGCCTTAGATGCACTTGGTGTGGATGTTATGATCGTCGGCAGGGGCGGTGGCTCGATTGAGGATCTGTGGGCATTCAATGAGGAAGAGGTGGCGCGTGCTATCTTTGAGTGTAAAACACCAATTATCTCAGCGGTTGGTCATGAGACAGACTGGACGATCGCAGACTTTGTGGCAGATCTTCGTGCACCGACACCGTCAGCGGCTGCAGAACTTGCGGTGTTTGACTATGCAGCAGTGGCAGGAAGGCTGGATGAAATAAAAGACAGAATGTTCCTTTTAAATATGCAGCGTGTGCAGCAGATGCGAAAAGAATTAAAACATGCATCAGACAGACTTTCTTATCTGAGCCCGGAGGGGCAGCTGCGTGAAAAACGAAAATATGCCATGGATCTGGAAGAACAGTTAAGAAACTGTATGGAACATATGATCGAACTGCGCAGGCACAGACTGGCATTACTTTCAGAAAGATTAGAAGGCGTATCGCCGGTCAAAAAACTTGCACAGGGATATTCTTATGTGACGGATGAAGATGGGCATACGCTGACAGATACAGAAGGTATAAAAACAGGTGATCACGTAAAGATCCGTCTTTTAAAAGGTGCATTAGAAGCAGAGGTAACGGAGGTTTTGCATGAGTGATGAGACAAAAAACAAGCCTGCACTTGAAGATAATTTTGCAGAGCTTGAGGATATTTTAAAACAGATGGAACAGCCGGAAATTTCATTGGAACAGTCATTTTTACTGTATCAGAGCGGTGTGGAGAAATTAAAAGAATGTAATGTGATGTTAGACACTGTAGAGAAAAAGATGCAGATTTTAAACGCAAAAGGTGAACTGGAAGATTTTTAAATACAGACGGTGCATATGGAGGAGCAGATATGGATATCAAAGCGGAAATAGGCAGACATACGGATGAGGCAGAACAGATCATAAGTTCCTATCTGCCAAAAGAGGAAGGATATCAGAAAACGGTGATCGAAGCTATGAATTACAGTTTTCTTGCAGGAGGAAAAAGATTACGGCCGATTCTGATGTTAGAGACTTACCGGCTGTTTGGCGGAAGGTCAAAAGTGATCGAGCCGTTTATGGCAGCGATCGAGATGATACATACATACTCACTGGTGCATGATGATCTGCCGGCGATGGACAATGACGAATACCGCCGCGGCAAGAAGACAACACATGTGGTGTATGGGGAGGCGATGGCGATCCTCGCCGGGGATGCCCTTTTAACATATGCATTTGAGACAGCAACAAAGGCACTTGACATCGAACCACAGAATCCGGGAATTGGAAAAGCAATCCGTATTTTATCTGCAAAAGCGGGAATTTATGGAATGGTTGGCGGTCAGACTGTGGATGTAGAGTCGGAAAACACCTGCGATATGACAAAAGAGAAACTTGATTTTATCTATCGTCTCAAGACGAGTGCACTGATCGAGGCATCTATGATGATCGGAGCCGTTCTTGCAGGAGCAACCGGAAATGAGCAAAAGATCGTGGAAGAAGTGGCATCTAAAGTCGGTCTGGCATTTCAGATACAGGACGATATTCTTGATGTGACAAGTACGATGGAAGTACTTGGAAAACCGATCGGCAGTGATGAAAAAAATCACAAGAGTACGTATGCGACGTATGAGGGTATCGAGAAAGCAGGAAGGGACGTTGCAGACCTTTCAGAACAGGCGATTGCACAGATGGAAACACTTGTTGTAAAAAATGAATTCCTGACAGAATTATTGCGTTATCTGATCTCGCGTGAGAAATAATAGAATGTCCGCTCTGTGAACATTCTATTGTCAGGAATAATAGTCGGTACGAAAAGAGAACCGGGAAACAGAGGAAGTCAGTATGATATTGGAAAAAATAAAAAAAGAAAATGATATCAAAGAACTCAGTGAGGAAGAGTTGGCGATATTAGCGGATGAGATCCGCGAATTTTTAATTCAGAAAATATCGGTTACCGGTGGACATTTAGCATCGAATCTGGGGGTTGTAGAGCTTACCATGGCACTTCATCTGTTTTTAGATCTGCCAAAGGACAAGCTGATCTGGGATGTTGGTCATCAGTCTTACACCCATAAACTTCTGACAGGGAGGAAGGATAACTTTGATACACTCCGCAAATATGGCGGGATGAGCGGTTTCCCCAAAAGAAAAGAGAGTGATTGTGACTGTTTTGATACGGGACACAGTTCTACTTCGATTTCGGCAGGACTTGGCTATGCCCATGCCAGAGAAATTTCGGGCGAGGACTACAAAGTAGTATCTGTAATCGGAGATGGGGCACTGACCGGAGGTATGGCTTTTGAGGCTTTAAATAATGCAGCACAGCTAAAATCAAATTTTATTATTGTGCTGAATGACAACAATATGTCTATTTCTGAAAATGTCGGAGGACTTTCAACCTATTTATCCGGTTTCCGTACAGCAGACGCTTATCTGGATCTGAAAATGGGTGTCATGAATTCCCTGAATAAGATTCCGGTTTATGGAAATAAAATGGTAGAGAGAATCCGGAAGACGAAAAGCGGGATCAAACAACTGTTTATTCCGGGCATGCTTTTTGAAGAGATGGGAATTATTTATTTAGGCCCTGTTGATGGCAGTGATATGAAGGGAATATTGCGGCTGCTGAAAGAAGCATCTAATATTGAAGGACCGGTTATGGTGCATGTCCTGACGCATAAAGGTGCAGGGTATCTGCCGGCAGAACGTCATCCGGCAAGATTTCATGGGACAGAGCCGTTTGATATTGAAACCGGATTGCCAAGCCGACCGAGAGTAAAAGCAAATTACACAGATATTTTTTCGACTGTGATGCGCAAACTCGGTGACCGCGATGAAAAAGTAGTAGCTATTACGGCGGCAATGACGGATGGTACGGGTCTGAAACGGTTTCATAATATGTTCCCGGATCGTTTCTTTGATGTCGGAATTGCGGAGGAGCATGCAGTCACATTTGCTGCCGGACTTGCAGCAGCGGGATTGAAACCGATATTTGCGGTATATTCATCTTTCCTGCAGCGTGCCTATGATCAGATTCTGCATGATGTGTGTATTCAGAATCTGCCGGTTGTTTTTGCAATTGACCGGGCAGGGCTTGTAGGCAGTGATGGAGAGACGCATCAGGGTATTTTTGATATATCTTACCTGTCTACGATTCCGAATATGACGATCATGGCGCCAAAAAACAAATGGGAGCTTTCTGATATGATCAAATATGCCGTTGATTTTCCAACGCCGGTTGCGGTAAGATATCCGCGGGGAGAGGCATATGACGGACTGAAAGAATACAGGCAGCCGATATCCGTTGGCAGAAGCGAATGGATTTACCGCGAATCGGAGATTGCACTTGTGGCATTAGGATCAATGGTTAAGACGGCCGAGACTGTGCATGCGGCATTAAAGGAAGAAGGGATTCCGGCAAGTCTTATCAATGCCCGTTTTGCGAAACCATTAGATACACAGATGTTAATGGAAGCTGCATCAAAACATACACTTATAGTCACTATGGAAGAGAATGTCATAAATGGCGGCTTTGGAGAACATATTACAAGGTTCTATAATGAACAGGGGATTTATGTGAATGTACTCAACATTGCGATTCCGGATGAGTATGTGGAGCATGGAAATGTTGATATTCTCTACCACGAAGTTTGTATTGATGCGGATACTATATTAAAACGGATCAAAGAAGTTTATCATCCATTATAAGGCAGAAAGGATACAGATTCATTGAAAGAAAGATTGGATTTACTGTTGGTAAACAGAGGACTGGCACCGTCCAGGGAGAAAGCGAAGACAATGATCATGGAAGGCAATGTGTTCGTAGAGAATGAGCGCGAGGACAAGGCTGGTTCCATGTTTGATACGGAAGCAAAGATCGAGATAAAAGGAAATACGTTAAAGTATGTGAGCAGAGGTGGTCTGAAACTTGAAAAAGCAATGACACATTTTGATATAGAGTTAAATGATAAGGTCTGTATGGACATCGGGGCATCGACCGGAGGATTTACAGACTGTATGCTTCAAAATGGCGCAAAAAAGGTATATTCTGTTGATGTCGGATATGGTCAGTTTGCATGGAAGTTAAGGCAGGATCCGAGAGTAGTCTGTATGGAAAAAACAAATATCCGTTATGTGACACCACAGGATATTGATGATGTGTTGGATTTTGCATCGGTTGATGTCTCATTTATTTCACTGACAAAGGTGCTTGGACCGGCAAGAGAACTGCTTGCAGATGGCGGTGAGATGGTCTGTCTTATCAAACCACAGTTTGAAGCAGGAAGAGAAAAAGTAGGAAAAAAAGGTGTTGTACGTGACAAATCCGTTCATGAGGAAGTAATCGATAAGGTTATTTTGTTTGCCATTTCAATCGGATTTTCGGTTCTTCATCTTGAATATTCGCCGATTAAGGGACCGGAGGGAAATATTGAATATCTGGTGCATTTAAAGAAAGAACAGGATGTGGAACAGGCAGGCATGGAAGAAAACGTCGATGTACAAAAAGTGGTAGAAGCTGCACATGGGGAACTGGATAAATAAATGAAAAATTTTCTGATCATTACAAACTATTATAAGGACGCAGAGGCAAGACTGACGAACCGCATCAAAGAATATATCGAAAATAAAGGTGGTTTCTGCAGTGTTTTTTTCAGTAATGGAGAGACACCGGGGGAGGCGGCACCACATAAAGAAAACATTCCTGCGGACACACAGGGCGTTTTAGTGCTTGGCGGGGATGGCACGCTGATCCGGGCTGCAGCAGCTTTGGTAAAGAGCAGGCTGCCTTTGATCGGTGTCAATCTTGGAACATTAGGATATTTGTGCGAACTTGAAGAAAAGGATGTATTTGAGGCAGTTGACAAACTCATGAAAGATGATTACATGGTCGAGGAGCGGATGATGCTTGGTGGATATGGAATCAAAAACGGAGAGATCCTGTCTGCGGATATTGCACTCAATGATGTGGTAATTCACCGAACCGGGGCACTCTCGGTAGTAAATCTGATCGTTTATGTCAATGGGGAGTATCTGAATACATTCCGCGCTGATGGAATTATTATATCGACGCCGACCGGTTCAACCGGGTATAATATGTCTGCGGGTGGCCCGATCGTGGATCCGAAGGCACAGATGATGCTGATCACACCGATCAATGATCATAATCTAAGTTCAAAAAGTATTGTGATCAGTGCAGATGAGGAGGTTACCGTAGAACTTGGAAAGCGCCGGTCGCAGAAAGACGAGATGGTAGAAGTCAGCTTTGACGGAGACAGCAAAGTGCGTTTGGAAGTTGGTGACCGTTTTGTGGTGCGCAGGGCAGAAGATACGGCTAAGATCTGCAAATTAAGCAGTGAGAGTTTTCTTGAAATACTGCGCAGAAAGATGAGTGCTTATACATAATAGTGGATCTATCTTTAGAACAGGAGAAAGTATGAAGACAAAAAGACAGGAAAAAATACTTGAACTGATAAAAAAGAATAACATTGAAACCCAGGAGGAATTATCAGATTACTTAGAGAGAGAAGGGTATCAGGTAACTCAGGCAACGGTTTCAAGGGATATTCGGGAGTTAAAGCTGACGAAAGTCGCAATCAACGGGGGCAGGCAGAAGTATGTTGCGCTGATGGAGGCAAATGAAGATCTGTCCGAGAAATATACAAGGGTATTCCGTGATGGATTTGTTTCCATGGATATGGCACAGAATATCCTTGTGATAAAGACCGTTTCAGGAATGGCAATGGCGGTGGCTGCGGCATTAGACGCTATGCATCTGCATGAAGTGGTGGGATGCATCGCAGGGGATGATACGATTATGTGTGCAGTCAGAAGTGTACAGGAAACTGTTGAAGTAATGGGACGGTTGCGCAAGATTGTAGAAGAATAACAGGCTATCAGAAAAAAGGAGATACTTCCGGGAGAGAATGCGCGTGAGAGCGCAGGAAGGAGATTCTATGTTACAAAATCTACATGTGAAAAATTTAGCACTGATTGATGAATCGGAGGTCGATTTTGAAGAGGGGTTAAATATTTTATCCGGTGAGACGGGAGCCGGAAAGTCCATTATCATCGGATCGATCAATCTTGCACTTGGAGGAAAGGTTTCAAAAGAGATGCTGCGTGATCCGGAAAAAACAGCACTTGTGGAGCTTATTTTTTCTGTTACAGAAAAACAGAAAATGCTTTTAGAACAGCTTGAGGTGGAGATTGAGGACGATGAGGTTATCTTAAGCCGTAAGATCACTGGTGGACGAGGTGTTTCAAAGATTAATGGAGAAAGTGTGCCTGTTTCAAAAGTAAAAGAGATCGCCTCAGTTCTGATCGATATTCATGGACAGCACGAGCACCAGTCTCTTTTATCGAAAAAAAAGCATTTAGAGATTCTTGACAGTTATGCAAAGGAAGAGATCGAACGGCCGAAAAAGGAGCTTGCAGACGCGTACAAGGAATATAAAAGACTTGTAGCAGAGTTAAACGAAGCGGATGTGGATGAAGAAGAACGCTTAAGGGAGGTCTCTTTTCTGGAATATGAAGTTGGTGAGATTGAAGAAGCAGGGCTTACCATAGGCGAAGATGAAGAATTAGAGACACAGTATAAGCGTTTCATCAATGGAAAAAAGATCGTGGAAGCACTGAATCAGGCATATCAGTATACCGGAGGAAATGATCAGGCATCGGAACTGACCGGACGGGCATTAAGGGAAATATCAGGTGTATCTGCATATGATGATAAAATTGCTGATATGGAAGAGATGCTGACACAGATCGACAATCTGCTCAACGATTTTAATCGTGAGATCGCAGATTATCTGGAAGATACGGATTTTGACGAAGAAACATTTTATCAGCTGGAAAAGCGTTTAGATGAGATCAACCATTTAAAGTCAAAATATGGCAGTTCCATTGAGGAAATCTTAAACGCATGCGAAGCAAAACAGGAACGTCTGCTTCATTTAAAGGATTATGATACGTATCTGGCTGATCTGAAAGAAAAAGTAAAGAGTGCAGAGAAAAATCTGCAGAAAAAATGTGAGACAGTGTCTGCTGTCCGTAAAAAACATGCAGATAAACTGGTTGCTGCAGTGACAGACGCATTGAAAGATCTGAATTTTTTGGATGTTGTGTTTGAAATGCGGTTTGGTGTGTTATCAAGTTATACTGCCAACGGGTATGATGACGCAGAGTTTATGATCTCTACCAATCCGGGTGAGCCGGTGCGTCCTCTCGGAAAAGTAGCATCCGGTGGAGAACTTTCGAGGATCATGCTCGCAATAAAAACAGTGCTTGCCGATCAGGATGAGGTTGAGACACTGATCTTTGATGAGATTGACAGCGGGATCAGCGGGCGTACTGCACAGATGGTTTCTGAGAAGATGAACCTTTTAGGACGTACACACCAGATCATCTGTATCACACATCTTCCGCAGATCGCCGCGATGGCAGATGCACATTATCTGATCGAAAAAGCTGTCTCAAACGGTTCAACAGTATCGAAGATCAGAATGCTTGATCCTGCAGAGACCGTGGATGAACTCTCACGTATGCTTGGAGGTGTCGAGATCACGGATAAGGTAAGAGAGAGTGCGAAAGAAATGAAAGAGCTTGCTTTAAAAAAGAAAAAATAAAAATTCCAAAAAGAGGCTGGATTGTAAAGAAGTGGCAGTACAGTTTGGATAAATAACAGCGTGAAAAAGAAAAAAGCACATATAATAAAAAGGAGATATCAAAAACAGGATATCTTCTTTTTTTGCGAAATATGGGTAAAACAGGAGAGAAAAAATGAAAAAAATAAGTGTTTATTATAAAATTATACAAAATCTTACCTGTATGGGATTCTTTTTGACGCTGATTTTTGCTGTGAGATCATTTCAGAATGCTGTTCCGGATGAGATATATGTGAGGGCAGGAGAAACAGTATCGTATGATTTTAAAGTACCGGTCAGCATTGTATTAAAGCAGGATGGCACGGAGGTATTTGATTATCTGACAGAAGATTCAACGCTTACGTATCGTGTGAACTGTAGATTATTTGGAATTTTTCCTGTTAAGGACATCACGGTCATGCTGGTGGAGCCGGAAACCGTTTATGCAAGTGGAATGCCGGTTGGGATTTATGCAAAAACAAAGGGTGTTCTTGTAATAGGAAATGGAGAAGTTGAAAAGATAGATGGACGTGAGGTAAAACCATCAGAAAATCTTGTAAAAAGCGGGGATTATATTGTAAGTGTAAACGGAAAGGCAGTTAATGAGAAGGAAGATCTTGCAGCAGCAGTGAATGAGGCAGGTGGGGGAAAAGATGTTCTTGGAATCATGCGTGGCGAAGAATACATTGAAGTTTCCTTAGATCCGGTTAAAAGTGTCAGCGGAAAATACATGCTTGGTATCTGGGTCAGGGATGATCTTGCGGGAGTGGGTACACTTACGTATTATAAGCCGGATGGAACTTATGCGGCACTTGGACATGCGGTAAGTGACAGTGATACCGGAACGATCATGAATATGTCGGAGGGATATCTTTACCATACGGACATTGTAGGCATAAAAAAGGGAAAAGTGGGAACTCCCGGAGAACTTTCCGGTATTATCCAGTATGGAGACAATACAAAAATAGGATCGATCATGCAAAATACAGATCTTGGCATTCATGGCATCCTGAACGGAAACTTGAAGTGGTTAGAAACAGGTGAGTGCTATGAAGTGCGTTATAAACAGGATATCAGGATTGGAAGCGCATTTATTGTATCATCTGTTTCCGGGGAAAGTAAAAAGTATGAAGTAATGGTGGAAAGCGTTGATTATAAGGGGAATGATGAAAATAAAGGAATTCTGATCCGGGTTACGGATCCTGTGCTATTGGAATTGACGGGAGGAATCGTACAGGGAATGAGTGGAAGCCCGATCATACAGGATGGAAAACTGATCGGAGCAGTGACTCATGTGCTCGTGAATGATCCGACCAGGGGATATGGGATATTCGTTGAGAAAATGCTTTCCTATCATAATTAAATATGATATTATTAAAGCAAATTAACAGTTTGCATAAGTAGGTGGACACATGTATTCAGAGAGTGAAACAGAGAAATTAGCAGCAGAATATATGGAAAAAGGCCGGACTGCCTTCTTTTCAAAAGAATTAAATAAGGCAGCAGCGTTAACGCAGAATGCGATTGATATATATCGGACAGAAAAGAATTACGAACAGTACGCATATGCGCAGAATATGATGGGCGTTATCTATATTTCGCTTGGCAATGAATCAGCAGCAATGGATTGTTATCTGGAAGTACTGGAATGTTCGAAAAGACATGGCGTAACGTCAGTTCTGGCATTAGCCTATAATAACATAGGATCGAGATATCAGGAACTGCAGCAGCATGGGAAAGCGATTGATTATTTTGAAAAGTCTGCTGATGAACTTGAAAAAGTTACGGATACGGAGAATGAAAATTTTCAGATAAGATATCTGATTACACATATGAATCTGATGAAATCATATGGAGAGCTTGACAGGCTGGATGATGCATGTGAGGAGCTTGTTAAATTAGAAAAATGCAGCAAAGATGTTATGGATGGGATGTATTATTACTCGTATCTGACATTGAAATCAAGACTTTACTGGAGCATTGGAAGAAAAGAATATGTATATGAGCATCTGGACGAATTGATCAAAGGCGGCATTGATGATTCAAATGCAGCAGATTATATTGAAGACATGAGTGATTTGTGTGCATTGTTAAAGGATATGCGTGAGTTTGACAAGTGGAAGAAAGTTATTCTGGTGTTTGAACAGTATGTTAAAAAGCAGCACAGCGTTTATTATGAAATGCTGCTTACAGAAATGTGGTTAGAGTACTATAAAGAACTCGGTGACACAGAGCAATATGTGAAGCTGTGTATTCATTACGTAGAAGTGTCACAGCAGCAGAAAAAAGCGGATAATGAGGAACGTGCACGCGCGATCGATTTAAAGATTGAACTTCAGGAAAAAGAAGAACAGCGTAGACATGCAGAGATACGTTCGAATCAGGATGCGCTGACCGGACTGGGCAACCGGTACATGTTAGAGAAAGATGCTGTGGATGTGATCGGTCAGGCAATAAAGACAGGCAAAAAGATTGCGGTAGGCATACTTGACATTGATTGTTTTAAACAGCACAATGATACATATGGACATATTCAGGGGGATCGTTGTCTGCAGCTGGTTGCAGATGTATTGAAAGCAGCCGTGGCAGGATGCGGGAAGGCATACAGATATGGCGGAGATGAGTTTGTCTTAATGATCCAGAATGGCGAGGAAGATGCAATTACAGGAATTGCCCGGACGATCAAAGAAAATTTACAACAGTTACATATAGAAGATAAGGGTTCAGGCAGACAGGTGACGGTCACGATTTCCCAGGGATATGCCAGCTTTTTGCCGGACAAACAGGAGAACAGGAACAGCCTGATCGAACATGCAGATAAAGCATTGTATGAAGTAAAAGAAAATGGAAGAGATGGATTCCGTATTATTGTAGAATAATCCATATTTTATGTGTTTTTTGCGCTTGACGACTACATTCGACAAATAATCTGACCGGAAATAAGTATCATCAAATTGCAAATAATTTATGATTTTTGTCACAGGAGGGCTTGAAATGGAAAAATTAAGTGTAGCAATTGCTGATGATAATGAGATAATGTTACAGTTATTAGGAGATATTATCGAAAGTGATGACGAATTGAATGTGGTGGGGACAGCAAAAGACGGTGAGGAAGCTTATCGTGTGATAAAAACAAAAGAACCTGATATCGTACTTCTCGATATTGTGATGCCAAAGTTGGATGGACTTGGAGTACTTAGCCGTGTGAACAAGGATAAAACAATAAAAAAACACCCTGCATTTATCATGATCAGTGCGATCGGACAGGATCGTATCACGGAAGATGCGATCAATATGGGGGCATCTTATTACATTATGAAGCCATTTGACAATGATATGATCATTGACCGGATCAAACGGATCAAAAACCGCAGTGTACCGGGAATGGAAAAACGCAAGATAAACGCATATGAGAAAGCAGAACCGGTCAGTGAACGCAGTCTTGAAGCAGACGTAACGGAGATCATCCATGAGATCGGTGTTCCGGCACATATCAAAGGATATCAGTATTTAAGGGATGCTATCGTTATGTCCGTAAATGATATGGAGATGCTGAATTCTATCACAAAGATCCTTTATCCGACCATTGCAAAGAAGTATCAGACGACGTCAAGCAGAGTGGAGAGAGCAATCCGCCATGCGATTGAAGTTGCATGGAGCAGGGGGAAAATGGATACAATTGATGAGATGTTTGGCTATACGATCCACAATGGAAAGGGAAAACCGACCAATTCAGAGTTTATTGCACTGATCACGGATCGTATCAGACTGGAACATAAAATGTATTAATACTTTTCAGAAAAGCGAAAAAGAGTTATAATATTCTTTAGATTTTCAAAAGTTTATAGAAAAATAAATTTTTGGGGCTGGAGGGTTTATGACATGAAAAAAATATTATTTACGGCTTCAGAAGCTGTGCCTTTTATGAAAACCGGTGGACTTGCAGATGTAACAGGCTCATTGCCGAAATATTTTGATAAGACGAATTATGATGTAAGGGTTATTCTTCCAAAATATGTCTGCATGGATGAACGGTGGAAAGGACAGCTTCATTTTTTATGCCATTTTTATGTGAATTTAAGCTGGAGAAAACAATATGTCGGCATTTTTGAAACAACGTACGATGGAATTACCTATTATCTGGTAGACAATGAATTTTATTTTGCCGGAAATGCACCATATAATAATATTTATGAGGATGTAGAAAAGTTTGCATTTTTCTCAAAGGCAGTGTTGGAGGCATTGCCGTATCTGGATTTCTGTCCGGATGTTATACATTGTCATGACTGGCAGACAGGACTGATCCCGGTATTTTTGCGGACTTTATATGGGGATGAGGAATACTATACAGGTATAAAGACGGTATTTTCGATTCATAATCTGAAGTTTCAGGGAAGATGGAAACTGCCTGCTGTTATGGATATTACCGGATTGCCGGAGCAGATTTTTACATCGGATAAGTTAGAGTCTTACGGTGAGGCAAATTACTTAAAAGGCGGTGTGGTCTATGCAGATGCGGTCACTACCGTCAGTCCGACCTATGCCTATGAGATCACTACGCCGGAGGGAGGCGAAGGATTAGAAGGGCTTATGTATGCGTGCAGAAACAAACTTTCCGGCATATTGAATGGTCTTGACTATACTGAGTATGATCCACAGAAAGATATCTATCTGTCCAATCATTATAATGAAATGAATTATAAAGAAGGAAAAGCGCTCAACAAGGCGCGTCTGCAGAAAAATGACTCCTTACCTGTGGATGGAGATGTATTTCTGATCGGCATGGTATCGCGTATGACAGATCAGAAAGGCTTTGATCTGATCGCATATATCATGGATGAGCTGCTCAGTACGGAGCGTGTTCAGTTTGTTGTGGCGGGGACCGGGGAGGCACGCTATCAGGATATGCTGTCTTATTTCGCAGGAAAATATCCGGATAAGATGAAAGTACATATCGGATATTCAGAAGAACTCGCACATCAGATTTATGCCTCCTGTGATGCATTTTTGATGCCGTCCTTGTTTGAACCGTGTGGTTTAAGCCAGTTAATGAGTCTTCGTTATGGTACTGTTCCTATCGTACGTGAAACGGGAGGACTTAAGGATACCGTCATTCCGTACAATGAATATACAAAAGAGGGAACAGGATTTTCTTTTGCAAATTATAATGCGCACGAGATGTTAGAAACGATCCGCTATGCGATATCTGTATTTTATCAGCATAAAAACGACTGGGATATACTGGTAAAACATGGCATGAGTCAGGATTTCTCCTGGAATGCATCGGTTGTAGAGTATGAAAAACTATATGATGGTCTGATGACGAAATTTACATGGTAATACGGCTGCTTTCTCTTGAATAATAATATACATGGTCAGAGAGAATATCTTCCACAGATAGCTGGGTGGAATTGACCTCACATACCATTTCCGAAAGCTCCCGGTAGGATTCCTGTGTGGTATCCCTGGTTTTATTCCCGGATGAAAGCAGAGGATCAGATGGTAAGGAAAAAGAACTGACAGGAATGATAAGAACTTCGTGGATACTGCTTGGAAGGATGTAGAGATCACTTCTTAAGCGGTCTGCGAAGTTTTTTAACAGATCCTGATACAGAATGCAGGCAGAGCCGTTTAATTTTGTATGGTTGGAAAGCACATACATGGGAAAAGGCGCCGGCGGAGCGAGGAGAGCAGCACTGTCGTCACCGGAAAGAAGTTCTTTTAGTACGTCACTCATATTTCGAAGTTCATAATGCAAAAGATCCGGTGTGTTTTTACATGCGAGTGCATAAAGATCATCTTTTGTGATATTCCAGAAAGAAAGATGATGGTTGTGGATCAGAATCGTGGCAGAGCTCCCTGCGTGTGTGAAAGAGTCAGTGGCAGGGTTATTTTCTTCCGAAAAAGACTCGATGATATCGTCGGGATAAATACTGATCAGACAGCTGAACACGATCGCTAAATCGAGAAAGCGGAAATGGGGAACGTCAGATAACAGTGCTTTGTTGCGCTCGTAATTGATCAGCTTAAAGATAATGCGGGACTGTACTTTCTCATAGCATGTGAAAAAGGAAATGTCAACACTGTGGGAAGGCTTGTTCTGCTGATAGATCGTTTGAATTTCGGCGCAGATATCAGGAAAAGATCGGCCTTTTTCATATTCGCGGAAGTAGTCATTCAGATAAATGGTTGGTGAAATATTACAGCCCGGAGTTAAAACGGTCAGACCGTCTAAGTGGGTATTGTTATTTTTTAAAATATCCTGCAGGATAATGGAAACATCAGAACCGAATGCGTCCTGTAAAGATTGTCTGATCTGCTGTTTAAATGTCTGATATGTCATAATGACCTCCTGTAAATACAGATATGTCTGAGTTATATGAGATATACCTGTGGTGCAGGAGAAGATATTACTGCCTATAAATGGGGAAAGTCCACGCAAAAAACTGCGTGGACTTACTATATCATATACATACTACAAATGCAAGAAAAAATTATTCGGATTTTAATTTTTTCCAGAGATAACTGTAAAGAGAGATTGTAGATTCGTCAAACTGTTTGTACACAGTACAGTTATCTAAAGTTTCCTGTGGTGGAAAAATCGTGGTATCACTTAAGGTTTCATCATCTAGCGCATCAATCACGGCGAGATTGGGTGTGGCATAGCAGACATAATCAAAATTAGTCATAGCTACATCCTCGCGGCACAGAAAATCAAGAAATTTTTCGGCATTTTCCTGATTCTTGCAGCTCTTTGGCATAAACCAGGAATCGATCCATAGGTTTGAACCCTCTTTTGGAACTGTATAGGAGAGATCATCGTTTAATTCCATCGCAGTGGCAGCTTCCCCGGAATAAACCAGCGCCATTGCTGCATTGCCGGCGGCCATCTCATCAGCGGTCTCATCTACGTAGTAGGCGTAGACAAGCGGTTTTTGCCTGATCAAAAGATCTACTGCGTTATTTAGTTCCGTTTCATTTTCTGTGTTGATGTCATAATTTAACAGACGAAGAGCCGGTACAAACGAATCGCGGACAGAATTCTGCATGATAATGGAATCTTTGTACTTTTCATCCCACAGAATGTTCCAGGACGATACTTCGTCATCTGTGACCATTGTGGTATTGTAGAGGATACCAAGAGTTCCATAAAAATATGGCATGGAATAGGATGCATCCGGGTCAAAAATCCTTGCAGCATTAATGATCGACGGATCTATATTCTGGTAATAAGAAAAGTGATCAAAGTCGATTTTGTTTGCCTCTCCTTCGGAGATCAGACGTTCTACCATGTAGTCGGAAGTGCAGATTAAGTCATAACCGATGGAACCGGCTTTATATTTGGTATACATTTCTTCCGGACTTTCGTATTCCTCTAATTTGACGTGAATGCCTGTTTCCTGTTCGAACAATTTTAAAACAGAACTGTCCATATATTTTCCATAATTTAAAACAACCAGCGAATTGTCATCAGTGGTGTCTTTATTTCCACATCCTGCCATAAAAAGGGTGCTCAAAAATAATAACGGAAAAATAATATATTTTTTCATGAAAGCCTCGCGTTCTGCCGGATAATACGGCGTATCAGTAATAAAATATATTTGCAGAGATTGCCACACCAAAAAGATATCAGTTTGTCTTATCAGATCTGCGGTTCATAATAAGAAGCAGCAGAAATGCAGCAAAAAACAACAGTGTGGAAAGTGCATAAAGTTCCGGACGTACACCTTTCCGAAGTTCTGTATAGAGCATAGTAGAAAGCGTATTTACACCGGCTCCTTTCGTGAAAAAGGTGATGGAAAAATCATCCAGCGACATGGTAACTGCCATTAAAAATCCGGAAAATACACCGGATTTGATGTCAGGCCAGGTTACTTTATAAAAGGCATAAAGCGGGGAGGCACCAAGATCTAAGGCAGCTTCATATGTGTTTCTGTTTATCTGCTTTAATTTTGGAAGTACATTCAAAATTACATATGGAATATCAAATGTAATATGTGCGATGAGTACTGTCACAAATCCAAGATTTAAAAATTTTACAAAAAGCAGCATGAGGGATATTCCGGTCACAATGTCTGCGTTTAACAGCGGGATATTGGTTGCACCGAGCATCAGGGTTGTGCCACGTTTTTTCATGGCACTGATCCCGATGGCAGCAAGTGTGCCGATCAGGGTTGAGAGTACTGCGGCAGTGAATGTGATCTGAAGTGTCATGGTCAGTGCATTCATGATCGTTTCGTCTGTAAAACAGGAAGCGTACCATTTTAAAGTGAATCCACCCCATACAACTCTTGATTTGGAATTATTGAAAGACAAAATGACCAAAACAAGAATCGGAAGATATAAAAATAAAAAGATGACCGCAAGATAAATGCGGGATGCAGCCTTCTTTACCATACAGCAGTTCCTCCCTGATCTTTATCGAAGATATTCATGACCGCCATACTTGCGATGACGAAAATCATAAGTACTACGGAAAGCCCGGAACCTAAGTTCCAGTTACTTCCCTGCATAAATTCCTGTTCAATGACATTTCCGATCAAGAGCACTTTACCGCCACCGAGCAGATCGGAGATCACGAAAGATGTGAGAGCCGGAACAAAGACCATTACGATCCCACTGATGACACCAGAGAGAGTCAGCGGAAAAATAATACGGAGCAGTACGATTTTTGAATCAGCTCCTAAGTCTTTTGCAGCTTCAATGACATCCGGTTTGATGCGCACCATGGAGTTATAGATCGGCAGGATCATAAACGGCAGAAAATCGTATACCATACCGAAAACAACGGCAGTCGGTGTGTTTAACATTTTTACCGGACCGAAACCGAAGAAACCAAACAGGGCATTTACGATACCGTTGTTAGAAAGTAAAAGTCTCCAGGCAAGGATGCGCAGCATAAAGTTCATCCACATTGGAAGTACAAATAAAAATACAACGAAACTCTGATGCTTAAAATGAAAACTGTTTAGGATCATGGCGAGCGGATAGGCAAGCAGCAGGCAGACTATTGTACAGAAAAATCCGAGTTTCAGGGAAAGCAGGATGGATTTTACATGCACCGGATCTGCGATCGCTGCAATATTATCCCAGGTAAATGTACCGGAAGCGTTTGTAAAAGCATAATATAAGATAATAACGATCGGCAGCAGGATAAATCCGATCATCCATACAAGATAAGGTCCTGCTAAAAGCTGTCTGCCTAATTTACGCATCGATCTCTACAGCCTCCTCGTCCTCAGATTCCGGTTTGTTCATGATCTGGATATTAAACGGGATCACGTTGATGCCGACATGTGTGCCGACCGGATACATTTTCGTCGTGTGGACAAGCCATTCATAACCATTTGCCATGATACTGATCTCATAGTGTACACCTTTAAATATAATAGAGACAATGTCACCATCCATAAAACCGGCGCCAGGTTCCGTGATCTCAACATCTTCCGGACGGATCACGACATCAACCGGAGTATTGCATCCGAAACCTTCGTCAACACATGGAATCTTTACACCTAAAATTTCCACGACCTTATCTTTGATCATGGTTCCGTTTATAATGTTGCTGTCACCGATAAAATCAGCCACAAATGCATTGACAGGTTCGTTGTAGATCATTTCGGGGGTGCCGATCTGCTGGATGTAACCCTGATTCATAACGACAATCGTATCAGATATGGTAAGTGCTTCTTCCTGATCGTGGGTAACAAATACGAATGTAATGCCAAGCTCATTTTTCAGACGGATCAGTTCGTACTGCATGTCCTGACGGAGCTTTAGGTCGAGAGCACCGAGCGGTTCATCTAAAAGAAGAACTTTTGGCTCATTTACAATGGCACGCGCGATCGCGATACGCTGCTGCTGACCGCCGCTTAATGAGTCGATAGAGCGGTTTTCAAATCCTTCAAGATTTACCAGCTTCAAGGCGTAACGGATCTTATCATTGATATATTCTTTGCTTTTTTTCTTAATACGCAGTCCGAATGCAATATTTTCTGCAATCGACATATGCGGGAAAAGTGCGTATTTCTGGAAAACAGTATTTAAATTGCGCTCATTTGGAGGTAATGATGTGATATCTTTGCCGTCAAAAATGACACTGCCGGCATCCGGTGTCTCAAAACCGCCGATGATACGAAGGGTGGTTGTTTTTC
The DNA here is from genome assembly GCF_041325975.1 of Roseburia sp. Classification (NCBI taxonomy): domain Bacteria; kingdom Bacillati; phylum Bacillota; class Clostridia; order Lachnospirales; family Lachnospiraceae; genus Roseburia; species Roseburia sp. The sequence goes on along the minus strand of NZ_JBGLEJ010000005.1, from coordinate 896,663 downwards.
CACAGCCGGATGGACCGAGAAGTGTGATAAATTCATTTTCACGGATATATAAATTTAAATCATCTAATACGACATGGTCGCCGTAAGATTTTGAAATACCTGTCAGATTAATTAGTTTTTTGCTCATTTGTGTTCAAAACGTTTCTTAATTGGTAGCAGAAGAAACATGATCCCTTTCTAAGTGGTTACATGATAAAATTAAAAACTCGGCGGCGTAGATACCCAGATTAAGATGGCATCGCGGTTTCCATTATTTTCCAGACGATGTTTTTTACCGGCCTGGAAATAAAAAGATTCGCCAGCGCGGACGGTATAAGCCCTTCCACCATATAGTACACGCACAGTTCCTTTTAATACATAGCCAAATTCTTCCCCTGTATGTGGCAGGTGTGTGTCGGAGGAGCCGCCGGGTTTTAAGGTAAGGCGTACCGGTTCCATACTGTTTTTCTGTGCATTTGGAATGATCCATTCGATCATTTTATTTCCATCTTCACTGATTTTTTCAAAATAGTCATCTTTTTCAAATACGATCTGTTCCGGTTCTTCGTCCGTAAAGAATTCGGCAGGTGTTGTGCCGAGACACTGTATGATATCGAGCAGTGTACCAATAGACGGAGAGTTCTGGTTACGTTCCAACTGGGAAATAAATCCCTTGGTCAGTTCGGAGCGGTCGGCGAGTTCCTGCTGTGTCAGGCCATACTGGATACGCAGTTCTTTCATACGCTTTCCGATATCCATAATAATCCTCATTTCTGCGATGTTTTATAGTAACTGTAAAAATATATGTTTTGTTTACAATAAGTAAACAAGATTATTTTATGCATTTCATAGGAAAAGTCAATAGAAAATAAAATATTGCAAAAATTTAGAAAAAAATATAAAAAAGGTATTGCATTTTTTATAATATATGTATATACTAATCGAGTGTGGCGCAAGTCAAAAGACAGTCCACATTAATTGCCAATATGGCTCAGTTGGTAGAGCAACGCATTCGTAATGCGTAGGTCGTCGGTTCGAGTCCGACTATTGGCTTATAACTTCCGGAAGTCCGGACAGATAAGAGCAAGTGGTTTCTGAAAAGTTCCGCTTGCTTTTTTTGTAATAAGAAAATTCTTTTTTATATATCAGAATGTGAAAGGAAACGGTATTATGGCAGAGAAAAATACGATTTTAATTGGAATTGCAGGAGGAACAGGAAGCGGGAAAACGACGCTGGCAGATAAAGTGGTTGACAGCTTTGGACGTGATGAAGTCAGTATTCTGCGTCATGATAATTATTATAAACGCCATGATGAGATGAGTTATGAAGACCGCTCAAAGTTAAATTATGATCATCCGGATGCATTTGATACAGAACTGTTATGTGAACATATCAAAGAGCTGAAAAAGGGCAATGCCGTGCAGATGCCGGTCTATGATTATACGGTTCACAACCGTTCCGACAGGACGATCCTTGTGGAGCCGGCACCGGTGATCGTACTTGAGGGTATTTTGATCTTTGCCGAGCCGGCCTTGTGTGAACTGATGGATATCCGTGTATTTGTAGATACGGATGCGGATGTGCGTATTCTAAGAAGGATCGTAAGAGATGTAAAAGACCGTGGACGCTCCTTAGACAGTGTCATAAATCAGTATTTAACGACTGTAAAACCGATGCATGAACAGTTTGTGGAACCGAGTAAACGCCGTGCAGATATCATAATCCCGGAGGGGGGCGAAAATGCGGTTGCATTGGAGATGCTGATCCAGAGAGTAAGAAAGCATTTAGAGGAAGCGTAAAGATACAGCATCAGCCATTGCCTTGTAACCGGCACTGCTTGGGTGAAGATGGTCGCCACTATCATAGCCTGCTTTGAATGCAGCAGGATTGGTGCTGTCACGTACGGCAAGGTCAAAATCAATGCAGCCTTCAAAGCCGTCCGCCTGGCGGATCCATTCATTGACTTTATTTTTCAGTTCTTCACGGAACGGGGCATAGGTACGCCAGCCTTCGATCGGAAGCAGTGTTCCGATATAGACAGACAATCCAAGAGAGTGTGCCTGGTCAGTGTACCATTTGAGACCGTCTATGAGTTCTTCTGCTGTTGGAAGATCGCTCATGGGACGGAACGGATTGATATCTGTTCCAACCGGGTGAATGATATCATTGATCCCCTGTTGGATAATGATAGTATCGGCACCGGCGGTCGGTATTTCATGCAAAAAGCGGTTGCTTCCTTTTAAACCGTAGGAATCATAGGTAATGCAGTCATACTGGCGCAGGATTCTGGTACCGCTTGCAGCGCGTCGGATGATGGAAGTGTGTTTTCTGCCCTCACGTCTTAAACGTAGCGTTAGTTCATCCGGCCATGCCTGTGCGGTAATGGAGTCACCATAGCAGATCACAGCATGGTTGTCGGATGATGTTAAAATATCGATATTGCTTAAAAAATAAAACCAGCTTGTCGTTTTGCTTGTATCAAGAGGAAGATCTTCTGTTAATGTCTGATCACCCAGTGAGAAAAATCCTTTCGAGAGAGGACCTGTGATCAGAACAGCGGACTGCATCAGCGTAAAGTCTGCAAAATAAAGATTGACACAAAGTGTCTGTCCTGCCTGAACCTGAAAGGAAACTTCATCGCTTACAATACGCTTGTGTGCATCAAGTGTCACAGAAGGATTGCCCCAAAAAGTAATCTGTGTTGTTGTCGATTTCTTCTGCGGGCAGGACAGATTAATTTTGGGGGCAGAATCGCTGTTGGTATTGAAGTCCGCGACGGAGACGGTTGCCTTTGTGATAGAGACAGGTTCGCTTCCACAGTAATTGTCAAAGGTAAATCTTAAAGATGTTCCGTCAAATGGCGCATAGACCGGATAGCGGAGTGTAATATCTTTTGCATAGCTTTCCGGCCGGTGTTCTGCGATTGAAACTGCATTTCCCCACATGGAACACCATGTATCAGGTTTGTTGATCGTTGTATGATTCATCGGGTTCTCCATTTCTGTCAGATAATTATTTTCGTTGTATCAGTATACATCCTTTTTGAAAGAGGGTAAAGTGAAAACTACTTGTTCTTTTTTATATAAATTGATATAATGCAGAAAGATGACGTGTTTTCCGGTAAGCAGATCATTTGACCGGATGACATTATAGCAGAAAGAGGAGAGGTATTAAGGTATGAGTGAACCTGAAAATTATGTAAAAAAAGAGGAGCCACGCGTATCCATAAAGCAGCGCAGAAAAAAGAGTATAGGGGGTATCCTTGGAACGTTATTTGCAGAGAATCAGAGTATGCTGATGCTGTTTGCAGTCATTGTTGCAGCACTTGCGGTTATTCTGGCAGGAATTATTGCTCTGCATATGCCGGTTGTTCCGGTTTGTCTGATCGTATTGTTAGAAGCAGGGATTGCCTGCTGCCTGCATGATGTACCGGTCTGGCTGCATGCGATTGCTGTGATCGCTCAGATCGTAGCAGGGGTTTTCGCCGGAGCAACTGTTTTTATGGTGCTTTGCGTGGTAGAATATTTAGTTGGAATTTTGTGCCTGCGTTATGTAAGAGAGTAAGGAATGAGAATGAAAACGGACTTTTGCTTTGGGGAGACTTTTAGCAGGAGTCCGTTTGTATTTTACGGGAGGAAAAACGGATGAAAGCACAGGAAAAGATTTTAGTATTCTGTTCCAGGGAAATCTGTTATTTGTCGGGAAACTTTTTTGCCCATCAGCTTGCAGGTGCGTTTGAAGAAGCAGGCTATGAGACGACAGTATGTGAGTTTACATCCAAAGATGATCTTGATAAGGTACTTTCTCCATTTTTTGGAAAAAAATATCGTGCAGTTTTTGACTTTAACTCTTTGCTTCCAAGACTTGCGATGGATGACGGGACACCGGTGACAGACCTGATCGATGGTCCATTTTACGATTATATTTTGGATCATCCATTATTTCATTATAACTGTCTGATGACACAGGCAAAAAATTTTCATGTAATCGTGCTGGATGAAGGACAGGCTGATTATGTCAGAAAATATCATCCAAATGTAAAGAGCGTGCATATGCTCCCGCTTGGAGCGACGGTTGCATTATTTGACGGGGAAAAAAATCCTGCGGATCGGATCCTTTTTATAGGAACTTATGATGCACCGGATAAGGTATATGATATTGTGAAAGCAGCACCGGAGCCTTTTTGCGGAATGATGAAAAGGATCATAGAAATGCGGATCGGGACGCCGGAACTTCCGATGGAGGAAGCATTTCGGGCATGTCTGAAAGAAAATGACATGGAACTTGACAGTGCGCAGTTTGCTCTTTTTATGAATACGATGTATGCATCGGATGCCTATATCAGGGATTATTTCAGGAAAGCGGCACTTGATGAGCTTTTAAAAAGAAAGATACCGGTACGGTTAGTCGGTGAGGGATGGGAAAAATATCAGACTCCCTATGAGAAATATCTGACGATCGAAAAGCCGGTTACCTTTGATCTTTCTTTTGAGAAAATTGCAAGAGACCAGATCATGCTTGATGTTTCGCCGATTTTTAACCGGGGCATCCATGACAGGGCGATCGCCGGGATGGCAAACCGTACTGTGGTGCTGACAGACGAGAATCCGTACAGGAGTTCGCATTTTAAAAACAGGGAGGATCTGATGTTTTATTCGCTGTCAGAAATAGGTTCGCTGTCGGAAGCTGCCGGAGAACTGATGGAAAATGACAGACTTCGGGAAAAGATCCGGGACAATGCATATCAGACATTCTGTACCGGGCATACCTGGAGGGCGCGGGCAGAAGAAATATTGTCATGGGAGGCAGAAAATTGAAACAGAATTATCAGAAAATGCTTGAGGAGACCATAGCGAAAAACCAGAGTGAGAACAAAGTGCCCACCCTGCTGTTACACAGTTGTTGTGCACCCTGCAGTTCTTACTGCTTAGAGTATCTGTCACAGTATTTTAAAATCACGGTTTTTTATTATAATCCGAATATTTATCCGGAAGAGGAATATTTCAAGCGTGTAAAAGAGCAGCAGCGCTTTATCGAGAGACTGCCGGCAAAATATCCGGTTTCCTTTGTGGAAGGAAATTATGATAAAGAACGTTTTTATCAGATGGCGCAGGGACTAGAGGACGTGAAAGAGGGCGGTGAGAGGTGTTTCCGCTGCTATGAACTGCGGCTCCGGGAATCGGCAGAGATTGCAAATAAACTTCATATGGATTATTTTACAACGACATTATCCATCAGTCCGCTTAAAAATGCAGAAAAATTAAATGAGATCGGGGATCGTTTATCTGAGGAATATGGGATTTCATACTTAAATTCTGATTTTAAAAAGAAAAACGGATACAAGCGTTCCGTGGAGCTTTCCGAAGAATATGGCATGTACCGCCAGTATTACTGCGGCTGTGTTTTTTCAAAAAAGGAAAGGGATGCGCAGATCGCGGCGAAGGAAGCGGAGAAGCATGCATGACAGCATGTATAGCCGGTGCATAAAAATACAACAGGGACTTGCAGGGATGCAGCACTTCATGTAGAATGAAATGTAATTATGACAACGAAAGTGAGGATTTAGATATGGCACAGTTATGGGGAGGACGTTTCACAAAGGCAACAGATCAGCTTGTATATAATTTCAATGCGTCTATCGCATTTGATCAGAAATTTTATAAACAGGATATCGAGGGCAGTATCGCACATGTAAAAATGCTTGGAAAACAGGGTATTTTAACAGAACAGGAAATGAACGATATCGTCACGACACTGCAGGAGATCAAAGAAGATGTGGAGAGCGGAAAATTAGAGATCACATCAGAATACGAAGATATTCACAGTTTTGTGGAGGCAAATTTAATCGACCGTCTCGGTGATACCGGTAAAAAGCTTCATACCGGACGCAGCCGTAATGACCAGGTGGCACTTGATATGCGTCTTTACACCAGAGACGAGGTGCTCGCAGTGGATGGACTGTTAAAAGAACTTCTGACCACGATCTTACATATTATGGAAGAAAATACAGAGACGATCATGCCGGGCTTTACCCATTTGCAGAAAGCACAGCCGATCACGCTGGCACATCATATGGGTGCTTATTTTGAAATGTTCAAGCGTGACCGTCTGCGTCTGCATGATATTTACGAGCGTATGAATTACTGCCCGCTCGGTTCCGGGGCGCTTGCCGGTACAACTTATCCGTTAGACCGCGAGTATACTGCGGAACTGCTTGGCTTTTATGGACCAACTTTAAACAGTATGGACGGCGTTTCAGACCGCGATTATCTGATCGAGTTTTTATCTGCGTGTGCAACGATCATGATGCATCTTTCCCGTTTTTCTGAGGAAGTGATCATCTGGAACTCCAACGAATATCAGTTTGTTGAAATCGATGATGCGTACAGTACCGGAAGCAGTATCATGCCACAGAAGAAAAACCCGGATATCGCAGAACTGGTTCGTGGTAAGACCGGACGTGTCTATGGTGCGCTGATGTCTTTGTTTACGACAATGAAAGGAATCCCGCTTGCATACAATAAAGATATGCAGGAAGATAAGGAGCTTTCTTTTGATGCGATGGACACAGTAAAGGGATGTGTTGCATTATTCAATGGAATGCTTGCAACCATGCGTTTTAATAAAGAAAGAATGCGTCAGTCTGCAAATCATGGATTTACAAACGCAACAGATGCAGCAGATTATCTGGTAAATCATGGCGTTCCATTCCGTGATGCACATGGAATCGTTGGTCGTATCGTACTTTACTGCCTTGATAAAAAGATTCCGATCGATGACATGAGTCTGGAAGAATTAAAAGCGATCAGTCCGGTATTCGAGGAGGACATCTATGATGCGATCTCCATGGAAACATGTGTCAATAAACGTCTGACGATTGGCGCACCTGGCAGGGAAGCAATGGAGAAAGTCATTGAAAAAGAGCGCGAATATCTGAGCAAAGAATGGATGTAACACTTTTGTACACTGACGTGTTGTTGTGACAAATGTACAAGTTTTTGCTAAAAATACAGGAAACTTTGACAAAATAAGCATTGCTTTTTTCGGGAAAATAGCATAATATATTTACTATGAAAGACACATGTTTGCGACAGACGGACAAACAGAGAATAAGGGACGAGGAGATTAGAGCAAAATGAGCGAAAAGTTAAAAGTTGGTATTCTTGGCGGAACAGGTATGGTAGGACAGAGATTTATCTCTCTTCTGGAAAATCACCCATGGTTTGAGGTGACAACCATTGCAGCAAGTCCTAGAAGCGCCGGAAAGACTTATGAGCAGGCAGTTGGTGAACGTTGGAAAATGGATACACCGATGCCGGAGGCAGTAAAAAATATCGTTGTCATGAATGTCAATGAAGTGGAGAAGGTAGCAGCAGAGGTTGATTTCGTATTTTCCGCAGTGGATATGACCAAAGAGGAGATCAAAAAGATCGAGGAAGATTACGCAAAGACAGAGACACCTGTTGTTTCCAATAACAGTGCACACCGCTGGACACCGGATGTTCCTATGGTAGTGCCGGAAGTAAACCCGGAGCATATGGAAGTCATCAAGTACCAGAAAGAGCGTCTTGGTACAAAACGCGGTTTCGTTGCTGTAAAACCAAACTGCTCCATCCAGAGCTATGCACCGGTACTTACTGCATGGAAAGAGTTCGAGCCGTATGAAGTGGTTGCTACAACCTATCAGGCAATCTCAGGTGCCGGAAAGACATTTAAAGACTGGCCTGAGATGGTAGGAAACATCATTCCTTACATCGGTGGTGAGGAAGAAAAATCTGAGAAAGAGCCGCTTCGTATCTGGGGTTATGTTGATGACGAGAAAAAAGCGATCGTTCCGGCAGAATCACCGGTCATTACCTGTCAGTGTATCCGTGTTCCGGTATTAAACGGACATACAGCAGCAGTATTTGTTAAATTTAAGAAAAACCCGACAAAAGAGCAGCTGATCGAGGCTTTGAAGAACTTCAGCGGTGTTCCGCAGGAGTTAGGTCTTCCGAGCGCACCAAAGCAGTTTATCCAGTACTTAGAGGAAGACAACAGACCGCAGGTCTCCTTAGATGTTAATTACGAGAACGGAATGGGTATCTCAGTCGGCAGATTAAGAGAGGATACCGTATACGACTGGAAATTTGTCGGACTTTCCCATAACACAGTCCGTGGTGCAGCAGGCGGTGCAGTACTTTGCGCAGAACTGCTGAAAGCACAGGGATATATTACAAAGAAATAAATAAAACATGGATGATAGAAACGTCATCGGAGGATTTCCGATGGCGTTTTATATTGCCTAAAAAATTTAAAAATGTTATAATTTCTCTTATGCGAAATAAAGGTTAAGTAATCAGAAACGGAGAAATATTTTAGTGGCAAAGTCTTTGATAATAACGGAGAAACCAAGCGTGGCGCAGGAGTTTGCAAGGATTCTTGGCGTGAACGGGAGAAAAGACGGATACATTGAAAATGATGACTATGTCATCACATGGTGCGTCGGACATTTAGTGGAAATGGTCTATCCGGAAGCATATGATGAAAAGTACAAAAGATGGCGGTTGGAGGATCTGCCATTTCTGCCGGAAGAATATAAATATAATGTAATACCAGATGTCAGCAAGCAGTATGATACCGTGCACAGAATGCTTTTCAGAGAGGATATAGAGACCGTCTACTGGGCAGGTGATGCCGGAAAAGAAGGACAGACGATCGAGGAGAATATCAGACGTTTCGGTGGTGTCAGGGAAGGAATGAAAGAACTTCGTGTCTGGATCGATTCCCAGACCGAGGAAGAAATCCTGCGCGGAATCCGCGAGGCAAAGCCGATGTCAGAGTATGACAATCTGGCAAAATCCGGTATCATGCGTACGATTGAAGATTATGCGATGGGAATCAATTTTTCCAGAGCCATGTCGGTAAAATACGGGAAATTATTAAATGATGCCGCGGCGACAAAGAGTTACACAGCGATCGCTGTGGGACGTGTCATGACGTGTGTACTTGGGATGGTTGTGATCCGTGAGCGTGAGATACGCAATTTTACTGAGACTCCATTTTATCGTGTGGTGGGAGACTTTTTACCGGAAGGTGCTGAAAATGAGGTGTCAGTTGCTGCAGAGTGGAAAGCGGTTGAGGGTTCTGGATATTTTGAATCGCCGCTTTTATATAAGGAAAATGGATTCAAAAAGCGTGAGAGTGCAGAAAAACTGATCGGTGAACTTGACGGGAAAATGGCGTTTGTAAAATCTATGGAGCGCGGTACATCCAGAAAGAAAGCACCACTGTTATTTAATCTTGCAGAGTTGCAGGCAGAGTGCTCCAAACGATACAAGATCAGTCCGGACGAGACATTGCAGGTGGCACAGGATTTATATGAGAGAAAACTCACGACTTATCCAAGAACAGATGCGAGAGTTCTGTCAACAGCGGTAGCAAAGGAAATCGGTAAAAATTTAAACCGCCTGAAAACTTATGAGCCGACCAAAACTTATACGGAACATATTCTAAAAGAAGGCAGCTACCGGAATATTGCACGTACACAGTATACCGACGACTCAAAGATCACAGACCACTATGCGATCATTCCGACCGGGCAGCTTACGGAACTTCATTCGTTAAATGACCTGCAGCGAAGAGTATACGATCTTATCGTACGCCGCTTTTTAAGTATTTTTTATCCGGCGGCAGAGTATGAGACAGTCAAACTTGTGGTACAGGTGGAAGCAGAGCAGTTTTTTGCATCTGCAAAGGCACTTAAAAATCCGGGATTCCTTGAAATTATGGGAAGACCGGCAAATGAAGACAATAAGGAAGAAGAGAGTGCGGGACTTTTAAAACTGGCGGGACAGTTAAAGACCGGCGATCCGCTGAATGTGGATGGTTACGAGATCAAAGAGGGGAAAACGGCACCGCCAAAACGTTACACGTCCGGTTCCATGGTGCTTGCAATGGAAAATGCCGGACAGCTTATTGAGGAGGAAGAGTTAAGAGAACAGATCAAGGGATCAGGGATTGGAACGTCTGCGACAAGAGCTGAGATCATCCGTAAACTGGTGCGCATCGGGTATCTTAACCTGAATAAAAAGACACAGGTATTAAGTCCGGAAGCAATCGGTGAGATGGTGTTTGAGGTGGTAAGTATGACTGTGCCTGCGCTTTTGAATCCGAAAATGACAGCTTCCTGGGAAAAAGGACTTGACGGTATTACGCGCGGAACAGTCGTTATGGAAGATTATCGCGGGAAACTGGAGGATTTTATCCGGAAAGAAACGGTTTCCATGATCGAGCATGATCTGACCGGAAATCTTGCTGCAAGGATACATCCATTTGTCGGAAAAGGTGGAAGAGGACTTGCAGCCAGAAAAAAAATAGAGGCGGTCTGTCCGGTCTGCGGCGGGGATATGGAAACGACACCATTCGGTTATGGATGCAGTAATTATAAAAAAGATGGAAGCGGATGCAAGTTTGCCATCGGAACCATAGCAGGAAGAGACTTAGAGAAAGACGAAGTGGTGGAGCTTCTGACCAAAGGACACACAGAGGTATTGTCCGGCTTTATCTCAAAGTCCAGAAAACGCTTTTCTGCTGCACTGGTACTTGAAAAAGATGAGAATGGAAAAGCATCAGTCAATTTTGACTTTTCCAAAAATGAACCTGAAATATTAGAAGGGGTGAAATGTCCGGTCTGCGGTTCTGATATGGAAATCACTTCTTTTGGTTACAGTTGTGTGAAACACCGTGAAGATCCGAAAAGCTGTTATTTCTCCATTGGAAAAATCGCGGGAAAATCCCTTAGTGTGGATGACCTGACTGATCTGCTGCAAAAAGGAGAGACGGAGGTCTTAAAAGGGTTTACCGCAAAAAATAAAAAGAAGTTTTCGGCGGCATTGCTTTTGAAAACAGGAGAGGATGGCAGAAAAACAGTCGAATTTGATTTTTCAAAGAATGAGGCAGAGATATTAGAAGATGTAGTCTGCCCGATGTGCGGCGGACAGATCCAGAAAACATCATTTGGTTATGGCTGTATGAATTACGACCAGCAAAATCCGCAGAGCTGCCGCTTTGCCATCGGTACACTTGCGGGACGTGACCTGACAGAGACTCAGGTGAAAGCACTTCTGACCGACGGCAGAACGGAGACAATCCGCGGTTTTAAGTCGAAGACCGGGAAAAAATTTGATGCCTGTGTGGCGTTAGAGACGGATGAAACCGGTCGGAAGTATTTAAAATTTGACTTTGACCATGTGGAGGCAAAGAAGATAAAAGATGTAGTCTGCCCGCTCTGCGGTGGTGATATCGTACAGACAGCGTTTGGCTACGGATGTGCGAATTATAAAAAAGATGACCCGGAAAGCTGCCGTTTTTCCATTGGAAAGATGGGAGAAAAAACGTTAAATGAGGCACAGGTGAAACAGCTTCTGACAGAAGGCCGGACAGCAACGATTCGCGGTTTTAAGTCAAAGACAGGAAAGAAGTTTGATGCAAGGATTGCTTTAAATAGAGACGAATCCGGCAAGGTGATCGGACTGAAATACGATTTCTCGGATGTGGAAGCGCCAAAATTAAAAGATGTGAAATGTCCGGTCTGCGGTGGGGATATGGTAAAAACGCCGTTCGGCTATGGCTGTGCGAATTATAAAAAAGATGATCCGGAAAGCTGTCGTTTTTCGGTTGGACAGATCGCAGGAGTAAAATTAAAAGAAGCACAGGTCAAAGAACTTTTAACCAATGGAAAAACCGGTGTGATCGAAGGATTTATCGCAAAGACCGGAATGAAATTTGATGCGCCGTTAAAACTGACCAAAGAGGGGCAGATCACCTTTGATTTCCCGGAGAAACCAAAGCCGGTCGAGACGACGGTAAAGTGTCCGAAATGTGGGGAACTCTTAAAGAAAAGCCAATGGTATTATGAGTGTGACTGCGGTTTTAAGGTAGGGCATACGGTTGCGAAAGTGCCGCTTTCGGAAGCAATCATAAAAGAACTGTTGGAAACCGGAAAGACAAAGGAAAAAGTGACTGGATTTAACTCGAAAGCAGGAAATGTATTTGATGCATGTTTAAAATATGAGGATGAGCGGATCAGTTTTGATTTTGACAATCCGGGAAGCCAGTCTCTGCAAAAACAGGAGACAGAGGGGCAGTCAGAAGTGCAGACGGCTGTGCAGGAGAATGGGGCACAGCAGATGCAGCAGGCAGAACAGGGTGGCACAGAGACACAGCAGTCACAACGGACGGACTCTGAACCGGATGGTGCAGATGATTTCTATGCCGCTATGGCAAATGAGGCTGCGGCGTTCCAGGAGGAAGAAGAGCAGGAATGGATCGCAGGAAGCAATTTTTTAGATGAGTTTATGCCGTAAGCGATCTCCGGCAGACAGAAATTCTTGTCTGTCCGGAGATTTTTTTGCAGTGTTCGAATATTATTTTGACAGATCTGTGAAAACGTTTTACAATAGAACCAGTATGCAAACAGAAATGCAAGGATCACACTGGATTCATATCCATGTGACAGAGACATTCTGGGATGGAGGAAAAGATGGAAAACGCAAAAATCAGCAATTTATATGATTTGGATGAAACAATCGCAAAAGAATATTTAGAACAGTTTACATATCCATGGGAGGCTTTAAAAGGGATCAGTGAGTTCATAAAAAAGCTTGGACCAACATTAGATCCGGAAAAGTTTGAAAAAAGAGGCGAGGATATCTGGGTTGCAAAGAGTGCAAAAGTGGCACCGACAGCATGTTTAAACGGTCCGCTGATCATTGATGAGGATGCAGAAATCCGTCACTGCGCATTTGTCCGCGGCAGTGCGATCGTAGGAAAGGGTTCTGTTGTCGGCAATTCCACAGAACTGAAAAATGATATTATTTTCAATTCCGTTCAGGTGCCGCATTACAATTATGTTGGTGATTCTATTCTGGGTTATAAGTCACACATGGGTGCAGGATCAATCACATCAAATGTGAAATCAGATAAGACACTGGTTGTGGTAAAAGATGGTGATGAAAAAATTGAAACCGGATTAAAGAAATTTGGTGCAATGCTTGGAGATTTTGTTGAAGTTGGATGCAATTCTGTATTAAATCCTGGAACGGTGATCGGCAGACATACAAATGTATATCCGCTTTCAAGTGTCAGGGGAGTGATCCCGGCAAACTCAATTTTTAAGAAACCGGGCGAGGTTGTACAGAAAAAAGAAGCATGATATTCTTAAACTTAAGATCCGGACAGGTCGGATAAGTTATGGCAGAAAATATTGATCATATTTTAAGTACAGGGAGATAAAATATATGGAAGAAGAAAAGAAATATATTTATAATGATAAAGCGGAACGGATCAGAAAGATGAACCGGTTCTATATAGGTGCAACCATATTTCTTGGAATATTGTTTTTACTGTATCTGTGGCTCCGCATGGCAAATCAGAATCTGGTAAATGCAGTAGTATATGGGAATACTGCATTAATAATAGGCGCATCAGTTTTGAACACGATTATTTATCATAAAGATCATGTAACAGCAAAATTAAAAGTGATTGCTACGCTTGAGATGGGATTAGAGTATCTGTTAGTCGGAGTACAGACAGATGCACATTTTATTACGTATGTACTGATCGTTTTAGTTGCGTTACAGATTCCGTACTATGATGAAGGTGGATTAAAAAGAACCTGTGTGGGAGTGAGTATTCTCTACGTGATCGTTACGATTGTTCAGGGAATAAAGGGTATTACTGTATTGAACGTGGATACAATATGTTCTGTGGTCGGCGTGCTTGGCGTTTTATTTATGGTTTCAAGAATTGGAAAGATCACATTATTGTTTAACGCAGATGCACTTGGATCCATAGATGAGGAACACAAAAAGCAGAATGAAATTTTACAGGGAGTGCTTGAGATTTCCAAAACTGTTCAGGAAGAATCAGTTAAGAGCAGCAGCCTGATCGGAAAACTGGTCGAGACGACCAATTCTGTAACTGGCAGTATGCAGGAGATTACAACGGCTTCCGGAATGAATGCAAACAGCATCGAAGAACAGAATACCATGACTGCAACGATCCAGGATGCGATCGAGGAAACAAGTGAGCGATCAAAACAGATGGTGGATATCGCAATGAATTCAAATGACAGCATTCAGGAAAATATGCGTGTGATGGATGCGTTGAAAGATCAGGCAGAGCAGATCACAAATACAAATCATGATGTTACTGAGGCAATGACCAAACTTCAGGATAAGACAAAAGAAGTAGAAGAGATTGCAGGTATGATCTTAAATATTTCAAGTCAGACAAACCTGCTGGCGTTAAATGCATCTATTGAGAGTGCACGTGCCGGAGAAGCCGGAAGAGGTTTTGCGGTTGTAGCAGAGCAGATCAGACAGCTTGCGGAACAGACAAAAAATTCGACGGAAGAGATCACGAGAATTACAAACGAACTGAATGCAAATGCAAATGATGTGGTTGTATCAGTAGAAGGTTCTGTACAGGCAACGGAAGATCAGAAAGAAAAGATTCTTGCTGCGTCAGAAACATTTAATCTGCTTAATAAAAATATAGGTGAGCTGGTTGCCCATATTGAAGAGGTCAATAAAAAGGTAAGCGGACTTTCAGATTCCAACAATAAGATTGTGGTAAACTGCTCGCAGCTTTCGGCAGCGACTGAGGAAGTTACGGCGAGTGCAGAACAGGTACATACACTCAGTGAAGAAAATCTTGATGTTGCAAAACAGGTTCAGAATGCGGTAGAGAAAATTCACAGTACGGCAGATGATATAAAAAAGTTTTTGCACTGACAGAAAGGAGTGCATAATTATATGAAAAATAAAGTGTGGTTGTTTACAGCCGCACTTTTGCTTTTTACAGCAGGGTGTGGTGAGCCAGATATGGCACAAAATAAAATAAACAGCAATGAGCAGAAAACAGCAGGAATTTCAGATACAGATGAAACAGAATCCGAAATAGACAGCAGTGCGTCTGAAAAAATGGAAGCAGCCGAAGAAAAATATATCTGGAAAGAGATCACGCTGCAGTTCCCGGAGAGCTGGGAAGATAAGTATGTAATTTTAGAAGATGATACCGGTTTTTCTGTTTTTCAGAAAAAATCCTATGAGAAAGAAAGTGGGACGGGGTTTCTTTTTGGAATTACCAAAGACACGGAATGGTATCCGGATGCTGCCGGTGTAAGTATTTTAGGATATACCGATGATGGAGTGTTATATGAGGTTGTGAGGCCTACGGATGTGAGCTGCGATGTGGAAAATGAGGATACTTTAAATGAATATCAAGGGATGCTGCAGCAGTCAGATACGGTAGTACAGAATGCGGTCATTGATACACAGAACCTGCACAAAGATGCTGACCAGTATATCATTCCGGTCAGTATGACACAGACAATTTCGGCAGACAGTCTTATCAATATGTCGGACAATGATTTATGGTTAGCACGCAATGAAATCTATGCAAGACATGGACGGGGTTTTACCAATGAATATCTGCAGAGTTATTTTAATGCATGTTCCTGGTATGAAAAAAGTGAAGAAGCAGATGCATTTGATGAATCTGTGCTGAGCCAGACAGAAAAAGACAACTTAAAGGTAATACAGGAAGCTGAAACAGCATATGAACAGGAGCATCCGTATCCGAAAGAATATAAAACAGGACAGAATATTATGGTGGATCTTAATGGAGATGGCAGCGAAGAAGAGATCCGTTATGATGTGAAAGAGAGTAGTGATTATTCAGGTTATTCCTGTGTCCTTACGGTTAATGGAACAGCATATGAACTGTGTGAATATGCAGCTATGGTGACACCAGAAACGGAAAGCTTTTATGTTACAGACATGGATGAATATGATAATTCTCTGGAAATCGCGGTATTAGACGATGGACCAAGTGCCGATTATGCGACTTATTTTTACCGGTATGACGGAAGTGCGCTGGCGTTTATCGGGGAAGTGGATGGTTTCCCTTTTAAGGAGCAGAATGGCGGAATCAATGGTTTTACCGGGCAAAACGGAATCAATGGAACAATCCGTACAGATATTCTTGAAACCGCATATCTTAATGGATACTGGTGGTATGACAGCAATGCACGGAAACTGGAATATATGGATGGCGGTATGCATCAATACAAGTATTTCACACCGCACAGATTATATGTGGATCTTCCGTTGTGGAAAGCTATGGATCAGAATTCGGAACAGGTAACGGTTTCGTCCGGGCAGGATGTGTTCTTTATCAGCTCTGATGCAAAGGAATGGATCTATGTGCGTGCAAAAGACGGAACAGAAGGGTACATCCATGTGGATGGTGAAAATGTCAGCAACGTCGGCAGACCCGGCACGGAAGTTTTTTCGGAGTTAAATTACTTTGACTAGTGTATAAAAACAAATACACGGAATAAAGATAATTTTTTTCGATTAGGACTTGTAGATTTCAACAAAATGTGCGAAAATAAGTAAGGTATGTTAAATGTATAACAAAGTCTGATACATACAGTTCTATTAAGTGAAAGGAGTCTTAAAATGATTTACACTAAGGAAGTCGAAAACATGTGTCCTGTAGCAAAGGGCGCAAAACATGAACCAGCTCCAATTCCGGAAGAAGGCAAATGGGTTCATTCTAAAAAAATTGAAGATATTTCAGGTTTTACACACGGTGTTGGCTGGTGTGCTCCTCAGCAGGGTGCCTGCAAGCTTTCATTAAATGTAAAAAATGGTGTAATCGAAGAAGCTTTAGTTGAGACAATCGGATGCTCTGGTATGACACATTCCGCAGCTATGGCAGCAGAGGTATTACAGGGCAAAACAATTCTTGAAGCATTAAACACAGACCTTGTTTGTGATGCAATCAATACAGCAATGAGAGAGTTATTCTTACAGATCGTTTATGGTCGTACACAGAGTGCATTCTCTGATGACGGTCTTGCAATCGGTGCTGGTCTTGAGGATTTAGGTAAAGGACTTCGTTCCCAGGTTGGTACAATGTACGCTACCAAAGAGAAAGGTGTTCGTTACTTAGAGATGGCAGAAGGTTATGTAACCGGTATTGCTCTTGACGAGAATAACGAAGTTATCGGATATCAGTTCGTTTCTCTTGGAAAAATGACTGACTTCATTAAAAAAGGCGATGATCCTAACACTGCATGGGAAAAAGCAAAAGGACAGTACGGCCGTGTGGCAGATGCTGTTAAAATCATCGACCCGAGAGAAGAGTAGGAAAGGAGACGGACGAAAATGGCATTATTTGAAGGATATGAAAGAAGAATTGACCAGATCAACGCTGTGTTAAACAGCTATGGTATCAGCTCTATCGAAGAAGCTGAAAAAATTACAAAAGATGCTGGACTTGATGTTTACGATCAGGTAAAGAAAATCCAGCCAATCTGTTTCGAGAACGCTTGCTGGGCTTACACTGTAGGTGCTGCAATCGCAATCAAAAAAGGATGTACAAGAGCTGCTGATGCTGCTGCAGCAATCGGTGAGGGACTTCAGGCATTCTGTATTCCGGGTTCTGTTGCAGACCACAGAAAAGTAGGTTTAGGACATGGTAACCTTGGTAAAATGTTATTAGAGGAAGAGACAGAGTGCTTCTGCTTCTTAGCAGGACATGAGTCATTTGCAGCTGCTGAGGGTGCAATCGGTATCGCTGAGAAAGCAAACAAAGTACGTCAGAAACCATTACGTGTTATCTTAAACGGACTTGGAAAAGATGCTGCTCAGATCATCTCCCGTATCAACGGATTCACATTTGTTGAGACACAGTATGATTACAAAGCTGCAAAATTAAATGTTGTATATGAGAAAGCATATTCTAACGGACTTCGTGCAACTGTAAAATGCTACGGTGCAGATGACGTTCAGGAAGGTGTTGCAATCATGCATCATGAGAACGTAGGTGTTTCCATCACTGGTAACTCTACAAACCCAACACGTTTCCAGCACCCGGTTGCAGGTACATACAAAAAAGAATGTATCGAGCAGGGTAAGAAATACTTCTCAGTTGCTTCCGGCGGTGGTACAGGACGTACACTTCATCCGGACAACATGGCAGCAGGTCCTGCTTCCTACGGTATGACAGATACTATGGGACGTATGCACTCTGATGCACAGTTCGCAGGTTCCTCTTCTGTACCGGCTCACGTTGAGATGATGGGTCTGATCGGAATGGGTAACAACCCAATGGTTGGTGCTACTGTAGCAGTTGCAGTTTCCGTTGAGGAAGCTCATAAGGCTGGTAAGTTCTAAGATAAATTTAAAGCATAGAAAGAAACGAGATTTTTGTATTTGCAAGAATCCCGTTTCTTTTTCTGTATAAATTTATTTGAATATGATTTATACTTTTATCAGAATTCTAAATGTTTTGAGAAACGGGAGGGTTAGTTTAGAATCATGAATGTAATGCCCGTAAATATATTAATTACAAAAGTTGCAGAAATATGTAAAAAAAATGGTGTAAAAAAATTGGTTCTTATAGGTTCATTCGCAACAGATACAGCAACTCCATATAGTGATATTGATTTTGTAGTTTATGGCGATGTGGATATGGATAAACTTGAACAGGATCTAGAAAAAATAGAAACTTTACGTAAGATAGATATTTTGGAATATAAAACAATTCGAAACCAGTATCTTTTGGAGGATATCGCAAAGTATGGAAAACAAATATATTAACAGATATAAAAATTTTTGCAGAAGTTTGAATAATTTAAAAAAAAGTAAAACAGCAGACCCGGATGCTGATTTTGTGTTAGAAGGTACTGCTCAAAATTATAATTTAACATTTGATTTATCATGGAAAGTGATGAAGGATATTTTAGTCAAAGTATTGGGTATTAATGATATAGCGCTTGGATCGCCAAGAGCGAATTTACAGGCGGCATTTTCAAACAAATTGATTGATGATGATGTTTGGCTGCAAATGTTGAGAACAAGAAATCTGCTTGCTCATGATTATGATGGTGCAGTTGCAAGAGAAAATTTTGAAAAGATAACAACAGTGTATTATGATGTTTTTTATAAATTTAAAATGATAGCAGAAGAGTATTTTGAAAAGGGAATGCAGGAAGAAGACAGTTTTAAAGCCTGATAGGACGTTTCGAAGAGGGGTATTTTGTAGAAAAAGATTATCTATAGATTAAAGTGATATATTTTTTATAAGCCATTTGGACTAACTATCCAGGTGGCTATTTTTGGATGATTTATTAGAATCAGTACCATTATTTTAATATAGTCCGATATTTTCAATTTTTTCCAAAACAGGGTGATAATCGAACATATTTTCTGCTATAATAATATCTATAACCAGAAGCAGAAAGAGAGGCGGCGTCCGGACATGAATGATTCATCCCATATTTATATTGCAATCGATCTGAAATCTTTTTATGCATCTGTAGAATGTGTAAAATTAGGATATGATCCGCTGACGACAAATCTTGTCGTGGCAGACGAGAGCAGAACGGAGAAAACGATCTGCCTTGCGGTATCACCGTCATTAAAGGCATACGGTATTCCGGGACGTGCAAGATTATTTGAAGTGGTGCAGAAAGTAAAACAGGTCAATAAGGAGCGGAGAAGCCGGATTGCCGGTGGAATGTTTACAGGAAAATCAGCAGATGACAAGGAACTGAAAAATAATCCGGCACTGGAACTGACTTATATTACAGCACCACCGCGCATGGCGCTTTATATGGAAGAAAGTAACCGGATCTATGATATTTATTTAAAATATGTAGCACCGGAAGATATGCATGTTTATTCCGTGGATGAAGTATTTATGGATGTAACGCATTATCTGAAAACATATCAGATGAGTGCAAGGGAGCTTGCAGAGAAAATGATTCAGGATGTTTTAAAAGAAACCGGTGTTACGGCAACCGCCGGTATCGGTACGAATCTTTATCTGTGCAAGGTTGCGATGGATGTTGTTGCAAAACATGTGACACCGGATGCAAATGGAGTGCGGATCGCAGAGCTTGATGAGATGAGTTACCGCCGGCTGCTGTGGGATCACAGACCGCTGACAGATTTCTGGAGGGTTGGCGGTGGATACCGGAAAAAATTAGAGGCGGCAGGACTGTATACAATGGGAGATATTGCCCGCTGTTCATTGGGGAGGGAACAGGATTTTTATAACGAAGATCTGCTATACAGGATGTTTGGCATCAATGCAGAACTTCTGATCGATCATGCATGGGGGTATGAGCCGACCACGATCGATCTGATCAAGGCGTACAAGCCGGAGACAAACAGCATTAGTTCCGGGCAGGTATTACAGTGTCCATATGAATTTGAAAAGGGAAAGCTGATCGTCCGGGAAATGACGGATCTGCTTGTACTGGATCTTGTGGACAAACATCTGGTTACAGATCAGATGGTACTTACCATCGGTTATGATATCGATAATCTGACTGATCCGAAGCGTAAAAATGCATATCATGGGGAAGTGACCATTGACCGTTATGGAAGAAAAGTGCCAAAACACGCTCACGGTACGATCAATCTGAAAAGCCGGACTTCATCGACCAAACAGATTATGGATGCTGTTATGGAGTTATATGACCGTATCGTAGATCCAGATCTTCTGATCCGCCGGATTTATGTTGTCGCCTGCAGACTGTCGGATGAAACTTCAGCAAAACAGGATGATACATTTGAACAGTTGGATCTGTTTACGGATTATGCGGCATTAGAAGAAAAAAAGCAGGCGGAAAAGGAAAAAATGGAAAAAGAGAGAAAACTTCAGGAGGCAGTTCTCAGTGTAAAAAAGAAATATGGGAAAAATGCCATGTTAAAGGGGATGAATCTTCAGGAAGGCGCTACAAGCATGGAACGTAACAGGCAGATCGGGGGACACAAAGCATGAGGGAACAAAATCTGTTTAAAGAAAAAGAAACACACAAATATGATGATATCATCAATCTGCCACACCATGTTTCTGTAAAACATCCGCAGATGGCATTGTTAGACAGAGCAGCGCAATTTTCTCCTTTTGCAGCACTGACGGGACATGAGGATTCAATCCGTGAGACGGCAAGACGGACAGAAGATTTTTTAGAACTTGATGAGGATAAAAAAGAACAGCTTGATGAAAAAATGCGCTGTTTACTGGAACATTTTACGGAAAAACCGGAGATTACGCTTACTTATTTTGTGCCGGATGAAAAGAAAGACGGCGGGGCCTATGTTACACACTGTGGCAGAGTGCGGAAAATAGATACCTGTCATCACAGACTTATATTTGAGGATAGAACGGAAGTTCCCCTGCAATTTATTTTTGAAATAGACGGTGAAATATTTAAAGATGCAGAGTGAAGGGATAAGAGCGGTAAATTTGACAATCGATATTCCGGATGGTATAATTTCCCGATAATAGGGATTTTTGCGCTATTGAAGAAGAATATGGAAAAGTTAAGGAGCTTGTGAGGCATGAAAAATATATGGCATATTTTTAGCGGGGATATGAAGAGACTGGTGCGCAATCCTTTTGCACTGATAATCGCAATAGGTCTTTGTATCATACCATCGCTATATGCATGGTTTAATATTTACTCGAACTGGGATCCGTATGCGAATACAAAAAATATCAAAATTGCGGTAGCTACGGAAGATGCAGGATATCAGATGGATGATGGAACCACTGTGAATATGGGTGATTCGGTCATTGAGAGCTTAAAGGAAAATGATAAGATCGGATGGGTATTTACAGACACGAAAGATGCGGCTTTAGAAGGCGTCTATAGTGGCGAATATTATGCGGCAGTCATCATCAGTTCTGATTTTACATATAGTATGTATAACGTGTTCCGGGAAGATTTTAAGGGGCCGACTATTTCTTATTATGAGAACGAAAAAAAGAATGCCGTAGCAACAAAGATCACGGATTCTGCAGTATCAACCTTAAAACAGAGTATCAATGAACAGTTTATAGAAGTGCTTGCAAGCAATATATTTGAGCAGACAAATCATATTTCAGAACAGATGGAAGAAAATGATAAGTTTGCCTATTTTCAGAGTAAACTAGAGAACCTGAATGAAAATCTGATCGGGTATAGTAAGATGATCGACACATTTATTGCCGGCAACGGAGAACTTTCACAGGCAGTTGCAGAGGCAAAAGGCAGTATTCCGGGTCTCAGTAATAAAGTATCAGATGGCGCAAAGAGTTTTGGTACGGCAAGAAGCAGTCTGGATGATACAAAAACGTCATTAAATTCGTTCAGTGAAAATGTAAATCAGACAATGACAAGTATCAATGACTCTATGAACAGGATTCGGGACAGCATTAATGCAACGAATCTTGCAGGAGATGCACAGCAGACGGCGGACAGTCTGAATCAGGCGGCATTGGACGCAGTGGAATTGCAACGGGAACTGAACCGTCTGCAGGAACATTTAAAAAAGGTGATTGTTGAGGAGAGCGTGTCGGATGATGACCGTGCTGTCATTCAGAAGATCATTGAGACGATAGAGTCGATCAATGGTGGCGCAACGGATATTGAGAAGGCAATCAGCAGCATTAACCAGATCGCAATGGGATTTTCAGGAGATTCCCAGACGGATGCGATCAATACGCAGGTGTCAGGAAGTATGGTTGCAGATGCGATCAATCAGTCTTTGTCGGATATGACACAGGTTTTAACTACCTGTTCCCAGGCAATCGCAAATATGCAGGAGATGTATACGACAAGTCTTGTCCCACAGTTAAATAATGTGATCGACAGTATGAGTCAGATGTTAAATAATGTATCAGATATTCTGACCAGATTAGATGACACTTTAGGAGATATGAATTCTGTATTTTCCGGAATTGAGACAACTGTGACAGGTGCAAATGACAGTTTAGAGCAGATTCAGACTGTTATTGACGGGGTAAGTGAAAAATTAACGAAATTGTTAGAACGTCTGAATTCGGTTGAGGATGACGAAAAGGTACAGGCGTTTATCGAGTTTATGAAGGGTGACCCGGAAGGCTATGGAGAATTCTTCTCACAGCCGGTGCTGGTTACAACGGAGGAAGTTTATCCGATTCCAAATTATGGTTCAGCAATGACACCGTTTTACTCAATTCTTGCAATCTGGGTTGGAGGAACAATCCTTGTTGCCCTGATCAAGGTAAAAGCAGAACCAAAAGATTTAGAGAATGTAAAATCATATCAGCTCTTTTTCGGAAGATATCTGTTGTTTTTTGTGATGGGACAGTTACAGGCGCTGATCATAGTATTAGGAGATATCTATATCCTGCACTGTCAGATTTTGTATCCGGGATGGTTCTGGCTGGTTGCTTCACTTGCCAGTGTTACGTTTACATTACTGATCTATTCCCTTGCACTTTCGTTTGGTGATGTGGGAAAAGCCCTTGCGGTTGTGATCATGGTAATCCAGATCGCGGGTTCAGGAGGAACATTCCCAATTGAACTTTTGCCGGCGGTTTACCGGAATATATACATATTTTTCCCGTTCCCGTATGCAATCAATGCGATGCGTGAAACGATCGGTGGTATGTATGGCAGCGACTATATGAAGAATCTGTCAGAATTGATGATCTTTGCCGTCGTAGGTCTCTTGATCGGACTGGTGATCCGTATTCCATTTGTGAAACTGAATCATTTTGTGGAAAAACGAATGGAAGATACAAAAATGATGTAACAGAAGCATAACGAAAAATAATTTTGTTATAGATAGCAGAATTGGAGAAAAAAGAATGGAAGAAAAAAGCAGATACGAGGAAATGTACGGAAAACTCGTTGCGTACGAACAGAATATCCATTTACAGAATCAAAAACGGATCAAGATCGGTCTTAAATGTATTGCAATCATTCCGCCTATATTTTTGATCCTTTTATTCTGGACAGACAGTAACAAGGTAGTTTTCCTGATCTTATGGATCGTATCATTATTTGCACTTGCAACTTATCTGATCCTTGTCGAGTATGTAGATTATAACCTGCAGGAAAAATTAAATGAGCTGCGGGATGAAGAGGATAAATCTGTGGATGTTCTTATGGGAAAACAGCTTGATGAAGTTGAGGAAAATATTAAAAATGCCATTCAGAAATTGGACGAAAAGTTTAATTCTGAGGCAGAGATTCAGAAGATAGCAGAGAACGAGGAGAAAACGGAATGAAAAATATATTTAAAATCTTTATCTCCGATATGAAAAGGATCTTTCAGAACGTGGTTGCTGTTGTGGTTATCATGGGACTTTGTGTGATTCCATGCCTTTATGCATGGTTTAATATACTTTCAAACTGGGATCCATACGGACCAAGTGCAACTTCAAACCTGAAAGTTGCAGTGGTATCCGAAGATGAAGGTGTGAGTGTGGCTGGTATTTCTGTCAACATTGGTTCATCTGTTGTCGAAGCGTTACAGGAAAACAAAGCTATGGGCTGGGTATTTACCGACACATCTGATGAGGCGGTAGATGGCGTTTACAGTGGCGAATATTATGCAGCTCTTGTTATCCCGGACGACTTTACTGAGGAAATGATCAGTTTTCTTGGCGGGCAGATTGAACATCCGGACATCATCTATTATGAAAATGAAAAGAAAAATGCAATAGCTCCTAAAATTACATCAAAAGCAAAAACTTCGGTTCAGGAACAGGTGAATTCAAGTTTTGTGAGCACACTTGCAGAGGCAATGATGCAGGTTGGGGATGCAGTTGCAGGGACGGATGTTGACGGAGGTTCTCTTGCAGATACGATTACGCAGCGGCTGAATGACGTAAGTGGTGATCTGCAGAGTTACATTAATATCCTGAATTCATTTGCAAGTATTTTAAATTCTGCACAGAGTATTGTTGCAACCAGTCAGGTCATGCTTCCGGGACTTGATTCAATGGTTTCCACCGGTCAGGATACAGTAAACAGCATGGAAAGTCTGATCCTTGCCGGAAATGCGACGACAGATACGGTGACGCAGATGGTTACATACAGTTTTGATCTGGTTGAGAACAGCTTAAACAATGTGTCAATGGTTGTGTTAAATGACATGGAAAAACTGCAAAAATACGAGGATGCAGCAGGAAATGGACTGAATGCAACAATATCCGTGGTACCTTATCTGGAAAAAATGTTTAATGATTCAGTTTCAAGCTGGGAAGGCACAGCCGATGATGAAACGAGGATGCAGATTCAGAATGTCCGTGACAGGTTAAAGATGATCGAACTTGAACTGAACGGACTTGCAGAAAATGGAACTGCAACAGCGGAAGATATCAGTACCTTAAAGAGTCAGATAACAACAGAGATCGAAAACTGTAAGACAGCGCTGGATGCATTGCAGCATGCATTTGAGTATTCTGTAAAACCGCAGCTTGACTCTACAATGAATGCAATGCAGAATTCCATGATTGCGACAACATCGATTTTAAATGGTATCAATGCAGATTTTGGTGATGTGGAAAAAGTACTTTCAAAATACGAAGATACACTTGCAAACGGAAGTGCAGATTTGTATGAATCACTGGAAATGGCACAGGAATTATTTAATAAACTTACGCAGATCATCACAGATTTTACGACACTGCGTCAGGATGAACAGTACAAACAGTTTATGGAGATACTCGAGACAGATCCGCAGCAGCTTGGAAACTTTATCTCATCTCCGGTAAACCTTGATACGGTTGGAATTTATGAGATTGAAAATTATGGATCTGCCATGGCTCCATTTTATACGATACTGGCACTGTGGGTAGGGGCTCTGATCCTGGTGGCGATCATTCATGTAAAAGTAGAACCGGAAGAAGGAATCACAGATATCAAACCATACCAGGCATATTTCGGGCGTTATATTCTCTTTTTCCTGGTAGGGCAGGTGCAGACGCTGATCACAGTACTTGGAGATCTGTTTTATGTAAGGATACAGTGTCATAATCCGTTTTTATTCTGGGTTGCTGCTGCAGTCAGCAGTTTTGTTTTCACACTGTTTATTTATTCACTCACGGTTGCATTTGGAAATGTCGGTGAGGCACTTGCAATTGTTGTCATGGTTATTCAGGTAGCCGGTGCGGGTGGAACATTCCCGATTGAGACGCTGCCGCAGGTTTACCAGTCGCTTTATAAATACCTGCCGTTCCCATATGGAATGAATGCCATGAGAGAGACAATTGGCGGAATCTATCAGATGAATTACTGGATCTATGTCGGAAAACTTGCAATTTATCTGGTTATTTCACTGGTCATTGGACTTCTTGTAGCGATACCGTTCCGCAAATTGAACCATATCATTGAGAAGAGCAAAGAAAATACAGAGATTATGATATGAGTAAGCAATGAGCAGTGCCACATGAAAGTAAAGCAAAAAATGGCTGCTTGCAGACATTTTTTTGCTTTATTTTCATGTGATAGGGCAAATGCCCGTCAGTCCGGAAAATCATTGATTTTTTGGACGTGCACTGCAATCTAAAGTTTTGTGATATAAGATATAGGGAGTAAAAAATGTTATTGATTCGGATGGTATTACTTTTTACAGGACTTCTTATGGCAATCGTGCCAGGAGTATGTACAAGAAAAGACCAGAGGGGTGATCTGAATGCCGAAAAGCGGATCAGACAGATTGGTGTCTGGTTTGTTGCTGCTGCGGTTATATGGATCATTACCGCAAAATTTATCTGAAAATGAGACTAAGATTTTGACTGGACAAAAATTGTTTATTGACAAAAAATTTCGATGTGATATCATAGCTTTAGTGTGATGTGTGATTAAAGTATTAAACTATTGGAGATGCAGAATGAGAAAACAGGTATTATCTCTATTAGTGGAGAATAACCCGGGTGTGACAAGTCATATTTCAGGACTTTTCAGCAGAAGAGGTTACAACATTGACAGTTTTTCTTCCGGTGTGACCGCAGATCCGAGATATACAAGGATTACGATCGTTGCGACCGGTGATGAGCAGATCTTAGAGCAGATTGAGAAACAGCTTGCAAAGTTGGAAGATGTTGTTGATATCAAAAAACTTGAAAATGGCTCGTCAGTGACAAGAGAACTGATCTTGGTTAAGATTCGTGCGAAAGATACAGAACGCCAGCCAATCTTAAATGTAACGGAGATCTTTCATGGGAAAGTTGTAGATGTGACCCATGATTCGATGGTGATCGAGCTGACAGGACATCAGGATAAGTTAGATGCTTTCCTTGATCTTTTGTCCGGATATGAGATATTAGAGCTTGCACGTACCGGACTGACCGGATTGTCGAGAGGCATTTCCGATGTCGTTATGTTAGACGAAGACGGCAAAAGAGTATCATTATAACAAAATAAGCAGATAAGAATATGCAAATGCATATTTTTTATTAAGAAACCAAAACTGGAGGAAATTAATTATGGCAGCAAAAATATTTTATCAGGAAGACTGTAACCTTTCACTTTTAGACGGAAAGACGATCGCAATTATCGGCTACGGCAGTCAGGGACATGCACATGCATTGAACTTAAAAGATTCCGGATGCCATGTTATCATTGGTCTTTATGAAGGAAGCAAATCCTGGGCAAAAGCTGAGAAGCAGGGATTTGAAGTATATACAACAGCAGAGGCAGCAAAGAAAGCCGACATCATCATGATCTTAATCAACGATGAGAAACAGGCAGATATGTACAAAAAAGATATCGAGCCAAACCTTGAGGCAGGCAACATGTTAATGTTCGCACATGGTTTCAACATTCATTTCGGATGTATCGTACCTCCAAAGGATGTAGATGTTACCATGATCGCTCCAAAAGCTCCGGGACATACCGTACGTTCTGAGTATCAGGCTGGAAAAGGAACACCTTGTCTGATCGCTGTTGAGCAGGATGCAACAGGAAAAGCACAGGATCTTGCATTAGCATATGCACTTGGTATCGGTGGAGCAAGAGCCGGTGTTCTTGAGACAACATTCCGTACCGAGACAGAGACAGACCTTTTTGGTGAGCAGGCAGTTCTTTGCGGTGGTGTCTGTGCATTAATGCAGGCAGGTTTCGAGACATTATGCGAAGCTGGTTATGATCCAAGAAATGCATACTTCGAGTGTATCCATGAGATGAAACTGATCGTAGACTTAATCTACCAGTCAGGTTTCGAGGGAATGAGATATTCTATCTCCAACACAGCAGAGTATGGTGATTACATTACAGGACCGAAGATCATCACAGAGGATACAAAGAAGGCAATGAAACAGATCCTTTCCGATATTCAGGATGGTACATTTGCAAAAGACTTCTTACTGGATATGTCTCCGGCAGGACGTCAGGTTCACTTCAAAGCTATGAGAAAGAAAGCTGCAGAGCATCCATCAGAGCAGGTTGGTAAAGAGATCCGTAAACTGTATAGCTGGAACAATGAAGAAGATAAATTAATCAACAACTAATTTTGAATCGATTGAAAGAGTCATCACATAGTTACTGTTTGTGGTGGCTCTTTTTTGTTTCAATACTTGACAAAAACAGGGTATATGATAAAATAAATCATGTTGTGAATAAAATACATCAGACTTTGATAAGGAATAGTAAGAATTTTTTGCTTTCTCAGAGAGCTGCCGGATGCTGTGAGGCAGTAAAGTGAAATTCCCAACTCACCTTTGAGTCCTTTTGCCCAAGCTGCCAGTTACAGTGAGTAAGCAAAAGCGTGTTGTCCGCGTTAAGGATCATAAGAGCGTATTTTTATTTTCTATGAAATCATAAGAATACGAATTAGAGTGGTACCACGGAGTAAGACAGACTTCGTCTCTAAAGATATTTTTATTTGAAAATATCTTCCGAGACGAAGTTTTTTTTCGCAAAACAAGGAGGAAAATCCTCTGCTCCTGCAAAGGCAGTCGCATTTTGCTCCGCAAAACAAGGAGGATTATATGTCAGAACTTTACAATCACAAAGTCGTTGAGAAAAAATGGCAGAAAGTCTGGGATGATAATAAGGCTTTTGCTGCGACAGACGACTACAGCAAACCAAAATATTACGCATTGGTAGAATTTCCGTATCCGTCAGGACAGGGACTTCATGTAGGTCATCCGAGACCTTATACAGCACTTGATATTGTTGCAAGAAAGCGTAGAATGCAGGGCTATAACGTACTTTATCCGATGGGATGGGACGCATTCGGACTTCCGACTGAGAACTATGCGATCAAAAATAAGATTCATCCGAAGATCGTAACTGAAAACAATGTAAAACGTTTCAAAGAGCAGCTTCATTCTTTAGGCTATTCTTTCGACTGGGACAGAGAGATCAACACTACAGATCCGAGTTATTACAAATGGACACAGTGGATTTTCTTAAAACTATTTAAAGCAGGACTTGCTTACAAAAAAGAGATGCCGATCAACTGGTGTACTTCCTGTAAAGTAGGCCTGGCAAACGAGGAAGTTGTGAACGGTGTCTGCGAGCGTTGTGGTGCTCCGGTTGTCCGCAAGGTAAAGAGCGAGTGGATGTTAAAGATCACTGATTATGCTGAGAAACTGTTAGAGGGCTTAAATGATGTAGATTATATCGAGCGTGTCAAGGTTTCCCAGAAAAACTGGATCGGTAAATCACAGGGTGCAGAGGTAGATTTTGCGATCGCCGGAAAAGAGGACAAACTCCGTGTTTATACGACACGTTGTGATACATTATTTGGTGCTACTTACATGGTTGTATCCCCGGAGCATCCGATCATTGATAAATATAAAGACGAGTTAAAGAACTGGGATGCGATTGCTGCATACCGTGAGGAAGCTGCAAAGAAATCCGATTTTGAACGTTCAGAACTTGCAAAAGATAAGACGGGTGTGGAGATTGACGGTCTTATGGCAGTCAATCCGGTAACCGGAAAAGAAATCCCGATCTGGATTTCCGATTATGTATTAATGTCTTACGGAACAGGCGCGATCATGGCAGTACCGGCACATGATGAGAGGGACTGGGAATTTGCCAAAAAGTTCAATATTCCAATGGTACAGGTTGTTGCAAAAAATGGTGAGGAAGTTGACATCAACGAAGCGGCATTTACAGATGTTGCAACCGGTGTTCTGATCAATTCTGAGTTCTTAAACGGACTGGAAGTAAAAGATGCAAAGGCAAAAATGATTGCATTTTTAGAGGAAAAAGGCATTGGTACAGCAAAGACCAACTATAAATTAAGAGACTGGGTATTCTCACGTCAGCGTTACTGGGGTGAGCCGATTCCGATCGTTCACTGTGATAAATGTGGTTATGTGCCGATCGATGAGAGTGAACTGCCATTGATGCTTCCAGAGGTAGAAAGTTATATGCCGACGGATAATGGAGAGTCTCCACTTGCTGCGATGACAGACTGGGTAAATACAACCTGTCCTTGCTGTGGTGGTCCTGCAAAGAGAGAGACAGATACCATGCCACAGTGGGCTGGATCTTCCTGGTATTTCTTAAGATATACCGATCCGCACAATGATGAGGCGCTTGCAAGTCCGGAAGCATTAAAATACTGGATGCCGGTTGACTGGTACAATGGAGGTATGGAGCATACAACACTTCATCTGTTATATTCCAGATTCTGGCACAAATTCCTGTATGATGAGAAAGTAGTTCCATGTCCGGAGCCTTACCAGAAACGTACATCCCATGGTATGATCCTTGGTGAGAACGGAGAGAAGATGTCAAAATCCAGAGGAAATGTTGTAAATCCGGATGATATCGTAAGAGAGTATGGTGCAGATACATTAAGAACATATGAAATGTTTATCGGAGCATTTGATTTAAGTGCATCCTGGTCTGAAGATGGTGTAAAAGGCTGCCGTCGTTTCTTAGAGCGTGTATGGAAGTTACAGGACATCATGACAGAAGAAACCGGATATTCCAAAGAACTTGAGACAAAGATGCATCAGACCATCAAGAAAGTCAGCAGCGATTATGAGAATCTGAAATACAATACCGCGATCGCTGCAATGATGGCTTTGATTAATGAGTTCTATAAGAAAAATGCTGTGACTAAGGGCGAGTATGAGACACTCTTAATTCTGTTAAACCCGGTTGCTCCGCATATCACAGAGGAACTCTGGCAGATCATTGGCGGAACAGGTTATGTATACCAGCAGAGATGGCCGGAATTTGACGAGGCAAAAACAGTTGAAAATACGGTTGAGATCGCAGTACAGATCAATGGAAAAACGAAAGGAACATTGGCAATCGGCAGAAATGACGCAAAAGATGATGTTATTGCAAAAGCAAAAGAATCAATTGCAGATAAGCTGACTGGAAACATTGTAAAAGAGATTTACGTTCCGGGAAGAATTGTCAATATTGTAATGAAATAAGATGAAAAAAGGAACAAACTTATTAGAGGGTTCCATCTGGAAGGGGATTGTGTCATTTGCAATCCCCCTCTTTTTGGGAAACCTGTTTCAGCAGTTATACAATACCGCCGATTCTCTGATCGTCGGTAATTTTCTTGGCAGTGATGCTCTTGCAGCTGTCAGTTCTTCCGGTAGTCTGATATTTCTGATGGTCGGCTTTTTTAATGGAATTGCAGTTGGTGCCGGCGTTGTCATTTCGAAATATTTTGGAGCAGCAGATTATGAAGGATTGAAAAAAGCGGTACATACCAATATTGCATTTGGTCTGGTGTCCGGCTGTATTCTGACCGCGATCGGGATGATCCTAGCTCCCCAGATCCTTGTTCTGATGGGAACGCCGGAGTCGGTACTGCCAAATTCTATTGTATACTTCAGGGTATATTTTGCCGGATCGATCGCTTTTGTTATGTACAATATCGTGATGGGGATTTTGCAGGCAGTCGGAGACAGCAGACATCCGCTTTATTATCTGATTTTTTCATCCATCGTTAATATTATACTGGATTTATTATTTGTCGGATTGTTAGGATTTGGTGTCGGTGCTGCAGCACTTGCAACGATTATTTCACAGTTTTCCAGTGCATTTTTATGTATGATGCGTCTGATGCGGACCAAAGATGTTTATCAGGTGCAGATCTCGCAGATACGTTTTCATAAGGGAATGTTAGGACAGATCATAGGGATCGGACTGCCGTCCGGTATGCAGAATTCCATCATTTCATTTGCAAATATTATTGTACAGACGAATATTAACAAATTTGGAGTGATGGCGGTTGCAGGATGTGGTGTTTATTCGAAAATAGAAGGCTTTGCATTTCTGCCGATCACCTGTTTTGCTATGTCACTCACAACGTTTATCGGACAGAATCTCGGTGCAAGACAGTATGACAGAGCTAAGAGGGGTGCATATTTTGGCATTACCTGTTCGACACTGCTTGCGGAAGTGGTTGGTGTGATCGTATTTTTTACGATACCGCAGCTTGCTGCAGCGTTCAACAGTGAAACACAGGTCGTTGAATTTGCAACCAAACAGGCACATATAGAGGCTTTTTTCTATTGTTTCCTAGCATTTTCCCACTGCATTGCAGGTATCATGCGCGGTGCGGGAAAATCTGCCGTGCCGATGTTCGTCATGCTTGCATCCTGGTGCATCATAAGGATCACATACATCACGGTTACTGTGCATTTTATTCCGAAGATCCAGGTCATCTTCTGGGCGTACCCGCTGACCTGGTCGATCAGCTCAGTCATCTTTTTAATTTACTTCTTAAAAGCGAATTGGCTGTATAGTTTTGAGAAAAAGTAAAGTTTGTTGCGCCAATTCGCTTTGCCAACCTGGCTGTATAGTTCATGATAATAGAATGTTCGCGGAGCGTGCATTCTATTATATTGTATCTGTTAAAAGTTTTTATAAAACCGGATAAATTCCCCGAGTGTTTTGGAAGGTTTTGTTGTTGTCTTATAGGCAAAACCGACCTCACGCTTATGGATCGGGATTCCAAGAGGAATCTCCACTAAGGCGCCGGAGGCAAGATCCTCTTTTACAAAACTTTTGATGACGCATGCAACGCCGACTCCGATACGGGCAAAGTCGATCAAAAGATCCATGCTGGAGATATCGATGGATTCTTTGACCTGAATCTGGTTGTCGGAAAGATAGTCGTCGATATACTGGCGTGTCATATTGTTTTTATCGAGCAGCATCAGTGTTGAGTTTGTCAGAATCTGATCCTTGTGGACACCGCGCGCGCGCAAATTCCGCAGATAGTCTTTGGTGCAGACAAAGATATCTTCGATCTCCTCGAGAAAATCAAAATGGATATTTTTTAAATTATCCGGTTTTCCGACCAGACCGATATCGATCTTATTGTCATCGAGCAGTTCAAGTGTCTCGTTGGTCGACTGGCAGGTGATGGAGATAGAGACATGCGGGTTCTGTCTTATAAATTCCTGCAAATAAGGAAGCAGCAGATATTTACAGAGGGTTGCGCTGACACCGATCTTTAAGTGGCCGACACCGAGTTCAATGGAGCGTTTTAATTTTTCCTCACCGAGGGTTAAAGTCTCAAAGGCGTTGCTCACATGGTCGTAGAGCAGTTTTCCCTCATCGGTTAAGACAACGCCGCGGGAACTTCTAGAAAATAGCTTGCAGCCGACACCTTCCTCTAATTTCTGGATGGATTTACTGATGGCAGGCTGGCTGATGTAGAGTTCTTTTGCAGCCTTTGAAATGTTGCCGGTATTTGCAACGGTATAAAAAATCCGGTAAGATGATAAATTCTGGTTCATGATAAAATTCCTTTCTGATACTTGATACATCGATAATTTTTCTTATTATACCATGAAGTTTAGTTATGGTAAATATATTTAATATGTATTTTTATTATAGTAATACCTGTGTTAGAATAACATACAGATAGGACAGCGAGTGTTGTTCTACACACACATCACACAAAAAAGGAACGGGCACACACCATTCCTGACACAGATTTTAATTTTTTAGGAGGATATACCCATGGGGATGACGATGACACAGAAAATCCTTGCAGCACATGCAGGACTTCCATCAGTCAGTGCCGGACAGCTTATTGAGGCAGATTTGGATCTGGTTTTAGGCAATGACATTACTTCACCGGTGGCGATTCATGAAATGGATAAAATGAAGGTGGACGGTGTCTTTGATAAGGATAAGATCGCACTTGTGTTAGATCATTTTGTGCCAAATAAAGATATCAAATCTGCACAGCATTGTAAATGCGTCAGAGAGTTTGCCTGCCGGCATGATATTACAAATTATTTTGATGTAGGAGAGATGGGAATAGAGCATGCACTGCTGCCGGAGAAAGGTCTTACCGTGGCAGGCGATGTCATTATCGGTGCGGATTCCCACACCTGTACCTACGGTGCGCTGGGTGCATTTTCCACCGGAGTCGGCAGTACCGATATGGCGGCTGGTATGGCAACCGGAAAAGCATGGTTTAAAGTTCCGGCAGCGATCAAAATTGTCCTGACCGGCAAACCGGCAAAATGGATCAGCGGAAAAGATATCATTTTACATATCATTGGAATGATCGGTGTGGATGGTGCACTCTACAAATCAATGGAATTTGTTGGAGATGGCATTTCTTACCTTTCAATGGATGACCGTTTTACGATCGCAAACATGGCAATTGAAGCAGGCGGAAAAAATGGTATTTTCCCGGTAGATGATCTTGCAAAAGAATATATGGAAGCACATTCCAAACGTCCATATGTTGTCTATGAGGCAGATGAGGATGCAGAGTACGAGGAGACTTATACGATCGACCTCAGTACTTTAAAACCTACCGTTGCATTCCCACACCTTCCGGAGAACACAAAGACGATCGACGAGGTCGGCGACATCAAGATCGACCAGGTAGTGATCGGTTCCTGTACAAACGGAAGAATGGATGACCTGCGTGTGGCAGCTTCTATCTTAAAAGGCAAAAAAGTAGCAAAAGGACTGCGTGTGATCGTGATCCCGGCAACACAGCAGATTTACCTTGATGCGATGGAAGAAGGGCTGCTTAAGATCTTTATCGAGGCTGGTGCAGTTGTAAGTACACCGACCTGCGGACCTTGCCTTGGTGGTTATATGGGAATCCTTGCAGAGCATGAGCGCTGCGTTTCCACCACAAATCGTAACTTCGTAGGAAGAATGGGACATGTGGAGTCTGAGATTTATCTTGCCAGCCCGGCAGTAGCGGCAGCAAGTGCGATCACCGGAAAACTTTCCGGACCGGATGAAGTAGCATAGGTTTAAGAAAAAGGAGAGTAAACATGAAAGCAGCAAAAGGTCATGTATTCAAATACGGAGACAACGTAGATACCGATGTCATCATTCCGGCAAGATACTTAAATTCTTCTGATCCGAAGGAACTGGCATTGCATTGCATGGAAGATATCGATAAAGATTTCGTAAAGAATGTCAAAGCAGGAGATATCATGGTGGCAAATAAAAACTTTGGATGCGGTTCATCCAGAGAGCATGCGCCGATCGCTATCAAGGCAGCTGGTGTGAGCTGTGTCATCGCAGAGACATTTGCGCGTATTTTTTACCGCAATTCGATCAACATCGGACTTCCGATCATTGAATGTCCGCAGGCGGCAAAGGAGATCGAAGCCGGAGACGAAGTGGAAGTCAACTTTGACACAGGAGTGATCACGGATGTGACAAAAGGTACCTCATACCAGGGACAGGCATTCCCGCCATTCATGCAGAAAATTATTGACTGTGAGGGACTGGTCAACTATATTAACCAGAAATAAAATGAAAATCAATGAATAAGAAAATCCGTCAAAGACTGGGACTGCATTTCTATGCAGTGGGGCTTTGGCGGATTTTTTTGTTTTGTCGTAATAAAGAAAATGTGTATCATTTTGTGCATGAAATGATCAATTAAGTCTATATGTTTCTATAAAATTTTCAAATATAATAGGAATCATCCTGCATGGTTTTCGAATCTGTTTGTTTCAGTTTACGGTATTGCAGGGGTGACATACCTGTATTCTTTCGGAAAATCTGCGAAAAATACGACTGTGATGAAAAACCTGTGCTAGATGCAACTTCTGCAATCGAGCGACTGGAGCTGAGCAATAGTTCTTTGCTTGCAGCGAGTCTGGTTTCCATCAGGTAATTGATGGGGGATGTTCCAACATACTCCGTAAAAGAATGTGATAAATAAAATTTGTTGATATGGGTGATTTCAGCGAGCAGATCTAAAGTAATATTTTTTGCATAATTAGCATCAATATATTTTTTCGCAACAAAACATTCCTTTGATATTTGCAAAGTGGTATCAGATATGACAGAAAGATGCTGTTCGCGTGTAATATAAACAAGCAAAACCTGTAGGAGACCATGACAGATTGCTTCAAAACCTGGCTTTCTTGCATTAAATTCTTTTATCATAATCTGGGAAAAATTAATAAAGTGTGTTTTGGCGGAACCATAATTATAGTAGCTGTATCCTTTTGGGTTAGCAGCGTTTTGGGAATTAAAATAGAAAGCGAGCCCTTCTACACCAAATACAATATAGGTCATAGGATCGTTTGACATCGTTTTTTCCGTATGTTCAATATGTGGATTTATGATTATCAGATCGTCTGCACATACAGAAACCGTATCATTTTCAATGTAAAATACACCTTTTCCACTGATAACATAGAAAAGTTCAGAAAACTGATGGGTGTGAGGGTGGCTTTGCCAATCCCCTTCGTATTTAGAAATAGAAATATAACGAAGTTTAAAATCCGGATCGGGTACTCCTTTGTACTCAAAATTAATTAATTCATTACTCATTTGTATTATCTTCCTGTTGTATCAAATTTTATATCTTATAGATTAAAACCGCAATATTACTAAAATAATGTTGTGAAACTGATGAATAAAATAGCAATTGAATAGGGTTTCTTATTGCAAGTATACAGTAATTTATGATAAATGCAAATATTTTATTGAGTATAAAGCAAGATATATAAAAATTAGAGCAACATAAAAATTGAAGCAGTTGATGCAGACAGATATACTTAAAACATCAGGTGATGAGACAAGAAAGGAGAAGACGGGAATGACAAAACAAACAGGCAGACTGACATTGCCGACCGATGCAGACATTGTCGAGGAAACAATACGATTGAAAAATCTTCTTGGAGCAGATGCATTGCGTGACTGTGACGGAACGGAGATGCCGGATGCGTTATTGAATGAGCCGGTAAAGAAATATGCAACGTATTATACGACCAGAAAGGATAATGCCTGGGCCGAGCAAAATCCAGAAGAGATTCAACAGGAATACCTGATCAGCAATCGTGTAACTGCAAGAAGTGAAAAACTATGTATAAGATTGATGGAGGGATTTCATACACAGCAGTTAAAAGTCAATACGTTGGATGATCCCAAAAGATGGTGGGAAGTAATTGATCGCACAACGGGTGAAGTGGTTTCTGTCGATGACTGGGAATTTAAAAAAGAACGGGAAGAAGTTGAAATAAAAACCATTCCTTATCATGAATATACGGTAAGTTTTCTGGCGTTTTTAATATGGGATCCTGTACATATGTATAACTTTATTACAAATGATTGGAAAGATACACCACATCAACTGACATATGATGTGCGGCAGCCGAAAACCCAGAAGTACGTAAAAGAAAAATTAAAACGCTGGTGTGAAGAAAACCCGCAGATCGACGTGGTAAGATTTACGACTTTTTTTCACCAGTTTACACTTACCTTTGATGATAAAAAACGTGAAAAATTTGTAGAATGGTTTGGATATAGTGCAAGTGTAAGTCCATACATATTAGAGAAATTTGAAAAGTGGGCAGGGTATAAATTCAGACCGGAATTTATTGTGGATCAGGGATATCACAACAGCATGTTCCGTGTGCCAAGTCGTGAGTTTAAGGATTTTATTGAATTCCAGCAGCAGGAAGTTTGTGCGCTTGCCAAGGAACTTGTAGATATTGTTCATTCCTATGGAAAAGAAGCGATGATGTTTTTGGGAGATCATTGGATAGGGACGGAACCATACGGAAAATATTTTGCAGAAATTGGTCTGGATGCAGTAGTTGGTTCTGTTGGCAGTGGTGTGACACTCCGTATGATTTCAGATATAAAAGGGGTTAAATATACAGAAGGAAGGCTTTTGCCATATTTTTTCCCCGACGTGTTTGGAGAAGGCGGAGATCCCATAGGGGAGGCAAAGGACAACTGGATGAAAGCGAGAAGGGCAATTTTACGTTCTCCGCTTGACCGCATCGGATATGGCGGATATTTAAAATTGGCCAGTGAATGGCCGGGATTTATAGAAGAGATTCAAAGTGTTGTCGGGGAATTCAGACAGATACATGAAAATATGAACGGGACGAAATCTTATGTTGCACCATTTAAAGTAGCAGTTTTAAACTGTTGGGGAGGTTTGCGGAAATGGATGTCAAACCAGGTGCATCATGCAATATGGCACAGAGAAACTTATTCTGCAGAGGGAGTGCTGGAATGTCTGAGTGGAATGCCGTTTGATGTGGAATTTATCTCTTTTGATGATGTGAAAAAAGGAATCCCAAAAGATATCAGGGTGATCATCAATGTTGGAGATGCATATACGTCATTCAGTGGAGCTGAAAATTGGATTGATGAAGCAGTTGTAACAACGTTAAGACAGTTTGTGGATGAAGGTGGTGGATTTATCGGAGTAGGAGAACCGACAGCATATCAGCATCAGGGAAGATTTTTCCAGCTGGCGGATGTGCTTGGTGTAGATCGTGAGATGGGTTTTTCACTAAGTACAGATAAATATAACGAGAAAAATCCGCAGCATTTTATCTTGGAAGATATTGAAGGGGATATTGATTTCGGAGAAGGTACGACCCGCATTTATGCGCAGGGAGATCATTATCAGATTCTTGCAATGGATGGAGAATACAGCCAGCTGGTTGTTAATCAATACGGAAAAGGTCACGGTGTTTACTTTGCAGGACTGCCGTATTCCCCTCAGAACTGCCGTATTCTGCTTCGTGCAATTTATTATGCAGCGGGAATGGAACAGGAGATGAAACGATATTACGTAACAAATGTAGATACTGAGGTCACTGTTTTTCAGAAAACGCAAAAAATAGCTGTCATAAATAATTCAGGAAAAGAATGTCAGACAGATCTGTATATCAATGGCGATTTTATCGTAAGGTTGACACTAGAACCAGGAGAAATGCGGTGGTTGAATGAGACAATGTAACTATTGATAATTTATGAGTGGTATCATACCGTCATATTTTATAAAATAAAAAAATAATAATTTTTGCAGGGAGGTATTTTTTATGAAGAAAAAAGCATTGGGATTCATGTTGGCAGCAACTATGATAGTATCTGTGCTTGCCGGATGTGGTGGGAACCAAAATGAAGGAAACACGAACGAAAAAGAAAATGTTACGAACAGTAATGAGGATACGCAGAGTGTTTCCGCAGAAACAAATGAAAATGGAGATGAAACACTTACGGTATGGTGCTGGGATCCCACTTTTAATATTTATGCCATGGAACAGGCAGAAAAGATTTATCAGAAAGACCATCCAGATTTTAAACTGGATATTCAGGAAAATATTTATAATGATATTGAGACAAAGCTGATTACAGCTGCAACGTCAGGAGATTACAGTACTTTACCGGATATTTTTCTGATGCAGGACTATTCGTTCCATAAAAATATTGCCAATTTTCCTGGAATTTTTACAGAATTAACAGATTCCGGAATTGATTTTTCGCAGTTTACAGAGGGAAAACTTGCAGATTCCACGGCAGAGGGAAAAAATTATGGACTTCCTTTTGATAATGGTGCAACGATTATGGCAATTCGTTCGGATATGGTAGAAGCGGCAGGTCTTACGGTTGACGATTTTAAGGATACTACATGGTCACAGTTTGAGGAACTTGCAAAAAAAGTAGTAGAGGCGAATGGAGTGCCAATGATCGCTTCCTCCGGGGGATCCGAATTACTTATGGAAATGCTGCAGTCGGCAGGAGCCTCACCAATTGTTGACGGAAAGGTTCATATTGCAGACAATGAAGCGTTAAAAAAGACAATGGAAGTTTATAAAAAATTAGTTGATGAGGGTATTATTGCCGAGTATACGGACTGGGATCAGTATATTGCCTCTATGAATGACGGAAAAACAGCAGGAGTGATCAATGGATGCTGGATCATGTCATCCATTCAGGCGGCAGAGGATCAGTCAGGAAAATGGGCAATTGTAAACATGCCAAAACTGGATGGAGTTGATGGAGCCACAAATTATGCAAATTGTGGTGGTGCAAGCTGGGCAGTATCTTCTAACTGTAAGAATACAGAACTTGCATTTGATTTCTTAAAATCTACATTTGGAAGCAGTGTGGAATTATATGATGATCTGTTGCCGAATGCAGGTGCGATTGCAAGCTACATTCCGGCTGCACAGTCTGATGTATATAATCAGGCATCAGATTTTTATGGTGGACAGGCAGTATATAAAGATATCGTTGGATATGCAGGTTCGGTTCCAGCATTTGACTGTGGTGCATACTATTCGGACATAAGAAGTGCATTGACAGATGCAATCACAAATGTTGTTCAGAATAATGCTGATATTGACGGTGAAATGAATAATGCACAGGAAACATTAGAATTTAATATTGAAAATTAAATATGTAAAGTGGTTTGTACCGGGAACAAATTTTATGTTCCCGGTATTACATTAGGAGAAAATATATGGAGAAAAAAAGAAAATTAAGTCTGGAAAGAAAACATAACCTCACTGGTTGGGCGTTTTTGCTTCCGGCAGCTATATTGATTTTTGTATTTTGTTTTTATCCCATGATACAGGCGCTTATGCTGTCATTTAAGAATGGTATGGGAGATTCTGTAAGGTGGGTTGGCTTTGCAAACTATGTCAGGATACTGAAGGACAAAACATTTTTGCAGTGCCTTTTCAATACAGTATTTTATTTTATCATACAGGTTCCAGTCATGTTGATCATTGCCCTTGTTCTTGCTCAATTACTGAACAATCCGAATATAAAGGGAAAAGGAATCTATCGAACTATGATTTTCCTGCCATGTGCAACATCACTGGTATCGTATTCTATGATTTTTAAGTCACTGTTTGCGCAGGATGGTCTGGTAAATCACGTTATTTCTGCGATTGGACTTCCGACCGTAGACTGGTTTCAGAATGCATGGGCTGCAAGATTTGTAATTATAATCGCGTTGGTCTGGAGATGGACCGGTTACAATATGGTGTTTTATCTTGCAGGGCTGCAGAATATTGATTATTCCGTCTATGAGGCGAGTCGTATTGATGGGGCATCACCGTTTCAACAGTTTACAAAGATCACCATTCCACTGTTAAAGCCTACCATATTACTGACGGCTATTATGTCAACGTCTGGAACACTGCAGTTGTTTGACGAGTCTGTAAATTTAACGGCTGGTGGACCGGGAAAGTCAACAATGACATTGACGCATTATATTTATAACATTTCTTTTGTGGAGACACCAAAATTTAATTATGCGGCAGCACTTTCAGTGTTTATCCTTATTATAGTGGCAATTTTGTCTGCAATTCAAATGAAAGTAGGTGACAAACGTGAGTAAAGGAAAATTATGTATATCACATATTGTATTGATTTTTGCAAGTTTTTTGTCTGTATTTCCACTATATTACATGGTTTGTGGTGCAACTAATCAAAGTATTGATGTGGTCAGGGGAAAACTGCTTCCTGGAACATATTTAGTCGAAAATTTTAAGGCATTGATTGCCAATCAGAATCTGGGGCTGGCAATGATCAATTCATTTCGAAATGCGATTCTTATGACGATTATCACATTATTGGTCTGTTCAATTGCAGGTTATGGCTTTGAAATTTATCATGATAAGGGAAAAGACATATTGATGAGTGTATTGTTGTTAGCCATGATGCTGCCATTTGTTGCAATAATGATCCCGCTTTTTAAAATGATCTCTTCCTGGAATCTGGTCAATAGCTGG
This sequence comes from Roseburia sp., assembly GCF_041325975.1. Lineage (NCBI taxonomy): Bacteria > Bacillati > Bacillota > Clostridia > Lachnospirales > Lachnospiraceae > Roseburia > Roseburia sp. The sequence goes on along the minus strand of NZ_JBGLEJ010000005.1, from coordinate 854,872 downwards.
ATTGCATTTGTTTTGCCGTCTATTTCAACGCCATTTATGATTATGATGTTCCGTCAGGCGGCGCGGTCTTTCCCTCATGATATTATAGAGGCGGCTCGTCTGGAGGGACTAAGTGAAATACAGATTTTTTTCCGGATGTTTGTGCCTGTTATGAAATCAACATATGGAGCTGCAATGACGGTTACTTTTATGAACGCATGGAATAGTTATCTGTGGCCAAAGATTGTCTTTCAAAATAATGATTCCATCACAATGCCAATGCTTGTGGCAAACTTAAAAAGCGGCTACAGTGTTGATTATGGGATGTTGATGCTCGGTGTACTGATCTGTACACTTCCGACGGCGATTATTTTCTTATGTCTGCAGAAAAGTTTTGCAAACGGAATTACGGGGGCTGTTAAATGATAGAAAAAAGATACTGCCTTACACCAGAAGAGTGGGCATATGCGAAAGCCGAACTTGTTCTTGCAGAAAAGCTGGGGTTGATTGAAAACGCCGATATAGAGGCGTTGGAAAAAAGATGTGCAGAAAAAAATGAAGAGAATGCCAGGCTTGAAATGGAGAAAAAGGTATTTTACGGACCGCGCAGATATTCATTGCCGATGTATCTACAGTATGAATTGACGCGTTTCCGGTTGGATTTCGTACAGCCGACAGAAAATATTAGAAAATCAGGAATCAGTCCGGAGATTACAGAAAATCAGAAAAAAGCTTTCTATGAGCGGAATAAAGATTTATTTGGAAGATATTTTGGAGATCTTTTTTCTTATGAAGAGGTAGAGCAGATCATTGAAAAAAGATTGCGGGAGGAAGTGTATGACAGACTTGTGCAGGAAATATTATGTCGATTCGATAAACGGAAATGATACCAATGACGGTTTGAGTGAAAACAGTGCATTCGCAAGTCTTTTTGCCGTCAATAGGCTTGCACTAAAACCGGGGGATCACATATTGCTTGCGTGTGGAAGTGTTTTTGAAAAACAGTTTTTACAGATTCGTGACAGCGGAACAAAGCAGATGCCGATTGTAATTGGAAGTTATGGATGTGGTGAAGATCCTCTGATAAAGACAGACGGACAGGGAATCTGGTATCAGGATTATGGAAAAGAACTGGATTCGCCGACGCATGTTTACCATGGTTATGTTTCCTCGGCAGTACTTCTATTTGATGCCGAGTATATTATCATACAGGATATTGAGATTACAAACAGTGCGGATAAAGTGATCGGCGAAAATTATTCACAGGCAGATAAAATGGAGCGTACAGGTGTTGCAGTCGTTGCAAAAGAGAAAGGTTTAAGATGTGGAATCACACTTCGAAATCTTAAAATCCATGATGTTCATGGAAATGTTTATGACAAGCATATGAATAATGGCGGCATCTATATGACAGCATTACAGCCAGCGGAAGAAGCAATGACAGGAGTGGCAAGATTTTCAGATATCCTGGTGGAGGGATGCTATGTATATCGTGTGAGCCGTTGGGGGATCGCAGTCGGGTATAGTTATGCACATGAGAAATTTGCGGGTGCGGAACTGGATAAAAAAAGGTTTTTGAAATATGGTCATGAGAATATTGTGATACGGGATAATTATGTGAAAATGGCAGGTGGAGATGGAATAACGGTCATGTATGCACTGCGCCCGTTTGTGGAACATAATATGACCGATTCTGTGGCATGTGAGATCAATGACCGTATTTATTGCAATCCGGGCAACCGTGGTGGAAAGGTTGCTGCGGCAATCTGGCCATGGAAATGTAAAGATGCGTTGTTTTGTTATAATGAAGTGGCAGACACGCGGCTGAATCAGGACGGGATGGCTTACGATGCAGATTCCGGGGATGGAACGGTGTATGAGTATAATTACAGCAGGCAAAATGAAGGCGGTTGTGTGATGTTTTGTATGCAGGAGGCCATTCATAACACATTTCGTAATAACGTCAGTTATGATGATTTAGGTGGAACCATCAGCCCGTCCGAAAACCCGGATGCACTGCTTACAGATAATATATTTTATGTTCGCAAGGGAGTTCCTTTTGTGAGAAAGAATATGGATGGTGGAAACTTTACGGAAGAAAATAATCAGATCATACAGTTATAAAATCCATACCATGGCAGATCATCACTCCATCACCTGATACGGAATTTTAGTCCCCATCCCCGAACTAAAATGCAATTCATAATCCTCCGTAATAAAAACGGCTTCTGTATTATCCAGACTTTCCACAAGCGCCATCCCGTCAGCTAAACCCAGTGCAAAACAGGTGGTGGAGAGTCCATCACCGTCCACGGATTCGTCCGTGATGATCGAAACACCCAGCAGTCCGTTATCATAGGGATATCCGGTAGCAGTATCTAAAATGTGATGATAGCGTTTGCCGTCCACCTCAAAATAGCGCTCATAAACACCGGAAGACACAACGGTCTGGTCGGTCACGGATACAGCGAGCATTGCAGCGCCCTCATCGTCAAACGGACGCTGGATGCCAATATTATAGGAAGAACCGTCCGGTTTTGCACCAAGACAGAGCACATTGCCGCCGAGGTTGATATAGCCGCAGGCGGCTCCTTTTTGATTCAGGTAATCTTTCATGCGGTCTGCAATATATCCTTTGGCAATTCCGCCGAGATCAATTTTAGCGGACGGATCTTTTAAGGTGACGGTATTGCCATCTACAACTACATTCTGATAGTCTACTGTCGTTAAAGCCTTTTTGATCTCATCATCAGATGGAATCATAGAGGCATCTGTTTTCTCTAATAAAGCCTTGGTAGAAATATCCCACAGATCCGATAATTTTCCAATCGTAATATCAAATTTTCCATTGCTCAGATCTCCATAATAAAGACCTTTTTTGATCAGTTCTGCGGTTTCTTCATGCACGGTGACAGGTGCACCGCCTGCTGCATTGATTTTTGACACATCGCTGTCCGCAATTGTATTGGAAAAATAATTTTCATAAGTGTCTGCGAGAGAAAAACAATCATCGAGCAGGGATTCGTCTTTTGTTCCGTATAAGGTGACAGTAATGACGGTATTAAAATAAAAACCCGATTTGGAGATCGATTCGCCGGAGCCGGAAGTTTTGCCCAAATTGAGCCGGGAAGGCAGAGCACATCCGGATAACAGTAAAACCGGTATAGACAGCAGTATATATAAAAGATATTTTCGTTTCATAAAAATCTTGTTCTTCAAGTTATTCTCCATTTCCAGTCAGTCTGCCGTGAGAATACACAGCAGATACGCTTTTGTTCGTTATCTGAAACATCATTTCATAAAATGGTGTCATTCGAACATCACTGTAGCATAAAAATGAATATGCTACAAGCATTCACTTTTTTTCTTTGATATTTTGCATCAGATATGATAGAGTATAATACAGTGCATATGTTCGAAAAAGAATAATCAGAAATAAAGGGGATTCAATGGGAAAATGGACCAGAAAAGTTTTCACTTTCATGAGAAAAAAAGAGTTGTTGTTAAGATCGGTTCTTCTTCATTAAATTATGAGGAGACCGGCAGTCTGAATTTTACAAAACTAGAGCACTTAGTGCGCGAGCTTTGCAACTTAAGAAACAGGGGGATGGATGTCTGCTTAGTCAGTTCCGGTGCGATCGCAGTTGGAAGACAGTCGCTTGGCATGACAGAGCGGCCACGGGAACTCTCTACAAAACAGGCATGTGCAGCAGTCGGACAGGCAAGACTGATGATGATCTACCAGAAGCTGTTTGCAGAATATAACCAGGTGGCAGGTCAGGTGCTTATGACCAAAAATACCATGGTCAACCCAGTTTCCAGAGAAAATGCCAAAAATACATTTGATGAATTGTTCCGTTTAGGTGCGATCCCGATTGTCAATGAAAATGACACGGTATCTACCTATGAGATGCAGTTTGGTGACAATGACACGCTTTCTGCGATCGTTGCTTCACTGATTGGAGCAGATCTTTTGATTTTGTTATCCGATATTGACGGATTATTTACGGATGATCCGCATAAGAATCCGGATGCAAAATTGATCGAAGTGGTCGAAAAGATGGATTCAGACATTCTTGGAATGGCAAAGAGTACGACCGGAAGCGATGTCGGAACTGGCGGCATGGCGACCAAGCTGACCGCGGCAAAGATCGCGACACTTTCCGGGACAGATATGATCATTGCAAACGGAGCAGATGTCTGTGTACTGCATCATATTTTTGATGACAGCTTTAGGGGAACCATTTTTAAGGCACAGAAAAAGGAAACATTCCGTATACAGGATTTTATATTAGAAACAATCGGATAGAAAAAGATTTGTGTGAATAATAAATTTTTCATGCGCAGGAATGGAGATTTTAATGAAACAGGAACAGATTGACAGAATCAACGCACTTTACCGCAAATCACAGGCGGAAGGACTTACCGAGGCGGAAAAAGAAGAGCAGGCAATGTTGCGCAAAGCCTATGTTGCAGATGTAAAACGCAATCTCGTAGCACAGTTAAATAACATTGATATGCAGAATCCGGATGGAACAGTCACAAATCTCGGAGAAGAATATGGAAACAAGAAAAAGCTTTCCTGACAAAAAAGAGATCCGGAAAAAGCATCTTGCCATCCGGGACGCAATGTCAGAATCTGAAAAACATGAAAAGAGCAGAAAAATCTGTGATAATCTGTTAAAATCGGACTGGTATGCCAAAACAGACTGGATTTTTGGATATTATCCGCTTGGAAAAGAAGCAGACTGCCTGACGTTTCTCAGACAGGCGTTACATGATGGAAAACATGTCGCGCTGCCACGGACAGGAACAGACTGTACCATGGAATTTTACGAGATCACATCTTTCGCACAGACATCGGAGGGTGCATTTCATGTCATGGAACCAACTGTGGAATGCCGCCGTATAAATCCCATGGATTTATACGACCAGCAGATTGCAGTTTTAGTCCCGGGTGTCGTCTTTGCCCCCACCGGCAGCCGTTACGGCTACGGCAAAGGTTTTTATGACCGCTATTTTGCAAGATATGCAAAGCTAAAACGCTTTGCATTAGCTTACGAGAACCAGCTTGTATCGGAACTTGAAACACTTGACACAGATGTAAAAATGGATCGTATTTATACTGAAGAAAATGAATATAAGATAATTTGAGGCTACCCAAAGCGAAACGCTCCAAAAACCTTCGACTGTTGTGAACCGGGCACCTGTTTAAAAGAAGGTGCTGGGGAGCCGTCGGCACTTAGCGACCGTATTTTGGTCGCTTAGTACCGCTACGAGCGACACGCAGCGAGAGCGTGCCTTCGTTAAACAGGTGCCCGGTTCACGACAACCACAGCCTATCGCAGAGTTTCGCCCCAGGTATCGCCATAATATATACAATCATTGCAGAGTTTCGCCAAATCGCCGCAACACCATATAAACATTTCACAGAAAGGAAAGGTATCATCATGGAACTAGAACAAATATGCCAGGGAGCCAAAGCTGCATCCCGCACCCTTGCCACGTTAGGCACCAATGAGAAAAATCAGGCTCTTATCGCAGTGGCAGATGCACTTATTGCTGCATCTGCTGATATCATTGCCGCAAATGAAAAAGATCTTGAAAATGGCAGGAATAATCATATGCCGGAGGGACTCTTAGACCGTCTGATGCTAAATGAAGCGAGAATCGCACAGATTGCGGAAGGTCTGCAGCAGGTAGCAGCTTTAGATGATCCGATCGGGGAAGTCCTTTCCATGAAAAAACGTCCGAACGGTCTGATGATCGGAAAAAAACGTGTACCGCTTGGTGTGGTCGGCATGATCTATGAGGCAAGGCCGAATGTGACCGTAGATGCCTTCGGGCTTTGTTTTAAGACCGGGAATGCTGTGATCTTAAAGGGGGGAAGTGATGCGATCTATTCGAATATCGCGATCGTTTCGGTTATCCAGAAGACATTAGAGCAGCTTGGTATTCCAGAAGAAGCAGCATCTCTGATCGAAGATACGTCAAGGGATACTGCGACAGCATTCATGAAAATGAACCAGTATGTCGACGTTCTGATTCCACGTGGTGGAGCAGGACTGATCCGTGCAGTTGTGAATCAGGCAACGATACCTGTGATCGAGACAGGAACCGGAAACTGTCATATTTTTGTGGATGAGTCTGCTGATTTTGACATGGCGGTAAATATCATTCTGAATGCCAAAACCCAGAGGATCGGTGTCTGTAATGCCTGTGAGTCGCTTGTCATTCATGAAAAGATCGTGGATGCGTTTATGCCGAAACTGACAGAGGCACTTCAGAAAAAAAACGTGGAGGTGCATGCAGATGAGAGAAGTTATGCGGCAGCAGAAGCCGACGCTACATTGAATAAAGAACTGATCAAACCGGCCGTGGAAGAAGACTGGGGCAGGGAATATTTAGATTATACGATCTCTGCAAAGACGGTAACTTCCGTGGATGAGGCGATCGCCCATATTAACCGCTATAATACAGGACATTCCGAGGCGATCATTACGGAAAATTATACCAATGCACAGAAGTTTTTAGATGAAGTGGATGCTGCCTGTGTCTATGTCAATGCATCCACACGGTTTTCGGATGGTTTTGAGTTTGGTTTTGGCGCGGAGATCGGTATCAGCACGCAGAAACTTCATGCAAGAGGTCCGATGGGCTTAGAAGCATTAACCAGCACAAAATATATCATTTATGGAAATGGTCAGGTAAGACCATAAGAAAAAGCAATAGAAATAGTGAGGATTTAACAGTTATATGAGTCAGAAAGTTACAACGGGAGTGCGCCCGACACTGCGCATTGCAGATAAAAAACAGATTCCGTCAACAGAACCGGAACGTCAGTATTACTTTATGGATATTGCAAAAGAGTATTTAAGACAGCTTTCCGAGGAAAAAGGAAGTCCGCTGACTTTTCATGTATCCACATTCGGATGCCAGATGAATGCAAGGGACTCCGAAAAATTAGTCGGTATTCTGGAAAAGATCGGCTATGTGCAGGAAGATTCCGAGGAAGCAGATTTTGTTATTTATAACACCTGTACAGTTCGTGAGAATGCAAACAATAAAGTATACGGACGACTGGGATACTTAAACGGCTTTCAGAAGAAAAATCCATTTATGATGATCGGACTCTGCGGTTGTATGATGCAGGAACCGACAGTAGTAGAAAAGATTAAACAGAGTTACCGTTTTGTAAACCTGATCTTTGGAACACATAATATCTATAAATTTGCAGAGCTGATCGTTACCGCATTGGAAAACAGTTATTCAGAGCATGCGGCAGGTCATGGTACATCCATGACGATCGATATCTGGAAAGATACCGATAAGATCGTTGAGGATCTTCCGGTTGAAAGAAAATACTCCTTTAAATCAGGTGTTAATATTATGTTTGGATGCAACAACTTCTGTAGTTATTGTATCGTACCGTATGTGCGCGGCAGGGAGCGGAGCAGAGAGCCCAAAGAAATCATCCGTGAGGTGGAACGCCTTGCGGCTGACGGAGTTGTGGAAATTATGCTCCTGGGACAGAATGTCAATTCTTATGGCAAAAATTTAGAGCAGCCAATGACGTTTGCACAGCTTTTGCAGGAGATCGAAAAGGTAGATGGCATTGAGCGTATCCGTTTTATGACTTCCCATCCAAAGGACCTTTCCGATGATCTGATCGAAGTTATGAAAAATTCCAAAAAGATCTGTAAACATCTGCATCTTCCATTACAGTCAGGAAGCAGCCGTATTTTAAAACTGATGAACCGCCGCTATGACAAGGAACATTATTTAGAACTGGTAGATAAGATCCGTGCCGCAGTGCCTGATATTGCACTTACAACGGATATTATTGTCGGATTCCCTGGAGAGACAGAGGAAGATTTTGAGGAAACCATGGACGTGGTACGTAAAGTGCGTTATGACAGTGCATTTACATTTATTTATTCAAAACGTACCGGCACCCCGGCAGCTGTGATGGACGATCAGATTCCGGATGACGTGATCAAAGCACGTTTTGACCGTTTGTTAAAAGAAGTGCAGACTATTTCCGCAGAAAAAGCCGGAGCGCTGACCGGACAGACACTTCCGGTTCTGATCGAAGAAAAAAATGAGCAGGATGCAGCTCTTGTGACTGGCAGACTTAGCAATAACTCGGTAGTACATCTGCCGGGAACAGAGGATATGATAGGAAAAATCGTGGATGTGAAACTTCTGGAATGCAAAGGCTTCTACTATATGGGGGAGTGTGTATAAAACTCTGAGAAGAAGCCTTTGGCTTCTACTATATGGGGGAGTGTGTATAAAATCCTGAGAAGAAGCCTTCGGCTTCTACTATATGGGGGAGTGTGTATAAAATTCTGAGAAGAAGCCTTTGGCTTCTACTATATGGGGGAGACAGTGTAAGTGTAAAATTTTATGAAGAAAAGAGATATCATTTTTTTAAGTGTTATTTTTATTTGTCTGGCAGGGTTTGCGGCAGGTTTTTATCTGACACATCAGAATGCCGGTGCAAGTGTGGAGGTTACGGTAGATGGAAAGGTTTATGGTACTTACCCGCTTGATGAGGATGATGAGATTCCGATCCGGAAAGATGGGAAAACAACGAATCTGCTTGTGATAAAGGACGGAAAAGCTGATGTGACGGAAGCTGACTGCCCGGACAAACTCTGTGTGCATCAGAAAGCTATTTCAAAAACAAATGAGACGATCGTCTGTCTCCCGAACAAAGTAGTGGTGCAGGTGATCGGTGCCGGAGAAAGTGAGTTGGATTCCATTGCGAGATAAGAAAAAAACAGCATATTTAGGTGTTTACCTGGCACTGGCACTCATCTGCAGCTATGTGGAATCACTGATTCCGTTTTATTTTGGAATACCAGGTGTAAAACTTGGACTAACAAATATAGTTGTGGTTCTGATGCTTTACTGCGTGGGAACGAAAGAAGCACTGGCAGTGTCTGCACTGCGTATTGTACTTTCCGGTTTCCTGTTTGGAAATATGTTCAGTATTTTATATAGTCTTGCAGGCGGACTGCTTAGTTTTCTTGTGATGTATCTGCTGAAAAAAACAAAATGGTTTGGTGTTCTGCCTGTCAGTGTGAGTGGCGGAATCTTTCACAATGTAGGTCAGCTTGTTGTGGCTGCTTATGTTGTGGAAAATTATAATATTTTTTATTATATGCCGGTGCTGCTGATCGCCGGTGCACTGACTGGATTTTTGGTCGGTATTGCGGCACAGGAAATGATAAAACGGATCGGAAAACGGATGGTGTAACAGGAGGATTTTAGCATGTATTCATACATCAAAGGTGTTTTGACGGATATGGACGAGGAGAGTATCGTGGTGGAGACCGGTGGGATCGGTTATCATATTTACACGACAGGACAGACATTCCGGTATCTTCCTTCTGTCGGGGAAGAAGTAAAAGTATATACTTATCTGCATGTCAGGGAAGATGCCATGCTGCTTTTTGGATTTCTGACAAAGGACGAATTAAAAATTTATAAGTTACTGTTAGGTGTCAGTGGAATCGGACCGAAAGGAGCACTTGCGATCTTATCCGTGATGACGACGGATGATCTCAGGTTTGCAGTTCTCGGTGATGATGCGAAAGCAATCGCTAAGGCACCGGGAGTAGGTGCAAAGACAGCCCAGAGACTGATTCTTGAATTAAAAGACAAACTGAGTCTGGAAGATGCATTTGAACAGAAATTTGAAAAGACGGGTGAGTCCACAGAAAATCATGCCAGTGGCACTAAGAATGAGGCGGTACAGGCACTGGTCGCGCTTGGCTATTCGTCTTCCGAAGCTCTTCGGGCATTAAACGGTATTGAGATCACGGAAGAGACGGATGTGGAAGAAATATTAAAGATGGCATTGAAGAAGATGGCATTTTTATAGAAATGTGGTGAAAAGTTAAATGGAAAAAAGAGTCATTTCCACGCAGGTGCAGGAAGAGGATATTAAAATTGAAAAAAGCCTGCGTCCGCAGACGCTTGATGATTATATCGGACAGCAGAAAGCAAAGGAAAATTTAAAAATATATATTGAGGCGGCAAAACAAAGGGGAGAGTCCTTAGATCATGTGCTTTTTTACGGTCCTCCCGGACTTGGAAAAACGACGCTTGCAGGAATCATTGCAAATGAGATGGGAACACATCTTAAGGTGACAAGTGGCCCTGCAATCGGAAAACCGGGAGAGATGGCAGCTATCTTAAGCAATCTGCAGGAGGGGGATGTCCTGTTTGTGGATGAGATACACAGGTTAAACCGCCAGGTGGAAGAAGTTCTTTATCCGGCAATGGAAGACTATGTGATCGATATTATGATCGGAAAAGGGGCAACTGCGCGTGCAATCCGTCTGGATCTGCCGAAATTTACGCTGGTCGGTGCAACTACGAGAGCGGGGCTTTTGTCAGCACCGCTCCGTGACCGTTTTGGCGTGGTGCATCATCTGGAATTTTATACGGTGGAGGAACTAAAGACGATCATTCTTCATTCTGCAAAAACACTGGGTGTTGAAATTGATGAGGAAGGTGCATTTGAGCTTGCAAGACGTTCGCGTGGAACACCACGACTGGCAAACCGTCTGTTAAAGCGTGTCAGGGATTTCGCAGAGGTGAAATATGACGGGAAGATATCAAAGGAAGTTGCTGCCTTTGCGCTGGATCTCTTAGAGGTTGATAAGATGGGACTCGATCAGAACGACCGTAATATTTTAAAGATCATGATTGAAAAGTTCTCTGGTGGACCGGTGGGACTTGATACGTTAGCGGCGGCGATCGGTGAGGATTCCGGAACGATCGAAGATGTATATGAGCCGTATCTGGTGAAAAACGGATTTATCAACCGCACACCCAAAGGACGTGTGGTAACTGATTTTGCGTATCAGCATTTCGGATTGACAAAATAGTTGATTTTAGCATGGAATGTCATTATAATATACCATATATTGTACAGCAGACCGGAGGAGAAGATAAATGGCAGAGAAAACAAGTGCAGAAGTTGTGATCGGCGGAAAAGTGTACACATTAAGCGGATACGAAAGCGAAGAATATCTTCAGAAGGTTGCAGTCTATATCAATGGAAAGATAAATGAATTTGACAGTATAGAGGGATATCAGAGATTTCCAGCCGACATGAAAGCAACCTTGTTAGAGCTTAATATTGCAGATGATTATTTTAAAGCAAAAACCCAGGCTGAGAAGTTAGAACGTGAGATTGAGGCAAAAGAAAAAGAGATTTATGATCTGAAACACGATCTGATCGCAGAACAGATCCAGTCCGAAAATGATAAGAAAGAGATTAAGCGTTTAGATACAGAAAACCGTGAATTGCTATTGAATAAGGCGCGTTTAGAATCGTCATTAGAGGAGTCTCTTCTTGGAAAGATCGAAGAAGATGCGTCAGATGAAGATGAAACAGAACAGGAAGATACAACTGATTAATAACAGATGGATGCCTGCAGCAGAAATCTGTCATACAGGAAAAAGTGAGGGGACGGAGAGATTATTTTCGTCCTTTTATGTTTTTGATGGAGAGAATCAGAATGAACAGTAATAAACGATATCAGAATATAGAATTGTTAGCACCGGCAGGCTCCATGGAAACCTTTCGTGCAGTAATAAATGCCGGTGCAGATGCAGTATATCTCGGTGGAGGAAGATTCGGGGCACGTGCCTATGCTGATAATTTTACCGAGGAAGAACTGCTTTCGGCAATCGATTATGCGCATATCCATGGGAGAAAAGTATACCTCACGGTAAATACCCTGTTTAAGGAACGTGAATTGACCGAAGACTTATATTCATATCTGCTGCCTTATTATAAACAGGGACTGGATGCGGTTATCATCCAGGATATGGGAGCTTTTCAGATGGTGAGAGAGGCTTTCCCTGGATTATCCATACATACGAGTACACAGATGACAGTGACAAACCGCTACGGTGCCGCAATGATGAAGGAGATGGGGGCTGACCGTGTAGTGACAGCGCGTGAGATGTCGCTTACGGAAATACGTGATATCAGAGATCATGTGGATATTGAAATCGAAAGCTTTGTTCATGGGGCACTTTGTTACTGTTATTCCGGTCAGTGTCTGCTCAGCAGTATGCTGGGAGGACGAAGCGGAAACCGTGGCAGATGTGCCCAGCCGTGCCGCCTTTCCTATGAGGTTTTTGATGAAAAGAAGCATCCGGTAAAGACAGGGAAAAAAGAGCGTGATATCTATATTTTAAGCCCGAAGGATCTCTGTACCGTATCAATGATCCCGGATCTGATCGAAAATGGTGTTGATTCCTTTAAAATCGAGGGAAGAATGAAAAAGGCAGAATATGCTGCTGGTGTGGTATCTGTTTACCGTAAATACATAGATCGTTATATCAATGCATGTCTGCGCACGGATGAGGTGACTGCAAAGAAAGACTTTAAAGTAACGAAAGAAGATATGCAGCATCTTTATGATTTTGGAAACCGTAGTGGATTTACAGATGGGTACTATAAAAGACATAATGGCAGAGAGATGATCACATTTGATAAGCCATCGCATACAAAAGGAAATGAAGCACTCTGGGAAGAAATAAAAGAGCGTTATGTCCGGTCTGAAAAAAAAGAAAAAATCAATGGAACTTTAAGATTAAAAAAAGATTTTCCTGCTAAACTGGAAATTACATGGAATGATGTCCGGATCTCTGCGGATGGAGATGTGGTACAGGCTGCATTAAAACAGCCGCTTACAGAAGAAAAAGTGTCTGCAAGCATAAAAAAGACCGGGAATACGCCGTATGAGTTTGAAAAACTTGATATAGATATGGATGATGATATTTTCCTCCCGGTGCAGGCCTTAAATGTATTGCGGAGAAATGCATTGGAATTGCTGAGTGAAACACTGACTGTACCTGCACGAAGGGATAAAGCCGGGGCAGATGAAAAAATATCGGGTGAAGATCGACCAGTGAAATTGGTATCTGTACAAAATGAGAAAAAAGCAGCATCCGGGAATGGAAAATCACAGCTTTCGGTTTCCATTGAAAACCGGGGTTTTATAAAAAAACTGCTTGATGAGTCCTGTGTGGATTCCATATATCTTGACAGCAGTTGTTATACAAGAGAAAACCTGTTTGCAGCATTAAAAGAAGATACAGTCCGTATTCATTTGTCAGGGAAAAAAGTTTATTATATTATGCCGGCAGTATTTCGTTTTCCTACGCTTTCTTTCTATGAAAAAAATCTGTCGGAAATGAAACAGACCGGGATAGATGGATTTGTAGTAAAAAGTTATGATGAACTTGCATTTATCAGGAAAAATCTTCCGGATACGGATATTATTTTAGATCACAATCTTTATATCTGGAATTCTTATGCAAAAAGGCAGCTCTGGGATATGCAGCCGGTTCGTGATACGGTTCCATTTGAACTTAACCGGAAAGAATTACAAAACAGGGATAATACACAGAGTGAAATAGTTCTTTATGGCAATCTGCCGCTGATGATATCTGCGCAGTGTGTACATGCCAATGCCGGGGCAGACCGGGGGTGTGATAAGGTTCGGACTGTCACCTATCTGAAAGATCGTTATGGGAAATATTTTCCGGTAAAAAATAATTGTACGGAATGTTACAATACGATTTATAATACAGCTCCGCTGATTTTATTCCCTTATCGTGATGAACTGGAAAAAATGGGAATCCATGCATACAGGATCAGCTTTACAACGGAGCAGGAATCACAGGTAAAACAGATATTAAATTTATATAAAACAGTCTTTTTAAATGGGAAAAACAGTCTGCAGGAACTGTATATGGGAGAATATACCGGTGGACATTATAAACGAGGAGTAGAATAACGGTATGGAAAATCTTATCGTAGAAGTTTCAAAATATCTGATGATCATATTGTTTGCGTGTTATGCGTATGAGTGTTTTTCGGCATTCCGCAGCAGAATCAGTACAGAAAAGAGAAATCATATATTTGACCGGCAGATATTTTTTATGTATCTGATCCATCTGGACGCGTTTTTAGTGCTCTATACAGTTACCGATGAAATTAATCTTATCATTCTTTATTTCCTTCAGGTAATTTTAGTGACGATCGTGATCGTTAATTATCAGTTATTGTATCCTAAGGCATCCAGGCTTGTGACAAATAATATGTGCATGCTTTTAATGATCGGTTTTATCATGCTGACAAGGCTTTCTTATGAGAAGGCGATAAGACAGTATGCGATCGCGATCTGTGCGTCGGTCATTACGATCGTGATACCGGTACTGATACGGAAAGTGCAGTCATTACGAAGACTGACGTGGCTGTATGCAATGATCGGTATTATTGGACTTGCTGCAGTTACCATATTTGGTTCTACCAGTTATGGTGCGAAGATATCGGTTACGATCGGTGGACTGTTTTCGATACAGCCATCTGAGTTCGTGAAAATTCTATTCGTGTTTTTTGTGGCAGGAATGCTTTATAAAAACACAGATTTTAAAACCGTCTGTATCACAACGATCGTGGCGGCAGTACATGTGTTGATCTTAGTGGCATCAAGAGATCTTGGAGGTGCATTGATCTTTTTTGTTACCTATCTGGTTATGCTTTATGTTGCGACCAGAAAATTGTTTTATTTTGCCGGCGGTCTTCTGGCCGGATGCATCGCCGCTGTTGCTGCCTATGGATTATTTTCACATGTCCGCGTCAGGGTTGTGGCATGGCGCGATCCGCTCAGTGTTATTGATAATGAGGGGTATCAGATATGCCAGTCCCTGTTTGCGATCGGAACCGGTGGATGGTTTGGCACAGGATTGTATCAGGGAACACCAAATAAAATACCGGTTGTTGAGCAGGATTTTATTTTTTCTGCAATATCAGAAGAATTAGGAGGTATTTTTGCAATCTGCCTGATCATGGTGTGCATCAGCTGCTTTCTGATGTTTTTAAATATTGCAATGCAGATGAAAGAACAGTTTTATAAACTTGTAGCGTTAGGACTTGGAACAGTGTATGCGTTTCAGGTATTCCTTACCATTGGCGGTGTGACAAAATTTATTCCGTCAACCGGAGTAACACTGCCGTTAGTAAGCTATGGAGGAAGTTCTCTGCTGGCAACCATGATGCTGTTTGCGGTGATTCAGGGATTGTATATTTTGAGGCAGGATGAAGGAGAGAACAATGCGAGAAAAAAACAGCGAAAGACCGGATATGAAAGACAACAGGTCGAAGAACTCTATTAAGACAGGTAAAAAGAAAAAAAATACAAAAAACCGGGAATTTGCGGTTATCACGTATTCGTTTCTGGCATTGTTTATCTGCCTGATGGGGTATTTTTCTTACTTTCAATTTTTTAAGAGTGAGGAATTTATCAATAATCCTTACAATACCAGACAGGAGACATTTGCCCAGAAAATCGTACGCGGTCAGATCCTGACAAATGATGGTCAGGTGCTTGCGGAGACGGTGACGGACAATGAGGGAAATGAGACAAGGAGATATCCATACGGCAGTATATTTTCACACATAGTCGGGTATTCTACCAAGGGAAAGTCAGGAATTGAGTCACTTGCGAACTTTAACCTGCTGCGTTCCAATACAGCTTTTTTAGATAAGGTCGGAGATGAGATGCAGGGTGAGAAAAGTCCGGGAGATAATGTAGTCACGACGTTAGATTATGGACTGCAGGCAACGGCATATGATGCGTTAGGATACTATAAGGGAGCAATCGTTGTATTAGAGCCTTCTACCGGCAAGATTCTTGCAATGGTATCAAAACCGGATTTTGATCCAAACACGATCGCTGCAGACTGGGATAACCTGACGGCGGACGATAACACAGATGCAGCACTGTTAAACCGTGCAACACAGGGACTTTATCCGCCGGGATCGACATTTAAGATCCTGACAACTTTAGAGTATATCCAGGAACATGCGGACTATGAAAATTACAGTTATACCTGTACAGGCAGCTATACAGTGGGAGATCATACGATTCACTGTTATGGAAATAAGAGCCACGGAACCCAGAATCTGCGTCAGGCATTTGCCAACTCCTGTAATGCATTTTATGCATCACTCGGAATGGAGCTTGATGTAGACAGGTTTGGACAGTTGTGTGATAAAATGTTGTTTAATACCAGTCTGCCGACGGATCTGCAGGCATCTAAGAGCAGTTTTGTATTAGAAAAGACAGATGGAGCTTCTGCAATTATGGCAACTTCCATTGGACAGGGACAGACGCTTGTGACACCGTTTCATATGGCGCTGATCGTAAGTGCGATCAACAATGACGGCATTCTGATGAAACCGTATGTGTTAGATCATGTAGAAAGCAGCGACGGAGTTTTAGTGGAGCAATACGAGCCGGAAGAATATGGCACGCTTATGTCAACGGATGAAGCTGCGATTTTAAAGGATTATATGAGTTATGTGGTCGAGACTGGTACCGGTAAGAAATTGAGCGGTCAAAGTTACGAGGCGGCAGGAAAGACAGGATCAGCAGAGTATTCTACCGGAGCAGATTCTTCACATTCCTGGTTTGTAGGATATGCACACAGGGAAGATAAATCGGATATTGCGATTGCCGTAATCGTGGAAAAAGCAGGTGTCGGAAGTGAATATGCCGTACCGATTGCAAAAGAGGTCTTTGATGCATATTATAATGAATGAAATGTTGCATGTGCTTTTGAAAAGTATTATACTTATAAACATGATAGTATTATAAAAGACCACATCAGGAGGTATTGCGATGATCGAGGCAACAAGTTGTGGTGGTGTGGTAATATTTCGCGGCAAAATATTGCTCTTGTACAAAAATTACAAAAATAAATACGAGGGATGGGTACTTCCAAAAGGAACTGTGGAAGTAGGAGAAGAATATAAAGATACAGCGATGAGGGAAGTATATGAAGAGACTGGTGTGAAAGCGACTCTGATGAAATATATCGGAAAAAGCCAGTATTCATTTACAGTACCGGAGGATGTTGTGGAGAAGACGGTGCACTGGTATCTGATGATGGCAGACAGTTATTACAGCAAACCGCAGCGTGAAGAGTATTTTGTCGATTCCGGTTATTACAAATACCATGAGGCGTATCATCTTTTGAAGTTTCCGAATGAGAAACAGATGTTAGAGAGAGCGTATGAGGAATATCAGGAATTAAAAAAGAATAATCTGTGGGGCAGCCACAGGTATGAATAAACAAAACACATCAGAAAGATGGAGCAGGATGTATGATATGGTATAAGGATTTGTATGTGGGGGAGAGTATTGTACATAAGACAAAGAAAGTCAAGTGGAAGATTATGCACAATGCCGGACAGATCGGGATTTATGTGATCACATTGGCCTCTAACAGACAGAATCTGCTTGATATCATACCATCATATGAACTGATGCAAAAGGAATATCCTAAAAAAGATATGGTAATCGTGGGATTGGCAAAGGGTTACGATGAAGCAGTTGAGGTCGCAGCATCCATTATAGATGAGGTGTACCGTAGCACAGGTACATTTGCCGTCCGCACATATCTTGCAGAAAAACAGGGTTAAGGAGCTTGAAATGTCGGTTGTATTGCTCATATTAAAAATAATCGGATGGATTCTGCTGACACTGCTTACGTTTTTTCTACTGATCGTTCTTCTCGTGCTTTTGGTGCCGGTTCGTTACCGTATGGAGGGAATCATTGAAGAAAATGTCCGGATAGAGGGAAAAGTACACTGGATGCTTCATATTTTATCCTTTATGTATTCCTATAATGAAGAAGGACTTTCTTATAAGCTGAAGTTGTTTGGAAGGAATATTTCTCTGGGTGAGAAAATGGAGGACGAAGCGGAAGAAACGATTGCAGACAGCACAGACGTGGCAGTTCATGAGAAAAAAACAGAGGATGAAAACGGAATTTTTTCAGATATAAAAAAGCAACAGCAGGATGCTGAATCGAAAAATACAGCAGAGTTGCAACAGAAAGACTCAAAAGATGACACACAGACAACGGAGCTGGATTCCGCAGCACAAAGAAATACAGAAAAGACATCTTCTGGAAAGATATCGCCTGGACAGAAGATAACCGGTAAATTTCACAGTACCATTGAGAAAATCAAAGGTGTTCGTAGAAAATGGGAAAATCTGTCCGATCGGGCAGGAAAGATAAAAGATGTATTGACCGATGAACATAACCGTAATAGTGTTTCTGTAGTTTGGAGAGAGATTAAATATCTGTTGAAACATTCTCGCTTTCGAAAGATCAATACAGAATTGAATTTTGCATTATGGGAACCATCAGCGACTGGACAGGCACTTGGAGTCCTCGCAATGTTTCCGGCAGTTTATCAATATGATGTTGGAATCTATCCGGATTTTGAAGCAGATAAAGCGTATGTGGAAGGTACTTTTTTCGTAAAAGGACATATACGTCTGATACATGTACTTATATCCGGTATCCGCCTATTAAAAGAGCGTGATATCCGGAATTTGATAAAGAAAGTTTTTAAATAAAATAGCAGAAAGAAAGGCAGGGTTTCATTATGGCAGACAATAGTTTTCATACAACAGTAGAATCTTTGTTTAAAGGGATGGACAGTTTTATCACAACCAAGACGGTAGTAGGGGATGCGATCCATATTGGGGATACGATCATTCTTCCACTGGTTGATGTTTCGTTTGGTGTTGCAGCTGGTGCTTTTTCACAGGAAAAGAAAAATAACGGTGCCGGTGGTATGGGTGGAAAGATCATGCCAAGCGCAGTTCTTGTGATCCAGAATGGTACAACCAAACTGGTAAATATTAAGAATCAGGACGGAATCACAAAAGTGCTTGATATGGTGCCGGATTTTGTAAACAAATTTACTTCAAAAAATGATGCATCTTCTGAGAATGTTACTGAGAATCAGACAGATGCTGCTGCAGAGGCAGCAGCCGGAAAAGAGATGGAAGATATCTTAAAGGATTCTGTGAATAAATAGGAATCACAGGTTTCATGTTTCATAAATGGTGGATGGTCATAAAAAGTTTTTAAAACAGTATAAAAAACAAGAAGAAACGCATATATTATCAGTAATATATGCGTTTCTTTATTGGAGTCTGCCATGAAACGGATGCTTGGATTCGCACTGTTTTGCTTTGCAATGGGAATGCTTGTGATGATCGTGATTCACAACCGTTTCTGTGGGTTTGTTCTCATGATTTTATGTATGCTGGCAGGGTATTATCTGTTCTGCTGTGATGATTGCTAGCCGATCAGTTCCTTTACGCAGGCAGCGATTGCTTCGTCTTTACAGTTTGCAAAGAAATACTCCCTGAAATGATCGCCACTTAAAGCGCCAATGACAAGGTCGCGGTCAAGTTCTTTTAAAATAGATACAAGATCACGATGAGTTATTTTTTTAACCTCGTCTAAGATTTTTTTATTGCGCTGTTCCGGTATGACACGTTCCTTTGGATATCCGCCGCCACCCGGAGCACAGAACAGTTTTTCAAAGATATAGGTAAGATTTAATTCTCCACCCCAGCCAAAATTCTCGGCGAATGGGAGAGCAATGCAGTTTCCGTCATTGACCTGTGAGAACAGATAAGCGTCAAGTGGGGACTCGATATGTCCGCAGAGTACCTGTGGGAAAGCGTTGCATGCAAGCATAGCGCCCTCGCCGGTTCCGCAGCCTGTGATGACAAAATCAGCGGCACCGGAGTTTAATAAAACTGCTGCAAGAATACCATTCTGCACATAAGTAAGCTGGTGTGTATCTTCTGCAGAATACATGCCGTAGTTGAATACCTCATGTCCCATTGGTTCTACGACAGATTTTAAAGTAGCACAGATCATTTCATTTTTTGCTGCCTGGCTGTTTTCGTTGATTAATGCAATTTTCATGAATATCCTCATTTCTGTACTGCCGGTATATTGTTTTGCCGGAATACTGGCAGTACGTCCGTATTCCGGCATTATATCTGGTTCTTAAAAATGTATATCTGTAAATATACGATAGGTTATTACATTAAATCTTTCATTGCAACATCATCCATATCATCAAAGTCCTGATTCTCGCCAACCATTCCCCAGATGAAAGTGTATGCCTGTGTACCGCATCCGGAGTGAATGGACCAGCTCGGAGAGATAACAGCCTGTTCGTTGCGCATAACGATGTGTCTTGTCTCGGTCGGTTCGCCCATGTAATGCATTACAAGTGCATCTTTTGGCATATCAAAGTACAGATAAACTTCCATACGTCTGTCATGTGTGTGGCATGGCATTGTGTTCCATACGCTGCCCGGTTCAAGTTTTGTCATACCCATTTCAAGCTGACAGCTTTCTACCTGTCCCGGAAGAATATATTTGCAGATCGTTCTGTGGTTGGCTGTCTCTAAAGAACCGAGCTCAACTTTGTTACAGTCCTTTACAATGACAACACCGTCTTCCGGTGTACCCTCCGGTTTGATCAGTACGGTAGGATAAGTCATATGGGCAGGAGCGCTGTTTAAGTAAAATTTTGCAGGGGAATCTGCGTTTTCACTTGCAAAAGAAATATCCTTTGAACCCATGCCGATATACATGCCTTCTTTATGGGCAACTTTGTATTCTTTTCCATCGATCGTGATCACACCGGCACCACCGATATTGATCACACCGAGCTCACGGCGTTCGCAGAAATACTGTGCACGCAGCTCATCGCCGGCGGTTAATTTTAAAGTCTCTTTTACCGGAACAGCAGATCCTGTGATGATACGGTCGATATGGCTGTATACAAGTTTGATGATTTCCGGCTGAAACAGGTCGTCAATTAAAAATTCCTCTCTTAAACGTTCGGTTGTGTAATGTTTGACATCTCTTGGAGATGCTGCAGTACGAAGTTCCATAAAATGTTCCTTTCCTGCGCATTTCGGTGCGCATAACAGATTGGCTTTCTGATTAACAGGTTTTTAAATTGAATCCGAAATAATTTACGGAGTTGTTGTAGCAGATACCTTTGATAATCTCCTCTAATGTATCATAATCTGCCGGGAACTCACCGTTTTCTACCCACTCACCAATGAGGTTGCAGAGGATTCTGCGGAAGTAATCATGGCGTGTATAGGATAAGAAACTTCTTGAGTCAGTCAGCATGCCGACAAAACCGGAAAGATTTCCGAGGTTTGCAAGGGAGATCATCTGATCCTGCATACCGGTCTTGTGATCGTTGAACCACCATGCGGAACCCTGCTGGATCTTTGCAACAGCGGTGGAATCCTGGAAGCATCCTAAGATAGTGCCGATTGCCTGGTTGTCGTTCGGGTTTAAGCTGTAAATGATTGTCTTTGGAAGATTGCCATTCTTATTTAAAGAGTTTAAGAAATCTGCCATTTCGGAAGACGGAGCATAGTTGTTGATGCAGTCATAACCGGTATCCGGTCCAAGGCGGTCAAACATCGGAGTATTGTTGTCACGTTTGCATCCATAATGAAGCTGCATTACCCAGTTGCGTTTTGTATATTCTGTGCCGACAAATAACATAAATGCGGTTTTGAATTTTAATTCTTCTGCGCGTGTAACACCTTCGCCGGAAAGACGTTTTGCAAAAATAGCCTCGATCTCATCATCAGAAGCAGGAGCATACATTACATATTCCAGAGCATGGTCAGATACGCTGCATCCCATGGAAGCAAAGAAATCCATGCGGTTTGAAAGAGCTTTCTTTAAAGCCGCAAACGTATCTACATTGATGCCGGAAACTTCAGATAACTGGGAGATATAATCTAAATAAGTAACTTTTTCAATGTTCATTGCCTTGTCAGGACGCCATGCAGGAAGTACCTGTACATCAAAGGAATCATCCTCAGCGATTTTTTTATGCCACTCTAAGGAATCAACAGGATCATCTGTGGTGCAGATTAATGTAACATTGGATTGTCTGATAATGTTGCGGACAGACATATCTTTCTCTGCAAGTCTCTTATTACATAATTCCCATACTTCCTCAGCGGTTTTCTTATTTAAAACACCATTGTAGCCGAAATATTTTTTTAACTCCAGATGACTCCAGTGGAAGAGCGGGTTACCGATGGCTTTTCCGAGAACTTCTGCCCATTTTAAGAATTTTTCCTTGTCAGAGGCATCGCCGGTGATATATTTCTCGTCTACACCACAGGAACGCATAAAGCGCCATTTGTAATGATCGCCGCCTAACCATACCTGGGTAATATTCTCAAACTGGCGGTCTTCATAGATTTCCTGCGGATTGATGTGGCAGTGGTAATCTAAGATCGGCGCATCTGCTGCGTAAGAATGGTAAAGTTTCTGTGCGGTCTCGCTCTGAAGCAAGAAGTTTTCGTCCATAAATTGTTTCATTGTTTTTCCTCCATTATGTTTGTTTTAGAATAAGGTAGTTCCACGTTTAATTAATTTGCCGGAAAAAATAGATTTTTTCGGCATTTCTTCACCAGAAAGAACTCCCACTAAGGTCTGCACTAACTGATGTGTCTGTGTTTCCAGGCGGTTGTCCACGGAAGTAAGTTCCGGAATACAGCAGGTTGTCAGCATGGAATTGTTGTACCCCATGATGGATAGATCATCGGGTACGGAAATATGATTGCGCTGCGCATATTTGACTACACCGACGGCGAGTACATCGTCGGCAGCGATCACTCCATGAAAAGGAGGGGCCTCTTTTGCAACCTGATCCATAAAGTCAGCAATTTCGTTAAACTGCTGGGAATCCCCGTCGTATTTGTGGATTCTGTTTTCTATATCAGAGATGCCATGTTTTTTTAAAGCATCTTTGAAACCGTTTAATTTTTTGCGACCACTGTATGAAATGGAATTATAAATATAGACTGGATCGGCAATCCCGGAATCCAACATAGATTCTGTTGCCTCAAACATGGTCGTATAGTCATCACATAAAGTGCTGTAAACGTTTGGATAATCGAAAGAAGCGTTTAACAGCATGATCGGTACCTGTGAGGAAATATCCTTAATGTACTGGTTTTCATCTTCGGTAGTACCGATGAAGTTAGAACCGACAAGAATGATACTGTCTACTTTTTTGGAAAGGATCAAATTCAGGTAATTCTGTTTGATCTCTAAATTATAACCGGTACAGCAGAGCAGTGACTCATAACCATTTGCCTGCAGTTCCTGTTCTAAATAATAAACCGCCTTTGCAAGAAAAAGATCAGAGGAATCTGCACAGAGAATACCGATCGTCTGCAGGGAGTGAAGTCCCATGCCGCGTGCAAAAGCGTTTGGTGTATAATCATATTTTTCAATGATATCCATGACTTTTTTCTTTGTAGAAGGTCGGACTTTGTCGCTGCCGTTTAATACACGGGAAACAGTCGCGATGGATACACCGGCTTTTTTCGAAATGTCGTATATTGTCATAAATAAAATCCCTTTAATATGTTAAAATTGCTTCCTGTATTACATCTTATAAAGAAATGTAAAAGAAAATGAAAGCAGTTTCATTGCTACTGGTCTGATTATACAATAACAAAAAAAAGAAAGCAATATCAGATTTTGTAAAATATAGAAAAAATGTAGAAGAAAAAGTGACGATTTTAAAGAAAAATAATAAAAATCACTAAATTGTGCAAAATTACATATTGACGAAACGGTAAAAAGGTGTAAGAATACAAATTGTAAACGCTTACAAAATGACAAGGTGCAGTAATGATCTGATAATCAGGAGGAAATCATGGATTTATTAAACAGAAAAAAAACAGGAAAAGTAGAAAGACCAGTTAAAGTATTACAGTTTGGAGAAGGAAATTTCCTTCGTGCGTTTGTTGACTACATGATCGACATTGCAAATGAGCAGGGAAAATTTAACGGAGACATCGTACTTGTAAAACCGATTGAGTTCGGAAGTCTTGACAGATTTCACGATCAGGAGTGCCAGTATACAGTACAGTTAAGAGGAATCGTGGATGGAGAGCCGAAGCGTATTAACCGTATCGTAACCAGCGTTGCAGATGCAGTAGATGCTTATGGTGAATATCAGAAATATGCAGATTATGCAAAACTTGACAGCTTACGTTACATTGTTTCTAATACAACAGAGGCAGGTATCGTTTATGATGATACAGACAGATTAGAGATGGAGCCGCCGAAGAGCTATCCGGGTAAATTGACCAAATTCTTATATGAAAGATATAAACATTTTAACGGAGCAATGGACAAAGGTCTTGTGATGCTTCCGGTTGAGCTGATCGATGATAATGGTATCCATTTAAAAGAGTGTGTAGAGAAACTTGCAGTACTCTGGAACTTAGAAGAAGGATTTAAGAAATGGTTAGATGAGGCATGTGTATTTACATCCACATTAGTTGACCGTATTGTAACCGGTTACCCAAGAGATGAGGCTGAGGAACTTTGCAAAGAGTTCGGATATCAGGATAACCTGATTGTAACAGGTGAACCATTTGCTCTCTGGGTTATCGAGAGTGCAAAAGATATCAGCAAAGAATTTGCACTTCCGGATGCAGGACTCCCGGTTATCTTTACTGACAATCAGAAACCTTATAAACAGAGAAAAGTACGTATCTTAAATGGTGCCCATACTTCTTTTGTACTGGCATCTTATCTCTGTGGTAATGATATCGTGTTAGAGTCCATGCAGGATGAATTGATCTTCAACTTTATGAAAGCAACGATCTTTGATGAAGTTATTCCTACATTAACACTTCCGAAACAGGATCTGATCGATTTTGCAGAGGCAGTTATTACAAGATTTAACAACCCATATGTAAAACATGCATTATTATCCATTTCCCTGAACTCTGTTTCAAAATGGCGCGCAAGATGTATGCCGAGCTTCTTAGAGTACATTAAGAACGAAGGAAAACTTCCGACACACCTGACATTTTCACTGGCTGCCCTGATGGCATTCTATACAGGTACAGAGATTCGCGACAAAGCATTGATCGGACATCGTGATGGTGCTGAGTATCAGATCTTAGATGACGCAGCGGTATTAGAGTTCTTTGCAGAAAACAGTTCAAAAGATGCAGCAGAATATACACATGCAGTATTATCCAATGAGCATTTCTGGGGTGAGGACCTTACAAAATTAGCAGGAGTGGAAGAGGCTGTAACTGGTTACATGGAAGATATCCGTGCACTTGGAATGAGAGCAGCAATGGAAAAAACTTTTAACGCATAAGCAGGAGAATACTTATGAAAGATTTTATCAAAATTAATGAAAATGATAATGTCATTGTTGCCATAAAGGAAATTGCGGAGGGAGAAAAAGTCGCTGTTGATGGAAAAGAATTTACAGCGGCTGAGATGATCCCTGCCGGTCATAAGATGGCGATCAGTGATATTCCGCAGGGCGGCGATGTGATCAAATATGGTTTCCGTATCGGAAATGCAAAAGAGGATATCAAAGCCGGTCAGTGGGTGCATGTACATAATATCAAAACTGCTCTTGGTGATCTGCTTACCTATACCTATGAGCCGGTAAAAACAGAGGAAAAAAAGACAGAGGATCGTACTTTTATGGGATTTTCACGTCCGGATGGAAGCGTCGGTGTGCGTAATGAAGTCTGGATCATACCGACGGTCGGCTGTGTGAACAACATCGCAACAGCGATGGCAAAACGTGCCAATGCAAAGGTTCATGGTTCTGTGGAGGAAGTCATTGCATTTCCTCATCCATATGGATGTTCCCAGATGGGAGACGACCAGGAACACACCAGAACAATCCTTGCAGATCTCGTAAAGCATCCGAACGCAGGTGGTGTTTTAGTACTTGGACTTGGATGTGAAAACAGTAATATTGGTGAACTGAAGAAATACATTGGTGATTATGATGAGAACCGTGTGAAATTTTTAGTCTGCCAGGAATGTGAAGATGAGATGGAAGAGGGCGAAAAACTCTTAGAAGAACTGATCGATTATGCTGCTGGATTTTCCCGTGAGCCGATCAGTGCATCCAAACTCATCATTGGCATGAAGTGCGGTGGAAGTGATGGATTCTCCGGAATTACAGCAAATCCGCTGGTTGGTAAGTTTTCTGATATTTTAATCGGAAAAGGTGGAACGACGATCCTGACAGAGGTGCCAGAGATGTTTGGTGCAGAAACATTGCTGATGAACCGCTGTGAAAATGAAGAACTGTTCCATCAGACCGTAGATCTGATCAATGATTTTAAACAGTATTTTAAAGATAATCATCAGACGATTTATGAAAATCCGTCACCGGGAAATAAAAAAGGCGGTATTTCAACTTTAGAGGATAAGTCTTTGGGATGTACGCAGAAATCAGGAAGTGCTGCAGTAAAAGGCGTTCTTTCCTACGGTGAACGTGTACATACACCGGGACTGAACCTTCTTAGCGCACCGGGTAATGATCTTGTCGCTGCAACTGCATTAGCAGCCAGCGGTGCACATATTGTACTGTTTACGACCGGACGCGGAACACCGTTTGCATCCCCGGTTCCAACAGTAAAGATTTCCAGCAACAGTACTCTTGCCGGAAAGAAAAAGAACTGGATCGATTTCAATGCGGGTGTTCTTGTGGAAGATGCAGAGTTAGAAGAAACAGGTCAGAAATTATTTGACTATGTGATCGATGTTGCATCCGGTAAGAAAGTACGCAGTGAAGAAGCAGGATTCCATGATATGGCAATTTTTAAACAGGGAGTCACTCTGTAGAGATGACATACTGGCAATAGACAATAAAATGAATATTCACAAAAACATGTAATCATTGTGTCACATGTTTAATAATTTAGACAACAGAATATTTGCACAGGATTCAATTTGTCATTTCAGAAATATTGGGCAGAAAACGCAGAAACTGGATTCTTATTTATAGAATCTTAAACATAACACAAAAAAGGAGATAGAAATATGTCATTTTTAAACAATTTCTCATTAGAGGGCAAAATTGCATTAGTAACAGGCGCATCTTATGGTATCGGATTTGCAATCGCATCTGCTTATGCAGAGGCTGGCGCAACCATCGTATTTAATGATATCAAACAGGAGCTGGTTGATAAAGGATTAGCTGCATATGCAGAAAAAGGTATTAAAGCTCATGGTTATGTATGTGATGTTACAAATGAGGAGCAGGTAAACGCTTTCATTAAGAAAGTAGAAGAAGAAGTTGGTGTGATCGATATTCTTGTAAATAATGCAGGTATCATCAAACGTATCCCGATGTGCGATATGTCAGCAGCAGAATTCAGACAGGTAATCGACGTTGACTTAAATGCACCGTTTATCGTATCAAAAGCAGTTATCCCGTCTATGATCAAAAAAGGTCACGGAAAGATCATCAACATCTGCTCTATGATGAGTGAACTTGGTCGTGAGACTGTTTCCGCTTACGCTGCTGCAAAGGGTGGATTAAAAATGTTAACAAAGAATATTGCATCTGAGTATGGTGAATTCAATATCCAGTGTAACGGTATCGGACCTGGTTATATCGCAACACCTCAGACTGCACCTCTTCGTGAGATCCAGCCAGATGGTTCCAGACATCCGTTTGACCAGTTCATTATTGCAAAAACTCCGGCTGCAAGATGGGGAAATGCAGAAGACTTACAGGGACCGGCTGTATTCCTTGCATCTGATGCATCTAACTTTGTAAATGGTCATGTGCTGTATGTAGACGGTGGTATTTTAGCTTATATTGGTAAACAGCCACAGTAAAAATGGCAGCTTATAGTTAGCATCACTTTGGTGTTGGCTGAGCCTTGGGGCGTGCATCGGAACCATAAAATTGCCGGTTCCGGTGCACTGTCGGCGAGCCTTAGTGCACTGGAGCCGGAAGTTTTGTGGTGAGATATGCTGGCTTTTAAAAGCGATAATTTATATTTTTCGCTCCATAAGAATATATTTTCCCTCGTTGATAACGTGAAAGATATTTTTTGACCAGAAAGCATTAAATAGCAACTAAAGATTCCTTTTCAAAAAAACCAACATAGAATTTATCATCATAACTTTTTCCTGATGGTAGTGCTTTCATGTCTTTTAATATACTTTCTTTTGTGACAAAGGGAGGATGATATTGATAAAAAACAGGATTCCCACAACACAAATCAAAAATAATATCCAGGTCATTTTCGTCTAATTTACGTACATAAAACTTTTGTGATAAAGAGTTCACGTCCAAATCAATCACCTCATAAAAATCAAATTACTAACTCTATTTTACCATTGAGAATTAAGACTTGTGTTGCCATTCATGGCAACGCAACACTGCGTTATGAACCGGTAAAACAAGATTTCCTAATTTTCTCCCAAAGTCACAAAATTAGTTACGGATTTGTGAAATCTGCCAGCCGCTAAGTTGAGAATCACCTTTTGACACCCGAATCTTATTAAGAAAATATAGGTATAACATAGTTTTACCTGCAGTTCTAGCTAGCCAATCGTCCCGAACAGATGTCCCTGAAACTCCCTAAACAAACTTTCTTCCTGTTTCTTCATAAACACTGTCACATCAGATTCCCCAAACACCATCTCAAAATGGACACTTCCCACAAATGCATCCATAATATGCGCCCGCACATACAAAGTATTCTCCGATACCCAGATACCGCTGGCGGCATATTTCTGATCATAGATTGGAAACTGTCCGCAGACAAGTTTTCCGAAACCAAAATGGATCGAACATATCTGGTCATGCAGTGTAAACGTAAAACATCCCTCATCATTTGTAAAATCCGCCGTAAAATCCGTAAACTCACCGTCATTTTTTTCAAACACATATCGCTTTCCTAAGATATGCGAAACAGCGGGAGCTGTGCTTGATCCGTTGTCCAGAGGTGAAATCGCAAGGGAAGAGAGCGCAGAAAGAAGCTCTGTATGCGATTTTTGATCCTCCGGGAGTGGATTTGCCTGTATATAAGGAAGAATCTCGTCATACAGAGCATCATAAATCAGTTGATTTCCACCCGCAAGTCCCTGTGTGTCCGCAGTAGTGACAAAGAGCAGATCATAATCCGGAAGGTAATGGATGAACTGGCCACCCATGCCGTAGCAGACAAAACCATTCTTTTCACTGCGCCAGATCTGATAACCATAGCCGCAGGCTTCACTTGGAAGGGGCGCTGTCATGCGGGTATCGGAGAGATATGAGGCAGCTGTTTTGATATAAGAAGCTGGAACGAGCTGTTTTCCGTTAATATTTCCATTATGAGCTAAAAGATAACCGAATTTTAAAAGGTCAGATGGAAGTGCAACAAGACCACTGCCACCCATGGAGATACCAAAGGGATCGGTCAACATATAGGACTCGCTTGATAATTCCAGAACGGACAGTTTTTGTTTCAGGTAATCGAGCATTGACATTCCGGAAAGCCGTTCTACGAGTGCACAGAGTGTATGTGCAGAGGAAGTATCATAATGAAAGAGCTTTCCTGACGGATGAGTTGGCGGTACTGTAAAGAAACTTTCTACCCAGTCATTTTTCATATTGACTTTATAAGTTGTGGATGCATGACAGGTACGCATCATGAGCATATCGCGGATCGTCATTTCTGCGATCCATGGATGTACATTAGATGGAACTTTATCCGGAAAATATCTGACAATGGGATCATCGAGAGATAATTTTCCCTCTGCTTCTAACAGACCGATCGCAATGGAAGTAAAACTTTTACTGATGGAAAACATGCGATGCAGGGTATCTTTTTGGTAGGGAGCATAATAGCCTTCAGCAATCAGGGTATCATGCCGCATCAGAAGAAAACTGTGCATGGGAATCTGTTTTTTCTGTAAACGTTCCAAAAATTTAAGAAGGCATCTGGAAGGGATGCCAACACTTTCTGGAGAATCTTTTTTGAAATCAAACATTGTATACTCCATTTCTGCGTTAATTTACGCTGTTATTGTTTTTAATTTAAGACTGAACACCGAAACTGCTCGGTGTAACACCATATTTTTTCTTAAATGCACGCCGGAAAGAAGTCTGGTTGTTATAACCAACTTCCAAAGCGATTTCATTGATACCGGACTCGCCTTTTTCAATCAGATGGGCTGCTTCTGTAAGGCGCAGATCTTCCAGATAAACGGAAAAGTTTACGTTCATATTTTCCTTAAACATATGAGAAAAATAACTTTCTGATATGTGGAACTCGTCGGAGATCTTGCTTAAGCAGAGAGCCGGATTTTTGTAATTTTCACGTATATAAGTCACAATGCTGTCAATCAGGTTATTTTTCTCGGACTTTGATGCAAAGAAATCACACAGCCTGATGCTGATATCTTCACAGAGACGGAAGGTAAGCTCATCCTGTGAAAGCAGGGTGTCGATTTCCATGATCTCCGGGGTAATTTCTCCGGTGTAGGTAAATCGAGCTTTCAATAAGGTATTGCGGATGTCGGTAAGTAAAAAGCGCAATAACTGGAACGGAAGGGAACGTTCTTCAATATTTTCCTGATGGATCAGGTTAAAAATCTCGATCACCTGCGTCTTATTGCCTCCGGTAATGGAGCGGATCAGACGGGTTGAAAATTCTGCCGGATAGTAATAAACATGCGAATCTTTTTTTAACATTTCATATGGAAGGAAAATATAGTTCTTGCTGGTATAGCCGGCTGCATCTTTCGCCTGCTGGTAGGATTCCCAGATGTTGGTAAAGGAACAGGAAAGACCTATTCCGGCAAAAAACCAGATTGAATATTCTTCTAACAGCTCACTGTGAAATTTTAAAACCTTTTCCTGAAGAGAGATCAGCATTTTGTCTGGTTTTTCATGAAAAGGAATCAGTAAAGTGTAAATATGTTTCTTTGGCGAACAAAGATATAAATTGTTCTCGTAGGAAAAATATCTTGCTAAGAGATTTGTTATGATATCTTTTGCGTTTTCAGAACTATCGGAAGCTGTATTTTCATTCGGAAAAGTATCAATGGTAGGATCATTTTCATAAGTTACACCATATAAAACATAATAGTGAAGCGAGGAATCCTCTAAATGCAGATAATTCCGGATAAATGCAAATTCATCAGGGGTAGTAATAACACCACTCATCAGCTGTCTTAAATAATTGTCATATAAAACTGGACGGATCGCAGCGGCTTCCTCGATCAGCTGCGTATTTGCGTGCAGTGTTTCCTTAAGCTGGCCGTCTAAGTGAAGAATCGGGCGCATATTGTTACGGACTAAAATAAATATCATGATAAGTCCACCGACAACTGCTGCAAAAAGGATGAACAGGAAAATAATCTGATAGTCGGACGGATAAATAGATTCCGGCTGTACCAGATAAAAAGTCCAGTCATTTGTTTTTGAAGCCATTCGCATGATATGGGTGTCGTCGTGAATACAGGTATTATTGCCATCGTAAGATAAGGATAATACAGATTCTGCAAGCGTGGATAAATTGTCCTCAGAAGACTGAAACTCATCTCCACAAAGGGAAAATACCGGCTGGTTTTGATCATCAACTGCAAGAATGTAACCGGTATCACCTAATGAGACACCATTGAAAATTTTGCGAAAAGTCTGTTCACTAATATGAAATGCCACAGTGGCAGGAATATCTTTGTAGGTCAGAACATCCATATTCAAAACATAAAGATAAGCGTTATCACTTTCCGGAAGCATAAAATCGGAAAGAGGATAAATCGCGGCATCTTTTGTAAGATTATTGTTAAGCAGATCATGCCATTCATTAAAATTAGCCCCGGAAGATAAATAGTTTCTTATATAATAGAGCTGTTCTGAATTGAAAGTGTTTACACTGATAATATAGCCACTGTTTCTCAGATAAACAAAATATGTACTAAATGGAAGTTCATTGTAGGAATACATATAAGAAGCAAGAGACTGCTTCATGGCAAGACCGGACAAGTAGAAATCATTATCGTCAGTGGACGTCATGGTAGCAAGACGGTATAGTTTTGTATTCATACTGAGCTGTCTGGTAATAGAGTCCATGGTGGTAAAATTATTATCTAAAAGAGATACAGCGCTTTCAAAGGTAGACTGATCCTGATCCCAGAAATCCTGTTCGGAACGTGTTGTTGAAACGCGGTGGAGATATACCATCAGAAGTAAAATGATAAGCAAAAAGACACTGTATGTGACAGCAAAGCGAATCATAAGAAAAGTAGTGGATTCATTTTTTGCTGTGGTATCTGATGTGTGATTCAAATTTATTCTCATAGGTGATAAATGTCCTTTTTGGATGTATTTTAATCGTACTTTTTTTATTTTATCATAATATGGGAAAATTACAACAGAAACCGAAAAAACCAGTAAAATCAATGGGTTGCGAGGCACAAAAACAAATTTTGTACCCCCTGTCAAATATTGTTTCTTGCTGAAAATCCCATAAGATGGTAATGTATGAGCAAGACATGAAAGCACTTACATCAGAGCAGTGTCGAAACAAATTTTTCCTAATAAGGAGGTTCTTATGAAAAAGAAGGTAGTATCAGTCCTTATGGCTGCCGCTATGGTAGCTGGTATGGCAGGATGCGGTTCCAGCAATACTGGTAACGCAGGAACAACAAATTCAAATGCTTCTACTAATAATGAAGCAACCACAGAAAGCGGTGATGCTTCCGCAGATGCAGCAGCAACCGATTCTGATGTTGAGAAACCAGAAGAAATCACCATTATGGTAGATGGAACTGTTTTCACACAGGAAAACGGACAGGCAGAGTTCATTGCCAAATTAGAGGATCTTCTTGGAATGAAGATCAATGTGATCCAGCCGGATCATGATGCTTACTACGATGTAGTAGGACAGACAGTTGCAAGTGGTGACTGGCCAGATGTTATGATCTTATCTTCAACCTATTATGCAGGTTATGCAGAGCAGGGAGTTCTGTGGGATATGACAGACGCTTATGCATCTTCTGATTTAAAAACAAGACAGGATGCATACGGCAGCACAGGAGTTATCGATGGTGTAAGACTTGATGGTAAGTTATACGGTATGCCTGCAGCTCGTGGTAACGGATGTGTTACATATGTTAAGAAAGCATGGTTAGACAACTGCGGACTTGATGTTCCGACAAACTATGATGAGTATCTTGCAATGCTCGAAGCATTTACAACCGGTGACCCGGATGGAAATGGTGTAAACGGAGATACCTACGGTGTATCTGCTGCTGGTTTCATCGGAACAGAGGCTCCATATACAAACTACTTACCAGAGTTCTATCAGGATGCAAACCCAAGCTTCTATAAAGCAGAAGACGGAACATGGAAAGACGGATTCACAGAGGATTCTATGAAGAGCGCACTTGAGAGAATGGCAGCTGCTTACAAAGAGGGCGTGATTGATCCTACCACATTAACAAATGGTACATCTGACTGCCGTAACAAATTCTATGATGACAGCTTTGGTGTATTTACTTACTGGGCAGGTACATGGGCAACCAACTTAAAGACAAACCTTGAAGCAAACGGTAAAGACGGTGAGTTAGTAGCATTACCTCCGATCGCTGAAGTAGGTCAGTACCTTGACCGTGTTCCACCAGTATGGTGCATCACATCTGCATGCGAGAACCCGGAAGGCGTATTCAAATATTTCATCGAGCCGATGCAGGATGGCGGAGACGTTCAGTTCTTATGGACATACGGTGTAGAAGGCATTCACTGGTCAACAGCAGCAGAGACATTATTTGCTGGAACAGAGAACGAGAAAACATATGCTGATGGTGAGTTCCATATGTTAGAGAACCGTGAGAAAGAGGGTACACAGTACACCAAAGCTCACATCGATCCAATGCTTGCTTTAGTTGAGCTTGCAAACGATCCTCAGGAAGAATCTGTAGCAGCAGAAGCAAAAGAGTCTGCACAGTTATTCAATGATAACTGCAAAGCTGCTGATCTTGTTCCTACCACAGATGAGATGAGCGAGTACAATGGTGATTTAACAACATTAAAGAACGAGCTGATCGCAAAAGTTGTTATGGGCGAGATCACTGTTGATGATGCATATGCACAGTTTGAGTCAAATCACGGTGCAGAGTGGTCACAGGCAATCGTTGATTCTTTAAACAAATAATAAAACTTTCCGGTAAACGGAACTAAGAACTATGATTGGTGTCCTGGCTGCGGATATCCGCAGCCGGCACAGATCATGGATCACAAATTCATGTTTGATTGAAAAGGAAGAACAGATATGAGAAAAAGTAATGAAAAATCAGCCGTAACGGCTACAACCGGTGGAAAGAAGAACCACCTGGCAGCAAAAATCTATAAATACAGAGGATTCTATCTGATGTTTCTTCCTGTATTAATTTTTGCATTAATATTCTTTTATTTGCCAATGCTTGGAATCCGTTTTGCATTTACCGATTATAACGGAATCAAAGAGGCAAGTTTTGTTGGTCTCAAAAATTTTCAGAAAATGTTTTCCATGCCAAATTTCTGGACGGCATTCTGGAATACCTTACAGATTAGTATTATCAAATTGTTTTTGACAACAGCAGCTGCTGTTATTGTTTCTATCTTTTTGAATGAGATCGCAAATATTCATTTTAAAAAGATCGTGCAGACAATTATTTATCTGCCACACTTTATGTCATGGGTAGTTACCGCATCTGTCTTTACTTTGATCCTGGCACCGACAGCAGAAGGTCTTGTAAATACATTCCTGATCAACGCTGGTGTACTTGATTCCGGAATTTATTTCCTGGGGGATTCAAAATGGTGGAGACTTGCGTACTATATCATTAATATTTGGAAAGAAACCGGTTGGCAGACCGTTATCTTTATGGCTACGCTTGCCGGAATAAATACAGAGCTTTATGAAGCTGCAGCAATGGATGGTGCAGGACGCTGGGGCAAGATGAGATATATCACATTCCCGGCATTACAGAATACGATCCTTACTGTTTTAATCTTAAACCTTGCAAAGGTTATGAACCTGTTCGAGTCCGCATTTGTAATGCAGAACGATGCTGTTTTAGGTACAGCAAACGTACTTGAAACTTATATTTACTATCAGACCTTCAACAGTGGTGCGATTCCAAATTACGGTTATACGACAGCCGTTGGTCTGTTCAAATCTCTGGTTGGTTGTGTACTGGTACTGTTCTGCAATCACTTAAGCAAGAAAGTACGTGATGGACGCGGAATCGTCTAGGAAGGAGCAGCAGATATGAAAAGCAAGAAAAAAATAGAAGTTTTCCCGATCGTAAACGGGTTAATATTTATTATCTTAAGTTTACTGATTATCATCCCGATGTGGAAAGTATTAGTTGACTCATTCGATTTAAAAACCGCATATGGTATGAAATTATGGCCGGAGGAATTTGGCCTTGCAGGATACATTTCCGTATTCAAAAACCCGACGCTGTCCCATCCGTTAATGATTTCTGTAATCACAACGATTGCAGGTACGATCATCGCCTTGATTTTATCTACATTTGGTGCATATGTACTGATCCAGTGGGATATGCCGGGACGTAACTTATTTGCAAACTTATTACTTTTTACCATGATTTTCCAGGGTGGTATGATCCCTACCTACCTCGTATTAAAATCATTACATTTAACCAATACCATCTGGGTCGTTATCTTATTCCCGGCACTGAACGTGTATAACCTGGTATTGATGAGGAACTTCTTCGAAGGTATTCCTGCCAGCCTGTTTGAGTCGGCAACACTTGACGGATGTACTCCGATGCAGACATTTATCCGTATCGTACTTCCGATGTCAAAAGCAGCATTAGCATCCATCGGTCTTATGTTTGCCGTTACATACTGGAACGACTATACACATTACAAACTTTATATTACAGATTCAAACCTTTATAACTTCCAGATGAAGTTAAGAAGTATCATCATGGGTAGTGATCTTCCGCAGGCAAACGGTGGTGCAACTGAGAACACCGTAAAGAATGCAGCGATCATCGTTATCATCATTCCATTCATGATCGTATATCCGTTCTTACAGAAATACTTTGTAAAAGGTGTAAATATCGGAGCTGTAAAAGAATAAGGAGGAAGGTTTGTATGGCGACTATTTTCTGGGCTGGAGATTCAACCGTACAATACAATGACATTCTTACATTTCCGCAGACCGGCATAGGACAGGTGATGAACCTGTTCCTAAAGCCGGAGGTGCGGGTGGAGAACCATGCCAAAAACGGCAGAAGCACAAAAAGCTTTATCGATGAGTCGAGACTGACACCGATTTATGACAAAATTACCGCAGGAGATTTTCTATTTATCCAGTTTGGACATAACGATGAGAAAAAGAATGATCCACAGCGGTATACAGATCCATATTCCGATTACATGGTGAATCTGGAAAAATTTGTAAATGCAGCAAGAAACAAAGGAGCATGGCCGGTTTTTATTACGCCGCTTGAGCGCAGATGTTTTATTGATGAGGAACATTTAGATATCGGGGAACATACCGATTATGTGGCGGCAATGAAACAGACAGCTGAAAATTTAAATGTTCCGCTGATCGATCTTTACAGTATGAGCCGCGCAGAAATGCGAAAGGCTGGAGCTGAAAAAACCAAAGAATGGTACATGCATCTGCCGGCAGGTGTCTATCCGTCCCATATGGACGGGCTGACTGACAATACGCATCTGAAATATATGGGTGCAGTTGTCTATGCGGGATGTATAGCGAGAGGTTTAAAAGAACTTGGCGGTATCTATAGTGATTTATTAGTGGCTTGGGAGTGATCCCTTGCCATTTTTGTATCAGGAAATAAAACCAGTGTTTAGGAGGATTTGAGGGTTATGTCATTATTATGGAAATCAGATCAGGAAGATGGAACTTATAAAAACCCGATACTTTTTGCAGATTATTCCGATCCGGATGTGATACGCGTAGGGAATACCTATTATATGACGGCGTCCAGCTTTAATTATGTGCCGGGACTGCCGATCTTAACATCAAAAGATCTGGTAAACTGGGAACTGAAAAATTATGCGATCGAAAAGATCGATGAGCCGGGCTATGATCTGCCGCAGCATGCAAAAGGCGTCTGGGCGCCTGCGATCCGTTACCATGAAGGATATTTTTACATTTACTACGGAATGCCGGATGAGGGCATTTACATGGTGCGCGCAAAAGATGCACTTGGAATCTGGGAAAAACCGGTACTTGTGTTAGCCGGAAAAGGTCTGATCGATTCCTGCCCGTTCTGGGATGAGGATGGAAATGCATATATCATCCATGGTTATGCGAAGAGCCGTATTGGATTTAAGAGTCATCTTGGCATATTCCCGATGTCATGGGATGGAACAAAGGCAACAGGGGAGGATCATATTCTCTACTGTGGACTTAAGACACAGCCGACGATTGAGGGACCTAAAGTATATAAACAAAATGGATATTATTATATTTTTGCCCCGGCAGGCGGTGTAAAAACCGGCTGGCAGGTTATTTTGCGTTCGAAAAATATTTACGGGCCTTATGAAGAAAAAAATGTGCTTCATCAGGGCAACAGTATCATAAATGGACCACATCAGGGGGCTCTGGTGGATACAGTGAATGGAGATGAATGGTTCATTCATTTTCAGGACAGAGGACTTTACGGACGAATCGTCCATATGCAGCCGGTTACATGGGAAAATGACTGGCCGGTTATGGGGATCAACGCAGTGGATGGCTGTGGGGAGCCATGTATCATCCATAAAAAACCAAATACCGGAATCACGGAGAAACCTTGTTATCTTGCGGCGGGAGATGATTTTTCATCGGAAAAAATCGGCTTGCAGTGGCAGTGGCTTGGCAATCCGAAGGATGATTTCTATTCTTTGAAAGAGAGAAAGGGATTTTTGAGATTATACTGTAAAAATCCATCAGGGAAAGTGGAGCCGATCCTCTGGGAGTGTTCGAATGTGCTGACGGAAAAACTGGTCTGCCCATATTTTGAGGCATCTGCCTGTGTTGACATTTCTGCCCTGTCTGAACAGGAGCAGGCAGGAATGGTTATGATGGGCGGTCACTATGCATACCTCGCAGTCCGCGTAATCAGAGGTCAGAAACGTCTGATTCTTGGAAAATCCTATGACAGTGAGGATGGAATGCGCGAGAAGGCAGAGCAGCTTTTGGTACTGCCGGAGGGACAGGAACAAGTTTATCTGATCTTTGCGATGCGCGAGGGAGATAACGGCAGTGTATTCCATTGTTATTATTCATTGACTGATGATACAGATAGTGCATCATGGACGGAAGTGAGAGCAGAGTTTACACCGTCTGATCATACCTGGGTAGGTGCGAAGATAGGGCTGTTTGCGAATGTCATCGGGGAAAAGGAACTGGGAGGCTATGGAGATTTCGAGTATCTGCATGTAGAGGCACTGGAAGATTAGATTATGGGACTTCAAAAAGAATTAGAAGCAAAAAATTTAGATGGTGTGATCCGTGAACTGACAGAAAATCCATCCTGCATTGATGATGTGACGGAAAAAGGTGTACCGCTTGCTTTGTATGCAGCGGAACTTGGAGATTTTTCTATTGTAAAGTATATTGTCGAATATTCCAGAGCAAGTATGAATACGGTGGATGAAAATCATAGAAATATTCTGCATTATGCAGCGGCGTCCGGTAATCTGGAAATGAACCGTTACCTTGTGGAAAAAGTTGGAATGGATATTACGGCAGGAGATGGTAAATGTGTGACACCGTATCAGATTGCATATGAAAGAAAAGATGAGAAACTTCTTTCTTACTATAAAGAACGAACAGGTGCATCTTATGAGGGGATGTATCATAATCCGATACGCTGTGGAATGTTCCCGGACCCGTCTATTGTGCGTGTCGGGGAAGATTATTATATGGTGAATTCATCATTCATATTTTTCCCCTGTATCCCGGTTTCGCACTCGAGGGATCTGATACACTGGGAGATCATCGGTCATGCGATCACAGATCCACAGTGGGCGGCACTGGATGAACTGGAAGGCGGCAGAGGCTACTGGGCACCGGATATTTCTTATGATAATGGAAAATTTTATGTCACGGCAACCTACCGCCTGAATGACACAGGCACTGTGTACCGTAAACAGATCGTGGTAAGCTCAGATAGACCGGAGGGACCGTACAGTAAACCGGCGGTCATTGATGAGGATGGAATTGATCCGTCTATCTTTCACGAGAATGGCAGACACTATATGCTGCTAAACCGTGGGGCGAGGATTTTAGAACTGAATGATGACTGCACAAAGCAGATCTCTGAGGCAAAATTGTTGTATTACGGAGATCAGAAACGTGCGCCGGAAGGACCACATCTGTTGAAAAAAGACGGTTATTATTATCTGTTTTTGGCAGAAGGAGGAACCGGAATGGGGCACAGGATTTCGGTTGCGAGAAGTAAGACGCTTATGGGAAATTATGAACCGTGTCCATACAACCCGATCATGCGGCAGATGGATGAGGGGGCAGCGATCCAGAGATGTGGTCATGGAAAGCCGGTCTGCACACAGAACGGGGAGTGGTATATGGTATATCTCTGCGGCAGGATGATCGGAGATGGTTACAGTATGCTTGGCAGGGAGACGGCACTTGATCCGGTAAGCTGGACAGCGGATGGCTGGCCGGTCGTAAATGGATTAAAAGGTCCTTCTGTTTTGCAGAAAAGACCGGACCTTCCGGTGTGGATGCCGGAAGAAGAGCCGGATATTGGCTGGAACCCAAAATGGATGACACCACGTGCACCGGAGCCGGAAGGAATCC
Source organism: Roseburia sp. (assembly GCF_041325975.1). Taxonomy (NCBI): domain Bacteria; kingdom Bacillati; phylum Bacillota; class Clostridia; order Lachnospirales; family Lachnospiraceae; genus Roseburia; species Roseburia sp. Next base: position 815,324 of record NZ_JBGLEJ010000005.1, on the reverse strand, counting down.
GTTTTCTCTCATCAGGAATCCGTATCAAAGGGAGCTGTTTTCCACTCAGAGATGTGGCTGCTAAAAATATTTTATTGCAGAGACAGACTTCGTTTTGTTTTACTGCGGAAACGGAACTTGTGATACCGGAACTTATAGGTGGTCAGGAAGCAGGTTTAGTCTGTTATTATGACGAAAATACATGGGTGTGTCTTGCAGTCTGCAGGGAAAATTCTTATTATATCCAGGTAAAAGAACATATTGGGGATAAAGATGTTCTGCATGAGAGACAGATGCTTCCATGTGATTGTTCAGGGAAAAAGATCAGCCTGAAAGTGGAAACAGAGTATTTAAAGCGGCGTTTTACTTACCGGCTGCAGGGGGAAGAAAAACATATAGCAGCAGAGATTGCGAATGTTTATTATCTATGCGATGAAGGAATTCATATGGGTAAGCGCTTTACCGGGGCAATGACAGGTATTTATGCGGTTGCCGGAGAACACAAATTGTATGCAGATTTTTTAAATTTTATTTATCAGGATATCGAAGCATAAAAAAGTCAGTATCAGAAAAACGAGGGAGACAAATGGAAACAAAAAGACAGGAAGATATCAGAAAACTTATGCAGATGCCGGAAGAGGCGATTGCTTCTCTGAATGAATCAGAGGCAGACCGGCTCGGAAGACTAGCAGTCATGTTTTATAAAGAAACAGGAGATGGAGTATATAAGGAGAAAGCAGAACAGATCCGTGCAGCGCAGGGCGAATTGCCGGAGGATATCTATGCCATGCCTTTTTTTATGGAATATGAAACGGTATGTGGGAAAAAAGAGCGGTACAATAAGATCGTTGACCGGATGGAAGATGAGGCGTCAACCGGATTTGCCGATGCAAAAGCAAGAAATGCATATTTAGCAGCCCTGGTGGATGTGATTGATGGGATCAGTTTTGAGATTTATGAAAAATACCGGACTTTGACCGCAGTTTATAAATGCGTATTAAAGGATGCGTTAGCTGAGGGAGAAGAAACACCGGAACTCACCTATGCCATATTAAAAGGCTGCAATATTGGAATTTTGCTGAAAGAAAAATATGCAGAAACAGGTGCTTTAATGGCAGGGCATCTGAAAAATACGGGCATGACAGATCAGACGGAATATCTGTCAGACATTACAGCAAGAACAATAGAACAATATGATCTGCTTGCGATGGAACAGTCGGAATAGGGAGGAAAAGAGTCATGGAAGTAAAACTGATTATGAAATCTGCCCGCAATGCGGTCATTGAAATTGCAGATGGTGGAATTTACAATACAAAAGAAACATATCATGTTCTGCTGAACGGTGAAGAGGTATTTTCAACGGATACGGTTATAAATTCATTGTTTGATTTAAAACCGCAGACTTCCTATGAGGTTTCTGTAAGAACAGCAGATGGTACCGAACTAGGAACGGTATCGTTTGTTACAGCATATGAATTTGTCACATTAAATGTCCGTGATTTTGGTGCTACAGGCGATGGAAAACAGGATGATACGAAGTTTATACAGGCAGCGATCCTAGCCTGTCCGAAGGAAAGCCGTGTGCTTATTCCAAAGGGAAGCTATCGCATTACCAGTCTGTTTTTAAAAAGTAATCTGCGCCTTGAGCTTGCAAAGGGAGCAGAACTTATCGCAGATACAGACAGGGCGGCCTATCCGAAATTTCCTGGTATGATTGAAAGTTATGATGAACAGGGTGAATATAATTTAGGAACGTGGGAAGGAAATCCATTACCGATGTTTGCCGGCATCATCACCGGACTGGATGTAGAAAATGTATTGATCTACGGAAGAGGAACGATAAATGGCAATGCTTCAAAAGAAAACTGGTGGAAAAATCCGAAAGTCATGGTAGGAGCATTCCGCCCGCGTCTGTTTTTCTTAAGCCATTGTCAGAATGTGACACTTTGTGGTGTAACTTTCAAGAACAGTCCGTCCTGGACACTGCATCCGTATTTTTCAGATAACCTGAAATTCTACGGACTTACGATCAACAATCCAAGCGATTCGCCAAATACGGATGGCCTGGATCCTGAATCATGCAAAAATGTAGATATTGTCGGTGTGAAATTCTCACTTGGAGATGACTGCATAGCAGTTAAGTCTGGTAAGATCTATATGGGAAAGAAATATAGGACACCTTCTGAAAATATCCATATCAGACAATGCCTGATGGAAAATGGTCATGGTGCAGTAACAGTCGGAAGTGAGATGGCTGGCGGTGTCAAAAATCTGGTCGTGGAAGAATGCCGGTTTTACGATACAGACCGGGGACTACGTATCAAGACACGCAGAGGACGGGGAAAAGATGCCGTTTTAGATCAGATTATTTTCCGGAAAATCGATATGGATCAGGTTATGACGCCGTTTGTGATAAACTGTTTTTATTTCTGTGATCCGGACGGCAAGACCGAGTTTGTCCAGAGCCGTGAAAAAATGCCGGTAGATGATGGTACACCTGCGATCTTAAGACTTGATTTTGAGGATATTAAAGCCCAAAATTGTCATGTGGCAGCTGCATATTTTGATGGACTGCCGGAACAGAAAATTGAGCAGATCATTATGAAAAATATTACAGTGACATATGCTAAGAATTCGAAATCCGGCGTTCCTGCCATGTCTTCCGGTGTGGAAGAGTGTACAAAGAAGGGAATCTTTGCGCGCAACATCAAAGAACTGGTATTAGAAAACGTGGAAATAGAGGGACAGGATGGAGAACTTCTTGTTACAGAGGGAATTGACCATTTCGTGCAGTAGAACAGAAAGAGGAAAACATATGCAGTTAGGAATACGTTTACATGATATCAAAAAAGCACCACTTGAGGAGCGCCTTGCAATCGCAAAGGAGCAGGGGTTTTTGTGCGGACATCTGGCACTCTCAAAAGTAATCACGGAATATCCGGTGGATGATGGGGCACTGACTCCGGGGTATGCAATGTACTTGAAAAAAATATTTGCAAAAAACGATCTTGATATTGCCGTACTGGGATGTTATTTAAACCTTGCAAATCCAGATGAAGGACAGCTTGCAAAGATCACACACCGTTATCTGGCGCATATTCGGTTTGCATCACTGCTTGGCGTCGGGGTAGTCGGAACAGAGACAGGTGCTGTCAACGAGGCATATAAGTTTGAGGAAAAAAATCACTCAGATGAGGCGCTGGATATTTTTATACAGAATGTGAAACCGGTGATTTCCTATGCAGAAAAAATGGGCGTTATTTTTGCAATCGAGCCGGTGTGGAAACATATCGTATGCAATCCGAAGAGAGCGCGGAAAGTGCTTGATGAGATCGCGTCTCCAAATCTTCAGATCATTTTTGATCCGGTCAATCTTTTGGATATCAGCAATTATCAGAACAGGGATGCGATCATAGAAGAAACGATAGAGCTGCTTGGAGATGATATTGCAATGGTCCATATGAAAGATTTTGTGGTGCAGGATGGGAAACTGGTGTCAGTCGCTGCAGGAACAGGTGAGATGAACTATGAGAAGATTATTCGTTTCATTAAGGAGAGAAAGCCGTATATACATGTGACGCTTGAAAATACAACGCCGGAGAATGCAGTACAGTCTAAAGAATATATTCAGGGATTGTATGATTCGTGCCGGATTTAAAAGAAGTTTTTTAGAAAAAATCAGGCTGGGAAGAAAGTAGGATTGTATTCCTGTGATATAAGATGTAAAATAAGATTAATAATATAAAAAAGAGGAGAATAAAAATGTTAAGAAAACAGACAAAAAAAATTTTATTTGTTATGCTGTTTGCGCTGACATTAGTTCTTGCCGGAAGAGTTGATGCGAATGCACAGACTGCTGCACCGGCAGGCGTGAAACAGGTAAAAGCGGGCAGCAGCTCTGTAACAGTACAGTGGGATGCTGTTATGCAGAATGATATTTATTATTATTATCGTATCAGCAATGATTCAAGTTTTAACAGCAGTAAAAGCGAGCGGAACTATGATGAATCAGAAAGCTATATTTCAGGTCTTTCTGCGGGAAAGAGTTATTACGTCCAGATTGGAACATCAGCAACACATTCTGGTTCGACTGTGCCGGCCGATGTGACGTGGTCGAAGGCGATTGAAGTTGTAACAGCTCCAGCGCAGGTTGCATCGAGTTCAGTAAAACAGAGTGGTGCAGGTACGACATCCATTTCATTGACCTGGCCGGCTTCTTCCGGTGCAAACTGTTATAAGATCGATTATTATTTAAATAATGCATCGCAGCGTACAGCATCAGAAGTTATCTCCCAAAATAACAATGTAAAAATTACCGGATTAAAAAAGAACAACCGTTATTGTGGACATGTTTATGCAGGAAGAACAAGCAGTACAGGCTTTACAGCTTATGCAGGTTCTGGCAGTTACTATTATGATGTAAAAGTTAAACCAACGAAGATCACCGGAGTAGAAAATACCGTATTTTATTCATATATAAATACTGCATATATAGAATGGAATCCTTCTAATTCCGCGAGTGGATATGAATATATTCTTTATGATAATTCCGGAAAGAAAATATTAAGTAATACAACGACTTCTAAACGCCTTGATATTTCTACCAATAAGATCAAGAAAACACAGTTTTACCGTATCAAAGTAAGAGGTTATGTCAATTTAAATAATAACAAAAAGGCTTATGGTGCATGGTCTGACACATTATATTTTGCAAAGGCACCATACAAGAATTTAAAATTAAAATCATCCGGAAAGAAAATTTCTGCAAACTGGAATAAAGTGACAGGAGCAACAAGTTATACGGTATATGTTTCCAATAAGGAAAAGAGCGGATATAAAAAAGTCGGTACCTATAACAGCAAGAAAACAAGTGTTACGATTAAAAAATATGGAAAAGCTGCTTTGAAATCAGGTAAAACATATTACGTAAAAGTTGTCGCTGAAAAGAAAGTGAAAATCAATAAGAAATATAAAACCTTTAAGAGTACCTTATATTATGAAGGAAAAAGTATCAAAGTAAAATAAGAGAATGAATAAAGAAAAGCACCTGAAAATTCAGATCTGAATTTTCGGGTGTTTTTTTCGAAATAAAAAGTAAAAAAAAGAAACCATTTTGAAAAATGGAGAATTGTTTCTGGCATCATTGTATTTTTTAATAAAAATAAGGTTGCAAGGGGGATTTGCACCTAAAAAGAAGAGAAGGAGTATAATGATGAAAAACAGGAAACTAACCAGAATTATCGCAATTACGTTGACGGCAACTGTGGCTGCAACATCTGTGATGCCGTGCGGGACGGTATTAGGGGCGCAGAATGATCCGGTCACAGAAGAGGCAGCACAAACAACGGAGAGTGTGCAGGAATCAGAAGTATCAGAATCGGAAATATCAGAAGCTGAGACATCAGAAAACGAGACAGAGAGTCAGACAGGAACCGAAGCTGGCACCGAAAAAGAAATCAATACGGAGATTAATACGGAAACAGGGACAGAGACAGAAATCGGCATGGAGACAGAAAACGATGCTGAGATAGAGACAGAAATTGAGACAGAACAGATAGAATTAGAAAGTTCAGATTTCCCCCAGATTGGTTCTAAAGTTACAAAAAATACGGTAGACTGCGAAACAAAAGAAACAAAGAGTACAGACTGGGAACTGGTCTGGAGTGATGAATTTAATGAAGATTCGCTAGATCTGACAAAATGGGATTATCAGTCTGGTGATGGCAGTGATTATGGAGTTGCCGGATGGGGAAATGCTGAGAAAGAATATTATACAAAAGGAGAAAATATCTCTTTTGAAGATGGACATCTTGTGATTACGGCAAGAAAAGAAAACAGAGGAAGCTCCACTTATACCTCTGCGAAATTATGGACAAAAGGAAATGATTATTATAACGGAACTGCAAAAGAGCCGTTATATGCAAAAAAATATGGTCGTATTGAGGCAAAAATGTCTCTTCCGGAAGGTACCGGATACTGGCCGGCATTCTGGATGATGCCGCTGGATGACGCTTATGGTGGATGGGCTTCGTCCGGTGAGATCGATATTATGGAGGCAAGAGGACGTGTTACGGGAAGTGTTGACGGTACGATACATTTTGGTAATTCATGGCCGAATAATAAATCACGTGGAGGACACTATGATACGACGATCGATCCATCCTTTAATTTTACACAGGAGCATGAATATGCGTTAGAATGGACACCGGGTAAGATCAGCTGGTTCGTAGATGATCAGTGCTACAAGACCATTACCAACTGGTATTCTATTGGTTCAGATAATAAAGAAAACTTTACTTATCCGGCTCCGTTTGACCAGGAATTTTATATCATGTTAAACCTGGCAGTGGGTGGTAATTACGACAGTGGCAATCTGGATGACATTGATGGCGGACAGATGAAAGTAGACTATGTGCGTGTCTATGATCTGCTGGATGCAAATGGAGAAATCCATGATTATTCTGAGGATGAAAAAACTGTTGAATCAGAGGCGGCGCAGGCTGGCGGATTAGAAGGCGGCATTGTCGGAAAAACCAATTTCTTAAGCGGTGATCTGACAAAGGCAAGAAAAATTACTGAACATGCAGAGGGAATCGAAGGTTGGTATCTGCAGAATGGCACAGGAGGTGCAGCGAATGTGACTGCTGCCGAGGGTGGTGCTAAGGTAAGCATCAGTTCTGCCGGAGAAAATGGGTACTCTGTGCAGCTGATGCATCAGTTTCCTTTGACATATGGATATGAATATGAATTAAAATTTGATGCAAAAGCAGATGAAGCACGCAGTATCACGGCACAGGCAGGCGATTTTACCTATAATTTCCTTGGAAGCTGGACAAAATACAGCGATGCTTTTACCGTTCCATTGACGACCGAATGGAAAACTTATACCTATAAGTTCGACATGAAAGAATTTAACGATGACTATGCACGTCTGGAATTAAACCTTGGTTTGACGTCCACGGCCGGAGTTTATATCAGAAATGCATCATTGGTTGCAATCGGACTTTATCAGGGAATCACAGAAGATGGAGATAAGGAACCGACAAAGGGTGGAGAACACATTTATAACGGAACCTTTGATCAGGGAAATAATAAAGATGCAGGTGGTGCCTATACAAGATTAAAATTTTGGAATGTAAAAGGTAATGCAGCTGCAAATGTTGATACACAGCGTAAACTGGTACTTGGATCTGGAACAGATGAAAATGCTGGCATAGAACAGACAGGAATTTCTCTGCTTGGAAAAGATCGTTATGAACTTACTTTCGATGCTGCTGCATTTTCAGGTGATAGTATCAGAGTGCAGGTGAAGGGAGCAAATGGCACAGAGTATATTTCTGAAACGGTGGATCTGACTTCGGACATGCAAAAGAAAAAAGTATCTTTTACAGTGCCGGAAAATGTATCTGACAAAACAGGAAGTGTATCATTTATAGTTGGGAATGATGGTAAGAAAATACATATAGATAATATATCCCTGAAACGTCTGACAAATTATAACGTGGATTACAGCCAGATAAAAGTATATCCGATTGAAAATGGTGATTTTGCAGGATGCAGCGGAAATGATTTAAAAGGATGGAGTACTTATGGTAATCCGGCTGTTGATGTGGCAGATGGCGTGTGTACGGTAACTGCAGTTCCAAGTGGAAATGTATGGGATAAAATGCTGATTGCCGATGCCATGCAGATGGAAGAGGGAATGACGTATGAACTGCATTTTGAACAGAAAGCAGAACGTGCGGGAGAAACATACACTGCTAAAATAGAAACGACAGATGGAAGTTATACAGTTATTACCGAAAAACAGTGTAAGACGACAACTGACTGGACAAACGAGGATATTACGTTTACCTGTAATAGTTCCGGTGTGATGGAGTTTAAATATCTGCTTGCGCAGGTATCAGGTGAGTGCAAAATTTCATTTCGTAATGTGAAACTTAATGTTTCGAATGCGCCGATTTTGCAGATGCCGTTCTTCTATAAAAATGGTGTAGCAAAAGCAGATCAGGATATTGTATTTCAGATGCATCCTGCAAGTAGTACAGGGGATGCATGGAAAGCAGCAGAAAAAACAGTAACAGTTGATGGAAAACAGGTGGAAGCTGTATTTGATGATACTACGATGACAATTCCGGCTGGAACTATTTCAGAGGAAGGAAAATATAAAATCAAAATTTCAGCTTCCGGATTTGATCTTTGTGAGTGGAATCTTGAGGTATTTCCAGCAGGAAAAAATCTGGTTTTGAATGGCAATTTTTCAAAAGGAACAGCATCATGGGCAGACAGCTATTTTAACGAGGGGGAAGGATATCCTGCGGGAAATCTCAGCGTAACAGAATCGAAAGAAGCGAAAATTGAGTATAAATGGGCTCAGAATTTCTGGGATCTTCAGTTGATACAAAAAAATATTCCGGTAAAAAAAGGCGTTGAATATAAGATTACCTTTGATGCTCGTGCAACAGTGGACCGTCCGGTCAGCCTTCAGATTGCAGGTGGACTTACAACCTATAAACTGGGAAGCAGATATCATAAATACACCCGTTATTTTACTGCACCGGAAAATAATGCGGAAATAGCATTCATGCTTGGAAATGTGGCGATGGGCAGTCTGATCACACCATCTGATGAACATACAGTTTATTTTGATAATATTTGTATAGAAGAAATGGGTGCGGAAGATGCACTGACGCGGATTCCTGAAGTTGAATCCGCAGGAAGTGTCAAGCTGACACAGGATGCAGTATTGAACCTGGTTGGTGTCAATGATGCATGGAATGCTGCAGAAAAGACAGTTTATGTGAATGGAACCGCTGTGGAAAAACAAAACAGCAAGTTTGATGATGATAAAATTACTATTTCCGGTAGTGTATTTCACCAGACAGGAAACTATGAGATCGTAATAAAAGCAGATGGATTTTCAGATACGAATCTGGCATTTTTGCAGATCACAAGCGCCGGTATTCAGGAATACATGACGAATGGTGATTTCTCGGAAGGCGAAAAGAATTGGAAATTCTGGGCAGGTGGTGAACCGGAATCTGCCAGTGTCCGTTATGTGGGCGGTCAGGCAGAAATCAATATGCTTTATCCGTGGAAAAACCAGTTTGGTGTTTATGATTCCTGGGGAATCCAGTTATCGCAGAATGTTCTTGTTTCTAAAGATACAGAATATGTTTTAAAATTTAAGGCAAAGTCCGAGATAAATAAAAAACTTGATGTTGATATCAGTGGACAGAAATTCAGTTTTGATATGACAGGGGATGAACAGGAGTTTACATGTCAGTTTAAGGCAAATGATGAAAAAGCTACAGTTGGATTTTTCTTTGGTGCATGTGATGAGAATACACCGGAAAATACAAAAATGTGGCTTAAGGATGTGTCTCTTACAAAGGTTGGCGATGAGACACTCGATGGTGTCTGCAGCTATCAGGTAGAACATTATCTTCAGAAAAATGGAAGTTATGTGTTATATGAAAAGGCACATGGAGCAGCCAAGGCAGATACCATGGTGGATGCACAAAAAGATGGACTGTGCAGAAATTATGAAGGATATACGTTTGCACCTGAAGTGAATGGTAGTGTTGTATCAGGGAAAGCCTCAGATAAACTGGTAATAAAGCTGTTCTATAAGCCGAATAAATATCAGATTCAATATGTGATGAATCTTGATGCAGACGTAAAAAATCCGAATCCGGATGCTTATACTTATGGTAAAATGGTCGGGTTGAAAGCGCCTTCCTGTGATACAAATGAATTTTTGGGATGGTATCTTGATCCTGAATATACAGTTCTGGTAGAGAATATCGAAGCTAATATGACAGGTGATGTTGTTCTTTATGCGAAGTGGAAGGATAGAGAAAATGTAGATCCGGAGAAACCAGGAGATAAAAAACCGGATGAAAATACGCCGGATATAAAGAAGCCAGATGAAAAAACACCAGATACGAAGATACCAGATGAAAAGACACCAGATACAAAGAAGCCAGATGAAAAAGCACCAGACTCACAGGATTCAGGAAATGCAGCGGTAACAGCCATATCTTTGAATAAAACGAAAGTTACTTTAAATAAAGGAAAAAAGTTTACGCTGACAGCAAAAATAACACCGGAAAATGCAGCAAATAAAAAGGTGGTATTCCGTTCAGGCAACAAAAAGGTTGCAACCGTAAATGCCAAAGGCGTGATTAAGGCGGTCGGAAAAGGTAAGACAAAAATTACAGTAAAAACGCCAGACGGTAAAAAAACAGCAGTTTGTACCGTTACAGTTAAAATTCCGTCTAAAAAAGTAACCATGAATGTCAAAGAGATTTATGTGGTAAAAGGGAAAAAAATAAGCCTTAAAGCAACCATGAATCCAATTGACAGTACCAATAAAATTAAGTGGAGCAGTTCCAAAAAATCAGTGGCAACCGTAAAAAATGGAAAAGTAACAGCTAAAAAGACCGGCACTGCAGTCATCACAGCTAAGACGACGAGCGGCAAAAAAGTAACATGTAAGGTACATGTTGTAAAGAAAGCCAAAAAATCGACGTCAATCAAATTAAATAAAAAACAGCTGACCATGAAGACTGGCGGCAGATATGAACTTAAGGCAAAAGTAAAACCGTTTAATTCAACGGATATCGTAAAATGGAAGAGTTCAAATAAAAAGATTGCAACGGTAGACCAGTTTGGAACTGTAAAAGCAAAGAAAGCTGGAAAGGTAAAAATTACAGCAACTACGTCCAGTGGGAAAAAGGTTACCTGTGTGATAAAGGTAAAGAAAAAATAAAGACAGGAATTTGATCTTTTAAAGGAAAGAGGGATGACAGATATGAAATGCCATCCCTTTTTTGAGTCTTCGTATTTAATTTATAGAACATTATTTTATGTAATAGAGAATTTCAACGAAATTTCCTATTACATAAAAAAACTGCCATATCAAATTTGATATGACAGCTTTTTTACTGTTCAATTAAGCTCTTTCAACTTTGCCGGATTTCAAACAGGAAGCACATACATATAATTTCTTAGGTGTTCCGTTTACTTTACAGCTCACACGCTTGATGTTTGATTTCCACATTCTATTTGATCTTCTATGAGAATGGCTGACATTATTTCCGAAATGAGCGCCCTTTCCACAAACTGCACATTTTGCCATAGTTTTGCACCTCCTTGTAATTCACTAAGTCTGCCTGTACTATCAGACTCACAACATGTTTATTCTAACAGATTCATTTTTATATTGCAAGTAAATTTTAAAAAAAATATTAAAAATAGTAAACAGGACTAGGAATTTTGGTAAAAAGCGGTTATAATAGACAATAAACTAGCGTTAATATGGCTTTGAAAGGAGCAGGAACGTATATGAATGGACATATGGATACCCAGTTGGGAAGAGTTTCAATAGACCCGGAAGTGATTGCAACCTATGCAGGATCTGTAGCTGTAGAGTGCTTTGGAATCGTAGGTATGGCTGCAGTTAACATGAAAGATGGTCTGGTGAAGTTACTGAAAAAAGATTATTTGACACATGGTATTAATGTAGCGATTGACGAGGATAATAAGATTACGATCGATTTTCACGTGATCGTATCCTACGGCGTCAGCATCAGTACGGTTTCCGATAATTTAATAGAGACGGTAAGATATAAAGTAGAAGAGTTTACCGGACTGGAAATCAAAAAAATTAACATTTACGTTGAAGGCGTGCGTGTAATTGATTAAGGAGGACATAGAAGGTGGAAATCACTACGATAAATACTGAGCTTGTGGCGAAGATGTTTCTTGCCGGAGCAAAGAATCTGGATGCAAAGAAAGAATGGATCAACGAGCTGAACGTATTCCCGGTTCCGGATGGTGATACCGGTACAAATATGTCAATGACGATCATGTCAGCGGCAAGAGAGGTAAGTGCTTTGGAAAAACCGGAGATGAAAGCATTGGCAAAAGCTATTTCATCCGGTTCTTTAAGAGGAGCGAGAGGTAACTCCGGTGTTATTCTTTCACAGTTGTTCCGTGGTTTTACAAAGGTGATCGCGGAATATGATGAGATCAACGTACAGATTTTATCAGATTCTTTCCAGAAGGCCGTTGAGACAGCATACAAAGCTGTTATGAAGCCAAAAGAGGGAACAATCCTGACTGTGGCAAAAGGCATGTCTGACCGTGCGTTAGAACTTTGTGATGATACAGAAGATCTGGTATATTTCTGTGAAGAAGTCATCAAGGAAGGTGACCGCGTGTTAGATCTCACACCGGAGATGCTTCCTGTTTTAAAACAGGCGGGAGTTGTGGATTCCGGCGGACAGGGTCTGATGCAGGTTATGAAAGGAGCAATGGATGCACTGCTCGGCAAAGAAGTGGATTACACCATCGAGGAAACCCAGGCGGTGAAAAAGGCACCGGAAAGTACAGGAACATCCTACAATATTGAAGCACAGGCAAATCAGGAGATCAAATTTGCATATTGTACACAGTTCCTTATTATGCTTGATACGCCGATCACACTGCAGCAGGAGAATGAGTTTAAGTCTTATCTGGAGACGATCGGTGATTCCATTGTTGTTGTCGCAGATGATGAGATCGTAAAGGTACATGTACATACCAACGATCCGGGACTTGCGATGCAGAGAGGACTGACCTATGGCTCCCTGACTACAATCATCATTGAAAATATGAAGTTAGAGCGTGATGAAAAGATTTCTGCCCTGAAAGAAAAAGAGATGCAGTCAGCAGGTATTCCGGAAGAAAAAGAGGAAAAACCGGCAGAGCCTCCAAAAGAGATGGGATTTATATCCGTCAGCATCGGAGAGGGAATCAATGAGATCTTTAAGGGACTCGGTGTTGATTATATCATCGAGGGTGGTCAGACTATGAACCCGAGTACTGAGGATATGTTAAATGCCATTGAAAAAGTAAATGCAAAGACGGTGTTTATTTTGCCGAACAATAAAAATATTATCCTTGCAGCAAATCAGGCAGCATCTTTAGTAGAGGACAAAAAGATCATTGTTATCCCGACTAAGACGATTCCGCAGGGTATCACTGCTCTGATCAATTTCATTCCGGACAGTACACCGGAAGACAATGAACAGCGTATGAGTGCTGAGATTTCCACGGTCAAGACAGGTCAGGTTACTTATGCAGTCCGTGACACAGTGATCGATGATAAAGAAATCAAACAGGATGATTTTATGGGTATCGGCGATTCCGGTATTCTTTCCGTAGGACAGAATTTAGAACCGACAGTCATGGATATGATGAAACAGCTTGTGAATGAAGATTCTGCGATTGTCAGCATTTATTATGGTGAGGATACGAAAGAAGAAGATGCAAATGCACTTGGCGAGAAGATTGGAGAGGCATTCCCGGATGTCGAGATCGAAGTGCATTACGGCGGACAGCCAATCTACTATTATGTCATTTCTGTAGAATAAGAATGGAGTAAAAATGGACCGCAATTCCCCTTTAAGAGATATTAAGGGTGTTGGCGCTAAAACAGAAGAATTATTTCATAAGATAGGAGTATACACCGTAGGTGATATACTCCTTCATTATCCCCGGACATATATACAGTACCCGCAGGCGAAGCATGTGGATGAGGTGTCAGACGGAGAACAGGCAGCGGTTCTTGGACGGATCACAAGAACACCGGTAGTGCGAAAAGTGCGTACTATGCAGATCACGGTTACGACGATCAGTGAGATGGGAGTTTCCTTAGAACTGGTATGGTACCGGATGCCTTATATGAAAAATAATTTAAAAGCCGGCAACACCTACATATTTTATGGAAAAGTTAATAAAAAGAACGGAAGACTTGTCATGGAGCAGGCAGCCTTGTTTACAGAAGAACAGTATGCATCCATGGAACAGGTATTTCTGCCTGTATACACGCTGACCAACGGACTTTCCAATAATCTTGTCACGAAAACAGTGCGGGCGGCACTTGGAGACGAACAGTTGTTTATGGATTATCTTCCATGCGCGATCCGCGAAAAATATGGGCTTTGTGAGTATAATTACGCCATACGGCAGATTCATTTTCCGGAGGATATGGATACACTCATTACAGCGAGAAGACGCCTTGTGTTTGATGAATTTTTCCTTTTTATATTAAGCATGCAGTATCAGAAGGAAAAGCATGTCAAAGAGAAAAATGAGTTTGTTTTTACTGAGGATGATTTTACAAATGGGTTGATAGAAAAACTTCCTTATGAGCTTACCAATGCACAGAAAAAAGCACTTGCGGATGTGAAACGTGATATGCGTTCCGAGACGGTCATGCAGCGTCTGATCCAGGGAGACGTAGGCTCCGGTAAAACGATCGTTGCGTTCCTTGCGATGGCTGATACAGCACACAATGGATACCAGTCTGCGATCATGGCGCCGACGGAAGTACTTGCAAGACAGCATTATGAGTCTTATCAGAATATGTGTGAACAGTTTGGACTTCATATTCCTATCGTGCTTTTGACCGGTTCCATGACGGCAAAACAGAAACGCCGCGCTTATGAAGCATTAGAGGTATATCCGAATGCTATGATCATCGGGACACATGCACTGATACAGGAGAAAGCAATTTATCAGAATCTGGCACTTGTGATCACGGACGAACAGCATCGTTTTGGAGTACGGCAGCGTGAAACATTTGCAGGAAAAGGAACAGAACCGCATGTACTTGTCATGAGTGCAACACCGATTCCACGTACTTTGGCGATCATTATCTATGGGGATCTGGATATTTCTGTCATTGATGAAGTTCCGGCAAAAAGACTTCCAATCAAAAACTGTGTAGTTGACCGGCGATACCGCCCGAAAGCATATGCTTTTATCGAGCATGAGATACGCGCGGGACATCAGGCATATGTGATCTGTCCGCTGGTGGAAGAAAGTGAAAATATGGAAGCGGAGAACGTTACCGATTATGCAAAACGTCTGCGGGAAGAACTGCCGGAAGACATTGTGATCGGTGTTTTACACGGACAGATGAAAGCTGACCAGAAAAATAAGATTATGGATCAATTTGTAAAAAATGAGATTCAGGTGCTTGTTTCCACGACAGTTGTTGAGGTTGGCGTCAATGTGCCGAATGCTACGGTCATGATGATCGAGAATGCAGAACGTTTTGGACTTGCACAGCTCCATCAGTTAAGAGGACGTGTCGGAAGAGGTGACGCCCAGTCTTACTGTATTATGGTCAACGCCTCAGACAGTAAAAATTCGATGAAACGGCTTGATATTTTAAATAAATCTAATGATGGATTTAAAATTGCAAGCGAAGACCTGAAATTACGTGGTCCGGGAGATTTTTTTGGCATCCGCCAGTCCGGAGAGATGCAGTTTTTGCTGGCAGATATTTATCAGGATGCAGCCGTGTTACAACAGGCATCAGAGGAAGTGCAGGATCTGCTTGCCGCAGACCCGGAACTTTTTGGCGAAGAAAATGTCAATCTGCAGCATTATCTGGAGATTTTCTTCGAGGATCAAAAGAGCAGATTAAATTTATGACAGAGATCTGTTTATAATGGATTTTATTTAGAGGCAGAATATAAAAATATAAAAAACGGGAGCTTCCGTTATGGAAAGCATCCCGTTTTTTGGGCTGGAATCATAATTCCTGGTGACATATAGCTCCTGACAAAATTATGATTTTAGCGGACGATAAATCTTAGCTGGCAGATGATTACTTGCCTGACATCTGTTTCTCCTGTGCCTCGATCATTTTCTTAACCATATAACCGCCGACAGAACCGTTCTGTCTGGAAGTAAGGTCTCCATTGTAACCGTCCTTTAAAGGTACGCCGATCTCGCTTGCTACCTCATATTTGAAACGGTCTAATGCACTTTTTGCTTCAGGAACTGCTGCTCTGTTAGATGAACGACTTGCCATAATAGTTTCCTCCTTTGGTGTGTTGTGATACATCATTTGTTTCAAAGTATCCTTTGTATTTAAGTCTGAACAAACGCCGCGCTGATCATATGTTCCGCGGCGTTTGTGTTTTGCTGCGGTGTTTTTGATCGCGTTTTGTTTTGTTCAGTGATAGTATATGAAATATGATGTCAGATAAACATGTATTTTTTGTCAGAAAAGCAAGTAATATCCGTTTTGAAAAACGCATAAGATATCTGTTTTATGTTTTGTAAATAAAACTTGTAAGCGCTTACAAATATTTATTTACAAACCGGATCATATAAGCTATGATAAAGGTAACGTGGTTGTGTCAGAAATTCGTAATGCAGGCTGGCAAAATGCACAGGAGAAGGAGAAAAACAGTATGGATAAGATTGAAAAATACATTGATGAACTTTTAGAAAAAAGCACACCGGATCGCCCGATCTGGAACATCGAAAAAATTCTGCAGGGGAAAAAGTCAACCTGGAATTATATTGATGGCTGTATGATCAAGGCAATTTTAGAGATGTATGCCATCACAAAAGACGAAAAATATTTTTCATTTGCAGATCATTTTATTGACTGTAAAGTTATGGAGGATGGTTCGATTGAAGGATATTCCGTGGAAGAACTGAATATTGACAATGTCAATGCCGGAAAGACATTATTTGAACTTTATGATCTGACAGGAAAAGAAAAATACCGTAAAGCGATCGACCTTGTATATAGCCAGATCAAGAAAATGCCTCGTACAAAAGAAGGAAATTTCTGGCATAAAAACATTTATCCGAATCAGGTATGGTTAGACGGACTTTATATGTGCCAGCCATTTTATATGGAGTATGAGACCCGTTTCAATGACAAAAAAAATTATGACGATATTTTTTCACAGTTTTTTAATGTGGCAGAGCACATGCGTGATCCAAAGACTGGACTTTACTATCATGCGTATGATTCCTCAAGAGAAATGTTCTGGTGTGATAAAGTAACCGGTCTCAGCCAGAATTTCTGGCTTCGTGCATTGGGATGGTATTCCATGGCTTTGCTTGATACCCTAGATAAAGCAGATGCGTCTGTCGGCGAACCATATGAAAAAATAAAACAGATCTTTGTGGATCTGATGGATTCCATGTTAAAATATCAGGATGAGAGTGGCATGTGGTATCAGGTCGTAAATGTCGGTGGAATGGATCGTAATTATCTTGAGACAAGCGGAAGCTCGATCATGGCATATGCACTGCTTAAGGGTGTACGTCTTGGATTTTTGCCGGAAAGTTACCGTGTTTATGGTGAGAGGGCATTTCACGGTATTTGTGATAAATATTTATCGGAAGATGAAAACGGAGAGCTTCATTTAGATGGTATCTGTCTGGTTGCAGGATTAGGCGGAGCAAACCGCCGTTCCGGAACATTTGATTATTATATGTCCGAGCCGGTTGTAAAAGATGATGCAAAAGGTGTCGGTCCATTTTTACTTGCATATACAGAGATGAAGCGTTTAGAGAAGTAAAATAAAAAATTATTTGCCGGTAAAGGAAAAAGGAGCAGATATGAGAGGTAATAATCAAACAAAATTTAGTGGAACAAAAGCAGTTGGGGTAAGTATCCTTGCACTTTGCTTATTGGCATTTTCACAGCTTCTGGCACTGTTGATCGGAAATATGCTGGTGGCAGGCGGAATGTCAGCAGTGACCGGGAATATTTTTACCGGAATTTTATATGCAGGACTGGTGCTTGGCGGAGTCTGGCTGATATGCAAGAAGATGTTGAAAATACCAGTGACAGATTTTAAGGTTGGGAAGCCGGATCTGTATCCATTTTGGATCATCGCTGCTTTTGCAATGCCGTTGCTGGTGATCTTAGTATATCAGTTATTTGCAGGAACATGGCAGCAATCGTCCATGGAATCGGAAACGATAAAACGGCTTGTCGCCGGAAGCGTGGCATATTTAGGGCTGGCAACCGGAATCGTGGAAGAGACAGTATTCCGTGGAGTTATTATGAGTTCGGTAGAATATGCGTGGAACCGGAAAATTGCAGTGATCGTTCCATCCGTTCTGTTTGGATGTCTGCATATCGAAGAGGGGATGAGTATTTCTGGAATGATCCAGGTTGTGATAGCAGGAAGTCTGGTTGGCATTTTGTTCTCCCTTGTGACCTGTTATACCGGAACAATCTGGTATTCTGCACTCATGCATGGAGTCTGGAATTGTCTGATGATCGGAGGATTGATCCATATCGGCTCTGCGGTGGATGGTACAGCCTGGTATAATTATGTGCTTGATACAGATTCTTTTCTGCTGACGGGTGGAGAATTCGGTGTGGAGTCTTCTGTTATTTCCATAGCAGCGTATCTGCTTTTTGCTGTCATCGCATTATTATTACTCAGTAAAAAGAAAGAAGCATAACTTATTTTAAAATATAATTTTAGACAGAAAAATCGCAGTCGTGGTCTTATAAATCCACGGCTGCGATTTTTATCATTTTATAACGCTGATTCATAGTTGTTTTGGAGGGCTGGTTATTGTTTTATTCCACCAGCGTCAGATCAGAAATATCAGGATGTACCGTCAGCGAAAAATTAGTGTAATACACCACAAAGCCCGGAGCACTTCCGTTTGGCTTTTTTACATTTTTTTTCTGAAGATAATCGATCTCAATCTTATCACTGTCCCTGCCGCTTGAATAGTAACCGGCAAGTTTTCCGGCTTCTTCAAACATGCGGTCTGGCAGGTCTGTTTCGTTGTTTGTTTTTACGATAACATGGGAACCTGGCATTCCTTTGGCATGAAACCACCAGTCGTTTCCGGTTGCAAATTTAAATGTCAGTTCTTCATTCTGATAATTATTTTTCCCAACATACATATGATAACCGTCCGAAGAAATGTAATGAAAAGGTTTGCTTTTGATCTTTGCTTTTTTATCGGTGCGTTTCCGTTTGATATATCCATATTCTACCAGTTCTTCTTTGATCTGCACCAGATCATCCTCAGTCAGGGCAATATCTAAAGAGGTGGCAATACTCTCTAAATGTTCAATTTCAGACTTTGTCTCCTGGATCAGATCGGTAAGTGCCTCATAAGTACGTTTTAACTTCCCGTATTTATCAAAATATTTTTGCGCATTTGCTTTGGCATCTAAAGTCGGATCAAGAGGAATCGTAACGTTTTCGTTTGTATAATAATTGACTGCTTCGAGCTGTCTGGCACCTTCCTCTAAACCGTAGCCGTATGTGTGGATGAGCTCACCGTATACTTTATATTTATCACGTTTTTCGGTGTCTTTTAACTGCTTTTGCTGGAGCTGGTATTTTTTCCGGTTACGTTCTAATGCAGTTGATACGATTTTACGCAGATCGACAGATTTTTGTCGGATGCGTGTGTAAATATTTCTTGAAGCGTAGTATTCTTCAAGTACTTTGGAGATCGAATCATATTCTGTCATAGTATAGCCATCTGTGTCAGAAATGTCTGTGTTCTGCATGATTTTTTTGTCAGATGTAGTGTGGACATATTCTGACAGGCGGAAACAGGAAAAATCGATCGGTTCCCGTCCGCGCATGATGATGTTTGGACAGTAATTGTGATTTCTGACATCATCCATCATCCATGAAAAGTTATGGAACAGATGTTTTTTGCCGTCTGCATCCAATGAATCTACTGGCATATCTCCATCAATCGAAGCACGGTAACAGATTTCATTTGCGATCACAGGACTGATTCCGGTGAAAGAACCATAAATTGCCTTTGTGATGGAAACAGGTTTTTTCATGACGGATTCCATGAAAACTTCTTCCGTAACTTCAAGTGGATTTAATTTATCTTCCTGTGTCGCAGGAATACAGTAAGCCCGTCCCGGAAGGACTTCACGCACAGAACTCATCATGGAGGATACATGTTTGATACTGTCAATAATCATGCCGTCGGCGTTACAGAAAATAATGTTGCTGTGTTTTCCCATCAATTCTACAATCAGTGTTTTCTGACACAGATCCCCCATCTCATCAAGATGTTCAATGTCAAAATGAATAATACGTTCCATATGGGGCTGATAAATTTTTATGATCCGTCCGTTTGCGATATGTTTGCGCAACAGCATACAAAAATTTGGTGCGGTCAGGGGACTTGGTTTGTTCGTTTCAGTCAGATACACAAAAGGCAGGGAAGCACTTGCTGACATGGCAAGGCGGAACTGTCCGTTGCTTCCTTTTAAGGTAAAAAGAAGTTCGTCATTTTCCGGCTGTGCAATTTTGCTGATTTTTGCATTTAAAATTGTCTGATTCAGTTCATATACAAGATTGGATATTACTAATCCATCAAAAGCCATTTTTAAATCTCCTTTCGGAATGTGTTTCCGCGGATTTCCCGCAGAATGATATTATAACGGATTTTTAATGCAAAAACAATGTTGATAGATAGTATATTTGTTGACACATTAAAATGAAAATAATATAATTATTATATAAATTCCTATAAATACAATAACTTGTCAAAATTTGTCGAAAAAACTAATAAAATTATACAAACAATAATATGCAGATTTTGATATGAATGTGTGCCTGAAAGAAAAATTAAGCTGGCAGTATTGTATTTAGAAATGAGTTGCTAAGAGGAACATAGGGAGAATGAGGATTGGAGGATTTGCGTATGTTAAAACAAAAAAAGAGTATTGTGGTGATAGCGAAAGTACTGGTAATGGCACTTTTGATCGGTGTGTTTGCAGCTATTCCGTCGACAGAGACATTTGCTGCTGCAAATAAAGCGCTTCGTACAAAGGTTACATTTAACGGAGATAAGGACTCTGATGAAGCGTGGAGAAATAACAATTATATTATGCAGGCAGGTTATCAAAAAGCTTCAAAAATCAAGAAAAATATGAAAATGTCCGCAAAAGTGTACGTTCCGGCAGCAGCCTTAAAAAAGAATGGAGATACTGTAATTGTGGATGCATGGATAAATCTGGAAAATAGTAAAAACGGTAAATATGCTGGGGAGATCGGTGCAAAATATCAGGTAATTCTGAGCAAAGAGGGCAAAAAAATACGTCTTGCGCTGGTGGATCTGGTGAAAGAAAAAGAGTGTAAGCCTGGGAAAATAGCCAGCTATAAAAAATCCGGAAAATATTATGTGATCACGATCAATAATATGCCATTGAAAAATACTGTTTATAAGGATGAAAAGACATCAAAGATTAACACGAAAACGAAATATAATCTTGGACAGGGAATCGGTGTCACGGGCATCTGCACAAAGACCAGCGGTTATGTATATATTGATGATTTGCAGATTTCAGGTGTGACTGTGCAGAAGATTACATTTAATAAGGAAGACTATAAGTGGTACAGTGGAGGTCATTTGGATAAATATTATTCTCCGAAGGTTACAACTATTAAATAATAGCTAATTTGTAAAGTAAAAAAATGTTAAAACCAGGAGAATAAGGACAGGAGGATTTGTGTATGGTAAAACACAAACAGAGTATTGTGGTAATGGCAAAAGTACTGGTAATGGCACTTTTGATCGGTGTGTTTGCAGCTATTCCGTCGGCAGAGACATTTGCTGCTGCAAATAAGGCGCTTCGCACAAAGGTTACATTTAACGGAGATAAATCAGAAGAGGCGTGGGAAAATAATAGTTACTATCTTGGGATTGGCTATAAAAAAGCATCAAAAATAAAGAAAAATATGAAACTTTCGGTTAAGGTGTATGTTCCGGCATCAGCCCTAAAAAAGAATTGGGATCGTGTTTATGTAAATACAGGGATTGATCTTGAAAACAGTAAAAATGGTAAATATGCCGGTACTATCTCTTCAAGATATCCGGTGATATTGATCAAAGATGGTAAAAAAATACAAGTGGAATTGTATGATTCAGTAACTGACAGAAATATTAAAGCCGGGAAACTGGCAAGCTGCAAAAAATCAGGAAAATATTATATGATTACAGTTAACAATATGCCGCTGAGGAATGTTGTTTCTAAAGATGAAAAGGAGTCAAAGATCAATACAAAAACCAAATACAACATTATACAAGGGGTTGCTATTACAGGAGTCTGTTCAAAGAGCAGCGGCTATATATATGTGGATGATATAAAATTTTCGGGCGTAACGACACAGAAGATCACATTTAATAAAAAAGATTATAAGTTTTGTGATTGTTCTCATCTTGAGAAGCAGCATACTGTGAAGGTTACAACTATAAAATAAAATTTAAACTGATATAAAATATCAATGAGTGCAAGTGTGTCAACATGCTTGCACTCATTTTTATTATTGCGGGAACAGAACAATTTGAATTTGTATATTTTAATTAAAAGTAAATTACAAATATAAAAATAAAATTAAATAAATGAAAATGTCTTTTTTTATGTAAAAAATTTGTTATACTAAATTTACATATGAAGAAATGAAATATCAGTTTTAATCTGGATATTCTATATGTCAGCTTTTTATTAATAAAGATGGCATATCCGTAACAGTCTTTTTTATTTCATTACAGATATCTTTAAGAATATTCCTGACGCATTTAAGTGAAACAATGGCTTTATTCACACACCGTACTTTGACAATTAAATTAAGAAGAGATTCGATCAGAGAAGTTGCTTTTCCATAGCATTACGTTTATAATAAAAACAGGAAATCCAATATAATATACTTTTCAAGGCAGCCGGCAGGACGGCTTTACCACTTAGATCTGCTCCGAGATTCGGAGAAAGGGGTGGTAGCATGGTTACATACAGTGACTTGTTCACATTCATTATTATGATATGTGCCATCATAACGCTTATCAGAAGTGTCAGTAATGATACCCATGATAAGACAAAAAAATAACCGTCCAGCTCCTGAGAAAAGTTGACGGTTATTTTTTGTAACTTATAAACTTGTTTCACCGGAGCAGATAGGTATTTGCTTATCACCCGGCTGTCTTGATAGGTATATTATAAAAGTTTCCATTTCGTTTGTCAATGTCGTAAGGTAAAAGAATCAAAAATAAAAGATAAAGGAGAATCGAAGTTATGAGAGAAAGAAGAAACCGGAAAGGAATGAACACCGCAAAGGTGGCAGGATGGAAAAAAGCAGTCGTGCTCACGCTGGCACTTATCATGTGCATCAGCAGCATCGTAGTACCACAGCCGGAGGAAGTATCGGCAAAGCAGGCAACATACATTGATTACTTTGGAGAGGATCAGCCAAAGAATCAGATCGTGTTTGCAACATCGGATGATGCCAAATGGCATAAAACGCAGGAACATTGTTGCAATATTTCTACATACAGACATTATCACTGCATAAAAAAGAAAACTGTTTATGCAGGAGAGAAGTTCACGATCATCCCGGTTGCCATGTTTAAAAATGGAGTGGTAGTAGGATCAAAAAACAGTAAAGACGGTATCAAATCCGGTGAACTGAAATACAAATCCTCGAACACCAGCATTGCAACAGTAAATGCAAAGGGTGTTGTGACAGTAAAGAAAAAAGGAAAATGTAAAATCACTGTGACATCCATTTATGATTCCAAAGTAAAAGGAACACTGAGTCTGACGGTAAGCAAAGGAAAGCAGAAAGCAAAGATCACTTTAAAAAAGAGCAAAGAGAGTATCATTGTTGGAAATACAACCACGATCAAGGTAAAATCGTTTAAAGGTCTCAGCAATAAGAACCTTACCTTTTCTTCCAGTGACAAGAAAATTGCAACGGTATCATCCAAAGGAAAAGTAACCGGAAAGAAAGCTGGTACAGCTACAATCACTGTAACTTCCAAAATCAACAAGAAAGTAAAAGCTGTGTTTAAGGTAACCGTAAAAACGGCGGATATGATTGACACGGACTATTCCGAAAAAGGAAAAGGTAAGATCGTCCTCGAAGAAGATAACGTGGTTTTGTACCCGGAAAAATCTTTCCATAAGATTTATAATCATTGTGGTGATGCACACAGCCTTGAATTTTATACCGAAGATCACGAGAGCATGGATCAGTTTATTGGAGAACAGCTTTTAGTACAGAAAGAAAAATACGGACAGGCACAGATCAAGGTAAAACGGATCACCGGCGTAAAGAACAGTGCTGTTTCCTATAAGTCCAGCAACACAAGTGTCGCAGCCGTTTCTTCTACCGGTTTTGTTACACCGAAAAAGGTAGGAACCGCAACGATCACAGTTACATCCAAAGCCAATAAGAAAGTCAAAGCTGCTTATAAGGTAACTGTCAAGAAAAATGACATGGTACTGGCAGTGGGATTTGATATGTACGATAATATCAAGTACTATGTAAAGAAACATGAGGATGGAACGATTGAAAATCGGTTGCTGCCGGTTAATGAAGAATTTTTCTCCGCAGATAAGAAGGTTGCAGCATCAAGTGATTCAGCAGATGCTATTACAAGCAATAATAAGATTATCATGACCAGTAGCAATGAAAATGTTTTAAGAGTCAAAGATGAAGGCTATCTGGATGTAATAGGAAAAGGATATTCTATTATTACTTTAAAAACAGCAGATGGACGGTGGAGTTATTCCTGGAAAGTGACTGTCAGCGATAAACAGACTTCCTTTGCTAAATATAGTACAGGTTTCACAACAGGAAGAGGCATGGATGAAACTGATGAAAAGGATGGATGGGTAACTGAGCTTTAAACAACAAGTAAAATTGAATAAGTATGAAAACTATCAAAATTAATTTTGATAGTCAGAAAAATGAACTGCTTGGAATCTCTGATTACCTTGCAGTTCATTTTTTTTACCACGGTATTTTCAAAATGAAAATATAAATACACAGGACGGAAAGTCGAAAGGAGATCTATGAAAGAAAAAATATTGAAACTAAGCAGATTTTTACTGCTCTGTGCAGTAATGGTTCTGATCACCATGATCCCACAGAACATAAAAGCGATCACGGTAGAAGAAGCAGGAAATGTCTATATGACAGATTCACAGGCTGGAAAAGAAACCCCGCTGTATGGGCGGCTGAATATTAACTATACCGGAAATACGAACTATGATACATGGGCTTATGATATCGTTACGAATTATAATACCTATGATAGTAAAAAAGACCAGTATAAAGCTGCGGAAAATGTTTTGAAAAATGCAGATAATTCAGTGATCGGAAAGAAGATCAAAAACAACCGGTCTGCAAAGCTGACAAAGTCAGAAGGTGCGGATGGGACGATCCGTGCAGCATATCTGGTATGGCAGGCAAGGACAAGTATCAAAAGATCGGACACAGATGCGAAAGCACTTGCAAAATCAGAAATCGCTTTTGTACTGCCGGATGGAACAGCAAAACTGATAAAGGCACAGTATGCAACTTATGATAACAGGTCAATTGATTATAAAAACCAAAACAAAGAGGAAGGAGTGAGGCAACAGTACACCTTCGTAAACATGTATGCGGATGTGACGGATATCATTAATAAAAGCAGCAAGATCTATGGAACGTATTCGGTATTCAACATTCCGTATTATGAGCATATCGGCGGTGGCGAGGGCGCCGGTGGATGGCAGCTGATCATTGTGGAAAACTGTGATATGTCAGTTCCGATGAGGGCAGTGCGTCTTAGAATGTCCGCGGATTTTAATATTGATGATGTTTCAAAGCATAATGGAGAATGGGTAGAGAAAGACATTAAAACCGGAATGGTTACAAGTGTGAGATCAAAGGCATACAAGGCAAATGATAAAGTGCCTTTGACCGGACAATATCTGATGATTTTTGTGGAGAGCACTAATAGTAATTCCAAATTTACCAAAATGAACCTGTATGCACAGAAAGCGTCTGAAAAGTTTGATAAAAACAAAAAGATTTTCGGACTGTCAAAAGATGTAAGTCCGTATTTATCGATCAATGGAAATGCACTGTACAGTAAAGCGACGACAACAAAAGGAGATCTGGTCGATTTTACAATTAAAAAGGAAAGTACACAGCCTGCCTATGCAAATCAGTATTATACTTTGCAGACCAATACCGGAGATTTTAACAAATGGGTTACCATGTTTGTGACAGGTATTGCGATAGATATCTCGGATAACTTTGCAGAGGGAAATCAGGTCACAACGGTAAAGAGCCCTACCACAGTTAACGTTTCACAGAAGATCACCAATAAAACCCTGCAGACAAAAACAGGTTATTACAATGGAAAACTGGTGGTCACATTAGATAAAGCACTGACTCCGACCAATACGAAACCGGAATTGACAGTATATAATAAAGAAGCTGATACAAAAACAACAATAAAAGGAACATGGAATGCGAAAAATCATACGGTAACATTTGCGGTTGATACACAGGGAGATAAGGGAACAAAATATACGGATAGTAAATTTAAAAACCCAAGCAGAGGCAGTTATATCAGTTACAGTATCGACTGTACATATGAGAAAAATTCCGGAGTGGAAGAGTTTAAGAATGGATCTAAGCTGTCCGGTGATTTGAGATCACAAAATGTTGCAACAAAGACTACCATTGATGACATATTAACGAAAGAATCAGTCGGAGTTCCGATCTATGTACTTACTGTCAAGATTGACAAAACCACGGTCAATAAAGCTGTAACACAGGTATTTAATAATGGGACGGCGATCACTGGTGCCGGTGGCACAGTAAACAGTAGCAGCACGGTATCCGGTGATTATTACATGGCGTCGTATGAATTGCCGTGTAATGCAAACATTGTTTCCACACCGACCTTTAATACCGGCTACGTGTTCAGCATGTGGACGGATCTCAATGAAAAGACCGGTGTTTCGACAAACTGTAAGGTTACATCTGATTATGTGAATGATAAAACCTATGCCTATGAGAGAAGCATGCCTGCTTATAACATGACCTTAACTCTTACCGGAGTGTTAGATGAAGCTGTTTATACCGTTCATCACTGGAAACAGAAAACAACCGGAATTGCATCTGACCATGATGATAAGAACTATGAACTTGCCGAGACAGAGACAAAGAAAGCACAGATCGGAAGCAAAGTAATGCCTGCAGTAAAGACATATACCGGATTTGACAGTCCGAAAACACAGACGAAAGCAGTCACTGCGGATGGAAAGATGGTCATTGATTATTATTATGAAAGACACCTTTACAATGTGACCTTAAATGCCGGGACAGGTATAGAAAAAACGATCGGAGCAGGACCGTACCGTTACGGCCAGAGCGTAACGATCGACGCCAATGTAAAAGAAGGCTATCACTGGCTGAACTGGACTGGTAATTATACCGGAGGTTCCGGTGGAGATCAGACCGTGGATACAAAGAAATTTACATTCACAATGCCGGCAGGAAACGTTACAATGACAGCCAGTGCAGAAGCAAATAAATATACGATCCATTTTGATCCAAACGGCGGAGCCGGACATATCGACGATATCGAAACCACGTATGATACCGATGTGACACTGCCGGATGTATGGAATGCAGACGGAACAGCAGCCTATGTGAAATATACACTCGATGGTCAGAATGTGACAGATGGTGTCATTTCCGGGGCAATTCCAAAAGCAATGATGGCAGGATATGAAGAAGAAGAGGAAGACACTGAGATCGAAGACACTGAAATTGAAGATGCCGAAAGTGACGACGTAGAAAACAATGACACTGAAATCGAAGATGCCGAAAGTGAAGACACTGAAATTGAAGATGCTGAAACCCAAGATGATAAAAATTCAGTTATCGATGACGAAGATACCGGAAACGATGGTAATGATGCGGATATAGCAGATGTATCGAAATCCGTGGACGATATGGATGAATCAGGCATGGAAGATAATTCTGATGAAGCTGCAGAAACACAAGCGGATTCTGATGATACAGACGCTGCAGATGAAACAGATCTTAACGGAGATGCTATGCTGGAAAAAAGGACAGAAGATGATGCAGTCGATATGGATGCTTTAAAAGACGCAGATCTGGATAAAATTGAGGAAGATAAGAAAGCCGAAGCACCAAAGAAAAAGGTGTATGCATCCATTTTTATGGGCTGGGCTTTAGAAGATGGCAAAGACACTTTTATCCCGCAGTGGAAAGCCGGAGATATCGGGCAGAACCTTGTAGCAGAAGATGGTGGAGAGATCACACTTTATGCTGTATGGGATGATTGTCCGTGGATTCAGGCGCAGGATCTGTATTACACTTTAGAGCAGGCACAGAGCGGATTTATCACGGAAGAAGAGATTTTAAGCCATGCAACAGCGACCGACCGTGAGGATGGAAGCCCGATTTTGCCGGGAACAAACCCGGCTCCAAGTGATCCGGAGGTTTTCACATCCTTTACGATCCCGGACTATCAGGCAGGTGAGTTTACAAACCTGCAGCATGATTTTGCCACATCGGAAAATCTGACTGTAGTTGACCATACAGGAAATACTTATGTGAAACAGATCATGGTGTATGTAACTGATACAACACCGAAGAAGATCACACAGATGGATCTGACCGGAGTTACCCGTTTCATCAACAGCAAATATTATCATAAGCCGTATGAAGAGGGAGGACTTGAAGATAATTCTATCTGGAAAGTCGATCCGGAATACCGTGCGGCACTGGAATCAGCATTAAATAATATGGATCATGATACCCCGGTTGAAACCTATGTATTATCAAAAGAAACCATCAAAGAGATAAAAAAATATGTGGAAGACCATGGAATCGGAAACAGCAGAGAACCGGATGCATTGAATAACTTCTACGAGCTGTTCCTTGCACCGAATAAACAATAGATAAAAAAACATCAATATTTTTCTTTACAATTTCTTTTGCAGAGCGTAAATTAAAGAGTGTTGGAATTATTTTCTGGCAGTAAAAATCTGGAGGTTTACAATGGCAAAAAAATTATTAAAACGAAGTGAAGTAAAAGAAGAATACACATGGAATTTAAAAGATATGTATGCATCCGATGAGGATTGGAAAAAAGATTTAACGGAGATTGATAAGATCCTGGATGAGATCGGGAAAATGGAAGGCAAGGTAGCTGCATCTGCAAAAAATCTGCTGTTTGTATTGGAAAATGCAGCAAAAGCAGGAGAAAAACTGGATTATGATTTTGAATATGCAGAGAGACTGTTTGATGAGGATCAGAAAAATACTGCACATCAGGCAATGTCTCAGAAAATGTATTCCATGATGACAAAAGTGTCGAGCCGCACAGCATTTATTGTCCCGGAGATTCTTACAATGGATGAAAATGTATTAGAAGGATATTATAAAGAACTGCCGGAACTGGAACTTTACCGGAAGCAGATTGAAGAGATTGAGCGTACCAAAGCACATACGCTTTCTGCGGAGATGGAAAAGCTGGTGGCGATGACAGGGGATATGGCAGAGACATCCGGACAGGTATATTCTATTATCAACAATGCTGATTTTGTATTCCCGGAGATCAAAGATGAAGAGGGTGATACAGTAAGACTGTCCCACGGTAATTTTGTGCCGTTTGAAGAGTCTGCAGACCGCCGCGTGCGCAAAGACGCATTTGAAGGTTTTTACGGTGTATATAAACAGTATGCTAATACACTTGCTGCATTATATAATGGACAGGTAAAACAGCAGATTTTTTATGCAAATGCAAGACATTATGCTTCAACATTGGAAGCAGCAGTGGATGCAAACAATGTTTCTCCGTCTGTGTATTATAATCTGATCGATACGATCAATAAAAATATGGACAAAATGCACCGTTATGTACGTCTTCGTAAAAAATGTCTCGGTGTAGATGAACTTCATATGTATGATGTGTATACACCAATGATTGCAGATGCAGCAAAGAAGATTTCTTTTGAAGAGGCAAAAGAGACTGTTTTAAAGGCATTAGCACCACTTGGCGAAGAATATGTTGCAAAGGTAAAAGAAGGATTTGAAAGCCGCTGGATCGATGTTTATGAGAATGAGGGAAAGAGAAGCGGGGCCTATTCTGCAGGCGCATATGGCGGACATCCATATGTATTGTTAAATCACAATGATACGCTTGATAACATGTTTACACTTGCACATGAGATGGGACATGCAATGCACTCCTACTATTCAAACGAAGCGCAGCCATATATTTATTCCCAGTATAAGATTTTCGTTGCGGAAGTGGCATCTACATGTAACGAAGTACTTTTAATGGAATATCTTCTGAAAAATACGACAGATAAAAAAGAGCGCGCTTATCTGCTCAACCATTATCTTGACAGCTTCAAAGGAACTGTTTACCGTCAGACAATGTTTGCAGAGTATGAAATGTTAAGTAATAAGATGGCAGAAGAGGGAGAAAGCCTGACTGCTGAGACATTAAATAAACTGTATTATGACCTGAATTGCAAATATTTTGGACCGGATATGGTATCAGATCCTGAGATTGCCTATGAGTGGGCAAGAATCCCTCATTTTTATTATAATTTTTATGTATATCAGTATGCAACGGGATTTTCTTCCGCGGTTGCACTGGCACATGGAATCTTAAAAGAGGGAGCACCTGCAGTAGAGCGTTATAAGAAATTTTTGTCAGGCGGATGTTCTGCCTCTCCGGTAGAACTCCTTAAAATTGCAGGCGTTAATCTTGAAACACCAAAGCCGATCCAGGAAGCACTTGATGTGTTTGGAGAAGTGCTTGATGAGATTGAAGTATTGCTTGCTGAATAATGAATAACCGGTGGAAAATTGTGGAATACTATATCTATACAAGAACAAAAACAGGAGGATTTTGTTTTGAAGCAGATAGAAGTATTGATCGATGCACCGGAAAAAGCAAAGAAACTATGTCATATTCTAAGCAGTCATAAGGGAACATTTGATCTTGCAAAAGGCAGATATATTGTGGATGGAAAATCTATTATCGGCGTCTGCACAATGGATCTGTCAAAGCCACTGACTCTGACGATATATGAAGAAGATGATATGGTTATGGAAGAAATTCAGGAATTTGTTGTAAAAGGCAGATAACAAAAAAGACAGTAACAATCCAAAAGGTTGTTATTGTCTTTTTTGATTTGTCTGCCTATAGATAACTTCGTATTTCTTTGGCGAGATTTTCTTCCAGATGGATCAGTTCCTTGCAGAATCCTTGTGCCTGTTCGTCTGCAGCTGCGTACTGGTTGTAATAACGGCAGAGTGATTTGACACCCATGTTACATCCTTCGGTTAACAGATCGGCACACACAGCATCGCTTTCCTCGACAGCTAATTTGGCATTTGTTTTCAGCCAGGACATTCCTTTTGCAAATACGTTCGGTTCTTTGGCGGAATCATCGCATTTTTCTAATTGTGTATGGATTTCATTACCAAGACGTTCATGTTTCTGCCTGGATGCTGTGACAACATTTTTGAAATCTGTATCTGAGATTTTATCACAGATCTCATCCATGGAATAAACTGCCATTTTTGTGCCGGCATCACATTCACGCAGTAACTTTATGGTATCTCCGTTTAACATATATAATACCTCTTTTTCATATTTTTTTGCAGTAACCGAATGTGGGTCATACATTCTACTGCTTAATATGCTGCAAAACAGTCTGGATTATGTATGGATTCAGAATGATTGATTGTTTTCTATAAAAAACTTTACATAATTTCAAACATGTGTCTTGTCATATGTAATGATAAGTGATATACTACGAAAAGTTTCAGTAAAAATCTGGGATTGATGGGCAAAATAAGATTTTTGAAAGAGAGTTAAGAGGGTATATGATTAGTTTAGAAGAATTAGAAGAGTGGAAAAAGAAAAAAGATGCCGTGATCTTAGCGCATTATTATGTAAGACCGGAGGTACAGGCGCTTGCTGATTATATCGGAGATTCTTATTTCCTGAGTAAAAAGGCAACAGAACTTGATAATAAAACAATTGTACTCTGCGGAGTGACATTTATGGGCGAGAGCGCAAAACTATTAAATCCGGATAAAACGGTATTGATGCCGGATCTTGCTGCAGATTGTCCGATGGCACATATGGTGACAAAAGAAACTGTCGAAGCGGCGAGAAACCAGTATGAGGATCTGGCAGTTGTGTGTTATATCAATTCAACACAGGAGATTAAATCATGGTCTGATGTATGTGTGACCTCCGCAAATGCGGTAAAGATCGTAAAAAATCTGCCGAACAAACATATTTTATTCATTCCGGACCGGAATCTGGCTCATTTTGTTGCAGCAGCAGTACCGGAAAAAGAATTTATTTACAACGAGGGATTCTGCATTGTGCATGAATTTATGCAGGCAGAGGAATTGCTTGACTTAAAGGCAGAGCACCCGGATGCAAAAGTTCTGGTTCATCCGGAATGTAACCGTAAAATTATTGAGATTGCAGATTTTATCGGTTCCACAAGCGGAATTATCAATTTCGCCGGTGAGAGCAGTGACAAAGAATTTATCATTGGTACGGAGTGTGGAGTTCTTACAAAATTAAAAGAGCGCAGACCGGATGCAGAATTTTATTTCCCGGAGACGATACCGACCTGTGTGAATATGAAAAAAATCACGCCTGAAAAAGTGCTTCATGTTTTAAAAACGGGAGAGAATGAAATCCATGCGAAACCGGAAACGGAAAAAGCAGCAAAAAATGCACTGGCGAGAATGTTAGAACTTGCAGGAAAATAAAAGTAATGTGTGCTGTAAAATATAAATTATATCAGGTGGCAGCACAGAAATGAGGTCAGATATGAGAAATCTGTATTACGACGTGGTAATTGCAGGATGTGGTGTGGCAGGACTTTATGCAGCTTTAAATCTGCCAGAAGAAATGAGTGTTCTTATGCTTTCAAAAGAAGACTTAGAAAGCTGTGATTCCATGCTGGCACAGGGAGGAATCTGTGTATTACGGGATGAAGAGGATTACGATTCGTATTTTGAAGATACCATGCGGGCAGGGCATTATGAAAACCGGAAAGAGAGCGTTGATATCATGATACGTTCCAGCAGGGATGTGATCAATGATCTGCTGAATTTTGGTGTACGGTTTGCAAAGAATCCGGATGGAAGCCTTGCATATACCAGAGAGGGAGCACACTCAAGACCAAGAATTTGTTTTCACGAGGATATTACCGGAAAAGAAATTACGACGACACTTTTATCGCATGTAAAAAAATGTTCTAATGTCACCATTTTAGAATATACGACAATGACAGATATTTTGGTGGATGGTGGGAAATGTACCGGTATGGCTGCAGAAACAAAAGAAGGCGAGACACTACATATCCATGCCAACAACACGATCATGGCGACGGGAGGAATTGGCGGACTTTATGAACATTCCACTAATTTTCCAATCCTGACCGGCGATGCATGCCGGATTGCCGAAAAACATGGTGTGGAACTTGAACACATGGACTATGTACAGATCCACCCGACCTGTCTTTACAGCAAAAAACCCGGAAGAAGTTTTCTGATCTCGGAATCAGCAAGGGGAGAGGGAGCGATTCTGCTCAATCACAAAGGAGAACGTTTTGTTAATGAACTTTTGCCGCGTGATGTTGTGACCAAAGCGATTCAGGAAGAGATGAAAAAAGAAGGGGTGGAACATGAATGGATTTCATTTGCACATGTTCCAAAAGAAATTATTTTAAAACATTTTCCACACATATATGAGCGCTGTTTAGAAGAAGGCTATGATCTGTTGAAAGAACCGGCACCGATCGTACCGGCACAGCATTATTTTATGGGTGGTGTTCATGTGGACCGTGATTCCATGACTACAATGCCGCGTCTTTACGCAGCCGGGGAAACAAGCTGCAATGGTGTTCACGGAAAGAACCGTCTTGCAAGCAACAGTCTGTTAGAAAGCCTTGTATTTGCAAAACGTGCAGCAATAAAAATACAAAACGAAGAGAAAGGAAATAAAGATCATGAATTTGAATCCAATTACCATGCAGCTTGTTGCTGACAAATATATCCGTCTTGCCTTAGAGGAAGATATTCACAGTGAGGATGTATCCACTAACGCAGTAATGCCGGAATATAAAGCCGGAGAAGTGGAACTGATCTGCAAACAGGATGGAGTGATCGCAGGACTTCCGGTATTTGAGCGTGTATTTACCATGTTAGATGTCTCTACAAAAGTGATATGGGCAAAAAAACAGGATGGTACTGAGGTAAAAGACGGTGATGCTGTTAAAAAGGGACAGCTTCTTGCAACGGTAAAGGGAGATGTGCGTGTGCTTTTATCTGGAGAACGTACGGCCCTTAATTATTTACAGCGTCTGAGTGGTATTGCAACATATACACGTGAGGTTGCGCAGTTATTAGAGGGCAGCAGTACAACACTGCTTGATACAAGAAAGACAACACCATGTATGCGTATTTTTGAAAAATATGCGGTCTGCGTGGGTGGTGGACAGAATCATCGCTATAATTTGTCTGACGGTGTGCTGTTAAAAGATAATCATATTGACGCGGCAGGAGGTGTAAAAGAGGCAGTTCTTGCGGCAAAAGCCTATGCTCCGTTTGTCCGTAAGATTGAGGTGGAAACAGAAAATCTTGATATGGTAAAAGAAGCTGTGGAAGCTGGTGCAGACATCATTATGCTTGATAATATGACACCGGAACAGATGGCGGAGGCAATCCGTCTGATTGCTGGAAGGGCAAAGACAGAGTGTTCCGGAAATATCACAAAAGAAAATATCAGGACGATCACAGAGCTTGGCGTTGATTATGTTTCCAGTGGTGCACTGACACATTCTGCACCGATCTTAGATGTCAGTCTGAAACATTTGAAAGTAACAGATTCCCTTCAGTAACGCTTGTAAAAATAAACAGATTCAGCTAAAATAAGTGGAGAGTCAAAAAGGAGAGGATCGCAAATGGAAAAAGAAATGACCGGAACAGACAGAAGAAAAGAAATCCTTACCATGATACGGGAAGCAGATACACCGGTGTCTGGTACGGCACTTGGAAAGAAAACAGGTGTCAGCAGACAGGTTGTGGTACAGGATATTGCACTTCTCCGCACACAAGGGTATCCGATTATTTCTACGGCAAGGGGATATTTGTTAGATGAGCCGAAACAGGCGTCTAAGATATTTAAAGTCTGTCATACCAATGAACAGGTGGAGGATGAACTTACCACAATCGTTGATCTTGGTGGCTGTGTGGTCAATGTCATGGTCAATCACCGGGTTTATGGAAAGTTAGATGCCTCGTTAAATATCAAGAGCAGGCGTGATGTGCAGAATTTTATGGATGATTTAAAAACAGGAAAATCAACACCACTTCTCAATGTGACGTCTGGATATCATTTTCATAAGATCAGCGCTGAGAGTGAAGAAGTGTTAAATGAGATAGAGGAAGCACTCAAAAAGAAAGGATATCTTGCGGAATTACTTCCGTATGAACAGTAAGAAAGTAATATTGCCAACCCCAAAAGATGTTGTCAGTCGACAACATCTTTTTTTGTGAAGTAAAATAATCCACCAATTCATAGACTAGTACAGCTTCACGTTCAGAAAGCGTGGAAATATCAATGGTATTATTTTGTTCTAAGCCTAGTAAAAAGTCTGTAGAAACATGAAAAAGTAAGGCGAGTTCGATCAGGTAAGTGGTAGATGGAACGGAAATACCCATTTCCCAGGCATTGACGCTATTTCGCGTGATGTTTAACTTTTTTGCAAGCTCTGTCTGTGTCAGATGACTTGCTTCCCGTAAAAGCTTAATTTTGTCTGCAATCATACATACCTCCATATGTATGTGTATAGTTTCTATACAAAATGATGTTGCATTATGTAGTTCTTGTTTTTGTTGTTGGCGCTGCACTTTTCTTTGCATGGAAGTACAGAAAGCAATATGATGAAAAACATAAATAGTCGTTGCAGTCTGAAAATTAAAGTAAAATAAAAAATCCGCTATATTGACTTGAAACCAAATTCGCTTTATAATAAAATCACTTATGCATACGAGAAAGAGATGAAGCCGTGATGCATAAGTGATTTTTACGTGACAGGTTATTTTGCAGAAACGGAGAAAGATATGATAAAAAGTATGACCGGTTTCGGCCGGTGTGAATTTGCGGATGAAGACCGTAAATTTACAGTAGAGATAAAAGCGGTCAATCACCGTTATCTCGATGTTAATATCAAGATGCCCAAAAAGCTGAATTTTTTTGAAAGTGCGATCCGCACTCTTTTGAAAGAGTATATGGAACGGGGAAAAGTCGATATCTTTATCAGTTATGAAGATTTTACGCAGGATAATGTTTCATTAAAATACAATGAAGCACTTGCAGCCCAGTATCTGACATATTTAAATCAGATGGCTGAGAAGTTCGGACTTGATAATGATATCCGTGTGAGTACGCTTTCAAGATATCCGGAAGTGTTTGCCATGGAAGAACAGAGTATCGATGAAAAATCGCTTTGGATGGGACTTGAAAGGGCGATACGTGGTGCAGCAGAGCAGCTCGTGGAGAGCCGGATCAAAGAAGGCGAACATTTAAAGAAAGATTTGTGCGAGAAACTTGATGGCATGCTTTCTTATGTTGACTTTATCGAGGAACGTTCTCCTATGATCATTAAAGAATATCGGGAACGTTTAGAAGCTAAAGTGGCTGAGTTGTTAGGTGACCGTCAGATTGATGATGCAAGAATTGCAACAGAAGTAACAATTTTTGCGGATAAGATCTGTGTGGATGAAGAGACAGTCCGGCTGCGCAGTCATATTAAGAGTACCAAAGATACTTTAGAGACAGGCGGCAGTGTGGGCAGAAAACTTGATTTTATCGCGCAGGAGATGAACCGCGAAGCCAATACGATCCTTTCTAAGACGAATGATCTTGAAATTTCTGATATCGGTATCAGCTTAAAGACGGATATCGAAAAAGTCAGGGAACAGATTCAGAATATAGAATAGGGCGGTGGTGTATGGCAAAGTTAATGAATATCGGATTCGGCAATATGGTCAATACCGATAAGATTGTCTGCATCGTATCCTTAGATTCTGCACCGGCAAAGCGTATGGTACAGAAAGGCAAGGAACAGGAAAATCTGATCGATGCGACACAGGGACGCAGAACGAAAAGTGTCATTTTTACAGAAAATAATAAGATCATTTTATCAGCATTGCAGCCGGAGACACTTGCAGGCCGGTTTAACGGCAATGTGACAGAGGTATATGATGATGCGAAAGAATAGAGGAATCCTTACGGTGGTATCCGGATTTTCCGGTTCTGGAAAAGGAACCATCATGAAAGAACTGATGAAAAAATATGCTGACAGCTATGCACTTTCTATCTCAGCCACAACAAGAAATCCAAGACCGGGCGAAACAGATGGTGTGGAATATTTTTTCCGCACCAGAGAACAGTTTGAACAGATGATAGAAGAAGATGCATTGATCGAATATGCCCAGTTCGTTGGCAATTATTACGGAACACCGAAAGCATATGTGGAAGAACAGTTAGAAGCCGGGAAAGATGTCATCTTAGAGATCGAGATCCAGGGAGCACTGAAAGTCAGAGAAAAGTTCCCGGATACGTTACTTTTGTTTGTGACTCCGCCAAGCGCCGGAGAGTTAAAAAATCGTCTGGTAGGCAGAGGAACAGAGACCATGGATGTAATTGAGTCAAGACTGGCGAGAGCTGTTGAAGAGGCAGAGGGCATTGAGTCCTATGATTATCTTGTGGTCAATGATATATTAGAAGAATGCGTGGAGGAAGTTCATCAGATCATAAAAAATGAACATTACCGCGTGAATCGAAATACGACAGCGATACAGGAAATGCGGAATGAACTAAAAGCATTTTCAAAATAGTTTGTCCATGACACAGATTACTATCTGTAGCATAAATATAAGAATTTAAGTGCGGGTAACCGCCATATGCGCAATGCGCAAAGAAAGGGGAATTATTATGATACATCCATCTTATGTAGAATTAATGAAAGTTGTAAATGACGGTGTGGAGATTGGCGAGGAGCCGGTTGTAAACAGCCGTTATTCTATTGTGATCGCAGCGGCAAAAAGAGCACGCCAGATTATTGCAGGTGATGAGCCGATGGCAGAGAAGAAAGTATGCCCGAAACCATTATCTATCGCAGTAGAAGAACTTTATGAAGGAAAAGTAAAGATTTTACCGGAGTCATCGGATGAAGAATAATTTAAAACTTTTATTTGTATCACTCGGATGTGACAAAAATTTAGTCGACACAGAGTTTATGCTTGGCATGTTAAGAGATGATGGGATCGAAATGACGGATGATGAGCGGGAGGCGGACATAATTATTGTCAATACCTGCTGTTTTATCAATGATGCAAAAGAGGAAAGCATCAATACCATCCTTGAGATGTCAGAACTGAAAAAAGAAGCCAGGTTAAAAGCCCTGATTGTGACAGGATGTCTTGCACAGCGCTATAAAGAGGAGATTATCAAGGAAATCCCGGAGGTGGATGCAATCCTTGGTACGAATTCCTACGAAGACATTGTAAACGCAGTTCATCAGTCCTTAGAGGGCAAACACTATGAAAATTTTAAAACATTAGAGGGACTTCCGACACTGCATACAAAACGGTCTGTGACAACAGGTGGACATTTTGCGTATTTAAAGATCGCAGAGGGATGTAATAAACGATGTACTTATTGTATCATTCCGTACATCCGTGGTAATTACCGCAGTGTTCCGATGGAAGATCTGATCGCACAGGCAAAAGAGCTGGTTGCTGCCGGAGCAAAAGAACTTATCTTAGTAGCACAGGAGACTACACTTTATGGAGTAGACCTCTATGGTGAAAAGTCACTGCATCGCCTGTTAGATGAATTAAACAAAATTGATGGTCTGTTCTGGATCCGTATCATGTATTGTTATCCGGAAGAAATATACGAAGACCTTATTGATGCAATGATCCGCAATGAGAAAGTGTGCCATTATCTGGATATTCCGATCCAGCATGCAAACGATACCATATTAAAACGTATGGGACGAAGAACAAACAATGCTGATCTGGTACGGATAATTACGCATTTACGTGAACGTATTCCGGATATTACACTGCGTACTACACTGATCTGTGGTTTTCCAGGCGAAACGCAGGAAATGCATGAAGAATTGATGCAGTTTATCAATGATATGGAGTTTGACCGTCTCGGAGCTTTTACGTATTCGCCGGAAGAAGGAACACCTGCTGCTGAGTTTGCAGATCAGGTTGACGAAGAACTGAAAAAAGACTGGCAGGCGGATGTCATGGAGTTACAGGAAGAGATCATTTTTGATAAAAATGAGACAATGAAAGGCAGGGAGTTATACGTTTTCATTGAAGGAAAAGTGAGCGATGAAAATGCATACGTCGGAAGAACTTACCGTGATGCGCCTGATGTGGATGGTTACATTTTTATCAACACAGATGAAGAACTCATGACTGGAGATATTGCAAAGGTACGTGTGACCGGTGCTTATGAGTATGATCTGATTGGAGAATTGATCTGATTGTATTTAAAATTTATTGTGCAGAATGGAGAGTGTAAATTATGAATTTACCAAATAAACTGACAGTAATGCGTATGATATTGATTCCGTTTTTTGTTTTTTTTATGCTTGCTCCGTATTTTGAAGGTTATGGAAATTATATTGCAGTAGCAATTTTCATTATTGCAAGCCTTACTGATATGTTAGATGGTAAGATTGCGAGAAAATATAACCTGGTTACTGATTTTGGAAAATTTATGGATCCGCTGGCAGACAAACTGCTTGTCTGCTCAGCGATGATCTGTCTGATTGAAAAAGGACAGCTTGCAGCATGGATCGTTATCATTATCATCGCGAGAGAATTTATTATCAGCGGATTTCGTCTGGTTGCGGCCGACAATGGAATTGTAATTGCTGCCAGCTATTGGGGAAAATTTAAAACGGTTTTCCAGATGCTGATGGTGATCGTATTGATCTTAGATATCCCAAATCAGTTTTTTGCAGTGCTTGGCACGGTTCTTACATACATTGCACTTATACTTACAGTTGTATCTTTGATCGACTATATTGCCAAGAACAAAAATGTTTTAAAAGAGCAGAAATAGGAGAATAGCAGTTGGCTGAACATGTATATGATTCCAGTGATTCCTGTACCGGGAAAAATGTGGCACAGGAGCCGCTGGAATATTCCATTTATAGTTTGTTAAAAAAATATCAAATCACGATTACCACGGCTGAATCCGCTACCGGTGGGATGATCGCATCGACGTTGATCAATGTTCCGGGAATTTCAGAATTCTTTACCGAAGGCTATGTGACATATTCGAACGAAGCAAAAGTAAAAATGATACATGTTGCACCTGAAACCATTGACACTTATGGCGTGGTGAGCAGTGAGACAGCAGCAGATATGGCTTCTTCGGCAGCAAAAACAGCAGGAACCATGGCTGCCGTGTCCGTGACAGGCGTTGCGGGACCGGACGGTGGAACAAAAGAGTGCCCGGTCGGACTGGTTTTTATCGGTTGTTATCTGAATGGAAAAACAGTGACGGAACGTCATTTGTTTTCCGGTAACCGCATGGATGTAAGAAAAAGTGCTACAGAGAGTGCACTTTTACTGCTAAAGAAATGTATAGAAAAAGAGTATAATGGAGATTAGTGTGAAAAATCAAAGATTTTTTACACGCAAGATTTGTGCTTGCGCACAAACTTGAGATGCCCTGAATACGGGCAAGAATGGAGTGTAATATGAGAATTATTGCAGGAACAGCGAGAAGCCTTCCTTTAAAGACAGTAGAGGGACTTGACACCAGACCTACCACAGACCGTATCAAAGAAACTTTGTTTAATATCATACAGGACGAGGTTCCGGGATGTTATTTTTTAGATCTGTTTGCCGGAAGCGGACAGATGGGACTTGAGGCAGTCAGCAGGGGGGCACAGTATGCCGTTTTTGTTGAAAACAATAAAAAGGCGGCTGCATGTGTAGAGGATAACATTCAATTTACAAAGTTCACAAAAGAAACGAAATTATATAATTCGGATGTTTTATCTGCTTTAAGAGCGATGGAAGGAAAATACCGGTTTGATATCATCTTTATGGATCCTCCATATAAACAGGAACTTGAATATGAGGTGTTAACTTACCTGAAAGACTCCTCACTTTTAAAAGAAAATGGGATGATCATTGTTGAGGCTTCTCTCGATACGTCATTTGACTATCTGTCAGACATGGGATATACATTAAAACGCTTAAAGACATATAAGACAAATGAACATGCATTTATCATCAGAAACAACTAGAGAAAATTATGTGATCCATCTGTATGGGAGGAACCTATGAAAAAAGCAATTTATCCGGGAAGTTTTGATCCGCTGACATTAGGTCATTTAGATATTATAGAACGATCTGCTAAAATTGTGGACGAACTTGTTGTCGGGGTACTTAATAACAGCGCAAAAAATTCGTTGTTTTCTTTAGATGAACGTGTTAGTATGATTAAAGAGATGACGGATTCCATGCCAAATGTTACAGTGACATGTTTTGATGGTCTGTTAGTTGATTATATGAGGGAAATTGACGCAACGATCATTGTAAGAGGACTCAGGGCTGTGACCGATTTTGAATATGAGCTGCAGATAGCACAGACAAATCATGTGGAAAATCCGGAAGTAGAGACGATTTTTCTGACAACCAGTCTCCAGTATTCTTATCTGAGTTCTACGATCGTGAAAGAATTTGCATCTTATGGAGGAGATTTATCCAAGTTTGTGCCGACACGTTTTATAGACCGGATTTATGAAAAGTATCAGATTAAAAAATAAGGAGTGGTTACTATGGCCAGCAGAATTGAACAGATAATAGATGAGATCGAAGATTATATTGACGGCTGTAAGACACAGGCCTTTGCACCGTCTAAGATCATTGTAAACCGTGAGACTATGGAAGAATTATTAAATGAACTCCGTAGTAAGACTCCGGATGAGATCAAGCGATATCAGAAGATTATCAGCAATAAAGAGGCAATCTTAGCAGATGCACAGGCAAAAGCGGATGCAATCATCGCCCAGGCGCAGGTGAAAACAGATGAACTTGTCAGCGAGCATGAAATTATGCA
Organism: Roseburia sp.; assembly: GCF_041325975.1. Classification (NCBI taxonomy): domain Bacteria; kingdom Bacillati; phylum Bacillota; class Clostridia; order Lachnospirales; family Lachnospiraceae; genus Roseburia; species Roseburia sp. Next base: position 773,495 of record NZ_JBGLEJ010000005.1, on the reverse strand, counting down.
GCAGGCATATGCACAGGCAAATGAAGTTGTCATGATCGCAACGAAGCAGGCACAGGAGATCTTAGACAATGCGACCAATGATGCCAATAACATCCGTATGGGCGCTATGCAGTATACGGACGATATTTTAAAGAATTTAGAGAGCACGATCTCGCATGCAATGGATTCTTCAAAGGCAAGAAGCGAAGCATATATGAGTGCTCTGCAGGGATTTCTTGATGTTGTCACCACAAATCGTGCCGAGTTGAATCCTACGGCAGATCTGCAGGAAGAACAGCAGCCGGATACACAAGAGATACAGCAGCCCATGCCAGAACAGCAGTAATTACGGTCATGATAAGTTTAAACATTCCATATGTTTTGATGGAGAGACTGGTTCCTTTTATCATTGAACCAGTCTGTGCCAGACCGGAGAGCCCGCCGAAGGCGGTAAATGCCATGGCAAGTGTGTAGCGGTGTGCAGGTGAGAGAGATGACTGACTCACGGCTTTGATACCGTTTGTGATTTCTGTAAATCCACAAAGCATCAGATTTATGATTTCCGGAAATGGAATCAGCTGAAGCATGGAAGAAATCATGGAAAACAGCATAATATAACCTCCAAGTCTGGTTAATGTTTCGAAACCGTTCATGATGCCGGCGTCTATGATTTTAAAATTTATTTGAGATCCAGATGCTGGCTTTTTGTATGTGCTGGTGTTTTTACTGTTTTGCCTGGCAAGTGTTTTTCTTCTCCTTTGTACGATGGCAAACAGAATTCTCCCGGTGATAATGGGAGGAAGAAATAACACCAGATAGCTGAGAAAGATCAGAGAAGGCATCTGGAGCTCCTGACAGAGGATATAACCGCTGATAAATACAGGACTGATATTGTTTGTAACCATAAACAGTATGTTTGCTTCTATGTATTCCAGTTTCCCGCATTTTAACATTTCAGCACAGTTTTTACTTCCCATTGGAAAACCAAACAGAAAACCTGAAAGTAATACAAACGAACCGTTTCTGCTGGTTGGTAAGATCAGGCGGAGAAAAGGATAAAAGAGTTTTACGAGATATTCCGTAAAACCGGAGTAGATCAGTATATTGGATAAAATAGCAAATGGCAGTAGAGAGGGAAGCACACGCTCATACCACAGAATGAGTCCATTTGCAGCTGCAGTTACTGCGCTTTTGGGGAAAAATAAAATATAAATAACAAAAATAAGGATATACAATAATAATAATTTTTTTTTCATATTAGAATATATGAGAAACAGGAGGCATCTATGAAGAACAAATTAAATTTACCAGAGTTAGAATCAAAAAAAGTATTTGCATATTTTGAAAAATTAGCGGAGATTCCGCATGGCTCAAGAAACACAAAACAGATCAGTGATTATCTGGTTTCTTTTGCAAAAGAGCATGAATTGGAATATTACCAGGATGAGGCAAACAATATTGTGATCATAAAGGAGGCATCTGCCGGTTATGAAAATGCAGATCCGATCATCATGCAGGGACATATGGATATGGTCTGCGAAAAAGAAAAGGGCGTGGAGATTGATTTTGAAAAAGATGGTCTTGATCTTTATGTGGATGGCGATTTCTTAAAAGCAAGAGGAACGACATTAGGCGGTGATGATGGTATTGCAGTTGCCTATATACTGGCAATCATGGATTCACCGGAAATCGCACATCCGAGGCTGGAAGCTGTGATCACGGTAGATGAAGAGATCGGTATGCTTGGGGCAGAAGTTATAGACCTTTCCATGTTAAAAGGTCACAAGATGTTAAATATTGACTCTGATGTGGAAGGTCATTTCCTGACAAGCTGTGCCGGAGGCATGACCGTGGACACGGTGATCCCAGTAACATGGCAGACACAGCAGGGATATAGTGTGGGGCTGACTGTAACCGGTTTAGAGGGCGGTCACTCTGGCAGTGAGATTGATAAAGAACATGCAAATGCAAACATTCTGATGGGACGCGTATTGAAATATCTTTTTGATCGTATGGAAATGGCAATTGTTTCATTTGCAGGCGGATTAAAAGATAATGCAATCCCACGTGAGAGTGAAGCAGAAATTGTTATCCCGGAGGAAAAAAAGACAGAATTTCTGGATTATGTTTCGGAATTAGAGAATATCTTTAAAAAAGAATATGCTGTTTCAGATCCGGCTGTCTGCATTGAAGTAAAAGAAAATGGAGCAGGCGAATATGATGTATTATCTTATTCTTCCATGACAAAAGTGATATTCTATCTGCGCAATGTACCAAATGGTGTACAGCATATGAGCATGGTAATGCCTGGACTGGTTGAAACATCTTTAAATACGGGAATCATGAAACTGACCAAAGATGCTCTGGAGCTGACGGCTTCTGTACGAAGCAGCGTTTCTACCAGAAAAGAAGAATTAAAAGACAAATTAGAATACTTAGCTGAGTTTTTGGGTGGTGAGATTTCTGTAAGCGGAGATTATCCGGCATGGGAATATCGTGCCGAGTCAGATATCCGTGAGGGAATCAGTGCGGTATATGAAGAATTGTTCCATGAAGAGCCGGTATTTGAAGCAATTCATGCGGGACTTGAGTGTGGTATTTTATCTGGCAAGATCGCAGATTTAGACTGTGTTTCTTTTGGACCGGATAATTTTGATATTCATACACCAAAAGAACGTCTCAGCATTTCTTCTACGGAAAAGGTATGGAAACTGATCGTGGAATTTTTAAAGAGATGTAAATAGTAAAAATTAATATCACAAATAAAATGAGGGAGTCCAGGCTGATCTTATGAAAAAAGTCAGATTATGGCAGTGCCTGTTTTTACTTGGAATGGCAGTGCTTCAGGTACTTTTGACAGAAGAAATATCAGAGAGTGCACACAGGAGAAACTGTTTTTCTTATGAAAAGGCATTTGACAATCTGCGGAACCATAACCTGACAAAAGATCAGAGCGATACCTTTTTTGATGCCGCGGAATCAGATATTGACAAATTCAGTGAATTACTGACGATGTATTTTGCATCAGACTGTCAGATAACAGATCCTCGGATATTGAAAGAGCAGCTTTCTGATGCAAAAAAATATCGTGGTGATGAATTTTCAGAAATAAAGGAATATGTCAAATGTGCCTGGAGTGATCTTTTGTGTTTCCCGGTTGGAAAAATTGTGGGAAAACCAGATGATACGGTCGGTTTTGAAAACAGCTGGATGCAGAGCCGGACTTTTGGCGGTGACCGTGGTCATGAAGGATGCGATATTATGGCATCTGAAAATGTGCGCGGAATATATCCGGTCTACAGCATGACGGACGGTGTCGTGGAAAATATAGGCTGGCTGCGTCTTGGCGGCTACCGGATCGGAATCCGCAGTCCGTCCGGAGCATATTTTTATTATGCTCATCTGGCAGAGTATGCAAAAGATTTTCAGATCGGTGAACAGATATCGGCTGGGACATTCCTTGGATTTATGGGAGATACCGGCTACAGCGACGTGGAGGGAACAACTGGGAATTTTGTGGTTCACCTTCATATGGGGATTTATATGAATGATAAAAATGGAACGGAGTTTTCTGTCAATTCATATCCAATGCTATCTTATTTATGGGAAAGACAGGGCGGCGTACTCAGGTAAGTTATAAATTTTTCAGGCAATATGATTGTGAACATAACACAAATACAGAAAATAAGAGCTGATCTATACAGATGCATCTGAAAGAATGGAGAAAACATGCGGCTGGATAAATTGCTGACCGAACTTGGAACAGGGAGCAGAAGTGAAGTAAAAAAATATATCCGTTCCGGTCTTGTCACCGTAAATGGGGAAGTGATAAAGAAACCGGAACAAAAGGTGGATGAAAAAAATGATACGGTATGTTATCGCGGAAACCCACTCACGTATACAGAGTATGAATATTATCTATTCCATAAACCGGCTGGCTGTGTGAGTGCAACAGAAGATAATCTGCACCGGACAGTTATGGACTATCTGACTGACACTGCCAGGCATGATCTTTTTCCGGTAGGAAGACTTGATATTGATACCGAAGGATTGCTGCTTATCACAAATGATGGAGCATTAGCGCATGATCTGCTTAGTCCAACGAAGCATGTTTCGAAGGTTTACTATGCAGAAATTGACGGTTTGGTCACAGAAGAAGATGTTAACCTTTTTAAAAATGGAGTTGACATAGGAGAGGAGAAGCCTACAAAACCGGCACTTCTGGAGATCCTGCATCAGGGTGACAATTCAAAGATCAGGTTAACAATTACAGAAGGGAAGTTTCATCAGGTCAAACGGATGTTTGAGGCGGTCGGGAAGAAGGTTACTTATCTGAAACGTGTGGAAATGGGTACACTTGTTCTGCCGGATGATCTTGCGCCCGGTGAATATCGTCCATTGACAGAACCGGAATTACAGCGGCTGCGTAATGTAAGATAAGAAAAAAAGACAAAACAGGCAGAGGTATATCGGATATTTAAATTGCCTGTAACGTAACATACAGAAATGAGGATTAACATGAAAAACGGTTTTTTACCAATCAGCAAAGAGGACATGAGAGAAGCCGGCATAGACCAGCTTGATTTTGTTTATGTGTGTGGTGATGCTTATGTGGATCATCCGTCATTTGGACATGCAATCATATCGCGTTTATTAGAGGCGCATGGCTATAAAGTCGGAATTATTGCGCAGCCTGACTGGCATGATAAAGAATCCATCAATATTTTAGGTGAACCCCGGCTTGGATTTCTTGTTTCCGCGGGAAATATGGATTCCATGGTAAATCATTATTCTGTTTCGAAAAAAAGAAGACAGAATGATGCCTTCACACCGGGAGGTGTAATGGGAAAACGTCCGGATTATGCAACGATCGTCTATTGTAATCTGATCCGGCAGACCTATAAACATAAACCGATCATCATTGGTGGGATTGAGGCGAGTTTAAGAAGGCTTGCACATTATGATTACTGGTCGAATAAATTAAAACGTTCAATTCTTTTAGATTCCGGCGCAGACATCATTTCCTATGGTATGGGTGAACACAGTATCATAGAAATTGCAGATGCCCTAGACAGTGGTCTTGACATTAAAGATATTACATTTATTGATGGTACTGTATATAAGACCAGAAAACGTGAAGACATCTATGATGCGATCGAACTGCCTCATTATGAAGCACTGCTTGCGGACAAAAAAGAATATGCAAAGAGTTTTTATGTACAGTACAGCAATACAGACCCGTTTGTGGCAAAACGTCTGTTCGAAACTTATGACGGCAAAATGTTTGTGGTACAGAATCCGCCATCAAAACCTCTGACACAGAGTGAGATGGATCAGGTATATTCGCTTCCTTATATGAGAACATACCATCCGTCTTACGAGGAAGCAGGAGGGGTACCTGCGATTGAAGAAGTAAAGTTTTCTTTAGTCAGCAACCGTGGCTGTTATGGTGGATGCAGTTTCTGTGCATTGACATTCCATCAGGGACGCATTATTCAGACCAGGAGCCATGAATCCATTTTAGCGGAGGCAAACCAGATCGTCTGGGAGCCGGACTTTAAAGGATATATTCATGATGTAGGAGGGCCAACGGCAAATTTCCGTGCACCGGCATGTGACAAGCAGCTCACCAAAGGTGTGTGTCCTCATAAGCAGTGTCTGTTTCCGCAGCCGTGCAAAAATCTGAAAGTAGACCACAAAGATTATCTTTCCCTGCTTCGGAAGTTAAGACAGCTTCCAAATGTAAAAAAAGTTTTTATTCGTTCAGGTATCCGGTTTGATTATCTGATCTATGATGAAGACCGTACTTTTTTACGTGAACTCTGTGAACATCACGTCAGCGGTCAGCTTAAGGTTGCACCGGAACATATATCGAATGCTGTATTAGAGAAGATGGGAAAACCGAGTGTTGAGGTCTACAAGAAATTTGTGAAGGCATATAAGGACATGAATGAAAAGCTGGGTAAAAAACAGTATCTGGTTCCGTACCTGATGTCCTCCCATCCGGGTTCTACTTTAAAAGAAGCAGTAGAGCTGGCTGAATTTTTACGGGATCTTGGGTATATGCCGGAACAGGTGCAGGATTTTTATCCGACGCCTTCAACGATTTCGACCTGTATGTACTATACGGGATTAGATCCGCGCACGATGGAGCCGGTTTATGTTGCCGTCAATCCGCACGAGAAGGCAATGCAGAGAGCCTTGATCCAGTACCGGAATCCGAAAAATTATGATCTGGTGGTTGAAGCTCTCACAAAAACCGGAAGAACTGATCTGATCGGATATGATAAACATTGCCTGATCCGTCCGCGAAGAGAACATCAGGGAGAAAATACTTTCCACAGGAATAGTGCAAAAAACGACAGACGGACGGCTGCAGCCGGAAACAGAGCCAGACAGAGTACCGGTGCAAAGAAGAAAAAGACGATCCGCAATATTCATAAAAAGAAATAGAAAGAAAAATCAATGCGTGAATTTAAAATTAATGACAACGAAGCGGGACAGCGTTTCGACAAATATTTAAAAAAGCTGCTTGGCAATGCGCCGGGCAGCTTTATATACAAAATGCTCCGGAAAAAGAACATTACTTTAAATGGGAAAAAGGCAGATGGAACGGAAAAACTCAATAAAGGTGATGATGTAAAACTGTTTTTCTCAGATGAAACCTTCGAAAAATTCAGTGGAAGTACAACATCTAACCCGGAATATGAGGCACTTAATGTACTTTCGAAGGAATTTACGTCAGGAAAACGTAAACTTCAGGTTGTTTATGAAGACAAAGATATTATTTTTATCAATAAACCAACGGGGATGCTTTCACAAAAAGCAAAACCGGAGGATATTTCGGCAAATGAATATATTCTTGCATATCTGATCGCTAAGGGAGAACTGACAGAAAGTTCATTCCGGACATTCCGTCCGTCCATCTGTAACCGACTTGACCGTAATACGTCAGGACTGCTGGCTGCCGGAAAAACCTTAAAGGGACTTCAGAATATGGCAAAAGCCCTAAAAGAGCGTACTGTACAGAAATATTACCGTTGTATCGTAAGGGGAACAGTAAAAGAATCTTCTTATCTGAAAGGATATCTGCAAAAAGATGAAACGGAAAATCAGGTTTTGATCCGAAAAACAAAGCCTTCTGTGGGGGAATGGCTTCCAATCGAAACAGAGTACCGCCCGATACGCTGCAGGGGTGGTTATACTGAACTTGAAGTACATCTGATGACCGGACGGTCGCATCAGATCCGTGCGCATCTTGCATCAACCGGGCATCCGATCATCGGAGATTATAAATATGGAAATTCTGACGTTAACGCATATTTTAAGAAAAATGCGAATATAACATCCCAGCTTCTCCATGCGAGTCGTTTTGTATTTGAGGATGGAAAAGAGATCACGGCACCATGTGGCAGTGAGTTTGAACGGGCATGGAAAATAATTGAAAATCAATCATAAAAAATCTTGTAGATCATTTGTAGCTGCATGCAAAACCTGCATGTAAAAGCAGAATGCCCAAAAGATGGGCAGAAATGGAGTATTATCATGGCAACCTGGAACTCAAGAGGACTCCGCGGTTCTACCTTAGAAGAATTTATCAACCGTACCAATGAAACCTATCTGGCAAACGGACTTGCACTGATCCAGAAAGTGCCAACGCCGATCACACCGATCAACATTGACAAGGAAACCAGACATATCACCCTGGCATATTTTGACCAGAAAAGTACGGTTGATTACATTGGTGCTGTACAGGGGATTCCGGTCTGCTTTGATGCAAAAGAATGTGCAACGGATACATTTCCTCTTCAGAATATTCATGAACATCAGGTGACATTTATGGAAAATTATGAAAAACAGGGAGGAATTTCATTTTTCCTGATCAGTTTTACCGCAAGGGATGAATTTTATTATCTGCGTCTTGTAAAGCTGTTAGAATTCTGGAACCGAGCCAAAGAGGGTGGAAGAAAAAGTTTCCGGTATGAAGAATTAGAGCCTGATTATTTTCTCCCAAAAGGAAAAGCAGTTCTGGTTCCCTATCTGGATACCCTGCAAAAAGATTTACTGGCAAGGGATTGACATTCCATTTGTTTTCCAATATAATAAACAACAGTTTCATATGGTAACAAGGTAGCACACTAAAGTGAAAGAAAAATGTGTGCAGGGACGATAGAAAACAGAGGCACCTGTTATAGAACGTCCCGGAATGGAGATGCGATGAAAAGACAGTTATTACATACACCTGAGGGTGTCAGGGACATTTACAATGACGAATGCGAGAAAAAGCTGATTTTACAGGATGAATTATTAAAAGTGCAGAAACAATATGGTTATCATCCGATTCAGACACCGACATTTGAGTTTTTTGACACATTTGGCAGAGAGATTGGAACAACACCTTCGAAGGATCTGTATAAGTTTTTTGACCGGGAAGGAAATACGTTAGTACTTCGTCCGGATATTACACCTTCTATCGCACGCTGTGCTGCAATGTATTTCGGTGAGGAGAACATGCCGATCCGCCTGTGTTATATGGGCAATACATTTTTGAATAACAACAGTTATCAGGGCAGATTAAAGGAAAGCACACAGCTTGGTGCAGAACTTTTAGGGGATTCTACGGTAGATGCAGATGCAGAGATCATTGCCATGGTAATTGACTGTTTAAAAAAAGCCGGTCTGAAAGAATTTCAGCTTTCTGTCGGTCATGCAGAATTTTTCCGCGGCTTAACAGATGCGGCAGGTCTGAATGAGGAACAGGAAGAAGAACTTCATGATCTTATTTCCAATAAAAATTATTTCGGCGTAACTGAGTTTGCAGAGACCCTGAACTTAAACGATGATTTAAAAGCATTGTTTGGAATGCTTGGTAATCTCTATACCGGTGCAGATGAACTGCAGACAGCTAAGAAATATGCCGATGCATATCCCCGTATTTTGAACGCGATCGAACGTCTGGAAGAATTACATCAGGTTTTAAAGATTTATGGAATTGATAAATATGTTTCCGTGGAATTAGGGATCGTAAGCAATTACCAGTACTATACAGGTATCATTTTTGCGGGATACACGTTTGGAAGTGGTGAACCGATCGTAAAAGGCGGCCGTTATGATGAACTTCTGACTTATTTCGGAAAAGAATCTGCATCTATCGGTTTTGCGATCGTTATTGACCAGTTGATGGCAGCACTTTCGAGACAAAAGATTGAGATTCCGGTGCAGTATCAGAATGAACTTATTATTTATGGACAGGAAATGCGCAGTGAGGCAGTCAAAAAGGCAATGGAGCTGCGTAAGTGCGGCAGCAATGTGGAGCTTATGGCAAGAGATATCTCAAAAACCGAAGAAGATTATCGTGCCTACGCAGAACAGAATCATTGTGTAAATGTGACATTTATGTAAGGAGACAGATACGATGGAAGATATGAGATATTTAACCTTTGCACTTGGAAAGGGCAGACTTGCAAAGAAAACCTTAGAGATGTTTGAACAGATCGGGATCACCTGTGAGGAGATGAAGGATAAAGATACCAGAAAGCTGATTTTCGTCAACGAAGAGTTAAAACTTCGTTTTTTCCTTGCAAAGGGACCGGATGTGCCGACTTACGTGGAATACGGCGCTGCGGATATCGGTATCGTAGGAAAGGATACGATCTTAGAGGAAGGCAGAAATATTTATGAGGTATTAGATCTTGGATTTGGAAAATGCCGCATGTGTATCTGCGGACCGGAAAGCGCCAAAGAACTGTTAAACCACCACGAACTGATCCGTGTTGCGACCAAATATCCGCGTATTGCAAAAGATTATTTTTATAATAAGAAACACCAGACAGTTGAGATCATCAAACTGAATGGATCGATCGAATTAGCACCGATCGTTGGATTGTCGGAGGTTATCTGTGATATCGTAGAGACAGGTTCAACACTGCGTGAGAATGGTTTGTCAGTGCTTGAGGAGGTCTGTCCGCTTTCTGCCCGCATGGTAGTTAATCAGGTGAGCATGAAGATGGAGAATGAGCGTATTACAAAACTGATTTCTGATTTAAAGACCGTAATTAAATAATATAAAATGTCTGCTGCAGTGTATCTGAAATAAAAGAGATGCAGCAGATATTCTGGAATGGAGGAGAAGTATGCGTATTATAGAACTGACAGAAGAAGCAAGAACAAATATATTGGAAAATCTTTTAAAAAGAAGCCCGAATTCTTATGGTGAATTTGAAGGCAGAGTAAATGAGATCATAGAAAATGTGAGAGCGAACCGTGATGCAGCGATTTTTGATTACACAAAGCGTTTTGACGGAGCTGACATTAACGCAGAAAATATCCTGGTCACAGAGGACGAGATCAAAGAGGCATATGAGAAAGTTGATGAAAAATTGCTTGCAGTGATCCGTAAAGCATTGGTAAATATCCGTAAATATCATGAGAAGCAGCGCCAGTATTCCTGGTTTGACTCTGAGGAATCCGGAATTATTTTAGGTCAGAAAGTGACAGCTTTAGAGAAAGTCGGTGTCTATGTACCGGGGGGAAAGGCGGTTTATCCGTCTTCTGTGCTTATGAATATCGTTCCGGCGAAAGTTGCAGGTGTAAAGAAAATCGTTATGACAACGCCGCCTGGAAAAGACGGAAAAGTCAATCCGGCAACTTTGGTCGCTGCAAAAGAGGCAGGTGTGGATGCTATTTATAAAGTCGGTGGGGCACAGGCAATCGCAGCACTGGCATTTGGTACGGAAAGTATTCCGAAAGTAGACAAGATCGTAGGTCCTGGTAATATTTACGTGGCACTTGCAAAAAAAGCCGTATTTGGTTTTGTAAGTATTGATTCTATCGCAGGACCGAGTGAGATCATGGTATTGGCAGATGAGACAGCAAATCCGCGATTTGTTGCGGCAGATCTTCTCTCACAGGCGGAACATGACGAAATGGCTTCTGCGATCCTTGTCACAACAAGCAGAACCTTGGCTGAGCAGGTATCAAAAGAAGTGGAAGGCTTTGTGGCGCAGTTATCCAGAAAAGAGATCATTCAGAAATCCTTAGATAATTATGGATATATTCTGGTAGCAGAAAATATGGATGAAGCCATTGCAACGGTAAATGAGATCGCATCGGAACATCTTGAACTTGTTACAAAGAATCCGTTTGAGACAATGACAAAGATCCGCAATGCAGGAGCAATCTTTGTCGGAGAATATTCAAGTGAACCGCTTGGTGATTATTTTGCCGGACCAAATCATGTGCTGCCGACCAACGGAACAGCAAAATTTTTCTCGCCGCTTAGTGTGGATGATTTTATCAAAAAATCAAGTATTATCTCTTATTCAAGGGAGGCACTTGAACCGATCTATAAAGATATCGTACAGTTTGCTGAATGTGAGCAGTTAACTGCACATGCAAATTCAATCCGGGTACGGTTTGAAGACTAGAGAGGAATGTGATAAAATGGAAAGAACAGCGGAGTACATACGAAAAACAAAAGAGACAGATATAAAGATCAATCTGAACATAGATGGAACCGGTAAAGCAGATATTGATACCGGAATCGGCTTTTTTGATCATATGCTTGACGGCTTTGCAAGACATGGTTTCTTTGATCTTGATGTTAAAGTAGAAGGGGATCTTGCGGTAGACTGCCATCATACGATCGAGGATACCGGAATCGTGCTTGGCAATGCGATCCGTAAAGCACTAAAAAATAAAAAAGGCATCAAACGTTTTGGAAGCTGTATTTTGCCGATGGATGAAACTTTAGTGCTTTGTGCCGTGGATCTTTCCGGCAGACCGTATCTTGTTTTTGACGGTGAATTTACCGTAGAACGGGTGGGGTATATGGATACGGAAATGGTAAAAGAATTTTTCTATGCCGTTTCTTATGCGGCGGGTATGAATCTGCATATCCGTGTACTGTCAGGAGGCAATAATCATCATATGATCGAAGCAATGTTTAAAGCTTTTGCGAGAGCTTTAGATGAAGCAACCGGTTATGACCCACGTATCACAGATGTGCTGTCCACAAAGGGCAGTCTGTAGGAGACTTGACAATTCCTGCAGAAATGAATCTGTGATCAATGAAAGAGAAAAGTATATCGCTTATCAGGAAAATGCAGGAATGGAGAGTTTTATAATATGGAACATAAAAACATTGTCGCCACCATTTATCTGAAAAATGGACAGGCTGTAAAAGGTATGGATAATTTTGAACCGATGGGATGGGATGTGATCAGTCTTGCACGTCTTTATAATGACAGTGGTATTGATAAGATCATTATCTTTGATCTATCGGAGGATGATGAAGAACATGAAAAAAATATTCAAACGATCAAAAACATCAATCGTAATGTTGAAATCAAAGTCTGTGCCGGCGGGAATATCAGCCGTTTTGAAGATGTTAAGAAGTTTATTTATGCCGGATGTCTGCAGGTTATTGTAAACGGTGCGAAATCTAACAGTATGGATATCGCAAGAGAGGCAAGCGATCGTTTTGGAAAAGAACGCATCCTCGTATCAGTAGCAAATGTTGATTTTGTTTTTAAACATCAGGAGGAAATGCAGGAGCATTTTCATGAGCTTCTGGTTTTAAATACCGGTGTTCTGACTGCGATCGAAAATATTACGGATGTTCCTTATGTCGTATATTTTGAGGAATGTGATTACGAAAAAATTATTGAGACATTAAAACGGGAAAATGTGCGTGGAATCGCCGGTTCTTTTATCAATGATCCGGAAACAGATATCATGGAAATAAAGTCCCAGCTTTCCGCAGGTGGAATTAAGATGGATAACTTTGAACCTGCATTAAAATGGGCAGATTTAAAGAAAAATTCAGATGGTATGGTTCCGGTTATCGTGCAGGATTATCGTACAGATGAAGTATTGATGCTTGCATATATGAATGAAGAGGCATTTGAGACGACGATTAATATTGGAAAGATGACCTATTACAGCAGAAGCCGTCAGGAATTATGGATCAAAGGAATGACATCGGGTCATATCCAGTATGTAAAGTCATTGACTGCTGACTGCGATTATGACACAATTTTAGCAAAAGTATCACAGATCGGTGCGGCATGTCATACCGGAAATGTTTCCTGTTTCTTTAACGAGATCGTTAAAAAAGAATACATGGAGAAGAATCCGCTTAAGGTATTAGAAGATGTTTATGCAATCATTTTAGACCGTAAGGCAAATCCAAAAGAAGGTTCTTATACCAACTATCTGTTTGATAAAGGACTTGATAAGATCTTAAAGAAAATCGGTGAGGAAGCATCAGAGATCATCATTGCCGCTAAAAATCCGGATTCGGAAGATATCAAATACGAGATATCTGATTTTATGTATCACATGATGGTTTTAATGGCAGAAAAAGGAGTTACCTGGGAGGAGATTACTCAGGAACTTTCCCAGAGATAATAATTACATATTCAACGGTTGAGGGAATAGAAAAACTTTGCTATACTGAAAAGTACGGCAAAGTTTTTTTGGGTAATAGGGAAAATCCATAATCACATAAAAGCCGCAAAAGGGAGAATCCTATGCTGGAAAAAATAAAACAAATATTTATTGGAAATAAGAATATAAAAAATCGTAAGATCTACATTGATGATCTGCGTGTCATAGCAACCGTATTTGTGATCGGGGTACATACAGTTTCACTTGCTGCGTCCATGACAGAATACGGAAGTATCGCATTTCGGGTGCTTACCATCTTTAATTATATTTTTTTATCCTGTAATCTGCTTTTTGTAATGTTAAGCGGAGCGTTGCTGCTTCCGGTAAAAAATGAGCCGGCCGGTATTTTTTTTCGAAAACGTTTCACGAAAGTAGCGATACCTCTGGTTGTCTATTATATCCTCTATGTTGTTGCAAAAGAGGGGATTGACTGGCTGAAACCAGACCACTGGTTTCTGATGTTAAAACGGGTCTTAACAGGTGCCCCGGTGGAGGCACCGCATTTCTGGCTTGTTTATGTAATTATCTGGTTGTATGTGTTGACACCGTTTATCCGGTATATCGTACACAATATACCGGATAATGTGTTGTCGGGTGTGATCGGAGTAATATTTATCATCTGCACGCTGGATACTTATCTGCCCTTGTTTGGGGTAAAATCTGTGTTTGGAATCGTTGTAGATTCTTTTGCGGGAACTTTTTTGTTTGGATATTTTCTTGCCGAAAAATGCAGCAGAAAAATGGAAAATGTTTTTTTGATGGCGGGCTTCCTTGCTTTTTTGGAAACATGTATGTGGATCTGGAACGGAAATAATTATGTAGATTATATCTATCAGAATTCACCGACAATGATGGCATTTTCAGCAGCTATTTTTATATTGGTAAAAAGACTTGCAGTTCAGAAAACAAAAAACAGTTTTTTTGTGCAGTGGATCAGCCGGTACAGTTATTCTATTTTACTGATCCACTGGGGTGTACTTCATTTTGTGGTAAAGCAGAAGCTACAGGTTGATGTATTGAGCGGTGGCATTGCAGGTGGCTGTATCGTTATGATGGTCCTGACACTTTTTATTTCGGCATTCGGTGCAATGATCCTTGATAATACATTACTGAAATGGCTTCAGATCCCATTTTCAAGAAAGAAAAAATAAAACGATAAGTATACATAATATTTTTATGGTAAATCAATGCCGCATATAAAACATTTGTATGTAATATAATTATATACAGACAGACTGGCTTGGAAATGAGGATAGTGTGAAAAATACATTTTTCACACGCAAGAATGGAGATTTTTATGGACAGACAAATAATAGACAGACGAAGGGAATATGTGCAGAATATCCGTGACTCTTTTTATGAGGAAAACGGCATGCAAAAAAGGCGGACAGGAGAATCAGAGTATTCTGCACCGGAAATGGGATTTGCAGCTGCACTAAAACTGCGTATTTTTCTTTCTTTATGCATTTTTGCAGTTTTTTTAGCCTGTATGTATACACATACGGATATTTGTGGTTACAGCACACAGACGGTCACAGAAATGATCTGTGATAATCATTATTATACAAATCTCAAAAATTATGTTATGATACATTGAGCGCAAGAGAGAAAAGAGAAAGGATTTTTTTAAATGACAAAATTAGCTTTATCCGATGAGATACTGATGAAGATCGACAAACCAGCACGCTATATAGGTAACGAATTAAATAGTGTGATAAAAGATAAAGATGCGGTTGATATCCGGTTCGTGATGTGCTTTCCGGATGTTTACGAGATAGGAATGTCACACCTTGGTATCCAGATCTTATATGATATGTTAAATAAAAGGGAGGATGTCTGGTGTGAGCGTGTATATTCTCCGTGGCCGGATCTGCATAAAATTTTAAAGGATGAGAAGATTCCACTGTTTTCCTTAGAATCACAGCAGCCGGTTAAAAATGCGGATTTCTTAGGAATCACGATCCAGTATGAAATGTGCTATACCAATATTTTACAGATCTTAGATTTAAGTCAGATCCCGATTGAGGCGGCAGACCGTACAGAGGATGATCCGATCGTGATCGGTGGAGGTCCATGTACTTATAATCCTGAACCGATCGCAGAATTTTTTGATCTGTTTTATATGGGAGAAGGAGAGGTTTCCTATGACACACTGCTTGATCTGTACAAAAAAAAGAAACAGAGCGGTGCTTCGCGCAAAGAGTTTTTACATGAGGCGGCAAAGATTCCTGGTATTTATGTACCATCTTTATATGAAGTAAGTTATAAGGAAGATGGCACGATCGCAGAATTTGAACCGATTTTTGAGGATATACCGCGTACAGTCACAAAGCAGATCGTTACCGATATGACACAGGCTGTTTACCCGGAAAAACCGATCGTACCGTTTATCAAGGCAACACAGGATCGTGTTGTTCTTGAAATCCAAAGGGGATGTATCCGTGGCTGCCGTTTCTGTCAGGCTGGTATGGTTTACCGTCCGACACGTGAAAAGGATGTGGAACGTTTAAAGAAACTTGCGTACAAGATGTTAAAGTCAACCGGACATGAAGAGATTTCTTTAAGTTCTTTAAGTTCCTCTGATTATTCACAGCTGCAGGAACTTGTTACATTTCTGATTGAAGAATTTAAAGGGAAGGGAGTTAATATTTCACTTCCATCTTTGCGTATCGACGCATTTTCATTAGATGTTATGGGAAAAGTACAGGATATCAAAAAAAGCAGCCTGACATTTGCCCCGGAAGCTGGTTCCCAGCGGCTTAGAGATGTTATCAATAAAGGACTTACAAAAGAGGTTATCTTAGAAGGTGCCGGTATGGCATTCGAGGGTGGCTGGAATAAGGTAAAACTTTACTTTATGTTAGGACTTCCGACAGAAACAGAAGAAGACATGAAAGCAATACCGGAACTGGCAAATGATATTGCGGTGCGGTATTATGAGATCCCGAAGGACAGGCGGAATGGTAAATGCCAGATCACAATTTCAACATCATTTTTTGTGCCAAAGCCTTTTACACCGTTCCAGTGGGCATCCATGCATGATCCGGAAGATTATATTGCACGTGCGAAGGTTGTAAATGATACGGTAAAGGAACAGTTAAACCGTAAAAGTATCAAATATAACTGGCATGAAGCAGACGTGACAGTATTAGAGGGGGTATTAGCACGTGGTGACCGTAAAGTTGGAAGTGTGATCCGTACTGTTTATGAGCATGGCGGCATATTTGACGCGTGGTCCGAATATTTTGGTTATCAGAGATGGTTAGATGCATTTGATGAATGCGGTGTAGATATGGACTTTTACACCAAGAGAGAACGTTCCCTCGACGAAGTATTTCCATGGGATTTTATTGATACGGGTGTGACAAAAGAATTCTTAAAACGTGAATGGCAAAATGCTATGGGAGAGAATGTAACTCCAAACTGCAGGATGCGCTGTTCCGGATGTGGTGCAGCCCGGTTTAAAACAGGAGTTTGTATGGCAGAGCGTTAAGAACAGATACTTAATGTTTTACATGAGATACTTAATGTAAAAGAAGAAAGGGTTAATGTAAGGTTGACATTATGATAAAAATAAGGATTAAATTCCATAAATACGGAGTAATGCGTTTTATCGGACATCTGGATATTATGCGTTATTTTCAGAAAGCAATGCGCAGGGCAGAAATTGATATCTGTTATTCAGAAGGTTTTTCCCCGCACCAGATCATGTCTTTTGCGGCACCGTTAGGTGTAGGAATCACCAGTGATGGGGAGTATCTTGATATTGAAGTAAATTCTACCAGATCAAGTGAAGCATCGATCAAGGCGCTGAACGATACTATGGTGGAAGGTGTGGAAGTTACTGAATATGTAAAACTGCCGGACAACGCCAAAACAGCAATGTCCATGGTAGCTGCTGCAGATTATGACCTTTACTTTAAAGATGGTTATGAACCGGCTGCAGATGTTCCTGCTTTTGCAGATGGTATCCGCAGATATTTTACAGAAAAAGAAGAATTTCTGGTCACGAAACAGACAAAAAAGAGCGAGAAAGTCATGGACTTAAAGCAGCTTGTATATGCATTTGACGTATCAGAAAGAGAAGGCAGACCAGTGTTTTATTTAAAGGTATCCACCGGAAGTACTGATAACTTAAAACCGGAACTTGTACTTGAAGCAATGTTTCAGGCGATGGGTTATACTTATGACCAGAATGCGATCCAGATTCACCGCAGGGATGTGTATGCAATAGATCCTGCAGGTGATGGATTTATCTCCCTTGGAAAAATGGGTGAAGTGATCCGATGAACCGTTTTATCATTACAACGACAGAAATAGAAAAAAAAGAATACCGCATTGCAGCTCTCTGTGATGACAGGAAAAAATTAATAGAAGTGGTGCCGGAATCTCTGACAGGGACGTCTTTACTTGGAAATATTTATATCGGCAGGGTGGAAAATGTTGTAAAGAATCTGAATGCCGCATTTGTCCGTATTGCTCCGGGACAAAACTGTTATCTTCCGTTACAGGAATTGAAAAATCCGGTTTTTACCAAGAAGCAGTCCGAAAAAAAGGCGATATGTGCAGGAGATGAACTTCTTGTCCAGGTAGTAAAAGAAGCGTTAAAGACAAAGGATCCTTCCGTAAGCACAAACCTTACTTTCACTGGAAAATATGTGATCCTTACGACTGGAAAACGAAAGATCGGTGTCTCTTCTAAACTTGGAAATGAAAAAAGAGAAGAACTGTTAAACACTGTGAAAAGTTTTCTGCCAAAGGAAGATCAGTTAAAATGTGGTGTGATCATCCGTACGAATGCAGCGCAGGCATCAAAAGATGAACTGCTTTTTGAATTAATTCAGCTTGAAAAAGAGGTCGAAAGAAGTATTTCAGGTTCAAAACATTTAAACTGCTATTCTCTTGTTCATAAAGAGGATCAGCCGTGGAAGAAGATGTTAAACGGGCTTTATGAAACAGATCTGGAAGAAGTTGTGACAGATGACCGGACAATTTATGAATCAATCTGTGGCATGTATGGCATTGGCACAGAGCAGCTTGTGACCGGAGGCAGTATTAAATCGAGAGTAGATGAAGTACTTACCGGGCATGGATTAAAAATCCGTTATTATAATGACGAAATGATTTCGTTAGCTACCCTTAGTGGAATTGCTTCGCAGCTTCATGATGCATTGAGGGAGCGGGTATGGCTAAAGTCTGGAGCGTACCTTGTCATCCAGCCGACAGAAGCATTGACGGTGATCGATGTAAACACCGGAAAGAATATTGCAAAAAAAGAAATGCAGGAAAATTTCCTTAAAGTGAATATAGAAGCTGCAGAAGAAATTGCACGGCAGATAAGGCTCCGCAATATTTCGGGAATTGTGATCGTTGATTTTATTAATCTGGAATCAAAGAAGGCAGAAATGGAACTTTTGAATGCTTTTGGAGCGGCATTGAAAAAAGATCCGGTACCAACGCAGATTGTCGAGATGACAAAACTCGGTCTGGTAGAGGTTACCAGAAAAAAAATAAAAAAATCATTGCGGGAGAGTTTATCCTGACAGGAATGGAGTGTAAAATGGATTTAAGTTTTATTGAGATTTTAAAAGTAATTTTTCTTGGAATCGTGGAGGGAATTACAGAATGGCTGCCGATCAGCAGCACCGGACATATGCTTTTAGTTGATGAATTTCTGCAGTTAAACGCAAGCGATTCTTTCAAAGAAATGTTTTTTATTATTATCCAGCTCGGTGCGATCCTTGCAGTCGTTGTTCTTTATTGGAACCGGATGTTTCCGTTTCAGTTTAAAGATAAAACAAAGCCGGTAATAAGAAAAGATATATTTTCTTTATGGTTTAAGGTAGTTGTAGCATGCATTCCGGGAGCGGCTGTTACGATTTTATTTGATGATTATATTGAAGCACATCTTCATACTCCGGTCGTAATTGCCATTGCACTGATCTTTTATGGTGTAGCTTTTATTCTGATCGAAAACTGGAATAAGACAAGAGAACCGAAGATCAGGACACTGGCTGATATTTCTTATCAGACAGCGTTTATGATCGGATTATTTCAGGTGCTTTCCATAATTCCGGGAACTTCTCGTTCCGGTGCAACGATCATCGGTGGACTGATCATCGGTGTTTCACGTGTTGCCGTTGCAGAATTTACATTTTATCTTGCGGTTCCGGTTATGCTTGGCATGAGTCTGTTAAAACTCTTAAAGTTCGGATTCGCATTTACTGGAGCAGAGCTTATCATTTTAGGAGTTGGAACAGTGGTGGCATTCCTTGTTTCAATTATTGTGATCCGTTTCCTGATGTCCTATATCAGAAAACATGACTTTAAAGTATTTGGCTGGTACAGGATTGTTCTTGGAGCATTAGTTTTAATATATTTTGCTTTTATTTAAAAATATTTTTGAAATATGAAAAAAACAGTTGACGTAATAAAAAAAATATGCTAAAGTAACGAAGTATGCCGCACAGTGAGGTCTAAAAGTCCGTCTATTCTGTATTAAAACCAGATAGAAGGCACCATAACTGGCGAGTAATGATAATAGGAGGTGCCATATGTACGCAATTATAGCAACAGGTGGTAAACAGTACAAAGTATCCGAAGGCGATATCATTACCATTGAAAAGCTCGGAAAAGAAGCTGGTGAGAAAGTAACTTTTGATCAGGTTTTAGCTGTATCTGACAACGGTATCAAAGTTGGCTCTGATGTAGCAAACGCTTCTGTTGAGGCTTCTGTCGTAAAAGAGGGCAGAGGTAAAAAAGTTATCGTTTACAAGTACAAGAGAAAGACTGGCTATCACAAGAAAAACGGTCACAGACAGGCGTTTACACAGGTTAAGATTGAAAAGATCAACGCGTAATCGACAGGGAAAGTTGTTATGACAAAGATAACGATTTTCAGAAACCGTGACAACGAGTTTTTAGGCTTTGAATGTCTTGGACATGCCGGATATGCAGAGGAAGGCGAAGATATTGTGTGTGCAGGGATTTCCGCATTGGTCATCAATACGGTAAACAGTCTCGGCTTATATACGAAAGATGCCTTTTCTACTGATTCGGATGAGGAGACAGGAAAGATAAGCTTATCGTTTTCTTCCCCGGCAGGACATGATGCCGATCTACTTATGAGGTCATTGGTTTTAGGTTTGCAGGGAATACAAAACACTTATGGAAATGATTATATCATTCTAAAATTCAGGGAGGTGTAAGACATGTTAAATATGAACCTTCAGTTTTTTGCTCATAAAAAGGGAGTTGGTTCTACAAAGAACGGTCGTGATTCCGAATCTAAGAGATTAGGAGCAAAAAGAGCAGACGGACAGTTTGTAAAAGCTGGAAACATTTTATACAGACAGCGTGGAACAAAGATTCATCCAGGCGTTAATGTAGGTATCGGTGGAGATGATACATTATTTGCTTTAACAGATGGTATCTTAAGATTCGAAAGAAAAGGAAGAGATAAAAAACAGGCTTCCGTTTATCCAGTAGCTGAATAAGATGTACTGTGGACCCGACTATGAACACCCATCACAGATGGCACATCCATCGCAGATGGATGTAATAGCCGGGTTCTATTTGTATTAAGAATGTGACAGATAATTTACATGTACCAGAGGTTATGATGATAACGGCTTTATGTACATGTTTTTGTTAAATTTGAGGTAGAAAAATATGTTTGCAGACAGAGCAACAATTATTATAAAATCAGGAAAAGGCGGAGACGGTCATGTTAGTTTCCGCAGGGAAAAATATGTACCGGATGGTGGTCCGGATGGCGGAGACGGCGGACGCGGCGGTGATATTGTATTCGTGGTTGACGACGGATTAAATACACTTACTGATTACCGTCACAGAAGAAAATTTGCCGCACAGCCTGGAGAAGAGGGCGGAAAACGTAACTGCCATGGTAAGAATGGTGAGGATCTGATCTTAAAAGTTCCTGCTGGAACGGTAATTAAAGATGCAGAATCCGGAAAAGTGATCGCTGATATGTCCGGCGATAACCGCAGGCAGGTAATTTTAAAAGGTGGCCGTGGCGGTCTTGGAAACCAGCATTTTGCAACTTCTACCATGCAGGCACCGAAGTATGCGCAGCCTGGTGGAGATGCGATCGAACTTGAAGTAAAGCTGGAGTTAAAGGTAATCGCAGATGTTGGACTGGTTGGTTTTCCGAACGTTGGAAAATCAACGTTATTATCAAGGGTGACAAATGCACAGCCAAAGATTGCCAATTATCATTTTACGACATTGCAGCCAAATCTTGGAGTTGTAGATTTAGATGGTGCAAAGGGCTTTGTGATTGCAGATATTCCTGGACTGATCGAGGGTGCATCGGAAGGCATCGGACTTGGACTTGAGTTTTTACGCCATATTGAGCGTACAAAAGTTATGATCCATGTGGTTGATGCAGCCGGAACGGAAGGACGTGACCCGATTGCAGATATCCGTGCCATCATGAAAGAGTTAGAGGCATATGATCCAAAACTTTTAGACAAGCCACAGGTAATTGCAGCAAATAAAATGGATGCTGTTTATGGGGATGAAAATGAGATCGTCCAGTCTTTAAGACAGGAGTTTGAAAAAGACGGAATCCGTGTATTCCCAATCTCGGCAGTCAGTGGCAAGGGATTAAAAGAGTTACTGTATCATGTGCAGGAACTTCTCGATAACTGCAGCAGCGAACCAGTGATCTATGAACCTGAGTTTGATCCGGCATTACGATTCTTTAAGGATGAGCCTTACACGATTTCACAGGCGGCAGACGGAGCATTTGAGATTGAGGGACCAAAGATTGAAAAAATGCTTGGTTATACCAATATCGATTCCGAAAAAGGATTTTTATTCTTCCAGAAATTTATGAAAGAACAGGGAATCTTAAAGGAGCTAGAAGCCCAGGGAATCGAAGATGGTGATACTGTGCGTATGTATGGATTTGAATTTGATTATTATAAATAATAAGAAACTGATGTGATATTAATGGCACCGGAAAGAGGTGCGGAAATGAGGAACGTTATGGCATTAACAAGTAAACAGCGCGCATACCTTGGTGGGTGTGCAAGTACAATGGATCCGATTTTTCATATCGGAAAAGCAAGCCTTACGCCGGAGATCATCATGGCGTTGGATGAAGCCTTAGAAAAGAGAGAACTCATCAAAGTAGCTGTATTAAAAAACTGTATCGATGATCCGAGGGAAATCGCTGCAATGACAGCAGAACGAACACATTCTGATGTTGTAAAAGTAATTGGAAAGAAAATCATTTTATTCCGTCAGGCAAAGAAAAATACCAAGTACGAGCTGCCAGGCTGATATGTTAGAAGCAGAGTGCAGGGTCGGACAAAAACACTTAAAGAAAATTGGTATCTTAGGCGGTTCTTTTGATCCGATTCATAAGGGACATTTAAATATTGCACAGAGTGCATATGAAGAATTTGCATTAGATGAGGTATGGTTTATTCCGGCAGGTCATTCACCAAATAAAGATGAAAATAAAATGACAGCCGCAGACATCCGGGCAGAAATGACAGAGCTGGCTATCTGCGATATCCCATATTTTAAACTTTCGCGAATTGAAGTCGATGCGGAAGGGACAAGTTATACTTATCTGACGCTCGCAAAATTAAAAGAAATATATCCGGATATAAAATTTTTCTTTATTATGGGTGCAGATTCACTTGATTATCTTGAAAAATGGTATCATCCAGAGATTATTTGCGAAAAGGCAGTTATTCTGGCTGCGGTACGTGATGATATGAATTTGTCGGAAGTTGAGGAAAAGATTTCTGCCCTGAAAAAATTGTTTCCGGCTGAAATTTATCCAATTACAGGTGGAAAAACAGATATTTCATCGAGTGAGATCCGGGCAGCTTTAAAATGTGGAAAGACAGATATATCCCTGATTCCTTCTAAAGTAATGACATATATTAAGAAACGCCATTTATATGAAGAAAAATAGGGGATAAGGCACACAGGATTTATGTCATGTCACAGACCTGTGATGAAAATGGTATTTTCATTGTGAAACGGGCAGGAATGGAGGGCATCATGGAACTTATTGAAATTCGAAAAAAATTAAAAAAAGAACTGGATAAAGGACGTTACGAACATACAAAAGGTGTTATGTATACGGCAGGATGTCTTGCCATGGCACATGAGTATTCCATGGAAAAGGCAATGCTTGCAGGGTTACTTCATGATTGTGCAAAATGCATCCCGAATGACCAGAAAATAGAAATGTGTGAGCAAAATCATATTCTGATCAATCCGGTAGAATACAAAAGCCCATATCTGTTACATGCAAAATTAGGAGCCTTTTTGGCTGAAACTGTGTACGAGGTGTCTGATCCGCAGATTTTGCATGCGATCAAAGTTCATACGACAGGTGAGCCGGATATGAGCCTTTTAGATAAGATCATCTATATTGCAGATTATATTGAGCCTGGGCGCGATAAGGCTGAGAATCTTCCTTATATAAGAAAGATTGCCTTCGAGGATTTAGATGCCTGTATGGCGGAAATACTGCATGACACGCTTGCTTATTTGTCCAGCCGGGGTGGAAGCATTGATGCAACGACAAAGATGACGTATGATTTTTACCGGCAGTACAGGAAAAATCATAATTAATATTTTGAAACTTAAATCTATTCCTGGCTGTGAATGAACAGTACCGGAAAATCTACAGAATAATAGGAGAGTAAATTTATGACTTCAGCAGAATATTGTAAAATAGCAGTAAAAGCACTGGAAGATAAAAAAGCAGAGGATGTCAAAGTAATTGATATCCGTGAGATTTCACCGATCGCAGATTTTTTTATCATTGCAGATGGAATGAATCAGAACCAGATCCAGGCAATGCGCGATGCAGTCGATGAGGCTTTGTATAAAGCAGATCTTAAAGTACGACAGGTAGAAGGTAACCAGTCATCTACATGGATTCTGATGGATTATAATGATATCATTATTCATATTTTTTCAAAGGAAGACAGACTGTTTTATGATCTGGAACGTATCTGGAAAGATGGTAAAGAAATCAGTGTGGATGAACTGTAAGGGATAAAATTTTATAAAGGTAATCAGATATTATAAATAGAAACTATTTTTGCATATATAAATCTCATATGAAGAAAAAATCACCAGATCATAATGAAAAGCTGGTGATTTTTCTTTTTCTCTTTAATTTAAAAATCGCATAATACCGAATACTTTTCCAAGGATCGAACATTCGTTTACAATAATTGGATCCATGGTGTCATTTTCCGGCTGCAGGCGATAGTGACCATTTTCTTTATAAAAAGTCTTTACTGTTGCAGAATCATCTACAAGAGCAACAACAATATCTCCATTCTGTGCGTCAGACTGTTTCTGTACAAGAATCTTATCACCATTAAATATTCCTGCATTGATCATACTGTCACCTTTTACCTTTAGCATAAATGTCTCTGCATTCGGCATAAACTCAGTAGGAATCGGAAAGTAATTTTCGATATTTTCAACAGCAAGTAACGGCTGACCGGCAGCTACCTGACCGAGGATAGGAACATTAACAACTTCACGTCTGGTTAAATTAAAATTGTCATCAATAATCTCGATTGCACGTGGTTTTGTAGGGTCTCTTCGGATATAGCCATTCTTCTCAAGTGTCTCAAGGTGTGAATGAACAGAAGAGGTTGACTTCAGATGAACTGCTTCACAGATCTCGCGAACAGCAGGAGGATAACCCTTGTTTAAAATTTCCTGCTTGATATATTCTAATATTTCTTGCTGCTTACTGCTGATTTTGCCATATGCCATAAAGTGCCTCCTGTTATACGATAAAATATATTTCATCAATTTGTAAAGGGATTATTCTGCCCTGTGTTTATTATTTATTCTATCATATTACAAACAGAAATGCAAACATATATTCCGAAAATTTGTTCGATTTTATTATTGACAAACAAATGTTCGTGTATTATGATACAGATATACAAACAGTTGTTCGTAACATATGTTCGCATTAGATGGAGGTTATTTATGAGAAGCATAAGAGAGAATAGGAAGAATCAGAAACCAGTTTTTTTGATCGCATTATCAATGGTATTATTTGGAATTATCTGCTTTACATGTTTTGGTACTATCCGTGCGCAGGCAGCCGGTGAATCGAGTACTACTTATAAATATTACACCAGCATACAGATCATACCGGGACAGACATTGAGTGACATTGCGGGGATATATATGACAGATGATTATAAAGATACTTCAGAGTATATAGAAGAAGTATGTACGATCAATCATGTTTTCCCGGATGACATCCATGAGGGGGAATATCTGACGGTACCATATTATTCAGCAGAATACTTAAAATAGACCTTGACGGAGCCATATGTAAGAATGTTGTATTTTTCTTCAAAATAGGCTATAATAGTTACATTCGGCAAAAAAGCATCACTGGGTAGAATGAATTTTTCAGGATGTTTCTGTGCCAGGTACGGAGGATAGCATTGAAGTTATGTTAAAGTTTATTTATGTAATTCTTATGAATCTTTTCAGGGCACCATATATGATTCCAAAGATGCGAAAGGAAGCGGATCATCCTGAAAAATATTCAGAAGAAGAGCGATATGAGCTTGCGCGCCACGTGATCCGCCTTATGAAAACGACTGGTGGAATTAAAACAAAAGCATATGGATTGGAGAATCTCCCATCTGAGGGTGGTTATATGATGTATCCGAATCATCAGGGAAAATATGATGCACTTGGTATTATCTATACACATAAAAATCCGTGTTCCATTGTTATGGATCGCGCAAAGTCCAATACAATTCTTGTCCGGGAATTTGTTGATCTGCTGCAGGGAAAACGTCTTGATAAAAAAGATGTAAGACAGGCACTTACGATCATCAATGAAGTTTCAGAAGATGTCAAACAGGGCAAACGTTATATTCTTTTCCCGGAAGGGGGATATGATTTTAATAATCGTAATAATGTATGTGATTTTAAAGCAGGAAGTTTTAAAATTGCTTTAAAGACAAAAGCACCGATCATACCGGTTGCTCTGATCGATTCCTATAAGGTTTTTAACAGTTTTAATCTGGGACCTGTTACAACACAGGTACATTATCTGAAACCTATTTTATTTGACGAATACGGTTCTTTGAAAACACATGAGATTGCAGAACTGGTGCAGCACAGGATTCAAGAAAAAATCAACAGTATTCTGTTGCCGGAGATGTAAAATTCTGGATATTGTACAAAAGTGTTATATAGTTCTTGAACGGATAACACTTTTGTATCATATCATTTCAATAATAATCGCGTTACAAAATGTCTTTCGTATTTATTCTCATGATTTATCTATATACTTGTATATTCTATCAGTTAAACTTCCCTTAACTTGACATACTTAGCAGCACTTCTTCGCCTTTCATCATCAAGAGCAGCATAGTGTTTGCGGGTAGTATTGACGTCTTTATGGCCAAGAACATCCGCAACCAGATAAATATCACCGGTTTCCCGATAGAGTGACGTACCATAGGTACTGCGGAGTTTATGCGGTGTAATATGTTTTAAGGTTGTTACCAGTTTGGAGTATTTTTTTACCATATTTTCAACAGTTCGCACACTCATGCGTTTATTCTGAAGCGATAAAAAGAGGGCATTAATACTTCCGTCAGCTGCAGTAACTTTCTGACGTTCCACAAAGTAATCCATAAGTGCTTTGCGAACCTCATCTCCGAAATATACAACAACCTCTGCGCCACCTTTGCGGTGAATCTTAATACCATTATTTTTAAAATCAACATCTTCCATATCAAGACCAACACATTCTGAAACACGGATACCTGTTCCAAGCAGAAGTGTCATCATTGCAAGATCCCGTACTTTTGTTTTTTCGTGATATTGTTGCTGCTTTGCAGTAAGATTTTCACCGGATTCTACTTCATCAAGAAGTTTTGCAACCTCATCAACATCCAGACGGATGATATTCTTTTCATGTATTTTAGGCATGTCTACTTTAACTGTAGGATCATCTTCAATCAGTCCATTTTTATAATAGTAATGATAAAAGGAGCGTAAAGAAGAAAGTTTTCGTTTTAGTCCCACCTCATCATTTGTATGTTCCGTTCCGTCTTTTTCGTAATATTTCAGATAAGAGAGATATTCTTCGATATCCATTGGTGTAATCTCATTTAAAATAGATATGGGAAACTCAGTAATATTCATTTTGGCACAGATCGGATTTGTTGTATGCAGGTAATCAAAGAAACAGCCGATATCGTAAGCATATGCAATTTTTGTCCTGGAGGAGCTGGTTGCTTCGATGCCGATAAAAAATTGTTTGCAAAAAGGGGGTAATGCCTCTAATAGTTTTCGTAATTTTACTTCATTCTTTACATTTATTGTTTCATAATATGCTTTTTCTTTCATAGCAGGTCTCCATTCTACGCACTTTACAGTAAAAATTTTATTTTCATAATAAGTATGAGAGTAAAGAATACAACTTTGTATAAAGTTTAATTTTGTTCGTTGTTTATAATTGACCATCCAGGTATATTTCCGGTTAAGATAGCATGAAAAAGTTTGGTTTTTACACCTGGATTGTCCAAATTAAGCTGTCTTATAAGCTGTTTTACATATTCACGTCTGGTATTACCATCCATTGGACAGGGATTTTTTACGACTGGAAGATGATATTTATTTCGGAATCCTTTTACCTCTGCTTCAGATACATAGATCAGAGGACGGATTATCGTAAGATCAGAATCAGCCATATAAATTTTTGGAGGAAATACATAAAAACGTCCTTCATAAATCATGGATAAAAATGCAGTTTCGATCACATCATCCATATGATGTGCATATGCCACTTTATTGCAGCCTAGTTCCTTAATAGCCTGATTTAATGCTCCTTTGCGCATTTTCGCACATAAGGAGCAGGAAGGCTTTTCATCACGTTCTTCGAAGATGATTTTAGCTATTTCTGTGTTAACGATATGATATGGAACATCAAGTTCACGACATAGGTCTGATACGGCAGTGAGGTCGAAATCTTCATAACCGAGATTTACTGACACTGCTAACAAGTCAAACTTTTTGGGATAAAATCGGCGCAAACCACTCAATGCATATAAAAGTGTGAGAGAATCTTTACCTCCGGAAATACCAATGGCGATTCTGTCGCCGGATTCGATCATTTGATATTCATCAATTGCTTTTCTGGTATAGCTGTATAATTGCTGTAATTTCATATGTAAGCCTCCTGAACTTTCTTTATTATACAATATTTTTAGTAAAAATGCAGATGAGAAATGTTGCCGACACAGCGTATATTGAGTTGACAAGCTACATCATCTGATTCCAAACACAACTATTCGTTAAACTTGTGTTTTGCGAATATATAAAGTTATCAATACATAAAACATTGATACTCTGCTACATACGAAATTTGTGTCTGATACAATAAATCTTTATCCAATGATTTCATCAGAATCAAGAATGATTGTAAAAGGTCCATCATTTACAAGAGAAATTTTCATGTCTGCTCCAAAAATTCCCTGTTCTACAATTGGTACCTGTTTCTTACAATTATCAATAATGTAGTTATAAAGTTCCTTTGCCATATCTGGTTTGCCAGCACCTATAAAAGACGGTCTGTTTCCTTTTCTGCAATTTGCATATAAAGTAAACTGTGATATTAATAACAGGCTTCCTGCAACATCCTGCAATGATAAATTTGTCTTTCCTTCAGAATCTTCAAAAATACGAAGTCCAATTAGTTTTTTTATCATTTTATCTGCAATCTCTTTTGTGTCAGAATCAGATATACCGATTAACACCATAAAACCTTTCTGAATAGTTCCTGTTATCCGGTCATCTACCCGACATGTAGCTGTGCTTACACGCTGTACTATGAGTCTCATAATCTGTAGTTACTCCCTTTTCTTCGTTTTTTATAAAAAAATTCTATTAAAAATTTAACATATTTCGGATGATCTGCTTACACTTTTCTACATTAAAAAATCAAATATCCTCATCAAAGTAAAAAGGCTTTGATGAGGATAAAATTATATTAAGCATATTCTTTTTCGTATTTTATTTCTGTGCATCCATAATTTCACGGAATTTTAAAATCATATCGACACATCCATCAATACCAAGTTTTCCTGCATCAAGAGTCAAATGATAGCTGTTGGAATCGCCCCAGCGTTTGCTGGAATAATAATTGTAATAGCTGGCACGCTGTTTATCCTTTTTCTGGATCAGATCTTTCGCCTTGTTCTCTGTGATATTCAGACGTTTGCTGACAGCTTTGACACGTTTCTCCATATCTGCATGAATAAAAATGTTGATGCAGTCTGTATAATCTGCCAATGCATAATCCGCACATCTGCCGACGATAACACAGGATTCACGATCTGCAATCTTTTTGATTGTTTCAAACTGTGCAAGGAATACTTTATGGTTCAATGGCATATCCAAAAATGGTGAAGAATTATAACTTCCAACGGAATATGTATCCATAACCAGTGAATATAAAAAACTGCTGGTTGGTTTTTCATCATGATTTTCAAAAATTTCTTCGCAAAAACCACTGTCTTTTGCCGCCTGCTGTAATAATTCTTTATCGTATAATTCGATACCAAGTCTGTCAGCAAGCGCCTCACCGACTGCTTTACCTCCGCTTCCAAATTCACGTCCAATGGTATATATCTTATTTGACATAAAAATCCCCCACTTTCTTTTGCATCAGATTGTCATTACATATTACGAAAGATTTGTATGATATATACAAAATATTTGAATTTAATATGGAGACATCTGTTTCTTTTGTATAATTATACTACACTTTCTCGAAAAATAAAACAATTTTTCGAAATTTAATGCAAACTTTTTAATATTTTCAAAAAATATTCCGGAAGTGGAGCCGATATCTCCATGTATTCATTCGTGCACGGATGTACAAAACCAATAGTCATGGCATGGAGTGTCTGACCCTGCGTCTTAAATGGACTTTTTCCACTGGAATATACGGTATCTCCAAGCAATGGATGACCGATACTTGCCATATGTACGCGGATCTGATGGGTTCTGCCAGTTTCTAATTTGAATTCCATGTAAGTATAATTTGAAAAACGTTCCAGTACTTTATAATGTGTGATCGCAGGTTTCCCATTCTTTTCATTGATTGCCATCTTCTTCCGGTTGGTCGGATGTCTGCCGATCGGAGCATTGATCGTCCCTTCATCATCCATTACAACGCCATATACAATACCGCGGTATCTGCGGTTGACACTGTGTTCTTTGATCTGTTCGGCAATTTTAACGTGGCTTTCATCATTTTTGCATACAATCAGTGAACCGGTTGTGTCCATATCGATCCTGTGTACGATTCCCGGACGTATTTCACCGTTAATGCCTGAAAGACTGTCCTTACAGTGAAACATGACTGCATTGACCAAAGTACCTGAATAATGGCCTGCGGATGGATGAACAACCATTCCTTTCGGTTTATTGACAACGAGAAGATCATCATCTTCATATAAAATGTCAAGAGGAATATTTTCCGGGAGGATCGGTGTTTCTACAGCATCGGGAATTTCCAAACATACAAGATCATCCATATGCAGACGATAATTTGCCTTTTCCTGGGAATCATTTACTGTTACATGTCCATCTTTGATTAATTTTTGAAAAAAAGAACGTGAAGGTGCATTTGAAGTACTCTCAGACTGCTCAAAAATAACGCTTAGATATTTATCTAAGCGTTCTCCTTCATATTCTGCCTCTATTTCGAAAGTTTCCTGTTTCATAAATACTCCATTCTTGTCTGATACGGTATTTCTGGCATGCAGATATTGTTATTTTTTCTTTTTTGCCGGAAGAATACGTTCAAAATCTTCTTCTTTATAAAATAACAGACATAATATTAAAAGTATTGCAGCCACAGTCACGTATATATCTGCAACGTTGAATACAGGGAAATCGATCAGCCTGAAATAGAAAAAATCAACAACATATCCCTGCATGACCCGGTCAATAAAGTTACCGATCGCACCGCCAAAAAACAGAATGGCGATTACATTGAGTAATCCGAAATGCTTTTCGGATGGAATACGCATCAGATATAAATATATGATAATCATTAAAACAATCACTGTGAAAATGATAAGTGGCCACTGTTTTCCCTGAAGGATACCAAAAGCTGCACCACGGTTCTCTAAATAACTGAGTTCAAAAACATTTTTCCATAAAACAACAGGCATCTGATCTTTCAGGTGCTTTACTGCAAGATGTTTTGTAAACTGGTCTAACAATATCAGAATAACTGAACATAAAATACCAATAATAGCTTTTTTTAAAATAGTTTTGGATTGCTGATTCATTGAGTCCTCGTTTCTTTGAAAATAATTTTATTCATGACAGACATAACGGATACCGTCAAGAATCTGTTCATCGCTTAGTTCCCGATAAATATAAGCGTTTCCAATTTCTTTTAACAGAATAAATTTAACCTGGTTTCCAACCATTTTTTTATCAGATTTTGTTGCCAAAAGGACTTCTCTGGCATCAAATCCATCAATCTGCAACGGCAGTTCAAAGAGTGATAACGCATTTTTAATCCGGGCAAAGTCTTCTGCAGAGATATGACCAAGCTGCATGGATAAATAGGATGCCGCAACAATACCAAGTCCTACACATTCTCCGTGATAAAGTGTAAAATCAGAAAGTTTTTCAATGGCATGACCAATCGTGTGTCCAAAATTAAGAAGTGCACGCTCTCCCTGTTCTTTTGGATCACGTTCGACTACATCACGTTTAATATTACAACTTATATAGATCATTTCTTCTAAAATTTGCGGATCTAATGCCCAGATATCCTTTTCATGTGCGATAAGCCATTCAAAATAGGCAGCATCTTTGATCAATCCGTGTTTGATAATCTCTCCCATTCCGGAAACAATCTGTTTCCTTGGAAGAGAATGCAGTACGGAAAGGTTCATATAGACCAGTTTAGGCTGATAAAATGCTCCAACCATGTTTTTATACTGCATAAAATCAACACCTGTTTTACCGCCAATACTGCTATCCACCTGCGAAAGCAATGTGGTTGGAATCTGGATAAAATCTATTCCACGTAAGTAAGTTGCTGCTGTAAAACCGGTCAGATCACCGACTACACCACCACCAAGTGCTAACAGAATATCTCTTCTGTCAAAGTGATTTTCTATCAGAAATTGATATAATGTACCGACTGTATCTGTGTTTTTGCTTGCCTCACCAGCAGGAAAAATATGTACAAATATATTTGAAAATGACGTAGACAGCTGTTTTTTTACTTCTTCTGCATATAGAGGAGCTACGTTAGAATCAGTGACAATACAAAGTTTTCGGTCAGAATCTATTCCAAGCCGGGACAGTTCTTTACAAAGATCCTTAAAATCATTTGTTAATTCGATGGTATAAATCACATTTGTTCCATCTGTAACCGGTATGCTTTTTGACATAATAATCTCCATTTCTGCCCATATCTAATGAGCACATCACAGTAATTCCCATTCCTATACGTTTGTTTATGAGTTTTATTAACTTTGGTATAGCTGATATTTGATTTTCAGACGACCCTTATTAGTTTCTCCTGAGATGGAAATAAAATGGAACCGTCCGTGACCACGCACAGAAATAATATCATCAGGTTTGCAGATATAGGTCGGTGTCTGAATGATTTTTCCATTTGCAAATACACGTTCTGCGTGAATCAATTCCTGGGACTGGCTTCTGGATAAACGGTATACACAGGCAATGACGGCGTCAAGTCTGTTTGAGGTGATAATGCCGTCTTTATCAATTAATTCCTGATGAAAATTGATTTCGTCTGCATCTGCAATACTTAAATGAACAAGTGTGTGGCGAACCTTTGTGAGCTGTTCCATAAAATATGGGGCAACATTCTCCTCACATAAAATATAATAACAGCCATCACCCATAAGGATATCACCAATCTTCGCGCGGTCTATACCGAGTGTCATGATAGATCCCAGCAGATCGCGGTGTCCTAATTTTTCTGCAAATTTTGGATATGCCGGTTCTACTTTTAATACCGCAATCGGATATGTCCACTCATAATAAAGAGCATCAGGAATAAAAGCAATTATCTGACGCTCTGCATAAGGTATACCGCCATAGCTTTCCGTCCTTGTTACAAATCCTGATTGGCACTGGTGGTAAATATTCATTTCATTTAAATTAAGGAAATCGCTGAATAAAACGATTCCCTTCCGATCAGCCTGTCTTGAAAGATCTAACAGGCGTTTTTTACAAAGATCCTGCTCATTCATAATTAAAAATCAGTCTGAATACCCCTTGTCTCAAATGAATCCATTAAACTTAAAAAATCCCCGGAAATATCTACGGATGCCGGTGTGATAATGAAGATATAATTTGAAATCTTCTGCAGATTACCACTGATCGCAAAACATGAACCGGATGTAAAATCAATAATACGCTGTGCAATCTCAACGTCAAGACCTTCTACATTGAGCACGACAGTACGGTTTTCCAGTAAAGTCTCTGTAATCTCCCTTGCATCCTCCACGGAAGTAGGTTTGATCACACATACTTTCATACCGCCAGGACCGGCTTGCTTTTTCGCTGGCCGGATCGGCGTAACCTTTGAGGTGGATTTTGTTGAAGTGTCTTTTGAACGTTCCGAATCATAATCTTTTTCCACAGCATCACGTTTTTTTTCACGATGAAATGTCTGTTTTGGCTCGTCCTCTGTATAATCGTCATCATAATCATAGTCTTCGTTGTAAAAATCGTCATCATCATCCGGATTCAGACGCATTGCATTTAAAAATTTATCAAGAACTCCCATGTTCTCACTCCTGTTTATAATTTCTTTCACCGAAAATTCCGGTTCCAACACGCACCATGGTAGCACCCTCTTCGATTGCAACCATGTAATCGCCTGTCATTCCCATAGACAGAATTTCCATAGATACATTATCTATGTTTTTATTTGTTATGTCAACAGATAATTGTTTTATTTTTCGGAAATATAGGCGATTATCCTCTGGGTTCTCAACATAAGGTGCAATCGTCATAAGTCCTTTGATACGAATGTTTTCAAGCCTGGAAATTTCTTCCACAAGAAGGATGGCATCTTCTGCGGAAATACCAAATTTAGACTCTTCATGCGCGATATTGACTTCGACAAGAATCGGGACGATCACATTCTGTTTTTTTGCCTGAATATTAATCTCTTCTGCAAGGCGGTATGTATCTACGGAATGAATCAGTTCAACTTTTCCGACGATATATTTTACCTTGTTGCGCTGAAGATGCCCAATCATATGCCAGCGGATATCCGATGGAAGCTGCTCCATTTTACTGCAGAGCTCCTGGACTTTATTTTCACCAAAATCACGGATATTTTCATCATAGATTTCCTGTAACATCTCGACAGGCTTTGTTTTGCTTACTGCGATCAGGGTTACTTCATTACGGCTTCGACCGGCATTTTTACAAGCCTGTTCAATATTTTTCTCTACATTTGCAAGATTTTCTTTTAACATTAATTTTTCCTCCATTATTTTAACAAATCATTTTCATTGATCTTCGCTCCGTCTAAGGCTATATGGTCGTAAAGAGAAATTCCATAGGAAGTTCCTGTTTTTACGATGGTATATTCTTTACTCTGATAGAGTATATCAATCTGTTTGAAAACAGCGTAACCTTTATTGACATTATAGACACCTTTTAGTGTTGCAGTGTCTGATCCGACCCGGTAAGTTTCATTTGAATCCGGTTTTACCAGAATGTCTCCGGCAGTGACATTTTCACTGTCTATATAGTAATAATCATCCGTTGTATAATAGACGGTTGGGGAAACAAATTCAGTCGTTGTTTTTCCATTTTTATTTGTGGACGAAACAAGCAGTCCATCGGCATCAGAATCTCCACCTTTCATAAAGTAACTGACCGGTATGGTGTAGAATTCTTTTTCGGTAATAGCAGAATTTGGAATTTTAAGTCCGGTCTGTTCGGTAAGCAGCAGCTCAATTTCCAGAAAACGATCCTTTGCATAACGTACCAGAGAATTGCGAAGTGTTAAAATCAGATATTTTTCACCACCCTTTTCTGTGATCACATAGGTAGCGTATGCTGTTTTTCCGTCCTTTATAAACTTAAGTTTCAGAGTATTATCATCCTGAAGTTCATTTGCAAGTGTATCTGCGATGGGAACGATAATCTGCCATTCTTCGTTACTGATCAGTTTATATAGAGCATCTCCGGTGGTAACGGATGTATTCTGTTTTAAATTATTTCGCTGATAAGCAGCTTCATCAAACTGTTCTTTTGAAAAATTATCTGTCGTTGTGTTTTCAAATCCGTCCGTATAATAAGCAAGGATTCCGGGGGTATCAGTTGTGACTGTATGAAAGGAAGAACCACCACCGGCAGATGTATAGTCAGCCAATCCGTTTAAAGCCTCCAGACTTAATGCTTCATTCAGTGCAGAATCAATATTTTCTTTAAATGAATAAGTATTATAAAATGTCTGTGACTGATAGGAATTTTCATAATCGGAAATATCATTTTCAATTTCTAAGAGTCCCTCGGCATCCAGATTAGAAGCATCTGTACTGACATCATTGATCTTTTGGGAAACACTTCCACTTTCATCAACGGAACAGATCAGATCGCCGTATCCGACTCTCGAAGATTCCCGTACATAATAATTCAGCGAACCGGTATATTGTGATGTAACAATTGTTTCATCGCGAAGAACCAGACCACGGTAAACATTATTTTCTGCCATGGTTCCCTGTTCCACTTCATAAACGGAAATGTGTGTTGTTGTAATGTAAGAAAAGACATTAAAAACCAGATATATGAAAATAATAATAAAAATGATTACGCCAATATTTATGTTGAACGGTTTGCGATATTTTACTATTTTTTTATGTTCATTCAAAAATTTACTCACCTCTTAAAATTTTCAACATTTCTATTCTAACATTTTATTCAATAGAAAACAACGTGGATCAAAAAGTTTTGTATGAATAAAAATTTTTTTAATGTGCATACTATCTGCAAAAGGAGGCTAAAAAATGAATACAAACTGGCTTGATTACACATTGCTTACATTGGTTATTATCGGTGCAATTAACTGGGGACTGATCGGTTTTTTCAGATTTGATCTGGTGGCATTTCTTTTCGGGGACATGTCATGGCTTACAAGAATAATTTATGCACTTGTGGGAATTGGTGGATTATATCTGATCAGTCTGTTCGGAAGAATCCGTTCTGTAGGTGAATCTTAAACAACAGAATGCATACTATGCAGATATTCTATTGTTATGAAAAATATGCGGCATGGATAAAGAACTTTCCATACCGCATATTCATTCATAACAATAGATATGTTCATATTGTGCACTACCGATATTACATATTCATTATTATAGGGAAATGACAATTTTTGCTTTTGCAATATCTGTCAGTTTAGATTCATCTTTCGATACGCTTAAGATGAATTTTACATTGTATTTTTCACTGATCACGTCGAGCTTTTGAATCGCATGATTTAAAAGTTCATCAGAATCAATTGATGCAATGGTAAGAAAACTGTCAAGATACATTTCTTCGAGGTCGTGATCCTGTGATATCACACCACAGATAAAACCGAGGAACTCATCACAGTTATCAATCAGAAAGTCATTTACATTGATCAAGCGTATTTTATTATTCAGCTCATACATGTGTTTCTGACTCTTATCCAGATATACGATATTGCCAGTTGCAGATGTGATCGATGTATTGACCTTGTTAAGCAGTTCCTTTGTCTTTCCTTTTCCCTTTTCACCTGAAATAATCTCTATCATGGTCATTTCCCTCCTGATCCTTCGATGCAACGTCCATATTCGTGAAAATGAATAAAAACGGTTCGTTTTATAAATTAATTATAGTATATAAATACAAAAAACACAATGATATTTTCAATTAATTTGCAAAACCGGATAACATTTCATTCATTAACAGATAAAGGTTTGTTTTTGCGTCTGCTTTCAGAACAATAGAAATAATTGGCTGGGATTGTTCATTCATAGAATAAAGGACAAGACAGTATCCTGCATCACCGGTTGTACCTGTTTTTCCACCGATTATAGTAAAACCGTCCGGAGCTTTTGCATGACCGCTCAGATATTGGTTTGTATTTTCCCATGTATGCTCTTCTGTTGTACCATCTGCCGCCTGATAAGTTACATCATAAGATGTTGTGCCTATAATCTGGACAAATGTTTCGTTCTGCAATGCAGCACGGAAAATCAGATACAGATCATATACGGAGGTATAATGATTTTCATCCGGAAGACCGTTTGGATTGACAAAATGAGACTGTGTTGCACCAAGTGCTGCCGCTTCCTGGTTCATCAGCGTTGCAAATTCTTCTACACTGCCTGAAATCGACTCAGCTATCGCAATTGCAGCATCATTACCACTTCGCAGCATCATACCATATAAAAGATCATCCATGCGGATCACATCTCCTGCATGAAGTCCGCAGACAGAGGAATCGGAAGCCTGATTTGCGGCATTTTCGCTGATTGTGACCGTCTGACTTAAATCTGTGCAGTACTTTAAAGCAATGTATGCAGTTAGGATCTTTGTTGTGCTTGCCGGATAAAGTCTCTCATAGATATTTTTGGCATAAACAACTTCATTTGTTGCCAGATTAAAAGTACCGGCTCCTTCTGCAACCTGGGAATCAGTTGTATCCGTTCCAAGAGGAAAATCATCTGCAACACAGAGATCATTTGAAAAGTATTCCTGTGCACCGGCGGAAACTGTTGATCCAAGACCAAGGCTTCCAGTTGTCTCGTAAATATCATAAGGTTGTTCCAAGGTGACTTTTTCTTCCCCGCAGCCTGTGATACTGCCAAGTAAAAGTGTTGTCACACATACAACAGCTAGCAATCGTTTCATGTTAAAATTCCTTTCACAAAATACGCAGGATACACCAGACAAAGGTATATCCTGCGTACATATTTTTCATTTGTTTTCATTATTTGTACATTTCACGCCACTCTAAATCGCCTCTGTCTAAGGATTTGATCAGAAGCTCGGCTGTGGCAAGATTTGTAGCAAGTGGTATGTTGTGCGTATCACAGATCTTTACGACATTGTTGACATCCGGTTCATGTGACTTTGGTGTTAACGGATCACGAAGAAAAATAACAAGGTCTATTTCGTTATGTTCAATCTGAGCTCCTAACTGCTGAGCACCACCCAAATGCCCTGCCAGATATTTATGAACGTTTAAATTTGTAACTTCTTCAATCAGTCTGCCAGTTGTTCCTGTTGCGTAAAGCTCATTTTTGCAAAGTATACCCCGATAAGCGATACAGAAATTCTGCATCAGTTTCTTTTTTGAATCGTGTGCTATTAATCCAATGTTCATGTTGTAGGACCCCCTGTTGTTAATATTTTTTCGGCTGAAGCCCGACATTTAAGACAAGCCCGATACCTATATACAAAGACCATAATGATGTAAGACCATAACTGACAAACGGAAGAGTTACACCTGTATTTGGCAGAAGTCCGCTTGCCACACTGATATTAACAAAACTTTGAAATCCGACCAGTGCGCCTACACCACAACAGATCAGTCTGCCTGCTGTGTCTTTTGCTTTTCTAGCAATAAATATACACTCAATCGTGATGAAAAGCAAGAGAATTATGATCACTGCACTGCCCACAAATCCAAGTTCCTCCCCTGCAACTGCAAAAATAAAGTCATTTTGTGGTTCCAGAATAAAGTTACCATTTTTAACAGATGTAGGATCTGTATTATTAAGTCCTTTTCCCCATAAAAGACCGGAACCAATAGCCATGATGGAATTCTGCTGCTGGTAAGCAAGATCAGGATAATCATTCGGATAAAGCCATGCCATAATACGTCCAAGCTGATAAGCATGAATAAACGGAATCTTATCCTGGATGATCAGTGTCATACCGATCAGTCCGACCGGAATACAGATAATAAGAACACCGACCACCAGTTTATAATTTAAGCCTGCCATAAACAATAATGCGGCAAAAACTAAAGTAATCACGATCATAGTCGATAGATTTGGCTGTTTATAAATTAAAAACAGAGGGATTGCAAGTAATACAAAGGAAGAAACGATTACCTTTACGGAATTGATCTTTTCTTCGTGTTTCATAAAATAATATGAAAAAAATATGATCAAAAGTATTTTTACAAGCTCAGATGGCTGAAAACGGAAACCGCCGATCTCAAACCAGCGCTGTGCGCCTTTTGAAGAATCACCTGCAACAAGTACCAGCGCTAAAAGTCCGACAGCAGACAGATATATGATCCAGGAAAAACGGAGAATAAAACTGTAATCGATCAGAGATAAAATCACCATGATAATAATACCACTTACCATACCGATGATCTGTTTTTTCTGATCCCCGGGGCTTGCACTTCCAACCAGAAAGACCCCCAGGGTATTTAAAATCAGAACATACATTACCAGTATGAATTTATAATTCTTTAGTTTATAAAGTTTAGACATTATCCTACTCTCTTTTCTTGTAATCCTTTAACATTACTTTAATCTCAATGTTCTCCGGCTCTATAACCACATATTTCGTGATAACACAGCCTATCTCCTGACGGATCAGTTCCATAGTGGCATCATCCAGTTTTTGATGGTCTGCATTCATCATCAGCTTTAAGCGCTCTTTTGCAACATTTCCGGAATGGGTTTTAAACATGCAGCGCTCCTTTCACAGGTTTCTTTTTAAAAAATATCTTCGAAAAAATACTGCCCTGTTTTATGTAATTTAACAGAGGCACTTCCTCACCTGTGATTCGCCGTGCAATATTGTTGTAGCAGAGCTCAGAAAGTAATGCATTCTTTTTATTTCCATCCAGATGCAGCAACGGTTCGCCATGGTTCTGGGCAATGATGATCTGTTCATCTTCCGGCACGACACCAAGTAATGGCACATCTAAAAGTTCACAGATATCATCGATATTTAGCATATCTCCGTCTTTTACCATGTGCTTGCGAAAACCATTGATCAGAAGTTCTGTTTTTACCGTATAATGTGTTTTTAATATCTGAAGTACACAATCAGCATCATGAATGGCTGCAATCTGAGGTGTTGTGACCACTACAATGCGGTCGGCTCCCGTAATGGCAAGTAAAAATCCCTGATCGATACCTGCGGGACTGTCAACTAATATATAATCAAATTCCTGTCTTAGATCATCAAGCAGATGTTTCATCTGATCAGAATCAAGCAGAATTTTTTCTTTTGTACAGGATGACGGTATCACAGAGAGATTCGGGAATCGTTTGTCCCGGATGATTGCCTGTTTCGCCCTGCATCTGCCGCTTAGCACATCCACCAGATTATAGAGGATCCGGTTTTCCAGTCCCATGACAACATCAAGATTTCGTAAGCCGATATCAGTATCTACCAATACGACTTTTTTATCTAACAGTGAAAGTCCTGCGCCAACGTTAGCTGTGGTTGTCGTTTTGCCAACGCCGCCTTTTCCTGAGGTAAAAGTAATCACTTCACCCATGAGGGAACCTCCTGTTTTGATTTATTAATAAAACCCGCAAAAAAACGGGAATTATTCAAATGTTAATCATTTACACCATTTGATGTAGCATTAATATTCTCAGCCTGTCCGTTTAACAGAGAATCAGCATCTTCAACTTTGAAATAGTATGCAAGGATCTTCTTTGAAACTTCTGCCGCATTGTGGGAAGTATATCCATTTGCAATACGCGTTGCAATTGATATTTCAGGATTATCGTACGGAGCATAACCGACAAACAAAGCGTGGTTTGGCCGTTTCAGATCCTCCTGTGCCGTACCTGTCTTGCCGGCTGCCTCGATTGGAAATCCATCGAATTCTTTTGTATTTTCAACCACCATGCGTATACCGGTATGAATGGCATCCCAGTCACTGTCACTTAAGACATCCACGGTATTGCGTATCTCCGGTTCGTATTGTTTTAATGTGTTTCCGTCAGAATCCGTTACTTTGTTTAAAAGTGTGTAATTATATACGGTACCACTGTTTGCAACGGCAGTAACATATCTGGCGAGCTGTATCGTGGAGTAGTTATTATTACTCTGACCAATGGCAGCCATGACAGGGAAACTATCTGCGACCTGCGGTTTGCTCTCTTCAATTTCTATGCCGGTTGTTTCATTCAGGCCATAAAGTGAAGCATATTTCTGAATTTTTTCAATACCGTTTTCTGCGGCATCATTATTGTAGCTCATTGCATAATTATTGGTACTGAGACGGTAACCAACTTCATAGAAGAAGTAGTTACAGGAATCTCTAAGTGCTTCAGACACATTAATAAGACCATGTGATCCGTGGAAAGAACGATAAATCCAGCATCTCGGTTCATTGCTTACGTTTTTGTACACTCCAAGATCCTGGATCTGCTCCGTCGTACTGATCACATGTTCTGCAAGACCTGCCGTCGCTGATACCATTTTAAATGTAGAACCAGGTGCCGTCCGCTGCTGGGTTGCATAATTGTACAGAGGTCTTGCATTATTTTGCTGCAGGCTGTTGAAGTAATCGGAATCGACGGTGTTTGCAAGCCTGTTACCGTCGTATCCAGGATAACTTACCAAAGCGAGAACTTCCCCTGTCTTTGTATCTGTGATCACACAGGAGCCCGCACATGGATCTAAGGCAAGCTGTGCCGGTGTAATTTCAAGATTCTGGATCTTTTCCTTGATAAAGGAAGCCGGTGCAATTGTGCCGCCTGATAATCCTGCAATATCATCCTCGTCAAATGCCAGAATATTCTGATCAAATAAGATCAGACAAAGCTGTCTTCCGGTAATTGCATCGGTCTGGATTAAATATTCATATATAATTTTTGTAAAATCTGAATCTGTACTGATATC
Source organism: Roseburia sp. (assembly GCF_041325975.1). Lineage (NCBI taxonomy): Bacteria > Bacillati > Bacillota > Clostridia > Lachnospirales > Lachnospiraceae > Roseburia > Roseburia sp. Next base: position 731,117 of record NZ_JBGLEJ010000005.1, on the reverse strand, counting down.
ATTTAGAATATAATCACACAATGCATCATATATTTCAGTAGAATCTGAATATTTTTCACTTACGGAAAACTTTGTAATGTCGATCCACCCTTTGGCAATTGCATGGTTTAAATACTCCTGCGGGCCAATCGCCCCATTCTGCCATTGAAGGTAAACCTCATCGGACGTATCAATATTTTTCTTTAACAGGATATTGTTATCATGAAGCATATTTTTTATGATATAGGTAAAATAATCCTGATATTCCTCTGTCATCGATGCAAATGGTGTCGGTGCACTTCCGGTCAGTTCGGTGCGTATCTGTTCAATTACAGCATTTTGTCTGCTGGCAAAGATCTGCTGTACTTCCCGTTCCGTGGGGGATGCATTTTCTTCTGAAAAATGTGAAAAATCAATCACATTATTGTTAATCAGTGCAAAATAGACATCTGTGATCGGAATATTGATATCTGATCCAGGATTATCAATATTGGAGTATACGATTCCGGCAATCTCCTGCTCTAAAAGCTTATATACTGCAATCTGAAGATCTTTGTCGATAGACAGATAGACATCATTTCCTGCCTGCGGTTCTTCGTGTTCAATGACTTTTACCGCTTTTCCAAGATAATCCACATAGAGCTTTTCATGACCTTTCTCACCTTTTAAATCGCTGTCCATATACTGTTCAATACCAAGTTTACCGACTACGTCATTTAAAGTATAGGAATCATCTGTCTCTGAAAGTTTATTGTATTCGTCGGTGGATATTTTTCCGGTGTAACCGATAATGGAAGAAAAATATTCACTATCGTTGTACTTTCGTATGGTATCCTCTAATACTTCAACCCCCTGCAATTCTGCAGCGTGTTCGCTGATATAGGCAACCGATTCCTCGGAAACGTTCGTTGCGATCGTTGTTGCAATATATTTCTGATAGGCATTTTGTGCCATGGAAAAACGTACAACAGTAATCTTATATGCCATTGCATCATCATATTCGGTTCCAATGGCATAACGGTTGCTGCCCGCCAGATATTGCATAACCTGTGCAGCGGTTGCTTCCGTCGGTTTAAAATCAAGTTTGTTGCGGGAAATGATGTCAGATTCATCTTCCTGCATACTTTCAAATGAAGCCTCTCCAAACACATCTGCCAGAAAACGTTTCCAGGTTGCACCGGATTCTTCTACATTGTAGCTGTAATTGCCATTGTCATCCATAGATATTTTAAAATCGTTGACAATGGAGTCGCCATTGGCTTCAAGTGCAGTCACAACCTGCGCGATCTCCTCATTGAGGGCAGTGTTTTTTGCTTTATTAGAACTGTAAGTACCATTGTCCTCGATTGTAATGGAATATGCCAGCTCATTGTAGGCAAGCAGATTGCCATTACGGTCATATATATTTCCACGTGTACTGTTTAAGGTACGCTCTTTGACGATTTTTAACGTGTAATTATCCTGATATTCTTTTCCGTTTACGATCTGAAGAGAAAAAACACGCCAGAGAAGAATGGAAAACAACAGGATCATTACAACTGTTGCCACAACAAGCCGTGATTTAAAAAACATACGGCATGCTTCTTTTATATTATCAAACAAATTTGCTTGCACTCCTTTTCTCGATAGCTTCCAGTTTCTGGTTGATCTTTAAAATTACAAAATACAAAAAAATTGTTATAACCATGGTATAAACCAACTCTGGTATCATTAATTGTAAAAAATAGTAGTTAAAGTCGTATCTGTTTCGAAAAAGAAACATAATAAAGTAAATCAGAAGGTTGCAGCTCAAATCACTGCCGGCGATCAGAACGAGTGGCAGTTTGATATCTTCCGGGTAAAAAAGTTTGCGGAACATTCCATTGATATAACCGATATACATATATAGAAGGCTGTAAAATCCAAGAACACCTCCACCGAAAATATCTAAGATCAGTCCGCAGAAAAAGCCGATAAAAAGCCCTTCTTTGCGTCCACGCATAAAACCAAAGGACGATGTCACAATGATCAGAAGATTTGGTGATATGGATGCAAAGGAAAGGGTATCAAAAAGTGTCGTTTGCAGCAGATAGCAGACGGCAATAATAATAAATACGGTAATCTTTCTTCTCATAAATAACCTCTGTTTCTAAGATTCTGCTGTCTGTTTCTTATTTAAAATGACAAGAACTTCTTCGATATGCTCAAAATCGACTGCCGGTGTGATGGTACCCGACTTTGTAAGATTATTAGAATCCATGCTAAGTGTACTGATATAACCGATCAGAATACCCTGCTGATAACGGTTTGATACATAAGAGGTAACGACAGGATCACCGATGGCAACTTCATTATTCTTATCGTTGAGATTGGAAAATTCAATGACCATATTTTCATTCATATCCTGTAAACTGCCATTTACGATCAGATTGTCGGATGTGGTCGACACCATACCACTGACTTTCATGGTATCATTGATGATCGAAGATACTTTTGCATAATTAGGTCCTACATCAGTAACAATTCCCACAAGACCACTTCCTGCAATCACATTCATATCCACTTCAATTCCATCGTTTGATCCCTTGTCGATCGTAAAATTGGTAAACCAGTTGCCACCGTCTTTTCCGATAACATTTGCAGCAACTTTGTCATAACTTGGGTATTTCTGGTCCAGATTTAAGAGTTCTCTTAAGTTCTCAAGCTCATATTGTTCTAACTTGATTGTATTTAATTCGGTTGTCAGATCATCTACCTGATGTTTCAGGTCTTCGTTTTCTGCCATGACGTCATTTAATTTTTTTAGATTGTCTGCTTTTTCGCCAATCCAGGTGCCAACGGAATTAATACCGCGCTGCATTGGAATAAATACATATCCGGCGACAGTATTTAATGGTCCGCCGGATATGCCAAGTGTAAAACTGAGTAATATTGCCACAATACATACACCGCTTAAGATAAGCAGTATATATTTTGTGGGAAGAACAAATTTTGGTTTTCGTCTCATACTATCCCCTAAATCAAGATCTTACTTTTCATGCTGAATGCCAGATGTTTGTATTTGCTGTCAGATACAATTTTTACAAGACCACGTACAACACACTCTTCCGGTTCTTCACAGGTATTGATATCAATGCCTGTGATATCTGCAAATAATTTATCCAGATCGTGAATCTGGGAACTTCCGCCTGTGATATAGATTCCGGAATGGATAATGTCTTTTGCAAGTTCCGGTGGTGTTTTCTCTAAGATCATTTTGATGGAATTACAGATACTTTCAAGGTTATCTTTGATGGCTTCATATACTACAGTACCGGACATTTCCATTTCAATCGGAAGACCACTTACGACATCTCTTCCGACAACGATCATCGTGTCTTCATTGCCCGGGATACCGGAACCTAAGCGTTCTTTCATGCTCTGGGCAGTTTTCTGTCCGATGACCAGATTGTAATTGCGTTTTACATAGGTAATGATGGATTCATCAATCTTATTTCCACCAAAATGAAGCAGATCACTAAGTACAAGTCCGCCAAGTGAAATAACGGAGATCTCCGTTGTATCTGCACCGATGTCTACAACCATGATACCGGTCGGTTCATTGACATCTAATCCCAACCCAACGGCATCAGCGATCGGTTTTTCACATAAAAGTACACTCTTCGGTTTCATCTTGCTCTTATAGAACATGTCAAAGAACGCTTTTTTCTCCACTTCCGTGATACTTGTTGGTACTGCGACGATAAATTCTGCACCCTTCAGGCTTCCTTTAACATGCGTTTCTAAGAAGAGCTGTATCATGGACTGAAGATTGTTGAAATCTGCGATAACACCTGTTGTAACAGGGAATGTCACATGGATAGACTCCGGAGCCTTTTCATACATTGCGTATGCCGAGTTACCATAAGCGTAGATCTCATCTTTATTTTTTAATGCGATCGTGTTTTTTTCATTTAAGATCTTGTTGGAAGATTTGCAGTAAATCTTCATATTGCATGTTCCAAGATCAATACCGTATACGTTGTTTGTCATTGTTCTCTCCCTTTGGAACGCGGTTTATACCACGATCCTGTTATTTTCTCTGTAACTAAAGTAAGAATGATCCCCGATAATAACATGGTCGGAAAGCGGAATGCCCATCAGTTGTCCACAGTTTAAAATGCGTTTTGTGACAATATCATCTGCATGGGATGGTTCTGGTATACCACTTGGATGATTATGGACTAAGATAAGATGTGCTGCATGACAATTGATTGCTGTCTCAAAAACTTCGCGTGGTGAAACAATTGTTTCATTTGCGCTGCCGATAGAAAGCAGTTTATCACCTTTCATGTGACATTTATTGTCGAACATACAGATAATCAGATGTTCTTTGCTTTCATGACGCAGATGTTCCATATAGTAATCTGCGATTGTTTTTGGGTTCGTCATACAGATATCAGGAGCTGACCGTGTCTGCGCAATCCGTTTTGATAATTCTGCAATGCATTTTAACTGGATTGCCTTTACCGGGCCAATTCCACGTATTTTCTGCATCTTTTCAAATGGAATATCATAGAGATTTAATAAATTGCGCTGACCATCATTTAGCAGATTCTGCGCGACTTCCACAGACTTTAGACCACTTGTCCCTGAACGGATGATCACTGCTAAAAGCTCCGCATCACTTAGGTATTCCGGTCCATATGTAAGAAACTTTTCATATGGTTTTTCCGAATCCGGCAATTCTTTTACCGTAGTATTTTTGTTCATGAATGCTCCCTTTCTACTCTCCCGGGAAGCATAAAGATCTATTACCATAAACAACAGCCTGTACGCATTGTATGGGCAAACTTGTTGTTATGAATAAATCACATTATATTTTATCATAACAAGTCAAGGTCGACAAGTTTTCGTTCCTTAAGTTTTTGTAAAGATTTCAGAATACCCAGTTTTGCATGGTACCAGGTCAGTCCGCCCTGAAAATAAACGGCATATGGAGGCTTGATCGGACCATCTGCACTCAGCTCAATGGATGATCCCTGAACAAAAGCACCTGCAGCCATAATAACATCACTGTCATATCCAGGCATTGCCCATGGTTCCGGTGTTACATAGCTGTCAACCGGAGCAGCTGCCTGAATCCCTTCGCAAAAAGCGATCAGTGCATCCGGATTGTGGAATGAAACTGCCTGAATGATATCGTGGCGGCTTTCACTGCCGTTTGGAATAACTTCGAATCCAAGTTTTTCATAGATATTTGCTGCAAAGATCGCTCCCTTTAATGCACCACTTACTACAGTAGGTGCAAGGAAAAATCCCTGATAGAAAGACTGGATAACGCCTAATGATGCACCGACTTCTTTTCCAAGTCCCGGAGAAGTCAGGCGATAAGCCGCATTTTCAACACATTCTTTTTTTCCAACGATATAACCGCCGATCGGTGCAAGACCGCCGCCCGGATTTTTGATCAGGGAACCTACGATCATATCTGCTCCGACCTCAAGAGGCTCACGTTCTTCCACAAATTCACCGTAACAGTTATCTACCATACAGATGACGTCTGGCTTAATTTTTTTGATAAACGAGATCAATTCTCCAATACGTGCCACAGAAAGTGTTGGTCTTGTCGCGTATCCTTTGGATCGCTGGATCGTTACGAGTTTTGTGCGCTCATTAATCGCTTCTTTGATGTGGTCATAATCGAAACTTCCGTCCGGCAGAAGATCTACCTGACGATAGGATACGCCGTATTCTGCCAACGATCCCTTAGATGGGCGGATACCGATCACTTCCTCTAACGTGTCATATGGTTTTCCGACCGGGGACAACAGTTCGTCTCCCGGACGAAGGTTAGACATTAAAGCAAGCGCCAGTGCATGTGTGCCGCAGGTGATCTGCGGGCGTACTAAAGCATCTTCTCCTTTAAAGCAGGATGCATATACTTTTTCTAATGTATCACGTCCGAGATCATTATAACCGTATCCGGAGGACATGTTAAAGCATTCTGCACTTACACGGTTATCCTGCATAGCTTTGATCACTTTTAACTGATTATATTCAGCCGTTGCATCAATCGCTTCAAAACGCTCCTTCAAGGAGACTTCGATCTTTTCTCCAAATTCATATACTTCTCTTGAAATACCAAGAGCTTCATACTGTTCTTCCATCCATTTATTCATGACTGATTATTTCCTTTTCCTGTAAAATTGATATCATATCTGTTAAAATTGCTGCCTCATCATAGCCAAATGTCTGCTTGTCGAGCCAAATCACATCGCGCTCTCTTTTAAACCACGTTAACTGGCGTTTGGCAAAATGACGGGTTTCCCGTTTGATGATATAGACGGCTTCCTCTAAGGTATATTCGCCGTCTAAATATGCAAGTATCTCCTTATAGCCGAGTCCCTGCATGGAAACCATTTCCCGGCTGCACCCCATATCTTTTAATTTTTGAACTTCATTTACCAGTCCTGCTGCTATCATCGCATCTACACGTTTGTCAATGCGCTCATACAATTTTGCGCGTTCATCGTTAAGAACAAAATAGGCAAAATTATAAGGAGATTGTTTCTGACGCTCCGTTTCATTGTGTTCAGATATTTTCTGACCGGATAAATGATAAAATTCCAAAGCCCGGATCACACGTTTGACATTATTGGCATGAATCGCCTCCGCAGATGCAAGGTCGACTTTGCGCAGCATTTCATGCAGATATCCGGCTCCGTGTTCTTTTGCCTGTTCCTCTAATTGTCTGCGGTATGCCTCATCACACTGCTGCTCTGTAAAATCAATATCGTACAAAAGTGCCTGAATATAAAATCCGGTGCCGCCGGCTATGATCGGGATTTTCCCCGCCGCATAGATTTCTTTTAAATATTCTTTTGCCATCGTTGTAAAACGCACAACATGAAATTCTTCGTCAGGTTCTAATTCATCGATCATATAATGCGTGATACCCTGCATTTCCTCCGGCATAATCTTGGCGGAGCCGATATCCATATGGCGGTAGACCTGCATGGAGTCTGCAGAGATGACCGCTCCGTTTATTTTTTTTGCAAGTTCTACCGAGAGGGCACTTTTTCCCACCGCGGTAGGACCGGTCAGAATAATCATTGGTTTTTGATTCATATCAGACAATCCTTTTAAATTTCTTTTCGATTTCATATTTTGTCATGGAAATGATCGTCGGGCGTCCATGTGGGCAGTTATATGGATTTTCCAGTTCTAACAGTTCATCAATGAGCCTCTCTGCCTCCGGTCTGCTGATGTGCTGGTTTCCCTTGATCGCAGCCTTACAGGACATAGAAGCAACTTTCTCCATAATAGCATTGGGAGAATCATTTCCGTTAATATTTGCAAAATCATCTAACATTTCAAGAAACATTGTTTTTGTGTCGATTCCTGTAAAATCAGCCGGAATGGCAGTTACTGCATATTCTTTTCCGCCAAACGGCTCGATCTCATACCCGAATGTATCAATCTGTGCCTTATATTTTTCAAGCATTTCAATTTCTTCAAGGCTTAATGTTAAAATGATCGGTGGACTTAACGTCTGTGATGAAAATGTTTTTTCATGAACTTTTTTCATTGTTTTCTCATAAAGTACTTTTTCATGTGCCGCATGCTGATCAATGATGAACAGCTTATCCTCATATTCCACCATCCAGTAGGTGTCGAAGAGCTGTCCGATGATCTTATGGCGCTTTTGGGCATCTTTAGTCAGAAAACCTTCGGAGACTGCTGCAAGTTCCTGCTGCTCGTAAGTGACTGTTGACTCTGGGGAAGGTGCCGGTGTCTTTTCTGGCAGGCTTTTGGCTGGTTTATCTGTTGGCATTAGCTGCGGTACTGGTTTGGAAACGGTGTATGTATTAGTTTCCGATACCCGGTCTGCGGACTGCCCTGCATCAGTCTCATGCGCAAGGTTATGTTCTGTACTTGCAGAAGGTCGTTTTAGCTGCATATCGGACGAATTATCAGAACCGGCCGGTTCTTTCTTTGGAAGCAGTGAATTAAAAATCGAAAGATTTTCCGGCGGTGCTGATTCCTTCTGAGGTATTGCATTTTGCGCTGAAACTGCTGCCTGCGATCGGACTGGCTCATTCTGCGGCACAGTTCCTTTGCGTGGCATTCCCGCCTGCCCCTGCGCATACACGTCCTGCGGCTGGAACCTATGCCCGCTCCGTACTGTCTCAACACCTCGCCGCTCAAATGGCTCCGGCAGTGGTGCTTTGATGTTTTCCCGTTTTTGTATCTTTTCTTCCTGCACCGGCACTTCCGGGATAAAATCCTTATGTGTCAGGGCACCGCGGATGATTTCAAACAGTGTTTTATAAATCGCTTCATTGTTTGAAAAACGAAGTTCCATCTTCGTCGGATGTACGTTGACATCCAACAGATCCGTATCCATCGTAAAGTACAGAACACAAAACGGATACTGGTGCTGCATCAGAAATCCCTTATATGCTTCTTCAATCGACTTTGAGAGCAGTGCACTCTTTATATAACGTCCATTGATAAAATAATTTTCAAAATTACGGTTTCCACGGGAAATTATGGGTTTCCCGATAAATCCTTTGAGATGAAAATATTCGTTTTTATGATCGATTTCCAAAAGACCGGAGGTGATATCCCTGCCATAGATATGATAGATCATATCTTTTTCCCTGGAATTGCCGGAAGTATGCATTTTTGTCTGCCCGTTATTGATAAATTTAAAGGAAACATCCGGATGTGACAGAGCAAGCCGTTCCATCAGATCGTTGATGTAATTGCCCTCTGTCTGTGCGGTCTTTAAAAATTTACGTCTTGCCGGGGTATTATAAAAAAGGTTACGTACGATAAAGGTGGTTCCCTCCGGTGCACCGATCTCTTCATTTTCCTTTTCTTTTGATCCCTCAATGACATAGCGGGTACCTGTCAGTTCGCCATAGGTCTTTGTGATCAGTTCGACCTGCGATACTGCGGCGATACTGGAAAGTGCCTCACCGCGGAATCCTAAAGAAGTGATGCTCATTAGATCTTCCACGCTTTTGATCTTACTGGTCGAATGGCGCAAAAACGCAACCGGTACCTGCGCACGCTCAATACCACAGCCATTGTCAGTGATGCGGATAAATGAGATACCGCCCTCTTTGACCTCAACAGTAATGGCAGTCGCTTTTGCATCAATGGCATTTTCTACCAGTTCCTTTACCACAGAGGAAGGGCGTTCTACTACTTCCCCTGCAGCAATCTTATCAATTGTCTCCTGACTGAGCAGTGTAATTTCCGGCATACAGATTCACCTCGTTGTATCAATCGTTTCTGCTGTGTTTTTTGCAGATGTACTTATGGTCTCGGCATTTTCGGAACACCGGATACCGGTTTGCCGCACGGTCTTGTCTCGGAACAGTATCCGAAATAATCGCATTTTGGCATAAATAAATTCTCGGTGATCCAGCGCCATTCCTCGGAATACTCAGAAAGTGCTTTTATGATATCACCGAACAGCTGACGGAATTCCCAGTATGCGCGGTTACACATTCTCTGATGACTCATCTCCGCTAAGCTGCGCAGATTTCTCTTATCTACGATAGATGCTGTCATACCAAGCGGCAGTCCGTTTGCAACATCTTCCTTTGGAATACCGTAATCTTCCTGAAGAGAACGGCATTCTTCATTGATATGAGCCATCAATGCCTGATATTTTTCCAATGCTTCTTCGTTGTTTTTGATTGACGGCGGGATGATGTAGTCAAATCCGCGTCCGGCATAATTGATGTAGCGTGTGCTTGACTGTAAACGTGTTGGTGAACCGCCGATATGTGTATACCATTCACGCTCTACTCTTGCTGAATAACCGGAAATGATCATTTCTACATTTATATATTCCATGACCCTTCCATGTCCGGAAATGATACAGTCCATACCTCTCTTATAATTCTTTGCCGGATCTTCTATATTTCCTCCCCAACAGACGCCGGCACGCTGTCCCATCAGTGTGATCGGGTTTTTCGTGGTTTCCGGTAAAATTGTAATTGTGCCCATAAATTTTATTCTCCATTTCTACCATCGGTTTTTTATTTTATTCTGTAATTCATAAAGTTTGTTTAACGCCTCGATCGGTGTTAGGTTTCCAACATCGATCGTCTTTAATTCTTCTAAGATATCGTCGTCTTTTACGGTATCAAATAAAGACATCTGTGTCAAATCAACTTCGTCAAGACGCTCTTTTTTCTTTTTATTTCCTGATGCTGCGGGTGTGATGTTTTTCGTGACGGATGTGATATCGTTTGCGCTTAACTCTTCCACGATCTCCTTCGCACGTTCAATGACAGAATCCGGAACACCGGCAAGTTTTGCAACCTGGATACCATAACTCTTGTCTGCACCGCCCTGCACGATCTTACGTAAGAATACAATGTCATCGCCTTTTTCTTTTACGGCAATGCAGTAGTTGTGCACATTGTTCAGTTTCCCTTCCAGCTCGGTCAGCTCGTGATAATGTGTTGCAAACAGTGTTTTTGCGCCGAGCAGGCGTGGATTGCTGATATGTTCGACCACGGCCCATGCAATACTTAAACCGTCAAAAGTACTTGTTCCTCGTCCAATCTCATCGAGTACCAGAAGAGAGTTTGATGTCGCATTACGCAGAATATTGGCGACTTCATTCATCTCCACCATAAAAGTGCTCTGGCCGCTCGCTAAGTCGTCTGACGCGCCGACACGTGTAAAGATACGGTCAACAATGCCGATCTTAGCAGATGAAGCAGGAACAAAACTTCCGATCTGTGCCATCAGAACGATCAGTGCAGCCTGCCGCATATAGGTGGATTTACCAGCCATGTTCGGTCCGGTTATGATGGCTATCCGGTTATTTCCGTTATCTAAATATGTATCGTTATCGATAAACATATCATTGGTGATCATTTTTTCGACAACCGGATGTCTGCCGCCTTTGATATCGATCACACCACTGCCTGTCATCTTTGGTCTGCAGTAATTATTCTGATCGGCAACAACTGCAAGTGAAACAAAAACATCCAGGTTTGCGATCGCTTTTGCTGTGCGCTGGATACGGACAACTTCTTCTGCAATTTTGTTGCGGACCTCACAGAACAGATCATATTCTAAGCTGACAAGTTTGTCCTCCGCACCTAAGATCATATCTTCTAATTCTTTTAATTCCGGTGTAATGTAGCGCTCTGCATTGGCAAGTGTCTGCTTCCTTGTAAAGTAATCCGGTACCAGATCTTTGTAAGAATTGGTTACTTCCAGATAATAACCGAACACTTTGTTGTATTTGATCTTTAAATTTTTGATTCCTGTTTTTTCACGTTCTTTTGCTTCTAATTCTGCAAGCCAGGTCTTGCCTTCTGTTTTTGCATTGCGGTATTTATCGACATCTTCGTTATAGCCTTCTTTGATCAGACCACCCTCACGCACAGATATAGGAGGCTCTTCCATGATCGAATTATCAATGAGTGAACACAGTTCCTCCATGGAATCAATATCATTCTGGATATTTTTTAACAATGCACCGTCAAACTCATCAAGCAGAGATTTGATCGGAGGAAGCATGCTGATTGAATTTTTAAATGCGATCAGGTCACGCGGGTTGGCTGTCCGGTAAGTCACACGGGTGATCAGACGTTCGAGATCGTAGATAGGATTTAAGTATTCGCGTAATTCCTCTCTTGTGATCACATGATCATTTAATTCACCGATAGCTTCCTGACGCAGTTCGATCTCTGCCTTATCGATCAGTGGCTGCTCTACATAAGCGCGGAGTGTTCTCGCACCCATTGCAGTTTTGGTCTTGTCTAATACCCATAACAGTGAACCACGTTTTTGTTTCTCCCTCAGCGTCTCTACCAGTTCTAAGTTGCGTCTGGTCGAACTGTCAATGATCATATATTTTCCGGTTGAATACGGATGAATGGAAGAAAGATTACCAAGGTCATTTTTCTGTGTTTCATACAGATAACGGAGCAATGCGCCCGCTGCGATCGTACCGCATGCATAATCAGATAAGCCTAATCCTTCAAGACTCTGTACTTTAAAATGTTCTTTTAAGGTATTCTCTGCTGTCTCATCACTGAAATACCAGGATTCCAGTGAATAAACTGCGATACCGAGACGGTGTTTCATATCAGAAAGATCGACTCCGCTCATGTAAAAACTTTCGTTACAGATGATTTCTGACGGTGCAAATTTATTGATCTCATCAATGAGCTTGCGTTCGGAATCTACCTCTGTGACGAAATAGTCTCCAGTTGAAATATCAGCCAGAGAAATACCGTATTTATCCGCAAGATAAACGATACACATGATGTAATTATTCTTAGATTCATCGAGAGCCTGCATGTCTGTGTTTGTTCCAGGTGTAACGATGCGGATCACTTCCCGTTTTACTAATCCTTTTGCGAGTTTCGGATCTTCCACCTGCTCACAGATCGCAACTTTATGACCGTTTGCAACCAGTTTATTCAAGTACCCTTCCACTGCATGATAAGGTACTCCACACATCGGCGCACGCTCCTCGGTACCGCAGCTTTTACCGGTCAATGTCAGTTCAAGTTCTTTCGATACAACGATCGCATCATCAAAAAACATCTCATAAAAATCACCGAGTCTGTAAAATAAAATGCAATCTTTATATTCTTCTTTGGTTTTTAAATATTGCTGCATCATAGGTGTATATTCTGCCACGTTCTTAACCTCTGTTCTTCCTTTTATTAAATCATTGTGAATTATTTATTTTATGTTTGAGTCATTGTTTACCGATCGCCTCGGCAACTTTTAATCCGTCCATCGCTGCAGACATGATACCACCCGCATATCCCGCACCTTCCCCACATGGGTAAATGCCACGGATATTTGACTGAAAAGTTTCATCGCGTACGATACGTACCGGTGAGGATGTACGGCTTTCCACCCCGGAAAGAATCGCATCGTCACGGTCAAATTTCGGGATGGCATGGGAAAAATGGTGCATTCCTTCTATGAAAGACTCCTCTAATTCTTCCGGCAGGAGGCCTCTTAAATTATCAAGTACTGCTTCTCCTTTTGTCGTGCTCTCAAATGCGCCATAAGAAACAGAGGCACGGTTTTTACAATAATCTCCAAATAACTGCTGTGGAATTTTTCCATTTCCGATCTGCCATGCACGTGCCTCTAAACGCTCCTGAAAACGTACACCAGATAAGGCATCTAACATATCAGCCGCATCCTGTGGCAGTTCACCATGGCGTACTGCATCTGCTTTGAAATCTTCCGGTGTGACAGAGACAATGATCGCACTGTTTGCATTGCTGCCGGCACGGTCAGAATAGCTCATACCGTTGACAGCAATGCGGCGTTCTTCTGAGGAAGCGTTTACAACATAGCCTCCAGGACACATGCAAAAGGAATACACACCACGTCCAGATGAAAGATTTGCCGTCACTTTATAAGGTGCCGCCGGAAGTCTGCCGGCATATAAACTTCCATACTGTGTCAGATTAACTTCGCTCTGCGGATGCTCAACACGGAATCCGACTGCAAAAGATTTTGCCTGCATATCAAGCCCTTTTTCATGTAACAATGAAAACGTATCTCTTGCACTGTGCCCGATCGCAAGAACCATACAACCGGTATTGATCTGTCTGGAGTGATTTAATTCAACGGATTTTAAATTGCCGTCTTTATCGGTGGAAAAACCGGTTACACAGGTTTCAAATAAAAACTCCACACCATTTTCTGACATAAAAGTACGCATCCGTTTTATTACATCCGCAAGAATATCGGTGCCAATATGCGGCTTATTTTCATATAAAATATGTTCCGGTGCGCCAAATTTTACAAATGTTTCAAGGACAAAACGGTTACGCCCGATGGGATCTTTAACTAATGTATTTAATTTTCCATCAGAAAATGTTCCTGCACCGCCTTCACCAAACTGGACATTAGAAGCTGTGTTTAAAATACCGGTTTCCCAGAACTTTTGCACATCAGCAGTCCTTTCATCGATTTTTTTCCCGCGCTCTGCAACAACCGGTCTGAAACCTTCTAACATTAATGCATAGGCACAAAATAGTCCTGCAGGACCAGCCCCCGCGATCACAGGTGTGAGGGAGGGATTTTTTACTTCTGGAAGAACATATTTTTTAACTTTAGTTAACATAATATTATTATCGTTAACCTTTTTGACGATTTTCTGTTCATTTGGTATTTCAACATCTACAGAGTACACATAAAACAGATCCGGTTTCTTTCGTGCATCGATGGATTTTTTGACAATCTGGTATTTAAATGGCGTATCTGCTGTAAATTTCAGTGCTTTTCTGATCTTTTGCTCTAACTGTGCCGTGTCGTGTGTTACCGGCAGCTTGATCTGGTTAATACGAATCATTACTTCCTCATTTCTTTTTTGTGTACTTTTTTCCCACGTCGTGCATATTCCGCTGCATGGATTCCTGCCACATATCCGCTTGACCATGCCCATTGCAGATTATATCCGCCGCAGGTACCGTCAATATCAACGACTTCTCCTGCGAAAAACAAGCCGGAAACTAATTTTGACATCATACTTTCTGCATCAATTTCATGAGTATCTACTCCACCTGCACATACCTGTGCCTGCGCGATATCTTTGCTTCCGGTAATGTCGACATGAAGTCCTTTTAACAGCTTAGTAAGGCGCGTGAACTGTTTTTCGGATACTTTTTCTGCCGGAATGTGAAGATCAATCCCCGCTTCTTTCAAAAGCACTTCTGCGAGTTTTTTATTGCAAAGCCCGATCATCGCCTGGGCGGCATCTTTTCCATGTGCTCGTTTTAAAAATCGCAGTTTTAAAAGACTGGTAATTTCATCAAAAGACCTGTCAGGCATAAAATCAATTATCGCATAGACCTGTTTCTTTTGCTTTAATGCTTTGGTTGCAAACCGGCTGATCTGGAAAACCGGAATCCCGGATATCCCATAATCTGTCAACTGTAATTCACCGCGTTCTGTGGTTGTTTCTGCACCGTTTATGTATAATTTTATCAAAGTTTCTGCACGGATTCCTGCAAGCATTTTAAAGAATGACTGTTTGCCCTGCAGCGGAACTAAAGCCGGTACAATATCTATGATATGGTGGCCAAAATGTTCTATATATGGAAGCGCACTGCCATCACTTCCGCTTTTTGGTGAAGCGAAAAGGCCAGTTGAAAAAATGATCGATTTTGCACGAAAATCGCCTCTGCCTGTCTGAATCAGGAAGAAGTTTCCCTGTTTTCTGATGGCTTTGATCTCGCAGGAGACAAATTCCTTTACACCTGTATATGCTGCTTCCATGCGCAGTACGTCTAAAACGGAAGCTGCCTGTTCACTTGCCGGATAATAATAACCGTTTTTTATTTTAGGTTCAATGCCGATCCGGCGAAAAAAATCCACTGTTTTTTTCTGATCAAACTGCTTCATTACCGGCACAGTAAAAGCAGGGTCTTCGCCTCTGTAACACGACAATCCCTGCACTTCGTTTGTATAATTACATTTTCCATTTCCTGTGGCGAGTATTTTTTTTCCTACCCGATCCATATGTTCTAAAATGATCGTATCTGCGCCCGTCGATGCGGACATAATGGAAGCCATCAGCCCGGATGCCCCGCCGCCAATGACTGCAACTTCTGTTTCTGTCATATATTTCAAACCTTTTTTAGATATTTTTCCAAACAAACCATAGCATATTTTAGCATACAAAAAACAAACATTCAATCCGTGAAAATCATTGTTATTGCTGGTAATTCATCAATACTATGATACAAGGGAAATATCAGCTTGAATAACTTTCCAGAAAATCATATAATTCCCGGTCATCCGAAAAAAAGATACCGTTTTCTATTTTTTCTACCATATCTGCATCCAGATCACGTATGCGGATATTTGTTTCAAAAAACTCTGTAACACCATCACTCTGGTATACAACTAACACCCCGTTTTTCTGTTTAATTACATATGTGTATGGTTCACAGATAGCAATAATTTCTGTTGACCGGACAATTTGTTCCGTGTCATTTTCATCTGATATACTCTCGGTTGAAGCAGTCAGATTTTCTTTTCCTATTCCTGTATTTTGCTGTATAGATAATAAATATACTACCAGGATCAGCAGAAGAAAGATCATGCCGGTAAAAAGGCAAATACCCGTCGTTTTTTTCATTTCATCACCCCATATTACGGTTTTTACGATAAGTATTTGCCATATTTTACTTTTTATTCATTTGTAAGAACTATTTATCTTAATAGATGAAGTTTTTTGGCTATGTCTGCCAACATGCGTCCTTTCGGGAAACGCAGGATCTCCTGTTCATTTAATCCTTTTAATAACAGCAGTAATACAGCATATACTGCTGCTCCGGCTACAATTGACAGAACCGTTGCAATCGCATTGATACGCAGTACATATAAGATACCGTGATAGATGAGCCATACAACGACACCCATTCCAGTCGCCGCAATTGCAGGAACAAAAAACGTTTTCCGGACTTCCTGGCGGTATCCGCTGTATCGCCGGATCGATCTTGCATTTAAGATACACATGATAAGGCCGAATGCAGCATTTGCAATAACAACCGCAAAAATATTTAAATCAAACAGGAACATAAGTGCTGCCAACAGTCCCAAATGCAGTACCAGTGCAATAATCGCATTTTTGATCGGTTCTTTCATACGCCCCATTCCCTGTAAAAGCCCATTCGAAAGCGTTGACAGGGAGAAAAATAAAATTGTAACGGCTCCGACCTGCAGCATATGTGCGGCGGTCTCGGATGAATCACGGAACAAAAGCTGTAAGATCGGAGATGCAAGCACACCCATGCCAACTGCACAAGGAAATGCGATCACCATGATAAAACGTGTCGCGACACTAATCTGCCGCTTTGCCTCACCTTTTTTTCCGGCTGCATAGGCAGCGGTAAGTGCAGGAACAGAGGATGCAGCCATTGCTGATGCAATGGAAATCGGGACATTGATCAAAACCGTATATTTTCCTGTATAAATACCATTCCAGGAGCCATACTGGCTTGCTGTATAACCCTGAAATGCTGCGATGTGTTTATACACCGCCTGGTCTATAACTGCATTACAGTTATAAATGGTACTGCTCAGTAAAACAGGAATGATCGTTACGATCAATAAATGAAATATAGATGCATAAGAGTCTACATTATTTCTGCGTTCTCTGTGCAGGCTGCGTTTAAATACACGGAGATATACAACCAGTACGAAGGTACAGAATAATAATGCGACTAATGCACCTATAGCGGTGCCAAGTGTTCCTCCGGCAGCCCCATATGCAGCAGAATAATTATCTGCATCACCAAGCAGTGCACCTGCTTTCGCACCATAATCAGCCAGCACATACGCAGCCCATACGCTGACGATCGCATTTGCGATCTGCTCTAAAATCTGGGAGGTTGCACTTGGCATCATTGTTCCAAGTCCCTGGAAGAAGCCTCGCATAACACCAAGCACGGCAACGATCAAAAGCACCGGAATCAGTACCCGTACTGCAAAAATACTCATCGGTGTTTTCATCAGTGTTCCTGTGATAAACTCTGCTCCAAATAACAGGATCAGTGCCGCGATTGTACCCGTACATGCACCAAAAACCAGCGCACATTTTAGAATGCGGTATACATTGTGTCTTCTGCCCTGTGAATAGTTTGCGGATACCAGCTTTGAAACTGCAAGTGGCAGACTGTAAGATGAAATGATCAATAAAATATTATAAATCTGAAAAGCAGTTCCATAGTAATCATTTCCTGTATCACCAATAATATTTGTCAGCGGGATACGGTAGATCAGACCAATAATACGACTGACAATAGATGCGATGGCAAGAATAGAACCCTGCACAAGGAAACTTGTACTGCTTTTTTTACTTTGTTTGCCCATGTGACTTAATCCTCGTTATCTTAAAATGTTCATTTCGTTTAAGATCTCAGTTTGTTTTCCTTCCATAACGGCAGCGTCTTCCGGCGTCATATGGTCATATCCAAATAAGTGAAGCATACTGTGCAGGATCAGAAACGCATATTCACGTTTTTCACTGTGTCCATAACTTTTCGCCTGTTCTTTTACTTTGTCAACGGAAATAATAATATCCCCAAGCATGATCTCCCCTGTGTCAGGGTTGAAATTATCATCATAATCATCTTCTAACTTTGAAAAATCTCCTGCACTCTCATAAGAAAGCATTGGAAATGACAGAACATCTGTCGGCGCATCTATATCACGGTATTCTTTATTGATGGCGTGGATTCCATCATTATCTGTGAGTGTCAGATTGATCTCCGCTTCAAAGGGAAATCCCTCATGCTCGATCGCATAATCTGTCACTTCTTTTGCAAGTGTCTCCTCATCAAATGAAAAATCTGTTTCCGTTTCTTTTTCTATAAAAAGACTCATAAATTTCCTCATTTCTGTGCCTTACCGGCAATTTTTATATCTTTTGTTTTTCATGTAATTTTTAAAAGAAGAAATTCTCCTCATTTACAAGATATTCCCTGATCTTCAAAAACATATTCATGCCAAGTCCTGACTGGTCGTAAATTCCGCTGGCGGAATACTCGTTTAATGTCTGGTAAATGACCATATCCTGGTTCCATTCGCTTGCCATTGTATAACTGTCAAACACCTCTATCTTTTTTACCAGACCGTTTACCATATGTACGATTGCTGACTCTATGGATGAAGGCGGTGCTGTCTCTCCATCGTACTCACTGATGATACGGATGACATCTTCCGGAAAACAGTGTTCCTGCACAATACGGATCCCGCTCTGTGTCAGAGGTTCTCCCTCCATAATACCGATCCGGTAATAAAATCCTGCTGCTGCGCATGTCTTTTCATCGGCACCGACAACTTTTGCACATTTTGCGGCAAGTTCTGAAACTCTGCGTGCATGCTGATATTCCTGTTTCGAGAAACTGGAAAGCTCACGGACAAGCGGATACGTATCATCTATGATATCTGTCAGAATATCATTTACCTCCTGCTCTCTTAAACGGGAAAAATGACGAAAGCCAAACTGCATCCATAAAACACTGATGGCACCTTCAAAAAGTCCCCATAATAAAAGTTTAAAATGGACTTCCTGATAAGTCAGATAATAAAAAGTTATTGGAAGCATAATGGAAAGACAGAATAACAGTACTTCATACCATATAAGTGTCTTCTCACGTTTCACTGCCTCTTCAGCCGTTCCAGCAAGTATTGCTCCAAAAATCGTCATCAGACAGTACAGTACTAATTCCTGTGAATGCAGCCCTAACACGAGACATAGCATTGCATCCCAGAAAATTCCGGTAATAAGTGCAAGACGTTCGGAACCAAAGGCAACGATAAGAAGCGGCACAAGCATCAGAGGTTTGACAAATTCAGGAAAATATGCAGCCAAAAAGACTACTATTGCTGCTGATGTGTAACCATATAATATTTTTCTAAAATCTGTTTCACGGTTATGACAGATCAGTCCTTCTGCACGGTCGTGCTCTATGAGAAAAAGAAATAACACAAACCATATCACAGCAATACAGACAATCCCCAAAAACTGATCCAGCAAAATCTGTCGTTTTGCACATAACAAAAGTGTCACCATGATGGTAACGATAAACATACAGACATGGTTCCATACTCTTTTGATTACAAGGCGGTCATTCATCGCTGGCGAGTCTCCTGTCTTCTTTTTGATGTACTCTTATTGCGGTTTTCATAATCTTCGTAAGCCTTGACAATTTTTTGTACGACCGGATGACGAACTACATCTTTACTGGTCAGCTCACAAATTCCAATCTCATCCACTTTTTTTAATACTTTTAATGCGACATCAAGACCGGATGCTGTGCCCGGTGCAAGATCTTTCTGGGTAGCATCACCCGTGATCACTGCTTTAGAACCAAAACCAATTCGGGTAAGGAACATTTTCATCTGCGCCGGTGTCGTATTCTGTGCTTCATCTAATATGATAAATGCATTGTCAAGTGTACGTCCTCGCATGTATGCAAGCGGTGCGACCTCGATCAACCCCTTTTCCATATTTTTCTGGAAGCTTTCTGCCCCCATGATCTGATATAATGCATCATAAAGTGGTCTTAAATAGGGGTCAACTTTGCTTTGCAGATCTCCCGGCAGAAATCCTAATTTTTCTCCGGCTTCGATTGCCGGACGTGTCAGGATGATCCTTCCTACTTCTTCGTTTTTAAATGCAGTAATTGCCATTGCCATCGCAAGATATGTTTTACCGGTCCCGGCAGGACCCATTCCAAACACGATCATTTTCTGGCGGATCGCATCTACATATGCTTTCTGACCAAGTGTCTTTGGTTTTACCGGTTTGCCGTTGATCGTATGACAGATACAATCTTTATCAATTTCAACGATCGCGGATTCTTTTTCCTCCTCCGAAAGCGCAAGAGCATAATTGACATTCTGTTCCGTGATAATATTTCCTCTTTTGGATAACTCGATCAGTTGTAAAAACACCTGTTCTGCTTTTTTTAAATTATGTTCTTCTCCAAGCAGCTTCATATTTTCACCGCGTAACACTACAGTGACATTTAACGTACGCTCAATCTTTTTGATGTACGCATCAAATTGACCAAATACATTTGCGACATGATCAGTTGGTATATTTAATGATAGTTCAGTCAGACTCATCTGTCGGTTGCCTCTCTTCACTCGATTGTTCGATGATTTTTGTCGGCTGATAGGAAACAATGGATTTTAAAGTTTCTATCGTCCCTTTCACCACATATTTTTTCTTTGTTCTTTCTATAATAACATTTTTTCCTGTAATTTGAATACCTTTTTCTTCCAAATCGTCAATATATTTCTTAAGATTCCGGGAAGCTATTTGTTTTGCCTCTTTTTCTGTATATATATTTTTTTCATTTTTATAGCCGGAATAAGTCTGTCTGACCAGATAAACCGGCAGATAAAAGTTGTCTGTGAAATGAAACTGTGACACATCCGATATGACATCATACGGTTCTTCCACCGGTGAAAAGAAGGGATTTTTGAACAGGTGCTCTAAAATCCTGATCTGATACGTTATTTTTTCGTCACCGGTCGGTATTTTTTTTATATATTCAGCAGGTATCTCGTCATGATAGGAATATGTAACTTTTGCCGTAATATCCGCATCTGCAGTACGGTAAAGATATTTTTTTGTATCGCCATCATCATTCAGGATCTCAATACTTCCATTGACCAGTATATCCCCTTTTTTGACTGCCATGCCCGTGGTCACAACAGGAGTACCGCTTCTTGTGATCATATCTGAGATAACGCCATCATCTGATGCAATAATATCACGTGCAGTGTTATCTTTATCATTCTTATAATTTTCTTCGGGAAGCAGATTTTCCTGAATGTCTACCGTCATTTTTGTTCCATAGATCTTAATGGAAGTCCAGATAACTTCCGGATATCGGCTTCTTAACGTTTCTTCTAAAGCTGCACAGTCAATGTTTTTTTTCTTTGCACCAAAAGAAGCATGTTCCCCTGAAAGGAAACAGAGTACGACTTCTTCGGACAGATAAGAATTGCCATTGACCTCAATATTCCAGATAAAACCGGAAAGGTAATAAAGCAGTCCTGCAAAAAGGATCATCCCCATGGCAAACATTTTTCGTTTACGGTAATGATACAATTCAAACGGCATGCCGTATTTTTTTATGATCCGTATATGTGTTCTTGTTTTTTTTAAGATCGGACGTAATTGCTTAAAGCCTGCTACACTGATACAGAATTCATATCCATCTGCAATAGATTTTAAATTCCAGATCAGAATGTCACGGCTTCCACATAAATTAAGGAAACGTTCCGGCGCATAACCGCTTAGACGGACATACACGTACCCCTTAAAATATTTAATTACCGAGAGCAGCATCTGTCAGTTCTCGTATTGGATCGTATCTAAAAAACCGGTAATTTTCATTTCCTCATTCGTATAATAATCGATTGCAAGATGTGAGCCGGAAATCAGTATCCTGCAGTTTTTTGTCTGTATTTTGATAAAGGAATCCTCATATTCCAGGATTCCTTTATAATTAGAAATCAGAACCTCATGCCGCCCGGTTGCAGTCACGATCGCCGCACCAAGCATCAGATCCTTCGGCAGTTCTAAACTGTTTATTATTTTTTCTTTCTGATTTTTCTTCATATATAATTGTATGAAGGAAAAAAAGATCTTATTCTCATTCGTAAATATATTCTTTTACAACTGGCTGCATTTCTTTTGGTTCATTTGAAATTTCATATGCGTGCAGTACTTTTTCGGCAGCAGTATTCATTTTTGCACGGTCATTCGCATAGATAACAGCCAGAGTATCACCGGTATTTACCTGATCGCCATTTTTCTTTTTTAAATAAATACCGACGGAAAGATCTATCTTACTGTCCTTTGTCTCACGTCCGCCACCGAGAGTCATACAGGCAATACCGATATTCTCTGCCAGAATACGGTGCACATATCCGCTGCATTCTGCTTTGACGTCGATCGAATATGCCGTTTCCGGAAATTTTGTGGTATCGTAAACATAAGATACATCACCGCCCTGGGCTTTTACAAACTCAGCCAGTTTATCAAGTGCGGCTCCGCTGTCAATGCTGTCTTGCATGAGTTTTACAGCCTCCTCATGGGAACCGGCACGCTCTGCAAAAAGCAGCATCTGCGCTCCAAGTGCAAAGACTACTTCTTTAAAATCGGAAGGTCCATGGCCTTTTAAAGTATCGATCGCCTCGATCACTTCGATGGCATTTCCGATAGCGTTTCCAAGTGGCTGATCCATATCAGTAATGACTGCTGCTGTCTTTTTTCCTGCCATTGTTCCGATTGATACCATCTCTTTTGCAAGTGCAACGGAATCTTCATATTTCTTCATGAATGCACCATTGCCGGTCTTAACATCAAGTACGATCGAATCACTGCCGGAGGCTAATTTTTTACTCATAATGGAACTTGCGATCAGTGACATCTGATCGACGGTAGCTGTGACATCCCGCAATGCGTACAACTTTTTATCTGCCGGTGCAAGGTTTGCAGTCTGGCCTGCGATCGCAATACCGATCTCACGGACATTTTTAAAAAAAGTTTCTTCCGGGAGCGCAGTCGTAAATCCCGGAAAACTCTCAAGTTTGTCAATCGTTCCGCCGGTATGGCCAAGCCCTCTTCCGGACATTTTTGCAACCGGAACTCCAAGTGATGCAACGATCGGTGTCAGGGCAAGCGATGTTTTATCGCCCACACCGCCGGTACTGTGTTTGTCAACTTTGATACCAGGAATAGAGGAAAGATCAAGTACATCCCCGCTGTCACGCATAGCAAGCGTCAGATCAACTGTTTCACGTTTACTCATTCCCTGAAAACAGATTGCCATTGTCATTGCAGACATCTGATAATCGGGAATTGTACCATCTGTAAATCCCTCTATCATAAAACGGATCTCTTCTGTGGTCAGTTCCATACCAAGTTTTTTCTTTTCAATCAGGTCATACATTCTCATGTGCATAATCCTCCCTTGTATCAATATCAACAAAAAATTCCGGCATTTCAACCGGATAAGTGAAAACATCGTCCGGATGGGAACGGATGATCTTTTTACCACCACATTCTCCGGTCAGCCTAAGCAGCTCTGCACGGTAGTTTTCAGCAAAAAGATTCGGACTTCGTAAAATGCCCTCACAGGATAATGCTCCGATTCCTTTTTTACTTTCTATAAAATCATTTAGAAAATCAAGCAGTATTTCAGCCTTTACATAAGGCTGATCTGCCTGAAAAAACATATCATAAGAAAATGAATCGCCCCCGTTTTTCATAGGAGAATCTATCGCTGCCTTTACCCCTTTTCGGATGCTTGAGGCAATCCCATCATTTTCTTCTCCCTGGTTGCGTACAATTATATAATCTTTTGGTATATTCTGACCATGTACAGTATGTTCTTTTTTTGTCAAATGATCCTGTTCGTCTGGAGTATTTTTTCTGCTGTTTTCCAATATTTCCTTACACAGTTCCTCAATCCTGTCATATGCAGTCACAACAATGAGCCTGCATGGATAACTACACATTTTCTGCAGACGAACCAGTTCCGTCAGTCCATGCAAAAACAATGGTTTCCCATGAAATTCCGTGAGCAGTTTATTGCTGCCGAAACGTCTCGCATATCCGGCAGCAAGATAGATCAGATTTATCTGTTCCGTATCAGATCACCTGCATTCCTTTTAAGATTTTCTCCGGAGTGATCGGCAGCTCATTGATCCAGACGCCGGTTGCGTTATAAACTGCATCTGCGATCGCCGGGGCCGGTGTATTGATGACGATCTCACCGATGGATTTTGCACCAAACGGACCAGTCGGTTCATAGCTGCTGTCAAATTCCACACGGATTCGGTCTGTATCCAGACGGCTTGGTACTTTATACTGCATAAAGGAATTGGAAAGATTTTTCCCGCGTTCATCGTACCAGATATCCTCGTACAGTGTCATGCCGATTCCCTGCAAAAGTCCTCCTTCTGTCTGTACCCTTGCAAGATTGGTATTTACGACAGTTCCACAGTCAACACAGGCGGTATAGTCTAACAACTCAATCGCGCCTGTTTCCGGGTCAACCTCGACTTCGGCGCAGGCTGCCATAAATGGTGGCGGTGATACCGGGGAGCTGTGTGAATAAGTAACCTCCATTGATATCTCATTATTGCACATGGACGCGGTTGCAATGTCAAAAAGGCTCATTTTAGAACCGTCTGATTCATCGATGACATTTTCTCCATCAAAAGTAAGTGCAGAAGCATCTTTATTCATACGGGCTGCTGCAAGTGCAATAATGTGTTCTCTCAACTGTTCACATGCCTTTACTGCTGCCATTCCGGTCAGATAAGTTGTACTGGATGCATAAGAACCGGAATCATATGGGGAAATATCAGTATCTACGCCGTAGACAGATATATTATCGATCGTTGTTTCTAACACATCTGCCGCAAACTGGGCAATGATCGTATCACATCCGGTACCCATATCAGTACAGCCGACTGTAATATGATACGTTCCCTCATCGCTTAATTTTACCGTGACAGAACCTACATCACAGTTTGAAATGGAAGATCCCTGCATCGCCATTGCAACTCCGCGTGCCCGGATCTTTCCATCCGGCATCACAGTACGCATGCCTTTTTCTTTCCATCCGATCATATCGGACGCTTTTAACAGACATTCTTCTAAACGGCAGCTATTTGCGGTCTCACCATAATATGCAGGCATTATATCCCCTTCATGGATCATGTTTTTCTGACGAAGTACGATTGGGTCCATAGAAAGTTTATCGGCTAATTTATTGACCGTGGACTCGACTGCAAAAATACCCTGTGTTGCGCCGTAACCACGATAAGCTCCTGCGGACATGCGGTTCGTATAGACAACCTCATACTGGAAACGGAATGCTTCTGTATGATACATTGGAATAGATTTATGTCCGCTTAATCCTACGGTAGTCGGACCATGTTCACCAAATGCTCCAGTATTAGACAGTGTATGCATATCAATGGCACGGATCGTTCCATCGGACATTGCACCCAGACGAACTCTTACTTCCATCTCATGACGCGGTGAAGATGCGATCATGGATTCTTCTCTGGTGTAGATCATTTTTGCCGGTTTGCCGGTCTTTAAGGTTACGATCGCCGGATATACTTCTGTGACAACCGTCTGTTTTGCACCAAAACCTCCACCGATACGAGGTTTGATGACACGGACTTTTGCCTTGGAAATATCAAGTGCATTTGCAACGATCCTTCTTACATGGAAAGGAATCTGTGTGGAACTGAGCACGATCAGACGTCCATAGGTATCCATATATGTACAGGTACGGAAAGTTTCCATCATACTCTGCTGCATGGCTTTGACATGATAAGTTTCGTCTAACACAATATCACAGTCTGCAATGACAGCATCCACATCTCCTTCACCATCTACGCCGGATGCGCAGAGATTTCGTTTGTTGTCAGCACCAACCGGACAGAGTGACTTCCAGTCATCCTCCGGATGAACTAAAATAGGATTATCCATTGCCGTATGGAAATCTAAAACAGCATCTAAAACCTCATAGGTCACTTTGATCCGCTTTAATGCCATATCAACTGCTTTTTCTGTTTCTCCGGCAACAATCGCAACCGGATCACCAACAAAACGGACACGTTCTTCTAATATGTATCTGTCATATGGACTTGGTTCCGGATATGTCTGCCCTGCCATGGTAAAACGACGTTTTGGAACATCCTTGTAGGTCAGCACACAGACGATACCGTCTATTTTTTCAGCAAGATCTGTGCGGATTTCTTTGATCAGTGCGTGGGCATGCGGACTTCTGAGTACCTTTACGATCAGACAGTCTTTTGGCGCTACATCATCCATATAAACTGGTTTTCCGGTCACAAGCGCCATTGCATCTTTTTTCATTACGGGAGCATTGACAAATTTTCCCGGTTTTCTTAAATTCGTACTGCTATTCATGCCATTTCCCCCATTTTAAATTTCAGGTATTCTTTAACTGCACGAAGCTGGCTCTCGTATCCGCTGCATCTGCAGAGATTTCCGGCAAGGTATTCTTTCATATCCTCCTCAGTCGGATTATCTAACTCGTCCTCCATCGCAAGTACATTCATGATAAATCCCGGATTACAGAAACCACACTGTTCTCCACCCTGTTTTGCAAGGTAAGTACCAAATTCTCTTGCGCGTTCTTCCACACCTTCTAAGGTGGTGATATGTGTACCGTCTGCCCTTGCTGCTAATACGGAACAGGAAAGCACCGGTTTGTGGTCAATCCATACGGTACACAGACCACAGTTAGATGTTTCACAGCCCCTTTTTACGCTGTAACAGCCCTCAGACCGGACAAATTCCAAAAGCGGCAGATCTGCTGCGATCTCACGCGTGATCTCACGCTCATTCAACCATACATGTATTTTCATCTTATTATTTGTTCTCCATTTCTGATATTATCTTTTTATCATCAAAGACTTTCATACCTTTTTGACACCAGAGCCTGTCTTTATTCTCCAAAAGAACAGATTGCCCTGCGGATCAGCACGCCTGCAACATGTTTCCTGTAATCGGCACCGGCTCTGCGGTTGCTCCCATAGGTAAACTGATCTGCGCACCAGATGGCAAGTTCTTTGACCAGTGTCTCATCTTTTTCAAATCCCTTCGGAAACTGTTTTCCAAAACCATCCGGTTTCGCGGAGCTAAGTGGCAGTTCTATCAATCCGGCATGAACCGGTCTTGCCCCGATACTCACATGCAGACTGTCATCATATTCAGACACCGCACATGCAATCACCGGGAAATCAGTAGCTGTATTACGCTGGCTTAAATAGGCGATACGGATCGGCTTTTTTGCCACATGAAGTGCAATTAAAATATCGTTGTCATATGGCATATCAACAAAATCTTTTAAGGGAACCATACCTGCATGATACAGTTCGACCTGCGTATCCATTGCAAGAAATACCGTCAGCACATCGGAAAAGCCGAAACGCCCGAAAATACTGCCTCCAACCGTTGCACAGTTGCGGAACTGTACGCCGACAATATGGCGGACACTCTCACGAATCGCTCCGTTGGTATATGCGGCAAGTCCCACATGTTTTTCTATTTCACGTAAGGATGTCATGGCACCGATGACAAATTCTGTTTCCGTCTCAGTGATCTTATCAAGTCCAAGTCCCGACAGATCGATCGCTGTTGAAATCCTGCGGTCACCGATCTTCATCCAGACACCACCGGCGATAATCTTATTATTTTTTTTCTGATTCAGCTCATATGCTTCTTCTAAACTTTCTACCTTACGGTATTCATTGATCGTTAACATTGATTCCTCCTATGTGTACGCATAAAAAAGCGCTACCTATATTATACTGTACGGAAGTACCTGCGTCAAACAGGAATACGGGATTACAACAAAATAATGAGGTACTGAAATATCCAGTACCTCATCAATCATTCTTTTAATAAGTAAACAGTTGCGTCCAGTAAGGTGTTCCCTGCCCATTGGTACGGTAGCCGACACCAAGTTTTTTAAAGTTCGGGTTTAAAATATTTGCGCGGTGCCCCTCACTGTTCATCCATGCATTCATAACAGTTTCCGGTGTTTTCTGTCCCCATGCGATATTTTCTCCGGCTCCGCGGTAGGTAATGCCAAGATCTGTGATCGCTGTTCCAAAAGTTCTTCCATCCGGTCTTGTGTGGGAAAATGATTTTTCAATCTCTATGGAACGTGTTGCTGCGGCTGCTGCTACCGTATCATCCCAAATCAGTTCATTTAGTCCGGCTTTTTTCCGCTCTGCATTAACCAGCTTTAAAACCTGTTTTACGTAAGAAATTTCCGCAAGATCCTCTTTTGGCTGTTCATCGCCGGATGTGTTGCCACCCGGCTGATTTTCTTCAGGTTTCTCCGGCGTATCCGGCTTTTCTGGTGTACCAGGTGTCTGATCGTCTTTGTCGTCTTCTGGTATTTCCGGTGTACATTCTCCCGGCAGGACGATTGCCGGAAATCGGTCGCATATTTTTTTTAATAAGTCATTGACAGAATCTGCCTCAAAAGAATTCCACTGATCAGCAGCACAGTCTTTTTCAAAAACCGAGATATTCACACGGTTTGCGGATGCTGCTTCTACCGGTGCAGACACACTCAGTGTAATTCCAAGTGCTGCTGTAAATGCCAATAGTATCTGTTTCTTCATGATAATCCTCCATTTTGCTGTCATTTCATAAATGTAATGTAACAGTTTGATATGTTACGTATTTGTTTTAAAACTATTACATTTTTGTTACAAACAGAAGAATATCATAATTCATAACTGCATCCAACCGGTAACATCTGGCATTTCTGGTAATTTTTACTCGACTCCCGCCTTTTTGCAGATATCATTCAGGCAGCAACGGTCACAAAATGGTTTTGTCCGTGCTGTACATACCTCACGTCCATGATATACAAAGCGGTGGCACAGATCACTGCCCTCCTCCGGCGGAATGATCTTCCAGAGTTCCATCTCTACTTTTTTCGGTTCTTTGATGCCATCCACAAGACCGATGCGGTTTGAAAGACGGATACAGTGCGTGTCAGTTACGATCGCAGGTTTTCCGAATACATCTCCCATGATCAGGTTTGCACTCTTTCTTCCCACACCTGGAAGTTTTAAAAGTGCGTCAAAATCATCTGGTACATTTCCACCATACTGCTCCCATAAAATCTTCATACAGGCACTGATATCTTTTGCCTTGCTCTTTCCGAGACCGCAGGGTCTTACAATTTCTTCGATCTCTTCCACCGGTGCATCGGCAAGTGCTTTTACATCCGGAAATTTTTCATATAATTTTTCCACGACGACATTTACTCTTGCGTCGGTACACTGTGCCGCTAAACGGACACTGACTAAAAGTTTCCACGCCTGATCATAGGTAAGACTGCATCCGGCATCCGGGTATTCTTTTTTCAGACGTTCGATCACTTCTTTGGCAAGTTCTTTTTTTCTCATGATGCTCCTCACTTTTATCGTTAAAACTTCTTTTATTTTACCATAAAACACTGCATTTAAACAACTTTATCCATTCACTTCCTGCGCCCCGTAAATAGACTTATTTCCATTTACCAGATATGCAATCATACACACGATAAAAAATGGAATCATATCATTGCTTCCAAACACTTCGAGTCCGATCAGAACCGGCGCAAAAAGTGTGTTTGTTGCACCCGCAAATACCGCTGCATATCCAAGCGCTGCGCAATGAACCGGAGAAAGTCCAAGGATTTC
Source organism: Roseburia sp. (assembly GCF_041325975.1). Taxonomy (NCBI): domain Bacteria; kingdom Bacillati; phylum Bacillota; class Clostridia; order Lachnospirales; family Lachnospiraceae; genus Roseburia; species Roseburia sp. The sequence continues at coordinate 701,366 of NZ_JBGLEJ010000005.1, read as the reverse complement.
TCCCAAAACGATACCAAGGGATGCACCGATAGAAAATAAAGGTGTGACTTCCCCTCCCTGAAATCCGATTGCAAGAGTTAAGACCGTGAGAAGCAATTTTAAGATCCAGTCATAAGTATAAATATTCCCATCTGAAAATGCAGCAGAGATCAGATTTGTCCCCAGTCCGCTGTATCTCCCATTGTAAAGCAATAGCAAAATCAATGCTAACGGAATCGATATCACACCGATCCTGACATATGGATTCTTCAGATTTTCTCCAAAAAATTTTTTTAACTGTGCAATAAGAAACGAAAATAACCTGCCTGTCAGTCCGAAAATAATTCCAAGTACAACAAGCCGGACTGCGATACTGCCATCTGATATTTTAACCGCGTCCTGAAGTGGTACATAAAATTTTTCCAGTCCCAGCATATGCGAAGTAAATGCTGCTGTGTAAGATGCTATCAGTGCCGGCAGCAGTGCATGATACTGCATTTTTCCTGCAACGATCACTTCCATGGAAAAGAATACTGCGGCAAACGGCGTCTGAAATAAACCGCCAAAGCCTGCCGCCATACCTGTGATCAGCATAATCCGGCTGTCTTTCGGAAGATGAAATCTGTGCCCCAGTGCATGTGATAACGTTGCACCGATCTGTACAGCGACACCCTCGCGGCCGGCACTTCCTCCAAATAAATGTGTGATCCACGTTCCAGACATGACCAATGGAATCAGAACCAGTGGGATATCCTCTCTTTTCTTCTGTCCGGTTTCAAAAACAAGTGTCATTCCCTTTAAACTTGTTTCGCTGAAACGATAATAAAGCCAGGTGATCAAAAGACCTGCAAGCGGCAGAAACGGTATCAGAAACAGATAATGCTCCATCCGGAAATCGGAGATTGCAAGCAGTCCTCTGCCAAATACGGCATCAATGATTCCAACCAGCACACCGGTCAAAACGGCAAGTGATACATATTTCAAAAATAAAATAAATGATTGTAATTTTTTCTCCATAAATTTTGTTCCCTTCATTTAACTTTCACTATCATCCTACGAATACAAAAGCATGTCAACAAAAAAAGTTTTACATTACAACTTTATTGTGATACAGTATTGCAGTAATGTTTTATTCATGATATACCAGCAAAAATTTTTACAAACAGACAAAGGAGAGTTTTGTTATGACAGGACAAACGATAGGGCTGCTGCTCGTCATGATCATTTATCTGATCCTGATGGTGGGGATCGGTGTGATCTATTCGAAAAAGAACAATGATGTATCTGACTTTTATTTAGGTGGCCGGAAATTAGGACCGATCGTAACGGCAATGAGTGCGGAGGCTTCTGATATGAGCAGCTGGCTTCTGATGGGACTGCCGGGTGTTGCCTATCTTTCCGGTTGTGCCGAAGCAGGCTGGACAGCGATCGGACTTGCGATCGGTACTTATCTTAACTGGCTGATCGTTGCAAAACGTCTGCGCCGTTACACGCACAAGGCAAATAATTCCATCACACTTCCTGCTTTCTTTGAAAACAGATACCGTGACAAAAGTCATGCACTGATGGCGATCTCTGCTATTATGATCGTTATTTTCTTTGTACCATACACTGCTTCCGGATTTGCCGCATGTGGAAAATTATTTTCTACGCTGTTTGGGATTTCCTATCTTCCGGCAATGATCGTCAGTGCCATCGTTATTGTTTTATATACCACGCTTGGCGGATTTCTTGCTGCAAGCATGACTGACCTGATCCAGAGTATTATTATGACGATCGCACTTTTGATCGTCGTATTTTTCGGTATTCACACAGCCGGTGGACTGGATGCAGTTATCACAAATGCAAAATCCATGAGTGGATATTTAAGCCTGACTTCCTCTTATGACCCTGCAACCGGTGTGTCTGTGCCATATAAGGGACTGACGATCGCTTCCACGCTTGCCTGGGGACTTGGATATTTTGGTATGCCTCATATTCTGCTTCGTTTTATGGGAATCGAAGATGAAAACAAATTAAAAACCTCCAGAAGAATTGCATCCGTATGGGTTGTTATTTCCATGTTTGTGGCTATATTTATCGGTATCATCGGTTCTGCAATGACAAAATCAGGTGCTCTTGAATTATTTGAAACTTCCTCACAGTCAGAAACTCTGATCGTAAGGACAGCTGTTCTTTTAAGCGATCACGGCGTTTTGACTGTTATTATGGCTGGTCTGATCCTTGCCGGAATCCTTGCAAGTACCATGTCAACATCAGATTCCCAGCTTTTAGCCGCATCCTCATGTGTTTCACAAAACCTTTTCTGTGACTGCATGGGACTAAAGCTGTCAAAAAAATCCTCCATGCTCATGGCAAGACTTACGGTTATCGTGATCGCTGTTATTGGTGTTTTCCTTGCAAGAAATCCGGATAGTTCGGTATTCCGTATCGTCTCTTTTGCATGGGCTGGATTTGGTGCAACCTTTGGTGCCGTTATGCTGTTTTCCTTATTCTGGAAACGCACGAATCGGAATGGCGCACTTGCAGGTATGATCGTTGGCGGTGTTATGGTGTTCGTATGGAAATACCTGATCGCTCCGCTTGGAGGGCTGTTTGGAATTTATGAACTGCTTCCGGCATTCATATGTTCCGCATTTGCGATTGTTGTTGTCAGCCTTTTGACTGCACCACCTTCACAGGAAATCATTGATGAATTTGAGAGCGTATAATGAAATCTTCATAAAAAATAGTCCGGACTTTTAGATCAATAAGCTCGGACTATTTTCATTATCTGTCTGTTCCCTGTTTCCAGTATAAATTTGTAAACTGGGCTTTCTGTTTCTGATCCTCATTTGGATTGACTGCATACATGCCCATCACAACTCCGGTAAATCCTCCTGCAACTTCTGAGGATAAGTATTTTGTACGTGCACTTCCAAGCAAAATTTCCTCTTCATTTATGATTCCATAAAAATGATACTGCGCTGCATCAGATACCACTTTTAAAGTAATCTGTGCATCTTCCGGCAGTTCTATTTCTTTTGCTGTCATAACCGCATCTCCGATCCGCAGACGCAGGATCAATGTACGCTTTTTCTCTTTGCACAAAACAGCAAGATCATAATGATGTTCCTCTGACAGATAAAATGTGATGCCTGCTTCGGGAGAATTGCCGGTAAGTGAAACGGTAAGTTCTGTATCAAACTCCGACTGACGGACTCCTAAAAATGTTGGTGACTCAGTATCATTTAGTGTAAAACGGTTACCCAAAAGTGTCACACTGTTTTCAGTAAATTCATAACATTCCGGATGATATTCACGGAGATGACAAAAACGCTGCGGTTCGTTTTTTATTGTTTCAAAAGAAACATCATACCGTTCATTTATCTTCTGTTCTGAAGTTTTTAATGGCAGATCCATCACAGTCTGCACTGTTCCGTCCACACCTGCCGTAAACCATCCGTTCTTATCCCAGGTAACAGGAACCAAAAACACTTCACGTCCTAAATGATGGAACGGCATCCAGTCACTCTGGATACGGAATCCAAGACATACCATAAAAGTTTCTCCATATGGCGTCTCTATGAGATCACCATGACCGATTCCCTGTATATGATTTTCATTACCACCCAGATTCCGGTTGGTAAGTACCGGATTTTGGGCATACGCTTCAAATGGTCCATAAGGATCTTTTGACCTTGCATAAGTTACCATATGGCCATATTCCGTACCACCTTCTGCAACCATAAGATAATACCAGTCCCCAAAATGATACATATGCGGTGATTCAATATAACGGCCGCCGCTTCCCTTCCAGATCGGTCTGCTTTCTGTCAGACGTTTTCCGGTTGTGATATCGATCTCACACTGGAAAATACAGCCTCTTCCATCTGATTCATCCGTTCCATTGCTGATAAAATAAACTTTGTCTCCTTCAAAATACAAAGACGGATCAATACCGCCCTGATCCACAAAAACGGGATCCGACCATTCGCTGTAGATATCGTCTGTATAGACATAAAAATTTTTCTGATAGGTATTGTTGTTGGTAACCATATAGAACCGTCCGTTATGGAAGCGGATCGTCGGTGCGAACACCCCGCCGGAACCGGGAACCTGATATAAATTGACCTGGCTTTTTCTGGTAAGGCAATGACCGATCGGTTTCCAGTTTAACAGATCATCGCTTTCAAATAATGGAACCCCCGGAAAATATTCAAACGAACTGCAGGCAAGATAATATTTGCCGTTTGCACTGCAGATACTTGGATCCGGGTAAAACCCCCGGACAACTGGATTTTGTACTTTCATGTTTACCTCTCCTTTGACAGCAGTTTAGGACAGGCTTCTCATTTCAAAGACACTCCCACTGACTGCATTATTTATGATACGGTTCGCCATTCATAATCCGGTAACTGCGGTAAATCTGCTCTAGCAGGACCACACGCATAAGCTGATGCGGAAACGTCATTTTCGAAAAACTGAGTTTAAAATCAGCACGTTTTAGCAGGTTTTCAGACATACCGAGCGATCCGCCGATCAGAAAAATGATCTGGCTGATCCCGGAAGTTCCGAGATTTTCAATCTTTTTCGATAACTCCACGGAATCTAACTCCTTACCATCGATTGCAAGGGCAAAGATATATGCACCCTCTTTTGCTTCTTTATCGAGACGCGTCAGGATACGCTCTGCTTCTTTTTCTCTGATCTGGTTTTCTGCCGTATCACTTGCATTTTCCGGTGTCTTTTCGTCAGCGACTTCTATGATGTCTAATTTACAGTAACGGCTTAATCGTTTGCTGTATTCTGCAATTGCATCCCTGTAAAACTTTTCTTTGATCTTTCCTACACATAAAATTGTAACTTTCATAGTTCCTCACATAGTTTTATTTATGCTCTCCACGGAATTATGCTGCGAACTCATTTATCCTTATTCTAGCAAATCCGCTTGCATGCATCTACATTATAATTTATACTAAAACTACTTGAAAAACAATAGATGTTCATTCATCTGGAAATGAGGAAAATTATGTCACAGGAACCATTTGATATCAGCAACAATGCAGCCGAGAGCAACTTAGCACCGTCTCACGCATATGTATCAAAGAAAACAAAAAAAGAAGATGTCACATCCACTGCATATACATTTACAATTGTAAGTGTCGTTGGATTTATTCTTCTGATCTTATTCGGACTCGATCTGCTTCCTTTTCAAAGTGCTGCTTACTCTAAAACAATGATCCTTATTGTTATGGGTGTGATGTTTGCTATTTTTCTTTTTGTCGGCATACATTCATTTATGGAATTAAAATCTCTTTCAAACGCCGCTGACCGTGAGGAACAGCAGTTTGAAGAAATCTGTCAGTGGTTTTTAGATACATATACGGCAGAAAAAATCAATGCAGATGCCGGTATCTCAGATGAATCTGAAGAGCAGAATTATTTTTTGCGTTATGAAATCATGAAGGGATTGCTTCTTGAAAAATATCCGCAGACGAATGCCTCACTTATTGATCACATCATAGAAACAATTTATGATAAAATATTTTTGGCATAGTGCTTTTTTCTGTCAGATATATGTGTTATAATCTCATTTTTGACAGTTGATTAGTTAATAAAGTGCCACAATCCCTGTAAATACAAGGGGTGTGGCACTTTTATCTGCATACACGAAATATAGTAATGTTTTATCTCCGCTTACTTTTTTTCTGAATTCCTTTTATTTTCCGTTTTGTTATGAATTGATAGTCCGTTCTGAATCCGCAGGTTTCATGGAGATCGTCAGTGATTTCCTGACGCTCATATACCGGCATGAAGCCCTGTTCTTCTATATCCGTAAATTTTATGTCTTTTAAAGTGTGAAGTAATTGTTCTGTGGTATAAGTCCCTTTCAAGGAGCGGTTTAATAACCGGAAATGTAACAGAGCAAGAAAACAGGTAAGAAAATGAGCCTTAATTCGGTCTTCACGGTTTAAGTAAACGGGTCTGGCTTCAAAGTCTGTTTTCATAGTTCTGAAACAGTCTTCAATCTGCCATCTTCCTTCACTGACTTTTAAGATATCTGCAACGTTATCATCAAGCAGGTCTGTACATACCGCATAAAGCCCGTCATACATTTCTTCTTCAGCAATCTTATCCGTATCGAGATAATAGTGGATATTAGCTTTTTCTCCTTCGTTGGTTACAGCTACCTTATTTACAAATCTTGCAGGATCATTTGGATTTTTGCGCTGTTTTTTTAGAGAGCCATTTGCAACCATTTTTTCTGCCCGACAGATCTGCTCCGCACGGATGGATTTCTGATAAGCGGCATATTTAGGGGAGTAGGTTATGATCAATCTTTGATCCAGTTTTTTTGTTGTAAATGGTTCGTCTTTATAATAAAGCTGGTTCTTGTCATCATCTGTCAGTTTTGTGAGGTCAACAGGTTTATCATCTGAGAGACGTTTAAAGCCAGTTTTCTTTAAAGCCCATGCCCGGTCTTCAGCAGGCAGCTTTTTGATGGACTGAGTGACAATAAATGCCCTCTGTCCCATGTGATTAAGAACACGGTTATCCTCAGAAGCAAGTCCGGCGTCACTGCAATAGATAAACTTATCACAGCCGAATTGTTGGAGAATCTTTGTTTCTAAAGGTTTTAAGGATTTCTGCTCATTTTGGTTTCCAGGAAAGAGTGAGAAAGCCAAAGGTATTCCGTCACCATCCGTAAAGAGACCCATTTGAATAATGGGATTCGGACGGTGCTCTTTGCTTTTTCCGTATTTTTTATCTCCATTTTCCTGTTCGATTTCAAAGTAGTAGTTTGTGCAATCATAATAAAGGATCCGATCCATTCTGTCACCGAGAAAAAAGCTATTTTTATAAACTTCTGATTGAATAAAATCCATTTCAGAAGCAAGAACAGAAAGAGCTCGGTACACATCATGAAGTTCATAAGTGGGAGGCTCAAGGAACTGTTTTGCTGCTCGGAAAGAAGAACTTTTGCTGGAAGGTTCTAGAACCCTTGTATAAATTAAATCAGATAAAATCGAATTAAGATCATACTCGAATTTATGTCGGCTTTTGATTTTTCGGCAGACAGAATCGAGCTTAAGTCCATAGTAAATAGACTGAAGAAAAAGATATCCGCCAGAAAAAAGTTTCTGCTTATTATAGTCCATGAGTCTGTTGGAATGAAATGGGATCATGACAGTAGCATCCTCTTTTTCACTTTTATATTTCAGTGTTTCAAGACGAGCCTGTTCATTTGCCCATTCAACAACTCCGTCACGATCCGTGTGGAGCTGCGCTGATAATTCAGCTAACGTACCTAATTTTCGGATGGTTTTGGAAGTACTTTTCCCATTGGCATTTGTATAGGACTGAGTGATGTAAAAGGACTCAGAATTTTTTGATTTTGATGTTGTTATACGCACAATAATCACCTCTGTCACCATTATACCACATATCACTAAATATTACTATATAATAAAAATAAAAATTTGACAAAAAAATAAGCCTATTTCAAGGCTTTGCGGTACTTTTTTGCATTTCAATGTGTCAAACTCCCGAGCAGAATTATTTTTTGCGTTATGAAATCATGAAGGGATTGCTTCTTGAAAAATATCCGCAGACGAATGCCTCACTTATTGATCACATCATAGAAACAATTTATGATAAAATATTTTTGGCATAGTGCTTTTTTCTGTCAGATATATGTGTTATAATGGACAAAATATTTGAATATATGAGGTGGCTATTGTGAAAATACTTGAAGAGAAGATTCTTTCTGAAGGAATTGCAGTCAATGAAGATATTTTAAAGGTAGACAGTTTTGTAAACCATCAGGTAGATCCTGTTTTGATGCAGCAGATCGGTGAGGCATTTGCCGAACATTATAAAGATTGCGGAGTAACAAAAGTTGTAACGATCGAAAGTTCCGGTATTGCTCCGGCTCTTATGACAGCACTGGCACTGAATGTTCCAATGATCATTTTAAAGAAACAGCCTTCTAAGGTATTAAATGATAATCTGTTTCAGACAGTAATCACTTCTTTTACCAAGGGGACAAGCTATGAACTGACCTTATCCCAGCAGTTTATCAATGAAAATGACCATGTATTGATCGTGGATGATTTTCTTGCAAACGGCGAAGCTGCAACAGGAGCAATCCGCCTGCTGCGCAAAGCACATGCAACGATCGCCGGAGTCGGTATCCTGATTGAAAAATCATTCCAGCCGGGACGCGGAAAATTAATGGAACAGGGCATTGATGTATACTCTCTCGCCCGCATCAGTAAACTTGGAAAAGATCTGATTGAATTTATTCCGGAAGAATAATAGAAAATATAAATAGCGGTAAGAAAATATGCCATCAGGCTTTTTTCTTACCGCTATATTTAAATAGAAGAGAATCTACTTATGGTTTTATAGTCTGAATCGTTCCGTCCTCATTATATTGAAGTTCACAGTATTTCACACAGCGCATACTGTTAACTCCTCCGGACAACTCACAGTCATGATAAAAAAGATACCATTTTTCACCAACCTGTACGATGGAATGATGTGTTGTCCAGCCGAGTACCGGTTCTAAAATTACACCTTTGTACTGAAATGGTCCCATAGGATCGTCTCCGACAGCATAAACAATTTTATGTGTAGTTCCTGTCGAATAGGAAAAATAATATTTTCCCTGATATTTGTGCATCCATGGTCCTTCAAAATATCTCCGGTCTTCGTCTCCTGCTTTTAAAGGCTCTCCATTTTCATCTAAAATGACAATTTCTTTTACATCTTCTGCAAAGCCAAGCATATCATCTCTTAATCTCGCAACTCTTGGTCCAACTGCATTTTCATCCGGATCTGGTTCTGTGGCATTTTCATCAAATACTCCGGTTTTCCATTTTTCCAGTTGTCCGCCCCATAAGCCGCCAAAATAAATATATGCCTCATTATCATCATCTACCAGTACAGCAGGATCTATGCTGAAACTTCCTTCTATATAGTTTTTCTCCGAGATAAATTTTCCGGCAGGTTTATCGGATACTGCAACACCGATACGGAAAATGCCTTCCTTATCACGTGCCGGGAAAAAGAGATAATATTTTCCATTTTTATATGCCGCATCCGGTGCCCACATTTGTTTTGATACCCATGGAACTTCATCCATATGCAATACTTCACCACAGTCAACACATTCACTGTCTACATTATCCATACAGAGAATGTGATAATCTTCCATATTATACTGGTCTCCATTGTCATTGTCTTCACATTCATGCTGCAGATCGTGTGAAGGATAAATATAAATTTTTCCTTCAAATACATGTGCAGATGGATCTGCAGTATAAATATTTTTTACCAGTGGTTGTTTTTGTTTTGCCATTCTTTTTCTCCTTCAAATCTTTTTATGATCATTTATATCATGCTAACATCAGCCTTTTACAGCACCCGCAGTCAGTCCGTCTACGATCTGGTTGCTAAAACAGCAGTAAACAATGATTGTCGGCAGGATTGCAATGATAATCGCAGCAAACATCTGTGTATAATTTGTATTATAAGGTCCTACAAACTTGGATAATGCTACCGGCAGTGTTTTTTTTGCGTCATCTGAGATAAATACCATTGCTAAAAGAAGTTCATTCCAGTTCCCGACGAATGCCATCAATGCTGTTACAAAAATACCTGTTTTGGATAATGGCAATGCAATGGATGTAAATATTTTATAAATAGAGCATCCATCTATGCAGGCAGCCTCAAACATTTCATTTGGCATATTTTTGAAAAATCCTGTCATAATAAAAATTGTTGTAGGCAGTGATACTACGGTATAAGGTATGATCAAACCAAGCAGACTGTTATATAAATGCATATTTGAAAATGTTTTAAATAATGGTATTAAAATACAGTGGATCGGAATCATCATTCCGATCAGGAAATATGTCATAACTGCACCGGACATTTTAAAACGCAGTCTTCCGAGTGCAAAACTTGCCATACAGCCTATGATAATATTAAGGATTAATGCGGTAACACATACAATAGCTGAATTTAAGGTTGCAATACCAAGTTTTCCGGCAGTCCATGCAAAAATAAAGTTTCCAAGCTGGATTTCTTCGGGCAATGCAAATGGACTTTTAAAAATTTCTGTATTCGTTTTCAGCGAGACAAAAAACATCCATACCAATGGTGCTAAATAAAGAAAAGCCATCAATACAAGAAATATATATATCACGATTTTCCATGCCAGTGCTTTTTTATTTCCTTTCATGTAAATTTCCCCCTTACATTTCATAGTTTTCTACTTTTACAAACTTATTAATGAAAAATGTAACCAACAGACATAAAATTAAAAGCACAACACCGATCGCACTTGCATATCCGTATTTAAAATATTTAAATCCCTGCGTATAAAGATGTGTTGCAAGAACTTCCGTCTGATGATTTGGTCCGGCTTCTGTCATGTTAAAGATCAGATCAAAGAATTTTAATGCGCCAATGCAGTTTAAGGACATTGCAATCGCCATCATTGGACGGATCAATGGCATGGTAACATACCAGAAAGCTTTTGTTTTAGTTGCTCCGTCGATATAGGCAGCTTCATAAAGTGATTTATCGATTCCTGATATCTGTGCCATATAAAGCATCATAGATTGTCCTACATACTGCCACAATGCAACAAATGCGATCACTTTCATCGGAAGTGTAATATATCCGCTGACATCCATCAGCCAGAGTGGTCCTTCTATTCCCCATGTTGCAAGAACCTGATTGATACCAAGTTTTGGTGTAAAAATAAACATCCATAACAGTCCGAGTGCTGCTGATGAAAGTACACATGGCAGATAATATATATTCTTAAAAAGGTTTCTTCCTTTTTTTATATTCGTAAGTAATGCTGCTAAAAAAAGACCAACAACAAGTTGTGATACTACGGAAAAAATCATAAAAAATATTGAATTTTTCAATGCGATCTGCATGGTTGTATCTTTCGTAAACAATTTAATATAATTTCCAAATCCGATAAATTCGGGGTTCGATAACGCATCCCAATCACAGAGAGAATAATAAATCGACTGGCAGATTGGTATAAATAATACCAGGGTAAAGAGAATTATTCCCGGTGCAAGAAACAGACAGATGGCTTTTTTATCCCGTAATAGTTTATCCATAAAATTTCCCCCATCAACACATTCATTCTATTTGTGAACACGGGATCCATAACAGATCCCGTGTTCAGGTACTTCAGCTATACATTATTTATTCCAGACATTTTCCTTATAAAAATCTTCAATGATCTGTAATCCATCTTCTACTGAATTGTTTCCAAGATAAATAGAAACCATTGCATCATCAAATGTTGAACCGGCTTCTGTGGAAGCAAGTGATTCATTATAGAATCCAAATGTTCCGGTTGCTTTTGCAAAGATATCCATCACATACTTTAACTGCTTTGGAGCTTTATCATAATCAATATCAACATTGGTAACCGGAATCTTTCCACCGATCTCTGCTGTATATTTCTGTGCAGTCTCATCAGTAAAATATTTCATTAATGCAATACATGCATCCGGATGCTCCGTAGTAGAGCTCATTGCAAGGCTGTCTGTTTTTGCAATGATACGGTTTGGATCGTTACCGCCTTCAATGGCCGGGAACTGGAATACACCGCATTTTTCTTCAAAATCAGGATTGGAACCATTGATCTGTGCGATTGCCCAGGAACCCTGAATTAAGATCGCAGCCTCACCATTATAAAAGTTTGCAGTTGCAACATCATTTGTATCTCCTGCTGCTGTTGGCTGGAAATATTTTGATAACTCAAGCATTTTATTTGCTGCATCCTGGAACGGCTGATCAAGCCAGCTTGCATTACCTGCTGCAATTGCATCAAGATCTGCATTTTCTCTGTCGCAGAGATATCCGCACAACATTGATAAACACCATGCTGTTCCTGCACTGATCGTAATCGGAGTATAACCTTTTGACTGAAGTGTCTCACATGCTGCAAGAAGATCATCGTATGTTTCCGGAACATCTACACCGGCATCTGCAAACATTTCTGTGTTATAAAATACACATGCTGCTGCAAGATTGGTAGGTACTGCATAAATTTTTCCGTCATAAGTCTGTTTATCAAATACACCACCGTTAAACGTATCGTACCATCCGTCTTCATGCAAATAATCTGTAAGATCAGCCGCAACCCCCGGCTCCACATAATCTGTAAGATTTGGTCCAGGTGAAACAATAAATACATCCGGTGTCTGATTGGAAGCAACTAATGCATTTAATTTTGTATAGTATTCTTCCAGATTTGTTGTGATCACATTACAGTGATAAACCCCTTCATAATCTTTGTTGAATCTGTCGATGACATCTTTATAACCCAATGTGATAAGATCTTCCGTTGCCTCCATGTCATCCCAGAACATCCAGGTAATCTCTTCTACATCCCCGTCTGTTTTTGTAGTGCTCTCCTCTTTCTGGTCTGTTTTTTCAGCAGCTGCAACTCCTGATTCAGACGAAGCATTTGTGTTTACCCCGGTATCAGTAGATACTCCACAACCTGCTATCGTTCCCATTGCCATCAATAAGGAAAGACCTGTTGCTAAAACTTTTTTTAACTTCATATGTAACCCCCTTCTTTCACCTGTCAGATATTCTGACTGTGTGAATTGATTTATTTGATAATCTTATCTTATTTCTTACTTGTTTTATTCTCTATACAATAATTGCTTTTTCATAATCAATTCTTGCTTTTTTTGTATTTAATCCAAAGTACAAATTGCATAATTTGGTAGTATTTTTCAAAATATTGTTATGTTTTTTGTGCACATTTCCTTTTTTATAAAATGATATTGTTTTTAAAATTGATATATTGTATATATATCTTAAGAAACAGCAATAGATTTTCGATTAATAAAATGCAATATTTCGTAATGAAATTTATATTTTTATATCAATTTAAAAAATACATATAATCTGATTTATGCAGAACATGGCAAAAAATAATTCTAAGGAAGTTTACATAGAAAAGGAGATTTGAATGATAAAATATTTAGATGGTGTTCGTGAAACAGTTGGATTTGAAAATAACTCATCCCTTATGCTTTTTGATAATACTGATTATGAAGAATATCCGGTTCATTGGCATACACCCATCGAGCTGATCATGCCAACAGAAGGAACATATGATGTAGACTGCAATCAGATTCCATTTCATATGCGCAAAGGAGACATTATTGTTATTATTCCGGGTACTCTGCACCATATGAAAGCCTGTCATGGGCGACGAATTATTTTTCAGGTTGATATGAACAGTGGAAAACCATTTGAAGAGTTTACTGCATTTCTGCCTTTTTTACAGCCGGCTGTTTTGATCACTCCGGAGGAGGCTCCTGCCATTCACGAGGAAGCTATGTCTCTTATGTTTGGAATCAGAGATGAATATCTCTCTGATACACCGTTATATGAGACGTCTGTTTATGCAAAATTTTTACAGCTTATCGTTTTGATTGGCAGACAGATTGCCAGTACCCCGGCAAAATTTGCTGACACAAAACCAACAAAACAAAAAGAGTATATTGATAAATTTATCAGTATTTGTCAATATATCGTAAGTACGTAATCATCTGTACCTTGCCTTTTAAAAAAACATGCCGCCCATCAGGGCGGCACATTTTATTTCTTCTTTTTGGTTCGAAATCCTTCCGGTAATTCATTTGACCATGGCAAAAGCCGATTTAGATCATCCGGCTTTGGAAAAGGTCCCATTTTACGAAGCTCGTCTAATACATAGGAAAGATATACATACGGCTTCAGACCATTCAGCAGGGCTGTTTCTGCGATACTATAAACAACAGCACTGGCATCTGCGCCACGGATACTCTTGGCAAACAGCCAATTCCGGCGGCCTACTGCAAAATTTTTGATTGCACGCTCCGCACTATTATTATCAATGCTCAGATGCCCATCATCCAAGTACCTGCGAAGATAGGTTTCCTGATTCAGCGTATATAAAATGGCATCACCAATAAGGGAAGATCTGTCTACAGAATCTTCCATCGAATGCAGCCATTCAAACAGGGCTTCCACTACTGGACGCGACTGCTTCTGGCGTTCCTGATACCGTTCTTCCGGTGTCTTATCTTTGATCAGTTCCTCTACTTTATACAGGATTCCGATCCTCGTCATTGCCTGATATGCAACTGTTTCTTTCAGCTGCTCCTTTGTGAAATCCTTTTTTAATGCCGTGAGTGCAGCATCAAAACGGCGTCTCGCATGGGTAAAGCATCCGGTTACGGTGATGGAATCGTTCAGTCCATGATACGCCTGGTATCCATCACACGTCAGATATCCATGAAATGTATCTCCAAGGAAGTTTACCGGGTGATATCCGGCACGCGTTCTCTCATAATCAAAGAGAACCATCTGTGGGGCTTCACTGTAATGATCTGTCAGATATACCCACATCCAGTTTTGAGATGATCCTTTCTGATCTGGTTCATCAATCACCTGGATCCTGGTTTCATCGCAATGGATGTATCTGCTCTTTAGGAATTCTTCCTTCATCTGCCCATAAAGCAGTCCCAGATACCGGTCTGCACAGCTGATGATCCAGTTTGCCATTGTTTTTGTTGAAAGATTTAAGTCATACCTTGCGAATTCCCGTTCCTGTCTTGCCAGCGGCATGCCATTGACATACTTTGCATTCATGATTCCGGCAACCAGCGAAGGTGTAGCAATGCTTCCCTTGATCAGCGGAAACTCTTTTTCCGGCCGGATCATAGCACCACATTTTGGACAACTGTATACATAGGTTACTTCTTCAACCACTTCAAAGGTGGAGGGGATGAATTTCAGTCGTTTTACGACTTCTTTTGTGACGACTTTATACTTTGTTCCACAGTCCGGACAATAGCGGTCTTCGCCGGTCAGTTTATATTCGATTGTTTCTGTTACTTCGAAATTAGAGAGATCTTCTTCTTTTTTGCCGGTGCGTTTTTTCCGTTTGTGCGATGGAATCACGATTTCCTCTTCAATCTCAGCAGTATCCGTATCTGCATTGACTTCAGCCTCATTAAACAGATCCATCTGTTCATATCCATCTGCGTATTTTTCACTGGAAGAACCGAAACGTCTTCTTTGTGCAAGCGCAAGACGGTCTGAAAGCATTGCGTTCATAAATTCCAGTTCTTTCTGCTTGTCTTTCAGAAGCTGTACCTCGGTCTCTTTTTTTTGAACCTGATTCTGCATGATTCTCATAACTTCCATCATGTTTTCACGGCTCATGTTATTCAGCTGTTCCTCTGTAAAAAACGGATCCATCCGGCAATCTCCAAACTCTTATATGATAATTCCAGTATAGCATAGAAAGTCCAGCTGTTCGAGAAAAATCAACGTTTTACTGTGTAGGAATATATACCGATATCCACAAGTATTTCGTGCTTTTTGCGAATTGACAAATCCGTTCTTTATACAACAATCTTTGGATGTCTTTCTTCAAAAGCTCCCTTCGGAGTAAGTGAAAGACCATCACACAGCCAATGCATTTCTTTCAGGGTCACTTTCTGTAATTCATCCGGAGTATCCGGCCAGTGAAAGGAATCTTTGTCAAGCCTCTTCATCAGAATCCAGAAACCGGATCCGTCCCATTGCAGAATCTTAATAGAAGTCCGCCTGCGGTTGCAGAACGCAAACATGCAGCGCGAATAGGGATCAAGTTTGAATTTTAGCTTGATAATTGCAGCCAGTCCGTGATAGCTTTTTCTCAGATCGGTAGCTCCACAGGCAAGGTAAACGGTTGTGCCACCTGCCAGATCAAGCATGATCTTTCAGCCCCTGGATCAGAACACGAAAAAATTCCGGCGGGCATTCAGGCATCACTTCAATCCGAATAGCATTTGTGATAAAAATGCGGACTGGAGACGGGCTGATATTCAAAGTCTCATTCTTTGAAATCTCTTTTTCCGTTGGCATTTTTGCAAAAATCATATCTGTATCTGATTGTTCGTCCAATTTTTTCAGCTTGCGCATCCAATAATTCATTGTAGAGACTGGAACGTGATGTTCCTGACACCATGTTTTGCAAGTCTGCCCACTGAATTGAAATTCATGGATTCTTTCAGACCACAGCGTGATTTTTTCATCTGTTTTCATAATGATACAGTTTCCTTTCTTTGTTATGAAAAGAGTGTATCAGAAAAATATAGTTGCTGACAGATACGGATGATTACGTACTTACAATATATCAACCAGCATTGTACAGAAGATATTACCTTAGAACAGGTTGCTGCTTTAGCAGGATTTTCAAAATATCATTTCAGCAGATTGTTTAAAGAATTTACAAATATTTCTTTTTATAAATACCTGAACAACCAGCGAATTTCATATGCTGAAAAACTTCTGTTAGATCCCAATATAAATATAACCGAAGTGGCCATTCACTCCGGTTATAATAGTATTTCCGCATTTATGCGGATGTTTAAAATTATAAAAAATTGTACTCCAACAGAGTTTCGGAACATGTATCAGTCCTGATATCATTGTGGATGATATCCCAAATTTACACGATAGATATCACTGACTAAACCTGTCTTGTTATTTACTGCCATGACAGATAATACATAATCCCCTTCCGGAACAACAATCGGTTCTGTATAAACAGCCGATTCTGTTGTTGGATCTGTAGAATCCCATGTATAATAAATCGTGCAATCTTTCTGCTGTGTGATTGTTACAGTGGTCTCCTCAGAGAAAACTCCTCCATCTGGTGAGACAGATGGCAGATCCGGTTTTTTAAACTGAATCTGGTATTCTTCTGTTACGATATCACTGTAGATGCCTTTTTCATTACAACATACAGCATTGATTTCAAAATTTCCAGTATGATTTAGCGGAATACCTCCCTGTGGATATGGAATCCCATTTTCTTTATCCGGGACAGTGCCATCCGTCGTATAATAAATGTCATTTCCGGCAATTGAGTAGATCACGACTGTAATATAATCATCATATTGCCCACTAAGCGGAGATATGATTGGTTCACCAACCTCATAATCATCGAATAATGCAAGTATATCCTCATCCGTAACATCTTCTTTTAAAGAAAGAATGCTGTCATAATCCCCCATTTCATCATAAATGGAGATCAGATGCTGATAAGCCTCTTTATTCGTTTTGTCAAGTTGAAGGATTTCCATATATAAAACGAGTGCTGAATCATATTCTTTCTGGCTGGTATAGACTTCTGCCATTGCCTCACGTACTTTGATATCATCCGGCTGCAATGCCAATGCGGTTTTATAATATTGAAGTGCATTTTCGTAATTATGATCTACCAGTTCTTTTTCAGCCATTTCAATTTGATAATCGTAGGAATTTGCATTCTTATTATCTATATAAAGTTTTACAGCAACACCAACTGCCGCACCTGTCACTATAAAGCAGCAACAGAGAATCAGCAGCAGATGGTTGTTTTTTTTCTTTTTGTTTTTTTGGGGTTCTACTTCCGTCTTTTGCGGATTTTTTGCACTTTCTCCGTCTTTTAGAAGTGAACGCAGATAATCATCCTCAAGTACGTTGTAATCCGAAACTATCTGTGCTTCGTGGCCACAGACAGAACAGTAAAGGCAGCCTTTTTTTAACTCTGCCCCACACTTCGCACATTTCATGGGATATCCTCACTTTCGACTTATTAAAATAATCCTGTGATCACACCGTTATCATCAACATCTATACCGTATGCTGCCGGATTTTTCGGAAGTCCAGGCATTGTCATGATCGCTCCGGTAACCGCTACAACAAAACCTGCTCCGGCAGAAACATAAACTTCTCTCACATTAATGGTAAATCCGCTAGGACGTCCGAGTTTCGTCTGGTCATCAGACAGGGAATATTGTGTCTTTGCCATACATACAGGGAAATCTGACATTCCCATCTCAGCAATGCGCTTTAACTCCTTTGCAGCAGCAGGTGCATATGTCACACCGTCAGCTCCATAAATTTCTTTTGCAATCGTCTCGATTTTTTCTTCCAGTGAAAGATCATCCGGGTATAATGGTTTGAAATGACTTTCCTTTGTCTCTAAGGTTTTTAATACTTTCTCGGCAAGTTCTACTCCACCTTTTCCACCTTTTTCCCAAACTTCTGCAAGTGCAAATTCACAATCTCTTTCACGGCAGAACTGTTCAATATAATCGGTCTCGGCTTTCGTATCTGTAACAAATGAATTTAATGTCACGACAACTGGAACACCATATTTCTGTAAATTCTCGATATGTTTTTCAAGATTTACGATACCCTTCTTTAAAGCATCTAAGTTTTCTTCACCAAGATCAGCTTTTGCAACACCGCCATTGTATTTTAATGCTCTTACCGTTGCAACTAAGACAACAGCATCCGGATGGAGCCCTGCCATACGGGATTTGATATCAAAAAACTTTTCTGCACCTAAATCTGCACCAAAACCGGCTTCTGTGATGACATAGTCCGCCAGTTTTAAAGCTGTCTTTGTAGCACGTACACTGTTACAGCCATGTGCAATATTTGCAAATGGTCCGCCGTGAACAATTGCTGGTGTGTGCTCTAAAGTCTGGATCAGGTTTGGTTTTAAAGCATCTTTTAATAATGCAGCCATTGCGCCGGTCGCTTTGATATCATCTGCAGTAACAGGCTTACCATCATAAGTATATGCAACAATGATCTTTCCGAGTCTGCGTTTTAAATCATGCATATCATCTGCAAGACATAATACAGCCATAATTTCTGATGCAACGGTGATAACAAAATGATCTTCCCTGACCATTCCATCCATTTTTCTGCCAAGACCGACTACAATATTTCGAAGGACACGGTCATTCATATCCAGACAACGTTTCCAGACAACCTGTCTTGGATCAATACCAAGCTCATTTCCCTGCTGGATATGATTATCAAGCAATGCAGCGAGCAGATTGTTTGCAGAAGTAATCGCATGAAAATCTCCGGTAAAATGAAGATTTAAGTCTTCCATTGGAACTACCTGTGCATAACCGCCTCCGGCAGCACCGCCTTTAATTCCAAAACACGGTCCAAGGGACGGTTCACGGAGTGCGATCACTGCTTTCTTTCCAAGCTGTCCAAATGCCTCACCAAGTCCTACACTGATCGTTGTTTTGCCTTCTCCCGCCGGAGTTGGATTGATTGCTGTTACAAGGATTAATTTTCCATCTGGTTCATTTTTAACACGTTCCATCAGTTCATCAGAGAGTTTTGCTTTATATTTTCCATAAAGTTCTAATTCGTCCTCTGTGATACCAAGTTTTTCGGCTACTTCACGGATATGCAGCATTTCTGCTTCCTGTGCGATCTCGATGTCTGTTTTCATAATGATTCCTCCTCGTGTCTTATAAATATTCTTCTTCGTATTGTTCAAACTGCTCCTGCGTCATTAAAACGCGGCGCGGTTTTGTACCTTCTTCCGGACCGACAATGCCGGCCTCCTCAAGCTGATCCATAATTCTTGCTGCCCGGTTAAAACCAACTTTAAAATAACGCTGCAACATTCCAATAGACCCTTTTTCTTTATCGATCAAAAGTTTTGCGGCATCTGCAAAATATGCATCTCTTCCATCTCCGGTTCCCGAATTTGAATCAATGCTCACAGTAGTATTTTCAGATTCTATATTATTCATATGTTCTTCCACTGCCGCGTTATATGAAACCTGTCCATTTTCCTCTTTGATGTAATTGACAACATCTGATACTTCCTTGTCAGAAACAAATGCTCCCTGTACACGGACCGGCTTTGGAATTCCCTGCGGATAGAAAAGCATATCGCCTTTCCCAAGCAGTTTTTCTGCACCGTTCATATCAAGAATTGTTCTTGAATCAACACCGGATGTTACCGCAAAGGCAATACGGCTTGGCATATTTGCCTTGATCAATCCGGTGATTACGTTTACAGAAGGACGCTGGGTTGCAATGATAAGATGAATCCCGGCTGCACGTGCAAGCTGAGCCAACCGGCAGATCGCACCTTCCACATCACTCGGTGCAACCATCATCAGATCTGCTAACTCATCCACGATAATGACGATCTGAGGCATTTTTTCCGGTTTCGGATCACCTTCCACATCCGGAAGACTGTCTATTTTAGCATTGTATCCTTTTAAATTCCGGACATGTGCTTCGGCAAATTTATTATAACGGTCAGTCATTTCTGCTACTGCCCAGTTTAAGGCACCTGCTGCTTTTTTCGGATCAGTAACGACCGGTATCAGAAGATGCGGGATACCATTGTAAACACTTAACTCCACAACTTTCGGATCTACCATGATCAGTTTTACATTCTTCGGATCTGCCTTGTACAAAATACTCATAATGATCGTGTTGATGCAGACAGATTTACCGGAACCCGTTGCACCTGCGATCAGAAGATGCGGCATTTTTTCAATATCAGCTACAGATACTTTACCACCGATATCTTTTCCGACACAGAAAGAAATTTTCGATGGATGGGACTGAAATTCCTCAGATTCCACCAGCTCGCGGAACGACACCATAACATTTTCCTTATTTGGAACTTCAATACCAATCGCTGCCTTTCCAGGGATCGGTGCTTCGATACGGATATCCGCTGCTGCAAGATTTAACTTGATATCGTCCGCCAAATTAACGATCTTGCTTACTTTTACACCCATTTCCGGCTGTAATTCATATCTTGTTACGGCAGGTCCGCAACTGATATTTGTGATCGTGACATTAACACCAAAATTCTTTAATGTCTGTTGCAGCTTCATGGCAGTTTCCTGTAACTGTTTTCTGGTATCTCCCTGCTTGTTTTCAGATTGTTTCAGAAGTGTAACAGGAGGAAATACATACGCTTTCTCAGGTGGTGCAGTTTCCAGATCTGTTTCCATTACCGGTTCAGCTGCATCTTCATTTTTCATATATACAGGCTCGTGAGATACAGTTTCACGTTTTACAGGTCCGGTTTGTTCTGCAGCGGTCTGCTGCGCCTGTATATCTTCATCAACTGATTCTTCTTCCGATAAATCAGATCCTAAATCAGCCTCAAATGATAATAGATCTGAGGTATCCTCTGAAAAAGGCTCTATTCCAAATGCCATTGCAGGATCAGGACGCCCCGGCATATCGAATATCTCTTCCTCTTCGACTGTCTGTGAAACTTTTGGTTCTTCCATCTGGATTGGAAAAGATGCCTGCTCATCCTCCGCTGCAAAAAGCGCTGTTTTTTCCGTCAGAGCCTGTCCCATTGCTTCTAACGCCTCATCTGAAAATGCAGATGGAGCCATCTTCTGTGGTGCATTTCCTGCAGTCAGTGTGACACGTTTTTCCTCTTTGATCTCCGGCAGATCTATCATATCTTCCGGCAAAATCTCGCTGATATCCTGAGAACGTTTCTGTGACGTATCCGGGATCAGTTTGGTATCGATAGCAACTCCCTCAACCTTTCTGTCCATTCTACGCTGCTGCTCCCGCTGTTCACGTTCTTCCCTTCGCATCTCTGCACGTTCTCTGTGCCGCTCATTACTTATCTTCGCAGACTCATATACCTTACGTCCACCCTTTTGCATACCACGGAATGCGGAACGTTCGGTAATAAGTACAAGTGAAATGATAAGTACGATCACATCGATCACATAAGCGCCAATAATTCCAAAACCGGAACATAACATATGTGAAAGCACGCCACCGATCAGTCCGCCGCCACTTTTTGCATCAAAACTATACCGGTAGGCATCCATTGCAGTTTTCGCATCCGTTCCATCGGAAATGAGTTCGAAAAACATGCACAAAAATGCCACAAAAAGAATGACTGCCACTAATTTTACAGCCGCAACTCTGTTTCCCTGATTCGAAACAGCAAAAAAAGTACCAACCAGCAATACAATCGGAAATATATATGAAATAATTCCAAATATACCAAAAAAGAAACGACTGACCGTTCCTCCTATGGTACCGCCAAATCCAAAATTACTGATAAAAAGTAAAAGTGAAACAGCTACTACGATCCATAAGATCACTTCACGTGTAAATTCTGCTTCATATTCCTGCTGTTTTTTTGTAGTCCTCTTATGTCCAGAATTTGTTTTCCTGCCGGATGATGTTCTTTTACCGGCAGCAGAACGCTTCCTATTCCCTGTTGCCAAAATATTACCTCCAAATCAATTTTATGCCATATAGATATATCCGCCGATCGAGATAACGCCTACGATCAGGCAGTAAATAGCAAAGCCTGTAAATTTCTTTCTACGCACAACAATAAGCATTGTCTTAATACAGACATAACCTACTACAGCAGCTACGATCATACCAACTACATAGTATGCAATTTCCGCACCAGAAAGTGCAGCTGCCGTGTAATCTTTTAATTCCAGTACCAGTGCTCCAAGAATTGCCGGTATCGACATCAAAAATGAGTATTTTACAGCAAAATTACGGTTAAAACCACTGAGCAGGCATGCAGTAATCGTCGTTCCGGAACGTGACAACCCCGGAAGCGTTGCTATTCCCTGTGCAATACCGACGCCAAATGCATTTGTATATGTAACACCTTTTGGCAGCTTATCTCCATCTTTTGCATGATCTGCAATAAAAAGCAGGACAGCGGTAAGAATCAGACAAATCCCAGGAATAAGTAATATCTCAGATGCCATCTCCACAACATCTTTTCCGACCACTCCGATGATTCCTGTTGGAATCGTGGATACAATGATCAAAACAACTAATTTGCGGTAGCTGCTGTTTACCAGACGGAGATATGGCTCATCTGTCCTGCCGGTTTTATTCCCGATAAAACGGACGAAATTAATGATACAATCCCTGATCAGACCGATTCCCTCTACAATCATTTTCAAAACATCTTTATAGTATACAACACAAATAGCTGCCAGAGTCCCGATATGCAAAAGTACATCAAATAAAAGTCCTGTCTCTGTATCTACCCCAAATAATATTTTAAAAATCGCCAGATGTCCGGAACTGCTCACGGGTAAAAATTCTGTCAATCCCTGTATGATCCCCATCAATATTGCCTGTAATAATGACATATCTGCCTCCTCTTTGTATCTCCGTAATAAATCGTTCTTTTGCAGTAACTTTTTACATACATGTTTTATCTTAACATATTTGAGGCAGATTGTCATTAACTGGTTATTTTTTTTCTATCATCTGATGCAGTTTTGAAAATGCATCGGAAATACCTCCAACTTCATTGATCAGTCCTTCATCTACCGCTTCTTTTCCGACCAGAATTGTTCCAAGATCTTTTGTGAGTATTCCGGTGTTCATCATAAGCTCTTCCAAACGTTTTTCCGTTGCTTTTGAATGTGTACTGATAAAGTGTACGATCCGGTCCTGCATCTGTTTAAAGTAATCGTATGTTGGTTTTGCGCCAATCACGGTTCCATTCATGCGAACCGGATGGATCACCATGGTTCCGGATGGCACAATAAAGGAATAGTCCGTTGACACGGCTAAAGGGACACCGATGGAATGACTGCCGCCAAGAACCAGTGAAACGGTTGGTTTCCGGATGGATGCAATCATTTCGGCAATCGCCAGACCGCTTTCCACATCACCACCAACCGTGTTTAAAAGCAGCAACAGCCCTTCTGTATCCGGATTATCTTCAAGTTCAGCCAGTTTTGGCAGAACATGCTCATATTTTGTGGTTTTGGTAGTTGCCGGAAGACAGTCGTGTCCCTCAATCTCCCCAATGATCGTCAGTAATGAAATCTTATTTTTCATTTGTATCTGACCAAACTCTTTGATCTCTTCATTTTTCTTTTCCTGATTTTCTGCCATGATATACTCCTTCCATATGATATGAAAACAATAGACGGTACGCTCTTTAAATATTCTATTGTCATGAATGAAAAAACAGGATGTTTGTAACATCCTGTTTTTTATACGACATCCTTATTTAAGTATATCCAATCTGCAAAATAATCATACAGAATTAGCATCCGAGCAGATAATTGTATAATCCCTCGTATTTCCCTTTAGAGTTATTCCATGAATAATCATTTGCCATGCCACGGTCGATCATCTGATTCCACTGTTTCTTGCGGTCAAAGAAGATATGTTTTGAATAATTGATCACAGAAAGCATTTCATCTCCATTATAATTTGCAAATGAAAAACCGTCTCCTGAATTTTCATACTCATTAAATGGTTTTACCGTATCTCTTAATCCACCTGTCTCACGGACAATCGGAACAGTACCATAACGGAAAGAAATAAGCTGTGTCAGCCCGCATGGTTCAAAACGGGATGGCATCAGGAAAGCATCTGCCGCTGCGTAAAGTTTATGTGCAAGTTCATCAGAATAACAGATATTAGCAGATACACGATCACCGTATTTCCATGCATAATGGCGGAACATATTCTCATACTGTGGATCTCCGGTACCTATGACAACCAGCTGGGTATAATCATCCACGATCCGGTCGATCGCATAGTTCACAAGATCTAAGCCTTTCTGATCTGTCAGTCTTGAGATCAGCCCGATCATGTATTTCTTCTTGTCAACAGCAAGTCCAAGCTCTGCCTGAAGTTTTACCTTGTTCATGTACTTTTTCTTCCGGAAATCCGATGGTGTGTAATTCGTATAGATCTTTCCATCTGTTGCCGGATCATAAACTTTATAATCAATACCATTTACAATACCCTGCATATCAAAATGACGTGCAGATAACAGACCGTTCAATCCTTCTCCATAGTACTCGGTCTGAATCTCCTGCGCATAGGAATCGCTGACAGTCGTGATATAATCTGCATAAACAAGTCCGCCTTTTAACATGTTGGCATCCTTTTTAAATTCCAGTTTATCCGGTGTGAACAAAGAAGCTGAAAATCCGGTCAGTCCCTGCATAGTCTTGATATCCCATACTCCCTGGAATTTCAGGTTGTGGATCGTCATGATACTCTTCATTCCCCAGTAAAAAGAATCTGCCTGAAATTCATTTTTCAGATATACCGGAATAAGACCTGTCTGCCAGTCATGACAGTGAATCAGATTCGGGCAGAAGTCAATCTGTTTTAGCATGGACAATACAGCTTTGTCAAAGAAACAGAACTTTTCAATATCATAGCGGACATCTCCATATGGCACTGCACAGTTAAAATATTCCTGATTGTCAATAAAATAATATGTAATGCCATCCATGACATATTTTAAAATACCGACATATTTATTCGTAATATAACTGCCGGTGCTCATATAAAAATGAGCTACATATTCGAATTTGCTGCGGAACTTATCCGGAATGCAGCTATAATTTGGTATTACAACCCTGACATCCCATTCATTCTTATCAAATTCTTTTGGCAATGCTCCACATACATCCGCCAAACCCCCGGTTTTAATAAACGGAACACACTCCGATGCTGCAAAAAGTATTTTCTTCATAGCAATCTCCATTCCTGTGTTTATTCTACATCTATTTCTATTATCATATAACATTTCCGAAAAGAATACCATATCTTTTTTACTGCAATGCAGAAAAACTTTTTCATACAAAAAACGACACAGACTTCTTCTCCATGTCGTTTTCCTGTGTATTTTATATATTATTTATTCATCCCAGTTATGATATACTTCCTGTACATCATCGTCATCATCAAGCAGATCAAGAATACGGTTAATATTGGTTAAATCCTCTTCTGCTGTCAGCTCTACATAATTCTGTGGAATCATTGTAACTTCCGCTTCTGCCATAGGAATCTTTTCTGCTTCAAGTGCTGCATGTACTGCTTCAAAATCAGCCGGATTTGTAATGATCTCATAGCTGTCCTCTTCCTCAGAGAAATCTTCTGCACCAGCATCAAGTGCGATCATCATCAGATCATCCGCATCCATTTCACAGTCTTCTTTTGCGATAATGATCTGTCCCTTTTCATCGAACATATAGGAAACACATCCCTGTGTACCGATACTTCCATGTCCTTTTGTAAATGCGTTACGGACATTGGCAGCGGTACGGTTCTTATTGTCGGTCAGACATTTTACAATGATGGCTGTTCCGCTTGGACCATATCCCTCATAAGTGCAATACTCGTAATTGACAGAGTTGCCTTCGCCGGATGCTTTTTTGATACCACGCTCAATCGTATCGTTTGGCATATTGCTTGCTTTTGCTTTTGCAATGATTTGAGCCAGTTTAAAGTTGTTTGCAGGATCCGGACCGCCATCTTTTACTGCAACGGCAATCTCACGTCCGATAATTGTAAAAATCTTTCCTTTTGCTGCATCATTTTTTTCTTTTTTGTGCTTAATATTCGCAAATTTGGAATGTCCTGACATAAATACTTCCTCTTTTCTCACTTGTTTATTGCTTCAAAAATACATTTTATTTTATCACTATTTCCGTTTTCTGGCAAGTCTATTTATGTATACAACTCTAAACTTACCTCAAGCGCCTTATCTATTTTCACCAGAATCTGGGAATCTAAATGACATACCTTGTCTTTTAACCGTTTTTTATCGATCGTGCGAAGCTGTTCTAAAAGAACAACAGAATCCTTGACAAGATCATATTTTCTGCTGTCCAGTTCTACATGGGTTGGCAGCTTCGCCTTATTCATCTGGGATGTGATTGCTGCGCAGATCACGGTAGGACTGTGCCTGTTTCCAACATCATTCTGTATAATAAGCACCGGTCTTACACCGCCCTGTTCTGAGCCGATCACCGGTCTTAAATCTGCATAAAAAATATCACCACGTCTAATTACCATATACTTCCACTCCATTTTTCTTACTTTACGGATAGTATTGCCAATTTTTACTGGTGTATTCCATTTCTTCCTGTTATTCTGAAAAATGATCTCTCGTGCCAATGATCCTTCCACCATGGATATAAACACGTGGAATACGTTTTCCAAGATCACAGGCGAATTCATAATTGAATCGTCCGGACAGGTCACCGACTTCTTCCATAGTGATACACTCATCACCATCTCTGCCAATGAGAATCACTTCATCTTCATTTTTAACATCCGGAATGTCGGTAACATCAACCATAAACTGATCCATGCAGACACGGCCAAGAATCGGTGCACGTTTTCCATGGATCAAAACAAATCCTTTATTTGAAAGGCCTCTTGCATAGCCATCTGCGTAACCAACCGGAATCGTTGCGATTATGCAAGGCTCTGTTGTGACATAAGTTCCCCCATAACTGATTGCTCTGCCAGCCGGAAGTTCCTTTACATATGCCACATGTGTCACCAGTGTCAATGCAGGTTTCAGGCTGATCGCATTCTTATCTACATCCTCAGACGGCCACATGCCATACAATGTGATGCCGGCGCGGACCATATCCATATTTGCATCTGGAATATCGACAATCCCTGCACTGTTTGAACAGTGATGAATCGGAATACTTACGCCACGGTCTTCTAACATGCCGATCATTTTCTTGAAAAGTCCGATCTGCTGGTAGGTTGGTTCCTTATCTTTTTCATCCGCTTTCGCAAAATGGGTAAAAATACCCTCCACTATAATATGCGGCAGTTTTGAAAGCTGTGCCATCTCATCTGCTGCGTCTTCTGTGACCTGATAACCGATCCGGCTCATTCCGGTATCGATCGCGAAATGGATCTTGCAGTCTCTTCCGATACTTGCTGCGGCAACGGAAAGTTTTTCTGCCATCTCTTTTGTAAATACGGTTGGACGGATACCTGCTTTAATCATATCCACATACTGGTCCGGGAATACATATCCTAAGATCAGGATCGGTTTCTGGATTCCGTGATTACGAAGGATAAGTCCTTCCTCAACCGTGGCAACTGCATAACCATAAAGATAATCCAGTTTTTCAATCGTCTCTGCAATCTCTACGGCACCATGTCCGTAGCCATCTGCCTTAATGACAGCCATAATTTTTGTGTCTTTTGCAATGTTTCCGCGCATCGCATCCATGTTGTGTAGAATTGCATCCAGATCGATTTCCGCATGCACTCTGCTGTATCTGTTCATGTTGATCCTCCATCTATTTTGTGTACCGTTTTTTATTCAACGAATTTTTGTTCATTATCGATCGGCTTTGTAGTATAAATATTCAGAACTTTTTTAATACCACAGATCAGATCTGAGGCTGTAAGCCCCTGTAACCCCGTTGTGCGTATCATAAGATCACCGGACAGACCATGAAGATATACCCCAAGAGGAGCCGCCTGGTAAGGTGTTATTTTCTGTGCCATAAGTGTACCGATCACACCGCTTAACACATCTCCGCTTCCTGCTGTTGCCATTCCGGAATTGCCAGAAAGATTCAGGTATTTTTTACCATCCGGCAGTGCAGTTACGGTATGTTCGTCTTTTAAGACACATACAACGTGATATTCTTTTGCATAATCCGCAGCAGTCTGAAGCAAATGATGCTGGATCTCATTGACTGTTTTTCCGGTAAGCCGGCTCATCTCTCCGGGATGAGGTGTGATCACTGCCGGGATTTTAAAATTTTTCCAGATATCTGCCTCTGGTAAGTCATTCTGCTCTGCTATCAGATTTAACGCATCCGCATCAAAAAGAATTGCTTTCTTTTCCTGTGACGTTCCATATTCTAACACAAAATTTAATATCTGTGCAGCAGTTTTTTCTTTCCCAAGCCCGGGACCTGCCACAATGGCATCTGCCCAATCAAAAGCCTCCTGTAATACAGCCTTCCCCGGAGCAGCATTTTTATCATAAGTAGTAAGAACCGCCTCTGGAACACAGCTCTGTAAAATAATCCTGTTTTCTTCCGGCGTCAGCACACGCACCAGACCGCATCCTGTGGCGTAAGCAGCTTTTGCAGATAAAACTGCCGCCCCTGCCATATTGACACTTCCTGCGATCAGCAAAAGTTTTCCATAGCTTCCTTTATTAGAATGACTTTTTCTCTCCGGGAGCAGCAATAAATCTTTCGTTTCCAATGCCATTACTGACGGTGTCTCTCCCAGCCAGCTTTCTTTCGTGATACCGATATCACATACGATCACTCTGCCGGCATATTCATTTCCCGGCCAGAGAATACTGCCTAATTTCGCAAATGCGAATGTGATCGTGATATCTGCACGAAATGCCATACCAAGGACAGCACCTGTATCTGCAGAAATTCCGGATGCAATATCCACTGCCACTTTTTCTCCCGGAAGTGTATTCATACAACATAATATATCTGCATAAGTACCAGTCACGTCTCTCGACAACCCTACACCAAATAGTGCATCTATGACAGTTGTTGGTCTGATCTGTTCCGGTAAATCCGTATAGACAGGAACACCATATGCATTTAAAATATCCTGCTGGATTCTGTTTTGCTCCGAGCAATGATCTTTATTTCCAGCAAAAACAACTGTAACAGTATGTCCCTCCAGAAATAAAAGGCGGGCGATCGCAAAACCATCTCCACCATTATTTCCGCTGCCGCATACGATAAGAACTTCTGAGAGATCAACCTTTTGCTTATGGAGTTCATTTACAAATGTTATTGCTGCATGCTCCATCAGAAGAAGTCCCGGAACTTTAAAATGTAAAACGGTATTTACGTCATATTTTTGCATTTCCCTGCTGTTTACAAGATACTTCATGATAATAAGCCCCCTGTTATAAGCAAAAAACGCCGCACAAAGATCTGTGCGGCAGCTAATTGCTTCCTGAATTTATGGCACCCTTTTCAGTTGCCGTTTTTTTCTGCTTTTTTGTTTCTGACAATGTTGTAAGATAACTGCATCAAACTGTCGGAAAGATGTACATTCTCTACAACAACATTTTTATCAATGAGCTCCAGGTCTACATGCGCAAAATTCCAGATTGCGCGGATTCCAAGTCCGACTAGTCTGTTTGCAATGGCATCAGCCTTTTCCTTTGGCATAGTAAGCGCCGCAATATCCACCTGATTTTCTGCACAGAAACTCTCTAATTCATCCAGCATGCGGATTTTGATTCCACGCACGGTCACACCGTCCAATGCAGGATTTACATCAAACAGTCCTATGATCACAAAACCAAGTTTTTCAAATTTCACATAGTTTGTAAGTGCCTGTCCAAGATTACCTGCACCCACCACAATAATATTGTGTCTTTCATTTAAACCTAATATCTTACCGATTTCCTCATATAAAAACTTTACATTATAACCATAACCCTGCTGGCCAAAACCACCAAAATTATTCAGATCCTGTCTGATCTGGGATGCGGTCACATTCATTCGTTTACTCAGATCATTGGATGATATACGTTCTACACCGGCATCTAAGAGTTCTCCGAGGTAGCGGTAATAACGCGGCATTCTCCGGATAACTGCCTGTGATATTTCTTTTTCCTGCACAAAAGGTTCCACCTTTCTTACGTTCTCTCGTTTATTATAGTGATTTCCCCTGTGTCTGTCAATGTGTGAAAAATTTAACTATCTTTTTTCAATAAGATATTTTCTGCTTTGTCAGGAAATATCATCAATCAGTTCCATCTAACTGCATTGACAGCTCTTCCCAGGTTTCATAGCAGGTTTCCAGTCGTTCCCTGCACTCCTGCTGTCTTGCTGCAAGCTCATTTAATTTTGCGGAATTAACTGCGTTTTCCGGCTTTGCACATTCTTCATCGATCATGCTTATTTCACTTTCAAGTGCGGCAATCTCTTCCTCGGCTTTTTTTAAACTGTTTTCAATTTTACGAATCCTTGCCTGCTCTGCTTTTTGTGCCTGCCAGTCGAGCTTATTAACGGCATCATCCTGTTTCTTAGGCTGCACATCTGAAGTTTCTGGCTGTTTCACATACAACTGCGTCATAATATCATGTTTTTCCAGATAATAATCATAATTTCCGATATAATTTACAATTGTTTCACCTGTCAGCTCCAGGATTCTTGTTGCTGTCTGATTGATAAAATAGCGGTCATGTGAAACAAAAAATACCGTTCCTGTATACTGGTTTAATGCAGATTCCAAAATTTCCTTGGATGTAATGTCCAGATGGTTTGTCGGCTCATCTAAAATAAGAAAATTAGCATCTGAAAGCATCAGTTTTGCCAGGGAGACACGGCCTCTTTCACCACCGCTTAAATCTGAGATCCGCTTAAACACATCATCATTTGTAAATAAAAAGGCTGCCAGTACATTGCGGATCTTTGTGTTATTCAGCTCTGGATAAGCATCTGAGATCTCTTCAAATATGGTTTTATCCATATGTAAAAGCTGATGTTCCTGATCGTAATATCCAATGTGAACATTCGAACCAAGTGTTACCGTACCACCATCTGCCTGTATCAGATTATTGATGATCTTTAAGATGGTCGTTTTCCCGGTTCCGTTATTGCCGATCAGTGCTACCCGCTCCCCACGTTTAATCTCGAATGAGATATCCGAAAACAATGTAACCGGCGGATATGATTTTGCAAGACCTGACACCGTAAGGACATCATTTCCGCTGACCACATTTGGCTCTAACACGATCTTAATGTCTGTATTGTCCTCAACCGGTTTTTCAATACGTTCTATCTTGTCTAACATCTTTTCGCGGCTCTCCGCACGCTTGATGGATTTTTCACGGTTAAACGATTTTAACTTTGTGATAACTTCTTCCTGATGTCTGATCTCACGCTGCTGATTATAATATTGTTTTAACAGATCTTCACGGACTTTTGCTTTCTTCTTCGCAAAATCCGAGTAATTTCCCTGATATACATACGCTTTATGCTGGAAAATCTCTACAACTTTTGTGACAACGCGATCCAGGAAATAACGGTCATGTGCTACGATCACAACAGCCCCTTTGTAAGCCCGCAGAAAATTCTCAAGCCAGCGGATCGACTCCATATCCAGATGGTTCGTCGGCTCATCTAAAAGCAGTACATCCGGCTTTGTGACTAAAAGTTTGCCAAGGGAAACTCTTGTTTTCTGTCCTCCGGATAACTCGCTCATCTGTTTGCTCAAATCTTCATCTGAAAAACCAAGTCCTTTTAAAATACCGGTTACTTCACTCCGGTATGCATATCCGCCCTGCAGTTCAAATTCGTGGCTCAGACGATGATAAACCTCCATCAGTTTTTCCAGTTCCCCACCGGTCTGCTGATTCATTTCTGACTCCATATTGCGGAGTTTCTGTTCCATTTCAAGGATGTCAGCTCTTGCATTAAGAACTTCGTCATAAATGGTTCTGTGCCCCGATACATCCTGATACTGTGCCAGATAACCGATTGTTTTATCTTTTGCAAGGATCACTTCACCGGTATCGGACGTTTCTTCGCCCATAATAATTTTAAGCAGCGTAGACTTGCCGGCACCATTGATGCCGACAATCGCTGCTTTTTCGTTTGCTTCAATATGAAAACTTACATCTTTTAAGATCTCATCTGTTCCAAAAGACTTTGAGATACTCTGACATGACAAAATCATTTTAAACTTTCCTCTAATGTTGTTCTGATTGCCTTGATGAAATTTTCGCTGTTTAATACAACCGGATTCGGATTTGTAGTAATCAGCGCAAGGTCTTTTGTCATTTTACCATCTTCAATGGTCTTTATACAAGCCTTTTCAAGTTTTTCTGCAAAATCAGATAATGCCTGGTTAGAATCAAGTTCTCCACGTTTCTTAAGTGCACCTGTCCATGCAAAAATAGTTGCAACAGAGTTTGTGGATGTCTCCTCACCTTTTAAGTGTTTGTAATAATGGCGCTGTACCGTTCCATGTGCAGCTTCATATTCATAATATCCATCCGGGGAAACTAATACAGAAGTCATCATGGCAAGTGAACCAAATGCACTTGAAACCATATCACTCATGACATCTCCATCATAATTTTTACATGCCCAGATATAACCACCCTCAGACTTCATTACACGTGCAACTGCATCATCGATCAATGTATAAAAATAGGTAATACCTGCTTTTTCGAATTTTTCTTTGTACTCTGCATCAAAGATTTCCTGGAAAATGTCTTTAAAGGTATGATCGTATTTTTTTGAAATCGTATCCTTTGTTGCAAACCACAGATCCTGTTTTGTATCCAGTGCATAATTAAAACAGCTTTTTGCGAAACTTTCAATGGAATTGCAAAGGTTATGCTGTCCCTGAACAACGCCTGCTCCGGTAAAGTTGTGGATCAGTTCTCTCGTCTCTGTACCATCTTCCGCTGTATATACCAGCTCACATTTGCCTGCTCCAGGAATCTTCATCTCAGTTGCTTTATATACATCGCCATATGCATGACGCGCGATCGTGATCGGTTTTTTCCAGTTCTTTACACATGGCTCGATCCCTTTTACAACGATCGGTGCACGGAATACCGTTCCATCTAACATGGCGCGGATCGTACCATTCGGGCTTTTCCACATTTCTTTTAAATTATATTCTGTCATACGTGCTGCATTTGGTGTGATCGTTGCACATTTTACAGCAACACCGTATTTCTTTGTTGCATTGGCAGAGTCAACGGTAACCTGATCATTTGTCTCATTACGATGCTCTAATCCAAGATCATAATACTCTGTTTTTAAATCAATAAACGGCAGAAGTAATTCATCTTTGATCATTTTCCAGAGGATTCTTGTCATCTCATCTCCGTCCATCTCTACCAGTGGTGTTGTCATTTTGATTTTTTCCATTATGTTCTCCTTTTCTATTGAAATAAATTGTCCCATCCGTAATTGTCCATATTGTGAATGGTGTTCATCATATGCTCATTTGCAAGTTTTTCTGCCAGATTGGCATCATGTTTTTTTAATGCTTCCACAATCTGTCTGTGTTCCTGATTCGATTGCACAGAACGTTTTGGATCTGCAAGTGTGATTTTACGTACACGCTGCACATAATGATGAAAATCAAGCAGCACATGTTTCAGCTCTTTACTGTCAGAAGCGTTATATAAAATTTCATGGAAACGGTTATCTAATTCCACGACTTGTTCTGAATTTCCTTTTGCTGCATGGAAATCAGACAGATATATATTTTCATCCAGTTCATCTAACTGCTCTTTTGTGATATTGTCCGCAGCCCACTTTGCACACAGTCCCTCCAAACGTGACCGTATCTCGTAAATATCCTGAATATCTTTCTTGGAAATACCTACAACATAAGCACCCTTATTCGGAATGATGGTGACTAATCCTTCCAGTTCAAGCTGGCGGAGCGCCTCACGCACCGGAGTACGGCTGACGCCTAACTCTTCGCCGATATTTTTTTCCTTCAGTTCTTCGTCTGTCGCATATTTTCCGGATAAAATATTCTCACGGATCGTATGGAACACACGAGAACTTAAGGAATAATTATCCTCTCCCATATATGACACCTCATGCTCCTATTGTTACATTTAATTCCTTACAGCATTTTTCAATTTCTTCTACTAATTCCTTATCCGTCAGTACCGTAACACGTCCATCCTCATACTGCTTGTCTACCCAGACTTTTACTTTTTTTACAAGTTCTGAGTTCTTATCGACACTCTTATCTTTCGGAAGATGATAATATGAGTTGATCCAGAGAGCAATTCCTGCAAGACCGGATGTGTTGGAAACAGATACTAATGGCGGTCTGTTTAAGAATTTTCCGGTATCAAAAATATTATAGATCTCCTCATTTTTCAGAAGTCCGTCCGCATGGATTCCAGCTCTTGTAACGTTAAAATTACTGCCGACAAACGGTGTACGGCTCGGCTGCACATATCCAAGCTCTTTTTCAAAATATTCCGCCAGCTCTGTGATCACTGTGGTATCCATACCATCGAGTGTTCCCTTTAACTGTGCATATTCAAAAACCATAGCCTCAAGCGGTGTGTTACCGGTACGCTCTCCGATACCGAACAGGGAGCAGTTGACACCACTGGCTCCATAAAGCCATGCCGTCGTAGAGTTATTAACTGCTTTATAGAAATCATTATGACCATGCCATTCGATCAGTTCAGAAGGTACACCTGCATGTGTGGTCAAACCATAAATGATACCCGGTACACTTCGCGGAATCACAGCACCAGGGAAATTCACTCCATATCCCATAGTATCGCAGGCACGGATCTTGATTGGAATCTTATATTCATCCATCAGCTTCATAAGCTCCACACAGAACGGAATTACAAAACCGTAAATATCAGATCTTGTGATATCCTCCAAATGACAGCGTGGACTGATACCTGTCTCCAAACACTCACGGATGACACTCAGGTAAAGATTCATGACCTCTCTTCTTGTCATTTTCATTTTATAGAAAATATGATAATCCGAGCAGCTTACCAGAATACCTGTCTCACGCAGACCGATATCTTTTACTAACTGGAAGTCTTGTTTGCTTGCCCGAATCCAGCTTGTAACTTCCGGAAATTTATAACCGCGCTCTAAACATTTATAGACGGCATCTCTGTCTTTTTTGCTATATAAAAAGAATTCACTCTGTCGTATCAGACCCTTCGGTCCACCCAGGCGATGCAGATAATCATAGATCGTCACGATCTGTTCTGTTGTATAAGGTGCCCTTGACTGCTGTCCATCACGAAATGTCGTATCTGTGATCCAGATATTTTCAGGCATATTATGTGGTACAATTCGGTCATTGAATGCGATCTTTGGGATCTCATCATACGGGAACAGATTATGGAATACATTTGGTTCTTTCACATCTGCTAACTGATAAAAATGCTCTTCAAGCTGCAGCAGATTCGTTTTCTTATTCATTACAACTTCTCTCATAACGTAAATCCTTCTTTCTGCCATGGCACTTGTGCCATTGACACCTATGCCATGAATGCATATTTTTACTTTTAGAGTGAATATTTTTTCATGCATAATTGTATACAATTATACTTTTTCTATATTCTATACATTTCTTCTCTTATTTGTCAAGGCATAAAATTTTATATTTTCTATAACTTGCAGTTATAAATATGTTAAAATATGCATCCTGTATATTCCTTTAAACCTAACAGAAAATTTTTTCAGATTTGTAACACTTATCTGGCTTTCACATAAGATACAGTGTAAGAAAAATTTCTGGAGGTTTTATATGAGTGATTTAGCTGCAACAAACTGTGGTGGTGGATGTTCCTGTAACGAGGGAGGATGCAATTCCATTCTCTGGATCATCATCTTATTATGCTGCTGTGGCGGTAACGGCGGATTCTGTGGTGGAAATAATGGCTGTGGTGGCAGTAATGACTGTCTGTGGATCATCCTGCTTCTCTTCTGCTGCGGCGGCTGTGGTGGAAATGGCGGAGGATGCTTCTGCTAGTCTGAGCATCCATTCCATACAGGCGGCCGGTATTGCCGGTCGCCCTGTATCATTCTATTGTTTATACCAAAAACGTCTCTGCCCGTTACAGGCGAGACGTTTTTTGCCCTCCGGGCAGGATTCTTTCCTGATTCATAGATCATCGATATTATGAGTATTTTTCTTTCTGATTTTTATCTGTATATTCCTGATCTTTTTCCCATTTCTGCTGTTGTATCATCTTCTCATAAATTCCACATTCTTTCGGGACTTTCTTTCTCCTGGCACACTCCTCATCTATTTCATAAACACTATTTCCATCAATAATCAGCATATTTTTATTCCTCCCTGTTTATTTTATGCCGGACTGCCTGACATCGTCACTAAACCCATCCTAAAATCTGCATAATAGCTGACATAATCTATTTTTCTGATTCATAAACTGAAAAAAAAGGCATTCGAGTGAAAAAAACTTTTTTCACACACAAGAATGGAGATTTTTATGGAACAAAATTCATTCACGCCATTTGATAATATGACACAGACCCGAGAACTGCAGATGTTAAAAACAGCAATTCCTTATATGAAAGGCGACCAGAAAAAACAATTTGCCATTCTGATCAAATATATGGAATTACAGAATACCATCCAGGTATTTAATCAGGAAGATAAAGTCATGTCTATGTGCTCTGTCAGCGAAGAAGAAAATTCCACGCTTGCTATGCTGAACGATCTCCGGAAATTCTGTACGGATAAGGAACTCGAAACACTTGATATGCTTACGAATATGATTTCCATGATGGAAACATATGAGACGATTTTTGCATAAAATATCTTAAATCTTTTGAAAGGAAAAAATATGGAAAATGATTTTTGGAATAATCCGGGGTTGAAAAATATGTCACCCGAAAAACTGCAGTTTTTAATGAACTTTGCTTCAAAAGAAAAGCCAACAAATATTAAAGATATGATGCCATTTCTCCTTGGCACCATGAATGCGGCAAAGACAAACAATATCCAGTTTACTGATCCGGAAACAGAAATGTTAATTGCCCTGTTAAAACAAAACATGTCGAAAGAAGAGGCGGATAAGGCGGATAAGATCATCCGTCTTATGAAAGAACGGAAACAAAGCTGACAAAAGGGATGGAAACACTCCATCCCTTTTCTATCTGCTTGCTGTTTGATTTAGTTTTACCAGATTGAAGCAACACTCACTTCTAACAACTTGTCAATCGGTGCCGGACTTTTTCCCATACCGTCTGTACCCTCAAAATATTTTGCACTCGCAGATTCAAATAAAACAAATACCGTATCATCCGCAATCGCAACTTCCTCTGAGCAAGGCGGCATCTCAACTTTTACCTTTGGATCATTTGGCTTTTTATCCAGTGCAAGGAGAGACGCATAAACTTTCAAATAAGAAGAATTGTTTCTTCCATAAGAGGTACTTAAATAAATAGAGCCATTATCATCAAAAGCCACGCCCTGCACCTTGCTTGGAAGATTATAACTGCTGACTGCTGTCAGTTTATCCGCTTCTTTATCGTAACTGTAAGAATACATTTCGGAATCAAAAAATCTGGTATGTGTAGCAACCCAGAGTCTTCCGCCGTAGCAGGTAATGCAGGATGGTGTATTTTTCAGACGATATTCATCTGACAAAGCGGATGCATCAATACAATACCCCGGTACATCATTTGCAATTGTTGTGATATATTCATAGGAAATGCGCTCTAATGTATTGGAATTAGAATGGCAGATCCAGACATTTTCACCATCAAAAGCAATACCTCCAAGATGACTTTCTTTCTTCATGCCAAGTGTCACAAGATATTCACCACTCTCACGGTCAAATACCATTAACGAGCCTAAATTTTTACGATCTTCTGAATAGGCTGTGATAAGAATATAATCCGGTGTGAAGCAAAGTCCCTGCATACACTGGCTGGAACTGCTGATCAAATTGTCCTTATAATCTTTTTCTCTGGTAGAAGGCATTCCCGGAATCGAAAGAGAATCCAAAAAAGTATAAGAACATTCCTTTAACTCTTTCTGACTGCTATCACGGATCGTGCCAGTCTGGTAAGAATACATTTCTACATTATAATGATTATCGATGTTTTTTGTCCATTTTGCAAAAAGCACCATATTAGCAGGACTGTCCTCATCAATTGTTGTAACTTTTCTGGAATAATTGCAATCTGCATACCAGCCGGCAAAATTATATCCGATCTTAACCGGCACATCCAAGGTAAACGGAAGTTCTTCCTTTTTGATGTTTTTTGTATTATTACTACTGTTAATGCCACCATTTACTTCATATACGATATGATATTCCGATGGATTTTCTCCTGCAAAGAGGTCTAATGTGATATCATCACTTGCAATGGTCTCCTGTGAAGCATTCGGGAGGATGATAATACTGCAGGCACGAACCAGTTTTGGATCACTTACAAGAAAAATAAATACATATAAAATTACAAATAATTCTTTGCAAATTTTTCTGCCAAACTGCATACCCATTCCTCCCTTTTTTGTACACAGACCAGCTGGTATTACAGCCAGTCTGTGTTTTTTGCTCTGCTTTCCGGGAAGACCTGCTTCTTTTATTTTTCAAAGAAGTTTTTATGAATTGTCCGTGTTATCGAGTTTGCCTGCTCTTTCTGCGATCTCCTGTTCCTGAATATCAGAAGGAGCCTGTTCATATCTTGCAAACTCATAAGAAAAGGTTCCGCTTCCACCGGTCATAGAACGTAAATCTGTATTGTATCCATATAATTCCATATATGGGATATCAGCTACGATCTCCTGATAACCGTGTTCTGTCGGATTCATTCCAAGTACGCGTCCACGGCGCTTATTTAAGTCTCCCATGATGTCACCTGTATATTTGTCAGGTACAACAACCTTTAAGGATGCGATCGGCTCTAACAGGATCGGTGATGCCTCCATGAAACCTTTTTTAAATGCCTGAAGTGCTGCAACCTTAAATGCCATTTCAGAAGAGTCTACCGGATGATAAGAGCCATCATATAAAACTGCTTTTACTCCTACCACCGGATAAGCTGCCATCGGTCCTTTTTGCACGCCTTCCTGGATTCCTTTCTCCACCGCCGGGAAGAAGTTCTTCGGAACGGCTCCACCGACAACACATTGTTCAAATACATATGGTGTTTCAAGGTCTCCGGAAGGTTCAAATGTCATCTTGACGTGACCATACTGTCCATGACCGCCGGACTGTTTTTTGTACTTGTATTCCACATCCGCTTTCTTACGAATGGTCTCCCGGAATGCTACTTTTGGTTTTTTCAGTTCAATCTGAACTTTGTATCTCTCTAACAGTTTGCTTGCCACAACATCAAGGTGCTGGTCTCCCATACCGTAAAGTAATGTCTGGCCATTTTCACTGTCATTGACTGTTTTTAATGTAAGATCTTCAAGCATCAGTTTCTGTAATGCCTGTGAAATCTTATCTTCATCTCCTTTATTGACCGCCTTATAACGTTTATAGGTATATGGTGTGGAGATCTGGGTTCTTATATACAGGATCGGGTTTGCCTTTGTGGAGAGGGAATCTGTGGTAGCTGCTTTCGTCAGCTTCGCTAACGCTCCGATATCTCCCGCATGCAGTTCCTTTACTTCCTCCGGCTTATTGCCACAGAGTACATAGATCTTTCCGATTTTTTCCTCTGTATCTTTATGCTGGTTGTAAAGAAGATCATCTGTTTTGATAACTCCCGAATTAACTTTGATCAATGAATATTTCCCAATAAACGGGTCTGCAATCGTCTTGAAAATATAAGCTGATTTTGGTTTTGCAAAATCATAGTCTGCATTGTATACCTCGTTGGACTTTGCATTGATTCCGGTGCAGGAACGTTTTTCCGGACTCGGAAGATATTTTACAATGTCGACCATCAGTGTATACATGCCGCGTGCAAGAACATTCGAACCCATCAGCACCGGAACGATGCTTCCATCGGATACATTGACACGGAGTGCCTGGCGGATCTCATCCTCGGAGAACTCTTCCCCTCCAAAATAACGATCCATAAATTCTTCACTCGTCTCCGCAACAGCCTCCATCAATGCTTCCCTGCAGATACCAAGATTCTCTTTGGAATACTCCGGCACTTCTACCTTTTCCACTTCGCCGTTATCTTTCCAGCGTTTTGCCCGCTGTTGTAATACATTGACATAACCGACGAACTGTCCGTTTTCACGGATCGGAAGATGGAAAGGTGCGATCCGCTTGCCGTATAGCTGCTGTAAATCTTCTACGACCTGCCGGTAACTTGCCTCATCGATATCCATATCTGTAACAAATACCATACGCGGCAGTTTGTATGTCTCACATAACTCCCATGCCTTCTTTGTGCCGACTTCAATGCCAGCCTTACCGGATACTACGATAATTGCTGCATCCGCAGCACTGACTGCTTCTTCTACCTCCCCTACAAAATCAAAATAACCAGGTGTATCAAGGATATTGATCTTGGTATCACCCCAGACAATCGGTATCACAGTTGTGTTGATGGAAAAATGACGTTTGATTTCTTCTTTGTCATAATCGCTGATCGTGTTACCATCGGTAACTTTTCCCATGCGTGTTGTCATCCCCGCAAGATAAGCCATCGCCTCGGCGAGACTTGTTTTACCACATCCACCATGTCCAAGCAGAACCACATTACGAATCTTGTCAGTTGTGTAAACGTTCATAGCAAATCCTCCAATACATATTTTTTAGTCGATACCTCTGAAACGGCATTCGCTGTATGGTTATATTTTACTAAATTTACACGTTTATTACAACTTATTTATTCATATTTACTAACTATTTTTATATTACCCAAAATTTGTTTATATATTATGTATGCATTTTAAATATTTTTTTACCATTTGCATGGAATGTTTACATAGTGTTCACATTTCGTCCAAACTTTGATTATTTTTTTATGCAATATACACTTTTGTACTTTAACGTGTTGACTTTCTTGTGATTTATGTCTATGATAGGTAAAGAATTATAAGAATAGAATTTTAACATCTAACAGGGGGATTTCCATATATGTCACTTCAGAAAATCGGCTTTATCGGACTCGGACTCATCGGTGGTTCCATTGCAAAGAAACTGCATGCACTTCATCCGGAACTCACAATGATTGCAACTGCACATCATACCGAGACGGTTGCCGACGCTTATAAAGAACATTTAATCGTAAACAATACACCGTGTGAACTGAAAGATTTTGCAGACTGCGATTATATTTTTCTATGTACGCCGACCAGGAAAAATATCGAATATCTGCAGCAGTTAAAAGATGTGATCTCACCGGACTGCATTATCACAGATGTCGGAAGCGTCAAGACAGAGATTCACAGGGAAGTAGAAAAGCTAGGTCTTGAAGCTAACTTTATTGGCGGGCATCCGATGGCGGGATCTGAGAAAACCGGTCTTTCCAACGCCTCAGAAACACTTTTGGAAAATGCTTACTATATTATCACACCAACCGAAAAAAGTCCTGCTCCCGCCGTGGAAGAACTGACAGAACTGGTGCGTTCTCTCGGTGCGATTCCACTTGTTTTAGGATACGAACAGCACGATTATGCTACCGCAGCGATCAGCCATCTGCCGCACGTGATCGCATACAGTCTCGTAAATCTGGTTCGTGAATCAGATGATGAAAATGAGATCATGAAAACCATTGCAGCCGGAGGATTTAAAGATATCACGCGAATTGCATCATCCTCTCCTGTCATGTGGGAAAATATCTGCCTGTCCAACCAGGAACAGATTTTAAAATTATTGGACAGTTATATTCATACTTTGGAGAAAATGCGGATCAATATCGCAGATGCAGATGAATCAGCTTTATTAGATGCCTTTACTGCTGCAAAGGATTACCGTGATTCTATCACTATTACGGCAAAAGGCGCCTTAAAGAACATTTACGAATTATATTTAGATCTGATCGATGAGACCGGTGGGATCGCCACCGTCGCCACGATCCTTGCAAGCAATAATTTAAGCATAAAAAACATCGGCATCATTCATAACCGTGAATTTGAAGGCGGTGTCTTGAGACTTGAAATGTATGACGGGGAATCGTTAGCACTGGCAGTCGCACTGCTTAAGAAACATCATTATACGATTTACGAAAGATAGGGAAATGCCGTACGGTCGGTTGATCGTACGGCATTTTTTCTGCGCATGATAATGAAATATCTCATCCTGGCAGCATACATTCTATATTATTTTCCATCATACCAAACTTCACAGTCCTTCCGGTAAAAAGCAATCCCATAACAGTCAATTGTCTTATAACCTTCCTTTAAAAGTGCCTCTTTATATCCTTTCTGATAAATCTGACGCACCGCTTTCTCTGCATCATTTTCCAATTCATCAATTCCAGAAGACACTTTTACTTCTATAATAAATGCCCTGCCTCTGAGCGACGGACTTTTTACCATCAGATCATATCGTCTTTTCCCTGATTCACGGTTCGACTCAACAAGATAATTGCTGCTCTGGCTTAGAATCCCGGCAAGAAAACCATGATAAAAACTTTCCGCACTGTCATAATAACTGATTGTTACTAACAACTGTTCATTCAGAATCTCCTGCATACGCGCCGCGTTTCCCGTTTCCATCGCCTGATACAGATCATGGAAATCTGTTTTCTTTACTTTTTCCCGAAACCAGTTTTGTATTGTGGTCTTATAAATCATTTTCACTTCCTGATTCGGTATCCGGACTTTCAGAAAAATGATACCATCATCCATGTATTCATCTGTTTTAGTCAGATACCCGGTAAAAAACAGAAAATTCCATAAATTCACATCATTCTCATAAATATCCGTGTAAGTAATTTCCTCATGAACCGGAATATCCAATGTATTTCCTGCCAGAAGCGTCTCAATCTGCCCTTTTGTTTCCCTGTCGGCACGCAGTACAAGA
Source organism: Roseburia sp. (assembly GCF_041325975.1). Classification (NCBI taxonomy): domain Bacteria; kingdom Bacillati; phylum Bacillota; class Clostridia; order Lachnospirales; family Lachnospiraceae; genus Roseburia; species Roseburia sp. Next base: position 658,282 of record NZ_JBGLEJ010000005.1, on the reverse strand, counting down.
TTTTTTACAATATCGTTTGAACTGGTATTTACCCAGTACGGACGTGTGAATGCATTTTGATCCGCCACAAGATCATATAAAAACTTGATGACACTCCACGGGTTATATACTTCCCAGTTTCCGAAAGTATATCCATCATACCACTCTCTCATATCTGCAAAACGATCTTCCACACCATAGGAAATCATTGCCTGCTTTACTTCCTGCTCTGTAAATCCAAAATGTTCGCTGTACTGTTTATCCAGAATCGAAATACCGTTCAAATGATTCAAACCGGTAAAAATACTTTCTTTCGATATTCTAAGACAGCCTGTAATGACTGCAAACTGAAGATACGCATTTGTTTTTAACACAGATTCAAACAACGACCGGGTGAAGTCAATCATTTCATTATAAAATCCGGAAAAATATGCATTTTCTAACGGTACATCATATTCATCAACCAGAATGATCACTTTTCGCCCGGTCACCTGATAAAGCAGCCTGCTTAATGTCTTTAAAGAACCGGAATATACCTCCCTGTCCGCTTTTCCTGACGCAATTTCATAAAACAGAGTTCTGTCATCTTCTGAGATATTACCGCTCATTATCTGTTTCTCGTGTCTTTTAAATTCTTCAGAAATTTCTTCTTTCAGTTTAAAATAAGCTGCTTTAAAATTCCTTTGTTTTGCAGACTTTAATGTAAGAAAAATAACAGGATAACACCCCATCTGTGAAATATATTCTTCCCCTGCATTCATAATATTTAAGCCAGTAAATAATGCACGGTTTCTCACATTCTGCTCCGCATCTCCTGTATCTTCAAAAAAATACTGTAACATGCTCAGATTCAGCGTCTTGCCAAAACGTCTGGGGCGGGTAAACAGATTTACCTCGCCTTTCAGCTCTAATAGCTCTTTGATCAGCAGAGTTTTATCAATATAGTAATAATTTTCCTGAATTAATTTTTCGAAACTGTCAATTCCAACCGGTAATGGTCTCATGTCTGCTTCCCTTCTTTTTTAAAAAGTCCCCCGCCTTATGGCAAAGGACTTTTTATTACAACCGCTTGTTCTGTAATCATAGTATCAATTTCGGGTAGTAATATCAACTTTTCTTCGTTGTAATGACTACTTGAATTTTATCTGAAATTTTCACATCTTCAGTCTTTTAAACGATTCCATAACAGTCAAAAAGCTGTATCCCTGACGTTAATCAGGAATACAGCCTCTTGAGTTGAACTGTTTACATTATAAACTAGTTCATGGATACAAATATAGTTTAGCACACTTTTATAAAATCTACAATAGTAAATTTCATAAAATTCAAAAAAATTTTCAAATAACTTTTTTACTTTCAAAAAGGTATTCCAGCTTCTCTTCCACACAACCTTCTCTTTAAATTCACATAACTTCCAATCCCACTTCATCTAACCGTCACATTGCATCGGTAGAATACAGCTATCAACAAAAAAAGGAGTGAAAAACACTATGAAATATCAAAAAGCATTACTATGCATCGCACTGGCAGGAACACTGATTTTCTCTGGATGCGGCAGTACAAACAATAGTACGGACACAGACAATACCACCAGCACCTCTTCTTCGGTGGAAAGTACCGTAGAAGCGTCTACTGAAGATACTGATACAAAATCAGATGAAAATACGATCATGGGAATGATTTCCGAAATTACCGACAGCACAATCACGGTTGCTACCATGCCGGGCGGTGGTCAGGGCGAAGCACCGGGTAATCCGCCGAGTGACAACAATGGCAGTGACAATAACTCTGCTCCGGCTGACAAACCAGACTCTGATGGCACAGATTCCACCGAAACCCCTGACAATCAGCCAAGTGGCGACAACACTTCTGCTCCTTCCGACAACGGCGGCACACCGGATATGGGCAATATGTCAACCGAGACGATCAATCTGACCGATTCCACCGTCTACTATGACAAAGATGGAAATGAAACCACACTTTCCGCTTTATCAGAAGGCACTATGGTAACGATCACCTTCGATGATGATGGAAATGCGGCAACAGTAACAATTTCTGACGGAGGCAACGCACCGGGAGGCGGCGCACCGGGAGGCAGCGCTTCCTCCCAGCCGGAATCCTACAATGCAGTAACAGAATACACGGAAGATACCGAAGTTTCGGATGCTTCTTTCTCTTCCACAGGATCTGATGAAAATGCGATTCTTGTATCAAATGGAGCGAATGTGACTTTAAAAAATATCACATTAGACCGCACTTCCTCTGATAGTACCGGTGGCGATTCATCCAGTTTTTACGGAGTAGGTGCCGGTCTTTTGGCAACTGACGGAACAGTATCTGTAGACAATGCAACGATCACGACAGATTCTGCCGGTGGTGCAGGCATCTTTTCTTATGGTAACGGAAATGTTACGGTTTCTGACAGTACAATCACAACCACACAGGATACATCCGGCGGTATTCATGTTGCAGGAGGTGGTACACTCACTGCCAAAAATCTGACCGTGACAACGAACGGCGAATCTTCTGCGGCAATCCGGAGTGACCGTGGAGGCGGAACCATGACGGTAGACGGTGGCAGCTATACCTCAAACGGAACCGGTTCTCCGGCTGTTTACTGTACTGCAGATATTTCTATCTCAAATGCTTCTTTAACAGCAAACGGATCGGAAGCAGTCTGTATTGAAGGTCTGAACTCCTTAAAATTAACAGACTGTGATCTGACCGGCAATATTCCGGAAAATGAACAGAATGACTGTAACTGGACTGTCATTCTCTATCAGAGTATGTCCGGTGATTCCGAAGTCGGAAACAGTAATTTTTCCATGACAGGCGGCAGTCTGACTTCTGAAAACGGCGGTATGTTTTATACAACAAATACAGAAAGTACCTTTTATTTATCCGGTGTGGATTTAAACTATTCTGATTCCAATGATTTCCTGTTAAAATGTACCGGCAACAGCAATGCCAGAGGCTGGGGTTCTTCCGGTGCCAACGGTGCTGACTGCGAATTTACTGCAGATTCCCAGACCATGGCAGGAAAGATCATCTGGGACAGTATCAGCCAACTGGATGTTTCTCTTAAAAATAAAAGTACCTGGACCGGAAGTTTTGTTCAGGATGAAAGCAATGCCGGAAATGGAGGCGACGGTTACGCGAATCTGACCATTGACAGCAGTTCTACCTGGATCGTTGACGGGGATAGCACTCTCTCATCTTTAACCTGCAAGGGAACTATCACTGACGCGGACGGCAATACCGTTACCGTCAAAGGCTCTGATGGAACCACTTATGTGGAAGGTACGAGCGATTATACAATTACCATAAGTTCTTATGAAGCATGATTAATTTTATGACTTACAAATAATTTATTCGTATACCTATGCTTTCATAAATGATAACTTATGGACGAAGAATGACAGACATAAAAAGAGCCAGACAGATCATCTTTATTTTAGGATGTGACCTATCTGGCTCTCTTCGATTTTTTGCATTTATCCTGTCATCAAAAGCATACTTCATCTCTTATACTTTTATGCTTCACGAAACACCTGATAAATATCAATTTTTATCGCATCCGTGTCGGACATGCCTATAAAAGTTGCTCCATATTTGTCTGTTCCATCCTCCAGTTTCTGTTTACGCACGATTTCGATGACCGCATCGAACACTTCTTTCGTCCATATCTGGATCTTAGTATTATAATATCTCCCAACTTCCAAAGGTTCGTTGGACAAAAAGCCGATTCCACCACGCGAAACATCCGTAACTTCGACCTGCGTATAATCATATGTCGTTGTTCCATCTTCTGTCAGACGTTCTAACTGGATGGAAACGTCGAGTTTTAAACGCTTATGGTGTCTTTTCTCTTCCATTCCGTAATTCTCCTTCTCTTTCGTGATTTTTTCAAGCAAGCATTTTGCCCGTAAATCATGCTGTCTGTTGCATCTTTTCAGATCATTTAAACTGTGGTATCCGTAATCAGCATAGCATCCCCAAAACTAAAGAAACGGTATTTTTCTTTTACCGCAATCTCATATGCGCTTAACACATGCTCTCTGCCTGCTAACGCAGAAACTAACATCACAAGTGTAGACTCCGGCAGATGAAAATTCGTGATCAGAGAATCAATGACTTTAAACTGATACCCCGGATAAATAAAAATCTCTGTCCACCCGCTTGTCTCACGCAGGAAACCATTCTCATCCGAAGCTGCCTCCAAAGTACGTGTACTGGTAGTTCCTACTGCAATGACACTATGCCCTGTTTCCTTTGCATGATTGATCTTATCTGCCTGTGACTGCTCGATCCGGTAAAATTCAGAATGCATATGGTGTTTCAGAACATCTGTTTCTTTGACCGGACGAAAAGTACCGAGTCCTACATGAAGTGTTACTTCTGCAATCTCCACACCCATTTCCCGTACTTTATTTAAAAGCTCCGGTGTAAAATGGAGTCCTGCTGTCGGTGCGGCGGCGGAACCATCATATTTTGCATATACCGTCTGATAACGGTTTTTATCCTGAAGCTGATGTGTGATATAAGGCGGCAGAGGCATCTGTCCAAGCTGGTCTAAGATTTCCTCAAAAATCCCTTCATAATGAAACTGGATCAGCCGGTTTCCCTCTTCAACAATATCAATAACCTCACCGGTCAGCAGTCCTTCGCCAAAAATGATCTTTGTTCCAACTTTACATTTTTTTCCTGGTTTTACAAGTGTTTCCCAGATATCATTCTCTTTACGTTTTAATAAAAGAATCTCGATCTTTGCCTGTGTGCCCTCTTTTACTCCATAAAGTCTTGCAGGTATTACCTTCGTATTATTAATAACCAGACAATCTCCCGGTCTTAAATAATCTGTAATATCCTTAAAAACACGATGTGTCACTTCACCGGTATTTTTATCCAATACCATCAGCCGCGAACTGGAACGATCCTCTAACGGGTCCTGCGCGATCAGTTCCTGTGGCAGGTCATAATAAAAATCTTTTACATCCATGATAATCCTCATTCAATATACTACAAATACCTGATCCGGTAAAAAACCGGATCAGGCACTACTTACATGCATATGCTTTTTGTTTTATTTTCTTAATTCAGCACCGACACGCTCAAGTGCATTTACAATCCTATCCATTGCACCGGTAATATCGGCATCCTCTAAGTTTCTGTCCTTTGCACGGAAAGATAAAGAATATGCGATTGATTTATATCCCGGTTTGATCTGTGCTCCCTCATAGATATCAAACAGATCATATTTCTCTAAGAACTGGCCGCCTTTTTCATCAAAAATCTTCTCAATATCACCGGCAAGCACTTTCTTCGGAACAACCATGGAAATGTCTCTGGTTGCAGCCGGAAATTTAGCGATTCCTTCATACTTGTGGTCGAAAGATGCGCGGGATACGATCTCCGGCATATCAAGTACTGCCACATAAACACGCTCTTTGATCGCATAATTTGCAGCAACCGTTGGATGAACTTCTCCAAGATAACCGATCACGGTACCATCATAGACAACATTTGCCTGACGTCCCGGATGTAAGAATGGTTTTCCGGATTCCGGATCATATTCCGGTTTCAGCTTCATGCCTGCTTTGTAGAGGAATTCCTCGATCACACCCTTCATGGTAAAGAAGTCACCCTCTCCGTACATACCAAGTGTAAACTGCATGCGCTCTTCCGGCAGCTCTGTTACCGGTACCTGTTTTGGCAGGTAAATATTTCCAAGTTCATACAGACGCACGTTTTTATTTCTGCGGTTAAAGTTTGTGGAAAGTGATGTCAGCATACCATTTAAGGAAACTGTCCTCATAATGGAGAAATCCTCTCCAAGCGGATTGCTGATCACAACTGCCTTACGGAGTGGGGAATCCTGCGGCAATAATAATTTATCGTATACTTTCGGACTCTCAAATGAATACGTCATACCCTGTGAAAATCCGCAGAACTCTGCGATCTCTCTTGCTACTGCCTCAATACGGAGTTTGAAGGTAAGTTTTCCTGTGGTAGCCTCACCGCTTGGTAATGTGGTCGGAATCTTGTCATAACCGAAGAATCTTGCCACTTCCTCTGCAAGGTCGGCGTCACACTCTAAGTCCTGTCTCCAGGATGGAACGATCACTTCATTAGAGGCCGGATCATAGCCTAAATCAATCTTTGAGAAATATGCGAGCATTGTCTCTTTGGCAATATCTGTTCCAAGAAGTTTGTTATATTTTTCCGGTTCAAATGGAATACGCTTATCCCCTTTGACATTCGGGTAAATATCCACTACGCCGCCGACAACTTCTCCGGCTCCAAGCTCCTCGATGAGCTGGCATGCACGGTTCATTGCTTCGATCGCTGTATTCGGATCTAATCCTTTTTCAAATTTTGCGGAAGCATCGGTACGCAGTCCGATCTTTCTTCCGGACAGACGGATGTTTGTTCCATCGAAACATGCAGCTTCAAACAGCATTGTTTTTACATTGTCTGTAATCATGGAATTTTCTCCACCCATGATACCTGCAATGCCGATGGCTTTCTTTCCATCACAGATCATCAGTACAGAATCATCTAAAGTACGTTCCTGACCGTCTAATGTTACAAACTGCTCACCCTTTGCTGCACGTCTTACAACGATCTCTCTGTCCTCGATCGTATCAAGATCATAGGCATGCATTGGCTGACCATACTCTTCCATCACATAGTTTGTGATATCGACAATGTTATTGATCGGACGGATTCCCTGTGCACGCAGTCTGCGCTGCATCCATTCCGGTGACGGTGCGATCTTGATATTCTTTACAACTCTTGCGGTGTAACGGGAGCAGAGTTTGTCATCGTTTACAGATACTTTGATGTAATCGTTGACATCTTCATTGTTACCTGTTTCTGTCACAACCGGAGGAACAAATTCTTTTCCGAATGTAGCTGCTGCTTCTCTCGCAATACCAAGAATGGAAAAACAGTCTACACGGTTTGAAGTGATCTCATACTCAACAACCGTATCATTCAATCCCAGATAACTTACTGCATTTTCTCCGACCGGAGCATCTTCCGGCAGAATATATAAACCATTTTCCGGTGCAAGCGGGAACATATCTCTGTTGGAACCGAGTTCCTCGATCGAGCACATCATGCCGTTTGACTCCACGCCGCGCAGTTTTCCTTTTTTGATCTTAATACCGCCCTCAGTCTTGCTTCCGTCATGACCGCCTGCAACTTTTCCGCCATCTAATACGACCGGTACTTTGCAGCCTTCAGTTACATTTGGAGCTCCTGTTACGATCTGGATCGTCTCTGTTCCGATATCTACCTGACAGATGACAAGTTTATCTGCATCCGGATGTTTCTCAATGCTTTTTACCTGTCCGATCACAATTTTGTCGAGATCCTCATCCATGTTTTCATATCCTTCTACTTTAGAGCCGGATAAAGTCATGGCATCCATATATTCCTGTGGTGTACAGTCAAGACCAGGAACTAAATCTTTGATCCACTTTAATGAAGTATTCATAATGCTATATTCTCCTATCTTTTTCCTAGAACTGATTTAAAAATCTCTGATCATTTTCATAGAGCAGACGCATATCGTCGATCTCATATTTGAGCAGTGCAATACGCTCTAATCCGATACCGAATGCAAATCCTGAGTATTCTTCCGGATCAATACCGCTCATACGCAGTACACGCGGATGTACCATACCACAGCCTAAGATCTCGATCCAGCCTTCTCCTTTACAGAAACGGCATCCTTTACCGCCACATTTAAAACAGGTTACATCCATCTCTGCGGACGGTTCTGTAAATGGGAAGTGATGCGGACGGAATTTTACCTTTGTGTCCTGTCCGAATAACTGTTTTGCAAACTCTGCAAGTGTTCCCTTTAAATCAGAAAACGTAATGTTTTTGTCAATAACAAGTCCCTCAATCTGATGGAAAGACGGAGAATGTGTCGCATCTACCTCATCTGCACGGAATACACGGCCCGGTGCGATCATACGGATCGGGAGTTTTCCTTTTTCCATCTCGCGGACCTGTACCGGAGAGGTCTGTGTACGAAGTACGATCTTGTCATTGATATAGAAAGTATCCTGTTCGTCTTTTGCCGGATGGTTTGCCGGGATATTAAGTGCCTCAAAGTTATAATAATCGTACTCTACTTCCGGTCCTTCTACTACTTCGTATCCCATTCCGGTAAAGATGCGCTCTACTTCTTCTAATGCGATTGTATTTGGATGACGGTGTCCGACATTATTTTTCTTTGCAGGAAGTGTCACATCAATAACTTCTCTGCGGAGTTTTGCATCTAACTCTGCTGCCTCTAATTTTTTCTTTGTTTCATCTAAGATCTTTTCGATGCTCTCTCTTGTCTCATTGACAAGCTGTCCGACTAATGGACGTTCTTCCGGACTGACATCTTTCATACTCTTCAATACGGCGGTCAGTTCTCCTTTTTTTCCAAGAACTGCAACACGCACATCATTCAATTTTGACAGATCGCCGGATGCCTCGATCTGACGGATCGCATCTTCTCTGATTTTCTGCAATTTTTCTTTCATGATAATCTCCATTCTGCATTATTTCTTTCAGATATTTGTCTTACAAATTATTTTTGTGACACAATTTCCTGTGATGGATTTGTTTCAGCAACAAAAAACGCGGAGTCATTCGTCCAGGGACGAATGATTCCGCGGTACCACCCTGATTCTTTCTGCCATAGTAGCTGGCAGGAAGCTCTTAACATGCGTAACGTGCATAAACGTCATCTGCTACTGTCATTTCACAAATGCGGCTCCCGTGCGAACTTCGATTCCTACCTTGTCTTAAATGGGTTTTCAGCCGGTGACCCATTCTCTCTGAAAGAATTATAGTGCACTACTAATCACGTTCAATGCCTTTTCTTTTTCACTCTGTATTGCATTGTAGCACAGGCAATTTATTAGTTCAAGAGTTTTTTCTTTTTTTCTTCTCTTTATCTTTGAGCAGCCACTTCCGGATACTGTCATTGAAAATAACGTTTACTTCCGCCGACATCATCATGATATACATGCAGAAATAAAGCCACAACATGATAAGTGCGATCGTTGTCAGGCTTCCATACATGGAAAAACCATTAAAATAATCCACATATATAGATACACCAATAGAAAAAACATACCATGCCACTCCGCAGATCGCAGCTCCCGGAAGCTGGCTTTTAAAGGTCAGCTTTTTATTCGGCAGTGCAGTGAAGATTATATCAAAGAAAAGGATCAGCATTGCTAACATGACTAGACCTCGAAAATGTGACAGCAGATCCACAGCATGCCGCAGTAACGGAATATACTGCGATGCCAGTTTCTGAAGCGAATTTCCAAAAATAATTACAAGCAGCGTAAATATAATCGCGATCACAAACACTACTGTATAAACGACTGCCCAGAGGCGCAGCACAAACCAGTTTCTTGTCTCTTCAAGGTCATTGACAGAATTAAGTCCATCGGTCATATATTGTACTCCCTTTGCTGCAGACCAGATAGCCGCGATCGCTGTAATGGAAATAATGCCCACAGATCTGTTATACACCTCATCAATCAGGGAAATAAGAAACGGTGCTATGTATTCCGGCATAACTCTTTCTATAATTTTTAAAAGTGTCCCCTCCGTCACAGATGTATACTGTAACAGGGACGAAAAAACCATGAGAAACGGGATCAGCGATAATATAATAAAAAAAGCTGACTGCGCAGAATATGCGTTGATCTTATCCCGTTTACATTTTCCCATAAATGACATGACATTTCCTATAATCTTCCAGATCATAATGTCTTTTTTCCTTCCATCTCTCCGATTGTCTCTATTTTAATATCCTGATAAAAATAATTTAAGATATCCAGATAATTCATACCGGCTTTTGCCATTCCATTTGCGCCATTCTGGCTCATGCCAAGTCCATGACCATAACCCCCGCCGGATAACAGATAGGTTCCGTCTTCCTGCTTTTCGATCGTTGAAAATGCACTCGGCAGCATCGTCATATTTTCTGATTCCGTTGCATCTGCATAGACTATTTTTTCGATCATACATCCAAGAATCTTACGAATATTGTATTCTGTCTTTACTTTTACAACACCATGTTCATAAGTAAGATTCAATGTAAGGATCGAACCGGAACCACTTCTTGCTTCCACTGACATTCCGGTAATGTCTCCCATTTTCTTTCCGGCATCAGAAACATCCATCTCTGTTGTGCCGTCAGATTCATAATATAACACATTTTGGGGTGAAATGGAATGTCTTGCTGATAAGATCTCATTTACCTGTTCCGTTTTATCCGATAAATCTGCTGTTGCAGACCACCTGTAATAACGGATATCACTATCATATCCATCCGCGTTGCCCTTAATATACCGGGTAAATGTTGTTTCATCCGATAAGTCCATCCCATCATCCGTCTGATTTAAACATGTTTTTTTCAGATATCCATAATCAGCAGGATCATCCACATTCCAGATTTCTGCCGTATCTGTATACCCCATTGATGTAGAGAAATAATATGCCTCCACAACCTTTCCCATCCAGGTCATCACCTGATCACATGTTGCATCGACAGCCGCAACGGACTCCTTGGTCTGCTCCACTTTATTGTAAACCTGATAAGATGTACTGTCATTGATATGCGCTCCGTATGCCGCAAGATCTGCCCGCATAAGCTGTATATAAGCGTAACTGCGCGCACATACCGCCTGTGCCTTTAATGCCTCTGCCGAAAAATTTGACGGCATTTCACTTGGCACAACCGCAGATAAATATTCTTCTAATGGCAGCTCATTCACGACCGTATACCCATTCTCTGTATTTCTCACCTCGATCGTTCCAAAATAGCCATTTGACGTAGCTGTCCCATTCTGGTCACACAGATAGATCCGTCCATCTTCCGTTTCCGGCTTCAAAACATAAGTTTTTCCAGAGGTATCTGTCAATGCATCCGCAGGGTGAAGAAGTTCATCCGGTTCTGTATTTTTTGTTTCATCGCCACAGGTCACTACAGCTTTCACAGAACATTTTAAATATATATCTTTCCGGACATTTGTACCATCATCCGCTAAAAGAAGAACCCGGATATTTTTTATATCAGCAGGCTGTAGAATAAGGATCGCACAGACTTCCTTCCCTGCTGTTACATAAGCAACATCCATGTTACCTAAAACAACATCCGATATCGATTTTTCAGACACATCGCCATAAGTCTGATAAACCGGAAGTTTTCCATTATGGTGGATTCTTCCATAATCTTCTATCTCAATCTCAGAATCATCATAAGACAACATCTGCCCCTGTATAAAATCCTGTTTTGTCTTGATTGCAGTAAGCGTACCATCCGTAAATACGAGGTCACAGACTCCCGGTTCGCAGGATATCTGATCATCGTTCAATTCTATTTCATAAACTGCACCGGCAAATAAAAAACAGATTTGTTCCCTCTGGCAGGATTTTAAATATACATTCTCGACCGTTTGTCCCTGTCTGGATACCTGTGCAATGCCAATGCACTGATTCTCTCTTATATAAATCTCATATGCCATCCAGTTTGTAAAATATGTATTTTGTAATCTGGTATAATAGTCACCCTGATTCGTTACAAGAACCGTCTGATCATCCAGCTCCAGACTATTTAACACAAGCAAAGACTCTTTTGTCACGCTCTGTTCCATATCAAGAAATCCAAGTATCTGCTCATATATCTGATTCCATTCTGTACGCGGGATGGCTGAGTTTTTTCTTTTTACCACAAAATCAATCTGTTCTGAAACACCCAGTTTTTTTAACAGTTCATCCAGCACTGACTGTGTCAGATACTCCTGTTTCCTGTCTGAAAACCAGTCGTCCCATTCATCCTTTGAATACACGGTAAAAGCCAGTTCCTGTTTTACTTCATCAATACTGATATAATCTTCCGAAAAAACTTCCGGATCATAATTCTCTTTCAGTTTGTTTATAAGTACACCTATAAAAACACAAATTAAAACTCCCAGTATGACTGCTGAAATTTTAGGTATATTTCTTTTTTTCACGTTGAGCCCCGTTTCTGTACCAAATACATATAATTTCTGTCATTTTATTGCACAAAAGAAGCTGCTTATATTTCAAAGCAGCTTCCCTGATCTTTTGTCCGAAAACAAAAGTTCTTTTGTATTTTAAATATTCTTTTGTATAGCAGATCTTTTTCATCTGTATGCCAAATATTCTTCTGTACATCAAATTTTCTTTTGTACTCTTCATCTCTTCTGTACTAAAAAATCTTCTGTACCTTATGATCTTTTGTCAAAAACCCAAAATGCCGTTTCCTACGTTTTTGACTCCTAGCGACCGCTAGGTGGGTAACCGCACGCTGGTTTCTGTCTTCCACTGCTCACGTACCGAAGTACTGATGGCTTGACATCTGCCTTCGAATATAAGAATCCCATAAAAGTAAATGTAGGTTCAAAAATGTAGGGTGTCGCACATCCCAGGCCGTTTTTGATAGTCTTATTATACTTTAATATGCCCCATTTCGCAACTATTAATTAGTGCCAAATTTTGTTTTACTTTCTATCTATTTTCTCTATTGACAAAAGCATCCTTACCTGTTCAATAGCTTCTTCCATATTATCTGTCCGTATAGAGAAGTCACAGAGTTCTTCATTGTCAATTTCATTTTCCAATGATAATAGACGGTACATTTTTTCCTGATTACTGATAGTTTTTTCTAAAATATTGGAAATCATTTTTTCACGACTGCTCCTGCAAAACAATATGGCTGTTGAAAACAATCGTTTCATAGCTATTGCACCACCGATATCAAGCGGCACGATCGGATTAATCCCATCTTCGATCATTTTTGCAATATCAGACGCCAGGATACCATATTTATTTCCGGCATACACGGTTACTGTTACAAAATCATTTTTTTTATTTTTAAACTCTTCAGCCGAAAGTCTCTGATGGAACCCATCTGCTGTTCCTGTCGTATACGAATGAACAATCTTTCCTGCTCCCGCTTTTTCTAACCTTTTGGCAAGTTCATTTTTGCCGGAACCGGACGGTCCGACCAATGCTATCACAGACGGAAATGAAACCGGCTTTTTATCTAACAGCATTGACTCTTTGATCTGATCTATTAACTGCAAAAATTCCCCATAATGATTTACAGATAGAATGCCGCTAAGTGAATCATTCCATGGGCGGCGCATTAAAACCGGATATTTAGCACAACTTTTAAGAATATTATGCGGTCCATCATCTAACGTAACATCAAAACGAACCAGCGATTTCTGGAATCCCATAATAATATTCTGTTCCGGAAAATCAGGAAATGCTGTCAGAATCTGTTCTGCGCGCAGGCTCATAAACTGCGGTGCAATTGCTGTAATAATATATACTTTCCCTTTTTTCTGCAGTTCATGTATGAAATTTTTGGCTTCATCCGTCACTGTCTGCATACGATAAATCCGTTCGTCCTGATAGTACTGCTTGATGATCGATGCCTTACCGACATTTTCCCATGAATTGATATCTTCTAATTTCAGATTCAAGGCATGTTCCTTATTTGCAAGCGTAATTGCATGTGTATTCAGATCAGAAATCACATCATCCCAGTCAATTCCATAAGTCAGCATAAATATCCTCCTATTTTTTACTGCAAGAAAGAATCCTGCTTTACAGGATTCTCCGCCTGCGGCGGGTCGCTCCAGCGACATAATTCCACTCCGACGCAGTGCGATCCTGCCCGGAGGGCTTTTTAATTCATAGGACATAATTTCCTATGAATTAAAAAATCGGGTGTGAACCAAGTCACACCCGATCGTCATTCATAACAATAAGTCTGCTCGCAAAGCGTGCACTTTATTATTTCTGAGGACCTGCAGAAACTAATGCTTTACCAGCATCGTTTCCTTCGTATTTAGCAAAGTTCTTGATGAATCTGTCAGCAAGATCTTTTGCTTTTGTCTCCCACTCAGATGCATCTGCATATGTGTCACGTGGGTCAAGAATACCTGAATCTACACCTGGAAGCTCTGTAGGAACCTCGAAGTTGAACATTGGGATTTTCTTTGTTGGAGCTTTAAGAATATCACCAGAAAGGATAGCGTCGATGATTCCTCTTGTATCCTTGATTGTGATTCTCTTTCCTGTTCCATTCCATCCTGTATTTACAAGGTATGCTTTAGCGCCGCTCTTCTCCATCTTCTTAACAAGCTCTTCTGCATATTTTGTAGGATGCAGCTCTAAGAATGCCTGTCCGAAGCAAGCTGAGAAAGTAGGTGTCGGCTCTGTGATTCCACGCTCTGTACCAGCAAGTTTTGCTGTAAATCCAGACAGGAAGTAGTACTGTGTCTGCTCTGGTGTCAGGATAGATACTGGAGGAAGTACTCCGAATGCATCTGCTGATAAGAAGATTACATTCTTTGCAGCCGGTGCAGATGATACAGGTTTAACAATATTGGTAATGTGGTTGATCGGGTAAGATACACGAGTGTTCTCTGTAACGCTCTTGTCATCAAAATCGATCTTTCCGTTTGCATCAACAGTAACGTTCTCTAACAGTGCGTTACGTTTGATTGCATTGTAGATATCCGGCTCAGACTCTTTGTCAAGACCGATAACCTTTGCATAGCATCCACCCTCGAAGTTGAATACACCGTTGTCATCCCAGCCGTGCTCATCATCACCGATTAAGAGACGTTTCGGATCTGTAGAAAGTGTTGTCTTTCCTGTTCCGGAAAGTCCGAAGAAGATTGCTGTATTCTCGCCGTTCATATCAGCGTTTGCTGAACAGTGCATGGAAGCGATGCCTTTAAGTGGGAGATAGTAGTTCATCATAGAGAACATACCTTTCTTCATCTCTCCGCCGTACCATGTATTGACGATAACCTGCTCTTTGGATGTAATGTTGAATGCAACACATGTCTCTGAGTTAAGACCTAACTCTTTGTAGTTCTCAACTTTTGCTTTTGAAGCATTGTATACGATAAAGTCCGGCTCAAAGTTCTCAAATTCTTCTGCTGTTGGCTTGATGAACATGTTTGTTACGAAATGAGCCTGCCATGCAACCTCAACGATGAAACGAACTGCCATACGTGTATCTTTATTTGCTCCACAGAAAGCATCTACTACGAACAGTCTCTTGTTTGAAAGCTCTTTCTTTGCAAGATCTTTCACTGCTGCCCATGTTTCCTCTGACATAGGATGGTTATCGTTTGGATATTCTTTTGAATTCCACCATACAGTGTCTTTTGAATTCTCGTCCATAACGATATATTTATCTTTCGGGGAACGTCCTGTATAGATACCAGTCATAACGTTAACTGTACCAAGTTCTGTTTCCTTACCAACCTCATAACCCTCAAGACCTGCTTTGGTCTCTTCCTCGAATAACATCTCGTAAGAAGGATTGTGAACGATCTCTGTTACTCCGGTAATGCCATACTTGCTTAAATCGATATTTGCCATTGCTCTTTAACCTCTTTCCTTTAAAATAATCAGGGTATTTTTTAAAAAATTCCGCTAATATAAATATACACAATGTTATTTTTTTGTCAATCAGTTTTTGTAAAATAATGTCACCCTTTTTTTTATTCTCCGGCTGTAAAATTCTTCTGTTCTAACTCTTTTGCAATCGGTGTGATCTGCACCAGTAAATTCTCCATATTTTCGAACATGGTACTCTTTTGTGTTCCAAGATCATTTGCCCGCTCTATATGCATGCGAACTGTATCATACTCTGCCTTTTCCCGCTCAAGCGAACGGTTTACATCGGCAAGTTTTTCCCTTGAATCATCAAGCACGCCTGCAATCTCCTGCTGTACCTGGTCTGCTCCGCTTGCAGCCGCCGTAATACGGTCAAACACCTCATATGTCTCATCTGCACTCTCTAAGCTTTTCCCGAGTGACTCTTTCGATGTAGCAATGCTCTGGTTTAAATTTTCCGTATCCTGTTCCACTTCCACAATGCTTCCATCTACGGTGCTGACAAGGCTTTTGATCTCACTGGCGAGATTCTTTACTTCCTCTGCAACAACGGCAAATCCTTTTCCCTGCTCCCCGGCACGCGCCGCCTCAATGGATGCGTTCAATGCAAGCATATTGGTCTGGTTGGCAATTGAGATGATCTGTCCCATACATTCTTTGATTTTCTGCACGGATGCCTGGAAATCTTCGAATGTGCGCTGGATCTCATCAAAATGTTCCTGTACTTCCCCTGAACTCTCCTTTAAGCCACCGACTTTCTGCTGTGCCTCTTCCACCGATTTTGTAATATCTTCTCGCACACCGGCAAACTGTCCTGACGTTTCGCCAACTGTTTCAAACGTTTCATGAAAAGAGCCAAGCTTCTCTTTGAGCTGTTCATTTTCCTCTAAAACCGCCTGAAATGCATTCTGGATTTCCTGTAATTCATCCAGAGATCTTACCTCTGTCTGTGAAAGTTTTTTCTGGTAGTCAAGCAGACTTTCAGACACATGTATTACCGGATGCAGATTTAATTTTTCTTCTGTCTGACTCACCTGTTCTTTTATCTCTTTTTTGAATTGAAACATTCTCTCTCCCCCTTACTCAAATACAACACACGACATGGTCTGATTTACAAACTGGCTGTTATAATGTTCCCCAAAACCAACTAAACCTGCATGCATACCAAGTGTCCCCATTGTCTTTAAATACTGATCCATATAATGCTCCTGGGAGAAGAATAGATAACGGAAAATGCAATTTACGGAAAAAACACCAGAAATCCTTGCAAAATCACCTTTGATCTGCCGCACCGTCTCTTCCACGATGGAAGGATAATCATTCGTCTCAAGCAGATAAAGCACATCGGAATCATTGACCTGACGATAGCAGCCCAATGCATTTCCCGCTACTTCTTTGATTGAGATAATACAGATATCCTGCCCGTTCTTTTTACCGATCGGGTTTTTAAAAGTCTGGTTTACAATATCCTGTTCCCGGATACCAAGTGTATCTTCATAGACCTGTTTTGCCGGCTTTCCGTTTAGTTCCCCGACTGTGTATTTACTGCGGTCTGTATTTGATGCAATAAAACGATACTGTGGAAGTGGATAATAAATATTTTCCTTATACACTTTAACTTTGCCACCGGTATTTTTCACAAATGCAAAAGCATCTGCATCTTCATATACCTTTCCATTTACGGAAACTTTTCCACCATCCCCTGTTCCACCTGTCAGTGAAATTTTCTTTTTTTCCAGAATACTGTACATGGTCGTAAGAACCGCCGCATCATTCCCTGTACAAAAATCAATACAGACAGTATTTTCAGATGACGCATTTATCTTCTGTAAAGCCTTTTCAACCCTGCTGATATATTTGACCGGCATGATGGATGCCTGCTCTAATACGTCTGTCACAGCCTCTACACCTTCAAACGCTGTTACACTGACACCTTTTTCCGTCACACCTGTCTGGTAACTCATTCCGATGCATCCAATGCTCGGTACACCCGGATATAATTCTTCCAGTTCAGCTGCATGAGCTTCAAGCTGCTCTGCATTTGACATCAGGATCAAAAATGCCGGATTCCCCAACCCCCGTACAGCTTCTTTTAAATTTCCACTGGAACTTGTTCCATAACTCTCTTTCATCTGTTTGTCTCTCCTTTATCTTTTCTGTTTCAGATTCCAAACATATCTGTAAAAATTATCCTATTTCCTGTGCTGTCTGTCAAGTTTATCAGCTATATTTTACAACTCTTTTCCGGTTGCTTTTGTGATATCCTTCTTTGTAAATGCTCCAGGCAGCAACTCTTCCAATGTAAATATCTTATAATCATCCGGTGTGTTCACAAGAATCACCTGAAATGTTTCCGGATCACAAAACTCTGCCATGACCTGCCGGCATACCCCACATGGATAAAGATAGTCATCTGCGTCCCCGTTGATCGCAATCGCAGTAAATTCTTTTTGCCCTTCTGATACAGCTTTAAAAAAAGCTGTCCGCTCTGCACAGTTTGTCGGTGTATAGGCAGCATTTTCTATATTACATCCCCGGTATATTTTTCCATCTTTTGTAAGCAGGGCAGCTCCTACCCTGAAATGTGAATACGGTGTATAAGCAAATTCTTTTGCCGCTATTGATTCCTGTGCCAGTTTCTTTATATCCATTTTTGTTTCCTCTCTTTAAATGTGTTAAGTCATCTGTTTATATTTTACCTGAAAAACTCTTTCATGAAAAGTTTTTTTAGAAAACTCTTGTGTCATAAGAAATACTTATGATATGATAAGTAAAAATACTTTAATGTTATAAAGTAATAAATCAAAAAATACGGAGGATTATTATGACTGCCAATCGTTTCTGCGAAATTACCCCGGAATTACAGCATCTGTCAAAGCTCAGCGAACAGTGTGCCAGAATTGATCCTGCTCTCTATACAAAATACGATGTTAAACGTGGTCTGCGCGATATTAATGGTAAAGGTGTTTTAGTCGGTCTTACAGAAATATCTGATGTCTGTTCCACAAAAATGATCGACGGTGAAATGCGCCCGGCAGATGGTGAACTTTATTACCGTGGTTACAATGTCAAAGATATTATTGACGGCACATCGGAAAACAGCCACTTTGGTTTCGAAGAATGTACTTATCTGCTTCTTTTTGGAAAACTTCCCACCAAAACAGAACTGATGGAATTTACAAAAATGCTCAGTGAATACCGTACGCTTCCTACCAGTTTTGTCCGCGATATTATCATGAAAGCTCCAAGCAAAGATATGATGAATACGCTTGCAAGGAGTGTTCTTACGCTCTATTCCTATGACGATCTTGCTGATGATATATCGCTTCCAAATGTACTGCGGCAATGTTTACAGCTTATCAGCCTGTTTCCGCTTCTTTCCGTATATGGTTATCAGGCTTATAAACATTATCATGATGGTGCAAGCCTTTTTATTCATCCACCAAAAGCCGAATATTCCACTGCAGAAAACATTCTGCATATTCTGCGTCCGGACAGCCAGTTTACACCTTTAGAGGCAAAACTTTTAGATACAGCGCTGATTCTTCATATGGAGCACGGAGGTGGAAATAACTCCACTTTTACCACACATCTGGTATCTTCATCCGGAACAGATACTTATTCTGTGATCGCCGCTTCCTTAGGTTCCTTAAAAGGTCCAAAGCACGGTGGTGCCAACATCAAAGTTGTCCGCATGTTTGAAGACATGAAAGCAAACCTCTCCGACTGGAATGACGAAGAGGAAATCAGCCGCTATCTGAGAGCTTTATTACATAAAGAGGCTTTTGACCATGCCGGTCTGATCTATGGTATGGGGCATGCGGTATATTCTCTTTCTGATCCTCGTGCACGCATTTTCCGTTCATTTGTAGAAAAACTGTCTGCCGAAAAAGGCTATGAAAAAGAATTCGCTCTCTATGATGCTGTATCACGATTAGCACCAAAGATCATCGCAGATGAACGTCAGATCTATAAAGGTGTCAGTCCAAATGTCGATTTTTATAGCGGCTTTGCTTACAGTATGTTAGGACTTCCAGTGGAACTTTATACTCCGATCTTTGCGATTGCCAGGATTGCCGGATGGAGTGCCCACCGTCTTGAAGAAGTTGCCATCAACGGTAAGATCATGCGTCCTGCTTATAAAAATATTGGTGAACATAAAGAATATATTCCAATGGAAAAACGCTGACCGGAAAGTCAGCGTTTTTCTCAATTCTGCTATTTTTCTATTGGAAGCTCAAACCAGAATGTTGATCCACATCCGGGGGTGCTCTCCACACCATATCTGGCATGATGAAGTTCCAGAATATTTTTTACGATGGAAAGGCCCAGACCCGTTCCCATTACAGCGCGCCTGTGTGTTTTATCCACTTTATAATAGCGATCCCACACATAAGGAAGTGCATCTTCTGCAATACCTTCTCCGCTGTCTGTCACTTCTATCCGAACATAATCCTGTAAAATTTTCTGACGCACCCACACTGTTTTATCTTTTCCGGTATAATTGACCGCATTGTTGATCAGATTATAGATCACCTGATATATCTTGTATTCATCCGCCTTTACCAGAACTTTTCTGTCATATTCAAAATGTATGCAGTAACCATCCTGCTCTTTCAGTTTATTATAGCGTTCAAGAACAGATTCGATACTTTCCGTCAGATTGTATTCGGTATCATTTTTTTCCATAACACCAGCCTGAAGTTTTGATATATCAAGCATGTCATTTACAAGGTTTGTCAGTCGTCCGGCTTCATCGATCACCACCTGGACGTTTTCCGGTGTGTTTTCTCCCGGAAGGTCCCGCATCACCTCTGCATAGGCAATGATCATCGTAAGAGGCGTTCTTAAATCATGTGATACGTTTGCAATCAATTCCCTCCGCAGAGACTCATTTTTGCCAAGTTCTTTCGCTGTTGCATTGAGCGTATCTGAAAGTTCTGCTACTTCACGATAATCTTTTCCATCAAAACGTACATCAAAATCTCCCTTTGCAAGTGCTTTCGCTGACTCATTGATCCGGATCAGTGACTTTGATATCTGCCTGGATAACAAAAGAGCAATTCCAAGTGAAAGCAAAATCATAATAACCGTGATCCATACCAGCTCAATACGCAGTGTATTGACTGTTGCATCCACCGGTGTCAGTTGTGTATTGACCATCAGAATATATTCCTGACCTTTACACTCCACTGCTTTCACATAGATCACACTCTTAATGCGCTCCTGTCCCCGTTTTTGTAAAAAGCCATGAAAAACACGTTCATTTCCGTTTTCGGTTCCATCTTCTGTGGCAGGTTCTAACGGTTCTTTTTCATCCCTCAGTAAATCTTCTTCTACATTTTCAGGTTTTTTCATGTTATCATCCCAGAACTCCGGGTTGATCCCACCTTCGTATTCTACCTTAAATATACCGCCATGTTCTTTTGCCTGTTCATAATAATATTGTATCTGCTCTGACGGCATATCTGTGAGTCTTGAATTTACAATATACTCTGCGCTGTATATTTCATTCCCCTGTATATCTGTTACATATACCGCCATGTTATTTTTGGCTGCAATATCATGGATCATGGTATCTTTATCTTCTTCGTCTGATGTTAATATTCCTGCAGCCACTGATGTAACCTGTTCTGCTTCCCTGCTTTTGATCATGGTATAAAATGAATCCAGATAACAGATCTGGATCAGCCATAATACAACAAGAAGTATTCCTGTAAATATGAGCAGATAAGTAAATACCCTCCACTTAATACTGATTTTTTCATGCTTCAAACCGGTATCCCACCCCTCTTAGTGTCACTAAAAATTTGCGGTATTCCCCAAGGCTGCTCCTCAAAAGTTTGATATGGGTATCTAATGTTCTGTCATCTCCATAATAATCATATCCCCATACCTCTGTGATCAGCTTCTCACGATCAAGTGCAATATTACGGTTTCTCACCAGATAAAACAAAAGTTCATATTCTTTTGGTGACATTTCGACACGTTTTCCGTCTACGGTCACAGTCCGTCCCGTAAAATCAATAATCAGACCTTCCGCCTGAAAAATTTCATGTCCGTTTCTTACATCTTTTTTATTGTTTCTGCTGATCACAACTTTCACACGCATCATCAGTTCACGTGGAGAAAACGGTTTTACCACATAATCATCGATTCCAAGTTCAAATCCGTGAATCTTGTCATATTCTTCACCGCGTGCCGATAGCATAATAACAGGAATTTCTTTGAATTTGCGGATTTCCCGGCAGGTTGAAAACCCATCCAGTTCCGGCATCATTACATCTAGTATGATCAGGTCAAAATCTTCTTTCCGGCAAATTTCGACTGCTTCCATCCCATCATGTGCCTCTGTGATCTCATACCCTTCAAATTCTCCATATTTCCGGATGATCGCACGGATCTTATCTTCATCGTCTACAACTAAAATGCGTTCCATAACGTCTCATTTCCTCCCACAAACTGACTTTTTTCTGTTCATTACTATAACCGGCTTATGTGACGGCTGTGTGACTATCATCTGTATCTTGTGAAAATATGCTCTCCTATGAACGTCTTAAATGTGCAGGAACTTTTCCCGTGCAGTCTTTAAGCTGTTCTGGAACCATAAAAATGACCCAAGAAAGATCACAAGTTCTGCCAAAGTCAGCTTTCCTAAGAAATTCGTAAGTTCATTGATGATACCAACCAGTCCGACTAGGGCAACGATTCCTCCGAACAACGCCTCTCTCCAGTAAATAAATGCTATAAATCCTGCTGTATCTTTACATTTTTTCATCTCTTCTTCTGCAATTACCATGGCATTGATCCTGCCACTTTTTTTCATCTGAAGTGAAGATACTACCATATAGATCCCAAAAAGCAGAATTACCGCATCAAATACAACCATTACTTTCATTTTAAACCTCCAGCATAAATCTTTGTATTTCGACTTTTTTGTCTCATGTTTTTTATTATAAACGCAATACAAAATTGGCGCAACCAGACGTTTTAATTTGTTTTTTTACATAAAATCCCATATTTTCGGTCAAGAAACATTGAACTCTTGCGCCGATTAGTGTAAAATAAAAACAACATACTTATAGAAGGGGGCAAAAAACCATGAAATTTGATGACACAAAAATTCTCATCAGTGACGATTCTATTTTAGCAAGAAAACAGTTAAAGGATATCCTCTCCCAGTTTGGCACACCAACATTTTTAGAGGCTGCAAACGGACAGGATGCTATTGATATTTACAAAAAAGAATCCCCTTCGCTTGTATTTCTTGACATCGTTATGCCGATCAAAGATGGCAATGCTGTCATACATGAGATTACTGATTTTGATCCAGATGCTACTATCATTATTGTCTCTTCTGTCGGTACGCAGTCCCAGCTCCGCGAAGCCATTGAGGCAGGTGCCAGTGATTTTATCCAGAAACCGATCAATGCGGATCAGATCGAACATATTATTACTTCAAGATTTGAAGGGAGATAGACATGTACGCTCAATTTTTCGGAAACTACTTATTATCACACGGAATCACAAAAGAACAGTTAATGCATGCTATGCAGGAAGCAAATTCTGAGCATCCGAAATTAGGAACTCTCGCCATGCATGCAGGATATATGTCAGCCAGTGAAGTGGACCGCGTAATCATCATGCAGACACATGAAGATAAACGTTTCGGCGAACTTGCCATCCGCGAGGGCTATCTGACAGAAGCACAGGTTACAGAGTTACTGCAGACACAGAATCCTAACTTCTTACTTCTTGGTCAGGCATTATTAAATGATGGTGTTATTAATAATGAGCAGCTTCAGTCTCTTATCATCGGTTATCAGTCAGATAATGAACTTTATGATGCAGATATGTCCGCAGAGACAAAGGATATCGTAAACCACCTTGTAGAAAATTTCTTTGTCGTTGCAGAACGTCAGCTTTCACCTGGTGAACTTTCTTTCCTGCATCTTTTGTTTAACGATCTCGTTCGTTTTATCGGAGATGATTTTTCACCAGTTCGTCCTGAACTTTGTAAAGAATATCCGACAAACTATTGTATCAGCCAGCAGATCAACGGTAAGTTTTCCATCCGTACTTATATTGACATGCCGGAAAGTACATGTATTGCATTTGCATCCCGTTATGTTGATGAAGATTTCAACAGTTTTGATGAATATGTACAGTCCTCTCTTGAAGATTTCTTAAATCTTCATAATGGTCTGTTCAACGTTAATATGTCAAACGAACAGGGGCTTGAACTGCAGCTTGATGTTCCAAATGTTGTGACAGATGAATTGATCACATTTGAACATGAAGCATATCTGTTACCGGTTGTTTATTCTTTCGGAACGATTCATTTTATCTTTGAACTGATTCACAACGAATTATAAATTTCATTATGATAAAAAAACGACTGTGCAAAACACAGTCGTTTTTTTGATGAAAATAGAATGTTTGCGGAATGAACATTCTATTTTCTGTTATCTGCTTATTTATTATATTCCAAGGAACTGTTTTACAACCTCTGGCATCTCTTCCACTTCACATACAGTCTTATGGCGAACCTCGGCACTGCGGATTTCCTCGATTGCCTGTGGAATTTTTACATTGCCGATCCTGCTTAATTCATCCACCAGCTCAAACTCAGATAAAGAATCATATTTTGGATCAATCGCATCCATAACGCTTCTGCTGAATTTAAACGGACTTGCTGTTGATGCGATCACGGTCTTGGTATCTGTGTCATTCGTATCTTTTTTATATTTATGATATACAGATGCAGCAACTGCTGTATGTGTATCAATCACATAACCTGTTTTCTCATACAGATCACGGATGGTATCTGCTGTCTCTTTCTCGCTCGCATAATTTCCGTAGAAATCAGCAAGTTTCTCTTTCATTTCCGGTGTGATCTCGTACTTGCCGGTTGTATTTAATTCTTTCATCAGTGCAGCATTCTTCACAGCATCCTCACCTGCAATACGATAGATCAGACGTTCAAGGTTGCTTGAGATCAGAATATCCATAGATGGAGAACTTGTCAGCATAAATTCGCGGTTCTTATCATAGGTACCGGTAGAGAAGAAATCATAAAGGACTTTATTCTCATTTGAAGCACAAATCAGTTTTGCTACCGGAATGCCCATATTTTTTGCATAAAACGCTGCCAGGATATTTCCAAAGTTACCGGTAGGAACCACAATATTGATCTTCTCATCTTTTGCAATCACACCGTTTGCATATAATTTTGCATATGCATATACATAGTATGCAATCTGTGGTACCAGACGTCCGATATTGATAGAGTTTGCAGATGAAAACTGATAACCTGCAGCGTCCATCTCCTCTGCAAATTCTGCATCAGAAAACATTTTCTTAACACCGGTCTGTGCCTGGTCAAAATTGCCATGGATACCAACAACAAAAGTATTATCACCTTTCTGTGTTACCATCTGCTTTTCCTGTACCGGGCTGACGCCATTCTTTGGATAAAATACAATGATCTTGGTTCCCTTTACATCTGCAAAGCCTGCCAATGCTGCCTTTCCGGTATCACCGGATGTAGCGGTCAGGATCACGATATCATTTTTGACATTATTCTTTCTTGCTGCAGTGATCAGAAGATGTGGCAGAATGGATAATGCCATATCTTTAAAAGCGATCGTCGGACCATGGAACAATTCAAGATAATACGCACCATCTGCGTCCACTAACGGTGCGATTTCTTCTGTATCAAACTTACTGTCATAGGCAGCATTAATACAGTTTTTCAGCTCTTCTTCTGTATAATCTGTCAGAAACAGTCTGAGTACTTCATAGGCAGTCTCCTGATAAGTCATCTTAGAAAGTTCTTCCATGCTTACATCCAAAGACGGGATCTCAGTCGGTACATATAAACCGCCATCATTTGCCAGTCCTTTTAAAATTGCCTGTGATGCTGTCACTTTTTCATTTGCGTCTCTTGTGCTTGCATACATTAATTCCATTTTCTTCGTCCTCTTATCTTTTTATTCATCGTAATTAAGTTTGGGATTTCCAATACCTTCCAGTATTATATCAATACTTTTTAGTATTATATAGGAAATGATTGCTTCATGTCAATGCTTTAACGTATGAAAATATTATTTTACAAAAATCGCATCATCTTGCAACCTTTCCGGAAACATGATATGCTGATTACATCTCATCAATGCATCATAACAACTTTAACCGCAGAATGGAGATTTTTATGTTAAAAGGAGTTTTTCCTGCTACAAAAATAGATGGAACCATCTACTATCGTTCCAGCATCAATTATTCCGGCAAACACATCAGTCTTGGAAGTTTTTCATCAGAAGATACAGCTCATCTGGCTTATAAGGAAGCATCACAGGCTCTTTCTGACTCAGTCATAACCATTGACAATGTCTACTCATACAAAACAACTCTTCCATATGAAAAAATCATCATTTTGCTTAATTTTCGTGATAATGGACTCTATTTTAAAAATCCGATCTATCTCCGTAAAGGATATTTCAGTTATTTCCTTTCAGAACATGAAGAATTAAAATTTGACATTGACGATCTTTTTTATTATTCCAGTCACAAGATCCAGAAACGGCAGGGACACCTTTTTGTCAGTGATTACGGGATGCAGTATTCCATTCTGTCACGCTATGGGATACGTCCATATGCAGTTGCCGGCAGGGATTATCAGTTTGTCAACGGGGACCCATCGGACTATCGTTATGCTAACATCCTTGTGATTAACCGTTTTCACGGTGTCGCTCGTTATATGGTAAAAGGAATTACCAAATATCGTGCTACGATACATATTAATGGCAACTATATCGTCGGAACCTATTCTAGTGAGGAAAAAGCTGCTATTGCATATAACAAGGCTGCAGACCTCGCAAAAGCCGCCGGAATCCAAAAAGATTTTCCTGAAAATTATATTGATACACTTTCACCAAAAGAATATGCGGAAATTTATACAAAAATAAAGCTGTCTGAACGTTATCTTTCTTATCTAAAAAACTCTGGCACAATATGATCTTTGACGCATAGCCTGACTGAAAATGTCAAGTTGTGCTCGCCTGTTTTCAAAATCACGTTATTGTATATTTGTCTAAAAAGTAGTACAATAAACACAAATGTTTTGATGAATTACCATTCCTACTGAATAACTATACATAAAGGGAGAC
Organism: Roseburia sp.; assembly: GCF_041325975.1. NCBI lineage: Bacteria > Bacillati > Bacillota > Clostridia > Lachnospirales > Lachnospiraceae > Roseburia > Roseburia sp. The sequence continues at coordinate 631,658 of NZ_JBGLEJ010000005.1, read as the reverse complement.
ATATTTATGAGCCAAACCACTTTCAGCGATCTTGAACGAAATAATAAAACCTGTATGTATGCTCATCTGATTGATTCGAGTATCATGACACTGTTTTGTATTTTGCAGGTGCTTTCCGGACTTCAGACCTGGGGTTATATTCTTATCATTATGATTCTCGGTTTTGCACCTGTCATTGCAGAATTTTATTTCTGGAACAAATCACATGAATCAGCCGCGATCAAACATCTCGTTGCGATCGGTTTTGCTGTTTTTTACAGTTTTGCACTTTTTACTGCCACAAACGGTCTGGTTTTTTTATTCGTTATTCCAATGATTTTAATTATTTCCGTTTATAACGATGTAAAATATTCTCTTATGGTCAACGCCGGAACCACGATTGAAAGTCTTATTGTCGTAATTGTAGGTTCTCAGAATGGAAAATTTGGTTATTCCGGACAGGACAATGCTGTAATCCAGGTCGTCATTATGATTATGGTCGGTATTTATTCTTACTATACTTCACAGACTTTAAACCTCAATATGACACAGAAAATCAAACGTGCCGAGGAATCCCAGACACAGTCAGAGAAATTACTGACAAACCTGTCTGAATTATCAGATCATGTTAATCAGGAAATCAACAGTATCCATCAGGAACTTGATAAATTAAGCACCGCAGCCCAGACAACCCAGCATGCCATGCAGGAAGTATCCAGCGGTACAGCAGATGCAACAGAAGCAGTTAGGGAACAGGGTGTGCAGACAAAATCCATTCAGGATAAAATTGTGGTTGTCAATGATGTAACACAGCAGATCAGTGAAAATATGCAGCACACGTTAGACATCGTAACAGAAGGAAGTAATTCCATGCACCTTCTTGCCAGCCAGGTAGATACTTCTGTTGAAAACAGCGTGGAAGCTGCCGCAAAGTTAGAAACATTAAATCATTATATGGAAGAAATGCATTCTATCGTAGAATTGATCGGCGGGATTACATCCCAGACCAGCCTTCTCGCACTAAACGCAAGTATTGAAGCTGCAAGAGCCGGAGAAGCAGGAAAAGGGTTCTCTGTTGTTGCCACCGAAATCACAGGAATGGCTTCACAGACAAAGGATGCGACCATAAAGATAACTGAGTTGATCAATAATGTTACTTCTGCTATCAATGAAGTTGTTACTGTGATACAGCAGATGATTGGCGGTATCAATCAGGAAAAAGAAAGTGCGCAAAATACTGCAGACAGCTTCTCTTCCATTCATGAAAATACACTTTCCATTCAAAATGGTATACAGAACCTGACCACAAGCACCTCAGAATTAAAAGATGCAAATCAGGTTATTTCTGATTCCGTCCAGACACTTTCTGCAATATCAGAAGAACTGACTGCACATGCACACGAGACGTTAGAAGCCGAAAGTAAAAACACAGATATACTTGATAATATTGCTTCAAAAATGCAGGAACTCGTAACATTTACCCAAAAACAGTTTTAAATTTATTGAAAAAAATACATCTGACAACCGGAGTATTGTTGTCAGATGTATTTTTTTGATAAATTGCTATTTCCATCTGTCTGCTTTACAAAACTGTCATTTCTATATATTTTCTACTGCATCGCGAAGTTCATCTGCCATACTCTGCACGCAGGATGTCTGTGACGAAATCTCCTCCGATGTTGCAGCAATCGTTGCTACTTTCTCGTTCATTTCATTAATATTCTCAATCAGATCTTTGATCGAATCAATGCTTGCATTAATCTTAGGAATGATCTCTTCTGCTTTCGCATCATTTTCAACGATCAGATTTTTTGTCGAATCAGACAATTCACGTATTTCGCTTGCAACTACTGCAAATCCGCGTCCCGCTTCTCCTGCCCGTGCCGCCTCTATGGAAGCATTCAGTGAAAGAAGATTTGTCTGTCCTGCGATCGAGGAAATATCCTCATTACTAGCCTTATAAATATTAATAAAATCAGATATCGTTGCCAAAGAGCTGTTTAACTGCTGACAGAAATTGGAAATTTCCTGTATATGCTGTGCAAGAGTTGTCGCCTCGTTTGCTGACGTCTCATTGGCAGCACCCAGCTGATCAATATTATCGCTCAAAGATACAAACTGTTCTGTAATGCCGGCAAGTTTCTGATTATGAATCTCTTGTTTTTGCTGTTCCTCCTCCATAAGATTCTGGATCTTTTCTTTTTCATTTTCTGCAACACTCTTAACATAATGTACACAGTTTTCTTTTACATTCACATGATTATAGATTGCCTTTGCCATATTGCGGCAGGATGAATAGCCACAGGACTCACAGTTAATTTTTTGGCTGGCTGCATCCGTCTTATTCATGGATGTAAAGATCTCCTGAATTTCATGCTCGGAAGGCTCTTTAATAACAACATTCTTATTTGTATATTTACGCACGAAATCATTGATATCCAGATCTGCAAATGCTTTCATCAGATTTGCGAGGCGTTCATTTTCCGGCACGGAGTCATCCCATGGAGAACCATTCTTTCCTTTTTTCCAAAACAGTCCCTTTTTCGTTTCTGTCCTGTCGGAAGCTCTGTTTCGCATATCACTTAACGTCAGCATAACATCATCCGTATTGCGTTCCGGTTCTGTAGCTGTTCCGTAGATGCATCCTTTCGAACAGTTTAAAATATCGACCATAAATGGCTGTCTCCTGTTTGTTCTGATACGTTCTAAGTACTCATGCAGGTAGCGATAAGCCTCCTCTTCGCCCTCTACCTGTCTTACCACCTGTTCTTTTCCAAGAAAATGCTCTACATTCTCTCTGAGTCCACCCGGCATCGGATAAAGCGCACCCATCCCATATTCCAGTTCGTCCTCATATTCCTTACAGCCCTGATATTTATTTCCAATCGTTTCAAAAAGCTTTTTAAATGTCACATTATATTTTACATAGCCATAGCAATTTGGATCTGTAATCTCTGTCTTCTTTGCGATACAAGGACTGATAAATGCAAGTTCATCATCACATTTTAAATATTTTTTTATGTAAATTGCCATACACATCATCGGACTATGAATCGGCATCATTTTCGGCAGTAATTCCGGAATATATTTTTCCACATAATTGACAACTGCCGGACATGGCTGGGAAATGCCACCCAGGAACTGATGTTCTGTAATATATTTTAAATATCCCCATGTCGTGATATCTGCACCGAAAGAAACACTGTAAATATGATTTACACCTTTTTCCTTCAGATATCCAAGTACCTTTTTATACTCATGCGGATAATTTGCCAAAAATGCAGGAGCTAAAATAACAGAAATCTTTTTTCCTGCTTCTAATGCTGTAAAAAATGATTTTGTGTCATCCTGATATTCTCTGGCATTATGCTCACATGCATCAAAACATGCCCCACATGCAATACATTTTTCAGAGTCAACTGTTACCTTTCCTGCATCTGTTGCAACATTGACGATCAGCACCGGACAATCTCTTACACATTTGTTGCATCCGGTACAATTATCATTTGCGTAAATAAGTTCCATTTTGTCCACCCACTTTGTATAATTTTCATAAAAAATATATTGTTATAGTGATATTTTATCATATTTTTGTGTTAATAACAATTTTTTATCACTTATTTTTTTTGAATGTTTATAAAATAATATACAAAAGAACAGACCGCTTTGAGCAGCCTGTTCTTTTGTTCTTCTAATTGTACTTAAATTAAATTAAAGAATAATCTTCTTCGGACATTTCTGTGCACAGATACCACATCCGACACATTTTTCCTGATCAATATATGCCACATTGTCAATGACATGTACAGCATCTTTCGGACAGTTCTTCTCACAGAGATGACATCCGATACATCCAACGGAACATGCTTTCATTACATTCTTGCCGACTTCCTTAGAACTACACTGTACAATATGTTTTGCAGAGTAAGGAACAAGCTCGATTAAGTGTTTCGGGCAGGCAGCTACACATTTACCACAAGCCTTACATGCCTCTTTGTCAACTAATGCAATGCCGTCTACGATATGGATCGCATCAAATGGACATGCTTTCACACAGGAACCATATCCCAAGCAGCCATAGTTACATGCTTTGGGTCCACCGTTTGGAACAAATGCCATAGATGCACAGTCCTCATTACCGGTGTACTCATAGTCTTTCTGTGTCTTATCACAGGTACCTGCACATTTTACGAAAGCAACTTTTTTCTCACCCTCGCCAGCATCTACACCCATGATCGCACCGATCTTTGCCGCAACCGGTGCACCACCGACCGGACACTGATTTACCGGTGCTTCACCTTTTGCGATCGCTGCAGCAAGTCCGGAACATCCGGCATAACCACAGCCACCGCAGTTATTTCCAGGAAGTTCGCCTAAGATGGCAACTTCCTTCTCATCAACTTCTACTTTGAATTTTTCTCCGGAAATACCAAGGAAAAATCCAATCAAGATACCTACGCCGCCCACAACAAGGGCTGCAACTAATATTGCTGTAACGTTCATCTTATTTTTCCTCCTAAATCATTCCTGAGAATCCCATAAACGCGATAGACATCAAAGCTGCTGTGATCAGAACGATCGCAGTACCCTGAAATGGTTTTGGAATATCATTGTATTCAATTTTTTCACGCAGACCTGCCATCAGAACGATCGCGATCAGGAATCCGAATGCAGTTGCAAAACCATTTACAACACTCTCTAAGATTCCATATTCTTTTGTAACGTTTGTTAATGCAACACCTAATACGGCACAGTTTGTAGTGATAAGAGGAAGGTATACACCTAAACTCTGATACAATGCCGGCATTGATTTCTTTAAGAACATCTCAACAAACTGTACTAATGCTGCGATAACAAGAATAAATACGATCGTCTGTAAATAAGTAAGATCGATCCCCTTGCTCATCAGATAGCTGTTTGCAAGAATAAATTTATAGATCAGTGCTGTTACAAACGAGGAAATCGTGATAACGAACACAACTGCACCGCCCATTCCGGCTGCTGTCTCTGTTTTCTTGGAAACTCCTAAGAACGGACAGATACCAAGGAACTGACTTAATACAACGTTATTTACAATTGCAGAACCGATTGCAATCAAAAGTAATTCTTTCATCTGTACCTATCCTCCTACTCTTCTTTTCCGGCAGCATCTGCTTTTACAGTTGCTTTACCGCTGCAGTGTGCAGCCTGGCTGCAGCCGGAGCAGTCGCCGCTCAAGCATCCTGCAGGCTCTGCTAACGGTTTTCCTTTTGCTTCCATCTTCGCTCTTACAATGTTCATAATAGCAACCAGACAGGACAATACTAAGAATGCACCAGGAGCCATAACGAAAATTGTGATCGGTGTAAACCATTTTAAGGATAAGATCTGGAATCCGAAGATCTGACCTGCTCCTAAAAGTTCACGGATCAAACCGATGCAGGTAAGACCAAATGTAAATCCAAGTCCCATACCAATACCATCAAACATAGACGGGATTACCGGGTTCTTAGAAGCATAGCTTTCTGCACGTCCAAGGATGATACAGTTTACTACGATAAGAGGAATATATACACCTAAAGACTCGGAAAGGCTTGGTGTATATGCCTGCATGATAAACTGAACCATGGTAACAAGTGATGCAACGATTACGATGAATGCCGGCATACGGACACCATCCGGGATCACTTTACGGAATGCTGAAATCAGCATATTGGATAAAATAAGTACCACTGTTGTGGAAAGTCCCATACCAAGTCCGTTGACTGCTGAGGAAGTAACCGCCAATGTCGGACACATACCAAGCATCAGAACGAAGGTAGGATTCTCCTTGATAATACCGTTATATAAACGTTCTACATTCTTGTTCATTAATTTGTACCTCCCGCTAAAACATTCTGGAAGTATGTCAGGCAGGCATTTACACCGTTAGCCATAGCTTTTGATGTAATGGTAGAACCTGAAATTGCTTCGATCTCGTTGTCGGCTGACGGAGCTGACTTAACAACGGTAAAGGAATCTACTTTTTTGTTTTCAAACTGACCGTAGAAATCTTCTTCCTGCGCCTTCATACCAAGACCAGGTGTCTCAGAAATAGATGTGATGGAATAACCATTTACAGTTCCATCATTCTGGATACCTACGGAGAATGTGATAGATCCCTGGCTTCCGTCCTTTGCGGTTACCGTAAATACATAACCAAGTGTATTTTCGGATGCATCCTGTGCTGCAACTACTGTCTCAATCTCATCGGAATATCCGTTTTCATCTAACAGAGTCTGTGCTGCGTCTGCATCAAAATCCGCATAATCTGTAAAATGATCTGCATCTGTAAATACCTGTTTGTAGGCATTCTGTGTTTTTTCTTCATTTACCTTGTCAATTGAAGGTTTTGTAACACCGTACACAACTCCAAGTAAAAGTCCAAGTACGATTGTAAAAGCAAATAAAATTAATGCGTCATGAACGATCTTCTTATTCATCTTATTTGCCTCCTTCCTGCTTTTTGGCTTCTTTTACCATGCCAAATGCTCTCGGAACTGTATATTTCTCGATCATCGGAACTAAGATATTGCTTAAGATGATTGCAAAAGAAACACCTTCTGCATTTGCACCAAAGCAACGGAACAGTCCGGTAAAGATACCACAGCAGATACCAAAGATGATCTGTCCCATTGGCGTGATCGGTGAAGTAACATAATCAGTAGCCATAAAAAATGCACCAAGCATGAGACCACCACCGCAGAGCTGTGCTGTAATATAAGTCCAGTCAGCACCATGTCCGCTGAAAAGAAGCATGAAAACAACAAATGTTATAATATAGCTTGCCGGGATTCTAAGATCGATCACTCCCATTAAAATCAGGAAGATCGCACCGATCAGAATAGCGATTGCAGAAGTCTCACCGATTGTTCCGGCAGTACGTCCGATCAGCATATCCATGGTATTTACTGCATCCCCGTTTCTCATTGCCGCAAGCGGTGTTGCTCCGGTATAAGAATCAATCGTAAAGTTTGTCATGTTTGCTGCAAATGCGATCAGAAGGAAACATCTTGCACCCAGTGCAGGGTTCATGAAGTTCTGTCCGAGGCCGCCGAACATACATTTTACAACAATAATTGCAAACACACCGCCAAGAACTGCTTCCCACCATGGAAGTGTAGCCGGGAGGTTCAATGCTAAAAGTAATCCTGTCACAACAGCACTCAGATCATTGATCGTCTGTTTTTTATGTACGATCTTGTTAAAGATCCACTCTGATGCAACACAGGATGCGATTGTTACTAAAATTAAAATCAGTGCTCTGTATCCAAAGTTATAGATACCAAATAAAGTTGTCGGAAGCAATGCAATAATTACATAAAGCATGATTCTTTCCGTTGTATCTTTGGAACGCACATGTGGTGATGATGAAACATGATATAAATCACTCACAGGAATCCACCTCTTTCTTCAGTTTTAAAATTTTATTTAATATTGTGAAAACACATTTTCCGAAAATCTCTGCGAATCATGCTTTCATTATTTCTTGTTGCGTTTTGCAGCAAGAACCTGTTTCTTCATGGTCTTAATGGACTGTGCAAGCTGTCTCTTCGCCGGGCATGCAAAACTGCAGCTGCCGCACTCCACACACTCTAATCCATGCCATTTTTCAAATTCTTCGGAAAGTCCCTTATCTGAGAACTTTGCAAGTCTTGACGGGATCAACTGCTCCGGGCATGCCTCCACACAACGTCCGCAGTTGATACATGCTGTCTGTAATTTCTCTGCTGCTGCAACCTCATCCTGTGACATACATAACAGGGAAGATGATGTCTTTGTAGTTGGAACGTCTAATCCAAACATTGCAAATCCCATCATCGGGCCACCGGAAATGATCTTTTCAGGCTGTACTTTAAATCCACCAGCCGCATCAACGAGTTCCTGATAACTCGTACCGATGTTATATAAAAAGTTGCCAGGATGCTCGATCGCATCACCAGTGATCGTAGAGATACGGTTTGTTACCGGTTTGCCAAGTTTGACAGCATTGTAAATTGCAATGATCGTCTCAACATTGTCTACGATACAGCCAGCATCTGCCGGAAGCATTTTAGAATTGATAGAACGTCCTGTTACCGCGTAAATCAGCTGACGCTCACCACCCTGCGGATACTTTGTCTCTAACGGACAAACCTCGATACGCGGCTCATCTTTTACAAGTTCCTGCAGTTTTTCGATACAATCCGGTTTGTTATTCTCAATACCGAATACACCTTTTGCTTTGTCAAAAATCTGAAGGATGATCTTCATACCACCGATCAGTTCTTCCGGATTTTCTAACATTCTCCGGTAATCTGCCGTCAGATACGGTTCACACTCTGCACAGTTTGCAATAATGTACTCAATTTTCTCCGGTTCTTTCGGTGATAATTTTACATGAGTCGGGAAACCTGCACCACCCATGCCGACAACACCGGCTTCTTTTACTTTACCAATGATCTCTTCTTTTGATAAAGCAGTTACATCTTCACACGGTGTATAAGAAACCTCTTCGAACGCTCCGTCGTTTTCGATCACGATGGAATTGACCATATCGCCAACTGCCACACGACGCGGTTCAATAGCTTTTACAGTACCGGAAACAGATGCATAAATTGGAGACGATACAAAACCGCCCGCTTCTGCGATTTTCTGTCCCTTTAATACTCTGTCGCCTTTCGCCACTATCGGACTTGCAGGTGCTCCGATATGCTGTGATAACGGATACACCAGGTCGCCCTTGGGTAAAACTTCCACAATTGGCGCATCCTTTGCTAATTCCTTGCCTTCGTAAGGATGGACGCCGCCTTTAAATGTCTTTAAACCCATTTTTCGTGCCCCACTTTCTCTTAATTGTATTCTATTCTATGATATAGCTCATAGAACATTTATCCTATAGATTATACCACAAAATGATACATATTACATCTGTTCCTTGTATTTTTTTTAGTACCTTTTGACAAAATTTTCACAATTATTGAGATAATTCCACCAATTAAGAGTAATTCCATTTTCCTTATATATATGATAAAATTGCAGTAATCCAATGAATTTACCTGCCATAAATGGCAGTACATATAGGGAATACACATGCGCAGAAAAAGCGCAGGAATGGAGACTTTTATGAAACATTGGCACGAAGAAATGCCTTTTACATTAAACGATTCGCTGACAGAACAGATATTTACAGAAAAATCTCTTTTTTTTGATATAGAGACAACCGGGTTTTCAGCTGCCCGCACATCACTCTATCTGATCGGCTGTGCTGCGCGGAAGAAAAATCTGCTGATTGTCGATCAGTTTTTTGCAGAAACTCCAGCAGATGAATCGGATGTGCTGCATGCATTTTTAGATTATCTGAAAAATTTTGATACGATCATCACATTTAACGGAATCGGTTTTGATATTCCTTATCTGACAAACAAATGCCAGAAATACAAAATTTCCGCACCATTTTCTTCCTATGAATATGTTGATATTTATAAAATGATCTCCGGCTTCCGTTTTCTTTTTGCCCTGCCTGATCTCAAGCAGAAAACAGTGGAACAATTCATCGGTTTAAACCGCCAAGATATGTATAACGGCGGCGAACTGATCAAAGTATATCAAGAATATCAGAAAAATCCCGATGAGAAACTTATCTCTCTTTTAAAACAGCACAATTATGAGGATGTTATCGATATGCCAAAACTTCTCTCTGTCCTGTCCTACGTAAAACTGTTTGACGGGGCATTTACCGTAACATCCATCAATGCAAATGAATATGTCTCTTATGACGGCAGACCATGCAGGGAGCTTCTCTTTTCTCTGCAAAACGATTTTTCGGTTCCTAAACGTGTTTCCTGTCATTATGAGGATTTCCATCTAGTGGTCGATACAGACCAGACAACACTCTGTGTCCGCTTATATACAGGAGAGCTTAAATATTTTCTTTCTGATTATAAAAACTACTGGTATCTGCCCGAGGAGGATCTCGCTATCCCTTCAAGCCTTGCTGCATCGATTCCAAAAGAACGCAGGAAAAAGGCTACCGCAGGAACCTGTTATGAAAAAAGGAATGCCATTTTTCTTCCCCAGTATCAGGAAATCGTAAAACCGGCATTCCGGCATATGTTTAAAGATAAGAAAAGCTACTTTGAACTTACAGAAGATTTTGCTGTTTCCAAAGAAATGCAAAGAGAATATTGTCTGCATGTACTGCAGTTTATCTGTAAAAAAAAGATGTGAATCTAATAAAAAATGTGTGAACCCGCTAAATTATTTTTACTATCGGAAGTTCACACATTTTTTCATGACAGCAAGTTTGCTTACAGGACACATCATCTATCATTTTTATAATTTGATCTGGTCAGTCTTGCTCCATGCACTATAAATCTTTTTACCATCTGCCAGCTTATATGTTCGTATCTGCACATAATATACCGCATTATTTTTCAATTTCTTTATTTTTAATGTTATAGTCTTATTTTGGGTAATCACTTTTTTCTGTACATTTTTCTTCATTTTTGAATCAGTACTATAACGTATCTCATATCCGGTAGCGCTATCTGCTTTTTTCCAGGATAAATCTATCTCTCCGGTATTTCCGCTGATCTTTTTAATAAAAGATGTTTGTTTCGGCAATATTTTAAATGTTTTTGTGACTGTTCCAATATACGCACCTTTTCCACTAATCAGCACTGTTGCAATGCCACTTTTTTTATTATTTTTATACTTCACAGTATAATCAGTGCCTTGTTTTAACTTTTTTCCTTTTAAGGTAACAGTTACAGAAGGTTTCTTTGCTTTTCCGTCATATATATAAGTATTTTTTTTGAGTGTACATTTTGCCTTTTTGATGCTGACCAGATTGTTCGGATTCTCAAATTTAATATGAAATGTCTGATACCAGCCAGTCTGGACATCATATTCATAAGTAACGATATTTGTTTTTGTGTCGGTCAGTGTAATTACCGAGCCATAGCCACCATCACTTCTGGTTCCTCCAGTCACTTTACCGATCTTTGCCATATTAAATCCCGGCAATTTCGCCAGATCGATCTTTTTCCCTTTTGCAACAGTATAATACTGATTATCAAATTTATACCATCCCAACCCTGGTATATTACTGATATCAAAACTGGTAAGTTCATTATCGTTCAGCTCTATATTAGTCAGCCTTGTAGATTTTCTCAAATCCAGATATTTCAGTCTGTTTTTCTGACAATCTAGTGTATCTAACTTTTTATTTTTTGTCACATCCAGTTTTGTCAGATTATTTCCTGCACAGCGATAGGTAACTAATTTTTTAAATTTTGATATATCTATACTTCCAACCCCTGTATATGCAACATCAAGCTCTGTCAAATTTGAACATCCCGTCAGGTTAACGGTTTTTAATTTCGGTACCTTATGGCATATAAAAGTTTTCAGATTTTTACAGCTGCTTGCATCGATTTTTTCAATATTAGGTGCAGTGGCATCAGAGTAATATCCCAAACCATAATAGCCCAACGCGATTTCTTTTAATTCTTTATTGTTACTCAGATCCAGTTCCTTAAGTTTATCAAGTTTGCTATTAATGTCTATCATAACTAATGATGTATTCACACACGTAATTTTTTTAAGTTTAGGTGCTTTTTCCCTAAAAGATACATACTTTATCTGCTTACAGCTGCTTAAATCGAGATTAGTTAAACCAATATCGCCAAAATTTATCTCCTGTATTTTTTCCGGTAATTTCAAGTCCGTCAGTTTACCGGCATTCAGTTTTAATTCTTTTAAACTGCTGCACCCTTGTAAATTAAGCTGTTTTAAATTGCCACCGTCAATGTTTAGTTTTTTTAATCCTGCACAGCCGGAAAAATCCGCATTTTTCAGATCATACTGACATAAAGTCTCAAGTTCTGGCAATCCGGAACACCCTGCCAGATTCAGAGTTTTCAAGCGTGTTTGATTGACATCCAGGTTCTCAAGCTGTGTACATCCCTTTAATTGTAAATTTTCCAGAGAACCTGCCACTGTAAGTTCTTTTAAATTTGTATATCCGCTTAAATCTAATTTACCGGAAGATATCTTACCAATTTCAGCTTTCTGAACTGATTTTGGAAGTACAAAATCATCGCTCAATTTCTCTGCATGAAATGTAAGTTCCAAAAGATTCTGTTGACTGCTCAAATCCAATTTCACGGATGAACTTATATCATTCCCATACAAGTCTTCGATATCAAGCTCTTTCAATGCAATACAAGGACTCAGATCTAATGCAGCTCCCATATATTCTTTTATTGTCAGTGTTTCTAATTTTTGGCATCCTGTAAAATCAATTCCTGCATCCAAATCTATACCCGCATCTATAGAAAGGCTTTTTAATGCGGTACATCCAGAAAACGACGCAACTCTCAAATGATCGACTTTATAAGCATCCGATATCTCTATCTCTTCCAACGAACTGCTATTCATAACACTGCAGATACCATCTGTCAAAACAATTTTTTTCAGATACCGTAAATATTCTATTCCCTCCGTTTGTATTTTTTTCTCAAATTCCAACTTTGTAATCTTCCTGTTTTCGGAATCTGCCAAGAGACCATCTTTATTGGTGTCATATTTCTTGATTTTTTTGCGAAATTCATTATCCGGAAAATTCGTCTCATTGATTGCTATACTTCCGTCCTGATGAAATCCTTCATCCAGTTCTGGCTCTTCCTGCCCCTCTGACTCTTCTGGTTCTTCTGTATTGTTATACATTATCCAGACACTTTCTTCCGCTTCTTCTGTATCGTCATCATCCATGATTTCCCCGGTTTCTGTCTCAGTTGCCTGCTCCGTGTTTTTTCCGGTTTCTGTCTCCTCAGTTGTCTGCTCCGTGTTTTTCCCGGTTTCTGTTTCCCTAGTTGCCCACTCCGTATTTTTCCTGTTTTCTGTCTCCTCAGTTGTCCGTTCCGTGTTTTCTTCTGCTTCTGTCTCGGTTATCTGATCCTCAGTATCCGTTTTTCCCTTATTACCATCATTGTAATCTGCAAAAATGCTCTCCGTTGCCTGTATATTTTCCTGCGCACAAATGTGTACGCCTTCCTGTAAGCTGAATATCACACCTACAGCCAGCCCAAGCGACAAAATTCTTTTATATATTTTTTTCATTTTCAACCTCCAAAAAAACAGCCTATCATTCTCAATAAGCTGTTTTTATCAAGCACATATTTACTGTTTTTCAAAGAAAAACGATGTATGTCTGTCAAATCCAAGTTCTCTGTAATTCATGATCTGCTCTGTGCTTCCAATAAAAAGCACGCCACCAGGCTGGAGAGCTTTATGGAATTTCTGATAGATCACATCTTTTGCCTCTTCTGTAAAATAAATAACCACATTACGGCAAACGATCAGATTGCAGCCACTTGGATAAGGATCTTTTAGCAGATCATGTTTCTTAAATTCCACTCTTTTTTTGATCTCATCTGAAATCTGATAGGAAGAACCAACTTTTGTGAAATATTTTTTCTTAAGGTCATCTGGTACGGAAGCGATACTCTTTTCATTGTACAGCCCCATTCTTGCTGTATCGAGCACCTGATTGTCAATATCTGTCGCAATGATCTTAATATTAGTAAGCGGCACCTGTCTTGAAAGAGCCATGACAAGTGAATATGGCTCATCTCCTGTCGAACAGGCTGCACTCCAGATTTTCAGGTTTTTACCAAATTTTTTAATCAGTGCCGGAAATACCTCTCCCTCTAATATCTTCCACTGATCCGGATTACGATAAAACTCAGAAACATTGATCGTCAGGAAATTGATAAACTGATCAAATTTCTCTTTATCTTTCTTAATCAGGGCTACATAATCATTGTATGTCTTGACATTGTTCTTGGTGATCAGCGTATTAATACGACGACGCATCTGTTTTTCCTTGTAAGAATTCAGATCGATTCCTGCAAGCTGTAAAATATCTTTTTTAAACTTTTCATAATTATCGGTTTCAAGCATAATCTACTTTCCTCCTGTTTCCTTTTGCACAAAAGTTCTGTAAAAACAGATTTACTTTCATGCCATATCAAAAATAGGCTTTACACATTCTGTGAAAGCCTATTTTTATCCATATTACTGTATACGGAATTTAGTTCTCTTCTGCTGCAACTGCATCGATATCGACATCTGCAACATCAGCATCTTCTGACTCATTTGTCTCAGGAGCAAGTAATGCTTTGATGGAAAGACTGATCTTCTTCTCGTCCTCGTTGAAATCAACGATCTTAGCTTCAATCTCCTGACCTACTTTTAATACATCAGATGGTTTCTCAATATGCTCTTTTGCAATCTGGGAAACATGCAGTAATGCGTCAACACCCGGAGCAAGCTCTACGAATGCACCAAAGTCTGTCATTCTTGCCACTTTTCCTTTTACAACGTTTCCAACCGCATATTTCTCTGCAGCACCATTCCATGGATTCTCTGCCGGGAATTTCATGCTGAGTGCAATCTTTGTCTCATTAATGTCTTTGATGAATACACGTACATGATCACCAACATTAAATACTTTCTTAGGACTTTCTACTCTGCCCCAGGACATCTCAGAGATGTGAAGCAGACCGTCAGCTCCGCCAAGATCAATAAATGCACCGAAGTCTGTTACATTTTTAACAGTTCCTTCCATAACATCACCGACTTTGATCTTTGCAAAAAGTTCTTTCTGCTGCTCTAATTTCTTAGCAACTAAAAGCTGTTTTCTGTCACCGATGATTCTTCTGCGTTTTGGATTAAACTCACTGATTACAAATTCGATATCCTGATCTTTGTACTTGGATAAATCTTTCTCGTAAGTATCAGATACAAGGCTTGCCGGGATAAATACTCTTGTCTCATCCACGATAACGCAAAGACCACCATCTAATACCTGTGCTACTTTTGCTGTTAATACTTCTTTGTTTTCAAAAGCCTCTTCTAATCTCTTGCTGCCTTTTTCTGCTGCAAGACGTTTGTATGTGAGTAATACCTGTCCCTCACCGTCGTTTACCTTAAGAACCTTTGCTTCCATGGTGTCGCCGACAGATACCAGTGTTGTTAAATCAACGTTAGCTTCATTCGTATATTCATTACGAGTAATGATTCCGTCTGATTTGTAGCCGATATTTAATACGATCTCATCAGGTTTTACATCGATAACGGTACCTTCAACTACCTCTCCATTTCTTATTGTTTTAAATGATTCCTCCAGCATTTGTTCAAAGCTCATTTCTGACATTCTTTTGAACCTCCTCAATAATTTTGTTTGGGGTAGAAGCCCCTGCGGTAATACCTACGTTATCGATGGACTCAAAACATGTGACATCCAAATCTTTTACAGTTTGTATATAGTAAGTATTGTTGCATTCGTTTTTACATATTTCAAACAACTTCTGCGTATTGGAACTATTTCTGCCCCCTATGACAATCATGGCGTCCACATCACGGGCAATCTTTGCTGCCTCAGTCTGTCTTTCCTCGGTGGCATTGCAGATTGTATTTAAAACAATTATATCATAACCTTTTTTATTTATAATTTCAACTAATTCTTGAAATTTATTGTAATTAAATGTCGTTTGTGCTACAATACATACCTTTTTCCCAGATTCTGCCTGATATTTTTCTGCTTCTTCCGGGGTTGAGATCACAGCCGTATGCGGATCAAGCGACCAGCTTTTGATTCCTTTCACCTCAGGATGTTTTTCATTTCCAATAATTACAATCTGTGCTCCATCGGTACTGTATTTTTCCACAAGGCGGTGTATCTTTAACACAAACGGACAGGTTGCATCCACAAGTGTATAACCCAATTCTTTTATTTTCCCGGATATTCCCTTTTCCACTCCATGTGCACGAATGATAACTGTTCCACCCTGCGGTGCCCTCTCTTCAAGTTCTTCAACGCTCTCTAAAACAGTCACTCCTTTTTCTTCCAGGTCATGCACCACTTCTTCGTTGTGAATGATCGGGCCAAACGTATAGATCGGCTGATTTTTGTTGATACTCTTTTCTAACTGCTCATATACGGTATCGACTGCACGCTTCACGCCAAAACAAAAACCCGCACTTTTTGCCAATGTTACTTTCATATTTTCAGATTTCCTTTTTATACTTCCTTTTCTGCCTTCAGATAAACCTGATAAATGGCATCTACCACTTCATCAATATTCATTTCCGAGCTGTCAACTAAAACAGCATCCTCTGCCTGACAGAGCGGTGATGTTTCGCGGTGCATATCGCGGTAATCGCGGTCGATGATATCTTTCTCAATTTCCGCAAGATCACAGCTTACACCTTTTTCCGTCAATTCATCGAAACGACGTTTCGCACGTGTTGCCGAACTTGCTGTCAGATAAATTTTCACCTGGGCATCCGGAAGCACACATGTTCCGATGTCCCTTCCATCCATAATCACATCTGCTGACTTTGCAAGCTGACGCTGCAGCTCAACTAACTTTTCGCGGACTACCGGATAAACACTTGTGGATGATGCCATATTTCCAACTTCCTCATTACGGATCACACCATTTACATTCTCTCCGTTTAAAAGTACCTGCTGTTCGCCGTTTTCATAGGTAATCGTAACATCTACATCCGGACAGGCAGCCGCAATTGCACTCTCATCTTTTGCATCAATATCATGCTGTAAAAAATAATACGCCATTGCGCGGTACATTGCTCCCGTATCCACGTAGATAAAACCAAGTTTTTTTGCCAGGCGCTTTGCGATCGTGCTTTTTCCTGCCCCTGCCGGTCCGTCAATTGCAATATTCATACTCATTTTTTATTTCTCCTTCTATCTTAACCAGATATGCTTTTTGCATCTTGCAAAAGCATAATTTTTAAATGCCTTATTTTTCTGTCTGCGCAGCAGATACCCCCGCAAGATATCCAGTCGACCAGGCAATCTGTAAATTATAACCACCTGTCATCGCATCAAGGTCTAACACTTCTCCACAGAAATATAAATGCGGTACCAGTTTTGATTCCATCGTGGACGGATTCACTTCCTTGACCTTTACGCCACCCTTTGTGATAATTGCCTCATTAAAATCGCGCAGTCCGCAAAGTGTAACAGGAAATGCCTTGATCAGTCCGATAAAACATCTGCGCTCTTCTTTTGTAATCTCATTGACTTTCTTCTCCGGATCGATTCCGCTAAGTTCAAGCATTACCGGGATCATTTTTGCCGGGAAAAGTCCTCCAATCGAGTTTTTAAACTGTTTATTTTTTGCCTCATCAAACTCCCTCAGCAGGCGATGGTCTAACTGTTCTTCGCTAAGTGCCGGCTTTAGATCTATAAACATGGAAAGTTCTCCTGCCGTAAGAGACGGTTTTATCGCCGCACTTGCCGACAAAAGCAATGGTCCGCTGACGCCAAAATGCGTAAACAACATCTCGCCGAACTCCTGATATAACAATTTCTTTCCATTTAAAATACGCACTTCTACATTTTTTAAAGCCAGTCCCTGCATCTGCTGCACATATCCCTCTTTTGCAAGAAAGGGAACAAGCGACGGATGGATATCCGTTACCGTATGCCCCATCTCCTTTGCAAAGCGGTAACCATCCCCGGTAGATCCGGTTGTCTGATAGGAAAATCCGCCTGTTGCAACGATCACCGCATCTGCCTGCATTGTAGTGCCGTCTTCTAACTTCACCCCGGTGACAACATTCTGGGACATATCATCCACAGACAGTTCCTCTAACAGGCTCTGCACCTGTGTATGCAGCATTATCTTTACTTTTTTCTCTTTCAGCACTTTTTGTAATGTGGCGATCACATCTGAAGAATGATCTGAAACAGGGAACACTCTGTTTCCACGTTCTATTTTCGTCCGAAGTCCGTTTCTTTCAAAAAAATCAATTACTCTCTGATTATCATAAGAATAAAACGCACTGTACAAGAACTTTGCATTGGTCATGATATTAGCAAAGAGATTATCCATATCTCCTGCATTGGTGATGTTGCAGCGTCCTTTCCCGGTGATATATAGTTTCTTTCCTAATTTTTCATTTTTCTCAAGCAGTGTAACCTGACTTCCCGCTTCTGCTGCAGCGATCGCAGCAAACATTCCAGCCGGTCCTCCACCTATTACAATGATTTTATTCATGAAAATCGCTGTCTCCTATTTTAGCATATCGCATTTTTATCGAATCATCAATCGCATTGATCTCATCATTTTCATAAACCTGATATTCATCCCAGATTCCTTCTAACATTTCTAACGTCTTTGCCACATCCCTCTGCTTTTTCATACAAAGAGCAACGATCAGGGCATTGATCACACTGAGTGGTGCAACCAGTGAATCGACAATAGAAGCCATGTCACTGTCCGCGATCAGGTTGCAGGAAGAATATAAATTCATTGGCGAATGTACACTGTCTGTTAATGTAATAACTTTCGCACTGCGGTTGTTCGCAAACTCCATTGCTTTTAGTGTACGCATGGAATATCTTGGAAAACTGATACCAATGATCACATCTTCTTTTCCGATACGTACCATCTGTTCAAAGATCTCACTAGAACTGCTTGTCTGTATCAGATGTACGTTTTCAAACATCAGAGTAAAATAAAATGCCATAAATGACGCAAGCGGTGCACAGCTTCTGATTCCTATTATATAAATGTGTTTTGCATGTAAAATGGTATCCACCGCCATTTCAAATGCTGTCTGGTCTATTTTTTCCAGTGTACTGTTAATCTTTTCCGCATCTGACTTTAAAACAGATTCTAATATTTTTGACTGGCTGATCCTGCCATAGGTAACTTCCATACGCTGGATAGAATTTAATTTATTACGCACCAGTTCCTCTAAGGCACTCTGAAATTCAGGATATCCCCGATAACCAAGGTGCATGGCAAAGCGTACTACCGTGGATTCACTGACTCCGACTACCTCACCTAATTTTGCTGCTGTCAAAAATACTGCTTTATCATAGTTATCCGTAATATAAGTGGCAAGCAGTTTCTGTCCCTTGCTCAATTTACTGTATGACTCGTTGATCCGATTACTCAAATCATTTTTACTGCCCATAACCCCTCGTTCCTGTCATGATTATGACATTGTCTGCAATTTGTGATATGTCTTTGCACACCAACATTTCTATTATACCAAAACTTTTTCTTTTTGTCAGCTTTGAATCATTTTCATTTTGTAAAATTCACCTTTTTGTTCCATCAGCTCCTCAAATGTACCATATTCCACACAATGTCCATCTGCAAGAACCGCTATTTTATCCGCATCCCGGATCGTCGACAGACGATGTGCAACTATAAATGTTGTCCGTCCTTTTGTAAGATTTCCAAGTGCTTCCTGTATCAGTTTCTCAGAAATACTGTCCAAAGCAGACGTAGCTTCGTCGAGAACGATTACTTCAGGGTCACGGATCAGTGCTCTTGCAATTGCTATACGCTGCCTTTGTCCTCCTGAAAGTTTTCCTCCATGTTCTCCAACTACAGTATCAACACCATGTGGAAGACTTTCCATCAGATCTGTAAGATTTGCTGCCCGGATGACACGTTCTAATTCTTCATCCGTAACATGTTCGTTCCCATATGTAATATTTTCACGGATAGTTCCGGAAAACAAAATGGATGTCTGCGGTACAACAGCCAGATGCTTTCTGTATGTACGCAGATCTATTTCTTTCATATCATTACCATCTAAAAGAACTTTTCCCCCATCCGCAAGATGAAATCCGATCACAAGATTCAAAATGGTTGATTTTCCCGCACCGGACTCCCCGACTAATGCGATTGTCTCTCCCTGTTTTATATGAAGATTAAAATGGTTCAGCACCGGTTTATCACTGTTCTTATAATGAAAAGAAACATCGCAGAAATCAAAAGTTCCAGTTACATCCTCCAACTGTTTTTTGCCTTCATTCTGTTCCACATCCTCTGAAAGTAGCACTTCACCAATGGAATTAACAGATTCAATTCCCTTTGCGATTGTCGGGAGAAGCGTCACGATTGCAGACACCTGATTGACAACTGTTGCAAAATAGCTCTGATAAAGAGTAATATCTCCCGCCATGATACGTCCGCGCAGCGCAAGATAGCCGGTAAATGCAAGACAAACGACCTGAAACACCTGAAATACAGCCCATCCAACCGAGCCAAACAATGCCTGTACAAGATCCAGTTTATATCCTTTTTCGGCAACTGCAAAAAGCTGTCCACTCATTTTGTGTACTTCTTCATCCTCTAAGGCATGCGCTCTTGTCACCGGAACAAGTTCCACCATTTCCATCACACGAGCGGACGTTTCTTCCATTTCTTTTCGAAATTCCGTATTACGTTTTTTCATGACAGAACGAAACGAAACCATGGTAATTGCAGCAACCGGAGTAGTCAGCAGGAAAAAGACAAACACAATCCTGCTTTTCGACGCTGTAACGACCAGTGCGACCCCGATATTTAACGCAATATTTAAAATACTTAAGAACATCTGTGTAGAAAGTGTTTCAACAGCCTCCACATCACGCATGATCTTCGACTGCAGTCTGCCGGACTGCGTCTCCACATGATAAGCAATTGACAACTGTTGCAATTTCCGGATCAATGCTTTCCGGAGTCCTGTTTCCACATAACGCGTTGCAAGACTTTTATAAGATGTATAAAGATAATTCATCGGAATATTCAGTGCGATCAGACCAGTTTCAAGAATTACACTAAACCAGATATTTCTGACTGTATCCGGATTTGCAGTCGTGACATCATTGATAATATTTGCAGTTATGATCGGAAGAACCCACACGCAGGCATGTTTTATAAAAAAACAGATCACAGCCATAACAAATTTATGATAATTTCCTTTATAAAGTGCTATCAGGATCTGTATCGGATGTCCTTTATGTCTCTGATAACTCTCTATAAACCAGTTTTCCGTATCTATGCCACTTTTTGGCAAAGTCTTTCGTTCAAAATCATTCATTTTTTCATATCCTTTAAAATTTATAGGATGATTCTAATTCTTTTTTATACAAAAAGCAATATTTCACATTGTTCATTCTGCAAAACAAAAAAATGTCATAACAGTATCTTAAGATACTGTTATGACATCTTTTGTCAATATTATTTCTGATTATACCGGATATGCACCATTCTTTGTATCTGCGATTGTTGCATCTACTTTTTTCTGCTGTGCCTCACGGTATTTGAAGAACTCAGTTGCAACCTGTGGGAATAATGCGTAGGATAATACATCCTCATCCTGCTGTTTCCACTGTTTCATCTCAGCTTCAATCTTGTCAAGTTCTGGCTCTAACAGATCTGCCGGTCGGCATGTGATCGCATTCTTCTTCTCATCACCTAATACTTTATCGACAACTTCCGGATTGAACGGTTTTACAGTCTGACCATATTTTCCGAGAAGAACGTCTTTTGTCTCTTTGGTAGCTACTTTGTAACGCTCACCCATTAATACGTTAAATACAGCCTGTGTACCAACGATCTGTGAAGAAGGTGTAACAAGCGGTGGCTCACCGAGATCTTTACGAACACGTGGTACTTCTGCAAGTACTTCCTCGTATTTGTCTTCTTTGCCCTGCTCTTTTAACTGGGAGATCAGGTTGGATAACATACCACCCGGTACCTGATATAATAAAGTCTTGATGTTTACACCTAATACTTTCGGGTTCATCAGACCGCTCTCTAATGCTTCCTCTCTCATCGGACGGAAGTAATCTGCGATCTCAGCCAGTTTGTTCTGGTCTAAACCGGTATCAAACTCTGTACCCTTAAATGCCTCTACCATAACTTCAGTAGCCGGCTGGGATGTTCCAAGTGCAAATGGAGACATTGCTGTATCAATGATATCGCATCCTGCCTCAACTGCTTTCATGTATGTCATGGAAGCAACACCGGATGTATAGTGTGTATGTAACTCCAATGGGATATCGATCACATCTTTGATCGCACGAACCAGTTCGTCTGCTTTCTGAGGAACTAAAAGTCCTGCCATATCTTTGATACATACAGAATCAGCTCCCATATCCTCTACTCTTTTTGCCATATCAGTCCAGTAATCTAAGGTATAAGCATCACCAAGTGTGTAAGATAAAGCAACCTGTGCATGTCCTTTTTCTTTGTTACATGCGCTTACTGCTGTCTGAAGGTTACGAAGATCATTCAGACAGTCAAAAATACGGATGATATCAATACCGTTTGCGATAGATTTCTGTACGAAATACTCTACCACGTCGTCTGCATACGGACGGTATCCTAAGATATTCTGTCCACGGAATAACATCTGTAATTTTGTATTTTTGAATCCGTCTCTTAATTTACGAAGACGATCCCATGGATCTTCTTTTAAGAAACGAAGGGATGCGTCGAAAGTAGCGCCTCCCCAGCACTCAACAGCGTAGAATCCAACCTTGTCCATTTTATCTACGATTGGAAGCATCTGCTCTGTTGTCATTCTTGTTGCGATCAGAGACTGATGAGCATCACGCAGTACTGTCTCTGTTATTTTTAAAGGTTTTTTAACAACTTCAGCCATTTTTTCCTCCTTATACAGCGAATCTGTTTTTGTTCCGCTGTCTGATTAAATTCCAAAGATTGCCATGAATACACCGGCTGCTACTGCTGTACCGATAACACCGGCAACGTTTGGTCCCATTGCATGCATAAGTAAAAAGTTCGTAGGATCTTCCTCTGCACCAACTTTCTGTGATACACGTGCAGCCATAGGAACTGCAGATACACCAGCAGAACCGATGAGCGGGTTGATCTTGCCTTTTGTAATGAAGCAAAGTAATTTACCGAACAATACTCCGGCTGCTGTACCAAACATAAATGCGATGAGTCCAAGTGCAACGATCTTTAAGGTTGTTGCATTTAAGAATGCCTCAGCACTTGTTGATGCACCAACAGATGTACCAAGTAAAATAACAACGATGTACATTAATGCGTTAGATGCTGTCTCCGATAACTGACGAACTACACCACACTCACGGAACAGGTTACCGAGCATTAACATACCAACAAGTGGAGCTGTGGTCGGAAGGATCAGACATACGACAACGGTTACCACGATCGGGAATAAGATTTTCTCAAGTTTGGATACCGGACGTAAGTTCTGCATCTTAATGGCACGTTCCTTTTTCGTTGTAAATAACTTCATGATTGGTGGCTGAATGATCGGCACCAATGCCATGTAAGAGTATGCTGCTACAGCGATCGGACCCATAAGACCGGACTGTCCAAGTTTTCCTGCAAGGAAAATGGAAGTAGGACCATCTGCACCACCGATGATAGAAACGGCTGCTGCTGCTTTATCATTGAATCCCATCAGGATTGCAAGGAAATATGCGCCGAAAATACCAAACTGTGCTGCTGCTCCTAAAAGGAAGCTGATCGGGTTTGCGATCAGAGGTCCAAAATCGGTCATCGCACCAACGCCAAGGAAAATAAGGGATGGCAGGATTGACCATTCATCTAAGGTATAAAAATAATGGAATAAACCACCGACACCGTTACTCATCTGTTCCGGAGTTGCAAAGATATCCGGATAAATATTTACCAGAAGCATACCAAATGCGATTGGAACGAGTAACAACGGTTCAAACCCTTTTGCAATAGCCAGATACAGGAAAATACATGCAACAAAGATCATTACGAAATTTCCCCATGTCAGGTTGAAAAAGGCAGTCTGATGAAGGAGGTTGCCCATTGTCTCAGTAAAATAACTCATTGTTATCCTCCTAAAATTAGTTGTTTAAAGTTGCCAGTAATGCACCTGCTTCTACCATATCACCAACGCTTACGTTGATGCTTGCTACAGTACCATCTTCGGTAGCAACAACCGGTGTCTCCATTTTCATGATTTCAAGAACTAAGATTGTGTCACCTTTCTTTACAGATGCGCCTACAGAAGACTCGATCTTAAATACTTTTCCTGCTGCACCTGCTTCGATCTTAACATTGCCTGCGCCACCTGCCGGAGCTGCTGCCTTCGGAGCTGCTGCCGGTGCCGGAGCTGCTGCACGTCTCGGTGCTGCTGCCGGTGCGCTTACTGCACCATTTTCTTCTACAGTAACATCATAAACATTTCCATTTACGGTAATTGTATAGCTTTTCATTGAATCATCCTCCTGTGATCATTACTTTTTTAACGACATACTATTTTATAACTTGTCTTTTTTCGTCTATCTTCTATGAATAGAACGTACTACGAATCCATCTGCTGACGTTCCTTCTGCCGCTGCGATCGCTGCAGAAATAACTGCAACCAGTTCTAAATCGTCGGTAAGAGAAGCTGCTTCCTCACGCTGTTCGATCTGGTCTACTACAGGATCTGCCACTTCTTTCTTTGCACCAGCATTTGCTTTTTTGTTCTGTAAATACGGAATTACTTTAAAGCAGCTGATGATCAGACTGATCAGGATAAGAACTACGAATACGGTTCCCATTCCCATCAATGTATTCATGCCGGCTTTTTCCATTTTCTCACCAAGTGAATACACAAGATCTGCACTGGCATCTGTAAGTTCCGGTGATTCTGTTTCGTAATTATATTCATATACATATGAAACAACTACATCTCTGTCTGAGAAATGTAAAACCTGATCTGCAGTCACGGTTTTCTGTGCTTTCGTCACAGTAAGCTCTCCAAGTCCCTGATATGAACCTAAATCCGGAACTGTTTCACCCCAGGATGTCAGTAAATGGGCAAACGCAGCCATTCCGTTGGAATCATAATATTCTGCACCGCTTTGTATATCTTCATCTGAAAATGAAACAAGCGCAGATACTGTCTGCTCCATGTTATCCTGAATATCAGAATAGCTCATACCAAAATAATCAACGCTCTTAGGATCCGTTCCACATGCTGTCATTGCCAGAACCATAAAGCAAAGACAAAGCATAAGAGATAATTTTTTCTTCATAACTTCACCTTTCTATTTTGTTCCATGTTTCTTGTCCGGTACACCTGCACATTTTGTATATAATAATTCAAATGCATCTACAAGGTACTTTCTGGTGTCTGTCGGATCTAAAATAAGATCTACATAACCGCGTCTTGCTGCAGTCATGACACTAGACTGTAATGCATCATATTCTTTTGCTTTTGCTGCAAGTTCGTCTGCAGATGCATCTGCGTACATGATCTTAGCTGCAAGATCTCCATCCATCATACCGATCTTTGCATCTGTCCATGCATATGTAAAATCTGCTCCGATTGCTTTGGAGTTCATTGTCACATAAGCACTTCCGATTGCATTTCCGGTAATTACGTTAACTTTCGGGCAGGTTGCATCAGCAAACGCCATAGTCATACGTGCAAGTGCTTTTGCAAGTCCTTTTTCTGCACATACAGTAGCTGCATATCCTTTTACATTTGTTAAAGACAATACAGGGATCTCAAATGCATCACAGAAATTAACGAACTCTGCTGCCTTGTTGCATCCTCTTGCTGTTAAAGCTCCGGAGAACTCTTCTGCTTTTTTGCCTTCTTCATCATAAACTTCTGAACAGTTTGCAACTGCGCCGACTGTCATTCCGTTTAACTGGATAAATCCGGTTACCATGTCTTTTGCGTAGTTTTTCTTTGTCTCAAAGAAAACATGTCCGTCAGAGATCTCGCTGAGTAAATATCTCGGATCACCTTTCATAGCTGCCATGTTCTCACATGCACGGTTTAAATCATCCTCACATTCAGATGTATACACATCTCCCTCGTTATTTAAAGGAAGAATGCTTACTAACTCACGAATCTGTGCAATGATCTCATCCTCTGTTCCAACTGCATCGATGCAGCCATTCTTCTCACTCTGGAACTCTGCTGAGGATGTATCGCATTTTTCAATACGGTTGCCATCGATCGCATTCGGGGAGTTGATGAACATTTTTCCTTTGCTCTCCATAAATGCAAAATCAGATAATGCAGGTACTACTGCAAGTCCACCGCCACAGCTTCCGAAAATAGCGGAAATCTGTGGAACAACGCCGGATGCTGCGACCTCCTTTGCGTAGATCTCACCAAATCCGTTTAATGCATCAACAGATTCCTGTAAACGCATTCCGGCGCAATCGATAAATCCGATCACCGGTGCTCCCATTTTCATTGCCATATCATATACGGCTGCAATCTTCTTTGCATGCATCTCTCCGATAGTACCGTTTAATACGGCTGCATTCTGGCTGTATACAAATACCAGATTACCATCTACCAGACCGTGTCCGGTAATTACACCATCGGACGGTGTATCTGTGTCTGCAAGATTAAAGTCTGTATTTCTTGCGGTTACGAGAGAACCGATTTCCATGAAACTGTTCTCATCGACTAACTTGGTAATACGCTGCATTGCCAAGCTATCATTACTACTATTCATCCTTTTTGCCCTCCATCTATAAAGTTTGTTACCACATCTTTTGACATGGTACATAGTGAATAATGTAAAAATATAACAAATTCCGCTAGGATAAATTATAGATGGTCGGCGACAAATTTTCAAGTGAATTGTTAATTTTTTGACAGTTTTTTTTCACATACATAGTGTTTTGAGCATTTACAGCGGAAATAATTCGGCTGCTTTTTTTATGCACCAGCAAAAATCTATTTTTTTTACCGTCTCCTTTACCGTAACTGTACGTTTTGCCAGAATCTCATCCCCAAGCAGATATGTAATTTCTCCTGCAAAATCCCCATTCATTACCGGCGCATAAAGTTTTGGTGTCACTTCATACTTTACCTGTATTTCCTGTTCATTTCCAATCAGCAGTTCTGTCAGTCCTTCTATCGGCGATATTTCCAATTCTGTTCTTACCTCTCCACCGATCTTTTTACTCTGCCCGCCTTTCACCTCTACAGCAGCAGATTCTTTTGTGTTCAGCTCAATCTCATCCAGTTTTATTTTTTTAAACATTGTAATTCCATACTGCATAAGTTTCTTCGCATCTGCCCACTTATATGTTTTATTGTTCGGCCACCCGCAGGCAAGCAGTGCTACAATAAAAGTCCTGTCATCACGCTGTAATGCGCCTATATAACAGTATCCCGCATTACCGGTAAATCCGGTTTTACCGGACAATGCCCCATCCATCATCTGCAAAAACGCATTATGATTGTAACAGGTATAACTGTTTTTCCCATCCATATCATGAAACTGATATTGCCCTTCCTGTGTGATCGTAAGAAACTGTCCCGCCATCTTAGAACCTTTGATACAATACCGCATAATCAGCGAAAGATCCGCCGCTGTCGTATGGTGAAAACCGCCTTCATCTTTTGCATCCAGTCCGTTTGGCGTAATAAAATAGCTGTCCTCACAGCCGATCTCTTTTGCTTTATCGTTCATCATTGCTGCAAAATCAGCCGTTGTGCCTGCGATATGTTCAGCGATTGCCACTGCACAGTCATTATAAGATTCTAACATCAGTCCGTACAGCAGATCCTTCAGATAAAAACGCTGTCCTTCCCTCATACCAAGATGTACTTTCGGCTGTGAAGCCGCAAGTGCACTCACAGTCACTTCACTGTCTAACTCACAATTCTCAAGTGCAATGATACAGGTAAGAATTTTTGTTGTACTCGCATTTGCCATCGCCTGATGTCCGTTTTTTTCATACAGGATACGTCCGGAATCCGCGTCCATGAGCACTGCCGACCTTGCATACAAAGAATTCTGTTCCGGCTCTCCCATTATTTTCTCCATCTGCACATTCCCACTTTGTTCAAAAGCTTCCACCACCTGTATACCGTTTACAATTAAAATTACAGTAATAAGTATCCACGCCAGCAGCTTTTTCCACATATGCAAAACTCCAAAAAAGTATTTCATCAATCCTTATGTACACAACATCAAAAACATGTGCATTTACATCAAAAAAATACATATAAAACCGGATCAGATATCCAGTTTCATATGCATTTCCGCTTCTGCTTCCTGTTTAAATTCCTCAACCTGGACCGGACTTGGCACAGGGAGTTCATCTATCGAATGTACACCAAAGCTCCTTAAGAACTCTTCTGTCGTTCCAAAAAGCAACGGACGGCCCGGTGCGTCAAGTCTTCCCAATTCACATACCAGATTATACTCTACCAGTTTATTTACTGCATGGTCGCAGGAAACCCCTCTTATCTTTTCAATTTCTGCTTTTGTGATCGGCTGTTTGTAGGCGATGATCGACAGCGTCTCAAGTAAAACATCGGTCAACACATGCTTTTTCGGCTGTTTGGCAATTTTTACCAGATATTCATACATTTCTCCTTTTGTACACATCTGGTAAGAACCGTCAAGTTCCATGATCTTGATCCCGATACTGTCATTTTCGTAGCGTTTCATCAGATTTTCCACGATCTTTTTTGTCTGTTCTGTATCAAGTTCGAGTGTTTTTGCTATGCGTTCCAATTCCACTGACTCTCCCATCGTAAACAGGATTGCCTCAACGATTGCTTCATATTTCTTTTCTTCCATGCCAGTCCCCATTTTGCTCTGCAGCTACGCAGCAATTTTTGATTCAATTTTTATATCATCGAATGTGTATTCCTGCGAAACAACTATCTTTCCCATTTTCATCAGTTCTAATATTGCAAGAAATGTCACAACCACTTCCATTTTCCCGGACTGCGCTTCTAAAAGGCTCCGGAATGAGAAATGTCCGTGATGCATGCTGTACTCTTCCACATACGACATCTTATCGGAAAGTGACACTTCCTCTTTCTCAATTTTTCCAAATTTAGAGCGGACCGGATCGATCTTGTCCGCCTGTTTTTTTATGATAGACTGAAATATATCGTTCAATCTTGCGAGTGTGGTACCGGACATCAGTTCATTCACATCTACCGGTTCTTCATATGCAAGCACTTCCGGCGGAATCGTCGGTACTTTATACAGGACTTTTTCCGCATCGATCTGACGATCCTTAAGTTCATATGCCATACATTTATACATTTTATATTCCAATAACTGCTGCACAAGTTCGGCTCTTGGGTCTTCCTCCTGCTCATCTTCACTTTCTTTTGCAGGAAGCAGCATTTTGGATTTAATATCAAGTAATGTCGCCGCCATCACAAGGAATTCGCTCATCACATTTAAGTCCTGTCTGCGCATCTCAGCAATATATTCCATGTATTGGCTGGTAATCTCCACGATCGGAATATCATATATATTTACTTTATTTTTTTCCAATAAATGTAAAAGCAGATCCAGTGGACCCTCAAACACCTGAAGCTTTACTGTTAATTCCATCTATGTAACACCCTCTCATTCCACAAATAATGATTTTACCGTGGATTCCTGCAAAATTCAAGATTTTTATGCATAATGTACATCCCGTACTCCTAAAATAAATTATAACAGAACCCTACGGAGGGCATATTTTTGAAATTTGTGGTTTCCTTTCTGCTTAGTCTTAATCTTTTTATGCAAAGCACATTATTTCCTGTATCTTCCTGTTTCACTCCGGGCACAGCAGACTCTATCTCATTTAGCTCTAATACAGAAACTGTACCGGCTGCTGATTTAAATATTTCCGCACCAAGTGCAATTTTAATGGAGGCATCTACCGGAGCCATTGTCTATGAAAAAAACTCCCACGAATCGAGACATCCGGCAAGCGTCACCAAGATCATGACTCTACTTTTGATTTTTGATGCTCTTTCCTCAAAACAGATTTCTTTCGATGATACTGTGACTGTCTCCGAGCACGCAGCCAGCATGGGAGGTTCACAGGTATTTTTAGAACCAGGCGAAACACAGACCGTCGATACGATGATCAAATGCATCAGTGTCGCAAGTGCGAACGATGCCTGTGTTGCCATGGCAGAACATATTGCCGGCTCAGAGTCAGAATTTGTCCGCATGATGAATGAACGTGCCAAAGGGCTCGGCATGAATGATACCACATTTATCAACTGTTGTGGTTTAGACGCCGATGGGCATATGACCAGTGCAAACGATATTGCCTTAATGTCACGCGAACTGATCACAAAATATCCGAAAATCCACGATTACTGTACGATCTGGATGGAAAATATCACCCACACTACTGCAAAAGGTTCCTCTGAGTTTGGGCTGACCAACACCAATAAACTGATCAAGCATTACCAGTACGCCACCGGTCTGAAAACCGGATTTACCAATACTGCCATGTACTGTATTTCTGCAACTGCAAAAAAAGGCGGCATGGAACTGATTGCTGTCATCATGGGTGCACCCGATATCAAGTCCCGCTCTGCTGATGCTACATCACTGTTAAATTACGGATTTGGGAAATGCAGGATCTACTGTGACAATCATGAAGATAAACTAGACGCCCTTCCGGTAGAAAAAGGCCTTGCTGATTCTGTCGGCATCATCTACCAAAGACCTTTTCAGTATATGACAACAGATGGAAGTGATCTTTCCGGCATTACCAAAAGCATAGAACTGCCAGAAAGTGTGACAGCGCCTGTAAAAAAAGGCGGCACTGCCGGAAAAGCGGTGTATTTCCTGAACGGAACACCCATCGGCAGTGTCAGTATCGTATATACAGATACAGTTAATGCTGCAGAATATAAAGATTATTTTTGCCGCACCCTCCTGTACTTTGTTCCATGAGACATTTCAAACGATGTACATTATATATTTTTTCCAGTCCCATCATCATATACTACAGCAATGGTGCAAACAGACGCATCAGACTTTGCACCATACGTACCGGAAGTTTTCTCTCCCTGCAGAATGCCACGTCCATCTCCTCTGACTCAGCAAATGTCTTAAGGCAGTCTTCTTTTACCTGCATGACTGCCTTAGACTGATACATAAATACACCACATTCAAAATGTAAAAACAGACTCCGGTAGTCAAGGTTCACACTGCCGACTGTTGCAATTTCATCATCACAGACAAAACATTTTGCATGGATAAATCCTGGTGTATATTGAAAGATCCTTACACCATTTTTTAAAAGCGGTTCATAATATGACTGTGTCAGAAGATAAACTGCTTTTTTATCCGGCACTCCCGGTGTCACAATTCTTACATCCACACCGCTCTTTGCCGCATTAGAAAGACAGATCAGCATCTCATGGTCTATGATCAGATACGGTGTGAAAATGTATACATATTTTTTTGCACGGCTTATGATATTTAAATAAATATTTTCTCCGACATTTTCATTATCCAGAGGACTGTCTCCATATGGCTGCACAAACCCATCCGAATCAGTTTTTTTCTGCTGATATACCGATGGCAGAAACCTGCTGTAATCTTCTGTGGAACGATTAATATAGTTCCACATTTCAAGGAACATTGCCGTAAGACTCCAGACAGCCTCTCCCTCAATCCTGACTCCGGTATCTTTCCAGTAGCCAAATCTCTGTACTTTGTTGATGTATTCGTCTGCAAGGTTGATTCCACCTGTAAATCCGATATAACCGTCCACCACAAAAATCTTTCTGTGATCACGGTTGTTCATCACCACAGAGATCAACGGTTTAAATGGGTTAAATGTCACGCAGGGGATTCCTCTCTCCTGTAGCTTCTTATAATATCCAAAGGAAATAGAATTGATACTGCCGACATCATCATAGATAAATCGCACATCCACTCCTGCTTTTGCCTTTTCTTCCAGGATATCCAGGATTGTATTAAACATATACCCTTCCTCGATGATAAAATATTCGAGAAAAATAAAATGTTCTGCACCACGCAATGCCTCTAACATATCCGGGAACATTTCTTCCCCGCATCTGTAATATTTCGTCTGTGTATTCTGGTATAAAGGGAAGCCTGCCCATTTATCAATATAAGATGACTGCAGATATGCCGACCGGCTTTCTTTTTCCAATTTCTCTTCTGCTGCGGTATCTCTCTGAAACAAGGCTTCTACCTGTCGGTTAACTGCATCCATTCTCTCTCTGGTATGTTTTGTCAGACCTGATCTTCCAAACAACAGATATACCATAAGTCCGAAAACCGGTGAAAGCAGTATCAAAAATGTCCACGAAAGTTTATTCGCCGGATTTGTCCATTTATTGACGATGACAAGTACGACAATGATCGCGATCACACGTACGAGCAGATTGACATATGTGAACTTGTAGCTAAGCTGCCACAATACAACACATAACCATAACACCTGTAAAATGATCGCCATGGCTACTACAAAAAATCTTCCAAATATGAGATGTAATATTTTCTTCATACAAAACTCCATTTCTGCGCTGTTTTTTAATAAAATAAAGTTTTATTTCATCGCAGGCATGTGCTTATTGTAATAATTTTCCACTCAAAAGTCAACGGACGAGATAATCCACATGTATCATTCCCCAGCCGGTTTTTCCAAGCTGCGTGCTTCGCGGATATGCTCTCTCATAAAGGCGAAGTTTCATTTCTGCCGGAGTAAACGACGGATATTTTTCAAATGCCAGCGCAAGTGCCCCTGATACAACCGGTGCTGCCATAGAAGTCCCGCTTTTTACCTGATATCCCATTGCATCCCTGCTGCAGCTCGTAATCCCAGTTCCCGGCGCAAGAATCTCCGGTTTGACAATGCAGCATGCAGTCGGTCCTCTACCACTATATCCTGTTTTTAAAGCTTTTCTCCCATGGTCACTGGTATCATCATCACTGCTTCCAACGGTCAGTACTTTTCTTGAAATACCCGGTATCGTCACAGTATTTTCTTTCGGTCCGTTGTTTCCTGCAGCAGCAACCACCATGATTCCCTCATCCCACAATTCATCGATCGCATGTAATAGTTTTCTCTGCTCTTCCACCCCCGCTCCAGGCAGCATTCCAACGGATATATTTAATATTCTGATATGATGCAGTTTTCTGTTTGCTTTCACCCAGTTTACAGCATCAAGTACCTTTTTAGTATTTCCATTTCCATTTTCGTCTAATACTTTTAACATGATGATCCTGCATTTTGGTGCAACGCCACTGTATCTGCGGACGTTATGTGCAGTACCTTTCACATACTGTTCCGACATTTTTCCATTTCCTGCAATGATCCCAGAAACATGCGTCCCATGCCCATTATCGTCATACATTTCATTTCTTCCATTACAAAAATCCTTAAAATATATAATCCTGTCTTCAAAATCCGGATGTGGGACAATGCCGGTATCCATCACTGCAACCGTAATATTCTGCCCGCTAAGTCCTGATCTGTATGCATAATCTGTGTGAATGATCTTCTTAACCCGATCCATAGCAGCCCCCTTCTATTAAAAAACTTCCATATTATTATATGAAAAAGTATCCTTTCTGCTAAAAAATGATAAGAAAATGTTAATTTTTTCTGAAAATTCAGAAGAATGTTTGACAGCCGGAATGTTTTTTCTTAAAATAAATAATAGTTAATTAGTGAACTATTATGGTTTGCTTTAAAAATAAAAAAGAAAGTAGTGTGATGCCATCTTGAACAAAAAACTCAAAGAAAAATTTGACGAATCCGTAAACGCGGTTCTCCCGATCACTGTGATCGTACTTCTGCTCTCTATTTTTGTCGTCCCCATGGAAACAGGTACGATTGCCCTCTTCCTAGTCGGTGCATTTATGTTGATCATTGGTATGGCTTTTTTCCAGCTCGGTGCAGAAACTGCCATGACTCCTCTCGGCGAAGGCGTTGGTTCTTCCATTATGAAAACAAGAAAACTTCCTATTTTAATCAGTGTTTGTTTTCTAATGGGTATTATCATTACTCTTGCAGAACCGGATCTTCAGGTTCTCGCAAATCAGGTTCCTTCTATTCCAAACAATACTCTGATCTTTACGGTTGCACTTGGTGTCGGTGTATTTCTGGTAATCGCCGTACTCCGTATTCTTTTCCGGATCAGTCTTCCAGTCCTGTTGTGCATTTTTTATATTGCGCTGTTTCTTCTTTCTTTTGCGGCACCTGCTGATTTTATCGCAGTCGCATTTGATTCCGGCGGTGTGACAACAGGTCCTATGACAGTTCCTTTTATCATGGCGATCGGTGTTGGACTCTCCGCCACCAGAAATGATAAAAATGGTTCAAGCGACAGTTTCGGACTGATCTCTTTTTGCAGCATCGGTCCGGTTTTGATGGTTCTGCTGCTTGGCATCTTTTATCATCCAACCGGTGCCGCTTACAATGAAACAACAATTCCTGACGTGATCACCATGCAGGATGTAATCCGCGAATTTGTACATATGGTACCGGATTACGCCAAAGAAGTACTTCTGTCCATTCTTCCGGTACTTTTTGTTTTTTTGATTTTCCAGCTTATTTCCAGGCGTTATCACCGCCCGCAGATGATCAAGATGATCATCGGTTTTCTCTACACGATCATCGGTCTGATTCTTTTCTTAACCGGTGTAAATGTCGGATTTGCGCCTGTCGGAAGTCTTCTTGGAAGCAGTCTTGCCGGACAGCCATGGAAATGGATCCTGATTCCGATCGGTGCTCTGATCGGTTATTATATCGTAAAAGCTGAGCCTGCCGTTCAGGTACTGAACCGCCAGGTTGAAGATGTCACAAACGGTTCTATTTCAAGAGACACTATGAATTTAAGTCTGTCGATCGGTGTATCCGCCTCAGTTGCGCTTGCTCTGCTGCGTGTTCTTACCGGTTTAAATATTTACTGGCTTTTAATCCCCGGCTATCTGATCGCACTGATTCTGACACGATTTGTACCCAGAGTATTTGTCGGTATTGCATTTGACTCAGGTGGAGTTGCAAGTGGTCCTATGACTTCCACTTTCCTGCTTCCTCTCGCCATGGGTGCCTGTACTGCAATCGGAGGCAATGTCGTAACAGACGCTTTTGGTGTTGTCGCCATGGTTGCCATGGCACCACTCATTGCAGTTCAGGTTATGGGAGTTTCTTATAATATCAAATTAAAGAAAGCAAGTACCCCTGCCGCTGCACTCATTGGAATTGACGACAATGAGATTCTGGATTTTGAGGAGGAATTTTAACGATGCAGGAACAGAAAAAAAGAGAGGCTTACCGTTGTCTTGTAATTATTACAGATTCCCATATCCGGGAACGATTATGTGAATTTTTAGCAGATTCCCATATACCGGTCTACTATCAGATGCATGGAATCGGCACAGCCAGCTCGGAATGGCTGGAATTATGTGGTCTTGGAAGCATCCAGAAAAGTATTACACTCTGTTTTATTCCAAATGAGCGCAAGAAAATTCTGCTTGCTGAGATGAATCAGGCATTAAGTCTTCATAAGAAAGGAACCGGTATTGCCGTAAGTATTCCAATGAACGGCATGCAGGGTTTTCTCTATAAACTTTTAAATGAACATACAGCAGAATCAGACAGAGACGATGTTGAAAAGGAAGTGAAAAAAATGAGCGAAACAATTACACATGCCATGATACTTGTAACGATCAATCAGGGATACAGTGATGCTGTCATGAATACCGCACGCGCTGCCGGTGCAACCGGAGGCACAATTCTAAAAGGTCTGCGCTGCAGCCCCGGAAAATCAGCCGTCATTTTCGGTATCACGATCCAGGAAGAACAGGAAATTGTCGCAATCGTTGTTCCAAAAGATAAAAAAACCGAGATCATGCAGGCAATCAGTTCTGCTCATGGCATGGACTCTCCTGCACACGGCGTCGCTTTTTCCCTGCCGGTGGATGGAATTATGGGATTATAATGTCAATGATACATTCCGTCATGGTTATCTGCTATTCAATCGCCGGTATTTGAATATAGTTACAAAAAGAACTGCGTGTTTTCAGATCAACACGCAGTTCTTTTTTCAGGTCTGTATACCAAAATATACAGACCATTTGCAATTTTCAAATTGTCTATCTTTTCTTATGCCTCTGCCGGAACATCCTTCATAGAAAAGCTGATGCGTCCCATCTTATCTTTTCCAAGGCATACAACTTTAACCTTATCTCCTAATGTCAGGACATCTTCTACACGGTTGATACGCTCTTTGGAAATTTTGGAAATATGAACCATTCCCTCTTTACCCGGAGCAAACTCAATGAATGCACCAAACTCTTTGATGCTTACAACCGTACCGGTAAAAATCTGTCCCTCAGCAAAGTCAGTCGTGATGATCTTGATCATCTCGATTGCTTTATTCATCATCTCAGCATCTGTACCGCATACAGAAACTGCACCGTCATCCGTGATATCGATCTTAACACCAGTGCGGTCGATGATCTCGTTGATTGTCTTGCCTCTCTGTCCGACTACATCACCAATCTTGTCCGGATTGATCTGAATCTGAACGATCTTCGGTGCATACGCACTTACTTCTTTTCTCGGCTCTTCGATCGCTTTTGACATAACCTCATCCATGATGTAGATTCTTGCCTCTCTTGCACGGCTGATCGCTTCCTCAACGATCGGTCTTGTAAGACCATGAATCTTGATATCCATCTGGATCGCAGTGATACCTTTGTGCGTACCGGTTACTTTAAAGTCCATATCCCCGAAGAAATCTTCAAGTCCCTGGATATCAGTAAGAACAAGATAATCATCATCTGTATCACCGGTAACAAGACCACAGGAAATACCTGCAACCATTGCTTTAAGCGGAACGCCTGCTGCCATTAATGACATACAGGATGCACAGGTAGAAGCCATGGAAGTAGATCCGTTTGACTCAAATGTCTCGGATACAGCACGAATTGCATACGGGAACTCTTCCTCAGAAGGAAGTACAGCCATAAGTGCTTTCTCTGCTAATGCACCATGACCGATCTCACGACGTCCCGGTCCACGTGAAACCTTTGTCTCACCTACAGAATATGCAGGGAAGTTATACTGATGGATATATCTCTTTGTTGTAATATTCTCATCTAATCCGTCAATCTTCTGTACTTCAGAAAGTGGAGCTAATGTAACAACATCACAGATCTGTGTCTGTCCACGGGTAAACATTGCAGAACCATGAACTCTTGGAATCAGGTCAACCTCTGCTGCAAGTGGACGGATCTGATTGATTGCACGGCCATCCGGACGTTTATGATCTTTTAAGATCATCTTACGGACAGTCTTCTTCTGATACTGGTAAACAGCCTCACCGAGCACTGCTAACCATTCTTCGTTATCTGCAAATGCCTCAGCAAGTTTATCTGTAATCTCACGGATATTCTCTTCACGTTTCTGCTTTTCATCGGTAAATACAGCTTCTTCCATCTGCTCCGGTGTTACGATTTCTTTCATTGCAGCAAACATTTCTTCCGGAATTGCACAGCTTGTGTACTCATGTTTTGGCTTGCCTACTTCTTCTACGATATGATTGATAAACGCAATGATCGTCTGGTTTACATCATGACATTTATAGATTGCCTCGATCATTTTCTTTTCCGGGATCTCATTCGCACCGGCCTCGATCATGATGACTTTCTCTGATGTAGATGCAACCGTAAGCTGTAAATCACCGGTATCCCATACTTTCTGGGACGGATTGATGATAAACTCGCCATCTACCATACCCATCTGTGTCATAGCACAAGGACCTGCAAATGGGATGTCAGAAATGGTAACTGCAAGTGCAGAACCGATCATTGCTACAACTTCCGGACGGCACTCTGTGTCAACAGACATAACCATGTTGTTGATGGTAACGTCATTACGGTAATCTTTCGGGAACAGCGGACGCATTGGACGGTCAATAACACGAGAAGTCAGGATCGCATTCTCAGATGCTTTTCCCTCTCTCTTATTGAAGCCTCCAGGGATCTTTCCAACTGCATACATCTTCTCCTCATACTCAACACTGAGCGGGAAGAAATCAACGCCATCTCTCGGCTTGTCCGATGCGGTAGCTGTAGATAAGACAGTTGTCTCGCCGTATTTTAATAATGCAGCACCATTTGCCTGGGCACACACTCTGCCGATATCAACAGTCAATGTTCTGCCGGCAAGTTCCATTGAAAAACTTTTATACATTCGTTTTCTCCTTTTCTCTGTGGAGACAGAAGCACCGAAACTACTGAAAAATACACGACTTTTCATACATTTTTCAGTGGTCTCGGAAATATACTTCTGCCTGTAATCCGTCTTTGGAAAGAATCTTTTTGGGGACCCTTTCTTATTTAACTGAAAATCGAGTGGAGTATATCTCCACTCGATAAAACCGCATGGAACAGATTCCATACGGTATCCATACAAGCCAGCCTCCATGCGGAAGCGGCTCTGTATGGAGAAGATCTTATTTTCTAAGACCTAAACGCTCAATTAAGGAACGATATCTTTCGATATCAACTTTCTTTAAGTATGCCAGTAAACCACGTCTCTGACCAACCATCTTTAAAAGACCACGTCTTGAATGATAGTCGTTTTTGTTCTCAGCAAGATGAGCATTCAATTCCTCGATACGTGCTGTTAAGATAGCGATCTGTACTTCCGGTGAACCTGTATCTCCCGGTGTTCTGCCATACTCTGCGATAATTGCCTGTTTCTTTTCCTTTGCGATCATTTTATGATCCTCCTTTTCTTATTAAACGCCCATTCCGGCTGTGCCGGGATATGATACTCAGTAAAAGGTCGGAGTGTCCATCTACCGAATATGGGCTAAACTCATACTTCGTTATTATAACATGGGTTCATCCTGTTGTAAATGCCTAAATTTAATTATTGATCACACGCACTACTTTAACCGGCGTTCTGTAATATGCTCCGGAAATCTTGATACCTGACTTTGGAGAACTTGCATGTACCACACGACCTCCGCCAATATAAATAGCCACATGATTGATACTGCTGCCATTGCCATAGAAGAAAAGATCTCCCGGCTGTGCATCCGACGCAGCAATCTTTGTTCCACAGTTTGCCTGTGCCTTAGAAGAATGCGGAAGTGAAATACCATAATTAGCAAATACACTTAATACAAATCCGGAGCAGTCTGCCCCTCTTGTAAGACTTGTTCCTCCCCAGACATATGGGTTTCCAACAAACTGTGTAGCATAGGAAACAAGTGATACGCGCACATCCGATACACCCTGTCCATAACGAACTTCTGTCATGGTCTGTGCTTTCGGCAGTTCCGTTGCTATACTGACATAATCAGATGAAACATATCCCTCATCACTGTCAACATTGATCTTTACCCAGCCGTCAAGAACTTCAAGTACCTCAAGTTCTTCTCCTTCCGGCATCATGGTGATAACATGACTGTCTGTATTTGCCTCATCACGGACATAAAGTGTTGTCGTTGTCACGGTCGCAACAGTCTGCTTTACCTCCTGTGCTTTTGCGATCGCAGCTTCCCCGGTCAGAAGATATTCTGATTTTACATATCCTTTTACTTTTCCTGACTCGATCTGCGTCCACTCACCGTCTGTTCCAATAATTTCACATCCTGCATTATTTGGCAGTTTGCCAACAATCTCTGCCTCTGTTCCAGGTACTTCACGGACATTGATATTACCGTCCGCCTGTGCAATGCCAAGGTTCGTATAGCCAAATTCGCCTGCTGCTTCTGCAAGTGCTTTTTCTTTATCCTCTTCCTGCGTCTCTTCCTCCTGACCGGATGCGGTCACATCACGGTCTGACTCCGAAACACTGACCATATCTGCAGCCGTAACAGAAAGATAATCTGACATTGCATCCGTAACACCAGAAGTCACCTTTGCATCCGTCATTGCATAATTTCCAATCTGTCCGCCCAATGTGGAAGAAACTCCGGCAGATACCTCATTTTCCTGTAAAGATGTGCTTTCTGCCATCACTTCACGTCCATCTTTTGAACCTGACTTTTCATCAATATAAGCTACTGAAAATATAAGAGAACCAGCTGCAAGGAGTCCGGCTGCCTTAACCCATTTTGCTTTCATATCCGTACCTTTCCAAATATTCCAAAATACCTTATTTATTCAATACTGCTCAAGTATAGCAGTCATTTTTTACAATGTCAACATATTTATGTAATATTTTCGTAATATTTAGGTTTCATTTTTCCCAAACCATGCCCTTGCATATGCAATGTTATTCTGCATTTCCTCTTTCAGAGCCTCAATGGATGGAAATTTCCGTTCCTCACGTACTCTGGTCAGGAACTCTACCGTTACAACTTTTCCATAAAGATCTCCTGCAAAATCCAGAAGATGGGTTTCAACTCCGATCGGATTTTTTCCTTCAATCGTCGGTTTTACACCAACATTCGTAACACCACGGTAACACCTGTCAGCGAGCCGTACTTCAGTCACGTATACACCGCTCTCCGGAAGAAGTTTTTCTTCCGGCGGGATCTGATTGATCGTCGGGATTCCAAGTTTAGTGCTGCCTAAATGTCTCCCATGAAGGATCTCTCCTGTCACAAAATAGTGGTATCCCAGCAGGTGATTCGCTTTCTCGATATTGCCTTTTGCAATCTCTTCCCGGACAAATGTACTGCTGATATCTCTCTTATCTTCCTGCATCTTGTCAATGACAAGCACCTCATAACCATACTTGTCCGACAGATCTTTCAGCATGTGATAATCGCCTCTGCGGTTGTGTCCAAAATGAAAATCTGAACCAACCACAAAACATTTCACATGGAGCTGGTGTACAATCTTTGCTATAAAATCTTCCGGTTCCATGCACATGATTTCTTTTGTAAACGGACACTCAACCAGATAATCAATCCCAATCTGTTCAAAGATATGCATTTTTTCTTCATTAGTCGTCAAAACTTTCGCTTCAACCTGTTCCACACTTTTCCGCGGTGGAATATTAAAGGTAAATATGACAGCAGCAAGTCCATCTTCTTTCTTAGCAGCAAGATGTTCCATCAGAAGTTCATGTCCTCTGTGTATTCCATCAAATTTTCCAAGCGAAAGTACCGTTGGTTCTTCTATATAAAATTCGGTTGTATTTTTCAGATATTTCATGCTTCCATAAACAGTTTTACCGGTTTATAATCCCCCTGTATATCTGAGTACTCATAAATTCCGATAAAACGCCCTTCCTCATCATAAATACGGATCGGCTGCTGTTCCCATTTACTCTGATAGGAAACAAACATGTCTTTTTTCATCCGGTTTCCGTTATATAACAGTTTGTTCCATTCTCTGCAGATCACCGCTTTTTTATACTGTAAAAATACGGAATCAACCGTATAAATAAAGTCAAACATCCCTGCTTCCCACTGCTCCGGTGCTGTCTGTCCTACCGCTTTTTTGACACGCTCCTCAATCTCTGAGAGCCGCAATGCATCCTGTACACAAAACTCAGATACTTTTGTCCGCAAAAGTGATTCCATACATGCTCCGCAGGAAAGTTTTTCACCGATATCCTGACATAACGTTCTGATATAAGTTCCTTTCGAACAGCGCACACGCATGCAGACTCTCGGCAGTTCCATTTTGATGATCTCTATCGAATTAATCTGAACCGGTCTCGCCTGACGTTCCACAGTTACACCGCTTCTTGCCAGATCACACAGCTTCTTGCCGTTTACTTTTAATGCAGAATACATTGGAGGCACCTGCATGTAGTCTCCCGCAAAAGAAAGAACCGCTTCTTTTACCTGTTCTTCACTTACTTCTACCGGATGTTCCTCTAAAACAGTTCCGGTGACGTCCTGCGTATCTGTCACTTTTCCAAGCAGCATCACAGCAACGTATTCTTTATTTTTATCCGTCAAAAGGTCGCAGACTTTTGTTGCCTTACCAAGACACACAGGAAGCACTCCCTCCGCATCCGGATCGAGTGTCCCTGTGTGTCCGATTTTCCTTGTTTTTAAAATGCCTCTTAATTTTGCGACCACATCAAAGGATGTATATCCTTTTTCTTTGTATACATTGATAATTCCGTTAATCATAAATTTCCCCAAAATCAATCTGTGATCTGTTCTTTAATATCTGTAATGATTTCATTCAGCCGTACATCCGGATCTCCTGTCACAGAAAAACCGGCTGCCCTGACATGCCCGCCACCACCGTATTTTGCAGCGATCTTTGCAACATCCACATAACTTGCAGACCGGGTGCTGACTTTATAATTTTCCTCATCTGTCTGGTATAAAAATACTGCCACTTCCACATCTTTTGTCACGCGGAGCTGACTGACGATTCCATCTAAATGTTTCGGCAATACGTCATATTCTTTCATTTCTTCCGCAGTAATGATGCTCGAAATGCATTTTCCACCCAGATGCAGCTTACTTTTGACTAACGCAAGTCCCATAATACGGTTCTGCTCATAAGTCTTCGTAAAAAATGTCTGATCCACGATCTTCGGGAAATCTATTCCCAGTCCCATCAGAACACCTGCTGCTTCCATCGTTTTTGCCGATGTGCAGGAGTACTGGAACACACCGGTATCATGAATGATCCCGGTATAAATGCACTCTGCGATTTCCTTATTCAGCCGTTCTCTCGGAATCAGTTCAAATACAAGCTCTGATGTAGAACTTGCCTGCGGGAAAATATAATTTTCATCTGCAAAGCTCTGATTGCTGATATGATGATCGATACATGCTGTTTTTTTCGCATGTTCAAAATATTTTGCCGCATCCCCAAGTCTTCCGAGATCACCACAGTCCTGTGCGATAAACAGGTCATAACTTATATCCGCAGTACAGTCGCTTATGATCTTATCTGAATTTTTCATAAACTTGAAAATATTGGGAATCGGCTGCAGATACAGGCTGACTTCTATCTGTGGATAATAGGTTGTGATATAATTATAAGTTGCAAGGCAGGAACCGACACAGTCTCCATCCGGTCTTACATGGCCTGCAATGGCAACTGTTTTCACTCCCTGGAAAAGTTCATCAAGACTTTTCATTTTCTCCTCCATCCCCAAATACACATGATCTGTGCATCTTAATCATTGTTTGTATCTGTTTCTTCCTCGTTATCATCTCTGATATCTTTTGTAACCTCGTCGATCATCTTAGACATTTTTACGCCATACTCGATTGACTGGTCTAATACAAAACGGATCTCCGGTGTATTGCGCAGATTGACTGTTTTTGCAAGTTTGCTGCGGATAAATCCTTCGGCACTCTTTAATCCTGCCAGCGTTTTTGCCTGGGATTCCTCATCTCCTAAAACGCTGATATATGCTTTGCATGTCTTTAAATCCGGTGCAACTTCCACTGCAACAACACTTGTCAGCGGATTGATCCGCGGGTCTTTGATCTCCCCGCGGATAATATTGGAAAGTTCACGCTGCACTTCACCATTGATCCTGGTATTTTTAATACTGTTTTTTCTCATATCAATCCTCTTTTAGCGCGGTACCTCAACCATTGTATACGCTTCTACGATATCTAATTCCTGGAAATCTCCAAAGCCTTCAAATACAAGACCGCACTCAAATCCTGCTTTTACTTCTTTCACATCATCTTTAAATCTCTTTAAGGAAGCTAAATCACCCTCAA
The DNA here is from genome assembly GCF_041325975.1 of Roseburia sp. NCBI lineage: Bacteria > Bacillati > Bacillota > Clostridia > Lachnospirales > Lachnospiraceae > Roseburia > Roseburia sp. The sequence continues at coordinate 588,434 of NZ_JBGLEJ010000005.1, read as the reverse complement.
AGATCTGCTCACCCTCACGGGAGATACGAACTTTACATCCTCTCTGGAACATACCGTCAAGCACATAAGAACCTGCAATATTGCCGACTCCGGAAGCCTTGAAGATCTGACGGATCTCTGCGTGGCCTAAGACTTTCTCCTCGTATACCGGGTCTAACATTCCCTTCATTGCTGCCTCTACATCCTCGATCGCATTGTAGATGACTTTATAGAGACGGATATCTACATTTTCTTTATCTGCAGTAAGTTTTGCAGTCGGATCCGGACGAACGTTAAATCCGATGATGATCGCATTCGATGCAGATGCAAGGCTGACATCAGACTCGTTGATCGCACCAACACCACCATGAATGACTTTTACAACTACTTCTTCGTTCGACAGTTTTACAAGACTCTGTTTTACTGCCTCCACAGAACCCTGTACATCGGCTTTTACGATGATATCGAGTTCTTTGACATTTCCGGACTGGATCTGTGAAAACAGATCGTCTAAGGACATCTTTGCTTTTGTATCTTCGATCAGACGGTTCTTGCCCTCGGAAATATAGGTCTCTGCAAATGCTCTTGCTTCTTTCTCAGTATCCATTGCAACGAATGTCTCGCCTGCTTCCGGAACAGAAGATAAACCTAAAATCTCAACCGGCATGGAAGGACCAGCCTCTTTGACACGTCTTCCCTGATCATCGATCATCGCACGGACTTTACCATAGCAGCTTCCGCATGCTACCGGCTGACCAACTTTTAAAGTACCTTTCTGTACCAGAACAGTTGCAACAGCACCGCGTCCTTTATCAAGCTGTGCTTCGATGACAAGACCTCTTGCATTACGCTTTGGATTTGCTTTTAACTCAAGCACTTCTGCTGTTAAAAGAATCATCTCAAGCAGGTTGTCGATACCCTCTTTTGTATGTGCGGATACCGGACAGAAGATCGTGCTTCCACCCCAGTCTTCCGGAATAAGCTCATATTCGGATAACTCCTGTTTTACACGCTCGATGTTTGCACTTGGTTTATCGATCTTGTTGATTGCAACAATGATCTCAACACCTGCTGCCTTTGCATGGTTGATCGCCTCTACAGTCTGTGGCATAACACCATCATCTGCTGCTACAACTAAGATTGCAATATCAGTAGAATTTGCACCACGCATACGCATTGCGGTAAATGCCTCATGTCCCGGTGTATCTAAGAATGTAATATTCTGTCCATTGATAGATACCACAGACGCACCGATATGCTGTGTGATACCGCCCGCTTCTCTGTCTGTCACACGGGTAGAACGGATTGCATCCAGTAAAGATGTTTTACCATGGTCAACGTGACCCATAACACAGACAACTGGTGGACGTGCTACTAAAGTATCCTCCGGATCATCTTCCTCTTTTAAGAGTTCAGCGATCACATCAACTTTTTCCTCCGGTTCACAGATACAGTTAAACTCTAATGCGATTTCTTCTGCCTGCTCGTAATCTACTTCCTGATTCACAGTAACCATTGTTCCTTTTAAGAACAGCTTCTTTACGATGACAGATGGCTGTACTTTCATCTTGTCAGCTAATTCTCTGATCGTAAGTTTCTCTGGGAGAACAAGTGTACGGATCGCATCCTCTTCCGGCTGCTGTTTTGGCTGCTGCTGCGGTTTCTTCTTGCCGCCATTCTTCTCAAGGTTGATAAAACGTTCCTGTTTCTTTCCGCCAAGTGCATCATAATCATTACGCTGTCTTGCGTTTTTGTTTCTGTCTTTATCACGCTCTCTCGATTCTTTTCCTCTTAATTCTTCCGGAGCTGCTGCCGCTGCCTCTTTATTGAAACGGTCGATCTCACGGTCAAGTCTGCCGCCACCGTTATTTCCGCCACGGAAGCCATTGTTTCTGTTATTATTTCTGTCGCCCTGACCCTGTCCCGGTCTGCCATTGTTCTGGTATGGACGCTGTCCGTCATTTCTTCCGTTTCTGTCACCGTATGGACGCTGTGGTCTGTCACCATTGTTTCTCTGGTTTCTTCCGTCTCCCTGTGGACGGCGCTGACCATTGTTATTACGGTCGCGTCTGTCATTATTATTTCCCTGACGACGATCATTATTCTGCGGACGGTATTCCGGATTCTGTGCATATACATTTTCTCTCGGAGTCTGTACCTGTACAGTCTCAACCGGTTTTTTCGGTTCTTCAGCTGCCGGTTTAGCATCTCTCTGTGCCTTTAACTCTGCTGCTTTTGCTGCTGCAAGACGTTCTGCCTCTTCTGCTGCCTTTGCAGCCTCCGGGTTGATCGCACGCTCAAATGCTTTTCTCACATCATAACCGGATGTCGGTCTTGCCTGCGCATTGCCACGGTTCTGGTTCTGTCCCTGCGGACGGCGTTCACCATTACCCGGACGTCTGTCGCCATTGCCCGGACGTCTGTTGTTATTACCACCGCGGTTATTGCCCTGTTTACTGTACTGTGCATTGAATACTGCAGTAATGCTTGATTTTTTCTTCGGACGCTGCTCTGCATTTTCTGCTGATTTTGTCTGTTCATTTGCCTGCGGTTTCTGTACCGGTTTATTTTCCGGTGCAGCCGCCTTATTATCTGCCGGTTTATTTTCCGTTACATTTTCTTTGTTCTGCGCCTTTTTCTCCGGTGCAGCAGATTTCCCGAACTTCTTTCTCACAATCTCCTGTGCCGGATCATCCACATTGCTTGAAGCTGCTTTTACTGCATATTCTGTCGTATTTAATGTCTCTATAATCTGTTTACTCTCTATTCCTAATTCTTTTGCAAGGTCATATACTCTCATTTTTGCCATTTATCTTAATTCCTCCCACTATTCAGTTGTGATTGTTGTTTCAGTCTCTCTTCTATCGAGTGCGACAGTCCCTCGTTCGTGACTGCAAGCGACGCACGAAATTCTTTTCCAATGAAATGCCCAAGCATTTCTTTATCTGAATATTCATACATTGGCACCTGATAAAACTCTGTCATATTGCGAAACATTTTCTTTGTATTGTCTGACGCATCCTGTGCAACGATGACAAGGTATGCCCTGCCCTCTTTTACTGCCTTTTCCGTAGAAAATTCTCCGCTCGCCACACTGCCGGCCTTTGCGGCAATTCCTAGCATAGATAACACTCTATCTGGTTTCAAGCTGTTCCATCTCCTTTGTCAGCGTTTCATATACATCTTTTGGGATCGGCATTTTAAATGATCGTTCTAACCCTTTATTCTTTATCGCCATTGCAAGACATTCACGGTTCGGACAGATATAAGCACCTCTTCCGTTCTTTCTTCCAGTCGCATCTAAAATGATCTCCGTTTCCCCTTCTTCCGTCGGCGCTGTTTTGATCACACGGATCATATCTCTTTTGGCTTTCATTTCATGACAGCCGACACACTGCCTCATCGGAATCTTTTTATTTGACATTCTTCTTAATACCTCTTATTCTCTGTCCTCTCCGTCAGCTTCAACATTGTTTTCTTCTGTTCCGTCAGCCTCATAGCTGTCTTCTGCCGGTGCGCTGCCGTCTTCGTAATCCTCATAGGACTCGCCGTCCTCATCGTAATACTCATCTTCCTCGTAATCATTCTCATAATCAAGGAAGTCACCGGACTCTCTCGCCTGTGTCTCACTCTTAATGTCGATCTTGAATCCTGTCAGACGTGCTGCAAGTCTTGCATTCTGTCCTTCTTTACCGATTGCAAGAGAAAGCTGGTAATCCGGTACAACAACTTTCGCTGATTTTTCTTCAGCATCTGCAATAACGGAAATAACTTTTGCCGGACTTAATGCATTTTCGATCATCATTGCCGGATTCTCATTCCAGGTAATGATATCAATTTTCTCACCGCGCAGCTCACCAACGATTGCATTAACTCTGGCACCGTTCATACCAACACATGCGCCAACCGGATCAACATCCGGATCATTGGACCATACTGCGATCTTTGTTCTGCTTCCTGCTTCACGGGCGATTGCTTTGATCTCAACGATACCCTCGCGGACTTCAGCAACCTCAGATTCAAACAGACGTTTTACAAGTTCCGGATGTGTTCTTGATACTAATACCTTTGGTCCCTTTGAAGTAGCCTTAACTTCCAGAATGTACACTTTGATACGTTCTGTCGGCTGGAACACCTCACCTTTCACCTGTTCATTTTCTGTTAAGATCGCATCAACTCTTCCTAAATTAATGCTGACATTTCTTCCAATGTAGCGCTGTACCACACCGGTCACAACATCTTTTTCCATGCTGTAATACTGATCATATAAAACCTTACGCTCTTCCTCACGGATTTTCTGTAAGATCACATTCTTTGCATTCTGTGTTGCAATACGGCCAAATTCTTTAGACTGCACCTCAATATTGACAACATCGCCGATCTCGTATTTGGAATTGATCATTTTAGCATTGACCAGACTGATCTGCTCTACCGGATCTTCTACATTTTCAACAACTGTTTTTTCCTGAAACACATGGAACTCACAGGTTTCCGGATCAATCGATACCTTTACATTATCAGATGTACCGAAATGATTCTTGCATGCTGTAACAAGAGAATTTTCAATCGCCTCAAGCAATGTATCCTTGCTGATATTCTTCTCCTGTTCCAATATATTTAACGCTTCTAACAACTCATTATTACTCATTTTAAAATCCTCCTTTAGTTTATAGTTTATCTTTAAAAATCAAATGCCAGACGGATCAGCGCAATATCACTTTTTTCAAACGTCATTTCCGTCTCATCCTCTGTCTTTATTGTCACGGTATTTTCATCATATGCAGATAAAATACCATAAAATTCCTTTTCACGGTTAATCGCACGGTATGTTCGTATCTCTACTTCTTTTCCCATGCTGCGGACATAATCCTTTTCTTTTTTTAACGGTCTTCCAAGTCCCGGAGAGCTGACCTCAAAAACATAGGAATCTTCAACGAAATCTTCTTTATCTAAAATCTCGTTCATCTCCCGCGCCACTGCCTCACAGTCATTTACGGTAATGCCGCCTTCCTTATCGATATAGGCTCTCAAGTACCAGGTACCGCCTTCCTTTACATACTCCACATCGACCAGTTCAAAATTCATTCGGTCCAAAATCGGAGTAATCAGTTCTTCGGTGCGCGTTTCGTATGTTTCACGTTTTGACATGTGTACACCTTCTTTCTTCCATATTCAGTTTTCCTTTTGCCAGATTCTTTCACTCATCAGAATACATGGCTCCTAAACGTGAATTGAGAGAGGGCTTTCGTCCTCTCTCAATCAAGTCATCGTGCTATCACTTATTACTGTAACACTTTCCTTTCTAAAATGCAAGCCTTTTGCGGGATTTCAATGAAATTTCCTATTACATAAAAAAATTGCCAATACACCATCTGGTATACTGACAACTTCCGGGTTGGGCTGTTTATCTCTTTCGAAATAACAGTGAGTAGCTCGTAGGGGAATCGAACCCCTGTTTCCGCCGTGAGAGGGCGGCGTCTTAACCGCTTGACCAACGGGCCACAAATATTTGATTATCTCTGTTATAAAACAGAATAGCTCGTAGGGGAATCGAACCCCTGTTTCCGCCGTGAGAGGGCGGCGTCTTAACCGCTTGACCAACGGGCCATAAGTATTTGTTCATCCCTGTTATAAAACAGAGTAGCTCGTAGGGGAATCGAACCCCTGTTTCCGCCGTGAGAGGGCGGCGTCTTAACCGCTTGACCAACGAGCCGAACTGATACTTATTATAGCATGCTTTTTTTTATTTGCAAGTCTTTTTTTGAACTTTTTTTATTTTTTTAAAAATATGAACAATTTACACAATTCTGTGTCATATTTTTTCCTGTTTTCATGGCACATTTACACCTTTTCATACATTAAATCCTCTATTACTTCCTTAACCGTCGAAATCTGTTCTATTTTTCCAACATTTGAACCGCAAAATACAAGCCCGTTTTCGATATCTCCATGTACGGCACGGATCAATGCCTGTGTAATGCAGTATGGAATCTGCGCAGGTTTGCAGTTTTTAATACAATGATAACAGCGTTCCACCCGCTGTGCCGTATTTTCTGTTTTCTGGACAAACGCATTATTCAATGCACGTCCTGGCATGCCGACCGGACTTTTGATAATTTTTACGTCCGACTCTTCTGCTGTCACATAAGCATTCTTATATTCTAAAGACGCATCACATTCTTTTGTTGCAACAAATCTTGTCGCTGCCTGAATGCCATCTGCCCCAAGTTCCTTGATTTGTTTCGCATCGGCTGCATCCCAGATTCCACCTGCCGCAAAAACAGGGATCTGTTTATGGTATTTCTCCTCATACTGTTTCTTTTCTTCCATGATCGCAGTCAGTTCTTCCGCAAAACGGATTTTGGGAATGTCCTCAAGCTGTTCTCTTGAAAATCCCAGATGACCGCCTGCTTCTGGTCCCTCAGCAACAATAAAATCTGCTGTTCTGCCGTATTTCTTATCCCAGGTTTTTAAGATCAGGGACACAGCACGCCTTGATGATACAATGGGTGCGATCTTTGCCTTCCCTGCTTCCACCAGTTCCGGCAGGTCTATTGGAAGCCCTGCTCCACAGATCACAGCATCTGCCCCCGCACGCACTGCTTCTTTTACATGTTCTCTGTACTGCTGTAATGCAACCATGACATTCACTGCCACCATTCCTCTTCCAGCAGACACTTCTTTTGCCCTGGCAATATGTTTCCGGATACCGCGCAGATTACATTCTTCTTCATTTCCCACAAAATCAGGTTCTTCAAATCCGATCTGTGCTGTGGAGATCACTCCCATACCTCCCTCCGCCGCAACTGCACCTGCCAGACCGCTTAAACTCACACCAACTCCCATGCCTCCCTGTATCAGCGGCAGGCTCAGATTCCATCCCTCAAAACTGTTCATTGAAAAAATTGGTTTCATAATATCCCTCTCTATTATATATAGTTTTTATTACTATGTATTATAGTAGCATTTAATATATATCATGTCAATGACAACCATATTATTATTTATAAAGAAAAATACCCTGCTCTGCCGCATCGGCATTACAGGGTATTTTCCATCTTCTGTTATATAGTCTGTCTTACAGATTATTCGTCATATCCATTCGGATTATTCTTCTGCCATCTCCAGGAATCTTCACACATTTCCTTGATACCATACTGTGCCTTCCAGCCAAGCTCACGCTCCGCTTTTGAAGGATCGCAATAGCATGTTGCGATATCTCCTGCACGTCTTGGTTTGATTGCGTATGGAATCTTTACGCCGGTTGCGGCTTCGAAGTTTTTCACAATATCAAGTACGCTGTAACCATGACCAGTTCCAAGGTTATAGATTGCAAGACCACAGTTCTCATCAATCTTCTTCAATGCCTTTACATGACCAAGTGCAAGATCAACGACATGAATATAATCTCTGACACCAGTTCCATCCGGTGTATCATAATCATTGCCAAATACACCAAGTTCTTTTAATTTTCCAACTGCCACCTGTGTGATATACGGCATCAGATTGTTCGGGATACCATTCGGGTTTTCTCCCATTGTTCCGCTCTTATGGGCACCGATCGGGTTAAAGTAACGAAGTAAAATAACATTCCACTCCGGATCAGCTTTCTGGATATCCATCAGTACCTGCTCTAACATGGATTTTGTCCAGCCATAAGGATTGGTACACTGACCTTTCGGGCAGTTCTCTGTGATCGGGATCTCAGCCGGATCACCATATACCGTTGCTGAAGATGAGAAAATAATGTTCTTGCAGTTATGCTGGCGCATTACATCTACCAGAGTTAATGTTCCTGAAATATTGTTGTTGTAATATTCCCAAGGTTTCTGTACAGACTCACCAACAGCCTTTAATCCTGCAAAATGAATGCAGCTGTCAATTTTCTCTTTCTTAAAGATCTCATTTAAGATCTCACGGTCTAAAATATCTCCTTTATAGAAAGTTACATCTTTTCCTGTGATTGCTTTTACACGCTCTAATGATTTCTCAGATGCATTTACCAGATTGTCAAGAACAACAACCTCATAACCTGCATTTAATAATTCTACACATGTGTGACTTCCAATAAATCCGGCACCGCCGGTAACTAAAATTGCCATAGTTTTCTTCCACCTTTCCATAACAAGTCTTTTTATTTACCTTCAACGTTATGGGTACATCTTACCCCATTCTGATGAAAATGTATAGCCAAAAATGTACAAATAATATGTAAAAATGTTGCATATTAGTATGGCAGCCAGTATACTTATATTTATAAAATACACTGGCAGTTAATTACCAGTAAATAATGGAGGATTTCTATGTATGAAAAATATAAAAATTCCTACAAAGTAACGGAAAAGGAACTGGTTTCTCTTTCTGTGTACAATGTAGGATTTCAACGATGCGATTCCCTGTATCAGTGGGGGCCGGGGATCCGGGATCATTATCTGATCCACTATATTATTTCAGGAAAGGGATTCTATAAGATTGGAAAACGCACTTATGAATTACAGGCGGGAGACTCATTTTTAGTCTATCCAAACACAGAGGTTGTTTATTACGCTGCCGAAGCGGATCCGTGGGAATATGCATGGGTAGGTTTTACAGGCAGTGACGCTTCCATGATCTTAAAAGCAACTGATTTTTCGCCTGAAAAACCGATTATCCGCTCTACACCTCACGGAGATGACATTCACCGGCAGATACTTCATATATATGATGCAAGAGGCAACGAATTTCAGCATGCCGTGGAAATGACCGGACGGCTCTATACAATGCTCGCCATGTTTTTACACGACGCCTCCCACACAACAGAACAAATTTCTGCCAACAGTTATGTGCAAAAAGGCATCGAATATATCTCTTCCAATTATTCTTATGCAATTACCGTGGAAGATATTGCAGACTATGTCGGGGTCAGCCGCAGCCACCTGTTCCGCTCTTTTGAGTCAGTGCTCGGTCAGTCACCAAAGGAATATCTGACGGATTTTCGCATGAAACAGGCATGTTATCTTTTAGAACACTCCAATCTGTCCATCACTGCAATTGCGAACTCACTTGGTTTTGACAACAGCTTATATTTTTCCAAAACATTTCACAAGCAAAAGCAAATGTCCCCAAAAGAATACCGGGCACATTCGCGTACTCCCCAGTCATAATACCGCATTTAACGTACATGATTTCCTTTTTCAATATCGTTTTTACATATCACTTGTTTTCGCATAGAACTCACTGCCATTCCAGTATGCTTTTGCTTCTCCCGCAAGCACCGCCTTACAAAAATCTTTTTCATCAGCAAGTCTTCTGTCAAACAGCATACCACCACCAATCATCTTTGTGGTGTGCTGGTCAGAGCCTGCCGTAATAGGAAGTTCATGTTTTCTTGCATAGGCAATGGCTTTCTCATTATATAAAATGTTTTTATGCGCCGTGCTTGCCGGACTCTCATGTGTGGCATTGATTCCCTCTACCGCATCCACACAGTCCGGAAAAAGACGGATTTCCGGAATATAGTCCTCCTCACGGAACGGATGAGCCTGACTGACAATGCCTCCACCGGCATGCACCAGTTCATATTGCTCTTTTACATCTGCATCCTTGATCTCGGGATGTTCTAACAGCCATTCCTTACTTAACCCATATATTAAAAATTCTGTTCCCTGATATCCTGACTCCCATCCAAAGAATACCTGCAATCCAATCTTATCGCCTTCTTCTTTTGCATGTTCATATCCCTTGCAGAATTGTTCCACCCAGTCTTTCCACGGAAGACTCCGGTCTGCTGCCGTATTTCCATAGAAGAAATGGTCTGTTACAACGATGCCGGCATATCCCGCTTTCTGATACGCTCCCGCCATCTCTGCCCCTGTATTCTGTCCGCATGCACTACCCTCTGACGTGTGTACATGGGTGTCATATAAATATCCGTTTATCTGCATGAAAAACCTCCACTTTGTCTTCCATAGAAAAAGAACTTACCCCGGGGTTGTCCCACCGGAATAAGTTCTCCCTCATCTTGTCCTATAATTAAGCAACTGCTTTCTTTGCGATCTCAGCTAATGCTGCAAATCCTGCTGCATCGTTTACAGCCATCTCTGCTAACATTTTGCGGTTGATGTCAACACCAGCTACTTTTAAGCCATGCATCATCTGGCTATAAGAGATTCCGTTCATTCTTGCTGCTGCATTGATACGAGCGATCCATAACTGACGGAACTGTCTCTTTCTCTCTTTTCTTCCTGCGTAAGAACTTGTTAAGGCTCTCATAACAGACTGTTTTGCAACACGGTACTGTTTAGAACGAGCTCCTCTGTAACCTTTTGCTAATTTTAATGTTCTATTATGTCTTTTTTTAGCGCCTAAACCGCCTTTAACTCTTGCCATGATCTATTCCTCCTTAACAACTTTCTTACATGTATGGTAAAATCTTCTTCATATTCTTAACGTTTGTAGCATCTACGATAGCCGGTTTTCTAAGATTTCTCTTATTCTTTGTTGTTTTCTTTGTTAAGATATGTCTCTTGTAAGCTTTATTTCTCTTTAATTTTCCTGTTCCTGTTACTTTGAAACGTTTTGCAGCTGCTCTGCTTGTTTTCATTTTTGGCATGATATATTCCTCCTTAAAATTATGATTTTTTTTCTGCCAACACCATGCTGATGCTTCTGCCTTCAACCTTTGGTGCTTTTTCCACTACTGCAACCTCTGCAAGACTCTCAGCAAAGTCATCCAGAATATGCTTGCTGGCATTCATATGTGCCATCTCACGTCCACGGAATCTTAAAGTGATTTTTACCTTATCACCTTTGCTTAAGAATTTTTTTGCAGCATTCATTTTGGTGTTCAAATCATTTGAATCAATATTCGGTGACAGGCGAATCTCTTTTAACTCGACCACTTTCTGTTTTTTTCTGGCTTCTTTCTCTTTTCTCGCCAATTCATAACGATACTTACCGTAATCGATAATCTTACATACCGGCGGCTTTGCGGTCGGAGCAATCTTGACCAAATCAAGCTCTGCTTCCTCAGCCAGCTTCATTGCTTCTCTCACTGACATAATGCCAAGCTGTTCTCCGTTTTCTCCGATCAGACGAACTTCTCTGTCTCTGATCTGTTCATTAATCATTAACTCGCTAATGGTATTGCACCTCCAAAATATTATTCTTTACTTGCATTAAAAAAAGTGGATAGGCAGACTATCCACTTTTAATACTCAATACTCGCAAGGTGCGATACTTCAAACAACAGGAATATTCCCGATGCCTTGAATATAAAACCATGAGTCACACGAATGCTGGTGCTCCGGTGAGAGTGGATACTCTACTTTGTTTTCAACAACTATTAAACTATACCACTTCAGAAAATTTCTGTCAAGTACTTTTTAAAGTTTAAGAATGTCCCCTGCTAAGACATTCTTAAACTTTCTATCCTGATATTAATTATTCCTGTGGAAGAATGTATTTACTGATCAGTTCATCTAAGGATACTGCCTGAGCAGAAAGCTCCTCACTGGTAGCAGAGGACTCCTGTGCGGTTGCAGAGTTTGCCTGAACAACCTCCGAAATCTGGTTGACGCCCTGCTCTGCCTGATCCATGGCAGTTGCCTGATCTCTGGATACCTGGCTGATATTTTTGGAAGACTCTGCAATCTTGCCGATTCCTTCTACAACCGTTTCAATGGATGCTGCAGCTTTGTCTGCCGCCTTGTTTCCTTCTGCGATCTCCTCTAAGGATCCTTCGATCAGTTCTCTGGTATCTACTGCAGATTTTGTACTCTGCTCTGCTAACTGACGGATCTGGTCAGCAACAACCGCGAATCCTCTTCCTGCCTCTCCTGCTCTTGCTGCCTCAATGGAAGCATTTAAGGAAAGCAGGTTTGTCTGGGATGCAATATCCTCAATCTCAGAAATGATGTTCTCGATATTTTTGGATGTCTCGTTGATGCGTGTCATTGCATCTACCATTGCTGTCATCTGCGCACGGCTGTTGTCAGCTTCGTCTGCATACTGTTTTGCCTGTACATAGGACTCATGTGCCTGATCTGCAGCTTTTTCAATGTTCTCTGTGATGCTTGTGATCGTAGCCTGTAACTCTTCTACTGCACCTGCCTGCTCAGTAGCACCCTCTGCAAGACTCTGTGATGCCTCTGCAAGGTTTGTAGATCCTGCAGATACCTGGCTGGATGCATCTTCAATAGAACGTAATGTAACGATCATCTGATTCTTCATATCACGCATGGCAAGAAGTAATTTTTCAAATTCACCCTGATATACTTCCGGACAGTCTGATTTGATATCAAAGTTACCGCTTGCCATATCAGCAAGATGTTTGCCACAGTCAGCGATAACTATATTTAATGTTTCTTTCATCTCATTTGCTGTCTGGATTATGTCAGCCACCTCATCATGCGTATCTACTACCGGGAATGGATCTGTGAGGTTACCTTTTGCAAATGTTGTAAAACGGTCGCTTAACGCACCAAGAGGTACTGCGATTCCTTTTGCAATGGAATTTCCCATTCTCATTGCCTGTGCAAATGTAAATACAATACTTGCAGCAATCACAATAAGGAAAATAATACTAATGGCAGAAAGTCTTGCCGCAAGGGAGTCTCCTTCGTTTACGTTTGCATCCAGCAAGTCCGCTGTAAGGCTGTAAACCTGCTCATACAATGGATCTACAGTATCGTTCATCATTTGCTGGGCTTTGATGCTGTCTTCATTGTCCGTGGAAGCGCCGATCTCCATCGCTTGGGCTTCTGCATCCCAGTACTGCTGAACAAGTGTGTTCACCTGCTCATAGAGATCTTTCTCAGTGCCTGTCACACAGGTGTTCGCAACTATAGCCCAGTAATCATCAAACTTCTGTTTCTTTTCATCATGTATCTGTTTCATGGTTGCGATCATATCAGTATCATTGTAACCAATCACACCGCGCGCTGCTGATCTCGCATCTGCAAAAACGATCATTGCCTTTCCGATATCACCCTGCGAAAAACCATAATTAGTAAGTGCATGTTTATACTGCGTAGATATAATAAGCATCATAATTGCTCCAATAACACCTGCAATGGATGCAAGCAGTGTAACGACTGTGAAACATTTTTTCAGCCGTTCCTGAATTTTTAGATTCTTATACATAATCTTTTCCTCCTGTTTGTGCACTTTATTTACTATGTCTGTCAGGTATTGTCATCGATAAGCTGCTTTATCCCCTGCTGCTCGGACTGTGGCATCAGTTTTGACACCTCAAACATCACGATAAGCTGCTTATCATAGGATGCCACATCATTAAAGCAGCTCTGATTGGCATTCATGATCGTCGGCATCGGAATCACCTGTTTTTCATTTACATCAATGATCTCACGGACACTCTCTACTTCAAGACCAATCTTCATGCCATTCATACTTGCCACAATAACATTTTTTATATCCTGTTTTGGATATCCGAAATAGTCAGCAAGATTACATATCGGAACGATATCACCATGCAGATTCACGATTCCTTCGATATGCGCAGGTGCATTTGGAACACCTACCACACTCATTCTGGTTTCAATCGACTCGACATCATCCACCGGTATTCCAAAACGGACATTATTGAGCATAAACGTCAGTAATTGCATTTTTTCACCTTCTTTGCTGTATTTTTTGCCTAAAAACCATCCTGCGACTATTGTACCATTCTGGTAAAATATGTAAACCATTTTTTTTATATTTTTTAACTTTTTGACAAATATATTCCATTCATGCTACGATGAAATTGCTTAACCGTTTTCATATAATAACAGACTTTACTCTACCATAACAGCTCTGTTGTTATAAAATACAGATATGAAAGGACTTACAGACTATGGATAATAGAATTGTTGACCTGCATGTACATTCCACGGAATCAGATGGAACATTTACACCCACTGAGGTGATCGCCGAAGCAAAAAAAGCCGGTCTTTCCGCTATCGCTCTGACGGACCATGATACTGCCACCGGTATCAAAAAAGCTATGGATGCCGCAAAGGAAGCCGGTATTGAGCTGATCCCGGGCATTGAACTTTCCACTGCTTACACGTTTCCGGGAAAAAAACAGGAAAAGGAAATCCACATCGTCGGTCTCTACATTAACCCGGATGACCCGGAACTCTTAAAAATGACTGCAGACTTCCGTGACTGCCGTGATAAACGGAACGAAAAAATGATCCTTGCCCTGCAAAAAGAAGGATTTCCAATTACTATGGAAGCCCTCCTGGCAGAAAATCCGGACAGTGTCATTACACGCGCAAACATCGCACGTTTCCTTTATGAACACGGATGGATCAAATCCGTTTCCGAAGCATTTGACAAATACATCGGTGATGGCTGCCGCTGCTATGTCGGACGTTTTAAAGTATCTCCAATGGAAGCCGTCTCACTTATAAAAAGAACCGGTGGTGTCGCCATCCTTGCACACCCGCTGCTTTATCATCTGGGTGTAGAACAGCTGCAGCTGCTGATTGATGACTTAAAAACTGTGGGGCTTGATGGCATTGAGGCAATCTACTCTACCTATACCACTGGAGAAGAACAGCTTGTCAAACGTATTGCAAAAGAAAATAATCTGCTCATCAGCGGCGGCTCGGATTTTCATGGGGAAAACAAACCTGCCATAAAACTTGGCATCGGACGCGGACAGCTTTATATCCCTTATTCTGTATTAGAAGCAATCAAAATACATGCCGGAAAATAGTCCATATCCCATATATTTTACGGGGAAACAGGTTCGGTGGATCATAGTACAAATTTTTCAATCACCTCAGCAATGGCATCATGATTATTGTCATTTACCGTGACATAATCCGCTGCTGCTTTTGCTTTTTCGGTGGCATTTTTCACTGCAACCCCTACGTACGCAGTTTTTATCATCGGAACATCATTATCTTCATCTCCGACTGCGATGGTCGTATCCATCGGCATGTTTAAAATCTTTGTCAGTTCTAAAATACCGGTCGCCTTGCTTGTATTCTTAGGACTATATTCAAGATACTGGCTGCTTGAGAAGAAACTGTTACATTTTCCCTGTTCCCATTTCAAATTCCTTTTCTGGAAACGTTCTAACTTGTCTCTCTGATCCAGTGAGATCAGCATAACCTTCTGTGGTTCTTCCTCTAAAGCATCCAGAATATTCGGTGATATCTTATAGGAAATATGTGCCTGTTTCACATAATAATCCAGCTCTTTGGTATGTTTTGTAGTGATAAGATCCGTACTGTTATAGGTCTGCACATATAAACCGGCACGTTTTGCCTTATCAAAAAGCTCCTGCACAACCTCAATCGGAAGTGAACGCTGCAACAATACGCGGTCTGCCGCACAGTCATAAAGCACCGCACCATTGAATGCGATCATATAACACCCAGGTGTATTTAACCCCAGATTTCTTGCGACTTCTCTTGCCGTTTCAACCGGTCTTCCGGTTGCAAGTGCTATGTAATGTCCTGCCTCTAACATTTTGTGAATTGCATCACGGTTCTTCTGTGAGATACTTTTATCATCGCACAGTAATGTTGCATCCAGATCCACACATAAAATTTTGTGATTCATATACCTCTCCCCTTCTTATATGTGAAATACCATTTCACACTCCACCACTTCCGCTATTCTGCAGGCTCTGCCGGAACAAACACCCTTTCCCGGTATACATGATCCTGTTTCGGGACCGCCGCAACGGCTTCCTCACAGAATTGCATCTGTGAATTGACTAAAACTTTTCCTCTTTTATCTATTTTCTCATAATTTCCATCTGATTTCAAGATATGAGCCTTGGTATTGTCAGATAATTCAACTTCAAGAATATGTTTTGCAGATTCTTTTGCATCATCATCCAGAACAGGGAACAATATTTCAACACGACGGTCCAAGTTACGCGGCATCCAGTCTGCACTTCCCATATAAACTTCATCCGCACCGTTATTCTCAAACCAGAAAATTCTGCTGTGCTCTAAGAAATTTCCAACAATCGAACGCACTTCGATATTTTCACTCACACCTTCGATGCCTACTTTCAGACAGCAGATACCACGCACGATCAGCTGGATCTTTACCCCTGCTGCCGACGCCTCATAAAGCGCTGCTATGATTCCCGGATCGCAGAGTGAATTCATCTTGGCAACAATACGGGCAGGTCTTCCTTTTTTTGCATGTGCCGTCTCCCTGCCGATCAGCTTCATGAATTTATTACGCAGCCAGATTGGTGCAAGTGACAGTTCATTCCAGGAAAGTGGTTCAGAATAACCGGAAAGCATATTGAATACCGCTGTCGCATCTTCTCCAATCGCTTCATTGCAGGTAAAGATTCCACAGTCCGTATATAATTTTGCTGTTGAATCGTTATAGTTACCGGTTCCAAGATGCACATATCTGCGGATGCCATCCTCTTCCCTGCGGACAACCAGTGCGATCTTACTGTGGGTTTTTAAACCAACCAGTCCATAAATTACATGACAGCCTGCCTGTTCTAATTTTTTCGCCCAGACAATATTATTTTCTTCATCAAAACGTGCTTTTAATTCTACTAAAACAGATACCTGCTTGCCATTTTCCGCTGCCTGTGCCAAAGAAGCAATAATCGGTGAATTACCACTGACACGGTAAAGAGTCTGCTTAATCGCAAGAACATCGGGATCAGATGCCGCCTGTCGGATAAAGTCAACGACAGGGTCAAAGGTCTGATATGGGTGATGTAAAAAAATATCTCCATTTCTAATCAGTTCAAACAGATTTTCTCCCGGCTCGATCTTTGGATTCTTCTGCGGTGTATACGGCTTGTAACGCAAATGATCACAACCGGAAAGTCCATACATTTTCATAAGGAAAGTAAGATCGATCGGTCCCTGAATACAGAAGATATCTTCCTCTGCCACTTTCAGTTCATCCTTTAAGAACCGCAGCAGACGTTTATCGATTCCACTCTCTACTTCAAGACGGATCACTTCGCCCCACTGTCTCATCTTAAGCTGTTTCTGGATCTCTTTTAAAAGATCCTCTGCCTCGTCCTCATCAATTGTCAGATCCGCATTTCGCATGATACGGTATGGGTACGCACAGAGTACTTCATAATTTAAAAACAGTTTGTCGATATTTTTTTCAATGATCTGTTCTAACAGGATAAAGCTCCTGACACTTTCTTCTTCCGAAGGGATCTGTACCAGTCTTGGAAGTACTCCCGGAACCTGTACTGTCGCAAAATCCAGTTCCTGCTTTTCACTTTTTGTATTCTTTTTTGAAAGCAATGCAGCAATGTTTAATGTCTTATTGCGGATCAGCGGAAACGGACGTGATGCATCCACTGCCATCGGTGTCAGTACCGGATAAACATTCTCCTCAAAATAACGGTCTACAAATCTTTTTTGTTCCTCTGTCAGATCCTCAAATGCATCAATGATGTAGATCTGTTCTTTTTTAAGCAGTGGAAGCAGGGATCTGTTATATGTAGTGTACTGCAGATCCACCATTTCCCTTGTTTTTTCATTGATGGCAACAAGCTGCTCTTTCGCTGTCATACCTGCAATGTCTCTTTTTTTATAATCAGCATGTACCATATCTTTCAAAGAAGCAACACGCACCATATAAAATTCATCCAGGTTCGATGAAGTGATACTGACAAATTTCAGACGCTCTAAGAGTGGGATGCTCTTGTCGCGTGCTTCATTTAATACACGATTATCAAATTTCAACCAGCTTAATTCTCTGTTTTCGTAATACTGTGGATTTTTAAAATCTTTTTCCTTTTCCATAGTGGTGTCCTCCATTTAATACACACGTTTCTCCTTTATCACTGGTTTTATGCTGAATATGTTTTCAAAGTAAGAAACCTTCGCATCAAACAGTGCCTTTTCCAGCGCAATATCATCATCCGTCTCAATCGTGATCACCAGTTCTTTTCCTTTTACTGCTGCACGCACATTTTTGAATTTCTGTTTGTGGCTGCGATCCATAGCATTTGATACACGTAATATAGCAGAAAGTTTTGCAATGACAAGGTAGCTTTCATGACTGATATCGTTTTCAAACTCTTCGTAGGCAGGCAGCGGATAGGTATTATAAAGAACCGTGTACGCAACAATCTCACGTTCCATATGCGTAAGTCCTATAATTTCCGATTCCATGATAATATCATAAGAACAGACCGGTCCGTTCGCAAGACTGATATATTTACCGCAATCATGTAAAATTGCAGCCACCTGCAGTAAAAGTCTCTCCCTTTTTCCCAGTCCGTGAATTTTTTTCATTGTGTCAAAGATCAGTGTAGCCATCTGCGTCAATGCATCAATGTGTGGCGAATAACTCATATAACGTGCAGACAGATTTCCCGCTGCTGAGATAACATCTGCATCAAAATCATGAACCGGTTTACAAAGTTTATGTTTCTGTGCATAATCATATGCAATACCATCACTGACAATGACACCCGGTGCCCAGATTTTTTCCGCTTTCATTTTACGTGCCATACATTTAAAAATGATCATATATGGAATGATCAGGGAATCATTTTCATTTGATAAATTCAATTCCTCTGAGATCTGCTCCACAGTCTTTTTGTCAAGCCCATCCAAAAAAGCCAGAAAATCATTGGTTTCCATCAGATTTGCATGTTTTTTCCCTGTGACTTTACCGGCAACTTCCATGATATAGTCCCCGATGATGATCAGATTTTTTACCTTTACCTGTTCTGTGAACATTGCCATAAACACGTTTAGTTCTTTTTCTACCAGTTCTTCGATCTGCAGCTCATACTGCTCTAAACTGCAGCTTTTTTTTGCAAGCTGTTCCCGCATCCGCATGGTTCCAAGTCCAAGATGCTGTGTAGTGATCACTTTCCCCTTTGAAAAGATCGTGATCTGCATACCGCCGCCACCGACATCAACTACTGCTGCACCTGTTTTTATCAGTTCTTCAAATTCACTGCGCATCGCAACCGATTTATAACTGATAAAACGATGCTCAGAGTTGCTTAAGACGTGTACCGTAAGTCCGGTGCGGATACGGATCTGGTCTAAGATAAACAATTCATTGCTCACATCACGGAGCGCTGCAGCTGCATATGCCTCATACCCATCCACCTGATACTCTTTCATGATGCCTGTAAACTGTTCTAACGTATCACAGAGAGCTTCCACCAGCTCATACCCGATCACGCCGCGCGAATACGCATCCCGCCCAAGCTCGATCCGGCTTCTGATATAATCGATTTTGCGAATACCTTTTCTGGCAGAGATTTCAAAAATTTTCAAGCTTACCTCATAAGAACCGATATAAATCGCTGCAAATGTATGAATTGCCATATCTTATCCTCCTGCTTTCAAGTTATTCCTGTTTTCCAAGCAGATAATTAATAAACTGCTGTGCTGTTCTTCCTGACAGTCCGCCATGGGCAAGTTCCCATTTGTTTGCCTCGGCAAGAAGTGTTTCTTCTTCCATGGTAATGCCATTCTTTTTGGCAAGTGAGACTACGATATTCTGGAACTCTTTTTTGCTTGGTGCACCAAAATAAATAGAAACACCGAATCTTGCATACAGGGACAACTTTTCCTGTACTGTATCTGAAGTATGCATATCCTCCCTTACTTCCTCTTTATCAGAGAATGTCTCACGGATCAGATGACGTCTGTTTGAAGTTGCGTAGATCAAAACATTATCCGGTTTCTTCTCAAGTCCTCCTTCGATCACTGCTTTCAGATATTTATATTCGATCTCAAATTCCTCAAATGACAGATCATCCATATAAATAATAAATTTGTAATTACGGTTTTTAATCTGTGCGATCACATCATTCAAATCGCAGAACTGATGCTTGTACACTTCGATCAGACGCAGTCCCCTGTCGTAATACTGATTTGCGATTGCCTTGATACTGGTTGATTTTCCGGTTCCTGCATCTCCATAAAGCAGGCAGTTGTTTGCCTCTTTTCCACGGACAAAACTCTCCGTATTGTCGATCAGTTTCTGTTTTGCGATCTCATATCCGACCAGATCGTCTAATCTTACATGTGCGATATTTGTGATCGGTACGATCTGTGCACCTTCTTCTTTATGTAACACACGGAATGCTTTATGCAGTCCTAACTTTCCAACACCAAATTCACCATAAAACTCCGTAACGGCATCCTTAAAATCGTTTGCGTCAGCCGCCTGTTCTAATTTTTCCGTCAGTTCACAGATGCGGTCACGAATCCTCTTATTAAATAATTTTCCGCTGTCACTTGCACTTTCATAATGCAGTAATGCATCCATACAGTCGATCTCATAATCTTTTGCCAGCCCGGTAAAATCAAAATCAAATAAATCTTTCATGATCTTAAAATCATGAAGTGCGATCTGATTAACAGAACCTTCCATGCCACCCCTGATCTCACATCCACAGCTGTATGCATTTTCATTATTGACCAGAATAAATGCAATAAAATTATGCCAGAGGTTTCCTTTAAATCCATGGCTTACAGCAAGTTCTGATAACTGGTTAAAGCACTCATATAACAGAGCTTCGATATCCTCTCTGTTGTAATATTCATTCTCATAATTCTCCATGATCCATGCCATGTTATAGAATAATTTTCCATTTTCAAAATTTTTATATAAAATCAGATTTTTTGTGCTTTTCATGTCTTTCTCCATTTCTCTGTATGAAAAGTTTTTCACACATTTCTTTCGTTCTAATAATTTCCAAGGATCTTTAATCCCAATGTTTCCTCTGCGAGTCCCCTTAATGCATTCTGTACTGCTGCATCATTTAAATTTCCTTCAAAGTCAACAAAGAAACGATATTCCCAGTTTTTCCCCTGAACCGGTCTTGATTCGATATGGTTCATATTGATGCCGTTGTAAATAAAATGGGATAACATATGGTAAAGAGATCCACTCTCGTGCATACCTTCAAAACAGATACTGATCTTTTCCGCTTTTGAAGTAAATACACGTTTACCGGATACAATGATAAAGCGTGTTGCGTTCATCTTGTTATCCTGGATACATTCATCGAGTACCTTCAGTCCATAGATATCTGCCGTCAGGCTGCTTGCGATCGCTGCTTTATGTTTTTTGCCGTCTTCTTTTACTTTCTTGGCAGCCATTGCTGTATTTTTCAGACTGTGTTTTTCCCACTCTCTATGGCTTTCAAGATATCTGCCGCACTGCATCAGTGCCTGTGGGTGAGAATAGACGTCTGTGATATCAGAAAGTTCTGCTTCCGGCAGTCCAAGCAGTGCATGATTGATCTGTATGATCTGCTCCCCTACGATACAATTATCATATTCTACCATCAGGTCATAATTTTCAGATACGATACCCGCCGAGGAATTTTCAATCGGTAAAACTGCATAATCAGCTTCTCCGTTTTTGATCGCCTCCATGGCATCGCGCCAGGTCTCCACGTGATAACTGTCTGTCTGCTCTCCAAAGTATTCTCTTAAGGCAAGCTGGCTGTATGCTCCCTCTGTCCCCTGAAATACAATACGCGCATTGTGATAATCCAAACTTTCCACTTCTGTAAAATCTGGTTTTTCATACATGCCGTGTGCGGTTAAAAGCTGATACTGACGTTTTCTGCTCATCGACATGATCTGCTCAAACAGTTCACGTATCCCATGTTTATTAAAATCTGTTTTGCCAAGTGCTGTCAGAGTTGCAAGTTTTGAATCTTCGCGTTCTTTGTCAAATACCTTTTTCCCGGTATTGATCTTATATTCTGCAACACCTGCTGCAATCTCCATTCTCTCCTGATATAAATCTACGATCTGTCTGTCAATGACATCGATCTGGTCTCTTAATTCTTTTAAGTCTTTCATGGATTCCACCTTTGTTATTTGTATTACTTCTAATATATTACATTAACGTGCTAATATCAAGGGCAGAAAAAGTGATATTCCATAGGAAAAATATAGTATTCGTGCTCTGAAAATGCTATAATAAACACAGATGAGAAGCAAATCAAACACATTGTCACGTCAGCATAAAATGCTCTCAGAATGGAGGCCTTATGAAAAAAGTTATCACGATTCTCTTAGTTATCCTCGTACTCGCCGCCGGTGTCGGTTTTGGTGTCTACCACCACAAATCAAACGAGACAAAATTCAATGACGATTACATAAACGGCAACACGGCTGGCAATCTCTACAATGCCGGCATCTTCTGCACGGCAGCTGATGGTACGATTTATTTTGCAAACCCTTCCGACAGCAGCAAACTATACTCAATGAACAGCGACGGTTCAGACCTTACAAAGATTTCTGATGATGTTGCCACCTTTATCAATACGGATGACAATTATATTTACTATGTGCGCAACAATCCGGTTTTTACAGAACCATTTTCATTTTTGACGATCAACACAGACAGTCTCTGCCGGCTTGACCGCAGCAAGCATAAAAAGAGCATTCTCCTTGATTCTTCCGCGAGTCTTTATGCCTCTTTAGTCGGAAATAAAGTTTATTATCTGCATTATGATGATAAGGATTTTACAACTTTTTATGAAGTAGGCATTGATGGCACCGGCATGAAGCAGGTAGATAAAACACCATACCGTCCCTGCTCGACAGTTGGACAGTATATCTATTATAATGGTGTATCGAACGAACATAGCATCTGGCGTTTTGATACAGTTACTGATACGGCAGAACTTGTACTTAAAGGAAATTATTATATGCCGGCTGTAATTGGTGATACACTCTTTTTTCTGGACAACGAACAGAATTATACACTTACCCGCACAGATCTTTCCGGGGGTTCGCCTGTCACTCTAAGCGATGACCGCATTGACTGCTATAACATCACCGGTGACTATATTTATTTCCAGCGCAACAGTACAAGCGCGCCTGCTCTCTGCCGTATGAAAACGGACGGCAGTGATTACACCGTGATCACAGAGGGCAACTATACCAATATCAATGCCACAGAAACGGATATCTATTTCAGGGATTTTGCATCGGGTGTCATGTACAAAACACCGATCGCTGATCCTTCTGACGTCGAAGTTTTCAATCCAGGAACAGGTTCTTCCGACAAGTGATCCTGCAGCGGATATACAGATATACAGCCAGCAATGGTTTTATCAAAAAAACACAGGGACTTTTTGTTAGTCTTCTGTGTTTTTTCATACCTTTTTATCTTTTTTCTACGTGAAATCAAACAGTGAAAGCTGGTTCGATTCCGGCATATCGCCAAGCAGTCCTAAATCTCCCATCAGGTCAATGACCGTCTTCGTTGCTTTTGTTCTCTGTCTGAAATCATCCCTGGATAAGAATTTCCCATCCTTTGCTGCTTCTGCCACCGCGATCGCAGCATTGTCTCCCATACCATCGATGGTATTTAATGCAGGCATCAGTTTTCCGTCAATGATCTGGAAACGATCCGGTTTTGCCCGGTAAATATCAATCGGTATAAAATCAAAGCCTCTTGCATACATTTCCTGCACGATCTTCATATCACGGTAAACATCCTGCTCTTTCTTGGAAAGTGAGTCTTTTCTGCGCTCATAATCTTTCTGAAAATAGGTAAGGCGCTCTCTTCCCTGACACATGATCTCATAGTTGAATCCGGTCGCACGGATGGAAAAATAGGCTGCATAGTAAGCAAGCGGATAATATACTTTGCAGTATGCAATACGCCATGCCATCATAACGTAAGCTGCCGCATGCGCTTTCGGGAACATGTATTTGATCTTTAAACAGGAATCAATGTACCACTCCGGCACATCATGTGCACGCATCTCCGTCTTCCATTCTTCCTTAAGTCCCTTTCCCTTTCGTACAGACTCCATGATCGTAAAGGACTGCTCACTGTCAAGTCCCATCTGGATCAGGTAGATCATGATATCATCACGCGTACAGATGGCAGTAGAAATCGTCGCCAGTCCCTGCTCGATCAATGTCTGTGCATTGCCAAGCCATACATCGGTACCGTGTGACAGACCGGAAATACGGATCAGATCCGAAAATTCCTGCGGCTTCGCATCGATAACCATCTGCATGGCGAACTCTGTGCCAAACTCCGGGATACCAAGGCATCCAAGCGGAATACCTCCGATCTCCTCCGGTGTGACACCGAGTGCTGATGTATTCTTAAATAAAGACATGACTGCTTCATCATCCAGAGGGATCGTAACCGGATCGATTCCCGTTAAGTCCTGAAGCATACGGATCATGGTCGGATCATCGTGTCCTAATATATCAAGTTTTAACAGGTTGTGGTCAATCGAATGGTAGTCGAAATGCGTAGTGACTGTCGCAGTTGTCATATCGTTTGCCGGGTGCTGTACCGGAGTAAAAGTGTTGATCTCCTCTCCCACCGGAAGTACGACGATACCACCCGGATGCTGTCCGGTTGTTCTTCTTACACCGACACATCCCTGTACAATACGGTCGATCTCACAGTTTCTCTTATGAATACCACGTTCTTCATAATAATTCTTAATATAACCAAATGCCGTCTTATCTGCAAGTGTACCGATCGTACCGGCGCGGAATGTCTGACCGTAACCGAAGATAACCTCACAGTACGCATGTGCCTTACTCTGATACTCACCGGAGAAGTTTAAGTCGATATCCGGCTCCTTATTTCCCTTAAATCCAAGGAAAGTTTCGAATGGAATATCAAATCCGTCTTTCACTAATTTTTCACCACAGACCGGACAGATCTTATCCGGCATATCGCAACCGCTTCTGCCGGAAAATGCCTTAACCTCCGGCGAATCAAAGTCGCTGTATTTACAGTTAGGGCAGCGGTAATGTGCCTGAAGTGGATTTACTTCCGTGATACCGGACATTGTTGCCGCAAAGGATGAACCTACGGAACCACGTGATCCAACCAGATATCCATCCTCATTTGATTTCCATACCAGTTTCTGTGCAATGATATACATAACCGCATATCCGTTGGAAATGATGGAGTTTAACTCACGGTCTAACCGCTCCTTTACGATTGGTGGAAGTTCTTCCCCATACATACTGTGTGCCTTGGTATAGCAGATATCACGCAGCATCTGATCCGAATTTTCAATCACAGGCGGACATTTATCCGGACGTACCGGTGCAATTTTCTCGCACATATCCGCAATCTTGTTCGGGTTTGTGATAACAACTTCTTCCGCTTTTGACGAGCCCAGATACTCAAATTCTTTGAGCATTTCCTCTGTTGTCCGAAGATAAAGCGGAGCCTGGTCATCTGCATCCTTAAATCCTTTTCCCGCCATAATGATACGACGGTAAATCTCATCTTCCGGATCAAGGAAATGTACATCACAGGTTGCAACAACAAGTTTTCCGAATGTTTCTCCAAGTTTTACGATACGACGGTTGATATCCTGTAGCTCCTCGATCGTACTGACCGATTCCTTATCGCTTTTTAGCATAAATTCATTGTTGCCAAGTGGCTGGATCTCCAGATAATCATAAAACTTTACAAGTCTTATGATCTCTTCTTCCGGTCTTCCACCTACGATCGCACGGTAAAGCTCCCCCGCTTCACAAGCAGAACCTAACAGCAGACCTTCACGGTATTTTACAAATTCGCTTTTCGGAATACGCGGTCTTTTGTTATAGTAAGTCAGATGTGACAATGAGACCAAACGGTACAGATTGATACGTCCGATATCATTTGTCGCAAGGATGATTGCATGATATGTATTCATCTTCATGATCGTCTCCGGTGAAGCCTGTCCCATCTGGTTAACTTCATCTAAAGTCTCCATCCCCCGGTCATGAAGCATCTTTACAAACTTTACAAAAATCTCTGCCGTACATCCTGCATCATCCACTGCACGGTGGTGGTTCTCTAAAGAGACTCCAAGTGCTTTTGCCACTGTATCAAGTTTGAACCGGTTTAGCTGCGGCATCAGGATTCGTGCTAAGGCAACCGTGTCAATGATCGTAAAATCTTTCTCAATCCCCTGCCTCTCACAGTTTTTGATGATAAAACTCATATCAAAATCAGCATTATGGGCGACCATGATCGCATCCCCGCAGAACTCCATAAACTGCGGCAGGATTGTCTCGATCTTTGGTGCATCAATTACCATATCATCACGGATGGAGGTCAGTTCCTCAATCCTGTATGGGATTGGCACTTCCGGGTTTACAAAAGTGGAGAACCGGTCTGTGATCTCCCCATGCTCCACTTTCACCGCACCAATCTCTATGATCTTATTTTTTTCAGGAGAAAATCCGGTCGTCTCAAGATCAAATACCACATAAGTATCATCGAGATTCTGGTTTTTCGAGTTGGTAATGATATCTTTTAAATCATCCACCAGATATGCCTCCACACCATAGATAACCTTAAAGTCATCATCCGGCGAGATCGCATGGTTTGCATCCGGGAACGCCTGTACATCCCCATGATCAGTGATAGCGATTGCTTTATGTCCCCATTTCATGGCACGTTTTACGATATCTTTTACCTCGGAAACACCATCCATATCGCTCATCTTTGTATGGCAATGCAGTTCCACACGTTTTTCCGGGCTTGTATCCATACGGACAGACGTAAAATCCGGTATCTTTTTGATTCCGACAATCGAACCTATCGTAAGTTCACTATCGAATTTATCGATTGTCGTAACACCTTTAATCTTTAAAAATGCACCTTTTTTCACACCCTCAAGCAGCTCCGGAAGCTGGTCATTTCTGGTAAAAATTTTTAAGACGATCGAATCCGTAAAATCGGTTACCGACATAATCACGATTGTTTTTTCATTGCGGATTTCTCTCGTCTCAAGTGTCATGACCTGACAGCGTATCGTAACCTCTCCCATTTCTCCGACGATCTTCTCGATCGGGATCGTCTCATCATCAAAATCTTTTCCATATAAAACATCCGGATTATCTGATTTTTTGTATCCGCCATAGGAACCACCATCATATTTCTTTCGAAATTCTTTTTTCCCGAAAGATTTTTCCCCTTTTTCGTCTGCCATTTTTGCTGTATTTGCTGCAAATTTTGCATTATTCCCTGCGTTTGCAGATTCTTTTGCATTATTTGATTCCTTTGTGGCAGTTTTTGTCGTCATATTCGCAGTCTGCACATCTCTGTCATCCTGTGATTCCACTTTTACCGGTGTATCATCCTCATGAAACTGTACGCGTTTTAAAATATTTTTTATCTCAAACTGTATCTGTAAGTCACTGTTTTTCTTATGTTTACTCTCTTTCGGTTCCTCAAAAGCAAGTTCCACGGAAAGATCAAGTCCACAGCGCTCACAGACCACTTTCTCTAAAAATTCAACGATCTCATGTGATCTGGTCTGCGCAATGATCGTATTCTCTAAAGTTAAAAGCAGATGTGAATCCCCTGTAAACTCCATTTTAGCGGAACGCAGCAGATTATACTCCATCAGACTGTAATTTTTCAGCTCCTCTAAGATACTGTCCTTATACAGATCCATCAGTTTCTCCGCTGTATACTGCTCTGACAACTGATATTTTTCAATGACCTTGACATCCATGTGTCTGTTTTTAAAGATCTGGTCATGTATGTTTTTTTCCAACTGATATATATTCTTTTTATGTATGAGACGTTTTCCATTTAAGTAGATCCGGATATGATCTTTCTCATGATTCATACCGACTTTGGTAACTTCCGTCTCCGATAACAGTTTTTTCATATCCCCGTTCACTTCCAGTGTCGGAAATACATCAAAAAACATTTTTGTCATGTTGTTTCAACTCCAACTTACTTAATTCTCATTCCAGTGCAGCAGTTCAAACCTGAGGCTCTCTAACAGTTCAGATTCCGGTACTTTCTTGTAAACTTCCCCGTGTTTGATGATAAGCCCTTCTCCGATTCCTCCGGCAATTCCGATATCCGCTTCTTTTGCTTCTCCTGGTCCATTGACCACGCAGCCCATAACCGCAACTTTGATATCAAGCGGAATATCTGCAACCATGTTTTCGACCTGGTTGGCAAGTCCGATCAGGTCAATTCTGGTTCTTCCACAGGTAGGACAGGAAACAACCTCAATGCCGCCCTTTCTCAGTCCAAGTGTCTTTAAGATCAGCTTCGCAGATTTGATCTCTTCTAATGGATCTCCGGTCAATGACACGCGGATTGTGTCTCCGATTCCCTGAGATAAGATCAGACCAAGTCCGATTGAGGATTTGATATTGCCGCTGATGATTGTTCCTGCTTCTGTGATTCCGACATGCAGTGGATGATCCGTTTTCTCCGCGATCAGTTCATGTGCTTTCACACACATCATAACATCTGAGGATTTGATACTGATGACAAGGTTATCATATCCCATATCCTCGATCATTTTTACTTTATCTAATGCGCTCTCCACGATTCCCTCGGCGGTCACACCGTGATATTTTTCTACAAGATCTTTCTCTAGGGAACCACTGTTAACACCGACACGGATCGGGATCTGGCGCTCTCTTGCTGCATCTACGACTGCCTGCACACGCTCCCTGCTTCCGATATTTCCCGGATTGATACGGATCTTATCCGCACCATGCTCGATCGCTGCGATCGCCAGACGGTAATCAAAATGAATATCAGCCACAACCGGGATCGTTACCTGTTTTTTTATCTCTGTCAGTGCTTCTGCAGCTTCCATGGTAGGTACTGCGCATCTTATGATATCACAGCCTGCAGCAGCAAGTTTATTGATCTGTGCCACTGTCGCTGCAACATCCTCTGTCTTTGTATTTGTCATTGACTGGATCAGGATTGGATTGCCGCCTCCGATCACCTTAGAACCGATTTTTACTGTTTTTGTTTTCACTGTCATTTCACCTCTACATGAAAATTTTTCGGATATCGTTAAACATTACGACCACCATCAAAAGCATCAATAGCATAAGCCCTACAAAATGCACCATGCCCTCTTTATCCGGAGCCACCTTTTTGCCCCGGATCGCTTCAACGATCAGAAATACAAGTCTTCCACCGTCCAGTGCCGGAAGTGGCAGCAGATTCATGACACCAAGGTTTGCGGAAATTAAAATGGAAATATAGAGCATCTGTAAAAATGCCGCATAATAACCATAGGAAACACTCTCCTCATAACTGTCACCGATCGCATCGACCAGACCTACCGGACCGCTCATATCATTTAAGGTAACACCACCCGTGACAAGCATTTTCAAACTTCCAAGAGTTGTATCGATCCAGTATTTTACTTCATAACCGCTGTATAAGAAATTCTTAAAAATATTTCCTTTTTCCACTTCACCGCCGACAAAACCATAACGGTATCTGCCAAGTTCTTCATCAAATAACGGTGTCAGATCTGCCGTATATCTTTTCCCATCACGCTCATAAGTTACTTTGACAGTCTCACCGGCATGAAACATTGAGTAGGAACTGACCTCTCTGTAAAAATGAATATGTTTTCCGTTCATCTTTACAATGACATCCCCCGCCTGCATTCCTGCCTGCTCTGCTGCAAATCCCTCACTGACCTGCGTTATCTTAGGAATATCATATCCGTTGCATGAAAGAAGGATGAATGAAAAAAAGAATGCCATGATAAAATTAAAGACCGGTCCGGCAGCGACCACGCTGATCCTTGCCCATACAGACTTTTTCCCAAACGCTCTGTCATCGCTGCTTTCACCGTCCTCGCCCTCCATCATACAGGCACCGCCAAACGGAAGCAGTTTCAGGGAATATTTTGTTTCCCCCTTCGTCACACCAAAGATCGTCGGTCCGAGTCCAAGACAAAATTCATTGACACGGATTCCATTTGCCTTTGCGAGTGAAAAATGCCCCAGTTCATGAAATATAATAATGATACTAAAGATCAATAATGCAATAATAATTTTCATCCGTTTCTAATACCTTTCCATTCTGCATTTATACCCATTTCTGTTCAATATACTCATATACTGCCTGTTCTGTTTCTAATACCTCATCCAGACTCGGATCATTTTTATAAGCCACATATTCCATGCAGTCCTCAATGATTTCCGTAATCTGCGGATAACTGATCTTCCGATCTAAAAACATTGCCACCGCCCGCTCATTTGCTGCATTAAATACCGTTGGCTGGCTGCCGCCCTTTCTCATTGCATCGTAAGCTAATGCCAGACCTTTAAATGTCTTTGTATCCGGTCTCTCAAACGTCAGGCTTCCCAGTTCAAAAAGATCAAGTCTTTTACCTGACATTTTTCTGCGCTCTGGATAATAAAGTGCATACTGGATCGGCAGACGCATATCCGGTGTTCCAAGCTGTGCGATCACTGCCCCGTCCTCATACTGCACAGCAGAATGGATCACACTCTGTGGATGAACGACCACTTCAATCTGATCTAATTCCACCCCAAAAAGCCACTTTGCCTCCATAACTTCAAGTCCTTTATTGACAAGTGTGGATGAATCTATTGTTATCTTTCTTCCCATTGACCAGTTCGGATGCTTTAGGGCATCTTCCACTTTCATCCCTGCAAGATCAGCCGTACTTTTTCCACGGAATGGTCCACCGGATGCTGTCAGCAGTATCTTTTCAATACGATTGCCCGCATTTCCCTGCAGCGACTGGAAAATTGCACTGTGTTCGCTGTCCACCGGAAGGATGGGCACATGATATTCTTTTGCTAATGGAATAATAATATGCCCTGCCGTTACCAGTGTTTCTTTATTTGCAAGGGCAATTTTTTTACCTGCCTTAATTGCAGCAACTGTCGGCCGGATTCCCATCATGCCAACGATCGCAGTAACTAAAATCTCACTCTCCGGATGAACTGCCACATCGATCAGTCCCTCCATCCCTGAAACCACTTTCGTATCTGTGTCTGCTATTTTAATCTTCAGTGCTTCTGCAGCTTCTTCCTTGAACACACATACCAGTTTTGGAGAAAACTCCCTGACCTGCTGCTCTAACAATGTAATATTGCTTCCTGCTGCAAACGCAACAACCTCAATATCCTTCTGTTCTCTTACGATATCAAGTGTCTGCGTACCTATCGACCCCGTCGAACCTAAGATTGCTATTTTTTTCATATCCGTATCCTCTGTTTACAATACAATAAAATTTGCTGCAAGGAAATAAATCATCGGCGCCGTAAAGATCACACTGTCAAAGCGGTCTAAGATACCGCCATGACCCGGGATCAGCTTTCCGTAATCCTTGATCTCATAGTTTCTTTTGATTGCAGAGGCAGTCAGATCACCCACCATGGAAATCAGCGCTCCAACCGCACTGATTGCCGCCATGATCCACACATGCTGCATGGTAACACCCATCGCATTTTTAAAGATCATGCCATAAATGACAGTTAAAAGTGCAGCTCCAACTACTCCGCCAATTGCTCCCTCAACAGACTTTTTCGGACTTAATTTTGGAGACATCTTATGTTTTCCGATCAGCATGCCTACACAGTACGCACAGGTATCGCATCCCCACGAACACAAAAAGATCAGCCAGACAATATAAGTGCCTGCGTTAAGCATCCTTGTCTGGTATACATAAGAAAGCATCACAGCAACATAAAACACTCCAAAAAATACAGCCAGCATCTGCTCTGTCTTATATTTCGGATAGGTAAAGACATAAACAAACATAAGTGCCATCAGAAAGCCTAAAACAACTACCATAATATCCGGCAGAAAATCCCATTTTAAATTACAGTAAAATACAGTTGCTGCAAGATAGCCCACGATTCCCGGTAATTCTTTTTCCACATGAAAAATCCTGTACAATTCGAACATCCCGATATACGAAATGAGTAATGTCGAAAAGAGTAATACATCTCCCCCTGTGATAATAAGCACCAATGCGGCTGCAACTAACACAATGCCGCTCAACAGTCTTGTTTTAAACATATACGAAAACCTGCCCTTTCCTCTTTCAGTTTATTTGGATTCCTCTGTCAATCCACCAAATCTTCTGTCTCTCTTATTATACGCTTCTACAGCTTTTTCTAATTCCTCTTTTCCAAAATCCGGCCATGGTACATCCGTGAAATAAAATTCGCTGTACGCAAGCTGCCACAACAGATAATTTGAAAGGCGCTGTTCTCCACTTGTCCGGATCAGAAGATCCGGGTCCGGAATCCCTGCTGTATCCAGATATGACGCAAACACATCCTCATTTAATTCTGATATCTGCCTTGTTCCATTCTCCATATCCTGATAAAGTTTTTTCATTGCACGGATCATTTCATCCCTGCTTCCATAATTAATAGCAATCTGTAAATTCAGGCCATCATTATTCGCAGAAGCTGCTTCCAGTTCTGTAATCTGTGCCTGGAACCGGTCACTTAAACGTGTGGTATCTCCGATCACACGCACACGCATATTATTTTTGTCTGCTGTTTTGATACAGTTCTTCAGATAACTTTCGAGAAGCTTCATGAGCGCTGCCACTTCTCCCTCAGGTCTGTTCCAGTTTTCTGTTGAGAAAGCATACAGTGTCAGATATCTGATTCCCATATCATGTGCTGCTTTGCAGACTGTTTCCACATTTTTTGCTCCGACTGTATGTCCATAATTTCTTGGCATTCCCTTACTTTTCGCCCATCTTCCGTTTCCGTCAAGGATAATTGCTACATGCTGTGGAATTTTCATTTTGATCCTCCGTTCCTGCCTACTTTTCATGAAAAAACATTTTCATTTCATAAAGCGAAAATGAGGACACGCTTTTGTCATGTCCTCACCTCTATATTCTACACAAAAATCCTTAAACTGTCAGGATCTCTTTTGTTTTTGCCTCAACAGACTTATCGATCTCAGTGATATATTTATCTGTCATT
The DNA here is from genome assembly GCF_041325975.1 of Roseburia sp. Taxonomy (NCBI): domain Bacteria; kingdom Bacillati; phylum Bacillota; class Clostridia; order Lachnospirales; family Lachnospiraceae; genus Roseburia; species Roseburia sp. Next base: position 555,756 of record NZ_JBGLEJ010000005.1, on the reverse strand, counting down.
TTCTGTGCGCCGTCCTCTAACTCTTTCACTTCGTCCTCGGACACATCTGCAGACTTACTTAATTTCTTGAAAGAATCATTGGCATCACGACGGATATTACGAATTGCAACTTTTGCACTCTCACCTTTTTTCTTAACATCCTTTGCCAGTTCTTTACGTCTTTCCTCTGTGAGTTCCGGGAAAAGAAGACGAATCACTTTTCCATCATTGGTCGGGTTGATTCCAAGATCCGATGTTAAGATTGCCTTCTCGATCTCTTTTACCATGGATGCTTCCCACGGCTGGATCTGAATCATTCTCGGTTCCGGGACATTAACGTTTGCCACCTGCTGGATTGCTGTCGGTGTTCCGTAATAGTCAACTCTTAACTTGTCAAGGACATGCGGATTAGCACGTCCGGCACGGATGCTTCCAAACTCCTCAGACAGGTTATTCATTGTTTTCTGCATTTTTTCATCAAACTGAACTAATCTTTCATCCATATATTTTTCCATACCTTTCGCGGTTTTTATTGCAATAGAATGTATATTCTGTAAACATTCTGCTGTCATGAATTATACGGTTACTTTCGTACCATTAAAATCGCCTGTCATTGCCTTTACAATGCTGTTTTCCTCGTTCAGTCCAAAAACAAACATCGGCATTTTATTTTCCATACACATGATCGATGCAGTAAGGTCAACCACTGCAAGTTTGCGGTCAATAACCTCCTGTATAGATACCTCGCTGTATTTTACAGCGGAAGGATTGATCTTTGGATCGCTGTCATAAACACCATCAATTGCTTTTGCAAGGTAGATTCCCTCTGCCTCCATCTCGATCGCACGGAGCACAATGCCTGTGTCCGTTGAAAAATACGGATGTCCGGTTCCTCCTGCAAAAAATACGACCATTCCTTTTTCAAAATACTTATTTGCACGGTCTTTTGAAAACAGTTTTGTCATGCTTCCACACTCAAATGGTGTCAGGATCTGTGTTTTCATTCCAACGGAACGGAAAATTTCAGAAACATAGATACAGTTCATAACTGTCGCAAGCATTCCAATCTGATCCGCCTTTGTACGGTCAATCGTCTCACTGGTTCTTCCTCTCCAGAAATTACCTCCGCCGATCACGATGCCGACCTGAATGCCCTGATCTGTAATCTGTTTTACCTGTCGCGCCACTTCTGTAACAGTCGGCTCGTCAAATCCGGTATGTTTTTCACCGGCTAAAGCTTCACCGCTTAATTTTAAGAATACTCTCTTCATATTCGATTACTCATTTCCTTTCTGAGCATTACCATTGAACAGGCTCTGTACATCCACGTCAGAGTAGCACTGTGAGCAGAATCCTTCGATTACCGCACCATTGTTGATCTGTACAGAACGTGATTTGATGTTGCCCATAACAACTGCGGATGTATCCACAACAACCGGTCCCTGTACATCGATATCACCTTTGATTGCTCCGGCAATCACAGCAGAAGTAGATGTCACATTACCGATGATCACAGAACCAAGACCGATTTTAACGGTTCCTGTGCTGACAACCTCTCCCTCGATCTTTGCTGCATCTGCAAAAAACTCAGACGCACTGCTGTTTCCATTTACGACACCAGTTACAACTAATTTGCCGTTACATCCTACATTTCCTTCTACCTGTCCTCTTACATCTAAAGAACCGTTTGATACAATGTCACCTTTGATGATTGTTCCCTCTGTGATTACAGATACCTCATCAGATACCGGTGCGCTCTGGTTATTAGTTGCAGGTGCTGTTGTATTGTCAGCCATTTTTCTTTCCTCCTGGGTTGCTTTTGTAATATTTGAAACTGTTTCATTTTTTTCTGTTACAGGTGCTGCTGTTTTTTCCGGCTGTACACTTGCATGCTGTGCTGCCATTTCTGCGGCACTTCTTGCTGCGGCTGCTTTCTCAGCTTCCTGCTTTGTCACCTGTTCTAACAGACCATCCAGCTTGGAAAGTTCTGTCTCAACATCCACTTCGCCTTCTAACGTATTAACCTCAACGTCATCTTCGTTCGTGCTGGTTTCCAGGTTGTCATCTGCAGGCATCAGTTCATTGACTGCCTGTGAGAAGTCATCTTTAAAATCCTTGAAAAATCCCATGTTCATTCCTCCATTTATTCTCAGTTATTCCACTGTGTCTGCTTTCACATACTGAATAACCTGTGTATCTTCATCAATCGGTAATATTTGTGCGCCCATTCCCTCTAAAGCCTCAATCAAAGGTCCTAAAGCTTCTACCGTTGCTGACTTATCTTTCCCGTCATGCAGTAAAACCACCGACGTTTTATATTTTACTACATCATCTGTCACATTTTCAACTATTTCCTCAGATGTATACACAGTTGAAGCGCCATCTCCAGCCGATACATTCCAGTCATAATAGACAATTCCCTGCGTATTAAGATAATGGATAAAATAATCCATCGGCACATTACTGATGAGATTACTGCTTCCTCCCGGAAAACGATAATAAAAGCTGTCCACTCCTGTGGTCTGCTTTAAGAAATTCTTCAGTGTCATATAATCCTGCTCAAACGCTTCCTCTGACTGATAGATCACACTATACTGATTTGAATAAGAATTCATGCCAAGAGTATGCCCCTCATCTACAATCCTTTTATAAACAGGAATCATTTCTTCATCCTGGCTTCCATTCACAAAGAAAGTAGCTTTCACACCATATTCTTCTAATACATCTAAAATCTCAGACGTATGTTCAGACGGTACATTATCAAATGTTAAGTATACCTTATGTAAATCTCCGTCCGATGCCATATTATCTTCATCGGATATTCCCGTAGCCGGAGGTGTTACTTTATCCCAGGTCAGCTCCGTCTGCATAATTTCCGTATCTTCTGTTTCCTCTGCTATCACACCGCCACTCAGCTTTGCGGCAGCGCCTGCATTGACCTGATCTGTATTCTGTTCGCTGCTGCTTGTCACCAGCCGGTCTATCTTATGTTCCAGTGACACCATCTTAAAAAATAATGCCACGATCAGAATCATGGAGAGAACAATCCATCCTGCTACGATCAAGATAATACCGTTTCGGATCTTCGCAATCCTTTTTCTGCGTTTCCGCTGGTGATTCAGCATTTCTGAATCTTTATCCTGCATACAATACCCCCAAGGTAATCGTTAGTACCTATCTATTGTAACACATTTTTTTATTTTTCAAATAAAAAAGCGCAAAAAAATTGATTAATTTTTCCGCACTTTTTTTGTTATTGTCTGATTATTTTTATTTATCTTCTACTATTTTATTTTCCAAGCATATTTGCAATAAAAAAACCGCCAATAAAAAGTAATATTCCCAGCAAAAGCTGTCCAATCCCAATGGAAACAATATTCATTCCCGAAAGAACTGCGATCGGTGATGAAATGACCAGTCCCATAATCGCAAAATAAGTTCTTCTCTCCTGTTTTTTCAGGAGATATTCCACGAGTTTTGAAACAAGAAATATTCCCAGCACTACACCAATGCCAAACGGAATGAGAACTGCCGCACACGAAAACAGCACTTCCCACCTTAATCCCGGCAATGCAGCCAGGAATTCACTGATCCTGTTTATGACCGGCGTATAGTACCCAAGAGACATCAAAAGCATTGATCCACTGACACCTGGAATGACCATGGTCGCTGCAGCTACTGTTCCGACCAGAAATAAGGACATACTGCTCTGTATACCGGGCTCTAAAGAAACATCTGTTCCCTGTTTCCAAAACTGCATCCATACGACCAGTCCAAAGAACAGTAAAAACAGCAATATCTCCGAAACCGAAGCACGTTTTCCCATTACTTTTGGCAATAAAAGTGGTACTCCGCCAAAGATCAGACCAATAAATAACATTGCTGTCTCAAACGGAAATTCCAGAAAAAAATATCCGATCACAAACGACAATCCACCGATCCCACACAGCATCCCAACTGCATATGGCAGTAAAAACCTGACACTCCTCCAAAAATGTTTAGGCATTTCCGTCACAGCAGAGATCACATCCCCGTATATTCCCATGGAAACCATCATAGTTCCTCCACTGACACCCGGAATGATATTTGCAACACCGATTGCGATTCCCCGCAATACATCTTTTAAAAATGACATAATATTCCTCCAACTTCTGTTATTCTGCCAACCTTACTTCTGTCATCTCCTGTGCAATGTTTAATGCATGATCTCCGATTCTTTCAAAATCCGTGAGCATTTCCGTGTAGAGAACACTCCCTTCACCCGATGCCGTTCCTTCCTGTATCCGGTGCATCATACGATTTCTATAATCCTCTGTCATGTCATCCATCTTTTGTTCGAGTGCTGAGACACGACTTAATTCGTCGAGTGCCTCCATATTTTCATTTAAAAGCAGCGTCAAAAGTTCCTCGCAGGTCTGCTGCATCTGCAAAATTTCTTCCTTTACTTCTTTTGAAAATCTGACATCTTTTTCCTTCAGCCACTCAGAATATCCGCAAATATTCATTGCATGATCACTGATTCTTTCTATGTTGCTGGTCACTTTGAAATAGGCACTTAATATCCTGCTTCCCTGCGTATTTGTCTCATGTGCCATGTTTTTGGATATGTACTTTGAAATCTCTCGGTTTAAAAAATCCACGTACTCCTCTTTTTCTTCCACTTTCGGAATAAATCCATCATCACAGTTTAAAAATGCCGTAAAACTGTCAGAAACATTTTTCTTTGCGATCTCAAGCATTCTCGCTATCTCTTTGTGTGTCAGTTCGAAATTGATTGCTGATACGCCGATTTTCCCTTCCGTCACCGGTTTTGTATTTTTTAAATACTTTAAATACATTCCCTCCTCCGGCTCGTCCACATCCGGCAGAATCTTTTCTGCCAGTTTTGCCAGAAGATTTCCCGCCGGAAGCAATAATATTGTTGTTACAATATTAAACAGCGTATGCATATTTGCGATCTGCGCTGCCGGATTTGCAGGTGTAAGTCCTCCTACCCAGGAAGTCAGTGGCGTCAGCATACAGAGTATCGTAAAGACTGCTGTTCCTATGATATTAAATGAAAGATGGATGATCGTCGTCCGCTTAGCATTCCGGCCTGTTCCAATCGACGCTAACACTGCTGTAATACAGGTACCGATATTTTGTCCAAACAGCACATACACTGCTCCAGAAAAAGAAATCGCCCCACTTGCCGCAAGAGCCTGAAGGATTCCAACCGACGCTGATGAGGACTGGATCAATGCTGTAAAAACTGCACCTGCTAAAATTCCAAGCAGAGGATTGGAAAATTTTGTCATCATATCAATGAACGCTTTGGAATCCCGAAGCGGCATCATTGCTGTGCTCATCATTTCCATTCCAATAAAAAGAACACCAAGCCCTGCTAAAATACCTCCTATGTTTTTTACTTTTGGCTGTTTCAGAAAAACAACCAGCACAACACCTAAAAACGCAATAAACGGTGCGATCGCCCCGGCATCAAGTGCGATCAGCTGTCCTGTAATGGTCGTACCGATATTAGCACCCATGATCACTCCGACTGCCTGCCGCAATGTCATCATGCCGGAATTAACAAAACCTACAACCATAACTGTTGTTGCGGAGGATGACTGTATGATCGCAGTGATCACTGCTCCTACTAAAACACCTAAATACCGGTTCGTTGTCAGCCGCTCTAAGATCTGTTTCATCTTATTTCCGGCAGCAGCCTCCATCCCCTGGCTCATCATGTTCATTCCATACAGAAAAAGCGCCAGTCCTCCTAATAATGATGCAAATTCTTTTGCTCCCATTTTATCCCTCTTTTTTTAGTTATTACGGCATTTTCCGTTTTTCCTGCAAACACGTCATTGCCGCTTTTTACACACTCTTTTAACATATCAGACGTATTTTTTACCGTCAACCGGGATATCGGATTCTTAACGCTTCCTGTATTTTTTTTATGAAGTTTTTGTCAATTCTATGTAATGCCTGCATCTGCCAAATGTCATTATATTTGTTCCAGAAAGATGCTGTTTATTATATGCCTGCTCACAGAAAAAGTACTGCTGTCTCAAGACTCTCCAGCATAATCTTCTCACCCGGCAGAGCTTTTCTACCTGTATTTGACAGCAAAATTTCTTTTACCTCTCCCGGCAGCATCAACTCTGCCGCATCTTTTCCGTAATTTGCGATTACAAGTACTTTCTGTCCGTTTTCTTCTCCAATACGCATAAATCCAAATATTGTATCCGTATCTTCATAAACCGGTACTACTCTTCCATAAACAAAAGTTTCTTTAAATTCCGGTGATTTGCGCAGTGCGATCAGCTTTTTATAATAGGAAAGTACTGAGTCCTCCCGTCCTTCCTGCTCACGGACATTGATTTCTTTATAATTTGGATTCATTGCAAGCCAAGGCACATGTACACTAAAGCCTCCTTTTTCATCTGCACTCCACTGCATTGGTGTACGCGCATTGTCCCTGCTGTTTTCATAGCAGCATGCCAATGCTTCTTCTTTCGTACATCCTGCCTCGATTGCAACCTGATACTGATCTTTTGTACTGATATCATCATATTCTGAAATATCGTTTCTATGACAGTTTGTCATACCGATTTCCTGTCCCTGATAAATAAACGGGATTCCCCGAAGCAGGATTGAAGTTGTGGCAAGCATTTTTTTGCCCATTTCATTCTGCGCATAATCCGGAAGGTAACGGCTTGCGCCTCTCGGTTCATCATGATTTTCAATGATGTTTGCCTTAAACCCAATGCCCTCCATCTCTTTCTGGGAAGCGAACAAAATTTCTCGCCAGCGTTTAAAATCTATCTTTTTGCTGTCATACCATCCATGCTCACCATAGGTCAGTTCATGTGCAGAGAAATCAAACATGCTTGAGAAATGACCATCATCCCCGACAAACTCCCTTAATTCGTCCTCTTTCATATTAAATACTTCACCAACTGTAAAAGCGTCGTATTTCTCGAAAGTCTCATGTTTCATCTCCTCTAAAAATTCTCCGACGCCGTCTGTCTCTTCTACCATCTTCACACATGACACCAGACCATCATCCCCATCCGGTTCATAGGAAGGAAAACTTGTATCTTTCTTGATATTAATGATCGCATCAATACGGAATCCACCAAGTCCCTTATCTAACCACCAGTTGATCATCTTATATATCTTATCCCGTACTTCTTTGTTTTCCCAGTTCCAGTCCGGCTGTTCCTTAGCAAACATATGCAGATAGTATTTATCCGATCCCGGCACCGGCTCCCATGCCTTTCCACCAAAATAAGAACGATAATTGCTTGGTTCTTTTCCATCTTTTCCCTTTACAAAATAAAAATAATCTGCATAAGGTCCGTCCGGATCAGCTAAAGCCGCCTTAAAATATTCATGTTCACTCGAACAATGGTTTACCACAAGATCCATAACAATGTACATGTCACGCTTTTTTGCTTCGGCAAGCAGCTCGTCAAATTCTTCCATAGTTCCAAATTCTTCTGCAATCTTATAGTAATCAGATATATCATATCCCTGGTCAATAAACGGTGATTTATAAATCGGAGAAAGCCAGATGATATCAATGCCAAGTTCTTTTAAATAATCCAGTTTTGAGATAATTCCTCTCAGATCACCAATGCCGTCTCCGTTTGTATCCAGAAAACTCTTTGGATAGATCTGATATGCTACCTTGTCATGCCACCATTTTCTTTTCATTTTTTTCCTCCTGACACATTTTATTTCAATATTCTTTTTTATATTTTTGCATAATTCTGTTTTCTTTTTCAGCTGATGTAAATATTATATTCGATTTTTATTCGTTTTTCTTGCATTATGGTTGGATAATATTGTACAATACTGCTATCATAGCTGCCCGACAAATGCTGGTTTGTTTATGAAATAAATCATCTCCCTAAATGGTGTATCGTAGGCTTGTGAGTGGCATCTTGCGCAAAGCCGGAGTTAATTTTGGTTCCATTGTACGAAAATAAGAAAAGTCTAAGTGTGTCTGAGTTAGATTTTCTTGGAGTGACGTGAACGGCAACAACGAGTCATCCATGACTCGATGCTGCCTTGTTCTGCCATCCGTGGCAGAACATCACTGTGTACCTACAGACACACTAAGATTTTCTAATTTTCTCCCAAAGTCACAAAATCAGCTCCGGCTTTGCGCAAGATGCCAGCCTCCAGGTTATGAAACACCATTTGGGTGGGCGGTTCATCTCAAAATCTAGGGGCGTAAATGCGGATTTTCCAGTATTATCAAACCAATAATAATCTATTAAACATAGTTATTTTGAAATATTTTTTTATCAGATTCAGACACAAAACACTAAAAATTTACACCCGCCAAAGTTGTAAAATGAGTTCCCCGACGAAGGGTGGTTCACAGCCTTACGGCTGGCAAATTGCATCAAGCCGGGATCCGTTTTGTGACTTTGGGAGAAAATTAGAAAGTCTTTGTATGCCTGTTCACAATACAGTGTTGTGCTGCCACGGACGGCAGCACAAGTCTTAATGTGCCCGGATGGCACATTTAAGACGCACACGTCACTCCGCCACAATATAAATCAGGCATACTTAGACTTTCTTATTTTCGTACAACGGAACAAAACGAGTCCCGGCTTGATGCAATTTGCCAATCGAAAACCCCCGGAACCACCCTACACAGGGCAACTCATGCTTGGATATATTGTGTATTTTCAGGTAGTAAAAAAGCTGGCAGCAGATTCGCATATACAGACCAAAATCTGCACCGGCAGAATGGAGTTTTTATGGCAATCAGTTTATCTTTAGACCAAAAAGAAAAAGCAAAACACGGTGAACAGCTCTTTCCTCTGCAATGCTATGTCACAAACCTGTCTGCCACCTGTCCGGCAGTCACTGCGCACTGGCACGATGAGGCTGAGTTTACAATGATTACAAACGGAGGCTGTACCTATCAGATACAGCTTTGTCCCTATTCTGCAGATGTGGGAGATCTTATATTTGTACCACCTTTAGTCCTTCATTCTATCCACGCTGACACAGATCCGGTAATGACTTCCGAAACATATGTTTTTCATATGAATTATCTTGGCATGGGAAACGCGGATATCTGTGCAGTCAAATATCTCGCGCCGCTTGCAATGCAAAAATTAATTCCTCCTTATATCATAAAAAAAGAACATCCCATCTATGGAGACGCCCTGTCGATTTTTCAAAGGCTTAGTCAGCTTTATCACAGTAAATCCATTGGTTATGAACTGAAGATCAAGTCTCTCCTTTTAGAACTGATCGCTCTGCTGCTTCCTTTCTGTCAGGAAGATTCTGCATTTTCCCAGCTTTCCAATGAACACACCAGCAAACTGAAAGCCGTGTTAGAATTCATTGAACAGCATTATGCTGAGCCTTTATCAATCGCCGATCTCGCATCCATCTGCTGTTTCAGCGAATACCATTTCATGCGTTTTTTCAAAAAATATATGGGAGAATCTGCCATGGAGTATGTACGGAATATCCGACTGGAAAAAGCGGCAGAGCTATTCGAACAGGGTGCGGAATCCTCTCTTGAGGTCTCACTTTCCTGTGGATTTAATAATTTATCCTATTTTCATCGGGAATTTAAAAAGAAATATGGAATGACACCAGGAACTTTCCAGCGGAAGATCAATATTTAGAGTCAAAAATAACCCTTATAAATGATGTCTGCATCATTCATAAGGGTTATCAATATGTTCAGGAACTTAGCACAATATCAAATTAAGCATTCATCTGAGCTGCAACTTCTGCTGCAAAATCTTCCTGTTTCTTCTCAAGACCTTCACCAGTCTCAAAACGAACAAATCTCTTAACTTTTACAGTACATCCAGCTGCTTTAGAAACCTCTTCAAGGTATTTAGCAACGGTCTGTTTTCCATCCTCAGCTTTTACGTATACCTGATCTACTAAGCATACTTCTTTTAACTCTTTGCTGATACGTCCTTCGATCATACCGTTGATAACTTTCTCCGGTTTCTGAGACTCTTTCGGATCGTTCATGATCTGAGCTAAAAGAATCTCTTTCTCATGTGCGATATAATCAGCACTTACTTCGTCTCTGGAAACGTATTTTGGATTTAAAGCTGCGATCTGCATTGCAATGTTAACCATAGCCTCTTTTACAGCATCATTAACAACATCAGTATCAGCGTCTACGATAACACCGATTCTTCCGCCGCCATGTACATAAGAAACTACGCAGCCATGCTCAGCAACAACTTTCTCAAATCTACGAATCTTTAAGTTCTCTCCGATTACAGCTACTTTCTCTACTAATGCATCGTTAACAGTCTTAGAAGCATCCTCGTTCCATGCCTCTGCCATAAATGCATCCATATCTTTTGCATCAGAGTTTACAGCCTGAGTTGCTACTGCTTTTACGAAATTCTGGAATGTCTCATTCTTAGCAACGAAATCAGTCTCAGAGTTAACTTCAACAACTGCTGCTGTTGTATCATCTTTTACAACAACGGTGCAAAGACCCTCTGCTGCGATTCTGCTTGCTTTCTTCTCAGCCTTAGCCTGTCCGTTCTTTCTTAAGAACTCAACAGCCTCGTCCATATTTCCGTTAGTCTCGTTTAATGCTTTTTTACAATCCATCATACCTGCGCCAGTCATCTCACGCAGTTCTTTTACCATAGCTGCTGTAATAGCCATTTTTCAATCCTCCAAAATTAATTTGTTCTTATGCTTCCTCTACTGCTTCGTCAGCTGCTGCAGACTCTGCTTCTTCTGCAGTCATCTCTGCACCCTGATTAGCCTCGATAACAGCATCTGCCATCTTAGATACGATTAATTTAACGGCTCTGATAGCATCATCATTACCCGGAATTACATAATCTAACTCTTCCGGATCACAGTTTGTATCAGCGATACCAATTAATTTGATTCCTAATGTATGAGCTTCCTGGATACAGATTCTTTCTTTCTTAGGATCTACAACGAAGATTGCATCCGGGATCTTTTTCATTTCCTTGATACCACCAAGGTTTTTCTCTAATTTCTCCCACTCTTTTTTCAGTGCGATAACTTCTTTCTTTGGTAATACTTCGAAAGTACCATCTGTTGCCATTGTCTCGATCTCTTTTAATCTTGCAATACGGCTCTGGATAGTTCTGAAGTTGGTCAGCATACCACCTAACCATCTCTCATTTACATAGAACATTCCGCAACGCTCTGCCTCAGTCTTGATTGCATCCTGAGCCTGCTTCTTTGTTCCTACGAAAAGAATTGTGCCACCTGCTGCTGCGATATCAGATACTGCTTTGTAAGCCTCATCTACTTTACCAACGGATTTCTGTAAATCAATGATATAGATTCCGTTTCTCTCTGTGTAGATGTATGGAGCCATTTTAGGGTTCCATCTTCTTGTCTGATGTCCAAAGTGAACACCTGCCTCTAATAACTGTTTCATTGAAATAACGCTCATGTTTCTACCTCCTGGTTTTTGTTGTTATAAAAAGCTGTGCGTCAGGCTTTTTATAAGTTGCTTCCATGTGTTTCATTCTTTCAGACGACCATCTGGCACCAGCCTGTCAGTCCACACATGTGTTTGTTTGGAATATTCTTTTTTATTCCGTCATAACCTTGCAAATTATAACATACGCCCCAACCAGAATCAAGTACTTTTTTCTGATTGGAGCGTATTTTTTATTTTATTCTATTTTATTGCTGCTGTTCCATCGGTCCGGCTTTTAAAATATTTGTAATTTCTTCATAAGATGCGTGATACGGAATCTGGTAGGTTCCAGCACTGATAAAGGAAGCATAACCAACTTCACTCAAATATTTGCGTAACCCTTCCGAATCATCGATCACACCATTGGCAGCAAGATTCTCACACATTGTTCTGCATACATCTCCACGGTTTACAACAAGCGTAAACGGTTCCTGCTGTGCTGGTTCTTCACTTTCTGCATTCTCTGTATCTTCTGACGGCGCATCCTGCTGTGTTTCTTCTGTTGCCTGCTCTTTTGGCACTTCTGTCTGCTGTTCTGTCTCCTGCTGTGCTTCTTCTGCTGCCACCTGCTGTTCATTTTTCTGCTGTGTTTCTTCCGGTTCTGTGGTTTCTGTCTCTGCAGCGACTACACTGTCCTGTTCCGGCATGATCATACCAAGCTGGGATGCCTTTTCAATGATCTGTGCATCTGTCATTTTAGGTTTCTGCATTGAAAAGCAGCTTACAAGAATAATTGTTGTGACAATGATACCTATACCAAGTCCTCTTAAATAATATTTTAGCTTCACGAATCTGTATCCCCTTTATAAAGTCCAAGTACAAGATTAACCTCTCCGAGTCCTACTCCTAGTGCTTTTGCAATCTCAACACTCTGCATTCCCTTTTTGCGCATTTCAAGAATCTTACCCGTGTGGTTTTCCTCTGTATCAGGATTTTCTTTCTTTTTTACGACTGGGATTTTCTGTTCTTTTGTTTCCACTTTTTCTTCTACGGACTCAGGCTTCGCCACAGGAACTGGCTCCGGTGCTTTTTTCTTTGACAACCCATCCTGTATACTCTTGACATTTGCTGCGATCTTCTGCAGATCAGTAGCAAGACCTGTCAGCTCTGCATGTTTGTCATTCAGCATATTATAAAGAAACATGATCTCATTATGGGTTTTATTCATGTTTTCCATGACTGTATCTGAATATTCACTGATGGCCATGATCTTTTCATTTGTTTCTTTTTCCAGTGCACGCTCCACTTGTTCCGAAGAAGCATCGATCTGTGTCTGAATTGCCTCCTCTACTTTACTGCTGGCATCTGACAGAGCACCGTCAATGATTCTGCCCAATTCGTCCTTACTTAACTCTGCAATCTTATTTAATTCGGATGGAGATAAGCGTTCCGTGATAAAAAAACTTCCAACCATAAAAACAACCCCCGTCAGAAGCAAAAAAAATACTATTCCCGTCATATCAACTATTACGCCTTTCGTTATATTTTGACATCAAAGCTGGTCCTGCGTTCCTTAACATGAACACTTCCTTCATCCTCTTCTGACTGACCATGCTTTTTTTTCTTTTTCCCACTACCGTTATAACTGTTATTTCCTTTTTCCCGGGCATCATATCGAAATTCCTGATTATCCTTCTGTTCCGGGTCCTGTACTTTGTGGGACAAATCAGATTCCTGTTTTTCCTGCCTTACCTCAATGTTATACTGATCTACGATCGGTCTGCTGTCCTCCGCATGCTTAATGTTGCCAATGTCCTGCGTTCGTTGTATCATTCCACTCAAATCAACTGGTCTTATCGACATAACATATCACCTCCGGACTCTTCTGTCAGTCAATCAGTATTCCCATATAGTTTCCCATCTTTTTACGCATTTTTAACAATGCCTTGGTATGAAGCTGCGAAACCCTCGATTCCGAGACTTCAAGGATGCTGCTTATTTCCTTTAACGTCAGATCCTCATAATAATATAATAAAATAACTTTTTTCTCTTTTTCTGTCAAAAGCTCCAGTGACTCCATCAGAACTTTTTTCAGTTCTTCTTCCTGAACAGACTCCTCGGGTTGGATGAAATGTGAATTATTTTTTGCATCCATCACAGGTTCTCCGCCCTGCTCCACAAATTCATTCAGTGAGATAACATTTGTGACATTTAACTGCGTCTGCCAGTCATTTAATTCTTCCTCACCGATTCCTAATTCTTTTGCTATTTCTTCATCCGAAGCATTTTGCCCTGTCTTAGTTTCGATCTGCTTGATCGCTTCCTCGATCTTCTTGCGTTTCTGCCGCACCGTCCGTGGAATCCAATCCATTTTTCTTATCTGATCCAATATGGATCCACGTATTCTTAAACTTGCATACGTCTCGAACTTTACATCTTTTCCACGATCAAATTTATCTATTGCGTCTATCAGTCCAAATATACCATAGCTAACCAGATCTTCATACTCTACGTTATATCCGAGATACATGCTAAGCCGTCCTGCCACAACCCGCACCAGTGGAGCATACTCGATAATAATTTTCTCCCGCAGCTCCGCGGAAGGATTTTTCCGATATTCCTCCCAGAGCTTTTCTTTTTCTACCGTTTTCATATGAAGCCCCCACGTTTCAGTTATTCGTCATCCTGTTCATCGCTTTCCTGCTCCGGTTCTGCCTGATCTTCTGACTCTGCCGGAGTTTCTTCACCATCCGTGGTTTCCTCTTCCATATCCTTAAAATTTTTATCAATCAACAGTTTTACAATCCCGCCAATAATATAAAACACAATTAAGACAACCAGCAGCATTTTTACAAATCTGCCGGTTTCCATATGTCCCGCCATTCCCGCAATACAGGCAACCAGTCCTGCCACAAGCATAACGATAGCTGGTATCGGCTTTGTTTTCATAATGCATCCATGCCTTTCTATCAGATAATCTTTAAAGGTTTGCCTACTGATTTGATATAAAACTCGCCTGTATCACAATGAAGTTCAACAGTACGACCATAATTAAGTCCTGTATCTTCTGCAACAAGCCTGATTCCAAGCTGCTTTAATTTTGCTTTTGCCGCCTCTGCATTTCGCGCACCAATATTACCAACATCTGACAAACCACTCACTTCAAACATTTTTGCACCGCCGGCAATTTTAGCGATCAATCTGCCCTTATTTGCTCCTGCCGCAATTACACGGCGTAATAATTCATCAATCCCTGTATCTGCAAACTTTGCGATATTGCTGTTATTTCTGACTTTTGTACTGTCCGGGAGCATATAATGAACCATTCCCCCAACTTTTGATACCGGATCATAAAATACCAGTCCAATGCACGAACCCAATCCCAAAGTTGTAATAACATCAGGGGCTTTACATATATTCAAATCTGCCATGCCCACTTTTATTACTTCGCTCATATATCCTTCTCCTTACAGTGAGATTCCAAGTGACGTTAATATCTTTTCATAGGACCCCTGCTCTGGCATCAATATAAAATATCCATTGATTGCCACGTCCGCACAGATCTCAGTCTGAATCAACAGTGCATTATCACCAAACTGTCCAAACTCAATGGCCGGCACACTTAAGATAGAAGCTGCCATATCTACGGCAATATAAGGAACAGACGGAGAAATCACAAGATTCGTCATAGAAGAAAGGGCTGACAGATAAGAACCTGCAATAATATTTCCTATTTCTTTTAACGCAGATAATTCCATTTCATCAAATGGTTTATCTGCCGGCACATCTTCCATCATCAGTTTGTTAACAAGATAACGTGCCGATGGAATATCTACCAGAAACATCATACTACCTTCGATGTCATTCAGCACCTCTAAGAAAATGCCAACAATTGTTTCATCCTCCGCTCCGACAGCCGTTCCTAATTTTGAAACTTCCATCAGTTTTACGTTCGGGACATTCATGTCGATTTTCATGCCAAGCATATTTGCAATTGCGGTAGTTGCATTTCCTGCACCGATATTACCAATCTCTTTTAAGACATCGAGATACATATTATTTACGTCTTCCAACGTTAAATTTCCCATGAATTGCTGATTCTCCTCTCATTTTGCACATCAGATAAAGATCCGGTGGGATTTTATGTTTCATAAAACCCCACCTTTTCATTAATTATTTTCCTCCACAAGTGCATTGATCTCAAGCAGGGAAATCAGCTGATCTCCATGCTTTCCGATTCCATTGATAAATCTTCCTTTGTTAGAAACTTTATCAATTTCATCTTCACTTAAATTTACAACTTCTCTTACTTCATCTACGATGACACCTAAAGAAGCATTTTCCTCTAATTTTAAGATAATGATTCTGCTTGCATTTGTCAGCACATCATCTTCAAGTCCCATTTTTTTGCGTACACTCATAACCGGAACAACCTCACCACGAAGATTGATCACACCTTTAAAATATGTCTGTACTTTCGGAACTCTTGTAATTTTCTGCATGCGGACAATGTTATCAATATAGCTGATATCAATTCCATACTGTTCACTGCCCACCATGACAACGATATATTGTTTGGATTCTTTTTCCGTTGTTTCAAGATTATTATTTGCCATGCTAAGTACCCTCCATTACATTAACGTATTCACATCTAAGATCAATGCAACTTCGCCATCTCCGAGGATGGTTGCACCACTGATCAGCTTGTTATTGTCAATGTATTTTCCAAGTGACTTGATTACGATTTCCTGCTGTCCGATCAGGTTATCAACTACAAGACCCGCCATGCTGTCACCTTTCGTTACAATAACAACGGTCAGGCTTTCCGGTTCTTCCCTTGGCTCAAGATCAAGCACTTTATCGAGCCGTACTAATGGGATAACCTTGCCACGCAGATGAATTACTTCCTGTGCCTCCACATACTTGATATCCTTAACCGGAATATCCTCAATATTGGAGATGGAACCAAGTGCGATCGCATATTTTTCATCTCTTACCTCTACCATCAGAGCCTGGATAATTGCAAGAGTAAGCGGCAGACGTACTGTAAAAGTTGTACCCTCACCCATTGCTGTCTTAACTTCAACATCACCACCTAATGCTTCAATGTTGGATTTTACTACATCAAGTCCAACACCTCGTCCTGAGATATCGGTAATTTTTTTGGACATTGAGAAACTTGGAAGGAACAGGATATTGATAATATCTTTCTGGCTCATGCTCTCAGCCTGTTCTTCTGTAATAATGCCTCTCTCGATTGCTTTATCACGTACTGCAGCCACATCAATACCGGCACCGTCATCTCCGACCTGGATGATGACATTATTGCCTTCCTGGAATGCATTTAAGAAAATGCTTCCCACTTCCGGTTTACCGAGAGCAATACGTGTTTCGTTATCCTCAAGACCATGGTCAGCAGAGTTACGCAGTAAGTGCTGCAGAGGATCACCGATCTGGTCAACAACCGTACGGTCAAGCTCTGTATCCTCACCAGTCATGTAAAGCTCCATCTTTTTGTCCAGCTTTCTTGACAGGTCACGGATCATTCGAGGGAATTTATTTACAACGCTCTCGATTGGAACCATTCGAACTTTCATAACCGACTCATGAAGATTGGTTGTAATACGCTCAAGATATTCAATCTGCTCATGATAAGTCTGATTCTGGAAATCACCGGACTCTGTGGAGCCAATCGCAACAAGACTGTTCTTTGCAATAATAAGCTCTGATACCTGGTTCATTAATGCATCCAGTTTTTCAATATCAACACGTACCGTTCTGTTTGTAACTGGTTTTGCAACAGTCTGTTTTTTATTATTCTGTGCTGCCGGAGCCTTCGCCGGTGCTGCTTTTACTTCCGGAGCCGGTGCTGTCTCTGCCTGAACCGGTGTCTCATTCTTTGCTGCCTCTTCTGCTGCAGCCTTTTCTGCCTGTGCCTGTTTTTCTGCAAGCACGTCACATTTTACCTCTTCGCCGACTACTTTTTCAATTTCAGATACAGACTGTGCTGCCTGTAAAATTTTATCGAATGCTTCCTCGGATGCGATAAAGAAACTGAAATCATTTTCAAAATGCTCGTCCTCAATTTCCTGAGATGTCGGGTTGTATACAAGAATCTGTCCAAACTCTTCTACAGCCTTAAACACCAAAAACGCACGTGCTGCCTTTAAGAGACATTCTTTCTGAATATATACGGTCATTCCATAAATATGTAAACCATTATTCTCAGCCTCCTTTAACTTTGTACGGTCTGTCTCGTTCAGTTCAAATTCAAAATACTTCTTTTCACCATTCTTAGCTGCTTCATCTGTATTTTCTTCTTTTGGTGCCGGAGCAGCTTCTTCTGCTTTTTTCTCAGCATTCTCTTCACCGGCGATAAAATCATTCAATTCTTTGATGATCAGTTCATTATCTTCTGTTCCCTCGTCAGAACTTGCTTTTACATTGTTCAGATAGCTTTCAATGGCATCTAAGCATTTAAAAAGAAGATCGATCATATTACTGTTAACTTTAACTTTATCACTTCTGACTTCCTGAAAAACATTTTCCATATCATGGGTCAGTCGCTGCATGCGCTTAAATCCCATGGTACCTGCCATACCCTTTAAGGAATGGGCTGCACGGAAAATTTCATTTATAGTATCCATATTTTCCGGTTCTTTTTCAAGTTCCATAATGCAGTCACTTAAAGTCTGCAGATGTTCTTCTGTTTCATCAATAAAAATCTCAAGATATTGGCTTACATCCATATTACTGTACCCCCACATTCTTTGTTATTGTTTGAGCAACCTGTGTAAGAGGAACCACTTCATTTACCAGTCCGGTTTCAGCAATCGACTTAGGCATTCCGTATACCACACAAGTCTCGGCATTCTGCGATATCACATATACCGGCTTACTCTTTGCTAAGGATTTTATTCCCTTGGTACCATCTGCTCCCATACCGGTCAGTACAACACACACTATCTGATCATATCCACAGGTTCGCAACGAATCATAAGTAATGTCTGCACACGGTTTTAATCCGCCGATAGGAGGCAATTCATCATTGAGTCTGATTTTATGGCTTCCGTCAGGACTTTTCTTTATTTCCATATGCTTTCCGCCGGGAGCAATATATATCGTTCCCTTTTTGAGCACATCTCCATCTTCCGCCTCTTTGACATGTATGTCACTGACTTCGTTAAGTCTGTCTGCCATGGATTTTGTAAATCCTGCAGGCATATGCTGCACTAAAACCATTGGTGCATCCAGATTTTTAGGAAGATATGGAATCACACTCTGAAGAGCTTTCGGACCTCCCGTCGAACATGCCAATGCAACTAATTTATTTCTGCTTCGAACCGGCTCTGTGTTTCTGCGCAAGACTACTTTTTCCGGTGTTGCAGCCGATTTGCTGCCCAAAGCCATCTTCTGTGTTTTTAAAACTGCATTCAGCACTCCAAGAAGTTTACCCTTAAATGCTTCACCTTTTGCCTCGATCACATTCGTCGGCTTCGGCACAAAATCAACTGCCCCCCGTTCCATGGCAAGCATGGTAACTTCGGCATCCTTTGTAGTCGTAGTACTGACCATGATGACCGTAGCACGGATTTTTTCTTTTTGAAGCTGCTCTAATAAAGCAAGTCCATCCATCCGCGGCATATTAACATCCAATACCACACCGTCATATCTTTTTGCTCTTAATTTTTCAAGTGCATCCAGACCGTCTCTGCAGGTATCGATTGCCTGAAATGTTTCATCCGAATTAATAATATCACAGATCACCCTTCTCATGAGTGCAGAGTCATCAACAACAAGAATATTTTTTTTCATTTTTTTATCCTCTCACTGCCATTTTGCTGACGCATTCTTCTCTCTTCTTCGAAGATGTAACGAATAATTTCTTCCCTTACACGATCATTCTTGATACTGAATTTTGCACGCGACATAAATCCATATTCCGCCGCTGATTCTATTTTACCTGATTCTATCACATTTGCAACAATATAATACTGATTATCCATTGTCTGGCTCTTCAGCCTTAATTCTGCCAATATCCACGTACCAGGTTTCTGCTCCTGTTCTGTTGTAAAACGGATTCCTCCGCCACTTAAATCCATGATTTTTCCTTTTCGTTCTTTCTCATAAAAGTGTTCATCACGGATTTCTGAAAAAATAGCCTCCACACTGTCAAGCATAGCCTGTTCAGCCGTCAGTTCATAATATTTAAAATCGAGCAGACACGGAAATCTGAAGTATTCTCTCCGTTGAAATTTTTCCGGCTGGGATTTCAATTCCATCTCAAGCATATATATATTGTCTTTTTTATATCGTTCTTTTACCTGACCAACGGCTCGATACAGTGACTCGCGTGAGAAAAACACGAGTTCATAGCGGACACCAAGCTGTAATAATACCAGTTTACCCGCCTCCATTGGCATTGCTATCTCCATATTCCCATTTGAACGGAAATCAAGTACTTTACTCTTATATGTTTTAACAGTGACATCCGTTTTTTCTGCCTGTTCAACTTCCTGAAGAACACGGATATCAATCTTATCGCCTATACGTATAATGTCTGAAACCTTCATATCCATTCCTCCTTAGTATTTCTGCCACCAGAAATCTGAAAACATTCTGGCAATTCCCAACCGTTTATCCGGTATTTTCTGTTCCTGTAAAATCAGATTCGCTGCCATAGTTTCAAATGCTCTTGCTGACTTTGCCATCGGTGCATTCAGTGAAACAGGTTTCTGCTGTCTTACCGAACGTTCCAGCATGTGATCCTGAGGAATCATCCCAAGATAATTCACAGAACCATCCAGAAACTGTTCTACTACAGAATTCAATTTTTCATATACCTGCTGTCCCTCTTCATTAGATACCACACGGTTTGATACGATCCGGATATCTGTCTGTTCGCGTGAAAATAAAGGGTTATGATATAATGCTTTAAGCAATGAATAGGAATCGGTCAAAGAACTCGGTTCAGGAGTTGTTACAACAAGAACTTCCGGACTCGCCATGACAAACTCCATAACCTGATTTGATATCCCCGCTCCTGTATCGATCAGGATCACATCTGCATACTGATCTAATTCAGATAAACCACGGATCAGATATCTGATCTGTTCGTCTGCCAGCTGGTTCATACATAAGACCCCTGCTCCACCTGAGATAAATCCAATCCCCATAGGACCTTCTGTTATGATTTCTGTCATACTCTTTCTCTGGAACAGAAAATCTCCCAGATTATAACGGGGAACTGCTCCAAACATAACCTCAACATTGGCAAGTCCAAAATCAGCATCAAAAATCAGTACTTTCTTTCCTAATTTACTAATCTGCACAGCAAGATTCACTGCAACATTCGATTTTCCAACTCCACCTTTTCCACTCGTCACGGTAATCACACGTGCATCCAGTTTCCGGCTCTGATTTTTTACTTTAATTACATTTCTGAGATTTTGAGCCTGATCCATATCATTATCTGCCTCCCAGAAGTTGTTTTACTATTTTTTGTGTATTAAATTCCTCTATATCATCCGGCACATTCTGTCCGTTTGTCATGTAGGAAAGCGGTGCTCCCGAATACATCTTGATGTTGTAAATATTACCATAAGCCTCAGTTTCATCCAATTTGGTAAATATCAGCTTGTAATCGGCAATCTCTTTATAACGGTCAGCAATTTCCAGAAGATCTTTATACTTAGTTGTCGCACTGACTACCAGATATACCTCTCTTTCATATGCTTCATCAAGTCCCGCAAGCATTTTTTTCATATCATTGCACTGCTCATCATTTTTGTGGGAAAAACCTGCCGTATCTACAAAAATGAGATCATATTCATTGACTCTTTCAATCGCGGCATTCATCTCCTCGGAAGAATAAATGATGCTCATCGGTGCATCTAAAATATTGGCATACACCCGAAGCTGCTCCGTAGCAGCAATACGATAAGTATCCGCTGTCAGGAACGCAATCTTCATCCCCATCTCAAGTTTATACTTAGAGGCAATCTTGGCAATCGTTGTTGTCTTTCCCACACCTGTCGGGCCAACAAAGAAAATAATTCTCGGTTTTTTACCAGTAACACAGATTGTATCCGGCTGTCCTAATTTTAAGATCATTTTCTGGTACACATTTGACAATATCACATCCACGCTGCTTCCACTGTGCATCACTTTCTCTGCTTCGTCTAAAATCTGGTTGACATACTTTTCGTTTACCTCATTTTCCAGCAGCGTTCTGTAAAGCATTTTTATGAACTGCAATCCCTCCGGGTTCACAACCTGATGTTCTTTTTCTTCTTCCTTTACTTCCTTCTGTCTGCTTTCCTCAACAGACAGCTGTTTTTCCAGAATATTAGAAAGATTTTCGAGTCTTTTCTCCAATCCATCTTTTGCATGCAGCTCTGGTGCATGCAGTTCCGGTGCATGCAGTTCCGGTGCACTTGTAAGACGTCCTGACAGGATATCCTGTGTTCTGTCATTTGAGAACTCTTTTGGACTGATTTTCTCATCTGCTGCAAGATTTAATGTTTTAACTGTTTTTGCCGCCAGATCGGCAACCTGTCTTGGATCTACAAAATCATCTTTCTCTTCTTTTGCTGCTGTAACCTCAAACACGGAACTTTTCCAGGCCTTAAACATACCTGTCGGTTTGATCTCCTTAACATTCATCACAACCGCGCCTTCGCCAAGCTCCTGTTTTGCTTTTTCAATTGCTTCTTCTTTCGTTTTTCCCTGATACTTATTTATGGTCATTTCACTTGTCACCGTCCCTGCTGATTATCCCTACTGACTGTAATTCTACATTAGACTCAATTTCATTATATGAAACCACGATCAAGTCCTTAAAATAATCTTCCGTTAATTTTTTAAAGTACATTCGTACAATCGGAGATGTGATCACAATTGGAGTTTTACCCATGTTTTCAAGTTTTGTCACTTCATTCTGTACAGAATTCATAATTGCTTTTGTTGTCTCCGGATCAAGTGTGAGATATGCACCCTGCTCCGTCTGTTTTACGGAAGCCATAATTTCCTGCTCAACCTTCGGATCAAGTGTAATAACACTGGTTGTCTCATTCGCCGGGAAATATTTGCTGGAAATGGCTCTCTTTAAACTCTGGCGCACGTACTCCGTCAGTACATCTGTATCTCTTGTTGTCGCTGCATGATCTGCAAGCGTTTCAAAAATCGTCAGGAGATCACGGATGGAAATCCCCTCATCCAGCAGGTTCTGTAACACCTTCTGAACCTCACCAAGTCCAAGCATCTTGGGAATCAGCTCGTCCACCAGTACCGGATTGCTCTCTTTCAGATTATTGACAAGATTCTGCACATCCTGTCTGGTAAGCAGTTCTGCGATATGTGACCGGATTACCTCTGTCAAATGCGTTGCAATAATTGATGGCGGATCAACAACCGTATATCCAAGGCTCTCCGCACGTTCACGCTGGCTTTCCGTAATCCAGATCGCCGGGAGATGGAATGACGGTTCAAATGTAGGGATACCTGTGATCTCTTCCTCCACATATCCCGGATTCATTGCCATATAGTGATCAAAAAGGATCTCTCCTTCTGTCACCTGCACCCCTTTGATCTTAATGATATACTGATTCGGATTTAACTGAATATTATCCCTCAAACGTATGATAGGTACTATAGTACCAAGTTCAAGAGCAATCTGCCTTCGTATCATAACAACACGATCCAGGAGATCTCCTCCCTGATTTACATCTGCTAACGGAATGATACCATATCCAAATTCAAGTTCTATCGGATCAACCTGAAGCAGCGACACCACATTCTCTGGTTTTCGTACCTCTTCTGCTTCCGTTTCCTCCGCATTGACCTCTTCTTCTATACTCTCAATACCGATATTTTTGTCGACCTGTCGTCCTGCAATAATAAAAGTTGCACCAAACGCAAGAAACAATAAGGTATTTAACGGTGTTGCAATTCCTAAAACCGCCAGCGTAGTACCTACAATATAAAGTACTTTGGGAATACCAAATAACTGACTGACAAGGATATTGGAAAAATCCGCTTCTTTCGACGCTTTTGTAACAAGAATGCCGGTTGCAAGTGAAATCAGAAGGGACGGTATCTGGGAAGAAAGTCCATCACCAATCGTTAGCACACCGTAATGTTCGATTGCCTCCTGAAACGTCATTCCGCCCCGCAGTATACCCATAATGGTTCCACCCGCAAGGTTTACAAACGTGATAATAAGACCAGCTGCTGCATCTCCCTTTACATACTTGGTAGCACCATCCATGGAACCAAAGAACGCAGATTCTTCCTGAATCTTATTTCTCCGCTCCCTTGCCTGTTTTTCCGTGATCGCTCCGGTATTTAAATCCGCATCAATCGCCATCTGCTTACCAGGCATCGCATCAAGTGTAAATCTCGCCGTTACCTCAGCGACACGCTCGGAACCTTTATTGATAACAACAAACTGGATAATAACCAGAATAATGAATACGATGGCACCAACGATCAGATCTCCACCACCGACGAACTGTCCGAATGTCTGTACAACATTACCCGGGGCACCAGTGGTTAAGATCAGTCGTGTTGAAGATACATTCAGGGAAATTCGAAAAATTGTTGTAAACAAAAGTAATGTTGGAAAAAAAGACATATCCAGTACTTCTTTTACAAACAGTGTATTAAAAAGAACAATCAATGCGATTGAAATATTCAGTGCCAGCATAACATCGAGTAAAGTGGAACTGATTGGCACTATAAAAAAGATGACTGCAGCCAGTAGATACAGTGCAACACCTATGTCAGCTTTCTTCATGACCTATCCTCCCTGTTTCTCATATTATATACCATAGCAAGAATTTCCGCTACTGCCTGATACAATTCAGGCGGTATTTCTGCCCCTATATCTACATTCGCATATAACATTCTTGCCAACGGTTTATTTTCAACAATTTCAATGTGGTTTTCCTTTGCTTTTTCACGAATTTTCTGTGCAAGATAATCTTCTCCTTTTGCAATAACGATCGGAGCTCTTGACACCTCGGCATCATATTTGATTGCAACTGCCAGGTGTGTCGGGTTCGTAATAACCACATCTGCCTTTGGTACATCCTGCATCATACGCCTTTGAGAAGCTTCTCTCATACGTTGTCTCTGTCTTCCTTTGATCTCAGGATTTCCCTCAGTATTTTTATACTCATCCTTTAATTCCTGCTTGGTCATCTTCATATCTTCATTGAAACGATGTTTCTGATAAACAAAATCTGCAATTCCGACCACCAGATAAACAAGGCTGATTTTAAAACCTGCATTAATGATAACATTCCCGCATAATACAACTGCCTGATTCAGCGGTATGTCATATAAAATAAAAATATCATTTGCCTCACCCTTTATGGATGTATAAGCAACATATATGATCAAACCTATTTTTAAAATAGATTTAAGCAGCTCAAATAATGAATCTTTTGAAAAAATACGTTTAAATCCATTGATCGGATTAAATTTATCCCCCTTAGGTTTTAACGGCTTAGCCGTGACTTTCCACCCTACCTGAAGGATACTTACAAGGGCTGTCACCGCAACACCAAACACAAAAAACGGGGCAGCCATCTTGAACATTTCTATATACACATTATGTAAAAACGAAGTAATCTCCTTTGTAGATGATTCCATCGCATTAACACTTACAAAATCAGGCATCAGCTTATATACATAATAAAAAACTTCCAAAAAGCCATTGCCAATTAACGAAATAAAAACCTTCAACACGAGGAACAATACTATCAGATCAAATGCTGCGGTAAGTTCCTTACTCTTTGCAACCTTACCATCCTCTCGTGCTTCTCTTAACTTCTTTTCTGTTGCCGGCTCTGTTTTTTCCCCTCCGGGTCCATCTTTTGCGAACCACTGAAGGTCATATGCAAATAGTAATCTGTCTTTCCATTCCACCTTAGTACATTCCCTCTATAAATAAAACCATCATCTTTTTCATTTCGGTAAATATAAAACTGGCGATTCCAGGCAAAAGTGAAATTGTAAGAAATAAAACTCCAAAACCAACCAGTATTTTCATCTGCATACCAACTGCAAACATGTTCATCTGTGGTGCAACCTTTGCAAGAATACCTAAGATACAATTTAAAATCATCATACAGGCAAATATCGGGAGAAAAATCCGGAATCCGATTACAAACATGTCCGTCATATACTGTGTCATGGAACCTGCAAGGGAATCCCAGTTAAAGATCTGACCATTGATCGGTATTACCGTAAAAGAATCCACCACCGCCTGTAAAATCACATGATGCATATTTGTTGCGATCAAAAGAAGAAGTATAAAATAATTGTACAGGTTTCCAGTGATCGTTACCTGCGTATTCATTGTCGGGTCAAATTCAGTCACCATGGATAATCCGATATCCATATCAATAATATTTCCCGCAAATAAAATAATGGAATTACAAATGTTTGCAGCAAATCCTATCAGCAACCCTGTAATTCCTTCTTTTAACACTATTATCGCATATCCAATCATACCTGTATACTCGATTGCTGTCTTATCAACAAAACCATAGACCAAAAGCGCAACAAAGAACGAAAAAGCTATCTTTGCCTGTGAAGGTGCATTCCTTGTCCCAAAAAAAGGAGCGATGTACACAAAACACGATATGCGAACCAATATTAATATCAGTATTTCAAAATTAGCCAATGAAAACGTATATTCTAACATAGAGCGTCCTAACCAAGATATATACTAAAATTCGACCATAACGTCGTCACAAATTCAGTCAGATTTGTCAGAATCCATGATCCAAAAATCATAATGCCAACAAATACTGCAATGATCTTAGGAACAAACGTCAATGTCTGCTCCTGAATAGATGTAACCGTCTGGAAAATACTGACAATCAAACCAACAACCAGTGAAATGATCAACATCGGAGCGGAACAGATTATAATCGTATAAATCGCTTCTTTTGCTATATCAAGTACCTGTCCTTCTGTCATTTTGTTCTCACCTCTTTGCTATCTATATACATTTTAATCTGTATCTATAACAGAATGCACATTCTTCGAACATTCTGTTATCATCAATAAAACGTCTTTACTACGCTTCCTATTACAAGATTCCATCCATCCGCCAGTATAAACAGTAATATTTTAAACGGCAAAGAGATTGTTGTCGGTGGAAGCATCATCATACCCATCGACATAAGCACGGATGCAACTACCATATCAATTACAATAAACGGGATATAAATTACAAATCCCATGATAAATGCCTGTCTCAGTTCCCCGATTATAAACGATGGAATCATAATTGTCATCGGAATCGCATCATATGCACTCTGCCCGGATTCCTCATATTCCTTTTCCAGTGCAGCACTGTCAATATCATAACTGTCACCAGCCATATCCACGAAAAGCTTGACATCCTTTCGCTGTACCTGTCCATACATAAACTGGCGAATTGGCACTTCCGCTTCTTTTAATGCCTTTTCTATGGTAATATCTCCATTATCCAGTGGCTGGATTGCATTCTCATTGATCTGCTGAAACGTCGGCCACATGATAAAAAATGTCAAAAACAATGCCAGTCCAATCAAAATCTGGTTTGGCGGTGCCGTCTGTGTTCCAATTGCCGTTCTTAAAAAATGAAGTACAATTACAATTCTGGTATACGATGTAAGCATAATCAAAAGCGATGGTGACACTGCAATAATTGTCAGTAACAATAATGCACGTACTTCTGAAGCAACCCCCGCCTCATCATTATTTATCGAGATGGACAGACCACCTTTGCTGTCTGACTCACTACCTGAACCTGTGCTGGTATTCGCTGCTGTATTATCCAGCGAATCAATGCTGTCCGGATCCATGGAAGCTGCATAAACAGTCGTTCTGTTTTGTGAGGCAAACAACACTGCCACAAACACTGCTATTGCAAATATTAATGACAGTATACAATATGTCTTTTTTAATTTTGTCATAATTCTATCAATCCTGCTTTTTCGGAAAATGATCTTTCAGTCTACTAAATATCTCCTGAAAATTTTCCTGTGAATTTTTCATATCATCCGATGTCTGGACTGATAACTGATCTTCTGTAAGTTCCGCAATTTTTGTTACTTCATCCTTACCCACAGCGATTACAAAATACTGTTCTCCTGCCTTAACAAGCTGTAAAAATTTACCATTTGCAATCCGGATTGTTTCGAGAACCATAAGATTTCCTTTGGACATTTGTATTTTTTGAAAACCACCTACCCACTTTGTCGTGAAGTAGGTAATAATCAAAACAAACACAAATATGATCAGTACTCCAATCAGCTGCATCAGACTTCGAAAAGAGGCGCTTAATAAAATCATACTAACCCACTACTTTTTTTACTGCCTCAAGTACACGCTCAGCCTGGAATGGCTTCACAATAAAATCCTTTGCTCCTGACTGAATCGCTTCAATAACCATTGCCTGCTGTCCCATTGCAGAACACATGATAATATTTGCATTCGGATCGATCTCTTTGATTTTTTTAAGTGCCTGGATACCATCCATATCCGGCATAGTAATATCCATTAATACCAGATCCGGTTTTGCTTCAGGATATTTTTCCACTGCAATAGCACCATTTTCAGCCTCCGCTGCAATCTCATAACCATTCTTTGTAAGAATGTCCTTAATCATCATTCTCATAAATGCAGCATCATCACAAATCATAACCTTAGCCATAATTTTCTCTCCTATCTTTAACTCTTCTTTTTTGTTTTTTATTTTATAATTTCAGTAATTCGTATACCATAGCTTTCTTCTATTACTACTACCTCGCCTTTGGCTACGAATTTACCATTTACCAGAACATCAATCGGTTCTCCGGCAATCCTGTTTAATTCTATAATGGTTCCCGGTGTAAAATCAAGTATTTCTTTAATTGATTTGGAAGTTCTTCCAAGTTCTACCGTAACTTCAAGTGGTACATCCATAATCAAATCAATATTTTCCGGTTGAAAATTCCCCGGTACTGCTCCAGTAAATGCCTGGAATTGTGCCGGCTGTACATTTACCTGCTGTTGTCCATACATCTGCGACATCTCCTGACCCATCATTGGTTGTCCCATCATCGGCTGACCCATCATTGGCTGCCCCATCATCGGCTGTCCCATCATTGGCTGCTGTGCTGCCATCTGAGGTTGTGGCTGCGGTGCAGGTGTCGGCTGAGAAGCCGGTGTACTCTGGGTATTTTCTTTTTCACTCATTCCTGCAGTAGAATTGCTGTCCTCTTCCATATTGCTTGTTACATTTACACACATTTCTTTTGCAAAAGAAATAGGATATAACTGCATGATTTCACTGTCAACAAGATCACCAATCTCTAACCGGAATGAAATCTTTACAAACTCACCTGCAAGGAACTCATCAATCTGACTTTCATCGATTGTCTGCTGCAGATCTATCAGATCTGCACTTGGCGGACTAATATCAATTACCTTGTTCAGCATTGAAGATAATGATGTTGCCGCCGAACCCATCATCTGATTCATTGCTTCGCTGATCGCACTCAGATGAAGTTCTCCAAGTTCTCCATCCGTATTTGTTCCATCACCGCCCATCATCAGGTCAGTGATAACTTTTACATCATGTTCTTTTAAAACAAGAATATTGCTTCCATCTAATCCCACGGTATACGCAATTCGTATAAATACACATGGCTTTTCATATGCGTCACATATATCACTCCAGTTTGCAAACGCAACCACTGGGGTGGAAATCTCAACCTTACGGTTTACCAGTGAAAACAGTGTAGTTGCCGCTGTTCCCATACTGATATTCGAGATCTCACCGATCGCATCTTTTTCCTGTTCTGTCAATGTATTTTCCGGATTTTCATCTGTACCTGAAGGATTGTTCAGTAAAGCATTGATTTCTTCCTGTGACATCGTTCCATCCATCTTACTGCTCCTCCCTAATCACTGATGTAATTCTTACTGCATAGTCATCACCGGTTTCTCCCGGCAGAGCAGTAAATTTTTTTATACTTCCAACAAAGACACTCAGTTCCTGATCAACCTTCGTATCCAGCCGGATAATATCTCCTACCTGCAGTCCCAAAAAATCATTTACTGAAATGGAACTGTTACCAAGTACAGCTTTGATCGGCATTGGTGCTTTTGAAATAAGTGCCTCGATCGTTTCTGTATACTGTTGTTCATCTTTTTCCTGCAGACTCGAATACCAGTATTTGGTATTCAGTTTGTCCATAATACTCTCTAAAGTCAGATATGGAAGGCATACATTCAGTAATCCCTCCACATCGCCAATCTTAACATTGAGCGTTACCAGAGCTATCATCTCCGTCGGCGATATAATCTGTGCGAACTGCGAATTCGTCTCAATACGCTCTAACCGGGGTTCTAACTCACATACATTCTCCCACGGCTCCACTAAAAGATCTACTGCCACATTAAATATCCGCTCAATGATCAGCAATTCTATCTCCGAGAAATCCCTCGGTTTATCCAGAGGCACTCCCTTTCCACCTAACATTCTGTCTACTACAACATATCCAAGATTTTGTGCCATCTCAATGACAATGCTTCCATTCAATGGAGATGCATTTACAATTCCAAGTAATACAGGATTCGATAACGCATTTGAAAATTCTGAATATGTAACTGCTTCTGAGTTCATCACCTCAACCTGAACATTTTTCCGTAAATAAACAGGAAGATTGGTTGACAAGAGTCTTCCGTAATGTTCAAAGATAATCTCCAGCGTTCGCAGATGTTCCTTTGAAAACTTTGCAGGACGGGCAAAATCATAATTTTTGACCTGTTTTTTATCTTCATCTTTCATTTCATCTACATCAAGTTCACCACTGCTTAACGCTTTGAGCAAACTATCTATCTCATTTTGAGATAAGACTTCACCCATTCTTTCTCACCACCTAACACAATATTTGGGTCTATTCCGTCTGAACGCTTGAGAAGTTTACACCAACGATGAAGTCTGAACCTCCAAACATATCCTGCATTGATTTTAATATATCGTCTTTTACATTCTGATAGCCATTTGCATCAAACTCATCTAATGTATATCCATTTACGATCGTGTTGATCTCACTCTGGATAATTGTTTCTTTTGCAGCAAGCCCTTCCGATCCCCCATAAGTCTTATATCCGTCACTCTTGGTATTCAAAGACAGACTGACTGAAAATACAGCATAGTGTTGTTTGCCATCATCGCTCTGTTTTAAATTCACGGTAAATCCATCGGTAATCTTATAAGTTTCAATGTCTTCGATTGGCACTTCCGGTGTGGCCGGCGTATTTTCTCCACTCTGAAGTTCCAGATTAATAGCAGAGCATACCTGATCGATCAGCTGATTCGATTTTTTTGTCTGCGGAATAATCGTGAACACAAGAATTGCAGTTAAAATAAGATTTGCTAAAACCAGTGCCAGAATAATTACGGTTATCAAATTCTTTTTCATAATGCTACCTTCCTGTTCAATTAAAATCTGAACTATAAGAATTATATATTTTTATAATAACGCGGCGGTTTCTTGCTCTTCCCTCCTGCGTTGTATTATCTGCAACAGGTACATACTCACCTCTTCCAGATGCCTTCAAATGTGCGGGCTCCACTGTTGTAATATCTCTTAGATAATCTGTAACCGCCCGTGCCCTGTAAAATGAAAGCACATCATTATCTTCATATTTTGCAGAATGAATCGGCACGTTATCCGTGTGTCCCTCTACTTCTATGATATTATCCTGATAAGG
This sequence comes from Roseburia sp., assembly GCF_041325975.1. Lineage (NCBI taxonomy): Bacteria > Bacillati > Bacillota > Clostridia > Lachnospirales > Lachnospiraceae > Roseburia > Roseburia sp. The sequence goes on along the minus strand of NZ_JBGLEJ010000005.1, from coordinate 524,606 downwards.
TTCGATCAGCTTACCCAGCTTATCAATCAGCGGATACGCCTCTGATCGGATTTCAGCATGCCCGGAGTCAAACAAAAGAGCTCCATTCATATTGAGCATGACATACTGTGCATTGAAATCAACTTCCACCTGATCCTGGATTCCATATCTTGCAATGGCATCCTCCAGCTGTTCAGACATTTTTTCTGATTCTTCCAGTGCCTGTTCTTTATATTCTTCCACTACATCATTCTCTTCGTCTGTTTCCTGATCCGTTTCAGAGTTCGCTTTGTCTTTATAATAAGAATCTAACATTTCAAGCTGGCTCACACCGGATGATATCAGAGTTCCATCTCCAATAGAAGATCCTCCATTGGGAAGAATACTAAATGTATTCTGAAAGGAAGCCACCATTTTTTCAAACTTTTCTGCATCTACTGTTGACATAGAAAATAACAATACAAAGAAGCACAACAACAGGTTCATCAGATCTGCAAATGTATTCATCCATGCTGGTGATCCTTTTGGTTCATCAGGCTTTCTTTTCACTATTCTTCACCTCCAGCCTCGCTTTCCTGCGCTGTATTACGCGCCGAAGGTGCAAGGAATGATTTCAGTTTTTCTTCTATAACACGCGGATTCTCTCCTGCCTGGATCGACAGAATACCTTCCACGGAAATTTCCTTCATCATCATTTCATTATCATTATTCAGTTTTAACTTACCTGCAATCGGGTTACATAACCAGTTTGCAAGTAATGAACCATACAATGTTGTAACAAGCGCTGTTGCCATCGCCGGTCCGATTGTGGATGCATCTTCCATGTTCTGCAACATGAGGATCAATCCGATCAGGGTACCGATCATACCCCAGGCAGGACCTAATTCAGCCCATTTTTCCCAGACAGCAATTTTAGCTTTATGTCTGCTCTCAACGCAGGCTAAGTCAGTCTCCATGATTCCTCTTACCAGTTCCGGATCTGTACCATCTACAACAAGCATAATTCCTTTTTTCAGAAAATCATCTTCAATCCCGTTTGCTGCTTCTTCCAATGCCAGAAGTCCTTCTTTTCTCGCAGTATTCGACAGTGAGATAATCTGGTTGATGACAACTGCCGGATCCTGAACCTCATCCTTAAAAATCAGCTTTATTGACTTTATACCATTGATAAAATCTGCCAATTTAAAAGATGCGAGCGTACCTGCAATGGAACCTCCTATTGTAATAATGAATGATGCCGTATCCCACATGGAGTGTAAACTTGCAACACCTCCGTTGGAAAGTACACCAAACACAAACATTACAACGCCTAATAACATACCTACTATTGATGCTATATCCACTTTTTCCACCTACCATCCTTGATTTTTCAGATTATAAAATCCCATCCGTGGGACTTATTCTTCTCTTAAAAGGCCATTTGTAAAAATATCCCTTTTGTATGATTTTACTAAATTTTTGACCTCTTGTCTACTTTCTTTTACAATAAACTTTTTACCTGTTGTAAGAGAAATAACTGTATCCGGGGTCTCCTCCACCGTTTCAATCAGATCCGAATTGATTAATACTGTTGTTCCATTCAATCGTGTCACTTCGATCATAAAGTAATCATTCCTCCATTATTAATCAACAGTTTTTATTGTGACCGATTTTTTCAAAAACCGGTCACAATGTTCAGTATAACATATGTAACTGATTGTGTAAAACCTGTTTCAACATTTTAAGACAGGTTTTACGCAAATATTATCTTTTTCTTACTTTACATTAACGTTTCAGATTAACCAGTTCCTCTAAGAGGGTATCTGATGTTGTGATGATACGGGAGTTTGCCTGGAAACCACGCTGTGTGATGATCATCTGTGTGAACTCCGTGGACAAGTCTACGTTAGACATTTCAAGTTCTCCGGATGTCATGGAACTTCCGTCCGCAGAAATCTCAACACCAATTCCATCAAATTCACCTGAGTTTAAGGTTGTACGGTAACAGTTCTCTCCAACCTTTTCAAGACCGGATGCATTTGCAAACTGTGCAACAGCGATCTGTCCAAGTATCTCTGTATTACCATTATCATAGGTACCTTTGATAAGACCATTGTTATCGATGGAAATACCGATCATGGCACCTAATTTCTTTCCTTTTCCTGTCACACCATCATCTATAGATCCTGTAGACATAACCGCTGTGGATTTACCACCGTTGTTTGCATCTTTCAGTCCCGAAAAATCAATGGTAATATCATCAAACTGGGTTGGATTATTTCCCAGCTTACTCATATTAAGTGTAACAGAATTTGTCTTATTGTTGGATGTTCTTGCTCCAACACCTGTAAACGTACCATCTTTTGTACTGAAGTCGATTGCATAATCCGTTACATCTCCGGTAATTGTCAACTTTCCGGTCGTGGTATCTACAGTTGCTTTCGCACCATTTTTTATCTTCTCAACCATTCCATTCGAAATTCCGTATACTTGTTTTAAGCTATGTGTATTGGTTGGATCATTTTTTTCTTTAAATGTAGATGTAGCAGCGTCCCATTCTAACTCTGTGCCATTATTATTACTTCCTACATAAAACTTCTTTTGGGTGGCATCATAGTAATAACCACTCTGCACCTGATTATAAGTACCAAGTATAGCATCAGCTGTCTTTGATCCAAACACATCCTCCAATTTAACCTGACTGGTCGCTGGATCATAGAATGTTGTTCCATCGCTGTTCAAGATTTTTTCCAGTTCCACCGTATATTTTCCATCTGTTCCGGTAGATTTCATTGCAAAACGCGCTGTATAGGAATAACCGAGATTATCAAAAAAAGTCAGTGTTTTGACAAGTCCGTTGTCTGACAATACATCCTTATCATTTTTATCAATAATACCGGAAACATTTGCCTGTGTGGTTGCTTCCGGAGCAGATGTCAGGTTGGATGTCTGCATGACACGAAGTGCAGATACGGTATCCTTCTTGATATTTCCTGTTGTCGGATCTACCTGCCATCCCATAACTGTATAACCGGTGGATGTCATACATAAGTTACCGGCACCATCTACATAGAAAGAACCGGCTCTGGTAAACAGGTTCTCAGAACCGTTGTTAACTACAAAAAAGTTTGTCGTAGACTGGTCTGATAAACGGATATCGAATGCACGTCCGGTTGTTTCAGCCGCACCGGAAGTTGTGATGCTTAAGTTTGTTGCACCGGTCGTAACACCAAGACCGATCTGTTTTGCATTCACACCACCGGTACCTGTTGCTGCGTTCGCACCGGATGCATTGCTTGTCATCTGATATAAAACATCCTGAAATACGACTGAGGATGATTTAAAAGCTACTGTGTTTACGTTGGCGATATTGTTACCAATAACGTCCATTTTTGTCTGATGTGTCTTAAGACCTGACACAGCAGAGTACATTGATCTCATCATAGTTGAAATTGACCTCCTAAGTTCTTTTGTGCTGCCTTCCCTTCTGTCATTCCGGGAATCTAGCCTCCATTTCGGTCCGGCTACGTGATCACAGCACCATCAATATTGGTATAAATATTATCATCGGACTCTGTCCGGTCCATTGCTGTAACGACTGTCCTGTTCGGAACATTTACGATAAAAGCGAGTGAATCAACAATTACTAACGATTCTCTGATTCCCTTTTCACCAGCCTTAAAAACGCCTGTCTCAAGTCGTTCATTCTGCTCTTTAGACAAATTGATATTACGATCCATCAGGCGCATCGTGGCATGCTTGGAAAATTTAAGTGTCCCACCTGCTTTTGCATCCTGCTTCTGCTTTAAAATATCTTCAAAGGAGACACCGCTCGAAGTTACCGCATCCGTGCTTTTCCGAGTCAGATACTGGTCAGTTACCTGCTCAATGGAAGCAAACTGGTTACTGATCTTATTCATAATCGCATTTCCCTTCTGTCAGATATCAGGTTTTATCTGTATCTGTCTTTGTGTCTGTTGTTGTATCTGTTCCTGTTGTCGTATCTGTTTTTGTATCTGTATCTGTTTTTGTATCTGTTGTTGTACCTGTCGATGATGAAGTACTTTTATACCAGTCTTTTCCTGCAAGTTTTTCCATCTGTGCAAGCAGTTCCTGATATTTTTTCAAAGTATCTGTATCGATCTTTGACTGCTGATAAGAATTCAGATTATCGTAATATGTCTTTAAATTCTTGACATCATCTTTGTCACTTAATGTAAGCTGTGCTGCATTCGGCAATTTAGCAACCGCTGCTGCAAACGTCTTAGCAAGTGTCTCTGCCTCCATGTATTCGGTATCTGCAACCTGATATACATCAGAAAGTGAATATAACACCCCATTTACACAGATCTTCTGCTCACCGTTTTCTTTCTGTACATAATCAACAAATCCCTCTGTTGCGGTTGTTTCTCCAGTCGAAGATGTTGTCTTGATAATAACATATTTTCCAACAAGTGCATTTGCATTGCTGCTCTCGATTGTACTCTGCATACCAAGTGTTGCTTCCATCTGTGAAAATGTAGCAAGCTGTGCAACATACTCCGTATTGCTGGTAGGCTCTAACGGATCCTGATACTGCATCTCTGCACATAACAGCTGTAAGAACTGGTCATAGCCAAGGTCATTGCTGGTATCCGATTTGCTTGTAGTACTGGTATCCTTTGGTATTTTTCCGTCTTCAACGGGCTGAATTAATGCCATTTTTTTCTCCTTTCTTTTGTTTTAAGCAGTATAATCTACGGAATTACCGTGATCTGCCATAATCTGCGCCACAAGGGCTTCTTCCTCACTCATGACTCCGGAGAGTTCATCTAACTCATCTAAGTTGATTCTTCTAGTCTTTGGCGAAGCTTTTTCCTGCTCCTCTGCCTGTCTTTCATCCTGTTTTGCATTCTGCTCTAAGTTTTTCTCAAACTCATGACTCCCAACTGTGACTTCCACAGCATCTACCTTGACGCCTGCCTGATTCATACTCTGTTTAAGTTCTGCCATCTGTGACTCTAAGGCTTCTTTTACCAGTTCATTCTGTGTCATGATATGAGCAGATACGTTACCTTCTTTGGTTGTTACTTCGATATAAAGCTTGCCAAGATGTTCCGGATTCAACTGCATTTCCATTGTCGTCTGTGCTTCACGGACAGTAACTTTTGTAAACTCTGTCACCTGCCGGATCAGATCTAACGTATCAAGCTGTCTTGAAAATTCCGGTACAGTCTCCGGTGTTTTTGCCGCTGCCGGATCAACAGTATGCTCCTGACTCACAAATGCTGTCTGATTTGACGTGTTCCCGGATTCATTTCTGTTTCCTGTCTGCCCGTCATCTGCCTTTGTATCTGTTTCTTCCTGCATCAGGCTGTTATCCTCTGACAATGTCGTTTTTTCCTGCATATCGTCTGTATTATCTGTTTCTTCTGCCACTTCTTTTTGCAGGATAATATTGTCTTCCTGTTTTTGTATTTCCACTTCATCTGCATCTGATGCTGTCTGAACTGTTTTTTCTTCCTTCAAAACAGAATTCATCTGATTATCGTTTGCTGCGGTTTTGTCTGCATTAACATTTTCTGTTACCTGCATTTCCGGTAACTGTTCAATACCTGCCGATTCCGGAGTCGTTACAACCTGTGATGCTGCCGCAACCGTCTCAGTAAACATCTGTGATGTCATTCCAAGATCATCTAACAGATCCTGTGATAATCCGCCGATTTCATTTACAATTTCCATAAACGAATCATTGCATAACAATTCGCCGATATTTTCAGATCCTGTAAGTTCAGCTGTAAGTTGTGTAAGCTGGTTCGGCTGTATAAGATCAGCCACAGTAAGTCCCAGCTTCTGCATTGCATCCGTGATCTCTTCATCTGTCACGCCAAGTTTCTCTTTCAAAACCTGTCTAACATCCTCTTCAAATGTAGCCAGCTTTTCATCTGTATTCCCGGTCTGGATATCTGTTTTGTCTGACGGATTATTTTTTATACTGGCAGCATTATTCTGATAACGCTCATAGTTATCTGTGACACTGCTTTTCCCTGTCACAACAGACATGTTCTGTTTGCCGTTCTGTCCGCCATAACTGTATCCGTATCCAACCTGTGTTGTCATCTGGCTCATCACTTCTGCAAACTGGACTTTCAGATCTCCTTCTTTTGTACCTGTGAGTGTCTGGCTTCCCTGTCCAACAGACATGATACCGGTCACTTCTGAAACACTCGTGCTTCCCATTTTTCTTCCTCCTCTCTCTTTCGCTGCATGTACTGCCGCTTAATAATCTATTCTGAAGGCTTCATGATCTCTGTTACCTTTGCAGCGGTATCAGAACTCATTTTACCAAGAATAGCAGCTCTTGAATCTGCATCCATTCCATTTAAAATCTGTGCAACCAGCTTCAGATTATCTGTCATGGTATCAAAAATTGCTGCCGCCTCTTTCGGCTTCATGGATGAATATGTCTTGATATAATCATCAAGCTGCTCATCCTCTGCCGTCTGTGCTACCACCTGCTTATACAATACTTCTGCATTAGCAGGATCGATACTTTCATAATATTTCTTATATTCCTCAACATCCGGGGCTACATCTGAAAAAACAACATCTTCATAAAAACTCTGCTTTTCTTTTTCAAATTCTGCCTCGTTTTCCTTATATTGCTGTAACTCTGCCGACTGTGCTTCCAGCTGGCTGATATAATCTGCATTTGCAGATGATGTATTCTGGGCATCTGCCAGTTCTTTTTCCAGCTCTTTGATGCGCTCCACTGCATCTGCCATAGTGTCATATGCATAGGCACTGTCCTCTGTTGAAACTTCTTCCACCGCATCATCCGGCAAAATCTTGTTCACATAAGGAACATCCTTTAAGATCGGTGCAAGCATGCCTGAGCCAAATCCACCAACATCCCATTTGATCAAAAGTGCTATAATCGCAAGCCATACAATTATGATCAGAAGTGAGACAAAGAATACAGCCACTTTGCTTCCGCCGCTTTCTTCCTCAAGCTCATCACTATCTTCTGCCCGCTGTGTTTTTTTTGCTTTTGCCTCTTCTTTTTTTCTTTGTTTTTCTTCTTTTTTTGCAGCTTTCTTATCTACAACTTCTTCTTTTTCTTCTGCCATGTTTTCCTCCTGTCCGCTCAAACTGCCTAACTGCGCTGTCCATTATCGTGATAGGTATAACTGACAAGTTCGTCTATTTCTTTAGACTCTTCATGTAAAAGTTCCTGTTTAAATTCCTCAAAAGCTTTTTCTTTTAGTTTTTCATGTGTTTTGCGTTCAACCATTGCTTCATTTAGCTGTTTTCTTGCCAATTCAACATTGCGTTCCGCAGCATGTACATTCATCATCTGGCTGCGCTGTTTGCTTTTCATAACATCAATAGCCTGCCTACATTCACGAATTTCCAAAACATTGAGGTTTCCACTTACTAATTCCCTTGCTTTTGATTCATACCCGGCTCTCCGGATCAGAATATCCTGAAGTTTCTGCTGTTCTGTTGCCAGTTTTGCATTTGCCATACCATAGGCTGTCTTTGCCTGATTTTCCATTTTCTCTTTGATATCAAGAATGTTCTGCATTCTGTATCTGAACTTTGCCATGTCAAAAACCTTTCTTAGTTTTCAAACAGTTTTCTAAGAAGATCAATTTCCTCACTGAATTCAAATTTTTCATCGGTCTTCTGCATCAGAAATTCATTTACTGCCTGTATTTTCTGAATAGCATAATCTATTTCACGATTGGTTCCATTTTTATAGGCTCCAATATTGATCAGATCCTCTGCCTCATTATAAGTAGCCATAACATTTCTTAATTTTCCGGCAAGTTCTTTATGTTCACTTGTAGCAATTGAGCTCATAACACGGGAAATACTCTGTAAAACATCAATTGCAGGATAATGATTTTTATGTCCTAATTTTCTGGATAACATGATATGTCCATCCAGAATACTTCTCGCCGTATCTGTAATTGGTTCATTCATATCATCACCATCTACAAGTACGGTATAAAGTCCGGTAATAGATCCTTTGTCTGAGGTTCCCGCACGTTCTAGGAGTTTAGGCATTTCTGAATATACGCTCGGCGGATATCCTCTCGTTACCGGTGGTTCTCCGGATGCCAGTCCTATCTCTCTCTGCGCCATTGAAAATCGTGTCAGTGAATCCATCATCAATAGCACATCTTTTCCCTGATCTCTGAAATATTCAGCAATTGCCGTTGCTGTTTTTGCAGCTTTATTTCTGATCAGTGCAGGTTTGTCAGATGTTGCAACAATGACTACGGAACGCTTCATACCCTCTTCACCAAGATCACGTTCCACAAATTCCCTTACTTCCCTTCCACGCTCACCAATCAGTGCGATCACATTGATATCTGCTTTTGTATTTCTTGCAAACATTCCAAGCAAAGTACTTTTTCCAACACCAGATCCCGCAAAGATACCGATTCTCTGTCCTTTGCCGACTGTGATCAGACCATCGACTGCCTTAACGCCCAAAGGCAGAACCTCATCAATGATCTTTCTTGCCATCGGGTCCGGCGGCTGTGCCTCAACCGGGTAATCATATGGAACCAGCAACTCATCCACATCCGTTGGTCTCCCGATTCCATCTAAAGTGTGACCTAACAGTTCTTCTCCAACCTTTACAGTCAAAGGATGTCCTGTATTCTCTACGATACAGCCAACACCAATTCCTTCCACGCTTTCAAAAGGCATCAAAAGCAAATGTTTGTCACGGAAACCAACCACTTCAGCCATCGTCGAAAGATTTTGTTCCCGATCGATAATGATGCGGCACAGATCATTCAGTTTTGCATTTGGTCCTACAGATTCAATCGTAAGACCAACAATCTTTGTCACCTTGCCCAGACGGTTAAAATATGTCTTGTCAGCAAGCTGAAGATATTTATCAAATGTATACATTCTGCCGCCTCACTTTTAAGAACACAAGGATCTGATATCTTTCATCAGATTATCAAGCTGCACATCCAGACTGCAGTCAAAGATTCCCGAATCGGTTTCTATAACACATGCATTTTCATCCAGCGTATAATCAGGAACGATCTCCAATTCTATATCATGACCCACATAATCTAATATATTTTCTTTATGTTCCTCCAGAAATGAGACATTGTCGCCTGCCACTTTGATCCGGAAACGCTTTTCATCCTCTATATTGGCAATAGCATTATCGATCAGATGAAGCAGGATCTCCTTTTTGCCATCAAACTGGACATGAAAAACTTTATTAAACACATCCAATATTACATCCACCAGTTCTCTTTCCATATTTTTGTGTTTTTCCTGGTAGGAATTCTGCAATTGTGCCTTTTTCCGCTGCTGTTCCTGTTCTAATTGCTGTTTTTTCTGGTCATACTCCTGTTCTAATGTACTCTGTCCTTCCAGATATCCCTGTTTCTTTGCTTTCTCGCGTATCGTTTCTGCTTCTTGTCTTGCATCGTCAATCAGCACATCCGCCTGTGCCCTCGCCTGCGAAAGTATCTGTTCCGCTTTTTCATTTGCAGCAGACATATCCTGTTCCGGTTCTTCTACAGGGATCACATTATCTGTTTTTTCAGTAATGATTCCCTCCGCAAAACCATCCGATCCTACCGGCCGTGCTTCTTTCGGCTGTGCCTCTTTTATGATGTTTTGTTTCAGAAATTCCTGCATATGATCATTTGAATTGATCACCCTCGCATTCTGACTCTCTGTATGTACGAACCATGGTTTGTAAAGATTAGACAACGATCTCGTCACCTCCGCCTCTGGAGATTACGATTTCTCCAGAATCCTCTAATTTACGAATAACACTGACAACTTTCTGCTGAGCCTCCTCAACATCCTTCATACGGACAGGACCCATAAACTCCATATCCTCTTTGATCATTGCTGCCAGACGTTTTGAAAGATTCTTAAAGATAACATTCTGTACTTCCTCATTTGCAGCCTTAAGTGCAACACCAAGATCTGCATTATCGACATCGCGGAGTACACGCTGGATTGCACGGTCATCAAGCAGCAAGATATCCTCGAATACAAACATCTTCTTGCGGATCTCGTCTGCCAGTTCCGGTTCTTCGATCTCTAAAGACTCCATGATATGTTTCTCTGTCGTACGGTCTACCGTATTTAAAATATTTACGATTGCATCCACACCACCAACAATCGTGTAGTCCTGATTGACAAGTGAAGAAAGTTTCTTTTCCAAAACACGCTCTACCTCTTTAATCACATCCGGTGATGTACGATCCATCATTGCAATACGTTTTGCAACATCCGCCTGTTTTTCCGGTGGAAGTGCCCCGATCACAAGTGCCGCCTGCGCGGATGTCAGATATGATAAGATCATGGCAATTGTCTGTGGATGTTCATCCTGGATAAAGTTCAGTAACTGGCTTGGATCTGTTTTCCGCACAAATTCAAACGGACGTACCTGCAATGATGCTGTAAGTTTCGTAATAACTTCCTGTGCCTTTTCCTCACCAAGAGCTTTGTCCAGCAGTTCTTTTGCATATCCAATACCGCCTTCAGCAATATACTGCTGTGCAAGGCAGATCTGATAAAATTCATTTAAGACATCTTCCTTAACCTGCGGTGAAACGCTTCTGGTATTTGCGATTTCAAGTGTCAGCTCTTCAATTTCATCTTCTTTTAAATGTTTAAAAATATCAGCAGACCGCTCCGGTCCTAAGGCAATCAAAAGAATCGCCGCCTTTTGTATTCCAGTATAATCCTGTGTATTTGTTGCCATACCTTATTCCCACTCCTCGTTCAACCAGTTGCGCAATAATGAAGCTGCCGCCTCTGGATTATCTTCCACAAATTTTTCGATCAGGATACGGGTCTCAGACTTCTCATTGTATCCAATATCCTGCATTTCTTCCTGGCTCTCTTTTGTTGATTCAAGCAGGCTCTCAACAGAAAGCTCCGGTTCGATCTCTGCGGTTTTCTCTTTTCTGGTGCTGCGGAATACCACATAACCAAGAAGAAGAAGGATCAGAACCACAAGCACAATCTGTAAATAATCGGAAGCACTTCTTCCACCGGAAGAATACTGGAAAACCGGTTCTTCCTGCGCAATGATCGTAATCTTATCAGTCGGGATTCCTGTTGCATTAGAGATCATTGTAATGTATTCCTGATCAACCGTGATCGGTGTCGGGTCACTGTTTGCTGCAACATACTCATCAAACGTCATATTTTCCAGTGCTCCGGATGCACGCAATGTATCTTCATCATAGATACGATATTTTGTTGCCACCAGAGAAACAGAAGAACTTGCATAATCAACAGTTCCTCCATTGGAAGATTTCTTTGTTACTTTCTCATTATTCTGATAATTGGTTGTTGTATCTGTAACTGTACTGTGTGTGTAATTATTATCTTCGATTACATAAGAAGTATCATCATTGGAATCTGTTCCAGGTGTTGCAGCCGCGCCACCTTCTGAATCTGATTCATACTCGCTCTTGCTGCCAACCATACCATTCGTCTGTCCGTCTGGTGCGTAATATTCATGGGTTGCCTCTTCCGATGTGTCAAAATCCATCACGAGTTCCGGTGCCACTTCCACATGATCAAACAGGGAAGATCCAACCATAACATCTTTTACTTTGCTTTTTACAAGATTTTCTGCCTTTGATTTTACTGAAAGCTGACTGTTTGCTGTTCCTATCGAAGTATCAGAAGAATCTCCCGAAAATAAAACATTGGAATTAGAATCTAAAATCTGAATATTATCTGTATTTTTATTACCAAGCTGTGTTGCTATGTATTTTGCAAGACCTGCGGCCTGATCTTCATCCATATCTCCACTTAAGGTAAGAATGACTGCGGCATATGAATCCTGATCTTTTGCAAGAATTGTTCCATCATCATTCGGAATATCGAGAGTAACAGAAGCGCTTTCAACATTTGACAGTGTCTCTAACTGTTCTGCGAAATATTTCTGCAGATAAACTTTATATTTTTTTGTTTTATCTGCCTCAGTTGAGCTGAATCCGCCCTCAAAAACATTATCGATTGAAGCTCCCTGACTCGGAATGTCATTCTTGCCGAGCAGGATAGACGCAGCTGCTTCATCCTTCGCATCTACATAAAAGATCAGACCATCCTGAGACATCTGATATGAAATGCTTTCACCATCCAGCAGATCTTTTACTGTACCAGCTTCCGCTGTTGTCTGACATTCATGCAGCGTAACCATATTGGGTTTGCTCACAACTGCTGCCAGTATTGCCAGTGCAACAAGGATTACTGCCACAATACTGATCAGTAATGCTTTCTGCTTTGTATTGAATTTTTTCCACCACTCTGTAATCTTATTTAATATATTCTGCACCTGTTCCGGCATGTTATCTGACTCCATTCATTAAATTTGCATATTCATGATCTCTTTATATGCATCCAACATTTTATCCCTTACTGCTGTTGTATACTGAAGTGCTGTAAGCGCTTTCTTTGCTGCAACCTGCATATCATGCGGATTGTCTGCCTTCCCAAGGGCAAATTCTATCTGAGCAGCCTCTGCATCATTCTGCAAATCACTTGTTTCTGTCAACACATTCATTGCTGAATCAAGTACTGACTGGAAACTGTCATCTGAAGTATTTACGAGTCTGTTCTGTTCTGCTACTTTTTCAATATAATCTGATGTAATCCCTGTCAACGAAGTAATGTCCATTTACCGTCATTCCTTTCCTTATTTGCTGATGTTGAGTGCAGCCTGTACCATACTTTTTGTTGCATCAAATGCTGTTGTATTCGCCTCATATGCTCTCGTTGCATCAATCAGGTTCGTCATTTCAGCTACTGTATTAACATTCGGATATGTAACATAACCGTTTTCATCTGCATCCGGATGAGATGGGTCATAAACCATGCGCATTTCTGTCTCATCATCTTCTTTTACAGATGTTACTTTTACACCATTTCCAACCGCTCTCGCTCTTGCCGTCTCATAATACTGTGAAAAAGGTGTTTCTGTCTTTTCCGCAAATGTAACAATCTTTCTCCGGTACGGTGTCCCATCTTCCGTTCTTGTTGTATTAATATTTGCAATATTCTGTGCAATCGTATCCATACGGAAGCGTTCTGCTGTCATACCACTTGCACTGATATCAAATGCCTGAAATAATCCCATATAATTTCCATCCTTTGTTTCTTTTTATTCTTTTATTTTAAGACTGTCTGCATTCTTGAGAAATTGTTTGTTATCGCTGTCGTCAATAGCTGATATCTCAATGATTCAGAAGCCAGCTCCGCATTTTCCGTGTTTTCATCCACATTATTACGGTCAAGACGGTATGAATAATTTGCCGCATCCGTATAAGATGTCGCTGTAAGTTTTCCAAGATTCTGGTTCAATTCTCTTACCTTCTTATCAAGGCTGCTGTATTTTGTCTTACCGAGTGCCTTTTGTAATACAGATTCAAAATCAACATCCTGTCTCTTGTATCCAGGTGTGTCGATATTTGCAATATTATTAGTGATAACATTCTCACGCATCCAGCTTGCATCAGCCGCTTTATCAAGTATATTTGTATAGTCAAATGCATTCGTTGTAAACATTCTGTTGCTCCTTTCATGCACTATTTTCTACATTATTCTATTTTATTATAAAATATCTCAAAAAAAACACAAGAGTTTTTTACTTTTTTTCGTTGTTTTTCCCCGTATCTTGTATTATTTTACGATTTCGTGTACAACAATTTGTTCTGATTCTTCATAATTCTCTTTTTTTTCGACATTTTTTGCATCTTTTAGCGAACATGTTGCCAGAATGCTGTAAAAAGCACCCTCATAAAAAAAGAATTTGTCACGTTTTTCAAATAGCGTAACAAATTCCTTTTCATTTAACTATTCTTATGATTCTCTTTCTTTATCTTGTCTAGTTCATCAAACACAACATCATTCAATACCTTGATGTATGTTCCTTTCATTCCGGATGATCTCGATTCGATCACACCTGCACTTTCAAACTTGCGAAGTGCGTTTACGATCACCGATCTTGTAATTCCAACACGGTCTGCTATCTTACTTGCAACAAGGATTCCTTCTTTGCCGTCCATCTCATCAAAAATATGTGTGATTGCTTCTAATTCTGAAAAAGATAATGTACTGATCGCAGATTTTACAATCTGTACCTTTCTTGTTTCTTCTGCATTTTCTTCATTTACAGAACGCATCATTTCAAGTCCGACCACAGTTGTTCCATATTCGCTCAATATAATATCATCTATATCATACTGACGGTTCTCACGGTATACAAACAATGTTCCAAGCCGTTCTCCGGCAATATCAATTGGTGTAATGATCGCTGTATATTTTTTTACATCATCCACAAATCCCAATGTTTCAAGATTAACATTCTCTTTTGTGGACAGGATTCCAAGCAAACGTTCATTTAAAAGCGGATCAATAAAACCTCCTACTTCATCCACGATCAATTCATTGATCTCTTCGACGCCCTGTCTTACTCCGGTTCCAAGTACTTTTCCTTTTTTACTGATGACAAGGATATTTGATTCCAGTATTTCTTTTAATACGTCGCATATATCATTAAATACTACTTTGGATGAATTATTATTGTGAAGCAATTTATTGATTTTTCTTGTTTTATCCAACAACTGAACGCTCATAATGCGTGCCTCCTGACTACATATATGTCTTTCATGATGTACTATATTTTATCACGTCAATTCTGAAAATTCAATATTCTTAATATATTCTTCCTAAAATTATTTCATTATTCGGAATCTTTTTCAACATTTTTACGATCTGTCACATAACCGCACTGTTCATCTGCACACACAATCTTATTTCCTTTGACTACCATGTACCCGCCACATTTCGGACATTTTTCTGCAACAGGTCTTGACCAGCTCATAAAATCACATTCCGGATTATCCTCGCAGCCGAAATATTTTCTTCCTTTTTTCGTTTTGCGAAGTACAACTTCCTTACCGCACTTCGGACATGCAACTCCAATCTTTTCGAGATAAGGTTTTGTATTGCGGCATTCCGGGAATCCCGGACATGCAAGGAACTTGCCATGCGGACCATATTTTACTACCATATTTCTGCCGCAGACATCACAGATAACATCTGTCACTTCATCTTCTATCTTTACTTTTTCCAGATCCTTCTGCGCTGCCTTCACAGCTTCATCCAGATCCGGATAGAAATTACGTACCACTGTTTTCCAGTTTACATTGCCTTCTTCAACACCATCAAGCAGCGATTCCATGTTTGCGGTAAAATGTTCGTCTACAATGCTTGGAAATGATTCCTTCATAATCTGATTGACCACTTCTCCAAGTTCCGTCACATATAAATTTTTCGCTTCCTTAACAATATATCGTCTTCCTAGCAGTGTCGTGATTGTCGGTGAATAAGTACTCGGACGTCCTATTCCCAGCTCCTCTAATGTTTTTACCAGTGATGCCTCTGTATAGTGGGCCGGTGGCTGGGTAAAATGCTGTTTTTCATCAAACTCTTTTAATCCAAGCACTGTATTCTCATCAATAGAGCCTACCAGGACATTATTCTCTGCCTTTTCATCATCATCGCTTGTATACACTGACATAAATCCGTCAAATACAATTTTAGAAGCAGATACTGTAAACTGGTATTTTCCTGCTCCAATTTTTACATTTGTTGTCTCATAAACCGCCTGTGACATTCTGCTTGCCGCAAAACGTTTCCAGATCAACTGGTACAGGCGGAA
The DNA here is from genome assembly GCF_041325975.1 of Roseburia sp. Lineage (NCBI taxonomy): Bacteria > Bacillati > Bacillota > Clostridia > Lachnospirales > Lachnospiraceae > Roseburia > Roseburia sp. The sequence continues at coordinate 508,930 of NZ_JBGLEJ010000005.1, read as the reverse complement.
CTGATCTCTCGATAACGACTCTTTCACCATGACAGGTGTACGATTGATATCAGACGGACGGATCGCCTCATGCGCATCCTGAATTTTGGCTCCATTCTTCTTTGCTGTTTTTTCACCGGCAATATAGTTTTCACCATAATTTCCAGCAATATATTCCCGCGCCTGTGCATCTGCCTCTTCTGAAATTCGTACAGAGTCTGTTCTTAAGTAAGTGATAAGACCAACCGTTCCCTGACCTTTGACATCCACACCTTCATACAACTGCTGTGCAATACGCATTGTTTTTGAAATCGGAAAATTAAGTGCCTTAGATGCTTCCTGTTGTAACGTACTGGTTGTAAACGGTAATGGAGCTTTTTTTACACGTTCTCCTTTTTTTACCTCTAAAATGTGAAACTCTTCTTTCTGCATCTCTGCCATGATGCGGTCTGCCTGCTCTTTACTGGAAATTGTAACTTTTCCATTCTCATCTCCATAAAATTTGGCGAGCAATGCCTTTTTTTCACCTTTTACAGACAGTTCTGCATCCAGTGTCCAGTATTCTTCCGGAATGAATGCATTAATCTCATCCTCCCGGTCACAGATAATGCGAAGCGCAACTGACTGGACACGTCCGGCACTAAGTCCTCTTTTTACTTTTGCCCATAGCAGTGGACTGATCTCATATCCCACCAGACGATCCAGAATTCGTCTGGTCTGCTGTGCATCTACAAGATTCATGTCAATCTGGCGCGGTTCTTTTAACGAAGCCTTCACTGCATTCTGCGTAATCTCATTAAAAGTAATTCTCTGTGCATTTTTATCATCCAGCTTCAGTGCCTGGCTCAAATGCCATGAAATCGCCTCTCCCTCACGATCGGGGTCAGTTGCAAGATAAACTTTATCTGCTTTTTTTGCTTCCTTTCGCAGTTTTGCCAGGATATCTCCCTTTCCGCGGATCGTAATATATTTGGGTTCAAAATCATTCTCTGTATCAATTCCCATCTGGCTTTTTGGCAGATCTCTCACATGTCCGTTCGATGCCACTACCTCATAATTTTTTCCCAGAAATTTTTTAATTGTCTTTACCTTTGCGGGCGACTCCACAATAACAAGATACTTTGCCATGCATCCATCTCCTTTTATTCATGACAATAGAGCAGTGTACAAAACGTGCCATCTATTGTTTCTGACAGCAGCTCTGTTCCATTTGTGCAGATTGCTGTGTCTAAGAATTTCTTTCATATTTTTCTGATATAGTAATTTTTAACTGTCTCGGTAATAAAACCTTTTTGCAAAAGTCTGGCAAGTATGTCCATTATGTCCGGTACTAATATACCAGTCTTCTCCAAGAGTTCCCCGACGTTTTTCGGTCGTAAACTTAGACAACTATACACCAGTCGCTCATCTTTTTCAAGTAATAAATTTTTTAAATTATCTTCTCCGGTATTTATCTCCCCCTGTAATTCAATTTCTTTTAAGAATTCATCTACATCAGAAATAATACCTGCCCCCTGCCGTATCAGATTATTGCATCCCCCGCTAAGCGCATCATATATACGTCCCGGCACCGCATATATGTCTCTCCCCTGTTCTAACGCATAATCCGCCGTAATAAGCGAACCACTCTTTATTTTTGCCTCAACAACAACCACCACATCCGCAAGTCCTGCAATGATCCGGTTCCTTGCAGGAAAAAGCGGCGCAGACGGATTTGTCCCCGGCGGATATTCTGAGATGACCGCACCATTTTTTTCAAGTATCTCCTGGTATATTCTAATATTTGATCTTGGATAACAGATATCTACCCCACACCCTAATACTGCACATGTATATCCATTTTTCTCAAGTGCACCCGCATGTCCGCCACCATCAACCCCGGATGCCATGCCGCTTACAACCCATGCACCTGATTCTGCTATTTTTCCTGCTATTTTTTCTGCCACTGATCTGCCGTAAGCAGAACAGCGGCGTGCACCAACGATCGCCACTGTCTTTTTATTCCACTCTGCCGGCATATTCCCTTTCACATAAATGCTATATGGTGCATCCGGGATTGTGGCAAGACGTTCTGGGAACAGCTGTTCCTCTCTGGATAAAAACCAGATTCCTTGTTCTATCATCCCCTCAAACATTGCATCATAATCTTTTTTTCTGCTCTCTAAGATCCTCGCAGCATGTTTTTCCGTCACGCCAGGGATCAGAAGAAGCTGTTTTTCTGTCAGTCCATAAATCTCCCTCGCACTTCCTGCTGCGGCAATCAGCCTATTTCTGGTGCGTATTCCGACTTCCGGAATATTTGAGAGCCAGTACGCATAATTTATCACCCTATACCTCCCAGAACTTCTTATCAATATTTCTATAACAGATCGCCTCATTTAAATGCCGCATTTTTATCTGTTCACTTTCTTCCATATCTGCCAGTGTGCGTGCCACACGCAGTATTTTATGATAAGTCCGTGCTGTCAGATCTAATTTGTTATACATCCGTTCCATGTAAGTTTCCTGTTTTTTATCAAGTTTACAATACTCAAAAATCTTAGAAGACGGAATATGACTGTTAAAGCAGAACTCTTCTCCACAGTAACGCATTTTCTGTATCTCTTGTGTCCGTATAACGCGTTTTCTGATTTCTTCTGACCGTTCACTTTTTCCGGTATTGTAAAGATCCTTAAATCCGATCGGCGGCACTTCCACACATATATCAATCCGGTCTAAAAGCGGTCTGCTTATCTTCCTCAGATACCGGTTAATCGCTGCCGATGTGCAGGTACATCTCTGCATATCCGGGTAATACCCGCATTTACAGGGATTCATCGCAGCCACAAGCATAAAATCAGCCGGATATTCATAGCTCGCATTCAGTCTTGCGATACATATTTTTTTATCCTCCATCGGCTGTCTTAATATTTCCAGAGTATCATTTTGAAATTCTGTCAGTTCATCTAAAAACAAGATTCCCTTATGTGCCAGCGAAATTTCCCCCGGTTTCGGCAATGCACCTCCACCTGCAAGTCCCTGCGGTGTGATCGTATGATGTGGTGCACGGAACGGTCTTTTCTGCATCAATCCTCTTTTATGTTCTAAAAGTCCGCAAACACTGTATATTTTAGAAAGCTCCATCCGTTCTTCTGCATTTAAGGGCGGCAGGATTTCAGGAATCCGTTCTGCAATCATTGTTTTTCCTGCACCCGGAGACCCCATCAAAAGCAGATTATGCATTCCTGAAACAGCCGTTTCACAGGCACGTTTCACTAATATCTGTCCATATACATCTGCAAAATCCAATGCCTTTCCTGCCTGTATTTCTTCTATATTATATGGCTCATTATAATATTCCCCTTTTCCATTTAAAACCGTAACAGCTTCCGCAAGATCTTTTACGGCAAACACCTGCATGTCCGCTACCAGCGCTGCCTCACTTGCATTTTCCCATGGAACCATGCATTTCTTCATACCTCGTTCTTTTGCCTCCGCGACCATTGGCAGAACTCCATTTACTGGCTGTACTTTTCCATTCAGCCCGACCTCTCCTGTTACAAAGTATTCTCCGACCAGTTCCTGTCTGACATAGCCAAATGCGGTAAGGACCGCAACTGCAACCGGAAGATCAAATCCAGATCCGGATTTCCGGATGTTAGCAGGTGTAAAGTTGATCGTAATATGTTTTGGAGTCAATGCATAGCCACAGTTTTTCAGTGCCGTGCGCACTCTCTCTTTTGCTTCCTGTACCTCTGAAGCAAGAAATCCTACCATTTCAAACACAGGCATGCCATCGCTCACATCTGCTTCCACAGAAATCGGCACACTTTGGATTCCGTGTATGATCGCTGTTGATACAATACTATACAACGTATTCCTCCTTTTTATTCATTTTTCTGATTCATCTGATTCTTACAGCAGAAATGCTGCAGTTGATTTTTACTGACATATGCACACGACAACCTGTGCATAGAAACACTGAGCAATTCCATACCCAGCTTCTAAGACCTGATATAAATCCGAACATAAGGCGGCGACATCCGCCGTCGCCTAAGTATAACACATTCATAGTAAGAAATACAACCTTATTCGCAAAAACTTTTTTTCAATTTATCCAATGCTTTTTTTTCAATACGTGACACGTATGAACGTGAGATTCCAACTGCAGAAGCAATTTCTCTCTGCGTCATCTCCTTATTTCCAAAAAGTCCATAACGATGTACAATAATAAACAATTCTCTTTCCTGTAACACTTTAGGAACCAGCCCAAGCAGCTTTTCAATCTGCCTTGTATGTTCTAACAGTTCCACAACATCCGGTTCTTCACTCTCCACAATATCAAGCAGATGGATCTGATTTCCCTCTTTATCCATACCGATAGGTTCATATAACGATACTTCACGCGACACTTTCTTCTTTGCCCGAAAATACATCAGAAGTTCATTATCGATACATCTGGCTGCATAGGTTGCCAGCCTGCTCCCATAATCTTCTTTATACGTTGCAATTGCCTTCATCAGTCCTATCGTTCCAATCGAGATCAGATCCTCCATATCTTCTTCCGAGTTCTGATATTTTTTTGCCACATGCGCAACCAGACGCATATTGTGAAGTGTCAGTTCGTTTTTTGCTTCAAGGCTACCTTTTTTTAATTTTTTCAGGCATTCGTTTTCCTGCTCTGGCGTAAGTGGAGATAAGAATGTTTTCAAAACGCACCTTAAAAGCTTTATTGATACATTCTATGTTTTTGCCAGGTTGTGCGTGCTTTTCCCCATTTATTTTTTCAAAGTTTTATTATATAATGACCATATGATTCGAAAATTTAATTACCGGATAGAGCCGGAATATGATTCTTTCAGCATTCGTGAGTATCTCTCTCTAAAAGGATATCCAAATGCTGTTTTCGTACAACTGAAAAAGACACCCGAAAGCGTCCTGTTAAACGGGGAATGGGCTTACATGCGCACACGTATATCTGCCGGCGACGAACTTTTTATCCACCTGGAAGAAAACACATCCTCCGCACATATTCTGCCAGTTTCCCTGCCGCTTTCCATCTGTTATGAAGACGAGGACATCCTTGCTGTGGATAAACCGGCATATATGCCCATCCACCCGTCCCTCAACCACTACGACCATACACTTGCGAATGCTGTATGTGGCTATTATAACGACCAGAATATCCCTTATACATTCCGCTGTGTCAATCGTCTCGACCGTGACACAACCGGGCTGACCCTCATTGCAAAGCACATGTTAAGTTCTGCTATATTAAGTACCGCAGCAGCCAGACGCGAGATATCAAGGGAATATATCGCCATTGTCTCCGGAAAAACACCTGAATCTGGAACGATCGATGCTCCGATCGGACGCGTGGATGGATCGACGATCGAACGCCAGATCGACTATAAAAACGGAGAACGTGCCGTCACACATTATGAACGCCTTGCTTATCACGATGGTTTATCTCTGCTGTCGTTGCATTTAGAGACCGGTCGTACACACCAGATCCGCGTTCACTTAAAATCGATCGGTCATCCACTGATCGGGGATTTTCTTTATAATCCAACAGATAAAACAATAAAGCGGCAGGCTCTTCACTCCTACCGCTTAACATTTTCACATCCTATCACAGGCGGGCTGCTCGTTCTCACTGCTCCTCTTCCAGACGATATGCACTGCCTTTTTCCAGATTTTTCCTGAAATTAATGAGGTATTCTTTCTCATAAGGAACCTTTCCTTTTAATACCTCATATTTCAGAAAATGATTTACTTCATCTTCCCCTTTTACTGCCAGCATAACCAGTAAAAGTTCTAACATCGCTTTCGTGTCCTCATTTAAAATATAATGCTGTCTGCCTTTTAAATAGTACTGAAGCGGGCTGTCCGGTCTGAATTTATCCCGCTGATAATTCTTTGATGCTGAAACACGATCCACATACATCTCCGCCACATACTGAATCGGCATCTTCATACCACAGATCCCACGATGCGGTTTCTGACCATCTCTCCCATCACCAACACCATAATCCATCCAGTATTCCATATGGTGCTTATTTCTTCCCTTATGGTGAAGCCATGCCGAAGAATATCCTTTATCTTCACGTTCTGCATTATTAGGGCTCATCGTTCCCTGATAATATTTACATCCTACTAAAAATTCTGTCGGCGTATACTTTGACATGTCATGCAATAATCCCTGTTTATAAAGTCCGATTTTAAAACAGCCTGCCCGGACTAAATTTTTGTGATGCAGGATCGTACATAAATGTTTCCATGCCTTTATCATATTCTTTTACCCTCTTTACTACTTTTATATTCCAATTACAATGTTGATTGACTGCCCTTCGATTGCCAAAAGATGCTGATCTTCGAGGAGTCTCTTTTCCGGCAGAAATGAATTTTCCACTGCCGTAGTCATCAGAAGATACCATTTTTTATTTTGCGGAAGTTTTGGCAGTGCAAGATGCGACAGACCACTGTGAAAATTATAACCAATATAGATATAATCATCCGGTGCCTGATCTGACTTCTTCTCATATTCGCCGCAATAGAGCATTCCCGCAGCCTGTCTGTCAGCCGGTATTGAAGAAATCCATGCATTCTCCCCATGATAGGAAAGATCCGGGAATCCTTTCCGCCCATAATCGCTTAGCTCCATCGGATGATCCGAAGCAATGATCGGATGTTCCCTGCGGAAACCTGCAAGTTTTTTCACAAATTCATACAGCCAGCTTTCTTTTGTTTGTTTTTTCCAATTCAGCCAGCCTGTCTTATTGTCCTGACAATACGCATTGTTATTGCCCTGCTGTGAATTTAAAAATTCGTCTCCTCCCAGAACCAGTGGAACTCCCTGTGCCAAAAACTCCATGGTCAATGCATTTCTGACCTGTTTTTTCCGCAAATTATCTATATATCTTTTTCTCGTATTTCCCTCTGCGCCGCAATTACTGCTGTAATTGAAGCAATTTCCATCGCAGTTATCCTCACCATTTTCCAAATTATGCTTTTCGCAGTAGGAAAACAGATCCCACAAGGTAAATCCGTTATTATTTGTAATGTAATTGACAAAACCTTCCACACTGTTTTGCTTTCTCTGCTGACAGAAAAGCTCGTTAAGACTGCCTTCCATATGATTCAGCATTTTCCTTGCCGGATACAGATATTCATCACTATATACATATAAATGATGATATTTCTTTGTATTTTCCAACAGGATCGGATCAAAGTGCGTATAAAATAACTTCGTTCTGCTAAGCAGAAGATCCTGCGCTGCTGCTGTAACCGGCAGTGCATCCCCCTGCAGATGAAATCCATCTACATGATATTCCCGTACCCAGAACCGCAGTGCATCCAGAATCACATTCTGATTCATCCCAGGTGCGAAATAAAATTCCATCACACATTCCATTCCATTCTGATGTAATGTGCGCACCATCTCCCGAAACTCAGACGCAGCATCTATACTGCTGCTGTAAGAAGCCTTTGGAGCAAAATAGTTGCCCGGAACATATCCCCAATAATTAATTTTTTTCTCCAGCTGTACTATTTCCGGTTTGATCAGATCATCGCTCTGGCTGTCCCACTTCAGATAATCCGGCAGCGTCATTTTCTTTGGTATTATCTGCTCTTCAAACTCATAAGCAGGCATTAGCTCTATTGTCGTAACACCCAGTGCCTTCAGATACGGGATTTTGTCTGCGACTGCACGAAATGTCCCCCTCTCTTTTCTCGGACAGGATGCATCATCCATGGAGAAGCCACGCACATGCAGTTTATACATAACCATCTGCTGTCGTTTAATCTCCGGCTGTCTGTCATTTCCCCAGTCAAACGGCTGCGGATATGCACCGCCACAGATAAAATAATCATTCTCACTGCGGGTTTTATCGTTCCATTTTTCTCTGCCTATAATACGGGTCGCATAGGTATCCGTAATGATTTTTCCATTTATCTCGTAATTGTATCTTAAATTTTTCCATAACTTGCCGGCTACAGCTACAGAACGTACTGATCCGCGGCAATATTCTTCCGGTACAGGAATTCTGCAGACAGGCTCTGCTTTTTTCCCATAAAAAAGAATGCTGCAGTTTTCTTCTTTTTCCCCTTCAAATGTGAAAATAACTGCATCATTCTTTTTCTGTGCTCCTAATTTTTCGTAATCGCCTTCTCTGATCGTGTAATCCATGCTGTCTGCCACCTTTTCTATCGTACCCCGGTATTTTTTCTATAATAAAATAGTATACCTTTTTTTTTACATTTTGTATAGAAAAATATGTTCAATCACACCCGATTATGTTATGATGTCTTTGTCTTTATTAGGACCATTACAAAAAAGAGAGGTATCGGCATGAGTGATTTTAACCAGAACAATGACGATGAAGATATCGTTGTAACCCTTGATCTTGACGACGGAAGTCAGGTAGAATGTGAGATTCTTACCATTTTTACTGTTGGCGAACGTGATTACATTGCACTTCTCCCACTCGATGAAAATGGCGAGGAGAACGAGGAAGGCGAAGTATTTATTTATCGTTATTCTGAGGACAGTGAAGGCAATCCTTCCCTTGATAATATCGAGGATGATGATGAATACGAAGCTGTATCCGACCGTTTTGACGAGCTTTTAGATGAAGCAGCCTTTGAGGAAATGGATGATTAGTTCTGAGCTTCTTTGATGAAGCGCGAAATTTCTGCATCTTTATGGTTCAGTTGTTTTACCGAAAAAAGATGCAGATTTTTTTTTGCACGCGTCATCCCTACATAAAACATCCTTCGCTCTTCTTCTATTTCCTGTTCTAACACTGCTTTTTTGTATGGCATAACTCCTTCATTGACGTCAATGATGTATACATTCTCATATTCTAACCCTTTTGCACTATGCAATGTTGCTAACGCAACACTGTTTGGATTCTGGTTCTGCACACGATAAAATTCTTTTAACTCTTTCGTATAATTTTCAATGTGGTCAAACCAGGCATCATAGGTCTTATACTCTCTTGCAGCATCTAACAGTTCATCTAAAACATCAAACAGATCATCCGCCTTAATTCTTCTGTAATCCGCATATTCTGTACAGAATTCGTCATAGCCAACCGCCTTCCTTATGTAATTGATTGCCGCATAAGGGCTTAAATGCTCTAACATATGGATATCACCCTCAAGTTTTTCAATACGCTTTGCCACCCACGGCTGTTCCTCATAGTACCATTCCCATACATCAAATGCCACCGTCTCCTCGTCTAATGATTCCCTGCTGATATAGCGTTTGGGCCGGTTCATGATCTGCAGGAAATCCCTTCTTTCCCTGCTTCCCATCGCAATTCTTATATATGCAAAGATATCTTTTGCAATCCAGTGTTCATATAAATTTGGTACAGTGTCTCTTGTCCGGAATGGTATATTATATTCCATCAACTGCTCCATCAGAAGTCTCGGCTGCGTATTGGTACGGAAAAGTACTGCAAATTCCTCATATTTTGCCCCTCTTTCCACTGCCTCCTGAATATCCCAGATAATACGCGCATTTTCTTTGCGCTGGCTTTCAAACTGCTGCCACTCGATCGGAATGTCTCCCTGGTCAGCAGCTTCGATTTTTTTCGTAAAGCGTTCTTTATTGTGACTGATAAGACAGCCGGCACTTGCCACAATATTTTTTGTCGAACGGTAATTCACATCCAAAAGAACAGTCTCCGCTTCCGGATAATCATCTTTAAAATGCAGCATGATTTCCGGTTTTGCGCCGCGGAAACGATAGATTGACTGGTCATCGTCTCCCACGATAAACAGATTTTTACGCTCTCCTGCCAGCATTTTTATAATATCATACTGAATCCGGTTGATATCCTGGAACTCATCAATCAAAATATAGCGGTATTTATTCTGCCACGCCGCAAGGATATCGGGGCGCTGCTCAAAAAGTTCTTTCGTGTATACCAGCATATCATCAAAATCGATCAGTCTGTTTTTATACAAAAACTCATGATATTCACGGTACACCTTCCGGAACACAGTTTCCGCACAGTTTTTCGAATAATAATTTGCGATCTGTATTCCTGAATTTTTGACCAGACTGATCTCCCCCAGCAAGGAAGTGATAAATTCCGTCTCATCCTCATAGGTCAGATGTTCCTTCGCTATGATCTCTCTCATACACTGATAGCGTTGTTCCTCTCTCGCAATATTATCCGCACTGTAATTATATGCATGCTTTAAGATTGCAAAATAAACCGCATGGAATGTACCAAATGTTACCGGACATGATCTGTTCATCTTCCGCTGAAACCTGCGTTTCATCTCTGTTGCCGCAGCTTTTGTAAATGTGATAACAAGAATCTGCGCCGGATCTATCCCACACTCTTCGATCAGATATTTCGTGCGTTCCGTAATTACAAGGGTTTTTCCGGAACCTGGTCCGGCGAGAACGAGCATGGGTCCATTTTTATGATGGATTGCCCGTGTCTGTGATGCATTAAAGCTCATAGATTACCTCAATTCATAGATTTGAAACGGCAGGGAAATTTAAAATCTCCCTGCCTGTCAAAAAATCTTACTGTTCTAACAATTCAATACCCTTTTTGATGCGCGCGATGGATTCTTCTTTTCCAAGCACTTCCATCAGTTCTGTTGCACCACCCGGCGTCATCTGCTTACCAGAAACAGCGGTACGGATCGGCCACATTACATAGCCATTCTTCACGCCAGTCTCTTCTACATATTTCAATAATGTTGCATACAATGCGTCATTGCTGTAATCTTCCTGTGCTTCTAACAGTGGAAGTACATCCTTTAATACCTTTAAAGATGTTTCTGCGTTTGTTTTCATCTTCTTGTGCGTGTACATTGCCACATCATATTCCGGAAGCGCCTCAAAGAAATCAATATGCTCTTTGATATCCGGGAATACCTCGATTCTGGTCTTTACCATTGCTGCAATTTTCTTTAAATCAAGATCCTTTGTAATCACCTCGCGGATATATGGCTCTGCTTTTTCATAGAAGCTGTCAAAATCCATAGCTTTGATGTATTCACCATTCATCCATTTTAATTTTGTATAATCAAAAACCGCCGGTGATTTGCTGATTCTGTGGTAATCAAATTCTTTGATCAGCTCATCTAAGGTAAAAATTTCTCTGTTATCTTCCGGACTCCAGCCAAGCAGTGAGATATAGTTTACAACTGCTTCACTTAAAAATCCCTGCTCTAACAAATCTTCAAAAGAAGAATGTCCGCTTCTCTTAGAAAGTTTCTTGTGGTTTTCATCCGTGATCAGCGGCAGATGGATGTAAACCGGTGATTCCCAGCCAAATGCATCATACAGACGCTGATATTTTGGCGAAGAGGAAAGATACTCATTTCCACGTACCACATGTGTGATGTTCATGGTATGATCGTCAACCACGTTTGCAAAATTATAGGTTGGATATCCGTCAGATTTGATCAGGATCATATCGTCAAGCTCAGCATTATCTACCGTAATATCTCCGTACAGTTCATCATGAAATGTTGTTGTTCCTTCATTTGGAATATTCTGACGGATTACAAATGGTTTGCCAGCAGCAAGATTTGCTTCTACTTCTTCTTTGCTCAGATGCAGGCAGTGTTTATCATACATCATGATCTCTTTACCATCCACCTCTGTTTTTAAAGACTCTAAACGCTCCTTATCACAGAAGCAGTAATATGCCTCGCCTTTTTCGACCAGTTCTTTTGCATATTTCATATAGATACCAGTCTTCATACGCTCACTCTGTACGTATGGACCATAACCGCCATCTTTATCTGGTCCCTCATCATGTACTAAGCCTGTCTCCTCTAAGGTATGATATATAATATCAACTGCACCTTCTACAAAGCGCTCCTGATCCGTATCCTCGATACGAAGCATAAAGTCGCCGCCTGCATGTTTTGCGATCAAAAATTCATATAATGCAGAACGCAGATTTCCCACATGCATTCTTCCTGTCGGACTTGGTGCAAATCTTGTTCTTACTTTGCTCATTTTTTATTTTCCTCCTGTATTCTCATTTTCCATCTTTATGATCCGGAAAAGATTTTCAAATTTCAAATGCCGTACACGTCATTATATAACAATTTTTCCCTGCTGACAAGTTCACAAATCGAAATATAACGGTAAAAAGCAGAGACAGGATCGTTCTCCTGTCTCTGCATACTTAAAACATTTTCCCTTCAGGTGCAATGCCAGCATTATAGTTTTGTAAATATCGCCGTTTCTTTCTTTAAATCGGTTGCAATTTCAAAGTTCTCATCCATACGGCTTGAGATATTCTCCATATCTGTAACAAGTACCTGTGTACTGTCTGCCGCATTGCTGACACCTTTTGCCCCCTCCTCGATGGCATGTGCAATCGTATTGATCGATTTCTGTATCTCAATCATTGTGTTCTTTAATGAATCCGTCTTTGATTCGAATTCATTCATGGCATTCTCTATGTAGGTTGCCTTGTTTTTATACTCACTTCCGGCCGTTACAAATTCTTCAAACTCTGGAAGAATCGACTCGTTCATATATTGTACCAGTCCATTTGCATTGTCTGCTAAATTATGCACTGCCTGAGTTACAACACTGTTGATCTGCTGGATACGGTTTGCAGCTTCCTGACTGGCAGCTGCAAGCTGACTGATCTCTGTTGCAACAACAGCAAAACCGCGTCCTGCATCCCCTGCTCTGGCTGCTTCAATAGATGCATTTAATGCAAGCAGGTTTGTCTGGCTTGCAATATTCAAAATATCATCCGTCAGGCTATTTACCTGATTTACACTGTTACTGTCCTCAATCGCCCTGTTTAACACCTCAAGAATCTCATTGACTTTCGTGCCGGTAGATTCCATATTAGAACGCGCAGCAGATTCCATGGAATCCGCATGACCTTTCATTTCCTTCGTATAATTATTAATCTCAGTTGTACGCTCCGCAATCTGATTTACCTCTCCCGCAACAGATTCCGTATTGGAATTGATCAAAGAAGCATTATCTGACATCTCCTGCATGGTAGCTGAAAGTTCCTCCGTTAATGCAGACAGATCAGACACACTGCTGTTTGATGTCATAACACTTTCACGGACTTCATTGACTACCGTTTCCATACGTTTTGAATTATGAATGATCGTCTTAAAAATATCCTGTAATTTTCCCATGAAAAGGTTAATGCCACTGCCGACTGCTGCCACTTCCTGGTTCGACATGATTGTCACACGTTTAGTCAGGTCACCTTCCCGTTTATCAATACCGTCAATGATTCCGGTAATCTCTTTCTGTGTTTTAGAAAGAGGTACAATTACCATCTTTAATACGGAAAATACTGCAACCAGCAGAGATGCTATACTTACCGCAATGGTAATAAAACTAACAGTCAGTGAATAATTATATACAGCCGTCAACTGCGTTTTTGCTGTGTCCGCATTGTTATTTACTATTTCCTGAATTGCCGTGATATTCTGATCAATCTTGTCTGCATACTCTGAAATCGCGCCGTTTGCCAAGGCATAGGCAGCCTCTTTATTTCCATTTGCACTATATGCCATAAGATTTGCGATCTCATATTTTAACCCATCATAATTTGACAATATCGCTTCATAATTTTCACGATCCGAATCATCTATAAACTGTTCAAAATCTGACAGATATCCATCAAGCACCGTTTGTTCTGAGCGGATGACATCTACAAGAGAAATCATGGAATCAAGATCTGTTGCAACAATATGTGATAATCCAAGACGGTGAATTTTTTCCGTTTCTTTCTGAATCGACCCTAAATCTGCGATACAGACCATATAGCCATTTGCGATCTGTGTTGCATTTGCATTGACTTTACGGATATTCCTTACTGCCAGAATACTCGAAATAATGGACACAATTCCAAGAACAAACACTGGAATCAGTATGATCATTTTTGTGCTGAAACGTCCCTGTTTTTTCATAATGTGATTTGTCCTCCTGTTACTTATTTAGCCGTGGATGCCGTGATACCATCAACAAGTATATCCATAATTTCCTGAAGATCCTGTCCGGATGGATTGCCTGCTGCCATCGTATCACCAAATGCAGAACATGCATCCCAGTAACTGTTTCCAACACGCTGCAGTTTACCAAACTCAGACTGTGCAATAACAGCCTGGATTGCCGGTACCTGTTTTACAGCATCCGACGCTGCCGCATTGGTATTAGACGGTCCCTGATTTCTCTCTTCAAAACGAATGGTCTGGTTTTCCTCGTTTGTAAGCCAGTCTGCTAATTTTGCAGCCCATTCCGGATATTTTGAATACGTATTCACACCCATCATTTTATATCCGGTAAAGGATGACATCTGTATCTGCTGTCCTGCTACTGTATAGGTCGGAAGCTTTACTGCACCATAGTCGTCTCCCCAAGCCTCTTTAATGGAAACAGCATTCCATACACCACTGATTCCGGCACCGATTGTACCATTCTGTACTCCGGTAACAAAATCGCCATCCGGCTGACTGATAAATGCCGGGTTGGTTGTAATATTTAAAATAGACTGTGCTACATCAATTCCCTTAATCGCTCCATCCGTTGAATTCCAGTTACAATAGTTTGTCACACCATCATCATTGATACCAAACTCTAAACCTGTGTTTCCAAAAAACGAATACAGATACCATCCAGAATTTAACTCCATGGAAAACGATTTACCGGCAGCATCCAGCGCTGCTAATATTCCATCCATCGTCTGAACATCTGTATCAGAAAGAACATTTTTATCATAATAAAGGAAATATCCATTATCTGCCGTCATCGGATAAGCATACAATGTATCATTAATAGATGCAGCTGAAACTGCCTCCTCTAAATTTGCATTTTTTACCTCATCTGCATTTGGCACCGGATATAACGCACCTGCTGCAACCATTGCAGAAAGCTGGTCATCCGCAAACGAGAAAACATCTGCACCATTATGAATATCTCCTAATAAGACATCCTTTGTATCAGAATCTGCATTCTGCTCCAATGTTATCTCAAGCTTTGCCTCCCCGGCATATTTCTGTTTAAAACTGTCTATCATCTGGTTTAACATATCAAAATTATCTTCCTCTGACCAGACTTTCAGCTGTACCACTCCGTTATCCGCTTCCGTATCTCCAAAAGCAATTTCTGTAGATGCTTCTGCCCCCGGTACTACTGACTCCACAGCGCCATCACTGTTTGTACTTTTCTGATCTGCCGTATTTCCACAGCCTCCAAACGCCATACACAAGATTGTCGTAAACAGCATTCCTGCAACGATTCTTTTTTTCATTCTAATTCCCCTTTCTCGTATTATGCCGTCTTATCACTACATCACTTATCTATTTTACAGGCTTTTTACATATTTATCAATCACGTTTTTGCTTTTTTCGATATAAAAGCAGGCTTTTTTGACTATATTCAGTTATTTTTTTACATCATGTTCATACGTGCACAAAAATCTTCTTTTCTACATATCTTACTATAAAATTAACGATAAAAGGAATAGAACAATTATGAGACCTTATCATATGTCCGGGAATGCAGGTCGTTCCTGCGGACGTTCACCTGTTTCTTCTGCACCAAATGCAGAATCTATGCCTTGCATGGAATGTATCTCCCCTTCAGGGAATCCCAGTTGCGATTCAGATCATGTACTCGCCATGGCCTATGTTCCCTGGCAGCAATTTTCTTCTGTTTACGAACCGGATCGTGCACTTAGTGCAGGAACAATCTTTCCAGAACTGGATAAACCATTTTTAGCTGCAAAAGGAGGTAGATGCCGATGATGATCAGTCAGATGAATCAATCACAGCTTCTTCACTGGATCGACATGGTCAGCTTTGCAGTCGTGGAAATCACAGAATATCTTGACACTCATCCAGATGATGAAAATGCTTTAAAATATTTCAATCATTATGCTGATCTGCGGCGCACAGCGCTGCGCGCATACGCACAAAATTACACACCGCTTACCATCGACACTACAAATCCGGATAATTACTGGTGCTGGGCATCAGACCCCTGGCCTTGGGAAGGAGGTGACTGTTAAATGTGGAACTATGAAAAGCGTTTGCAATTTCCAGTCAACATTACAAGACCCAATGCCAAAATCGCCCAGATTATCATCAGTCAGTATGGAGGACCAGATGGAGAGGCGGCCGCATCGTTCCGTTATCTGTCACAGAGGTATAGTATGCCATATAATAAAGTGGCGGGGCTGTTGACAGATATTGGGACGGAGGAATTGGGATGGAGATGTTGGATATGAAAAGACCCAGCCCTTGGGGCTGGGTTGGAACGTTCATAAAAGTTAAACTCTCACTCTTTATCAAAATGCTTTTTCTTGAATTTTATCAACTTGTCCTTTTGTAATTCAGAAGTCCTGCTATCTTTCTTTATCAGTTCGTCTATTTTTTTTTCGTATGCATCATACTCCTTCATATTTGCTGATTTCAATATAATATTTTCCAGTGCTATAATCCGGTATGAGTTATATAATTCTCTCTCTTTTTCTTCCTCTTGATTCAAATTATTTTCAATATCCGAAGTTATCGAGAACACACTTACACAATTTCCTATTAAACCAACAGAATAAAATATAATAAAAACAAACAGATACACCATAAGAAATACAAATAAAACAGACAAATAGAACACTGCATTTAATTTTATATTTATAATAATCTCCGCCAAAAATGTAATTATAATTTGAATGGCGATTAAAAATCCTATAAAGTAGAAACTTAATAAAATTCCGTATAAACAATCATATACATTTCTTTTTTTCATGTAATTTACTATTTTCCCAGATATAGATCCTGTCAATATTGCCAATCCGGTAACAACAAATCCTAAAAAGCCTATGAGGGCAATTCCTATATTCCAAAATACTGTACCAACAAAGCTAACATATTCATTTATCCCATTGACTTTTATGTACAGAGTAGAAACCGCAATAGATATAATAGAGACAATAATTGCTGCCCTCACTTCTACAGTTCCAAAATCATATAATTCTTTGAACTTATTCGTTTTAAAAATTGCAGAAAAACTTTCATCATCTATCTTTTTCATTTTCCACCACATTTCTATACATTTCGTTGTTTATTCTTATATTCCTCAAATTTTATCAAAAAATGTTTTGATTCCCTGACAAATTCTTCATCATTTAAATTCTCCGAAATATCAATGCAAAACGCTGCATCTTGGCTAGAGCTAATTCTTTGAGTTTTACCATTAAAGTCAACTCCTGTAGCTGTCAAATCACCGTATCCTGCCGAAATATATTCTCGGATTTCTTTCATCTCCTCCGAATCCATTTTCATATCATCTGATTCAAATTCCCATGTCATTTTTGTTGAATTTGTATTAATACAATTATCTTTTATACTTCTAACATTTCCTCCATTCGGATTTGGTGGTATAAGTACCGCTTTCACCTTAGTTATTTTATATAATTCCTTAATTTTTTCCTCTAACCTATTTTTGTCTTTTTGTAAATATGTTTGAAATTCATAATCCTTTACACATTTATTTAGTAATTCATTAAAACCGTCTGTAAACTGATTATAACCAAAGCATTGTCTTTCACAAAAGGTTACCATTTCTTTTTCTATGTCAAAATAAAATCTAATCGCTACACTTTCATTTGTCAATACAGATTCAACTTTTCCTGTTTTTTCATTTACTTTATCATTGAATTTCGAATATTTTCTTATCATTTTTCCTGTTATTTTCATATCACTTTTATTTAAATCTGCAAAATAATAATATGAATACCTCAAGTACGAAATCTCATTTCCTGTTGAATCATTATGTTTTGCATTTACAGAATACCCACATCGTTCATCTGTATTTAATCTATCGTATATAATTTTTAACACATCGTTAATATCCAATTCATTCTCATACACAGAAAATATTTTAGAATTCAAATTTACTTTGGCTAAATATAATTTTGGCATAAACATACCCCCAACGTTTTTCTTTCATTATACTACGCCGGTGTAAATACACAAGAAAAACTTGAGAAATTTGTCGTAATATGTTATATTATATACAACTTAATTAAGTCAGATAGCTCGGTTTCGTCCCAACGTTCCGGGCTATTTTTTATGCTGTTATAATATCACATTTAGAACATTTGTTCTATATACAATATAAACAAATATTTTTCATACTACGTGTTACAAAATCAATGCAGCCCTTATATATTGCACACTTTGCATGTCAAAAGCCGGTACAGATTTCTCCGCACCGGCTCTCTCATTCAAATAAACTGCAATTTTTATAACGACTCTAAGCCTGCTTTCCAAGAGTTCTTTCCAACAATTCCATCAGCCGTCAGTCCATGGTTCTTCTGCCATGTCTTTGTCATGCTTTCCGTACCGCTGCCGAAATTGCCATCCGCCGTCGTACCGATGATGATCTGCCATACCTTGACTGCATTGCCCTTGCTGCCTTTTTTAATTGTATTCATGTTATAATCCTCCGTTTTTTTCACTGTGGTAGTGGTTGCACCGGCGCAACTCTCTACTTTCTTATTATAAAGAGCTGCCTCGGCTTTTCTTCTCCGCTGTAATCCCGGTAATGTTTTACCGGCAGCCTTACAGTACTGCTGCATTGCAGACGGAATCTGATTCATTACTCTGCCTGTACACAACTTTTTCACATTGCCCTGTCCCAGATTGAAAGCAAAGCTGACCAGAGCATCAAACTGGTTCTGGTTAAGTTTGTCCGTAAATGGGACATAGGACGGATTGTTGATATACTTTTCAAACTTTGCTATGTCCTGCTTTAAAAATGCATCTGCCTGTGCCTGTGTGATTTTCATCCCTTTATATACTCCGGCAGTGTGACCGTACCCGATCGTCCACACACCTGCAGAACACTGATAGGCTGTAAGTCGGCAGCCCTCAAACTGTTTGATAAGATTCAGACCAGCCTGTCCAATTTTTCTATTTGCCATTAACTTCTACCTCGCTTTCTTTAATCTCTGTTTTGCTGTCTAACAATTTCTGTGTAATATCCAGTCCTGCAATTAAAAACTGTGGCACATTCACATTCATCTCTACCAAATTTTCCAAGATGCTCCGGATTTCATTTATCAAATATGTAGCAAGGGTAAACCATCCAAACAGCAGTACAAATTCAAGCTGCACGCCTATGACCTCGCCCATTGTTATAAAACAATTCGATATGAAAAAGGCAAGTCCGATCACCACCCAGTACCACACCTTTTTAAAGATGCCCTTTGCACCGATGGCGCTCGACTCATTCTTTTTATAGAATCTCGCCTTGCAGTACCCGGTTGCATAGTCGATCACATTAAGAATCAGGAATCCGGCAAATAAAAACCAGTACTCGCCGAACAATGCCGCCCCGATTGTTGCGATCAGTCCATAGATCATGTTGATTTTGTCAAATTTCATAAAATTTTCCTCTCTTTCTGCCCGAAGGCTTGTTATTTAAAAGAGCCGGCTACACAACACATGGTCATGTAATCGGCTCTTAGGCTCTCACTTTCTTTAATTCTTCAATATCCTGTCACATCGATCTGATCTGTTCTTTTATCTCTGCATTTTCTTTTTCTACTACGTCAACGCGTTTCCACAACTTTTGAACCATATGAACAGTAAGGAAAATAAATTCCTGATAGCGAAGCGCATAGTCATAAATGATATTTCCGTCCTCGTCCTTGCATGGGACTTTTGAGGATTCAATCGGCATACCATCCTCTTCGTTGTATTCTGTGTATTCGTATCGAATATCTTTACAGAATCCGGCAAACTTCTCCGGCTCGATTCCAAGTTCCTGCATAGCATCTTCGACATCCTGTGAGATAGCACCAATATGTACACGATCGCCATCGTTAAAAATAAATGACTTCGGTTTTAATTTTAAAAACAGCTGCTCATACGCTTCCGTTAAATCGATAATATTATGTTTTTTTGTACGATCAGAGGTATTAATAGCGCCTGTTTTCGAAAAAACAGTTGTCCATAATTTATTTTTTGTTCCGCATGACATCTGGTTCGATACATTCGGACAAATGAATGCTCCAGATATATCTAATTGATACCCCGCTCCATGAAGAAACGTCGGAGTTGTATCATTCCCGACATGGCAGTTATTGTTCTTATTTAATCCCAGAATGTCAAGAATTGTTCCGTTTGTATGTGTTCCATGGATATATTTTCCAGATGCAATATCTAAACTTCCCGTTAACGTTCCGCCTGACAACGGAAGATATCCTTTTAATGCGTTGGCAACTGCTGTTATTCTGTTATCAAGCGTCGCATCTCCATTTGCAATGTTTTTTGATAATTTTGTCGTCACATTTTCGTCTCCGCTGATAAGATTCTGCATAATACCAGAATATATATAATCAACTTCACTTTCTGTATAATATCGTTCATCATGCGTATGGCTGGATGGTGCGTATGTACTCGGTTTACCTGTCACGTCAGACCATGGGATTTTTCCGGTAAATGCAACTTCTTTCAGATCAGAAAACCACTTTACAATCTTTCCGAACAGTGTCGCATGGGATTCACCGCTTTTGAGATTTTCTCTTGCGGGTGCTGCTGTAAATGCTGTGGTATTCTCTGCTGTATCTCCCCCGGTTGACACTGCTCCAACATTTTCTGCCGTAAGCACTACATTTCCACGACGAAAAGAATCTTCGTTGACACCTTTAATTCCAGTTACCGGAGTTCCGGCAAGCACGTCCCACTTTTCATCTGATGTTTTATAAATATTGGCACCGGCAGGAATTACATTCCCTGCTCCCTCTTTAAAGTCATCCGTGGTTGTAAATTCGTCTGAAATATTGAACATCCACCCTGTGCTAACATCCGCAAGTGCCGGAAGATCTGCAAATGCAACTGTTCCGTGTGGCTGCAATCCACCTTTAAGTCCTTCTGATACATCTTTTGCCTGCTGATAGTAATACTTTGCATTGTCAGAATCTTCACCCTCTCTGCTTCCTGTACCACCAACAGCATAACTCTGTGCTTTGGTTGCACTATCTGCTGCAGATTCGGCTTTACCGATGATCTCCGCAGCCTTTTGAGTTGCAATATCTGCTTTTTCGGCTGCTGTATCAGCTGACTGACTGGCAGATGATGCTTTCTCCGTGGCTGTGGCGGATGATTCACTGGCGGATGTCTCACTGACTTTTGCGTTGCTTTCGGATGCCGCTGCCGCCGTAGCTGACTTCGCTGCCGCTGTCTCGGACGCCTTGGCATTGTCCTCTGATTTTTTTGCAGCCGTCTCACTGGCTTTTGCGGCATTCTCACTTATTTTGGCATTGGCTTCAGACGTTGCTGCCGCTTTCTGGCTCAATTCGGCTTTTGCCGCCTCAACCTTAATCTTGGCAAGATAATTTGGTTCTAAATGCTTTTCTTCAATGCTTCCCTCTTTCACGATTGCCGACACCTTGCCGGATGAATCGATATAAAATGCCACTGTATCAGAATCAAGAAATTCATACTGTGTAATCAGTGCTGACAGATCTATGTACTGTTTTGTGCCATCAATCAGAGTTAGGATAATCTGCTGTGTAGTTGGATTATAAGTGAAGTTGACAGCAATCTTCTCCATCTGCGTATCTATTGTAATCTTAGAACCGTTCTTTTTTGTGATCGTAATGATTCCTGTCGATTCCTCAAAGGTCACGTCTGCAACAAGAGTTGCTACCTCTGTCTTGGTTGCTTTTGTCGCATCCAGGGTAACTACATTGTCGTCAATAATGCCGATAGCACTATCCATTTTGTTGAGGTTTCGTTCGTTCAACGGAGTCTCATCGCTTGGGTAATTCTCCCAGTTGATAGGTACGTGTGCTTTATTCATGTTCCTTGCCCTCCTTTTCCATGTCTTTCTCCATCTGTTCCCGTTCGGCAATCACATTTCTATTTGCTTCTGATTCGATCTGATGCAAAATATCTTTAAACACCAGATATTTAACCTCAACCGGAATACTTTCACAGGCATTTACATAATTAATAATGTCATTCTCAAACTCTCGGATTTCTGCGTTAATCATAAACTTTCCACCTTTTCTTTCAGATTTTCTATCTCTTCATGCTGTAACTGCACTGTGGCTACCAGATCTGCAATAAGTTCTGTGTACCTCATGCCGTAAAAAACTTCTCCATTCTCATTTGGAAATGCTTTCGGGCATATATTCCATCCCTTTTTCACACTTTTTAATACTTCTTGTGCAATGAATCCATGATGATAACCGGTTTCTTCAAAATTATAACGGTACGACTTTGGTTTTAAGGAATAAATGGTCTTAGCTGATTCATGTTTATCTAAATCCTTGATTGTGTTTTTTATTCTTTTATCTGAACCATCAATTATCCCCCCTCTAAATCCAGCAACACCGGTATCCCCATCCAGATTAATCATACAGTGATCCGTATCTGTTCCGCCCTTATTTAGTGAGATATGATTATATTGAACGACACATTGATGGTTTGGACTTTCAAGTGTTCCTTCTACCGCTTTAAAGCCATCTGTTCCCATCTGCACACATGTACCGCTTCTTTTAAATTCAATCAAATTTGCTGTGCTTTCTTCCGTCTGAATATGCACATACCCGCCAGTTATCTCCATAGAGCCTTTTAATTCCAAAAGTTTTGCTTTGATTTTTATGCCCTCGGCTGACTGGTTGATTTCTGAAATGACGCTGTCTTTTGATACTTTCAAGCTGATCTGCTTTGATGACTGCGTAATCGTACTGGACGCACTCGATGAAAGCTGCTTAAATTTCTTTATCAGAGTCCATTTGTATTTTCCACTGCTTATTCCACCATCTGGTTCGCAACCATAAAACTTTCCAGTATTCTGATCCAAAAAACTGTGTCCAGAATAATACGAAGATGCAGGGTATGTATCTTGTGGATTCCCTAAACCACAATGTGTAACGTCATAATCTTCGGTATCCCATACTGTTAAAGAAGCACTGACTTCTGACCGTATCTTAGTTGCGGTCACCTCTATCTTTCCGGACAAATCGCCCTCTGCTTCGCTTGCTCTCGTAACTTCCGCTGTAATCTTGTCCTCATTGATTTTAATAGCTGCTGCAAGTTCAACTTCCTGCCCCTGTGCTCTTTTTACTTCTGCTGTAATATTATTTGCGTTTTGAGTAATCCGTGATGATAGACCATCGGCTGTGTTTTTCACTTCCGTCCGGATTTCAGTCGCAGTCTGCGTTATCTGTGATATTAATTTCCTCTCTTTATCCTCGATCGTGCTCTGTGTCTTTTCAATCGACCGCTCTAATACATTGCTTTTTCCCTTAAGCTGCAAAATACTTCTCTGTATTCCATTCGCTTTACTCGTTCGGTACTCTTCCCCATCCGCTTCCAAATCATCACGCAAAGCCTGTATACCTTTCAGGGTTCTTTTCAGAATATAGGACTCAATCAGTTCATATCTGGTCGGCAGCCGCACTGCATCCCCGACCTCAAGACACGGATTTCCTTTGCAGTCCGCTGTAAACGGGCGGTAAACAATCCCTCTGATCTTGGAAAGGATATTTTTTGCAATGCCTTTCAGTTCTTTTGTGCCTTTGCCATATACAAGAAAATCATCCTCGATCACATAAGCATTGTCTCCAGTACCCACGATCACGCCGATATCATTCTTCTGCTCCCGGATCTGTAACTTATTGATTGTTTTAACAAGAGAATCTTCATACTCAGCCGTTATATATAAATCCTTCCCGATACGGTTGCTTTTCGGATCTCTTGGGAACAAATCATCTGCCGGATAAAGATCGTTTCTCGGATAAAGTCCCTGTATATTCTGCTCCAGATATATATAATGAAACTTCCCGTCACGCCCCATGTGACCCATGCAGCCATTGATCTCACAAATGCAGGACAACACTTCTTTGCCGCTCATGGATTCGCCTATGGTGCTTGATTCCTCTGTAGCAGAGCTTGTCTCACTGGATGCCGTGACCGCTACCGTTTTCTCAATAGACATATTGTCATTAATGAGAGCAATGTCCGCCTGTTCGATCCCGAAGTGCTTAAAAAAGCTGTTCCGGAACTGTTTCATTGTGACTGGATCATAAACTGTAACAGTCGTAGTTTTTCCATCTTTATCTTTCTGCTGCTCTTTATGGGATGGAAAGACAGTGTTATACCATGCTGCCACAT
Organism: Roseburia sp.; assembly: GCF_041325975.1. Taxonomy (NCBI): domain Bacteria; kingdom Bacillati; phylum Bacillota; class Clostridia; order Lachnospirales; family Lachnospiraceae; genus Roseburia; species Roseburia sp. The sequence goes on along the minus strand of NZ_JBGLEJ010000005.1, from coordinate 484,804 downwards.
CTGCATTTAAAATGTCATAAAGGGCATCATATGCAACTACATCTCGGTATTTTCTGTCAGCAGTCGGTGTATCGGAATAACCTTTGAATCTTCCTATCAAAAAGGGTTGATCTGTGTGCCCGCCAATTATCATTTTGACGGTCATCCATCTCCCTTTCATTGGAAGAAAAATATTTGATACCTTAAATTTTACAGATCCGGCTTCGACAGCACCAAAAGTCAATTCAGACTGTGAACACAGGCTTTCTGTTAATTCAAACTCTTCCTCATGAAATTCCGTATTTGTGATATGGATTTTTCCATCATCAGAAATAATCTCAAGCTGAATATCAACGCTATTCTGTTTAAATAAATCAGCATATTTAAAATCAATCATCCAATTACACCTCCATATCCGATAAATGCCAGCCGGAATGATCCATACTGGACCGTCCATTCATCTGCATAATCTATCTGATACTCCACGTCGGGCATATAGCAGTACATCGTTACATAATTACCGATTTCCGGCATCCATGCGGTAACAAGTGCTTTCTTTTCGATTGCATGGGAATATTGGGATCTGATGTTATCCATCAGTGCACGCAATGCTTTCTCATCTATATCTCCCGGCGTTTCCCATTCCGTTTTAATCGAGACGTTGCTCAATGCCTCCCGGTGCAGTATCCCGTTCGCATCCCGGTAAGAATTAAGATCCTGCCCCTTGATTCCGCATTTATACTTCTTTGCCTCTATATACCGGAAAGGAACTGTGTAATTGCCTACTTTTATTAAAAATCCGCTGTATGCCATTTATACGCTCCTCTCCTAAAAGTCAAATGCCGGACTTCCGGTTCTCCGGTAATAGTCGTTTGCCTCTTCCTTTACAATTTTGAAAATCTTTCCTTCGTCCGCTACGATCCGCACCGTCTGCACGCCTTTCATCTCACTTGCGATCATTTCTGCAAGCGGTTTCATGTAAGACAGGTTATTTTCGAGCGGAAGTACTGCTTCGCGTCCTGCTTCTCCGATTTCTGCGAATGTTCTTCCAGTTGTGATGCCGCCGTTGGCAAGATGTACTCTCGGAAGTGTTACTGTCGGAACTAGATCAACTCCCCCCCAGTCTACCTCGGCTACTTTAGCAGCCCATGAAACGACTTTATTAAAACCACCAAGGATGTTATTAATACCGCCAACAATAAAATTTATAGCAGACTCTATTCCACCAATAACTGCATTCATAGCATTTACAACTCCGGTTTGTATTCCCTCCCAAAGAGATTTGAAAAATCCGCCGATTGCTTCTGTTGCTGTTTTCCACGCGTTTTTCACAGGATCTATTACTGTTACATTGAACCATGCCGATACTGCACTCCACACTGTTTTTATATCTTCCCAAAGTCGTTTAAAGAATCCAGATACCTGATCCCATACTCCCTTAAAGAATGTAACTACTGGTTGAGTAACATGTTCGCTAAACCATTCCGATACCGTGTTCCATACCGCTTTTATATCTTCCCAAAGTTGTTTGAAAAATGTAGAAACTTTTTCCCATAAATCTTTGAAAAATGCCACTACCGGTTCAATAACATGTTCATTAAACCAACCTGATACGATAATCCAAATAGCCTGTATAATAATCCACAAACCCTCGAAAATCTGTCCCACTCTCTTCTTTAAGCCTTCAAAAAATGCAACAATCGGTTCAATAACGTGTTCACTAAACCATTCTGATACCGTGCCCCATATTTTACTGATTGCCGTCCATAATTCCGTAACTTTTTCTTTAACCGGATTTACGATATGCTCCTTAACCCAATCTGATACATTTCCCCATATGTCGCAAATTGCTGTCCATAAGTCCGAAATTTTTTCCTTAACTGGATCTACAATATGTTCTTTGACCCAATCACCAACTTTTGAAAACCATTCTTTTATTTCTTCCCAGTGTTCTTTTATAACAACAACCAGAGTAAGTACTACTGCTACAATCGCCGCTATAATTGCTGTAACTAGTGCAGGTGCACCAAGAATAATTGCGCCTACCGCCATCAATGCAATACCAATCAACATAAGAATTTCTTTCATCCAGCTAAAACCATTGTTTAACATATCGACAAAGCTGACTGCCGCAAGAATGCCTCCGGTTAAAATCATCATAATCGCACCTACAGTTGTTCCGAGTGCCAAAAACGTTCCAGCTATCAATCCTATTGCAGATACCAATAATAACGATGCGTTTTTTGCATTCAATCCATTTTCACTGATATCCTTAAGAGCCAATATAAGTCCGGCGGCTGACGCTATAATTAAAAATATGCCTGCAACAAGAGGACCGAACAACGCATATAAGCCACCAAAAGCAAGTGATACGCCTAAAATATAGCCAATTAATCCCTGCCAATCGACACCTTCATTCCACATGTGAAAATAGCTGTATATCGCCAGTGCTAATCCTGCAATAATCGCTAATATGGATAATATAGTCCCAAGAATCGGATGTACTTTCATCAGATCCGAAAGAAAAGTTGCAATCTTCCATGCCAATAATGCTGCACCTATCGCAACCACGACCGGCAATATAGCTTCAAAAGCCTTCTTAATCTTTTCAATCCATGCAAAATCTTTTTCTGTAAGTGGAACTTCCTCATAACCAACTCCATCCCCAGAACTGCCAGAACCGCCACTGCTACCACCGGAATCATTTGAACTGATAACATTTAATTCATCAAATCCCTGCAATGCTCCTTTTGCTTTTTTTGCTGCATCAGCTGTATTGTCAAGAGATGCCGCATAATCTACCTGCTGTTTTTTTGCCCGACTCCACGTTTTTTTACCAGTTAATGCAGATATAAATTTATTAAAAAGATTTATTGCATTTGTCAGCCAATTACATAAAACCGTTATTGCCGGAGTCAGCGCACTGACGATCGGTATTGCTGCCGCTCCAATAGAATTTTTCAAATTCAAAGCAGATGATTTCATTTCCGACATTTTCTGATTAAATTGGTTGGAATATTTTGCATAATTCTGAATGCCAGACTGGATACTTTCTATCATTGCCCGGAACGCTTTTGATACCCATTGAAAAACTATCAACGTCAATGCTATTTTCTTTATACGTTTTATAAATTTTTCAATCATTTTACTTGCCTGCTGTGTTGCACTCTGAATAGTACCAAAGCATCCATTTGCATTTCTTCCCGTTTCAGTTTCACGCTCTGCTGTCTCACGCATTCTTTGGTTCATGATATTTAATTGTTCGTTTACCTCACGCAATCTTGCTGCCAGACGCTGATACTCTTCTGTATTTCGAGGATCAATATAAGCTACATTTTCATTTTCCATGCGTGTCATCTCTGCACGTATCTGCGCAGCTTCCTGTCCTGCCTGCCGCATCTGACTTCTTAAATCTTTCCATTTATCATTTATCTGACGATCATTACCAGTTTCTTCCATCCGGTTTAATGCTTCTATAAGTCTGTCTGATTCTCTTTCACAATCAGCCATTTCCATTTGCATTTTTCTATACGAAACAGAATTTGTATTACGCCCAAGTGTCACCCATTCCTGCATCCGATGATTTAATTGTGCTTGTCTACCGCTAACGCGGTCGAGTGCCGCCTCTGCTTCCTTATACGCTCTTGTTGGAACATATTTTTCTGTATCTTTTAATTTCTCCGATAACTGCCGTCCTTTTGTAACAAGTGAATCAAATGTATTCTGTAAATTCTTATACTGCTCTGTCGGAATCTTCCGCTGTTCCATCTGCCGCATCTCATCCGTAAGCCTCTGTGATTCCCGTGTCAATTTCTGAAACCTTGCTTCTAACTGCAACAGGCTGCTGGATGCATCTCCATTTTCAATTAATGTCCTTATTCTGATTTCTCCATCATATCCACCAGCCATATGCAATCCTCTCTTTCTAAGCTAATCCCAGTTCTTTTTCTGCTTTCTTCTTGGCTCTGATCTCTTCCATCATCTGGTCATATTCATCAATCTTTGATTTTTCATCTTCGGTATATTCTTTCTTTTCCTCAGGCTGTTCTAACGCATACATTTCCTGTGCTTCTTTGATTGCCTGTCTCTCTTCTTTTCCCATCTTGGATGTGATTTTCTTTCTACGGATCTCAATGACCTGTTGGAACGATGACTGTTTATAAGGCATATTCCAGAGCAGACCATTAAACATCCACCAGTGCATTTCATCCAAGGAGAGATCAATCCCGTATATCTGCCGGAAATCTGCATAGATACGCCACTGGTCAATGTCGTAATCTACCAGCCTGCGGTTATCCTTTGATGATCCCGGTTTGTCATGGAACCAGCCATTTAGAAACCACTCTACACACTGACGAAGTTCATCCCCATCCGGGTGCTCGCGTTCATCGAACAGCAGATAGATCAGTGCGTCACTCTTTTCATATTCATTCAGTTCTTTGTCATACTGCACAAGGAATACCTGGATACCGATCCGAAATGATGTATTGACCTTGTACCCGTTCCATTCCTCAGGCAGCGGATCGAGCATGACGTTAATCATGCCCGCGCTCCTTTTCTGCCAGAGTTATAGCGTTTTCTGGTCATCTCGTAACGCTTGCCGAAGAGTTTATTCATGACCGGGATGATCTTCTCAACAAATTCCACCAAAGCAGTTTCATCCGGTGTAAAATCCCCATACACATTCTTTACTGTATCTTCGCCAAACAAGTTATCTATCTCTGCTGCGATCTGCTTCAGATATTTCACACGGATTCTGTTTGCCTGTAATACAGTTTCAACATCAACTTCACCGGATTCTGTTTTTTCCTGTGGATTTTCTTTTTTCCATGCCGCCGCTTCTTTCTCACAGTTATCAGAGATTCTTTCCAGGTTATGGATGATCTGCCCAAAACACTCTGCTGTGTCGGCATCTGCGACATTGATGCTCAACACGGTAATAACATCTCCATCCTCATTTTTAATTGCAATTTTTCTGACACCACTGTCCAATACTAATTCTTCCATAAATTACCATCCTTTCAGAAATCGGGCAGGACTGAAAGGAACCCACCCGATTATGCTAATTTGTAATTAACACCGTTTATTATTTTCCAGATGTGCCGGATACTTTCGGTGCCCAGGTAAATGCCCCATCTGAACCAATTGTGATCGTTCCGAGTTCTACTGCTCCATTGCCGTTGATCTGAATGGAAGATGTCAGTGTGTCACCGCCAGATCCACCAGTACTTGACGGACATACAGTGACAGGTACGCGGATACAATCGCCTGTGCCTTTTGTAATGTCTGTTTTGTAATATCTGTAATAATATGTCTCACACTGCTTTCCGGTCGGGAATAACTTGAACATCGTATCGATTGCAGTCTGCATATCGTCAGACATATAATCACGCTCCGGTGTTGTGGAAAACTCATATCCCTTTACCGTATTGTTTGCATTTTTCATATTGACGTACTGGGTTGACTCAGTATTCGGTCCCCAGTCCTCTGTGATCTCTTTGTAGCCATCGCCCATCTCTACGATCTTGGCTGTGCTTCCGATGAGTGTACCAATATCAAGCAGAGAAACCATATTTGTACGATCTTCTGCGAAAAACTGTAAATTCGTATTCATAATGAATGCACTTTTCTTCATGACTTCTTATCCTCTCTTCCCTACTTTTTATAAAAATATTTAAGCTGCATATTCACAGCATACATAACCGTTTTATCATCCTGTTCACTGCCAAACACTGGGGAAGTCCTTGCGATTGACTGCAATGTCAGATGCGGGTCCTTGAATTCGATCCCGCTCTCTTCCATCCATGCCGCAAGGCTGTTTAACATATCCTGTGCTTCAATGCTTGACTTATTGGTAGTCGGGGCACACTTATAAACCATCTGAAATGGCATCTGTGCCACATAACTGCCACTGACATACTTTTTCAGATATACCGCTCCCTGCATCGGGAATAACCCGATAGACCTGTCTGTATTGACAGAGTTCCATCTTATCGTTTTGTTGTCTGCCTTGAATAATGCAGGATAATCCGGATAAGCCATAACAAGCGCAAAAACACCTTTCTGTGCGTTCTCTGCATCCTGTATGGTAAGTTTTTCCTTCTCTTCCATTTACACGCCCCCTACTTCAAAATGAGGAAGAATGTCCTCATATTTGTCGATGTTCGTTACCTTATAGACATCATCAAAATTGTTTCGCATCCATTCGTAAGCGTCCGTTTCCGGCAGATCAACGGCTGTCTGATCTCCCTTGATAAAGAAATCCTGTGCCGGATTGAATGTCAAAAAATACTGCTTGCATTTGTCCGGCATATTTTCCCACTCTTTCGGCGGAAGGTACGGTTTGACAATATTTTTGAAATCAACATACAATTTCACTGTATCCGCACTATCTATGCCGCTCTTAGAGATGTTCGCACCCTTGGTTTCCACCAGGTCTACGCACTCAAGCAGTGTCGGATAGTACGTTTCTTCCTCGGTTTCTGCATTGAATGAGCGGCTGAATAGTGTGACAGTCTTGTTATCAAAGAATCCCATAATTACACCCTGCATATAATAATCCGGTGCCGGACAGGTATTCGCACACCGTGTCATAACATAACCGGTTCTGTGCTACCTTATCCCCAAGCACCTTATCAATAAGTGTTTCATTTGTTCCAAAGCTGATCGACCGCCCACCAGAGGACATTGACTTCACATTGCCGCCCTTTTCATCACTGGCGTGACTGGTCTTGAAATCTATCTGATAGAGCAGATCTGCAAGTGCACAGGTGACTTTCTGAATCCGTTCGTCAAATTCTGTTCGGATATCATCGTTGATGTTCCCATAGGTCAGCTGATCCAACTTCATAGATGCTTTATCTTCCCACTTGGGGAAAAGGGATTCCTCGATAGAATCCCCATAGTATTTTTCTTTGTAGAAGTCATATGTGGTGTATCCCATCAGAAATCCCCTTTCTTTATCCTCTGGTAATGATCTGCGCAATGTTGATTGCTCTTGCCGGGAAGTAATCTGGCTTATCAGAAGAGTTGTTCTGTGCAATTTCCCAGTTTGTCCCTGTCTCCAACTGTGCACCGGTTGGAGAGATCACGCCTGTGTTCTTCCACGAAATACCGTATGGAGCAAATACTTTTCTCTGTCTGGTATACAGTGTTGTCTCTCCACCGTTCTTCGCCGGATTACGATCCATTTCAGATGCAACCTTTACACCACAGTTGGTATACTCGATTGCTCCGTTGCCAAGAACATAGGTGGTGTATTTTGTATATCCATCCCCCGCACCCTTAGAAGATTCTGCAACTTCCACAGCCGGCATCGTATCGTCAATAAGTACGATCCTGCCGTTTAAGGTAGCAAGCCCCAGATCACGTTCGATACCATCGGCATCTGTATATTTCATGTAATCCAGCAGCTTAAGATTCTCCAGATTTGTAGCGACCACAGAATGCATGATTGCAAGTGAGAAGTTTGCTTTCTTATCTCCCAGTGCTTTCTGCATTGCATTGTTAAGGGTTGTAGGTCCGAAAGTATTTTCTGTTTCTGCAGTAATATCGTAGGTGTGCGCATCTACGAACTTCTTACCCTCTCCGGTACTCATAGAGAACACACCTTTAAGGGTGCTAAGAAGCGTATCCTGATCCACATCATCCCAAAACTCTGCAACTTCTCCGGCTGCTGCAGAATAATCATCCCCGGAAATATCAGATACAAAATCTTTTTCTGTCCATCCCTGTGCTCTGCCGACTACGATGCGCCCCATGGTGTAATTGCCGCGCTCTTCTGCAGTAATATCTGTTTTACCGTCATAATTTACGGTCTGACCGGATAAACGTGCTTTAATCAGCGTAGTGATAAAGTTGCCGCCTTTCTGATCCGGTAATAAAGATGCATATTCTCCGCGTTCCACGATCGCACCACAATGAAGTAATTCATTCAAGCGTAGATTCGGTGTCTCACGCATTGCTGCATCAAATACTTCACCATTGAAATTTACTAAATCAAATAATGCCATGTGTTATTTCTCCTTCTTTCTGTTCAGATACGGTGTGATATCCATATCCGGATTCTTGTTTTTCAGTTTCATAAGTTCAGCCATGGAGAGTTTTGCCCCATCCGGCTGATGAATTGGATTTCCGATAATCTGGCTGCGGTTCTGCTGTGCCTGATATGTCTTATCATCAATGAGAATGTCCGGCTTGTAATTGCCTTTATCATCCTTGACAATGGCGTCAAACAGATCTGAAATACTTTTTCCGCGCGCCTCATCAGAATTAAGCTTTTCAACCAACTGTGTTTTGATCGCATCCGCTGTGATCGTATTCACAAAATGCTTATCTGCGAAGAAATCTGTTACAAGACCATCAAGCCTTGCCATTTCATCTTTCTCTGCACGTTCCTTACGCTCTTTTTCCAATGTGGTAGTCAGTTCCGTGATCTTCTGGTTCAGGGCATCTGCATCCGGTGCAGCATCTCTCATAGTCTGTAATTCCTTTTCAAGAGTTTCCTGCTTTCCTACAAGTTCCTTATTTTTTTCTTCGAGTTCCTGCGTTTTGGAAAGTTTCTTGTCCAATTCCTGCTTAGAATATAATTCCTCGCCCATACTCTTTTTGATGGATTCTTTCTGCTCATCTGTCAGTGACAGACCAATCTTCTCCAATTCGCTGATTACTTTTACCATGTTCCTTACCTCTTTCTTTCCAAGTTGTTACTCCGGTCAGTCCGGCGCGAATGAGTTGCTATTTACTCCATAGCTGGCAAAATACAAAGAAAAAAGCACGCCCAAAAACAGGACGTGCCTTAACAACATCCTATAATTTTTCTAGGGTAGCGGACGGCTTCCTACGTTCCGTCCGGTGCTTATTTATTTGTTAATATTATTTTATCATGAGTGTGGAATAGATTTGTGCCATTTTTATGTAAAAAGAGAGCCTGTTTCCAAGCCCTCTAATTACCGTTATGCTACTGCTAATCTTCGCTTCGCTCTGTCAATAGCTACATCGCTCACAATATTCACAAATTTGGCAACTTTCTCATAATGTTGCGGATCTCTTTTCTTAAGATCAGCCAACCACTCATTCCTTAATCTCTTTCTCAAGTTCTGACATCTTAAGCCACCTCCCCGTATACCACCCGGCATTTATTTACATTGCCGTTTGCAAGTTCCAGTTCGATAACTGTTGGATAGCCGTTCTCCTGCAACCATTCTTTTACTTTTTGAAAAATGCTGTCCTTGTACTGGACTGTCACACCATCGTGTCCATTCCGGCTGTATGCTGTTCTCACAACCTCGTCCGTGAAAATATCAAGTTTCTGGATGATTGCACTCACTGCCTTGTCGTGCGGTCTGCCAGATTCTGAAAAGATACCAATTTCTTTTGCGATAGTGGTACAATCCCACAGTTTCGGTGTATCAGAGATTACCGGGGCGTTGACTAGGTAACCGGAATCAGAATAAATCCTTACCACTTCGGCAGCTATGTACTTGGTATCCACTCCGGCATCGTGCAGAGCTTCTTTGATGTTCTTTACCATCATGTTTACGGATGGAAGTTTCTCTTTCTTCGGCTTATCCTGTTTCTTTGGAATTTCCTCACGGATAATATCTTCCATATCGTGAAAACGGTTGATGTAGCGTGCCGTGAATTCTGTTCCCTTAATACCTGTCAGTTTGTGGGCGATGAACTCGCACCCTTTCTTGGTAATATCATAGCACGGACGAGTCTCTCCCTTTCCATCCTTATAGGTGTTTTCTTTGAAAAAATCAACCGCTTCAATTTTGAGTTCGTTAAGTTCTTCTGCGTATCCCTTAATGTCACGCATTAAATTGTAATGCTTCTTTCCTACCATTTCTGCCACTTCTCTACTGTCTAATGTCTGTTCAATCTGATTCATAATTTTAAATTCTCCTTGATTTTTAGGCTAGAATCTCCTATTATGAATAAAGAGATTCCGTTTATGGTTTTCTTTGTTTTGAGTAAACACGAACTTTGGTCGGTGGGTGTTTACTCTTTTTTTGCAACTTTATTTTTTGTTTCCATTTTGCCAACATTTTTTGCAAAAAAAATTTTTTCTTTTTCTTCTAATGTCTTAATTTTCAATATAACGCATAATTCTTCGATTTCATTGGCTTTAAACTGTGTTTGGTTATTAATTTTCTTTTGTAATCCATAAGTAGTCAAGCTGACCTTCGAAGCTATGTAATACTTTTTTAATCCAGACTCATCTATTCTCTTACATAATTTTTGTGTATCTACCATTTTTCATCCCTCCTTTCTTATTGTTGGCATTTTGTCCACATTTGTTATGTTACTCTTTTGTTTAATAATTGTCAACATTTATTTCAATAAAAGTTGAATTTTTTTCTACACAATGCTAATATATAATTACGAGGTGATTATAATGGAAATTGGTGATAGAATTCGAAAAAAACGTGAAGAACTCGGCATGTCCCAAGAAGAACTTGCAAAAAAAATAGGATATAGATCAAGATCGTCTATTAATAAAATAGAAAATGATGGACGTGGGCTTCCTCAATCAAAAATATTATTAATAGCAAAAGCTCTCGAAACCACTCCTGATTTTTTGTTAGGTTGGGATGATGATGAAACAAATTTTTACTCTGATGAAGTATTATATGGAATAAACGCAATGACTTCCCTTCTACAATATCTGTATGACGATGTAGATTTTCATGAATATCCTCTTTGTGATACTTTCGATGTTGTACTAAAAAAAGATTCTACCGAGGTCACTCTAACTGAACTGGAATACAACTTATTGTTTGATTTCATATGCAGTAATATTCCAAATTATATTAATCTTGTCAAAAGTAAATCTCCACAAACCGAATAATATTTCTTAAAATCCCCGCCTACGTTATGTAAGCGGGGATTCTTACTATGGTTCATATCCATAATCTTCAATCGCTGAACAAATCATAGACATTGATTCTGTATAGCCCATTAACATCCTCTTATCTTCTTCTGGCGCATCTGATTTAAAAAACGCTCTTACATCTTCCCTTAATTGTAACCATTCTTCCTTATTCTTTTTTCCGTTCATAAGACGATAACGTAATTTCTCTGCTTCACTTGAATTTTCTGTAATAGCAAATTTCTTATTATATTCCTCTATATCTTTTAGAAGTCCTTTAATGTCAGCCATTTTTACCGCCTTTCAGATTTTTAACAAATCCCATTACATCATAATAATCTTTAAACGAAACTCCAGCTTGCCTTAGACATTCATCCACCCTATTTTCTAACCATTGATACCGTTCTGGAAGTGGAACATTAAATATTTCCTTGGCAAACTCTAGGTCTGTTCCAAAAGAAAAGCTATTATTCAACACCTGTAAAACAGCTGTTTTTTCTTCATAGGCACATGCATTTATTATATTATTCTCTTTACATATTTGCTGTTTTAACCATTCTACAGTCGCCTCTTCGATATATTCGTTTGCACCATATATCTCTGGATTATAATAACTTGCTGAACACGAATGAAGCATCTCATGCCATATTGTACCATTATCGGCAGTATCTACAACAAAAATATCACATGACCATTCTTTTGTACCTTTGATATGTTCTTTAGCAAGTGAATTATCAACAATAATATTTCCACTCCATTTCGACGGTCTGTCAGAGTACTGCGTTATTTCATTCTTTATCTGCTGTGCAGTCTGTTCAAACTCTTCCCTTGTTCTTTTAGTATATCCCACATTCTTAGCTTTTTCCATTGGAGTTTTTACAGAATGGCTATAAGCCGTCGCCCTGCCGTTTGCCTTTGACGCCTGTGTCCTCTTGAATCTGGCTACCTTAATTCTATCAGCCTGTGTCTGCAATCCATTATCCGCGCAGAATTGCTTATATTTTTGATTTTGTATCCGCAGTTTATAAGCAAGTTTATCATATTGTGGCTGCAACACATCTTTTACATCCGTTTCTGCTATGCCGCTTAACTCTGCCTGTTTTGCCAGCAATTCGCGCTTGGTCTGCCGAATAGCACGCTCCATTGATCTCTGCTGCTGTTGTTTCTCATACAATTCCTGACTCTCGTGCACATTAATTTTAGGATTTCCATCTGCATCAACATAAGGATTTCGCAGAGACTTATCCCACGGCTTATGGGAATGCCTGCAATTATATCCATGCAGTCCAAGAGGATCTACAACTCTTCCCTGTCCTGTCTTTGGATCTACGGTGTATCCGGTTGCATCTAACAGATTTGGTGTGTCTTTATCACTCCCGACGATTTTATATACTTTTCCCTGCCAATGATCGTGTGATGGTATTCCATCCGGGAACTTCTTGCTATGCCGCGCTCCCATATGTGCCGATACAAGAACATACTCTATTCCTTTTTGCACTATGTATTGATTAGTTACCTGAGCAGCCGTCTGATTCATAGAAGTAACGACACAACAACGCACTGCCGCTTCTAAAGAACGCCTGGCACCCGTCGGATAATCAATCACAACGCCGCTCTGTGCATATCTGTCAAGCACTTCACATATTGCACTGTTATACGACTGCATACCAGATGCCACACGGTAATCTACCTCATTCAGCATATTGAGTAGATCTCTCTGTGTCTGTAACATAGTTGTCCGCGTAAGGTTATTTAATTCTCCGAATGTTTTCATCATTTCGGCATTCATTGCCATGATGGCTGCATTATTTTGCAAAGGTGTTTGAATATCTCCAAGCCGTTTTAAAACCTCTGCATCATCAGAGAATGATGTCATAACACTATCACGCAGCAAACGCCGCACTTCGTCCCTGCTCTTTCCTGTCATTTGTGAAATTCTTTTTACAATTTCAGTATGATGCAATCCCATCTGCTGGAGTTTCCAAAGTTCCCGATCAGTAGTGCCAGACATTTCCCCGGATTTTATCAAACGCATTGCTATATCACTGATAATCCAATCTTCCAGTTCCTGATACATTTCTATCAGTTTATCTGATTTTCCGTAAAAATAATCCGGCGTTAACATTATCCTCTCCCTGCCTCTCTTTTAACCAAATCAACCCATTCCTGACCATGCGTTTCCTTCGCCCTCTCAAACCAATGATCCGTAGCTTCCGAATGCCCGTTCGCATCGTAGTGCAATGGTCTGCCAGTCGGATATTTCTTTTCTCCGCTGTGCGCCCATGATCTTCCATCCTCTGTCAGATACAATTCTCCCATATACTGATAATGCGCATATGGCACATTCGTCTCAATCAATCCGGGTTCAATAATATTCGTCTTTCCTACCATAGATCCCTGTTGAAACGGCATATATGGAATCATGTCATTCAAGACCTGCATGTCCAGTTTATCCTGTGCGCGTCTAAGATTTCCGTCAATTCTGCTTGTATCAAGCCTTATATTTACGTTACCAACGGTCCTGTCGTACCTCATTTACATCCCCCATACTGCAATCGCCGCACTTACCATTAAGAATCCCCAGTAAATTGTGTCACATATTTTTTTCTTTTTCCTTGCCTTATCCATTTCATCTAAAAACGAAATGCTAAATAAAAGCATGATTATTTTTAGCACCATCTTCATTCCTCCCCGTACAGTCCGCCTTTGTCCTCCCCTGCATTTTCTTCGTCACACTCCGCAAACATCTCATCAATCTCTTTATCATTAAATCCCTCATATTCTTTGAGGTATTTTCGTTTACTGTATACACCATTCATCATAAGCTGATATGCTCTGGTTCGATCCTGTTCAAACGATGCCAGCAGATCCTTAAAATAAAATACATCTTCATCCGCTACACTTTCATCCAGTGCGTTGACGTACCCGCTCGGCATATTAAAAAATACATCGCAGTATTTGTCCAGTGCATATACCAGATCCTTGATCGCAGATTTCAGTGCATTCCTCATATCTGTGATGGTCTCCACGGTCTCGCTGTCGTCACTTTCAATCTCCGTTGCTGTGGCGATCCCTGTCTTGCGATCAAGAACAAACTGCCCCTGTGAGAATCCTGCCTTGGTTGATATCATAGATAAAATGGAATTAATATCTGCAACTCTCTGTTCTGTCAACAGTGTTGGTACATGTTCATTAACCGTATTAGAAGCTTCAACCCCCATCCTCAATCCCTTTACAAATCTTGGAAGTTCAAGTCTTTCCTTATCTCCAGTATTCTTATCGCGTTTCATCAATGCATTTTCATCAATAAATGTAATATGCTGTGAATCATCGACCTCATCATCTTTCCTGCTCCACGCTACATCCAGATTGCGCAGTTCCTCGATACAATTCGCAAATACTGCCACACCCTCCGGTGATGTATAGTCAATGGTGTTGTTATACGGCATCTTGAAATACCCAAACAATGGCTTTTCCACATTGGAGATTGTGACTGATTCCGGTATATTCTTCCACTCCGGTACATCTGCCAATGCAATGCTGCGCCCCAGACTGTCGCTGCCCTTTGATCTGAAAGCCTTATTCTCAATGGTGTATGTTCTTCCAACTCCTTCTCCATCGTCAGAAATCGAAGATGTGAAGTGCTGATACTCCAATCTGGTATAGTAATCATCTCCCTTGATCTGCCGGTCAATAAATATAACCCCAAGGATATCCCCGTTGCTGTTCTTCTCTGTCACTGCAAAGCTGCCTGGCATTACATAGTCGATTGCTCCCGCCGGATTATATGTACCGCTCGGCTTAAAAATAATGCCGCCCGCGCCGCAGGCATCCTCTACCTTATCCCGGATGGACTTCTGGATCATTGCACCAATGCACTGATTGATATAATCCGCCCTGTCGCTGCCACTGATCGTCACATTGAGATCCAGACAGGTCTTTTTGCTGGTGTAATAGCAGAGAAACTTTGCAAAATTGATTGTGTGCACAGTCTTGCTCATCCAGTACGGTCTACCCTTAATGATGTGCTGCCACTCGATCTGTGCCATCTCCATCAGATCAGAAGAAATAATATCAACATTAAATTCTTTCTCTGCACTTATTTTGAATAAATTCATGATAAACTCCTTTACTCGTGTGAATATGTTCATATGCCACCGCCTTAAATGCCAAGCTGTTTATATACTTCATCTATCTTGTGCCACTGAATAGCAAGCCAATCAACCATTTCCTCATTTTTTGCCCAACCGCCATTATACTGGTTTGAAGAATCTGATAATCCACTCTCGTTCAAAAATGCATGCACAATTTCATGGCGCAACGTCTTTTTCCTGTATGACTTCTGTTCTTCTTCACTCAGGTCAAAGTATTTTTCTTCTGACATATCCGCAACAACAATCAATTTGCTCTCTTCGCCACAATAACCGGCTAAGCTATTTTCTTCCAGATACTTATCCTCTGATACTTTGTGTGTCTCAATTTTGTATTCTGTTCCGAGAACATTAATCTTCATATTCTCCATCGTCCTCTTCCTCCTCATCTTCGTCTATCTCATCATCATACAGTCCATTATTGCGCCGACTCTCCATAATCACACGGTTCAATCCGTAGATCAGTGCCATTGTGCAGTCCTCACCAATCTTCGGGTAAGCATCCGAAAAGCTGCCATCTGCCAACTGCTCATGCTCTAATGTTGTCAGCTCATGCGCAAGGTGCGGGCATCTCTGTGGATCAATAACAATCTTTGTGGTCTGTTGTAGCCATTCCCAGCAATAATCCCTTCCTTTTCCAGATCCCCATCGCTTCTTTGCACCAATCGCATTAAATCCCCAGTCCTGCAGTTCCGCAATAGCATCTGGTCGTGCCGAATCACAGATAATTTCCTCTTCGATATACTTCTTAATTCTCCGGGCGAACGTGCTGTTCTTGCACCGCTTGGAAAATACCTCTGACACGCAATACAATATATCCGCGTCCTCGTCATACCATGCTTTTTCAAACGTCTGTGGATGCTCAAAACCGAAATCCAGACCATGATAGAAAAAAGGCATATTCTCAATTTCCGTATCCGTGATAGTCCGTTCTTCCACATTATCGAAGATACCGCCACCGGTACCAGTCACTTCGCCCATATAGTTGTTACGGTAATATAGCGGCTTATGTGCCTTGAACCATTCTGCACGTTCAAAGAATCGTTTACCAAGCCACTTGACTGGAACATTGTAATAATAGCTGTGGCAAATTCTTGTCTGTGGCTTATTCCGGCACTCTTCCACATACTCATTCATGAAATTGTTCTTGGATTTTGGCGGATTAAATATCTTAATATCTAATGCTGGCGTATCTGATCGGAGGAAGGTATCCTCGATGTTATCCATCTGCTCCACGCCTGCCATCTCGTCACACTCTTCATGAATTAACATCTTTACATATCCAAATGGCACATTGAAAGACTTCAAACTGATTGGTTTATCTGCTCCCACAAACATGACCATCTGCCCGGTCGGCTTATACACCGCGCACATAGGAGACTGTTTGAAGTCCCAGTTATCCAGATCATTGTACCGGATCACAGTCTTCATGAACTGGTTATAAACAGATCCACGCAAGTCAACCTTGTATCGTCTGGTATATACAATATGTGCCTGTGGATCTTGCCGGATGGTCTCGTATGCCAGGTCTCCCCAGAAGTTCGACTTGATAGAACCACGACCACCCTTAGACACGATCTCATGCACATCTATCTCTCCGGCAAATGCTTCATGTACTGTCCGGTAGATTTCTACAAAGTCTGATGTAATATCTGTGATCGGTATGGTCCATAACGCTGCACTCTCACGCTTCTCTTTTTCTTCACGTTCACGCTTCTGCTTCTCTGCTATAGCTAAAGCCTTTTCCAGTCCATCCATAGCTTTTAACTGACTTGCAAAATCCGGTATTCCCCTTCCATCTTCCACTTTTCCTTTTGCAATCAGGCTTCGACGCTCCTGTATTTCTGCAAGGCTCATGATGTCGCGGTGCTGTTCTCTTTCAACCTGTGCCATCTGTTCGGCTATCTGTTCAGAAACTCCACTATTTTCCACAATGACCTTGCTTGCGTTCTTCGCTGTGCTGTCAGAATATCCCGCTGCCTTTGCCGCTCGTACTGCGTTCCCACCATTCTTGATATATTCAGCAGTAAATGCTTCCTGCTTCGGAGTCAGCTTCTTCCCCTTACCTTTTGAAACGTTGTGTTTCGTTTCATTCTCTTTCTGAAACGTTTCGTTTCCATCATCCCATTTATATCTGTTCTTCCATGTCCGGATTGTAGCATCGGAACAATTAAGTTGTGCGGCAATCTCTACCAACTTCATACCGCTCTTATACAATTCATATGCTTTATCACTCAATGGATTTTTCTTCGCCGCCAACTAATCATCTCCTTTCCGGGCAAAATAAAAAGGACATACCGTTATGGTACATCCTCTTAAGCAAGTCTCCGGATTTCAACCGAAGCTTCATATTATTCCCAAACAACCGGATTCTATTGAGGTCAGATAGCGCAGTCATAAAGACTATCTTTTTCAGGATTGCTTAGCTAAACTAACATGGAATCTGATTTTCAATTCGTAATTGTAGTTTGGGTATGCGTTCTCACTCCTAAACTAGTTCTTGCTATTTTTAGAGTACCATATCCTTTTTACCCTGTCAATTAATGCCTTTTCACTAGGGGTTATATCTTTTGTTCCGTGTTCATCATGTAAATATCCATAATGTGTATGAGGTAATGTCTTTTTCCCATTTATCATGTGTTCGGTTCCTGCAATATCTATTTGCTTATACCTCTTGTTTTCCTTGTCATACAGCGTAATGGAACGCAATTCATTCTTTTTATTTACAGTTACATAAATACGTCCCTTTGTCATTGTCTCCTGTGGAGTCTTTGCTGAACCAGAATCATTGTATCGAACAAATTTGATGTTGCCACTCTCATGCAACGTTGTATACTCACTCCCATACTTCTTACCTTTATCGCTTAATCCACTACTGGCTCCTCTGCCACCAAAGAACTGCAAATTCTCTACCACTGCGCCACCTCCGCCTCATGCCACTTCTCACTAAACTGCTTGATATGTACAATATTTCCCTTACACTCATCCGGGACTTTGCCACAAAAAATAATCTGTGCCGGCTGCAATCTCTCCACCATATCAAAATAACCATCTAAAAACCTCTGTTTCCCTTCCTCACTGTTCTGTGTTCCTACAGAAGAAACTGCAACAACACCCTGTGTAGGTTCTCCATCAAAGCACCATTCAAACGACTTCCGATCGCTCCAGCAAATCGTAGGAATAACATTGATTCCATGCATCTGCCAGTACGCGCCGAGCCAGTGCTTACGGTAATGGTTATAGATCTGTAACGACTTTGGAAAATCCGTATACAGACTGAAATCCGGTGTCAGCACATACTTAAACCGTTGCAACATTGCCGTGTACTTATCCGGGTCTGTCCATACTCTGGTAAACTGATAATCATCCAAAAAGAAATGTACTGCTTTGTTCTCCGTCTCTTTCGCATTTCTTGCATAGTTGAATCCGATAAATTCCGCATTATTAAATTGTGTGGGTTCTATCTCCGGTATGTCGTACTGTCCCACTCCTTCAAATAACATCCGCTGTGCATTTTCGTAATTTCTCTGTGTCTTATACATGGCATAGTCCTTTCCTCATACCATAATTATAAGACAGGTCTGTCGTGGATTTGTGCCAACTTTAGGGCATAATAAAAGAGAGGTTGTTATTCCTCTCTTCCCCATACGATCGTATACTGTCCGTTCTTTTCTTCCACCAGATGCGCCATCCTCTGCCGCATAAGCCTCTGCGCTGTGCCCTTTCTCCTGTAAAAACTCCGCCTGCTGATTGGGAGAATGCCGTAGTGAGCTTCCAGCATGTCGTAGCTGGTGCCGCGCACGATGGCTTCTGCCAGTTCCGCAGCTATGGCGCTGTCTACGCTCTGGCAGATTTCAAATATTTCTTTCTCATCCACACACATTCCCCCTTTACTTGGTTTATTCTTCTCCCTGCCAGATCTTCGGTGTACCATCAGCATTGAGCATAACGGTAAGACCGCCGCCCGTACTTATTGTGATATATAAATACATCACTCCTGTGTCATTATCTGCATAAATAAGATATTCTTGTCCACTTTCCACCAGTACCATTGTGTTTTCCTGTCCCGCACTGACATTTGCTGTATCACTGCATCCGGCAATCAGAAGTGTTGCAGTTATGATGGCTGTTATAAGTTTCTTCCGCACTGCATTAGTCCTCCGTATTTTCCTCATATTCCTCTTTGCTGATGGTCCTGATGCATTCCTCACTCACGCCTAAACTTTTCGCCATGTTTGCAATGGCTCTTTTCACATAGTCGTATGCACTTTCTTCAAAAATCCTTGGCTTTTCTTCTGTGACTGTAAAACCTATATTCTGCTCTGTATATCCAACGGAACCCTCTCCGCCAAACATTTCTGAATCCTTAATTTCAAAGTATAATGATATTCTGATTTTCATTTCATTCATTGTTTTTCCTCTCTTTCCGCCCCGCCGCATTACTGCAGGCGGAGCCTGTTTGATCTTATGCAAACCGAAGCTGTCCGGTCTGTTCAAAATAAACTCATCTGCTGTTCATCGTAGTAATATTTCTTTCTTACCGGTACATACCCACCGTAAAATATTTGTGCAACCCGCTCTTTCTGTTTCAAATTCGCCATGTAATTCATATCAACTTCCGGCGGAACTGCAAGATAATATTCTTCCGGCAATGGAATCTGATTTTCTTCGCAGATTTTCCGTACCTGTTCCTGCGCATAAATAATATGGTTTCGCGTCAGGTTCATGTTACAGCCATCGGACCAGAACGGATCATTACATCCATTCTGGTTTATATCCTTCCAATGCTGTATCTCTTTTCGGATTTTCACACAATACTGTTTTACTTTCTGCTCCGGGCCATCTTTCATGGCATCACCTCCGGGAAGTCCTCAATCTCCATCTGCCCCTCTAGGTTCTCGTCTCGCTCGCACTCTTCACATGCTGCCACCATTTCTGCATCCATGTCAGATTCTTCTCCAACATCAATCAGAATCAATGGTTGTCCTTGGTCTGTCACAAACATTACATCTTCCAACTTGTACAACTTTCTTTTCCGTGGGTTTGCACAAACAATGCTCACTGGTGCATCATCCGGGAAGCTGTTCAGGTATTCTTTTAAATCACTATTTTTCATTTTTATCACCTATATCAATCTTTCCACTCATTAAATCCGGTAGTAACGCATCCCGTAATTCCAGTAAAAATCTGTTTTCCTCAATGTTCAGATACATGATGTGTTGCTTCCACATCTGCAAAATTGACATCAAGATTGTTGATACGCTGTCTTTTCTCCCATTCTCAAATTTTAATTCTCCTGCTTTTTTCGACATTGCAATGAAATTTTCTGGAATGATTTTTTCTCCTGTGAAGCCTAGCGTCTCATTCATCGCTTTGTTAATTTCTTCTGATGCCTTAAATGCCTGGAAAATCTCGTACAGCCCTATTGCTTTCGCAAGACTCTCATTCATCGTCAGCTTCAAGCCATTTTTCTCTTCAATCACACGATTAAGGTCTGCTATGATTTCCTTGTATTCCCTATGTGGCTGTGGTTCAAAATCAACCTCAAAATATGCGGAAGGCAAAAGTCTATACTTTCTCTCCTTGACATCCTCTGGTGAAACACTTACAGCAAAATCTTTCTCTGTAGTGTGTTCTTCAATTGCTTTTATGGCACGTTCCATTTGTTCATCAGAAAACACTTTCACCGCTTTCTTATACACTCTATTCGTATGGCTCGAGCTTCCGTACTGTCCTCTCTGTTCGCGTTTCTCCACCTCATATGTATTTCTCATGTCAATAAGCTCTATTTGCGTCGTGCTCTTATGTTTGTTAAATACAATGATGCAGGTTGCAATTCCAGTGCTTTCGAACATATTATCTGGACACGTTATGACTGCTTCTATTAAATTTTTCTCAATCAGATATTTTCTTATTTCCTCTTCCTGCTTCAATCCTCCATTCAACACACTGCACGGCAGTATGAAAACGGCTTTCGCATCCATCTTATTCAGTGCCGTTAAAATAAATGCGAAATTCGCATTTTTCTCCGGTGGAAGTTCACAGTCATTAAATCTTGGCTGCAGCTGTGCAAATACCGGCAATTTCCACTTCGTGTTATAAGGTGGGTTCGATATTAATGATGTACTCACTGTTCTACCTCCTTAACTTCTCCGTACTTGTCACCCTTTGAAACTGTATATACGTGGAAAACCTCGTCTTGTAGTACGTCAGCGTGATATACGGTGCATTTAATGTTTCTAACCGCCATATTGAACAAGAGAAAAGGGATTACATTTTCGTCAAACTCATACAACTCAAACTTTTGTTCAGGTGTCATGTTCCACTTTTGAATGGTCAATGCTCCGCTTCCAGCGCACATATCAATTACTGTATTCGATTCTCCGATTAATTGACCGATAAATTTCGCAAGACTTTTCGGTGTGTAATCCTGCATCTTTTCTTTCCGGTCTGCGTTATAATATTGAAAAATCTTCTGCAACCAATCGGCAGATAAATCATTTTCAACCATCGTACAAAACCGTTCGTACACATGAGTATCATTATTTATTACAACCTCGAATAGACGTTTTGACATCTCATCTGTTTTTTCGATTTCTAATAAATCAAGTGTCTTTTCTGTAAGTTCTTTTAATTCCATAATTTCTGAAAGGAACCCGGCGCGCCTTTTATCCGGATAGGTTCCGGCTCCTTTCTTTTTTGTGTATTTTTGTGTATTTCTATTGACTTTTGTGTATTTTTGTGTATAATATACTTATAGGAGGTACATAATGAACCCAAGACAACAAACGATTAAACAACTTAGTGCTTCCGGTTACGAATTGAAACGTCACGGTGCAAATCACGACATCTACTACAACCCACAAACACACAGCACCATTCCCGTCAAGCGGCACGATTTCAATGAAAACGACATGAAGTACATCTTCAAGGAAGCCAACATCAGCAGGAAGCATTAAATGTGTTTCCTGCTCCGATCAAGGAGGTTTTTTCTATGCAATATATTTACACAGCTTTATTTACACCTATCGAGGACGGTTCTGGATACTATGCAAAGGTTCCGGATCTTCCGGGATGTATTACCACCGGAAGCAGTCTCTCAGATGCCATTGACCAGATTACCGATGCAATGAACGCCTGGCTCGTTGTTGCAGAGGATGAGGGCGAGCCAATCGCTCCACCAACACCACAAGAAAAGCTGAACATTGATGCTGGTGTAATCTGTTCTCTTATCTCTGCCGATACCATCGAATACCGGGCTAGAACTGACACTCGCGCTGTACGAAAGAACGTATCGCTTCCAAGCTGGATGGTTAATCTTGCAGATAAACGTGGTATTAACTGTTCACAGGTTCTTCAAGATGCGCTACGGTCGCTTCTTGATGGCTCTACTGCAAGGGCTCATTAACGTATCTCTTAAATATCCGGCTGTCCGCATGGATGGTCGGATATTTTTATTTTTCCGGCATATTCATTACCAATACTGCTTTAGGCATCTATTCCACCGCCTTTCACAATCTCGATTGCCGTTTTAAGTTCAACAATTTCTTTCTTTTGCACTCCATCCTACAGGCTGTGCAACACAACTTGCCTTATCCAATTCGCTTACAACCGCATCCACATTGTAAGCGGTCTGAATTTCGTCGACTTTTTCTATCAACGTACCCATTTTCCAAAAGCTATTTATAACATCCTTTTCCTTCTCAAATGTATCAGAAATCATCTTCTTTACATCGTCCGCATCAATCAGTCTCATCGTTCGCCCTCCTGTTCCTCCATGCCGAAATACCCAATTTCTTCCTCCATGATGTCGTTCAGTTCCCCGAGGTCGTCCAGATGTGGGTTTTCCTCTGCGATTGTCCGCATTTCTTCATCCAAACACCCCATTTCTATAAATACTTTAATGTTCTTCGCCAATCTTTTTACTTCGCTCATTCTTCATCACTCCAATCTAATTTCTGACCACAGCCACTGCAATACAACCCGACATTATACTTGTTTCTTAAATCTCCCTTCTCGTAACAAACAGGACAATAATAGTGATGCATTCCTCTATTGTATCCTTTCTTTATCTCTTCTCTTATTCCTTTCTTTGCCGTCTGCTTCTCCATCGCCGCCCAGCATTCTTCCACTGTTCCGATCGTGCGGTACTGTTTTAACTCTTCCAAGGCCTTGATGATCGTATTTCCAATATCCGACCCCGGAAGGATTCCCAACATATCATTTTTTCTTTTTGAGCTTTTTAAATATTCAAGTACTTCATTCTCTGTCATTCCTACACCTCCAACAGCTCCGGGTTGTCAAAAATGTTTCCAATAACTTCTACACATTTTCTTTCTTCTGCATAAAATCCTAAGTTGCAGTAGCAAGCCCCGCTTTCCTTATGGCTTGCATAACTGTAATCCAATGTCCAGTCCCCATTGCAAGATTTTACAATCTCTGGATACTGTTCTTTTCTATTGCAAATATCATTCTCCCAAATCAGCTTGCCGTTCTTGTCCTTAAGTCCAGTGCACTGGCAGATGGTATTCTCTAAAATGATTACATCATGGGGTATCCCAGTGAGTACATTCCATTCAACCCATTCTCCATTATCAATCCGCTTTCCACGGGATAAAAATCTATTCTCCATCGCGTTCCACCTTTCTTCCTTTACAAACTCCTCTGTGTTCATGCACGGAGAAAGAAATACTTCCGGTCTGCTTCATGTAAGTTAATTTTTCTCCGGTCAACTCGCATTTGTGTTTACGTTCGTTCAAATACTGACATCTTCCATCACAATACATCGCTTTCCCCCCTCCATTTCTTTCAGCTTGGCTTCGGCTTGCTCTCTATTTGCAAGTCTTTCCGCAATCTCTTCCAGGGCTTTGTATCTTCCATCTTTCGCAAGCTGGGTGATGGTAATTCCCTCATCATCCGGTAAATCTGCTGGATGAAATAAAACTTCTCCATTCTCTGCCACATATGTTAATCTCTCCATGCTATCCCTCACTTTCTGCCTTAAGCCATTGTTCCACATCTGTAACAGAACACATTGCTACGCCGCCCTCAATGGTCTTTACGCTACCCTGCTCATATGTTTCGATTGAGCAAAGGAAATCTAAAAGTTCTTCATCCGTCATGCTCCGGATCCGGTCTGCATTGGTCTGTTTATTTGTCACTGTGTATCCATCAGGATGTATTCCATCTTTCATATCATTCCTCGCTTTCTCGGTACGGCTCCGGCAGTGGAATCCATGCATTCACATATAAATCATAAGCCGTATAGTTTTTCTCATCGTCCCCAGGATAAAAAGCTCCGTTCCCATCCTTATCAACCTCATATCTGCCAATATCCGGTAAAGTAAAATTCTCGAATGAAATCAGGATGTATTTATCATCCTCCGGCGGTCTCTCTGTTACCGGAATCCACCCACCCGTCTTTTCTTCCTCTGCCAAAATCCTGTTTACCTCTTCGCTTTCTGCCAGCTTGGCATACATCCAACTAGATACAATTTCTCCGCTCCATGACGTTGCGCCGTTCGCCCAAGTGTACACCATTCCGTTTTCATATTTTGCAAAATATCTCTTTTTCCATTCTGACCCAGCAGCATCTTTTCGATCTGTTACCAACACTGGTGCATCGACCGGAACTTTACTCCAATCAACTGACAGTTCGACCGGTTCAACATATTCGCTGTTCGCCCATTCTCTCGTCTTTCTTTCACAATCTCTTATTGTGCCGCCATTAAAATTACACTCGTTGCACTGTGTTTTTCTGCAATTTTCCAGCTTTCCATTAACGACGGCAATGTTCCCCCCATTGCACGCGATTTCAATAATCTCTTTTGCATATTTTTCTCTATTCAGCATCTTTCTTCTCCTTCCCGTACTGCAACTGATACGGTACTTCCTTAAAATCTCTCAATGCATCCGGGTTTGGATGCTTTGGTATTCTCGTTCGCTTGTCCGTCAGCGATTTAATGGCTCTATTACGTTCTTTGGTGTCTCTGTGCACTTTATATCTCCCCCTGTCTCTTTTGATCTCTCTTCGGACACCAGCGCGGGGCGTTCTTAATCAGTCTGCATATCTCTCTTTCTTCCCTACGGCAGTAACATAACGCTTTCATATCCTCGTCAACTCGTTTCATCATTCCCCGGCTTTCGCATTTGCTACACTCTGGTGCTACCTCGTACCCATCATTATCTGTGGCATTCCGCAAATCGTTTGTATTAATGTAATAAACAAATCCACCATACTCACAGCCACCATTAAAAGCCGGATAGATAATCTCACGGAAAATCTCTTTAACCGTCATTCCCTTATCCAATGCTTTTATAATCTCATCCCGGTACGGCGAATACATGCTTTGTCCTTTTCTCTTACCCATTGTTCCGTCCTTTCATCACTTTTTCTATCATCTCTTCCTTGTGCCGCTCTGCGATATGATCCCGCACCGACTCCTCCGGGAATGCGATCTGGTACGTCCGTTCTTTGATCCGGTTCGTGACGCGGTCATCATACTGCAATGTTTCCAGTGATTCATTGCTTGTAAAAATCGTCACTTTCCGGTTTATGTAACGCTCGTTGATGATCTGATACAGTTTGTCGTTGATCCAGTCTGCCGGACATTCCACACCAAAATCGTCAATAATCAACACATCTGCGGTACTAAGTGCATCCAGCAAGCGGCTCTCGCTGTATTCTGCATCCTTTCGCCATGTATTCTTGATCTCCTGCAAAATGGTCAGCGATACCGCAAACTTGACTGCGTAACTTTTCATGAGTTCATTGGCGATACCAGCAGCAATCCGGGTTTTCCCGCTGCCTTTCGTCCGAGACCAGATAAAAAGTCCCATGCCCTGCTCCTTTTGCTTCTCAAAATCATCCAGATAGGTTTTTATAATCTTACAGGCATCTGACACTTTCTTTTTGCTGTCTGGGTTCCGGTACACATCCATCCGAAACGTCTTTAAATCCATTCCCCGGAATGCCTCCGGTATATCCGCAAACCGTAACCGCCTTGACATCACCGCACGCTCACGGCATTTACATGGTACTGCCCGCTCAATACCGTCCTTTTTTACCAGTATCCATTCATCCCCATTGCAGAGCGGACACACATCAGAATCCCTGGAACTCTCCGGTGTCTCCGCGTTCCTGCATGAGTTCGTTGAGTGATTTCTCATGCGTTCCAGTATTTCTTCCAGTTGATCCATGGTCCTCTCCTTTCAGGTATTGCATAAATAAATTTTCGCGAAGCCAGTTCTCCGGCTTTTTGATATATCGCTCTGCTGTTTTCTCCCGCCTGCATGTATCTGCATAATTCTGTGCTGCCAGTACCAGATCATCTTCCGGTACACCAGCCAGTACTGCATTGCAGTATTCTGTTTCAACAAGATAGCCAGTACACTGTTTCGGATAGGCTGCGGAAAATTCCTCGAACTGTTCCACGGGGGATATAGGGGGTGTGTTTCTTCCCTTCTTTCCTTCTTTCTTTTCTTCTATTGTTGGCGTTAGAATGTCGTTAGATTGTCGCTTGCTTGTCTCTTGTCTGTCGTTTTGTTTGTCACTTGTCTGATACAAATCGTACTTAACAACTGTAAATACAGTAAATTTGTTTGTCGTTTTGCTTGTCACTTCGCCTGTCTTTTTCAAATGTGAAATTGCAGTCCGAATTTCCCGCTCTGTAAGTCCTGTTTCACTCGACAGCTTTCCAATGGATGAGACAAACGATCCTCGTGGAACCGTTGTCCCTTTAAAATTTCCATCCTTCCAGTTGGCTTTCAATAGCATATGTATAAACAGCCGGGTCGTATTGATATCTGTATACCATTCCCAATCTAAAAGTCCACGACTCAGTTTTATGTAGTTGCCATCCAACAGATCACCCCGTTTCCAAGTCCGTTATTGTCACTTCTGTTCGTGGATGCCATTTGTCAACATCTACATAGCTGCCATCCGTAGAAACGATGATCTTGTAATTATCATCTGCCAGTACCTTGTAGTGCACTAAAATGTCATGCAAAGCCTCATGCAGGTTTGTGAGATCGACTTTTCGGTTGTTTGGCATGTAATACACAGCTTTTACATTTACTTTGCGATCGATGGTAGTTATATGCGGCATATACGGCTTGCACTGCTTTTCATATTTCATATACGCTGCTGACTGTATTATTTTAGGGCGTCCTGTTTTTGGGTTTTTAATGATCCTCTGACTGTTTTTCTTCGTGATCGGTTTTAAATCAATCGTAAATTTATACTCCATCCGCACCGCCTATTCTGATCTGTGCATTGCAGTCCCTGATCTGTTCCGCGAGATATGCCGGAAGTGTATAACAATCAACAAACTCATGTGCTTCTGCAAGGTCTTTTCTTTTCAATGCCTTATAACTCTTTGTCTTGCCGTCATCGTCATATAATCCAAATTCACGCTTTAACTGGTTATATATATCTGTGTAAACTCTTTTACGAATTGCTGTATCCTTATAGGCTTCTGACTGTTTGCCGCCTAATAACTGCACACCCATACGTTTTACATGGGCTGAGATCTCGTCCGACTCCACACCAAACAGCGGTATATCGTTCTCGATGGAATGTACTTTCTGTTCTACATTCTCAACTTTCTGTTCGAGTTCCATCGTCCCCTGTGCAATCAAAGCAATCTGTTCAAATGCGGTAAGTGGCTTTTTAACTGCCTCTTCCATTTCATGAAAACGATTGATGTATTTCGCTGTGAACTCTGTTCCCTTAACTCCGGTCAACTTATGTGCGATAAATTCACAACCTTTCTTTGTTACCAGATAACATGGTCTGCTCTGGTTATTGGCATCTTTGTACTCACTTTCCTCAAAGAAATCGCCCAGCGCAATTTTGCTCTCGGCAAATTGCTTTGCATATCTTCTGATGTCTCTTAATAATTCTTTATGTTCTTTTCCGACCATCTCGGAAACCTCAACTGAGGTAATTGTTTTCTGTTCTAAATTCAACTTTTTTCTCCTTTCCCTCCGGCACCCATCGGCACCGGAGATCATGGCTCTCAATAATACTGTGATATATTATTCTGCATGAACTGTTTCTTTTGCCTGCCGGCAGGTGTTTCAACCCTACAATACAGATTTCCCAAATATTTCCCGGAACTCTTCTCTTGTTCCGTAATGTTCTTCAAAATATTTCTGTGCCATCTGCTTAAGTTTTAAATCAATGTCCGCCGAATTCCTCCCGGCATACACTCCGTTTGGATGCAGATCAGGTCGAAGTGGAATGACAAAACCATATTTCTCACTATTCTTCCTATTAGGATTTCCACCGAATATATGATGTCTCTC
The DNA here is from genome assembly GCF_041325975.1 of Roseburia sp. Classification (NCBI taxonomy): domain Bacteria; kingdom Bacillati; phylum Bacillota; class Clostridia; order Lachnospirales; family Lachnospiraceae; genus Roseburia; species Roseburia sp. The sequence continues at coordinate 456,493 of NZ_JBGLEJ010000005.1, read as the reverse complement.
TACCGGTGCAGATCCGGTAAAATAACAATGGTCCATATCATCCGTGAATACACTCCATAATCGTTTCATATGCCCCACCGCTCTTTCATCTCTGCAATTTCAGCAGGTGTATCCGTTTCGATCCCGAGTTCTTTTGCATCTGCCACCGTTCCATCAATCAAAACAGACATTTCTTTCGTGTCATATGTATGACTACCACGATAAATTTTATAAAATGTAGCTTTTTCTTCATATTTAACAGGAATTGCATGTATACTTTCCTGTTCCCACATAAAATCTTCCGGAGCATTCGTTTTATAAACCATGATGCTGCCATCCGGTAATAACTGTGGCTGCCCGTATTTACAGATCAACACGTTTTTAGCTTTTGCCTTGGATATAGTCAGTGCATCCGCAATCTTTCCAACAAGAGCATGAAAATAAGCATTTGCATCCAGTGATCGTCGCTGCGTGTATTTAACAGCTTTAATTTTCAGTTTGTCATAACTTTTTAACTTGTCATACTCTGCTTTTACAATGTCATTCTCATTGACTTCGAACGTAATCCGAAACCGGTTCGTATCGAAATCAAGAGAAGCCCCAACTGCTTTTCCGGTAAGTTCCATCAGGCATCAGCCTCTTTCTTTTTCTTATACCAGGTCTCAACCTGTTCAATCAGTTTGTTTGCCAGTTCCGTAGAAATGTCAGATGTACTGGAAAAATTGTACATTTTCTTAAGCTGGTTCATGATATCTACCGCTTTTGCGTTCTCACACATTTCAGCGTAGGCATCCACAAATTCATTGATTTTATGTAACTGCTCTGCCGTTGCCGGTGTGAACTGCATCGCCTGTTCTTTGTACGGGTCTTTCTCCGTAGATGGATCCGGTGTCTCTCCATCAGGATCTTTCATTTCTTCTGTAGGAATACAAAATACCTGGAAACATGCGTATTTAAAAGCGATTGCCATAGCTTTATTTGTTGCTTTGTCTCCAGAGTCCATACCCTCTCCAACCGTGATTGCTTCAATAGAAGAGCCGTCCTCTGCATAAAAGGTATATTTGATTTTACAGATAGAGTAGATCAGCGTGCCGCCTTTATTGGTAACTCTCTCTTGTCTCTGCTGCTCCAGCACCTCTGGAACAATAAACACATGATTTTTTACCAGCGCCGGATTAATTGCATTCATAACAGCATCAATACCACGGTACTTAAACCCCTGCTGCTTGTTCACAGCATCCTTGCTAACTGCACCGATCTCTTCCATACAGCGGGATATGGCTTCGTAAATGTTCATTTTCTTTGCTGTCTCTGCCATTACTCCTGTTCTCCCTCCTCGTTATATTCCAAAGCTTTCTTCTGCAAATTCTCAAGCAACTTTGGAATATTCATCCTTTTAATAGTGTCGACAGCAAGCTGATCTTTCAGATTCTGTTCTAAAGTCTTAATAACTGTATCTTCTGCATCTTTTTGAGCTTTCTTGACCATTTCACTAACCTGTGTAGATAATGTCTTGTTAAGGTACTCATAAATACATTTCTCTGAGATGGAATATTTTTTATCTGAATCATATCTCGCAACGGAAAAGTTACTATCATAAATTCTCCTTGTCAGATATTCTTCATATCGCTGCCCTACAAATTCACTGATTGGTACAAAATTAACCTCATTGCTCCATGAAGATTCTTTTACCGGTATCTTAATCTTTTCGATCTGGTTCTCTGTAACAGCCGCCACAAAATCATCCACTTTTTCCTCAATGACCTTCACTGCTTCTTCTAATTTCTTGGCAATTTCTACATCAAGCTTATTTGCAACATTATCCATGGACTTTCTCAAAAGTTCATTCTTGACACCGCGAATAACCTGATCTTTGATTTCCTCATCAATGGTATATTCTTCATCATTTAACCAGTCTAACTCTACCTCTATATTAAATTTTGCCATCTCTTTTCCCTTCCCCTCTTATCTGGTTCGTTTAAAGTCAACATCGTTTTCTCTCATAAACGCTTCTAGCTGTACAATTTGAAACGGATCTGCAACAATCTCATATACAACCGTGTTGGTTACCGGCTTCGGTTCTATAAATTTCTCTTCCTTTACAGTCTCCTGCGCAATCAGCTCTTCCTGTACTGGTGTATCTGCCTTCTGCTCGCCCTCTGCTGCCTTGCGAACTTCATCTTCGGTTTTTCTTTTTTCTTCCTCTGCCGCCTTACGCGCTTCCTCTTCCTGTCTGCGCAGAATCTCTTCTTTCTGCTTCTGATACTGGTTCATGATTCCTATAGCATCCGACAATTCCAATGTAGCCTTATACTTTGCCAATCCCTTATCTTCAAACTCTGATTCCATTGTTCGGATAGTGGCAAGATCTTTTTCTACATGTTCCACATGCGCTGCAATGGCTTCTGCGATAGCTTTTTGTGTGGTTGTGGTATTCTCCCATCTACTGTCATAAATACGATCCAGTGGCAGATACTCCATCACGGCATCATGCTCCGTAATGATTCCGGTATAGATTTTACAAATCAATGATTTCTTAGTTTCTACACGCTTGCGCTCAAATTCCTCGATCTGCCCGCTGATAAAATTAATCGGTTCATCAATCAACTTGTCCAGTTCCTTAACCTGTGCTTCAAAATTTGTATACGGCACCATAAAAGTTTTCTTGATCTCAATTCTTCTATCGTTCATCGCCTTTTTCAGCTTACGCAGACTTGCCACTGTCTTTTTTGCTTCCGGCTGAGATTCAGCAGTAAACACCATTCCTTTATACTCCTCTAATCCTGCCGCAAGGACTGCCTTAATCTCCTCAAAATTTGTCTCAATACTTCCATTTTTCTGCTCTACTAATAAGTTAATTTCCTGCATTCTCTATCTCCTCTTCTTCTCTGATAATTTCCTCGCACTCATACATGGCAGCTATCCTTTTATTATGGCGGTGTATGCGTGCTTGTTCTACTTCGTACTCATCCCAGTCTGGTTCATCTGGTGCGATTTCATTCATGATCTTCCACCGCATCTTTCCTAAAATACTTTTTCATTTCGTCAGCAATGGCATATGTATAAATTTTGAAGTCCATATGCATAAATGATAAAAATTTCAACTTGGTGATCTCATTCTTCTCAAAAGGTGCTGCATCTCCAATAAGTATTTGTTCTTCAAAATGCTTCGCATAAGCCATGAAATCATCTGTTGATGCAATATGGATTAAATCATCCATTGGTTCAATGATTATACCCAGATTGTTTTTCATCTTAGCAAGCTGCTTTTGCGTCTCAATAACCTTTTCCAAGGCTACCGCTTTCGTCTCAATACTTGCATCCACTTATAAATTCCTCCATTTCCATCTGCGCCCAATCCGTTGCCCGGACCATCCGCTCCATCTGTTTTTCGCGCTTCTGCCGTTCTGTCTCCCCGGTTATGCAGTCATCACAGATACCGTTCTGACCTTCCCCAGGATCCATGGAACATCCGCAACGTCTACATTGTTTCTCATACATTGACACAACCTCAATTCCAGTGTTACAATAAACGCAGAAATACTAGGTATTTCCACGATTGAAATAGCACCTGTACTCGCCAAAGTTATCAGGGTGCTATTTTTTTGTCCTCGATCAGCTCCATATCTCCGTCCAGCTTGTCCGCCTGCCGAAAATAAAGCAACTCGATCTGCATCTCTCTTCTGCACTCCAACAGAACTCTCAACCCGTATCCAGCTCCGGCGATAAATCCACCAAGGATACAGACTACTCCGGCGTAGTACATGTACGCTCCGTCACTGTCGAGACAGCACATGGCAAGCATTGATATAATCCCGCCGGTTGCCATGATGATTTTAGATAAACGTCTCACACTTCCTCCTTCCTCCTTCCTGCTTGTCCATCAAGCCACACCTCATGTGGCGGTTTTCATTTGCTTTTCCTTATGAGCTCTCTCCTGTGCCAGCAGCAACTCCACAGCCGCATCATTTAAACGCTGATGCCTTGCTTTTTCCTCTTCCGGCGTCAGGATCGGGATCAGATTGATGTTCGTACCGTTCGGGAACTCCTGAATCACTCTGCGATATTCCATATATGTACCTCCTCTTCTTTAGTTAATGCTGTATGGGTTGTCTTTGTTACATTTCATTTTTAGTTTGTTCTGTATTTCATTTGTGGTACAATCTCCTTACAGGACGTTGCCGCGTCCGAGTACATAAGAAAGGAGAATATCAACCATGAACATGATTCCTGTTGTTTCATCAAATCTCTACGCAGTTGGCTATGACGGAAACACCTTACGCATTCAGTTCCATTCCGGTGGAATATATGACTATTCGGGTGTTCCAGAGTCCGTATATAACGGACTTATGAACGCTGCGTCCAAGGGAAGTTACCACGCTGCTCATATTAAAAATGTTTATCCATACAGAAAAATTCGTTAATCTGTTATGATAAGCACAAGGGCAGGACCATTTACTTTCAGTTCCTTATCTTCATAAGGTTCTGCCCTATGAGTAGCAACACCTTCACGGGTCTTTAATTCATTGACAAGTTCACGGGTTTTAAATTCACTTAATGTCTTCGCTTCCATTCTTCTCACTCTCCCTTCTGTTGTTTTATTGAACTGATGTTGTGGTATCCTCTACTTCGCCAGGGTGGTTTTTCTAGAGTTCTCAAATGCAATTAAATCTTCCTCAGAAACTCTGTATTCTTTTCCAATTTTAATTGCTCCGAGTTTCTGCTGGCGAATCCACTCCCATACAGTGACGACCTTGACTTTGTATCTCTCCGCGACTTCGCCACAGGTGTACATTTTCGACAAAAATATCCCTCCTTTTTGTATGTTATTTATACTTGTGTTTAGCTCGGTTTAGTGATATATTTAGTTTGTCAGAACGAATTATATCATTATTGCGAATTATCTCGTTTTATTTTGAATTAGTTCGTATAACCGAGCTATGTACATACTATACCTCGTTATACCGAACTTGTCAATACTTTTATTTCGTTTTTCCGAGATAATTTTAGAAAGGGAAAAGTATGTACGAAATTTTTGAGAAATTATGTAAGGAGAGAGGAATAACGCCTTATCGTTTTTGTAAAGACACTGGCATTAATTCCTCTACGATCAGCACCTGGAAAAATAAAGGCTCTGAATGTTCTCCAAAAACTGCAAAAGCAGTCTGTGAATATTTTGATATTTCAATGGATTTCTTGATGAATGGAGAAAATACTTCGGCTAAATCAGGGTTGCAATTAAATCAAAAAGACGAACGCGACATCGCTAAACGTCTCGAAAACACACTTAATGCATTAGAAGATTCTCAGGAATCCCTTATGTTTTCTGGCGAACCTTTAGACGATGAAACCAGAGAACTTTTAAAAGCGAGCTTGGAGAACAGTTTGAAAATAGCTAAGATAAATGCGAAACAGAAATTTACACCAAAAAAATATCGCACAGATAATGAATAGGATGTGATCTATTGGATATTCAAAATGTAATATCGCGCCTAATAAAAAAATATAAAACCAATGATCCTTTTGAAATAGCAGATATGCTTAATATTTCAATTTTTTATGAGGAACTTGGAACAATTAATGGTTACTACAATAAGCCATTAAGAATGAAACAAATACACATCAATGATGCTTTGAGCGAAAACATGAAAAAGTTTACATGCGCCCATGAGTTAGGGCATGCCCTTCTCCATCCAGATGTATCTACTCCGTTTTTGCGATCGCAAACTTTACTTTCTGTAAATAAAATGGAGATAGAAGCTAATACATTTGCTGTAAAACTATTAATTCCAGATGATATTATTAGGGAAAATAGAGATTTGACCACTCAACAACTTTCTCGTCTAGTCGGATATGAAAAAGCTTTGATAGAGTTGAGGCTAAAATCTTATACACTACAATAGTGACTTAAGGAGATACGGCAATGTTTTTTAACAAGATATTAGATTCATTAAAGTTAGAAAATTTATCTAATAAAAACTCAGATGATTCAAAAGCAACTCCGCATATTAATAAGCCTATTATTGAAGTACCAAAAATGAAACATGAGCACATTGCAGGGAAAGCTATAAAAGAAAATGAAATAGAGCCTACATGCACAAATAAGGGTTCTTACGATGAAGTAATCTATTGTACTGACAATGTATGTCAAAAAGAATTAAGCCGAAATACAGTCACCGTACCGGCACTCGGTCATATTGCTGAAGAACCTGTCATTGAAAACCGAGTAGAACCGCAAAAAAGTAAACCTGGCAGTTACGAAAAAGTTGTGTATTGCAAACGATGTAATAAAGAGCTTAATCGAAAAAAAATCATGATCCCTGCTTTGCCTAAAACACCTATTGAAAATTTAAAGGAAAAATTAAATATAGACATAAATAATGACATATCTGATTTTTCTATAAATGGTAGAGATACTTATTTTATAGATGCCGCAAAACTTATTGTTGAGAACGAAAAAGGCACAATAGGTATGTTACAACGTAACTTTAAACTTGGCTTTAATCGGGCAGCGAGAATTATGGATCAGCTTGAAGAGGCAGGCATAGTCGGTCCTGAGGAAGGTACAAAACCGCGCTGCGTTCTCATGACTTTAGAACAACTGGAAGAATATGAACAACATTTAGATGAGGCTCCAGTCCCAAAACCTCCCAATATTAATAATGCCAATAATACTTTATCGGAGGAAGGTGCTCTCCTGATGCATTTAAACATCCTTGCTGATTTTTCAAATGACGGTACACACCTGTCAAACATAGATCATGCTATAATATATAATTGCACCGAAAAAGAACAACATAGAATCATAAATCATTTACTTACTTATAATTCATCAAAAACTATTCAATTAATTGTATTTGATGAAGATACTTTTTCATATGCAAATTATAACTCGTTATCACAAATGTTGACGCCTGTTGTATCGGATTCTTTTGAAATATCGACCATTATAAAATCTTTAAAAGATGAAACAACATATAGATTACATGAATTTGCAAAATTTCAATCAAAAGATTTGGTTTCCTATAATTCAAAGGCAACCGACACTTTACCAACTGTAATTTTCATTATATCAGAACTTTATTTAGCAAAAACATATTTTGAAGATAGCAATGACGTAATTCAACTATTGCTCAATGCAAAAAAAGCCGGCATTTACTTATTAATGTTCTCACAATTCGATATTAAGCGTTTTTCCTTAGGCGTAATGCAGGATTTAATTAAAATATACAATCCACAGCAGGCGTATCACATGGTATGCCCGGCTCAAACTGATGAATCGCCTACAACCAAACCGAAATCAATAAGCGCAATCGATAATATGTCTGGACGGCAATTTGAAGATTATTGTGCCGATCTACTTTTAAAAAACGGGTTCTTCAATATAAGAATTACACAAGGAAGTGGTGATCATGGTACTGATATTTTAGCAGAAAAAGATGATATATCTTATGCAATTCAATGTAAATGCTATTCTTCTAATATTGGAAATACCGCAGTTCAACAAGCACATAGTGGTAAAGGGTTTTATCATAAAGATATTGCCGTTGTGCTTACTAACCAATATTTCACAACTCAGGCAAAAGAAGAAGCTGACACATTAGGTGTGAAACTTTGGGACAGGAGTAAATTAGAAGAGTTTATAAGGAAATCATCGACCATTTAACATCATTGCTCGGCTATTACAAGTATGTTAGAATCAATATGATACTACAAAAATATAAGGAGACTATGTTATGAAGAAAAAAATTGTTACTATTTTACTTATTTCATCTTTGGCACTAACCGCATGTGGAAGCAACAATCAGGTTCAATCATCTTCTGCCCCATCAACTCAAACAGCAGAAGAAGCCGACACTCAGGGCACAGAAAATGATATTTCCGAATTAAATGCAATAGGCGATATTGACGTAGACAAAAATTTATTCGATGTCACAATAACGGTTCCTGCTGATCTCGTCGGAGATACTACCCAAGAGGAATTAGATGCCAAAGCTGCAGATAGTGATATTCATTCAATTACCCTTAACGATGACGGAAGTGCAACTTATGTGATGTCAAAATCACAGCACAAAAAAATGATGCAGGAACTTGCGGATAATATCAATTCTACACTATCAGACATGGTTGGATCAGAGGATTATCCAAACTTCACAGATATAAAAGCAAATTCAGATTTTACCAACTTTACTGTTACTACCACATCCACAGAATTGGATTTAACAGACTCTATATCAATCATGGGATTTTATATGTATGGCGGTATGTATGCTATTTTTAACGGATCTGATGTTGGCAACATCCATGTTGATTTCGTCAATGCAGATTCCGGAGAAATCATTAACTCCGCAGACTCATCTGATATGGCGACTGACAATACCGAAAATCAGTAAATAAAAACCGCTCCACCATTAAGCGGAGCGGCAATGCAATTGCTCTGAATGAACAATAGCCCTAAGCAAGCATATTGTATCATTCGGAGCAGCCAAACGCAAGCGGAACACCTGTTCCCCGCTGGCTGTTATTTTTATACCCTTTTTTACATACATTTTCACAAAGGAGTGATACCTTATGCCAAACACCGAATCATTCACTGTAAATGAAATCTTAGTCTATCTCCGCAAGTCCCGGTCCGACAGCCCGGATATGTCCGTGGAGGAAGTTCTCCGCAAACACGAGGAGATGATCCAGCAATATGCCTCCACGCACTTCCACTCTCCGATCCCGGAGAAAAACATCTTCCGCGAGGTCGTCTCCGGCGAGACGATCGATTCCAGACCACAGATGAAAAATCTGCTGAAAATGATCGAGTCCGAGCAGTTCAAGGCAGTCCTTGTTGTGGAGCCACAGCGTTTGTCCCGCGGTGATCTTGAGGACTGCGGCAGGCTGATCAATATTCTCCGCTATACAAATACAACGGTTCTCACTCTCACGCACTCTTTCAACCTGCAGGAAGAATATGAGCGTAAGTTTTTTGAGATGGAGATCACCAGGGGCAATGACTACCTGGAATACACCAAGCGTATCTTAAAGCGCGGGCGTGAGGCTTCTGTTTCCAAAGGGAATTATATCGGCTCTGTGGACCCATACGGCTATAAGAAAACCGTCATAAAGAAAGACGGTGTCACCTGCCACACGTTGGAGATCATTCCGGAAGAAGCCGATACGGTAAAACTGATCCATGAACTTTACGCTTACACACCGGAGGGCATCGGCTTTACGAACATTGCGCACAAGCTGGACGCCATGCATATTAAGCCGAAGAAAGCAGCTCACTGGACACCGGCGATCATCAGCTCCATCCTGTGCAACCCGCTTTATCTTGGCATGGTCCGGTGGAACAACCGGAAGGTTGTAAAATACATTAACGAGGGACAGTTGGCAAAAGCGCGCCCGCAAAACTCTGAGGCGAAATACTATAAAGGGCTGCATGAGCCGATCATCACCCAGGAATTGTATGATGCCTGCATGGCGAGACGCGGGACCAATCCGAGCCTGCGCAGGAACAAAGAGCTCTGCAATCCGTTTGCCGGTCTGCTCTACTGTGGCACTTGCGGTCATGCCATGTCCCTTAAAATCTACAAAAATCACAATTCCGTCTCTCAAATGATGCTCTGCAACCATCAGGCTTACTGTCATACCAAATCCGTGCTCTATTCTGCCTTTTTAAGGCGTTTTATCTCTTCCATGGAAGATACTCTGAATGACTTTGAATTGGCGCAGAAATCGGATGACGGCAGGACGCAGGCGATCAGTAAAACGATCGTGATCAATCTGGAAAACAAACTGAAAAAACTGAATGAAAAAGACGCCCGGCAAAAAGATGCTTACGAGGACGGGATCTATTCCAAAGAAGAGTTTTTAAAGCGGAATGTCAGGACACAGCAGGATATCGCATCCACGATCATTGCATTAGAGGACGCCAGGGCAAAAAAAGCCGACATTATTGATTACGAGGAAAAGATAAGACGTTTTAAGGACTGTCTCCATGCCCTGAATGATCCGGAGCTGTCGGCAGCCGAGAAGAACCGGTTCTTAAAATCCTGTGTTGACAAAATTTTATATTATAATAATATGGAATCAAAAGCGGGGATCGGGCGATACATAGAGAATGTTTTTTCTCTGGAAATCCAATATAAATAGCCATATCCAACGTATCTGTACCTATGAATTAGCCCACCTTGAAATGATTGCTGCTATCGTCCGGCAGCTTACCAGAGGTTTAAGTGCGGAAGAACTTGAATCCGCTGGTTTTGCTCCTTACTATGTTGACCACACTGCCGGAATCTGGCCGCAGGCGGCAGGTGGTATCCCGTTTAATGCATGTGAATTTCAAAGCAAAGGGGATGCGATCACTGATCTGTTTGAAGATATGGCTGCAGAACAGAAAGCCCGTACTACCTACGATAACATTTTACGTCTCGTAAAAGACCCGGAAGTCTGTGAACCGATCCGTTTTCTGCGCCAGCGGGAAATTGTCCACTTCCAGCGTTTTGGTGAGGGACTACGTCTTGTTTTGGAAGAACTCGACAGCAAAAACTTTTATATGTGCAATCCGGAATTTGATCCGGGATGTGGAAAATAACAGAGCAAATTGACAAAAAACTGCGTGCAGCACGTCTTATACAGACATGTTGCACGCAGTTCTAAACCTACATTGTCTCCATCAACCGGTCAATCGCATTGATGATCTCATCAATCTGAGGTTTCATATTTCCGGCTTTTACAGAAAGTTTTAACGCTTCCTCCCTTTGGTTTTTCATTTCTGTGACATTATACTCAATCCTGTCTCTTAATTTCTGTCTGCGCAGAATCAGTCCATGCTTAACTTCTACCATTTCCTTTGGATCGATCAGCGCAGCTGCCTGTGTGATCCACACCTGTGCATCATATAGCTGATACTGGTTTAAGGCACGTACCAGTCTGCTGTTAAAATATTCAAGATCTTCATTTGTGCGCTGATATTTTTCACGTTCGCGCACTGCATCCATATAATACTGCCACAGCTGATTCAATTCCGAAGCTCTTCTTACATGATATTTCTCACAGGCATAATCAATCGCATTTGTGATATTGACATACTTAAACTTCACCTTATTAAGTAACAGAATTGCCTTGTTTGCACTTCGTTCCGCTAATTTTATTTCAGAATCATTGTGCAGCATCTTCAGATAATCTGCACAAACTGCCACTGCCATAACAAAAATCAGTATCATCCATGCATAATATGTATCAACCTTAAATCCAAACTGTAACGTGATAAGTGTTACTGCCACTGCTGCCACGACCGCAAGAATGATATATAATAAATTTTTTAAACTTTTCTGCTGATGCATCAGATATTCACGGTGTAACAGCCACCTTGATTTTTCTCTTTCAAGGTATTTCATATCTTTTTTTATAGTATCCTGATAAAGTTCATTCGAGCTGAGACGCTTGATTGCTTCCGGCATGGTTTTCTCTTCCTGCTCAAGCTGCGCAAACTGCGCATCAGTCAGTTTTTTTTCTGAATTCAGGAACGAATTTCTCGCGCTGTTTAACTGCACAACATTCTGTGCCACATCTGCAATTTTTTTCTTTTCAGGCTCCGGAAGATCCTCTAATTTCTGAATGTCGTTAAGATAAGATGTGACTGTGCGATACTCTGACTTTTCCTCCTCGATTTCCTGTGTGATATCGATCATCTGTTCTAATCGCTCTACAACATATTGTTCCACCTGTTTCGGATTTTTTATGTTGTTTTCCGTCAGCACAGTCTGGTTTAAATCATCCATTTTTTCTTCAAAACTACGTTTTTTCCATCTGTTAAAAAATTTCATTTATACCATACAATCCTTCCTGTACTGTTTTTTCCATTCCTCAAGCTGCATCTCCCATACCTTTTCATCCCCGGCATCCCACTCATCAAGCATTGTTTCAAACTGACATATCGCATCACTTCTGCTGCATCTGCTCAATTCATCTGCAATTTCTTTTGCTTTCTCAGATGTTATTTTAAAATATTCCACCCTGCGTCCAAACGCCCGCTCATCATGATTGCAACGGCATGCCATCAGACACTCCCGCAAAGATTCTTCATCGTTGTTTTTTTCGTACGCCCTTGCATAGCAGTCAGCTGCCTGTTCAAATAAAAACTGCCTTGCATATGCTGTGCCAAGATTATGCCACACGGCACCAACCATCTGGGGCTTTTCATTCTCTTCCGACTGCAAGAGCTTTCTGTACTCCGTAATACTGTTTATGTATTTTTGATTTTCAAGATAACGGTCAGCTTTGATTTTTCCGCATTCAAATGCCGATTTATGCTCCATATCCTGAAGTGTATTTCTGATCTGCTTTTGTTCCTCTGGTGTGCAATAACCACACGCAGACATCAGGCAGCCGGTAAATTCTGATAAAATCCCCCCTCCATCCTTAATATGTCTAAGGTTCTCTGCCACCTCCGGCAGCCCCAGCTCATGTTCCACCCAGTCACACAATTCGTCGTCCATGAAATCCGCATCCAAAAGACAGGTATTATTTTTGATATAATAACACAGTTCATCCAACGAATAAACATTTAACGATACATTTTCAATATAATAAGGCATCGCCGCCAACTGCTGGTTACATAAGATCAAATCGCCCATTCGTCTTTCCTGCCTCTCTTTCGTCTATTTCACTGCTCCCAGTGACATCATATATTCCCACGTTTTGTCCGAGCTCTTAAAGATTTCTCCAAACCCCAGATCTTTGATCTTAATCTTTACTTCCATATCAGAAACCGGCTGTGCTTTGATACGGAGACGCGTTGTACGCGGAGGCCGCTTTGGCAGATCCGCAAGTGTAAGTTTTTCAATCTGCGCCTCCTTACTGTTTGGCAGCTGCAGCCAGAAATCGATCTCATTTGATCCATCCAGCAATACCTCACATTCTCCAACTGTCTCATACCAGTTATCCCCTGCATTGATTAGTGTCAAAAGCTCCGTTTTCCCCTGTCTTTGCACTTTTAGGCTGACGTTTACTTTCATCTCGTTATCGCCCATATAGACAAACTGCCAGCTGTTTTCTGTTTTCATACACTTTCTTGCCGCTGCATAACACGCTCCCTTGGAATATAGGTTTTTCCCCATAAAGACCCGACGGCCTTTACATAAGAAAGAAAGCGACTCTTTCATCCATTCACCATCAAAACCATCTCCAGTCAGATATACCGCTGAAACAATATGTCCCGATACGGCTTCTGTTACAACTTTCAAAAAGCTGGCATCCTTACCCGCTCTGTCTATATTACGCAGTTCCTCACTGATCGTGACAAGCTGTGGCATAGTCCTTTGATCACGTTCAAGTCTTCTGCACCATACTTCGTCTCCACGGTTATCAAACAGACACACATCATGCAGCCATAATTCTTTTTGCTGACTGAAGGCAAAATAATAAAAGCTCTCTCTCCTGTCAATGAGTGTCAGTCTTCCATCGTGTATTCCAATCCGCTCTGCCACACGGATAAAGAGTTCAGTCACCTCCCTTGACAACTGCTCAAGCGTGATAACCAAAAAATCAGGTGTCACGGGATTCCCCAGTTTTCCTGCCAGATATATCAGTTTTTTTATGTAAAGCGCCAGCAGTTCTTCTGCTTTATAAGTTTCTCCCTCCACGAAAAATTCCTGTCCCGAAAGGGCTGCATGAAGCAGTCCGGACACTGCTTCCTCCCCCTGCAAAAGTGCGAGACGCTTCGCCTCTTCACCAACAAACCACTGACCAATTCCATGTTTTTTTGCCAGCATCAAAGGAATCTGGTACACCTCACTGCCTGCTACCGTACTGACCGTCTCCGGTTCTCTCATATTCAATTGGAAGTAACTTATCACAGCATTGTCATTATCAAGATCAATGCCCAGATAATACGGCATTTTTTCCACTTTTCTCCCTCTTACTTATAAAATATGAAATACCTCTTTTGTTACCATCTGCATTCCATAGTATTGTTTCATTTCTCTCTTTTGCGCATCGCGTTCTCCCATCGCATGATGCATCAGCATATCATTTAACATCTCATATCGTCCATGACTTTCTTCATCCGGTACATTTCTGCAATTTAAACATGCACTTTCCGTTATCTTCTCCTCTGTCTTTTCCTGCTCTGTCATATAATAAAGTACAGATTCGCCAAAAAACAAAATAAATTCTTTGACAAAAATACCATCATAAACCTCATTTAGCAGCGATTGCTCATAATGCTCCCCATCCAGACTAAAATGAATCATAATCTTTCGTCCCGGATCTGTATGATATTCTACAAATGCTTTATCATACAAATGATATTTCAAACGCAATTTTTTCTCAAACTCCAGAAAAAAATCAAAGTAACGGTTCTGTGATGTGTACTCTTCCAACAACTCATCAGCCGCCCGGTACATTACATCTGATAAGTGTTCTTTCTCCGAAAAATATTTCAGCAGCCCCAGTTTACATGCATCGTTCAGCGGATTACCTTCCTGATAGCGTACAAAAATCTGTTCAAACACATACTCAGGTACCACCATATCCCGCACCAGCCATGCATCTGCAAAATAAGATAAATATGCCATGCAGATCAGTTCCCGTCCCCCGCCTTTTACATAACTTTCATAGATATCTTCCACATCCGCAATATAGTCAGTCGAATAAAGCATCTGACTTAAAATACGCTCCTCAAGATCAAACGTATCTATATCAAACTCGCCGGCTGCTTTCCAGATTTCCGCCATGGTCTTTGTTGCGCCATTATAATATTTGCAGAGATAAATAAGAATTACATCATTATAGATGCCCCTGTAAAATACGTACTCTGCAAATCCAAGCAGAAAATCATCTTCCTCAAAACCTGCTGTATGGATCGCATAACTGCATAAAGAGACACATGCTGCCGTATCCATATGCTCATATCCACATTCTTCTGCCATTCGATACGCTGTTTCATACAAATGTTCTTCTGTCAGATACTGCATCAGCATACGACGCGAAGCTGTTGATAAGAGTTTATGATCCAGACCAGTCAGGCATCCTGCCTCATACTTTCTTTTCCGATAAAATGATATAACCTGTTCTGCAACATCTCTTTTATAGCGGTCACTTACCAACGGTGATTTCAAAACAGCCCACACGCCCGGAAAATCCGGATCATCAACTTCTTCTCCGCCCTTCTGCTGCATGGAATAAAGAATATAAGGCAATTCTTCCTGTGCAAACTCCATACACTTCTTTACACAGCCGTCAATGTCCATCAACGGCTCTTCGTAATAACCAATATCCCCGCAAAAACGATTGCCATAAATATCTTCCATGATCAGGCAGTAATCCTTTGTATGTACGGTAAAATATGCTGCTCCGTTCCGGATCACGGCTTCCTTATTATCTGCATTGTTGCATGCGTATTCATAAACTTCTATCTTTGCGGCACGTGAATCTGTGCAGATCACCTTATGTGTAAAAAGAATTTCAGATGCCCAATGTGCAATATCCGCATTTATGATACCCTGTGCAAACAGCTCATCATAAATCACAGCCAGATTATCATCTACATGACCTGCCTCAAGCTGCTCCATCGCAAAGCGTTCTATGATCGGCAGATACTTCTGATATACATCAGGCTGTATTTTTTTTGCCGCAATAATATTGACAAATAAAACCGCCTTCTGCTGCCAGGACAATCCACTGTCATACTGAAAATACATCTGAATCATCTTCGGTACACGCTCAAGTTTTCTTCCATCCAGTGATAAAAGATATGCTTCATACAGGCTTGTAATACGAATCTCTCGTTCTATTCCAAGCTCATACCAGTGATGATATTTTGCACCAAAGCACTGGCTGCGGATCAGGTATCCCAACACCGTCGTCAACATTTCATCATCTGGTTTTACCTCATAACATGCTTCTAAAATACGGTATAGAAACGGATGATACTCCTTTTTCCCTGCGACAAGACCCGTTACCTGTATTGCAATATCCCTTGTCATAACACCCCATTTTGCGGCCCAGTATAATATGCGTGTTTCAAATGTTCCAAGTTTTGTCAGTAAATAAGGATCCTGCCAGATCAGATAATATGCCTCCAGATAAAAATACGGACTGTTATCATAACGCATCCAGTCCCGGACTGCTTCTAACCTTTCTGCCGGTTTCTGATAATACTCTTCTTTTAAAAATAACAGCACCCAGAACAGCATTGAATCATCCGGATGCATTTTAAAAATCTGCTCCACCTCTATCGTCAGACGATCTACGTAAGACGGCTCCCGTTCCATCAGTGTGCACAGATAAAGATAATATCCCCATTCCGGGCTTGTATGATCCTCACATGTCCGTTTAAAATCATCTAAAATCCAGGATGCCTCCTGTCTCTGGCGATTGATGATCAGTGCCTGTGCTTTCATCAGTCCATATATTTTTTCATCCTTACACAAAGTAGATAAATGGTCTAAAATAACTCCCGACTGGTTCGCCCATACGCCTGTCACGATCCGCTTCAGGCGGTATTCCAGATAAAGCTGCATTAATTTTGCTCTGGATTTCTGGATATCTAAAAAAACAGGTGCATTTTCTGTAGCATTTTCCGGCTTTGATGTGGCACATACATGATAAATTAACGTTTCCTGTCCCGGCACTTCCAGACATATCTTTCCAAAATTCTTTCCGGCATGCATTTTTTCTGCCACAATGTAATATTCTACATCGCAGACGCTCCCCACGAACATCTCATCGGTAACCCTTGGCTTCTTCAGGGCTAAAAAACCTGCATCTGAACTGACTCTGATTTCAAGATAACCGTGCTGGCTTCTGTTTATCTGAAAAGTTTCCAGTCTGTTTTCATGTACCTGATAAAATACAGTATTGCTCTCTTTTAGCAAAACCTCTGTACGCTTCTTTTTATGAATACCGATCAAAAACTCTTCTACCTTTTGACCGGAGGGAGTTCCTTTTGACAATCCCTCATACAAAAGCATTTCTCTTTTTTCACCGGAATGAAATATATTTTTAAATTTTCCAGAATAAAACAGATGAAATGCCTCTTCAAAATCATTTTCTGACAGTCTGGCAAAATCAGATAAATTTTTTATTTTCCCGACAGAAGATTCCGCATACAATTTAGAAACAGACACAACAAAAGAAAGGTTATATTCACCCTGTTCTACTACAATACAGAACTCTCCTTTTTGAATATCACCTTCAACCAGACCATAACTATGAAATTGGTAACGAATCCTTATTTCTTCCCCTTCAAACTGTGGTGTCAGACATTCCATCCTCGGATTGGAAGAATATACGATTCCACGCATCGGCACATGATTTGTGCTTGTGATCACAAAATCCCCCGAAACGTCATTTCCTTCCATTGCAGTAATGTCAATTTTATCCACAGAAATTGAAAGAGATGGCTTTAAGTGTTCGAATTTTCCCCTTGCCAGTTGTTGTATCCGTCTTCGCAAATCGACACCCGCTTTTTCTCTTTTAATTGCTTGCTTTTTCAATGACAATCATTATAATAGATTATAAACCAATTTGGAGGAGTTCGCAATGATAAAACACAAAGACCATTTTCACGGAAGTGATTTAGAAAAAATAGAGCAGATCTACGGCATCAGAAAAGAAGAGATCGTCAGTTTTTCTGCAAATGTTAACCCGCTTGGTGTATCACCGCTTCTTCGTACCGCTCTTTCCGAGCAGATCGATGTGATCACGACATATCCTGACAGGGAATATACATCTCTTCGTAAATGCATCGCAGAATACTGCGGTACAGAATATGAAAACGTCATCGTAGGTAACGGTTCCACAGAACTGATCTCTCTTTTTATACAGATTGAGCACCCGAAAAAGGCAATGGTCATCGGTCCTACTTATTCCGAATACGAACGTGAGATCTCTCTTGGCGGAGGTACGACACTCTATTATCCGCTTCGCGAAAAGGATAATTTCCGTTTAGATGTTGATGATTTTATCTCTCATCTGAACGAAAGCATTGATCTGATCGTTATATGTAACCCGAACAACCCTACATCATCCTGCATTACAAGAACAGAAATGCGTCACATCTTAGATGCATGCAAGGAACATGACATTTATGTCATGGTGGATGAAACTTATGTGGAATTTGCCGATAATATGGCTGATATCTCCGCTGTGCCACTGACAAACTATTATAACAATATTGTCATTTTACGTGGTACCTCAAAATTTTTCGCGGCACCGGGACTCCGCCTCGGCTATGCGATCACAGGCAACCGTGATCTGATCAAATCTATCAATACCAGAAAAAATCCATGGACGATCAATTCCCTGGCTGTCGTTGCCGGAGAGACGATGTTCCGTGACACTGCATACATCAAAGCTACCAAAGACCTGATCTCTTCAGAGCGTGCAAGAATTTATCAGACATTCCAGAAAAGCCCTGATTTTAAAGTATATGAACCAAGCGGCAATTTCATGCTGGTACGCATTTTAAAAGATGACCTTACTTCCCAGGATCTATTTGACCGTGCGATCCGTGAAAAAATGATGATCCGTGACTGCTCCACATTTCCATTTCTGGATAACAAGTACATCCGGCTCTGTATCATGAATCCAGAGGATAATGACAGACTGCTTGCCTGCCTGCTCCGGTAAATATCCGGTCAGACAAATCTGTTCACCAGCATTTGTTTTTGTAATTCATCAAAATATAAAATCTTATTTTCAGCACAAATTTCAACGCATTTTCCTAGAACAAAGAGTCGCTTGCGACTCTTTCGCACTCGAGCGGTGCTGTTTACAGCTAACTTCTTCTCCGCGAGATGCGTAATTTCCTATGAATTTAAAAAACACAGCAGATCTTTACAATCTGCTGTGTTTTTCACGTTCTTATTTATTACAACAGATTGTATCACAAAGCCATACAATCTATTGTTTTTTCTCTTAGAGACCTGTTATTACATCATTCCCATGCCAGGGTTGCCTGCCGGAACTGCCGGAGCATCTTCTTTGATATTAGCAACAACAGACTCTGTTGTAAGCAGTGTAGATGCAACAGAAGTTGCGTTCTGTAATGCTGTTCTTGTAACTTTAACCGGGTCAAGAATACCGTTCTCAACCATATCTACATACTCTTCGGTTGCTGCATTGAATCCGATACCGTCTTTAGACTCTTTTACCTTATTGATGATAACAGCGCCCTCAAGTCCTGCATTTGCAGAGATATAGTATAATGGAGCTTCCAGAGCTTTTAAGATAACTTTTGCACCAGTCTTCTCATCACCCTCTAAGGTGTCAGCTAACTCAGCAACAGCTTTAGTTGCATGGATATATGCAGAACCGCCACCTGCGATGATACCTTCTTCGACTGCTGCTCTTGTTGCGTTTAAAGCATCTTCCATACGAAGTTTTGCTTCTTTCATCTCTGTCTCAGTTGCTGCACCGACACGGATAACTGCAACGCCACCTGCTAATTTTGCAAGTCTCTCCTGTAATTTTTCTTTATCAAACTCAGATGTTGTCTCCTCGATCTGTCCACGGATCTGGTTTACTCTGCTTGCGATCGCATCTTTGTCACCAGCACCGTCAACGATCACTGTGTTCTCTTTCTGGACTTTTACAGATTTTGCACGACCTAACTGATCCATAGTTGTGTCTTTTAATTCCAGACCAAGATCAGAGCTGATCACCTGACCACCTGTTAAGATTGCGATATCTTCAAGCATTGCTTTTCTTCTGTCACCATAGCCAGGTGCTTTGACAGCTACTACATTGAATGTACCACGCAGTTTGTTGACGATCAAAGTGGTAAGTGCCTCACCCTCGATATCCTCAGCGATGATAAGTAATCTTGCACCGCTCTGTACGATCTGCTCTAACAGAGGAAGGATCTCCTGAATGTTGCTGATCTTCTTATCTGTGATCAGGATATATGGATCGTCTAATACTGCTTCCATTTTATCCATATCTGTGCACATGTAAGCAGATACATAACCACGGTCAAACTGCATACCTTCTACTAAATCAAGCTCTGTCTGCATTGTCTTAGATTCCTCGATCGTGATAACACCATCGTTGGAAACTTTTTCCATTGCATCAGCAACCATGTTACCAACATTCTCATCTCCTGCAGAGATTGCAGCTACTTTTGCGATCTGGTCTTTGCCATTTACTTTTGATGACATTGCAAGAATTGCTTCTACTGCTTTGTCTGTTGCTTTCTTCATACCACGGCGGAGGATGATCGGGTTTGCACCTGCCTCAAGGTTCTTCATACCCTCCTGTACCATTGCCTGTGCTAAAACAGTTGCTGTTGTGGTACCATCACCTGCAACATCGTTTGTCTTTGTTGCAACTTCTTTTACAAGCTGTGCACCCATGTTCTCGAATGCATCTTCTAACTCGATCTCTTTTGCGATTGTAACACCATCGTTTGTGATCAGCGGAGCGCCGTAAGATTTATCAAGTACTACGTTTCTTCCTTTCGGTCCTAATGTTACTCTTACGGTATTTGCCAGTTTATCTACACCTGCACCTAATGCTGCTCTTGCTTCTGTGCCATATTTAATTTCCTTTGCCATATCTGTCTACCTCTTTCTGAAATTTATTAATGATAAAAATCTGTTTTACTTTGAACAATTATTTATTCTACAACTGCAAGAATATCATTCTGTTTTACGATAATGTATTCTTCTCCGTCTAATTTTACTTCTGTTCCTGCGTATTTTGAATAAATTACCTTCTGTCCGGCTTTTACCTGCATGGTAACTTCTTTTCCATCAACCATTCCACCAGGACCTACGGCAATAACCTCTGCCTCCTGTGGTTTTTCCTGTGCACTGCTTGTAAGGATGATACCTGATTTTGTGGTTTCCTCTGCCTCACACTGTTTTAATACGACTCTGTCGCTTAATGGAACTAATTTCATGTTGCTTACCTCCTGCTTATGATCATCTGTTTTATTTCTTTTGAGTAGTTATTAGCACTCATTTCTTTTGAGTGCTAACTTATGGTTCATATAATAGATTTTTATATTTGAATCTGCAACCAAATATATTTCTATTTATAATTATTTATTCCAATATTTTCTTATTTTTTCTCTCTTTTTCTCATTTTTTTATAAGTTCACTCATTTTCTGTGATTTTATACTTTTTTTATTTTTTCAGCGGAGACTGTTTTACCGTGCGTTTTACGGTCTGTTTTACTGTCTCCTTCATTGCTTTATTTCCTTCCATCCAAAGCAGTTTTAAGGCTCTTGAAAACAGTTTCTGCCGCTCCGGTGAAAGTTTACTGGTTTCTTTCATCAGTTCCTGTATTTTCTTCCATTTACTGTGGTAAAAATCATCTACCGTACGGATCCCGACTTTTTCGATCATATCAAATGCCGTCTCCACGATCTGTGCTCTCTCTTCCCCGTCTAACTGGTAAATCCATGATTTTATCGTTTCATCCAACAACAGGCTCTGCGCCGCAACCTGATCCACATGTACAAAAGATCTTCCGAGTACCTCCCATGACATGGCATCGTGCTGCTGGATCCCGCTGTTTGAGCTCTTGACAACTTCAAACGACTCCTGATGTTCTAAGAGCATTCCGACAATGGAAGATTCCGGCAGGATCGTGTGCAGCTTCGGCAGCATGCGCTGGTACTCTGTGCTTTCCACCATATCGCTCCTGAATCCCGGACCATCATTGCTGTACACATTTAAAATCTGGTTCTGGATCTGCGGATCACATTTTACGGAGGCATACACGGCAAAATTTCCACCCTTTGAATGGCCGCCGACACGCACCCTCTGCTTTTTGTCTGTCACAGCACGGTTCAAATATTCCACTGCCCGGAGCTGTCCCGGCGTTTCTGACAGATAACCCATATTAAAATCTTCCCGCCAGCCCGTGATCGTGTTGTCTGTTCCGCGAAATGCCACATACAGGCTGTCATCCGGCAGTTCCACACAGACCGCCGAAAACTGAAACTGTTCCTCATCCCGGATCTCATTGACATAGCAGCGTAGTTTTACATCCGAAAAACGTTTTGTTTCCGCCATTTTCTCCATAACAAACGGGGCCGATTTCGTCATGGATACCCGTGCCAAGATTTCGTCTTTATCATTCTTTTCCCAAAATTGTCCGGATGCCTCCTTAAGCGGTACAGCCGGCGCATTTTCCTCTGCTGTAACGATCCCCTCAAAATCAACATATGCAAGCTGCGCTAAAATCAGATTATCAACTTCATTAAATTCATCTGCCTCAAACGATAAATCCCCGCGCCAGTCCATATAATCCATGATATTTGCCATATTTTTCCCCCTGTCTTTTATTCAGATCAGCCCATAATGTTTCAGTCCGTTCCAGATCCCATCTTTATGGATATCTGTGGTAATAAATTCTGCCGCATTCTTTGCCACATCCGTACCATTTCCCATGGCAATCCCATGTGCCACAAATTCAAGCATTTCCACATCATTAGCACTATCCCCGAATGCATAAGTATCTTCTTTTGCGATTCCAAGAAACGCACAGAGACGCTCAATGCCACTTGCCTTGGAATGCCCCGCCTGCCCGATCTCTAATATTCCATCCGGCTCATGGACGATCATATCAAACTCCGTTCCCAGTTCTTTCCTGACAAGTTCTACATCTGCATTTCCAAGTTCCGCACTCAGCTTATTTACCTCATATTGTGCAATTCCGGTAATACTTTTTAGGTTTTCCCCAAGCTCATTTCTCAGATAAATGACATATGGATCATCCTTGAAGTCTTTTTCATCCACATAAATATAATTCGGTCCCTCTAGTACCATTGGTATCTGGTATTTTCTAAGTACTGTAAGAATATGTTTGATTTGTTCGTTGGTCAGTAAAAGTTCAAATAACTTTTCTCCCTCGAATTCAATGTGTGTGCCGCATGCTGCCACAATGCCATCAAACCCGAGTGCCAGTAATTTGGGACTTTTGATATTGGATCTGCTTCTTCCACTGCACAGGAAGGCATAATGCCCGTTTTTTCTTAGTTCTTTCAATGCTTCTTTTGTGCTTTCCGGTATATTCATCTTAAAATCCCATAATGTACCGTCTATATCAAAAAATACTGCTTTTTTCATTATATCGTCTATTTTTCCCTTCTGTCGTGATGGTTTTTATTCTAACAGAATTTTCCCATTAAGCAAAGTATTTTAAAATCCATATCACCGTATAATCGAGTAGGAGGGAAATCTGAGTGATTTCCCGACCTCTCACACCACCGTGCGTACCGTTCGGTACACGGCGGTTCAGTCAACTTAACAAGTAACACACCTTTCGGTGTAGTAATCTAACATTGAGATTAATCCAAAACGGGTTAGTCTTTCTTTTGTAACGGCTACATTCATGGCACCGCCTTGACAGCAGTGTGCGATTCTCGCACCATTATAAGCCGTTGAGTACGCTAGTTTCTTATATACCCCTAGCTTTATTAAGTTCTTCGCGCGATTCTGTGGAGTTTTCCAATGTTTCCATATATACATGCGCAATCGAAATCTTATGCTTTGGTCGAGCGTGGCACATAACACCTTCATACTACCTATTTTAAAGTAGTTAATCCACCCTCTGATAAGCTGATTAAGTTTCTCAACCTTATAGCTGTTACTAACGCCCCAGCTACGACAAGTGAGTTCTTTCATTCGCCTCTTGAACTTTGCTACTGATTTTGCATGTGGTTTTGCCTTAAATTGGTGTGCTCTTGAATCAAAGTAGAATCCGAAACCCAGATATTTCAATCCTCTTGGTCTATCTACTTTGCTCTTGGTCATGTTAACTTTGAGTCCTACTTTCTCTTCAATAAAACGAGATATGTTTCTCATTACACGATTGGCAGACATTTCGCTTCCGACCATAATAATACAGTCATCCGCGTATCGTACAAAGTTAAGCCCTCTCTTTTCCATTTCCTTATCAAGTTCATTCAGCATGATATTTGCCAGTAATGGTGAAAGATTTCCTCCTTGTGGTGTTCCCACAATAGAATCCTCATACTCATCATCAATCATGATTCCACTGACAAGATATTTCCTAATGATCGAGATAACATCTCCATCTTTTATAGTTCTGCCTATGATGGTCATAAGCTTGTCATGGTTTACTGTGTCAAAGAACTTTTCCAAGTCAATGTCTACAATCCAGTCGTTGCCCTCGTTCATCATATCAAGTGCTGTCAGGATTGCCTGTTGTGCACATCTGTTCGGTCTAAATCCATAACTATGATCATGGAACTGCTCCTCATAGATTGGTGTTAAGACCTGTGCAATAGCTTGTTGTATAAATCTGTCTGTTACTGTTGGCACTCCCAGGTTTCTGAAACCGCCATCGGGCTTTGGTATCTCCACTCTCCGTACTGGCTGAGGTTTATACTTTCTTGTCCTCAACTGTTCCTTGATGTTTTCGCCGTTCTTTGCAAGATGTTCTTTGAGTTCTGTGTACTTCATTCCGTCCACTCCCTCTGCACCTTTGTTTCGTACGACCTGCAGATATGCTCTGTTGAGGTTATCGCTAGATAATATCTGCTCCATTAGACTACTTGTGTCCATGCGTTCTTTCCTTTCCGTCTCGCTTGATTTGACCATCTTTTACCCGATTGGTTACGGCAGATGTTATCTCTTCTGCAATACGAGACATACTCAAACTTATTGATTGTTCGCCCCTTTGCTCCATCTCCATTACAGAGACTTCTTCACTACTATGGGCTCGGCTGACTTCTCACAGTTCGTTGTTACTAGGCTAATGAAACCCCTGTGAGACCTCCACGCTTAAGGTGCACGCTCTTTCCTCTCATCTATCCGCCACATTTACTCGTACTTCCAGCAACTTTAGGACTTCATCTCTTTTGGCAGACTTATCCGTATTTCCGAGCCTTATATGTGATTTCTGTCCGTCGGACCAAGAGTTTGCTTACAGCTTCCTTCAGATTCCACCTCACGATGGACACCCTTGCTGTTCTGCTATACACTTCCTCGTTGCCTAGGCGTGTTCGGGACTTTCACCCATTAGAGCGCGCCCATGGCGCGCAAACCAAAAATGCCGCACAACCCTTTTACAGGCTGCACGGCATAATAATGCTCACTATTCTGTTTGCTTACCCGCGATGCAATGCTCCGCTCGTCCTACTCGCGGTGCATGGAGAAGCTTTCCATGTCGTAATTCTTTAAGTTGTCATGGATGGTACGGTCATCTGCCTGACCGATCAGGGTATCACGGTTCTTTTTGGAAGAAATCTGATCGTTGAACGCACTTGGACCACCAACGCAGCCGCCCTCGCATGCCATACCTTCAATGAAGTCTTCCGGCAGTCTTGCAGCTTTTAACAGAAGTAATGCTTTCTTACACTCTGCCGCACCGTTTGCCTTGCATACGGTTGCTGCGATCTCATCGTTAGACTCTTTTAAGCTCTCAAGTACTGCAGCTGTTACACCGCCGGAGTTTGCGAAACGTTTACCAAATGTAGATGCTGTCTGATCATCATTTGGACACGGCTGTAACTCAACGCCTTTTGCTTTCATCATTGCACGGATCTCGCTGTATGTTAATACATAATCTGCATTTCCCTCGATCTTCTGATCTGCAACTTCTGACTTCTTGGCAACACACGGTCCAATAAATACAGTGATCGCATCAGGATCTTTCGCTTTGATCAGACGTGAAACTGCGCACATCGGAGATACTGTTGTAGATACACACTCTGCTAATTCCGGATAATGTAAACGCACCATATTTACGAATGCAGGACAGCAGGAAGTAACTTTTTTATTTCCCTCTTTATAAGCCTCAGCCCACTCTTCTGCCTCATAAGCTGCTGTCATATCTCCACCGAGACCTACATCATAGAAATCCGTAAATCCCATCTCTTTCATCGCTTTTTTCCAGCTTGCCATTGTGATATCTGCACCAAACTGACCTTCTGTTGCAGGAGCTGCCATCGCATATACATGTTTGCCTGCTTTTAAAGCCTCGATTACCGGCACAATATAAGTCTTAGAAGCGATTGCACCGAACGGACAGCTGTGGATACATTTACCGCAACGGATACATTTTTCTTTATCGATCACAGAAATGCCGTACTCATTGTATGTAATCGCATTGACCGGACAGCTGAATTTACACGGTCTCTTTAAATGTGCGATTGCATTGTAAGGACATGCCTGTGCACATTTTCCACATTCTTTACACTTGGAAGGATCAATATGGGAACGGTCTCTTCCCGGCTCGATTGCGCCAAATTTACATGCATTGATACATGCTTTTCCAAGACAGTTCTGGCAGTTCTCTGTTACAGTATAACTGGAAATCGGACAGTCCTCACATGCGGAGCTGATAACCTGAACCACATTTCCATCATCCTCTGCGCCCGGTGCTTTACCCTCTGCTAAACGGACTCTCTGACGGATGATCTCCCTCTCTTTATAAATACAACAGCGAAACTGCGGTGTCGGACCTGGAATGAGTTCTGTTGCGATGTGGTCTCTCTCTTCTTCAAGTCTGCCTTCAAATGCAAGCTTTGCGACTGTGTAGAGTACATCGTGTTTGATTTTAATCACATTTTCATCTGCATACATCGTGTTTTACCTCGCTCATCTTATCTTTGTTAACTTTTTAACCATCTTAGACATTATATATTATCTGTATGGAAATTCAAGTACTTCGCATGTTTTTATTGAGAAACACTTTGATTTTTTGCATCTTATTGAAAAAATAACAGTTCAAAATCCAGCAAACTCACCAAATAATCCTAACAATTCAAATCCATTCAATCCCATAAGATCACATTCTTCCCCCGTAATGTCTGTCATTTCACTGCCCTTTTTCACGGAAATTCTACCATTCAGACCATCTTCATCATCGGATTCAAATGTGAGTGTTCCGTCCCCCGCTGCAGGGTTTCCTGTAATAGCAGTCCAGACAGAGTGTGTCTCTTCTCCCTTTAAATATGTGATTTTCATGTTCTGCATCCGGAAGTCACCGCCTGAAAATAAAATTTCCATATTCTGCCTATTTCCATCAATTTCATAATTTACAGCGATCGCAGCCAGCTTATTCCGGAATAAATATACCTTACATTCCATCTCCCCCGCTGCTGATACTTTGTCATAAACCGCCATAAATATTTTCCCGGCAGGATCTTCTGATATTTTTGTCCCATCTCCATATTTTTTCTTCGCAGCTTTCTCTGCGGCATCTAACACATTTTGTACATTATCACTGCTGATCACAAACTGATAGCCCACACAATCTTTTTTCTGACCGTCAATTTCAAATTCCTGTTTTTCGATTTTATTGATCTTAATTTTATTAAATTCTTTCCGTGCTTCTTTTAATATATCTTTTCCAATCTCTTTTTGTTCTTTTCCACCATATAATCCTGCCAGAACCGTATTAAAACGTTCCAGATTCTGTGAACCGATCTTTTTTGCGATATATCCGCTTTGTTTGTTACTGTTATAATCATATGTAAATACTTTCGAACTCAGTGACGGAAACTGTGCTTTCAGTTCCTTGTCATTTAGTACCATTACAAATTCCAAATCCTGCAGCTTATCAAGATCTAACGTTCCCCTTAACTGCTTCTGTGCAGAATCTGATGCATACTCTGCCTGTATCTTCTGTTTCTTCCACTGCCCTTCTATCGAAATGGTATAATCTTCCCCATTCAAACCGTCTGCCACCTGTGGCTGATCCTTGACCGTTTGATACATAGCATATAAAATCTTATCGCTCTTTCTTAAAAAAAATCCATTTTTTATCCCTGCAAACAGCACAATTGCCAGAACTACTATGATTCCTGCAGACAAAATCCATATTTTCTTTAATGATTTCTTATGATCATTTTGTATTTCCATTGTAAGCCTCCATTTTCAGCCTGAATGATCCCGTTATTCTTACACATTCATTTTAATTTACGGTTTATTTTATTCTTTTTTCGTTCACTTGTAAACCAATAAAGCAAAAAAATGCTGCCTCCCATTTACAGGAAAGCAGCCATTTTTATGATCTTATTTTTTTATTTTAACACTCTTTTTTGCACTCCAGTTTCCATATACCTTTTTGCCGTTTACCTTGACATAAGAGCGCATTCTTACATAGTAGGTTTTATTTTTTTTCAGTTTTGTATAAGTTGCAGATGTCTTGCCAGAAGAAATATTTTTCTTTACCAGTCCTTTTTTGAAATTAGAACTCGTTGCATACTGTAACTCGTAACCACTGATGCCTTTTACTTTCTTCCATTTTACAACCATCTTTTTGCCAGATGCATTTTTTACGCTGGTAACAGACGGCTTAGCTGGCGCACTTGCGGCATAATCCAAAGTAAAGTTGTAACTGCCGATGCCATACCCTTCCGTACGCTGTGTCACCGCAAGATAATAATTACCTGCTGCAAGTTCAAATGTCTCTGTTGTTTTACGTCCGTCAGAAAGTTCAAAATTATAAACCTGATTATAATTTTTATCATAAAACAGATATTTCAATGTATTATCGGTAGAATTTAACGCATTAAAAATAATTTTGCCCTTTGCCGGCACCTTAAATCTGAAATAATCAATGCTGTCATTCGCTGCCATCACGCCTTTGTACTTCTTTTTCAGATCAATGGCATTTGCAGTATCGATCATATCATTATTTTTTTCTCTGTAAAACTTTCTTTCAGATTATTCTTCGATACAGTCAAAGTAATATCATCACCAGTAACAATTTTCAAATAATACTGTCCACCAGTCAGATATACGCTCCAGCTAAATGAATTATACGCATCCTTTCTTTGCTAATCCAGCAGATTCTGCATGCTCTTTAAACTGATCAAAAGTGTTGATGTATTATGCAGTAATGCTGATGTAGTCGGCTGTAAAATTCCTGCTACACCTCCAAGGATCAATCCAAGATTGAAACTTACGATAAAGCGGTAATTGCCGCGGATACGTTTCATCAGGCTGTCCGATAATAGTTTTAATGTTACGATCTGGTAAAGATCATCCGAGCCAACCGTGATATCTGCGATCTCTCTTGCAATCTCTGCACCATCACTGATCGCAATACCAACGTTTGCAGCGGAAAGTGCCGGGGAATCATTGATTCCATCACCGATCATGATCACTTTTCTTCCGGCTGCTTTTTCTTTCTCAATAAATCCAGCTTTATCTTCCGGCAGTACTTCGGAATAATACTCGTCCACACCGACACGCTTTGCGATTGCTGCTGCGGTACGTTCGCTGTCTCCTGTCATCATAACAACCTTTGTGATACCGGCACGCTTTAAGGAATTGACAACTGCCTCTGCCTCCTCACGAAGCGGATCTTCGATACAGATCACACCTGCCAGTTTTCCTTCGATAGCAAGATACAGATGTGAATATTCTTTTGGCAATGAGTCAAACAGATCCTGCTTTTCTTCCGGAATCGTACAGTTTTCATCCTCAAAGACAAAATGGCTGCTTCCGATCACTGCACGTTTTCCATCGATCGTTGTTGATATACCGTGTGCTACGATATACTCCACTTTGGTGTGCATTTCCTCATGCAGCAGATGTTTCTGCTGTGCTGCATCCACAACAGCTTTTGCCATGGAATGAGGAAAATGTTCCTCTAAACATGCTGCGATACGCAGTAACTCATCCGAATCTGCACCGTTAAAGGATACGACGTCAACAACGGTCGGCTGCGCCTTTGTGAGTGTTCCTGTCTTATCAAAAACGATCGTGTCTGCATCCGCAACTGCTTCTAAGTACTTGCCACCCTTGACGGTCACATGATATAGACTTGCCTCACGGATCGCTGACAATACGGAAATTGGCATTGCCAGCTTTAACGCACAGGAAAAATCAACCATCAGTACAGATATTGCCTTATTTACATTTCTGGTCAGAAGATATGTTAATGCTGTACCGCCCAGTGAATATGGCACCAGTTTGTCTGCAAGATGCTCTGCTTTTCCTTCCAGTGCAGATTTTAATTTTTCAGACTCCTCGATCATGGTAACGATCTTCTCAAAACGGCTGGAACCACCGACTTCTTTCACAAGAACTGTAAGTTCTCCTTCTTCTACCACTGTTCCTGCATAAACAGAATTTTCTTTTACCCTCCGGACCGGAACAGATTCTCCGGTTAAGGATGCCTGGTTGACCATCGCCTCACCATCGCTTACCACTCCGTCAAATGGGATGACATTTCCCATATGAACCACAACTTCATCTCCCGGACGGATTTCTGAAGTTGTTACGAGTACTTCCTGATCTTCGCGCTTTAACCAGACTTTTCCTACATTTAAGGACATCGTACGCGCCAGATCATCCACGGATTTCTTATGCGTCCACTCTTCTAAGAGTTCTCCTATGCCAAGTAAGAACATAACCGAGCCGGCTGTCTCAATATCATTTCTGAAAACCGATACCCCGATCGCAGTTGCATCGAGTACCGGCACTTCAATCTTCCGGTGCCATAAGCACTGTAAACCTTTCCATATATATTTTACGGATTTGAACGTCGTGACACATGCCCGTACCGGATATGGCAGAAACATTTTACTTGCATAACGGCAGACAACTTTTTCGATCAGTTTCTCCTGATATTTCGCATTTAATTCACGGCCGGAATTTTCGATCACACCTGCGGGAACATCCACTTTTTCATAAGAAAACTGCTGTAATGTACGGATTATCTCTGCACGATCTCCAATATAAGAGATTACCGCATCCCCGGTTCGCTCATAAACTTTTGCAAACGTCACATATTTATTGCTGTGTAAAAAATAAAGAAGCGTATCTGCCTGTCCACAACTCATCCTGTACTGGGACACATGGATACGCATACGCCCTTTGATCTCATGTTTGATGACAAACTTCATATTTCTCACTCCATTTCCAGACTGTCTCTAAAAAAGGAAGCACCTGAGGATTTTCTCCCGGTGCTTCCTGTCGCGGTATAAGTAAGCCACTGCTTTTATATTTTCATCCTCATTTATTTATATGAAGAAATCCTCTCAGGACTACTTGTTTTACACCTTATTCTTCAACAGCTGCCTCGTTCTCGGCTGCACTGTCCTCTGTTTCTGCGGCTTTCTCTGCTTCATCTGCGAAAGCTGCTGCCTCTGCTGCTGCGGCACGCTCCTCGTTGATACTCTTAGCCTCCTCGTAGATATCACCGGCATTCTCCTGAACAGTTGTAACTGTGTTCATTACACACTCCTTTGCACGAAGTACTGCTGCTGTACAGTTTGTGTAAACTTTCTTAGCATCCTTGCTTGAGAGAACTTTGACACCTGCGGTTCCAAATAATACTCCTGCTGCAAAAATACCTGTTTTTTTCCAGTTAATTGCTTTAAAACAATCTAACATCTTATGTACCTCCTGTGGATTAAATTATTTGTATTGGCTGTCATTAACCGACTGCCCTCTCTGTAACATTTTAACGATTATATACCCTCATTTTTCCATTTTCAACTAAAAAACGGCAAATGAGAAATTTTATCATTTGTCGTCTTTTTCATGTTTCATGTTTTATCTTTCATTTTCTATTTTATATTCAGCGTACGCATGGAGTTTAAAATTGCGATCACAGAAACTCCGACATCTGCGAATACTGCTTCCCACATATTTGCCATACCAAGGGCACCTAATAATAATACCAAGGCCTTGATGGCAAGTGCAAATACAATATTCTGTTTTACAATGCCAAGTGTCTTTCTTGCAATTTTAACGAGTGATGCGATTTTTCGGATATCATCATCCATAAGCACAATATCCGCTGCCTCGATCGCTGCATCCGATCCCATGCTTCCCATGGCAATTCCGATATCTGCCCTCGTGAGTACCGGTGCGTCATTGATACCATCTCCGACGAACGCAAGCCGTTCTTTTTCATTCTGTGAACCTAATAACTTCTCCACTTCTCCAACTTTATCTGCCGGGAGCAGTTCTGCATGCACTTCATCAATGCCAAGTTCTGCTGCAACAGCATCTGCCGCCGCCTGTCTGTCTCCAGTCAGCATTACCGTCTTTTTCACACCGACCTTTTTCATATCAGCGATTGCATTTTTACTGCCTTCTTTGACTGTATCTGAAATTACGATACTTCCGGCAAATACATTGTTACATGCCACATAGACAACTGTTCCGGCAGTCTTGTTTTCCGTGTAGGCGATATTCTGCGCCTCCATCAGTTTTGCATTACCAAGGTATACTTCCCTGCCATCAATAAATGTATGGATACCGTGTCCGGCGATCTCCTCCGTATCTGTAACACGCTCCATGGAAAGCGTTTTTCCGTATGCTTCACGGATCGAGTTTGCAATCGGATGGTTGGAATACCCTTCACCGTAGGCTGCGATCTCCAATAATTCTTCTTTTCCGATCGTGTTATTTTTCTCTGCAGATGGCAGGACTTCAGAAACTTTAAATTCACCTTTTGTCAGCGTACCGGTCTTATCAAAAACGATCGTTGTCATCTCGGCAACTGCCTCTAAATAGTTGCTTCCTTTTACTAAAATACCAATCTTAGAGGAAGCACCAATTCCACCAAAGAAACCAAGCGGAACGGAAATAACAAGTGCACATGGGCAGGAAATAACAAGGAAGATACATGCTCTCTGTATCCAGTCTGCCCAGCCGCCGCCTAAGATCAGCGGAGGTAAGATTGCTAAAATCACTGCACCGATGGTAACAACCGGTGTATAGTATTTTGCAAATCTGGTGATAAAGTTCTCCACTTTTGCTTTTTTGCTGCTTGCATTCTCTACCAGTTCTAAAATACGGGCTACCGTAGAATCTTCGAATGCTTTTGTTACTTTTACTTTGATCGTGCTGCTTCCATTCACACAACCGCTGATGATCTCATCACCGACGGTTGCCCTGCGTGGTACAGATTCACCGGTCAGTGCAGCTGTATCGATCATGGATGTTCCCTCTGTCACGATTCCATCAAGCGGGATACGCTCGCCCGGTTTTACAACAATGATGCTTCCCACTTCCACATCATCCGGATCTACCTGCGTTAACACGCCATCTTCCTCTATATTTGCATACTCCGGACAGATATTCATCATATCAGAAATAGACTGTCTGGATTTGCCGACCGCATAATTCTGGAACAGCTCTCCAACCTGATAAAACAGCATAACTGCAACTGCTTCCGAGTATTCTTTTACACCAAATGCACCAAAGGTTGCGACCATCATCAGGAAGTTTTCATCAAACACCTGTCCGTGACTGATGTTTCTTACCGCCTTAAAGACAATGTCATAACCAATCACCAGATATGGGATCAGATAGATCAGAAATACAAGCCACTGACCCGGTAACTGCTCTAATACTCCGGTATGTTCTAAAACCATTAACACTACAAACAGCACAAATGCAGTGATAATACGGTACAGCATTTTTTTCTGTTTTGATGTCATATCGTTTCCTCTTTTCTACTTTTATTTCATATGTTCATGTATTCATATGTTTTCTTTTTTGTAAGCCCGGTATGCATGTATTTCATACAACGTGCTGCCTGATATCTTTTCTCCTGCGTCTTTTTATTTTGCGCAGATATATGTTCATGTGCAGCACTCCTTTTGCATAACCGGGCTTTTCCTGTATGAGACCGATTGTCACACACAACTATGTTATTGTTTTATTTGGATTTTTCTTACAGTAAGATCTTGCAGTCCGGTTCAACCTTTGCGCAGACTTTTACTACTTCTTTCATGATGTCATCAAATTTGTCATCTACAGCATCTACCATCATTTTCTGTGTCATGAAACTGACACTTGCGTCGTTAACACCTTCGATTTTTTTGATTGCCTCTTCCATTTTTGCTGCGCAGTTTGCACAGTCAAGATCCTCAAGTTTGAATTTCTTTTTCATTACCTCTTCCTCCATTTTCTTTTTAATATGAATTTTGTTTTTACTTACTCTTCGATATGTTCTCTTCCCTGGTCAATGATAGTCCTTACATGTTCATCTGCCAGTGAATAGATCACGGACTTTCCTTCACGTCGTCCGGTCACAAGCTTTGCCTGTTTTAAAATCTTAAGCTGATGTGAAATTGCCGACTGGTTCATGTTCAGCGACTGCGCCAGATCACATACACACATCTCAGACTGAAACAGTACGAACAGAATCCGGATTCTCGTGGAATCTCCGAATACCTTAAACAGTTCGGCAAGATCATATAATTCATCCTCGTCCGGCATCTGTTCACTTGCCGCTTTGATCTTATCTTCATGGACTTCATATGCCTCACAGCATGGTACATCGTTTATTGCCAAATTCTACACCTCCGGTCGTTCACATTATCATTTGAACATATTCTTATCTGTTCATATGTTTATGATAATACCGATATGTGGATTTGTCAAGGGGATAAACGGTAATTTTAAAATATATATAGATTGTATAAAAAATGTACTTATCTTAATATACAAATATAGAAACAGAGCATCGTGTTACTGGGTGTGTTGACCTCTATTCACATGAATGGAGGTGGTGCCAATGAAGAAAAATCATTTTGATTTTCGGGTTTTGATGCAGTTTGGTCTTTTCCTTCTGGCATTGCTGACGTTTATTTTTACGTTCTGCAAATAGCTATTTTTACATAGCAAAAAACCACCCTCGTATACTTGGCGGTTACTGGGTGGCTTTCTACTAATCCATTAATAGATCAACCACTTGTGGGCGATTGCTCCTATTTTTATTCTTAATATAGCACCTCTTAGAAAAAAAATGCAATGCGTTCATTATTGTAAATTATGTTTATATTCTCCGTATCAGAGCCCACATACCCATCATCAGATCTGCCGGGATTATTTTTGCGGCTGCCCGGTGCAGAGTGCAGACGATACCCGGTGTGGATACCGCGAGTCCAAGTTTCGCATCTGATAATGCATGATGTACTACATTTTTCTGACGGGAAGCAAGTGGGAAACTTCGGATGTAAGAACTGTCACTGCTCTTTTTTGCCCTGCCGATAAACTCTGTATCTTTGATCCAGTATGGGCAGACGGCAGTCACACGGATTCCTGTTCCATAAAGTTCTACACGCAGTGCCCTGCTATAACGGTATAAAAATGCTTTTGTTGCCGCATAAACACTAAGATATGGGAAAGGCTGAAACGCTGCTGTCGAGCAGATCTGTAAAATACGTGCCCCACGTTTCATAAAAGGCAGTGTGATCTGCGTCATGGCAACAGCAGCCTTACAGTTCAAATCGATCATGCCATCCACATCGCTTCTTTTGATATCCCGCCAGGAACCGATCTTTCCATACCCTGCCGCATTGACTAATATGCGCACATCCGGCTTCTCCTTCCAGAGCATTGCCTCTATCTCCCGCAGCGTCTCTGGCTTTGTCAGATCCCCGGTAATGATTCTAAGATGTGTCTGACTTTCTTTTTGTAATGCAGTCAGGCGTCCTTTTCTGCGCGCGATCACCCATATTTCACCTAATTTTTCCTTTCTGCTGATCTGTCTTACAAATTCACTGCCAAGTCCGCTTGAAGCTCCTGTTATAATTGCTATTTTCATAGATCATGTTCCTTTCTGCTTTTTCTATTAATTATAACAACATTTTTTCTTCTATACAGCTTTTTTGTTTCATTTTCCAATACATTATGGGCTCCCCGATAAATGCTGGTTTGTGGGTGATATGAGTTTCCTCGTGTAGGGTGGTTCCGGGGGTTTTCGATTGGCAAATTGCATCAAGCCAGGACTCGTTTTGTTCCGTTGTACGAAAATAAGTCAATCTAAGGCTGCCTGGTATAGGTTGTGGCGGAGTGACGTGTGCGTCTTAAACGCCCCGTCCGGGGGGCATTAAGACTTGTGCTGCCGTCCGTGGCAGCACAACACTGTGTTACGGACAGGCAGACTAAGATTGCCTAATTTTCTCCCAAAGTCACAAAACGAATCCTGGCTTGATGCGATTTGCCAGCCACTAAGTTGTGAACCACCCTTCGCCGGAAAACTCATTTTACAACCTTGGGGGCGTAAATTTTTAGTGTTTTGTGTCTGAATCTGATTAAAAAAAGATTTCCAAATAACTATATTCAATAATTTATTATTTGTTTGATAACGCTGGCAAAAACCTCGATATATACCACTATGCCCATATTTATTGCCATACACATTTGAAAAAATATTCTGCGTTATTAATCTGGCAATTTACGAAAAATTTCATGTAATACAATGCAGCAGCTGAAAATTTTGGAAAGTCATCAGGCTAAATATTAATGATACAGCACATTAGAATTTTAAGCATATTCTCATTCGTGCGAATATCAAAAATTCACACCCGCACCCCCATTTTGAGATGAACCGCCCACCCAAATGGTGTTCACAACCTGGAGGTGGGCATCTTGCGCAAAGCTGGAGCTGATTTTGTGACTTTGGGAGAAAATTAGAAAATCTTGGTGTGCCTGTCTACATACAGTGATGTTCTGCCACGGATGGCAGAACAAGGCAGCATCGAGTCATGGATGACTCGTTGTTGCCGTTCACGTCACTCCGAGAAAATCTAATTCAGGCATACCTAGACTTTTCTTATTTTCGGACAACAGAACCAAAATTACTCCGGCTTTGCGCAAGATGCCACTCACAAGCCTACGATACACCATTTGGGGAGATGATTTATTTCATAAACAAACCAGCATTTGTAAGATAGATTGAAATCACACTATCAAAAGTTGTTTACACCCCGCACAAAAAATTTTATAATATGCCTGTCCTATAAATTTGAAACGGAGTTATGTATGGAAAAATTACTGGTATTTCATTTAGATGATGATAATTTAAAGAAATTAAAGCAAATAGCAGGGGCTTTGAAAATCCGGATAGAGTTAGTTCCTGCCACTGATTATTTAAAAACATTAGAAATGATCGTAAATAAGACCTCGTCCCCTCTGTTAAACCCTTTTCCCGGGGAAGTTCCATCAGAAAGCCTGATCGTATTCTGTGATTTTCCAGAGAAGAAGATGGATAAACTTCTGCTTGCGCTCCGCAGAGATCAGGTTACCATTGATTATAAAGCTGTTCTAACCCCGACAAACCGGAAATGGAATGTAATGCGGTTGTATCTGGAAATGCAGGCAGAGAAAGCTACTTACCAAAAAAATAAGGCATAAGTCCGGAAACAAAACTCATTTTTCAGTTTATGAATGCCCTGATAATGGCAGCATTCATAAACTAATGGGTTTCGCATGGCTATGCCTGATGCAAATAATCGCTAATCTTCTTTGATCTGTGCGATCATATCCATGATTTCTTCTCTTGTCTGCAGCCCGACTGCACGGTTCTGGAACAGTCCGTATTTCATGACAACCAGTGTCGGAATGCTCATGATCTGATATTTCAATGCCAGCGCAGCTTCCTCATCAACATTGACCTTGCCGAAGATGACTTTGCCATCTAATTCTTCTGCAAGCGCTTCGATCACCGGAGACTGCATCTTGCACGGTGCACACCACTCTGCCCAGAAATCAAGTACAACCGGGAGTTTCGCACCAAGTACTTCATTTTCAAAATTATCTTTTGTAATTGTGATAACTGCCATTTTCTGTTTTCCTTTTCCTGATGTTTAAATTCACATAATACTGACAATACTCGTATTACAGATTTGGTCAGCCAGACCTTTCCTTTTACTCACGTCCAAACTCAGAAAGAACCAGTCCCTCATTACGGTCAAGCACCATACCGACACTCCAGGAGTTGACAAACAGGAGTAGCGGTCTGCCTTTTAAGTCCTGAATCTTCTTCATGTCCGAAGTTCCGACAAGCCTGTCCATATCAATATCCTCATTCTCGATCCAGCGGATATGCTCATATGGCAGGTTGTCCATACGGATCTCTACATTGTATTCATTTTCCAGACGGTATTTTAAAACATCAAACTGAAGGACACCAACAACGCCGACAATGACTTCCTCCATACCCATATTGTATTCCTGAAAAATCTGGATTGCACCTTCCTGTGCGATCTGCTGCATACCTTTCATGAACTGTTTACGTTTCATGGTATCTACCTGACGCACTCTTGCAAAATGTTCCGGTGCAAAGGTAGGGATTCCTTCAAACTGGAACGGTTTTGCTGTGGTAAGCGTATCTCCAATTGAAAAAATGCCCGGATCGAACACACCGATGATATCCCCCGCATATGCCTCATCCACGATATGACGCTCCTGTGCCATCATCTGCTGCGGCTGTGACAGTTTGATCTTTTTATTGCCTCCCTGTACATGCGTAACCTCCATACCGGCGGTAAATTTTCCGGAACAGATACGCATAAATGCGATACGGTCACGGTGCGCCTTATTCATGTTTGCCTGTATCTTAAATACAAATGCGGAAAAATGCTCATCAAACGGATCGATCTCCCCAATATCAGCCTTACGCGGCAGCGGGGAATATGTCATTTTTAAGAAATGCTGTAAAAATGTCTCCACACCAAAGTTGGTCAATGCAGATCCGAAAAATACCGGGGAGAGTTGTCCTTTTGTTACAAGATCCATATCAAACTCTGCACTTGCCCCATCGAGAAGCTCGATCTCCTCCATCAGCTTATCGTATGCGTCCTGTCCGATCTCCTCGATCAGTGCAGGATCATCCACTGCAATATGCTTTTCGGTTCCCTCTTTTGTTCCCTTTAACGTGTCGGAGAACGTCATGACCTCTTTTGTATTACGGTCATATACACCCTTAAAATTCTTTCCGGAACCGATCGGCCAGTTGACCGGACAGGTTGCGATCCCAAGTTCTTTTTCAATCTCGTCTAACAGATCAAACGTATCATTCGCATCGCGGTCCATTTTATTGATAAAAGTAAAAATCGGGATGTGACGCATCACGCAGACCTTAAATAATTTTCTCGTCTGTGCCTCGACACCCTTTGATCCATCAATGACCATGACTGCAGAATCCGCAGCCATCAACGTACGGTAGGTATCCTCCGAGAAGTCCTGATGTCCCGGTGTGTCCAGAATATTGATGCAGTAGCCGTCATAATTGAACTGTAACACAGAAGAAGTAACGGAAATACCTCTCTCCTTCTCGATCTCCATCCAGTCAGATACCGCATGGCGTGCAGTTGCCTTTCCCTTGACAGAACCGGCAAGATTGATCGCTCCTCCATAGAGCAGGAACTTCTCTGTCAGGGTTGTCTTACCTGCATCCGGGTGGGAAATGATTGCAAATGTACGTCTTTTTTCTATCTCTTTTCTTAAATCAGCCAAAACTTTTTTATCCTCCAAAAATCCTTATAAAATCGGGATCGCTTCTCCCGCACATTCCGGCTCTATATCAAAATAAGCAAGAATGGTTGCTGCAATATCCGAAAAGCAGCTTCTGGTTCCGTAATTAACACCCGCTCTGATCGGTTTTCCATACATTACAAGTGGTGTATATTCTCTGGAATGATCGGTTGATGGCGTACTCGGATCACATCCGTGATCTGCCGTGATCATTAAGATATCCTCATCTCTCATTGCAGCTATTAGCTCCGGCAGGCGCTCATCAAAATAAGTCAGTGCCTTTGCGTAGCCTTCCACATCATTGCGGTGCCCGTAGAGCATATCATAATCTACAAGATTTGTAAAACAAAGTCCCTCAAAATCCTGTTTCATATATTCGATCGTCTTATTGATCCCGTCCTCATTTCCGGTCGTGCGCACATACTCTTTGATACCTTTTTCTGCAAAAATATCAATGATCTTACCCACAGAACGCACGTCATATCCACGTCCGCACAACTGATCTAACATCGTCACCTTTGGCGGCTGCAGGGAAAAATCATGACGTCTTACCGTTCTTGTGAAATTGCCCGGCGTACCGACAAACGGTCTTGCGATCACACGTCCCACACCATTTTCCCCGGTCAATATCTCCCTTGCAATCTTACAGTATTCATAAAGTGTCTCTACCGGGACAACATCTTCATGTGCTGCCACCTGAAATACAGAATCCGCAGATGTATATACGATCAGTTTTCCCGTTTTCATGTGTTCTTCGCCGTAATCACGGATCACATCCGTTCCCGAATACGGTTTGTTGCAAAGCACTCCCCTGCCCGTTCTCTTTGTAAACTCATCTAAGATTTCCTGTGGAAATCCGTTCGGGTAAGTCGGCAGCGGACTGTTTGAGATGATGCCCGCGATCTCCCAGTGACCGATGGTCGTATCTTTTCCCTTCGATACCTCCGTCATTCTTGCAAAGGAACCGGTGGGATTCTTTTCTTTCTCTCCGATCTTAACTCCATCTATATTAAAAAATCCTAATTTTCTCATGTTTGGCATGGAAAAATACGGACTGGATGCCGCTGCTCTTATGGTATTGCTTCCAGCATCACCGTAATCTGCCGCATCCGGCATTTCTCCAATTCCAACACTGTCAAGTACGATCAAAAATACTCTTTTCATATTAATCTCCATTCTTGCGCTGTTTTTAAGCGCATCACAAGTTTGTGTGAAGCACAAATCTTGCGTGTGAAAAATGTATTTTTCACGCTAAAGTCTCCATTCCTGCATGTGCAAATCCATTTCATGCAATGTACTCTCTTCTATCCTTATTAGGATAAACTGTAACTAAAAAAAAATCAAGTAAAATGCCAAGAAAGAATCCTGCCCGAAGGGCTTTTTGATTCATAGGAAGTAATTTCCTATGAAAAAACAGACGCCCTACTCGGCGTCTGTTACCACGATCGGTGTGATCACGATCTTGTCTGCGGAAATATTGGTTTTCCGTTTTACAATATCCTCCACCTGTGCTCTTTTTGTATCGGTCACTTCTCCCATATTAAGTACTACATCGCAGTTATCGTCGGTAATACTGACCACAACATCCGAAAATCCTTTTGCCTCTAAGAGCATTTCCGCCGCAGCTTCACGCTCTGCGATATCCGTCATCGCCACCATCTTGTTCACGGCATCCTGCTTTAAGTTATCTGCAACGGATGCATTGTTTACGATCTCTAATAACGCCTCTTTATTTTTAGACCGGATCTGTTCGCGGTTTAATTTCATTCTTGCTGCATAGTCGAGATTTGCAGTGCCGGTACTTGTGAGAACCGCCTCCCCGGGATTTTCAATCTCCTCTGCATCCTGAGACGTCATGTCTGCCACATCCGCTGCATCTGCGCTCACATCTGCCACCGCATTCTGGCCATCTGCCGCATTTTCCGCAACATCCTGGCCGTCCGTCATAGCTGCATCTGCCGCATCGTATGTATCTTCGCCGGTTCCTGCATCCGCAGTCTCCGTCCCATCCACAAGTGCAAGTTCCTCCCCGGTTCCCTCATCCGTAAAAATATCTTCTGCAGCCAGTGGATCTTCATCCGAGATCTCATATTCTGCATTCAGTGCATCTGTACCTGCATTTGCCGCCGTCTCAGCTGCCGTACCGTCATCAATGTGATTGTTCATGTAACTGAAATATCCCGCCACCGCAATCATCAACGCGAGTGCTGTAATAATCAGCTGGTTTTTC
Organism: Roseburia sp.; assembly: GCF_041325975.1. Lineage (NCBI taxonomy): Bacteria > Bacillati > Bacillota > Clostridia > Lachnospirales > Lachnospiraceae > Roseburia > Roseburia sp. Next base: position 415,071 of record NZ_JBGLEJ010000005.1, on the reverse strand, counting down.
TGAAATATCTTTTTCACGTTCCATCCTCCTTCGAACTCATCTTTACTACCTTAATTCTATGTGCTTCCACCTGAAATAATGCCTTTACGGCATCTGAAATATCAGAAACGATCCGCGGGCTGTCTCCCCCTTCTGCCACCACAAGCACCCCCTCAATCTCCGGAAGTATTTCTTTGCTGACATACGGAGCTTTTTCGCCGCCGCTCTCCTCATATACCGTCTCTTCCCCACTTTCCTTTTCCGTCGTCATCTCCATACTCCTGCTGTCCGTATTTGTGACTGTGGATGTATGTTCTGTCTTATCCTTTTCTATGATATCTTCCCCCTGATCTGCCACCGTGACCATGACAGAAACTTTCCCCACTCCTTCCATCTGTCCTAACACCTGTTCTAATTTATGCTCTAAATACTCCGCATAGTCCTTTTTTTCGTATTTCTGTTCCGTTTTCTCCTGCGCGGTGTCCTCTTTTTTATTTTCCGATATATGTACGCCCGTTCCACCGGAAGGCATCGCCACCACAAGAAGAAGCACCCCCACAAGGGCAGCCGCGATCCAGTCTGTCTTTTTTAACTGACGCCACTTTTTCTGCTGTAAAAACTCTTTCAGTCTCTCCGTCATCTTTCACCACCATAGGAAATCTGTATCTGTTCTTCCTCTGCCCCATAATACTGCATAAGTCTTTGTTTCAGCCCGTCAAGCACGACTTTGCTGCCCTGTGCTTTTCCCTGTTCCACAAACATCCCCTCCGTGTCATCCTCCTCTTTTTCCCCAACCGTAAGCACGATTTTTTTCACTTCATAATTTTCCGTCAGCTCCACCGAAGCGCGCTTTCCCGCAAGTCCAAATGGATCTAAATATCCATCCGCCGTACTCAGAACATCCAGTGCCGCCGCATCCTCATATTCTTTCCGGTAATAATCATTCTGCAAAAATTCCATGCGGCTTACGTCCCTGGATGCCTCACTTAAATTTTCCGTAAAAGTCTCATACCGGATTTGATCCAGCAAATCAGCATCATCACCAAAAAGAGAAAAAAACGGCTGCAGGATACCGATCACAAACACCAGTTCCGTAAAAAAATAAATGTATTTTTTTAATCTGCCATTTGGGATCAGCTGCCTTACCACCATAAGCAGCAGAAAAAGTGCAAAAAAATTCTGAATATATTTCACAAACGTGTTCATCCATTTTCCTCTCTGTAAATGAGCTAAGATATCAAAGTCAATATATAAAACCGGAAGATGCGACCGTCAGTGCAATCGTTAAAAAGATCAGCATCACACAATATCCCATCAGCTTTAAGTAGAGCATCCCGCCCTGCGCCATCCCCTTTAAACATCCGGCGATCCTCTTATCCGCAACCGGCTCCACCACAGCGGCAGCTACCTTATAAAAAAATACGATACATCCCGCCTGCGCCATCGGCACCGACACTAAAATGACCAGCACGATCAGAGCTGCCGCACCGACACAGTTTTTGATCATGATCCCGGAGCCAAGCAAAAGTTCACTGACTCCATTCACCGCATTGCCGATCCCTGGGATCATTGCCATTGCCCGCCCTGCTGTCCCGTAAAGCAGCCTGTCCTTCGCCGGTGCCACGATCCCCTGCACGACGTTTAACCCCAGCACAATGATCCCGGCAAGCCGGATGATCCAATGGATCAGTCCGCCGATCAGTTCCATCATATTTGCAAATTTTTCCTCCTCGAAAAAATAATTGATAAATACCGTCAATATGTATATGTGGATCATCGGCACCAGAATGGTAAGAAACAGCCACTCGATCAGATATATGATCAGAAACGCCGTCTGGTAAAATCCTGACGCGCTGCCGGCTCCCGCTGAAAACACCATCGCAATGCTAAACGTCGGTATAAAGATCCGGAAAAATTCCACACTCTTCTCCAGCACACCGCACACAATGCCACGGAACGTCAGAAATGACTGCATCATCAGCACTGCCAGGACACAGAAAACAAGGATAAAGCAAAGATCCGACACATAAGATGACGCAAACGCACCGGCAAAATTTTTAAGCACGGAAAAACAAACGGCAAGCAGCACCACCTCCACCAGTATTTTGCGGTTTTCGCGGACCGACTCACATAATTGGCTGACCAGCCAGGGGCCAAGCTGCTGATATACCGTTCCCGGATTTTCCTGATGCAGCAATTCTTCCACAAGCTCTGAGAATGTGATCCCACCATCCCCTGCATCCTGCCCCATAAAATGATCCAGTTTCGAGAAGTCCAGTTCCCCTGTCATCTCGTCCAGATAATCCGTTTTATCATTCTGCGCATTTTTTCCCGCAGCAAAAACCGGTACTGCTGCTGTCATGCACAATATCAGAATACATGCCACGCACACAACCCACTTTTTCTTCATAAAAAACTCCCGACAGTCTCTAAAAATACGGTTAAAACCGGGATACTTAAGACTAAAATCGACAGTTTTGCAAACAGTTCGATCTGATTTCCAACCGCCGCATATCCGGCATCTTTGCAGATATTCATTGCAAACTCCGCCACATAGGTGATCCCGACCATTTTTAAGATCAGTGTGATATACGTCTGATCCACCGCAGCAAACGACTGCATTTTTTTTGCAAAGTCAATGACCGTTTCCACCTTTCCAATAATATAGATAAAAATGCAGATGCAGACCGCCATACTGATAAACATACTGTATTCACTTTTTTCTTTCTGCAGTAACACAGCCAGAAGAACGCCTGCGATACCAAGAACCGATATTCTTAAAATGTCCATTTCACGCCTCATTTTTGCCCTGTTTTTACCTGTTTGCATACCATCCCTCTGCCCCGTGATGTTTTCATCCCGGTAATTTTTATAGTGCAAACAGCGACTGCATGGTCTCAAACAATTCATAAATATATGGAACGATCCAGAAGAGGACGATCAAAAGTCCTGCAAGACTTGTCAGAAACGCATGTTCCTCTCTTCCGCTGTGTTTTAACACCTGACTGATGACCGTGACTAAAATCCCGACCGCTGCAATTTTAAATATCAAATTAACACTCATCCGTAATCCAATTCCCCTCTCCTGACTGCCTGATATACCTGTTTTTCCCATGCTATATCAAAAGTATCACCAACATCATCCCCCCAATTACACTGACGGTCCCCGCCACTTTCTGCTTTTCTCTCTGCTCTTTCCGCTCCTGTCCGATCACAAAATCAAGTCTCTCTAAATAAATAGAAAGCATTTTCTCGTTCTCTTTGATATTTCTGCCAAAAAAAGCGGTACCTGCATTTGCGGTAATTTCAAGTTCCGCCGCGTGAAGCCCCAGTTCTTTCTGGTTTTTCCAAAATGCCTCCCGCCAGATCTCACTTCCGCTTCCCTCTTTTTTCGCGGCAAGACTTTCTGCGATCTCCCTGCATACCTTTTGCAGCGCGGCATCTTTTGTCAGCCCCGGTTTATCCAGGATATGCTCCATCGGGAGCAATGCAAGTGCCTCCTCCCCGGAAATATTTAACAGAAGCTGCCGGATCTCGTACAGCCTTTGCAGATGCTGTCTGATCTCACCTATCATGCTTACGGCAAGTCCGACTCCGGAACCCGCAACTAAAATACCACCTATCAGTTTCAGCATAATCTTTCTCTTTTCCCGTTAAAGACCTGAAACTCCCGTTCTCCGGACCGGCTGCGCCGGATCAGAATAAACCGCTCAAAAATTCCTTTCTTTATTCCTTGTCTCAGATAAGGCTTTTCCCATAATTCTTCCACCGTGTCCGCATGCACTGTGCCAAGAATATGCACTCCCGAATATGCTGCCTGTTCGACCGCTTCAAAATCCTTTTTCCCACCAAGTTCGTCCACTGCTATGATCTGTGGGGACATGGAACGCAGCATGAGTATCATTCCATCCGATTTTTCACATCCGGACAAAACATCTGTCCGCATTCCCATATCATTCTGCGGAATGCCCAAATGACAGGCTGCGATCTCTGACCTCTCATCCAGCACACAGATTTTCATGCCATCCCATCCCTCTTTCCCGTTTGAAAGACTGCGGATACAGTCACGCAGACAGGTTGTTTTTCCAGCTCCCGGTTTTGATACCAGCAATGTATTATAGATACTGTTTCCGTTTTTCAGATAGGGCAGAATTTCTTTTGCGCATCCTTTTTTTTCATGTGCCACACGAATATTCATAAAGCTGACATATTTTATCCCTGCAATCCCTTCCCTGTCTTTTGCGATTTCCCCTGCAATTCCGATCCTGTGTCCCCCCTCGATCGTAATATAGCCCTGCCGCAATTCCTCCTGATATGCATACAGAGAATACTCACTGATATAGCTTAACATCTCTGCAATATCAGCACCTGTTATCTTATCATCTGCATTTGTCAGACAGCGTGTTTCATCTGCATATTCAAGCTCGATTGGCTGATTTACCCGGATACGAATTTCTTCAAGTCCGTCCATCCACCCATCATCCTTTATTTTTTCTCTGATATGTACCGGAAACAAAACTTTCAGATTTTCCATATGCCTCCCCCTTTTCTTTTATTTCATTTTATGAGACAGGCTTATTTTTATGCATAAAAAAAGAACTATAGAACATTCGCCTATAGTTCTTCTTCCTGTATGGTTATTTATAAATAATTTTTAATACCAGCTTGCATCCCGGATTTCAAGACACTCTGACACTTTTGTTTTTTCATTGTAACAGTACACATAAACATAACCGCTGTTATTTGTTAAACTGATCTTTTTAGAATAACTGGTTTTATTCATTCTTTCTGTTGTATAAGATCCACTCTTTTTCTGTACATATACTTTCGTGATCTTCCAGCCTTTGTTCATTTTAATGGTCAGCTTCTGGTTTTTATAATTCTTGTTCGTCTTAAACACATCTGTTTTGCTGAATTTTGATGTAAGATTGGTTTTTCCAAGTTTAAAAGATGAACATGGATTGGTGTACTTCTTAACCGACAATGTAGCTTTCAGGTTTACGCCCTTAACCTTACAGGTAATGGTTGCTTTTTTAATTGCCTTCTTACCAAATTCTGCACGAATATAACCGTTTTTTGCATAAACCTTAACATCTTTACTACTGCTCTTTAACTTTTTAATCTGTGATGCCTTGTTGCAGCCCATGATAGTAATTAGTGTATAGTATCCTGTATAACCATCCCCTGGTTTATAAGTAAATACCATATTTTTGTTACTATCAATAATATAAACCTTACTGCTCGCTGCCTGTACCTCGACAGTTCCCTGCGGTGCTGCTGCACCGGCTGTAACAAACATCACAACTGCAAGTGCAAATGCAATTACTTTCTTACTTAACTTTCTCATAAATCCTCCTTGTTTTCCGAAGGAAAATGCGAGCTCATTGACGAGCAGGGGTTTTTCCTCCTTGTTTTATTTCTTTTACTTTTTAAAATAGTATACCATATTTTCTTTTGGCAGGGAATAGGACCTTTTTCCTACATACGCTCCGGTGCAGAGAATCCAAGCAGATCAATACTTGTCTCAAGCACAGACTTTGTCAGTTCTAACACACGGATATAGGATTTCTGAACCATTTCATCTTCCTCTGACATGATCTTTGTCTCATGATAAAAACTGTTAAATGCATTAGCAAGATCATAAATATAGGAGCAGATCTTATGTGGTGCCGTATCCACAAATGCACTTTCGATCACTGCATTAAATTTAGCAAGTTCTAACATCAGATTTTTCTCACTCTCAGAATGTGCCGCCGTGATCACAGCGTCTTTGGCGCTCTTTCCTAAATCATGATATTTGTGCAGAATGGATTTGATACGAACGATCGTATACAGGATATATGGTCCGGTATTTCCCTCAAAGGAGGTGAATCGGTCAATATCAAAAATATAATCTTTGCTTGCCTGATTGGAAAGATCTCCATATTTGATTGCTGCAAGTGCAACCGTCTTTGCGGTCTCCTTTGCCTCTTCCTCACTGATTCCAAGATTTTCTTTGGATTTCTGGTTCTCGGTGATCTTCTTCAACATTTCATTGTCGATCTCAGATACCAGATATTCCAGACGCATAACACCGCCATCTCTGGTCTTAAACGGCTTTCCGTCCTTGCCGTTCATCGTACCGAATCCCAAGAATTTTAATTCAGTCTCCGGTTTTACCAGTCCGGTCTTTCTTGCGCAGCGGAATACCTGTACGAAATGAAGTTCCTGTCTCTTATCTACCACATAAATGATCTCGTCCGGGTCATAATCTTCCTCACGCCATACGATCGTTGCAAGATCGGTCGTATTGTAGAGGGATGCACCGTCTGATTTTAAGATCATACAAGGCGGGATCTCTTTCGTATCGGTGTCTTCTTTTACATCGACGACCAGTGCTCCGTCACTGACATAGGCAAAACCGTCATCTTTCATCTTCTGCACCATTGCCGGAATATAAGGCTGTGCATCAGATTCACCTTTCCAGAGTTCAAAAGATACGTTCAAGTTCTCATAGTTTTTCTTTAAATCGGTCACAGACACATTTAAAATATGGGAAAGTAATGCCTGATATCCTTTTCTGCCATTCTGCAGTTCATAAGTTGCCTGCATGGCAGCCTCTTTATATGCCTCGTCCTCTTTTGACTTTTTACTTGCAGTCGGATAGATCTCCTCAAGCTCAGAAATTGTAAACGGTGCTTCTTTCGGATATTCGCCCTCATAATTTTCATCAAAGTAAACAAGATCCGGCTGACGCAGCTTTAACTCCGTAATGATCAGTCCCATCTGTAAGCCCCAGTCGCCTAAATGTACATCCCCGATCACCTTATGTCCGGCAAACTTGCCGATTCTTTTAATACTCTCACCGATGATTGCAGAACGTAAATGTCCGACATGAAGTGGCTTTGCTACATTTGGTCCGCCGTAATCGATCATGATCGTCTTAGGTTTTTTTGCCTTCTCACATCCAAAACGACCTTCATCTTTCTGCATATCTGCCACATAAGACGCTAAAAATGCTTCATCCAGCTTTAAATTTAAGAATCCCGGTTTTACGGATTCTGCCATGGAAAACATGGATGCCTCTGCAAGTTTTGCAGCAACCTCGTCTGCGATCATAAACGGTGCCTTTTTGTATTCTTTGGCAGCCGCCATTGCGCCGTTGCACTGATATTCACAAAGATCCGGTCTGTTAGATAAAGTAACCTTTCCATATTTTGCATCATAACCACAGTCTGTGAATGCTTTGGTCACTTCATCCGTAATCAAATCTAAGATTTTCTTCATTGTATTTTCCTTTCCAAAGTATTTCTGTCTAAATTAGTCCTTTTCTCGTCTATTATATCATAATTTAACTATTTCTCAAGCAAAACCCTTACCGCAATTCCTTGTTTTATGAAAGTACTTTCCATTTGCCCCGATTCTTTTGACTAGTTCTGTTTCACTTTCTATAATAATCCTATCATAAACAAATGATACAGAAAGGAAATTATCACATGAACATTTATAAGGAAAAAGACTATGCCGCCGTAAGCCGCCGAGCTGCAAATATCATTTCCGCACAGATCATCCAGAAACCAGACAGCGTCCTTGGGCTGGCAACCGGTTCTTCACCGATTGGTACTTATGATCAGCTCATTGAATGGTATCAAAAGGGGGATCTTGACTTTTCAAAAGTATCAACCATAAATCTTGACGAATATTTAGGACTTGCTGCCAACGATCCGAACAGTTACCACTATTTTATGAATAAACATCTGTTCTCTAAAGTCAACATTAATGCAGAAAAGGTTCATCTGCCAGATGGAACCGCTTTGGATATCGAGACTGAATGTAACACTTATGATTCCATGATAGGATCTTTAGGCGGCATTGACTTACAGCTTCTTGGGCTCGGTCATAATGGACACATCGGTTTTAACGAGCCGTCCGATTCCTATACCGCAGGCACACATCTCGTTCACTTATCCCAAAACACCATTGAGGCAAATGCAAGATTATTTTCCAGCATTAATGACGTTCCCCGCAAGGCAATCACAATGGGAATCAGAAGTATCATGTTTGCAAAACGCATCCTTTTAGTTGTAAGTGGTGCTGATAAAGCCGACGCACTTCACAAGACAATCTATGGTCCGATCACACCACAGGTTCCGGCTTCCATCTTACAGCTCCATCCAAATGTTTCCATCGTTGCAGATGAAGCAGCTCTTAGATAACGATAAATTCTTACAAAACATAATCGCGTGAGCCAAAACTCATTATTTCGGCTCACGCAATTAATTCATGACAATAGAATGTTCGCAGAGCGTGCATTCTATTGTTTTATGCTACAGAATATTCTGTTGTATACAATAATATACTGCTCCAATCAAGCCTGCATCATTTCCAAGTTCAGCCGCCTTTAGTTCAAGATGCTTCACAAAATGAGGCATACATCTCGCCATCACTTTTTCCCTCAGACGGTCAATAAACAGCTCCTTTTGTGCCGAGACTCCCCCACCAATCAAAATCAGTTCGGGATTAAAGATATGAACCAGTCCGACCAGACCGGAGGCAATGTCATCGATCCAGGAATCAAGCAGTTCCAACATTGCAGTGCTGCCCTTTTCTGCTTCCGAAAAAATAAATCTTCCGTCCAGTTCCTGTTCTTCCGGAAGTATTATCTTCCCGCAGGATGCCGCGTCTTTGACTCTGCGAATCAGAGCAGTGGTTGAACCATAATGCTCCATACAGCCATGATTGCCACACGAACACAGCTCACCATCACTGTTTATCACAATATGTCCGATCTCACCGGCAAGACCATTTGCGCCCAGAAGGATCTTAGAATCTACAATGATTCCACCTCCAACACCAGTCCCAACCGTCATTACAATAACATTCCGACGGTCTGCTGCAGCTCCGATCCACATTTCTCCAAGAGCCGCCGCATTGGCATCGTTCAATACCGTCGTCGGGAGATGAAACATTTTTTCCATCTCCTCTTTGATCCGGCTTCCTTCCCAGTTTTGAATATGCCCTGCTGATCCGATGACAACACCATTTACCGTATCAATGCCGCCGGTAGCCGACACACCAATTCCCGCCAGCTCCTGTTCCGTCACCTCGTGTTCCGCAAGAAACAATTTCATACTTTTTAAAACTGTCTTAAGAATCGGTGTCTCATACCTGTCAAATGCAACATCGTAAGCCTCACTATACCGGATTACACCCTGTTCATCTACAAGCCCCAGTTTTACGGATGTACCACCTATATCCACACCCAAATATGTTTTTCCGTTACTCATTCCGGATTTTCTCCTTTTTTTACATCTTCCATTGCACCCTTATGTTTTCCTTGTATGGCAGATAAAGTCTCTTTATATTTCTGTGCCTTAAAATACGAATCATTTGCAAAATAATACGAATACAAAATATCGATCATGACCAGAATCGAAAACTGTGGTGAAATTTTCGTACCTGTATCCAGGTTTTTCAGATAGGCAACCCTTAACACTTCATCACATCTTGCCGCCGTCTCCGGTGCCGGATTCGCAGTGATAAAGATTACTTTTGCATTTCTGCTTTTTGCGATGCGGATACTTTCCACAATCTCTCTCGTCGTTCCACTGAGAGAAATTGCAATGACAAGCATCCTCTCCTCAACCAGTGCTGCACTCATCTGTATCATCTGTGAATCTGTTACCGCAGTCACATCCAGTCCGATCCTCATAAAACGGAGCTGAAATTCCTCTGCGACATTGCCGGAACTTCCCATTCCATAGACAAACACACGCCGGCTTACATTTAACAGTCCGGCAATCCGGCGGATCTGGTTCTCATCAAGCAATTTAAAATTTTCCTGCAGCAGCTTCTGATAACTGCTCTGTACCTTCTTGGTAAACAGACTGATATCTTTCTCACTGACTGTTCCATTTTTTTCCTCTTTTAAGTCCTTTTCGTATGCAAAAATAAATTCACGGTATCCCTTAAATCCACATTTTTTTGCAAAGCGTGACAATGTTGCCTCGGATACATAGAGCAGTGCTGATATCCGCTTGGATGAAAAATCTGTCAGCTCCTCATTATTTAGAAAATAATTGGCAATCGTGTGCTCTACCTGCGTCATATCCGACTGCGCAGCCTCAATCTGGCCTTTCGTCTCATTCTGGTTAAAAATTATATATCTGCTATTCTTCAAGGTTCCATCACCTGTTCCTGTTTTATTACAATAATGTTCCCATTATATTCTTTTTTCACGCAAAACACAAACAATCTGTGAGGACAACAGTATCCATTATATCAAATTTTTCCCCTCAAACTTACTCAGTGCAGTCTGCTTTGTATGTGCATCCGCACATGCCTTTCCTGCCGCATCTCCCATATCAATCACCGTCGGCTGGATACGGATACTCGCCTGAGCCAGAAATGTTGTAGAAATACATCTGCCGATTGTTAACAGATTGTCGACCTGCTCATTGATAAGACACCGGTATGGAATCTCATAGTATTCTCCCCTCTGATACTTCTCCATATGGACAAGTCCTTTCGTTGCAGAGTGTACATCAATATACCAGTCTCCTTTTGCCACTGCATCTTCAAATCTTGCCCTCTTTATGTAATCGTCTTCGCTCAGCACATATTTTCCGACAATACGGTAGGATTCCCGGACACCGAGTGCTGACGCTTCCCGAATCAGATACGCATGTTCAAATCCCGGCATACATGCCTTTAAAAATGAAACCAGCCGGAAGATCATCTTATGTCCTTCCGTTACAGCTCTGCTCCGTGCCCACACATCGGTATTCTTCTTCATACTACTGATATGCGGACAGTTAAATGTCATACAACCCGGCTGATCTGGAATGGAAAAACACTGGTAGTAAACGAGATCTTCCTCTTTCAGATATCCAAGTTCCACCCCTTTTCGAAAAACCGGTTCAAGTTTAAAATTCTTATTCCGCACCATTGCAGATTCAAAAAAGTATCCTTTTACCAGCGGAGAAAATTCATCATTTAAAGACAAACAGTATGCCCGGTATTTTTCGACATCAATACCACCCATCTCAAAACGCAGCGATGTCATCTGGTTATTTCCGTTCTCATCCCCGGCGGTATATGCTACTCCCGCCATTCTTGAAAGAACCGCATCCCCGGTGGCATCAACAAATTGTTCTGCCTCTATCGCATATACACCTTCCTCAGTCGTCACGAAAATCTTTTCAATTTTCTGATCTTTTACCTGACAGTCGGTCAGCACTGCATCATATAATATCCCGCCTCCATATTCCAGAAACATCTCCTCTAACACAAGTGCTTTTGCCTCTGCTGTGGAATGTATATATTCCATAATGCCATCTCTGGTAGTGACCCCTTTTTCTTTCAGGCGTCTCTCAATCTCATGAAATATCTCTCCATGTTCAACAAAAGACTCCATCATCGGATTCACCAGCGCATTGACAGCCGCCCCGCCAAGTGCAAGGCTTTTTTCCACGATCAAAACCCTGTTTCCTTCTTTTGCCGCACGGATTCCCGCTGCCGCCCCGGCAGTGCCACCGCCAACTACAACCGTGTCGTAGTTTCCAATCACCTTTATTTTATCCCATTGATACATTCTGTTTTCCACCCTCATTTTTCCGTAATCGTTCTTCTGCTTCCTGCATCCGTTCCCGCAATGTCTCTTCCGGCAATATGCCTTCCGACAGCATTACCATATAATCTGTCATCTGTGGAAGAATCTCACTCTTCATATATCTTCCCGCAAAACTGTGTGCAGCGATCTCGCTGACTGTTGTAAGCGGTCTTTGCACCGTACCAAAAATCGTCTTTTTCTGCACAGGATCAAGCCGCATACCGACTTTCCCAAGCGTTGTAAATTCCAGAAAATGATAAAACTCATGCGCAAGATGCAGCTTTATGAGCCACTGTTCCCCTGTCTCCACTCCGTTTTCCTTCAGAATCTGTTGCTTTCTGCGCAGATCCGGCATAAAAAGTTCAATCTTTTTTTCCTTCCCGCCACAGGTGATCTGCGCCCATACCTCATAGTTTTGCCCATGATGTGTAAATTCCCGTTCATCCTGCAGAATGGCAACACCGGAATTCACCAGTATTGCCATAATATCCGCATCTTTATACTGCTCAAATGCCTCCTGTCCGCATGCGATCGCTTCCGTCACATAATCCCTGCATTTCTCCTTCGGGATACAGGGTGCCAGCCGGTCATTCATCAGTTCCATCATCGCATATTGTTCTTCTGTTATTGATTTAAGATCATACATTGTCTCAATCCTTTGCAGCGACTGCAATAATTTCCTGATCATCCTCAACAAATTCCAGTTCCATCTCAGCTAGACCGAGCAGCTGCTCTTTGTTTAAGACACCACTTAAATCACTCATTTTCTGACCAAAAAATAAGTACGTTTTCGGCAATGTCGCACCAGCGTCCGTATACTGTGTCATACTGTCCACAAATTCCATGAAATCTGTTCCAATCTGATCTTTGTGAAATACTCCAATTTTTGCAATATTTTTCTGAAGACGTATAACGCCTTCCTCATCGATCATGCGCACCAGTTTTTTCTTTGATTTAAATAATCCTAGAAAGCCGCCTTTTGCCACATTTACATAGTACGCATGCCATCTTCCTGCCGCTGCTGCCCGCTCAACCATATCTGTCGTTGTCTTCTCGGCATCCGCTAAAATCTGCTTCTGTTCTTCCTCCGAGATGGTCTTTGCATTGCGGTCCTTGGTACGCAGCTCTGTCGCTCCTGTTGCGATCGCTCTTAAAATATTTTTCTGGCTGTCGATTTCAATCGAAATATCAACCGTTGCTGCATCTGCGCCTGCCCTGGTGATCACTTCCATAATATCATGGCGGATTTTACGGATATCCTCATCCGTAGGGTTTGCAACATTTCGCTCCATCTGCTCACGCACAAGTGCCAGAGAGACACCGATCGTAGAAATGTACGGTGCATTTTCCGCAATCTTATGCCGGATTCCCATTTTTTCTCCCAAATATGGTACTACAACCGACGCCGAACCACCACCACCGACCAGACAGATCAGGTTCGGATTCAGATTATAATCTGCAATCAGTTGTTTTACAATCTCGCCAACTTTCGTCATCGCAATATCCATTGCCTGACGGCACAGTTCTTCCACCGTGCTCCCCGTCATAGATGCCAATGCCCCCCATGCGATCTTCGCTGATTCCACATTTCCGGCAGCATAGTCATCCGCCGGCACATAACCCAGAATATTTGCGGCACCTGCCAGTGTAAGCGCATAGCTCTCGCCATTTGCACAGGCAACAACCGCATAATCCGATGTATCGTCCTCGCGCGGTGCGATCAGCTCTATCTTTGGATTCTTCATCTTATCGGTGTCAGTAAAGACCTCATACTCTTTCTCTGCGATATGTGCGGATCTTGGTCCGACATCTGCGATCTTACCTCCACGCACCACGATCATACTGCCTCCGGCAATTCCAAGTGTACGCACATCCAAAGAAGTCAGATATAACTTTCTTCCCCCGATCTGTGCATTTTTGATCATAACCTTGCCATCTTTGATCGCTGAAATATCGGTCGATGTTCCACCTGCCTCAAGGAAAATGCCATCTGTCAGTTTTTCATACATCAGTGCTCCTGCCACACCTGCTGCCAGGCCGGATAGCATCGTAAGAATCGGTCTCTTCCGCACCTCATCGATACTCATGACGCCGCCATCACAGCGCATGATCATCAGCGGTTTTTTAATACCGGAATCTTTTACCGCATTTTCCGTCATGTTGGCAGTCTCCATCATTTTGGGGATCAATGCCGCATTGACTGCTGCTGTCCTCGTCCTCGCCTGCAGTCCGTAAAGCTGGGAGATCTCATGTCCACCTGTAGCGACCAGTCCTTCTTTTACCGCCAGGCCAATAACTTTCTGCTCATTTTCCGGATTATCAACAGAGTAACTCTCCGAAGCCACGATCACCTCCACATTTTTCAGTTTCAGTGCATCGATTGCCTCTTTTACAGCCTCATCGGTAAGTGAGGCTGCATCTATAAATTCATGCTCTGTATATAAATATTTTCCCGGTGCCAGCTCGATATTTCCGACTGTCGTCTCCTTGCGGGAACGTTCTGCCTCCATACCACTTCCCATGCCAACAATACCAACACGTGCCACATCTCCCTCTAACAGGGCATTGGTTGCCTGTGTGGTTCCATGTGCGATAAATATAACATTATCCGGAGAAATTCCATTTTTTGTGAGTACCGTATTGATCGCCTCAATGATTCCCTGCGCCACACCGCGCTCGGCATGATGTGTCGTCGGCACTTTTTCTTTTGCAATGACCTCATAGGTCTCATTATCTACGACTACGGCATCCGTAAATGTTCCTCCGACATCGATTCCGATCCTTACCTTTCTGTTATCCATATGTGAAACATACCCTCCTTGAATGATCCTTACTGTTTAGAATAATGCTACTGCTGCGTAAATCAAGATTCCAAGTGCCATTACCATGGTGTATGGAAGTGTTGATTTCAAAATATCATTAACATCGACTTTTGCATAATCTGCTACGATGACATTCTGTGTGTTTGTCGGGTCTGATACACACTGTACCACGCTGGTACTACGAAGTGCCATACCAACTGCTGGTGCACTCAGTTTTCCTGCTGTCAGGAAAATATTTGCGAGACCAGAGCCAAGACCGTACATATTTAACGGTCCACGATACAGAGCCAGTGGAGAAAGAACTGTAAAAATTACAATGTACATAATCGGGTTTGATGGAAGAATCACACTAATGATTGGCTGCATCAGAGCAGATGTTTTCTGTGCTGCCACTCCATTTAAAAGAATTCCAATACCAATCATCAGACCGATGACTCCTGCCACATCCTTAATTCCCTCTACCATGGAGCTTGAAAGAACCTGAATACTTGAAGACGGCTTCGTAATTAATGCTGTTACAATAATTGCTACCACCAAGCTTGTCTCCGCATTCCACTTAAAGAAAAATACCAGTACGATAGGAAGAAGCGGCATCAGCATGGCAACCGGATTAACCTTTTTAGAGTTGGTTCCAGCATTCATTGCCCATGTACTTCTGACTGTCTTTTTATTTACATTGATTAAAATATATGCAACCGTCACAACCGCACAGATCAGTCCCATCACGATGGAAGATGTTTTAATAACCTCCATATCCATTCCAATGGTATCTACATAAATCTGGTACTGCGATACATTAAAAAGAAGTCCAATGTTTAATCCAAAAAGTACGAGACTTGCTGCCACGATCGGCTCAATTCCCGCAGACAGTAACAGCGGAATTGCAATCTGAGCGACCATAATAACAGGACCTGCACCACTCATAGCAGTAAAGATCAGTGCCGTTGCAGCAGTCAGTGCCAAAGCGATCATAACCGGCTTATCCCCTGCCAGCTCTGCTGCCTTACGGATAATGGCATCTGAAATTCCCTCTTTCTGAATTACTTTTGCAAAAATTGCACCAAATACGGTAACAATAATGGTGCTCGCAAGACGGGATGCTCCACCTGCAATTACATAAGAAGTAATACTCTGTGTTTCTGCATCACTTGATATAAATGGAACTCCTGCTACTACTGCGATTAAAATTCCCATACATGGAAGTGCTAAAATCGCTGGCATCTTTTTTGTCATCATAAGAGCAACTCCCGCTAAGAAGATTGCCAAAATTACTATTACCTGTAACGTCTGCATACCTATTCTCCTCCTTCAATCAGTGCATTTGTAAACTTTTTCGTGATGAGCTGCGGTCTTGTAATCGCCCCACCCACAACGACACTATAACATCCAAGTTCAACTACTCGTCTGGCTTTCTGCGGCACATCGATATTTCCCTCAGCAATTACCGGATGATGTACCTGTTTTAATATCTTGCGTATAATTTCAAAATCATTCTGTTCAATTTTGTCATTTACGCTGTACGGCGTATATCCCACAAGTGTTGTTCCAATAAAATCAAATCCAATTTCATCTGCAAGTAATGCTTCCTCCACCGTTGAACAGTCTGCCATAAATTTTTGATCCGGATATTTTTCTTTCACTTTTTCAAAAAATTCTTTCAGATAAGTTCCATCTGGTCTGATGCGCTTTGTTGCATCCACTGCAATAATTTCTGGTTTTATCTCCATCAATGCATCTACCTCTTTTAAGGTCGGTGTAATATATACTTCTGAATTGTCATACACCTCCTTGATAATACCGATGATTGGAAGTGAAACATTCTTTCTTATCTCAAGAATATCTTCTACCGTATTTGCCCGAATTCCTGCTGCTCCACCCTCATATGCGGCTTTGGCCATCCGCCCCATAATAAATGATGAATGTAAAGGTTCATCTTCTAGTGCCTGACACGATACAATCAGCTTGCTTCGCAAATTCTCAAACTGCGCTTCCATTCTCTTACTCCTTTCACATCACCTTTGGGATCCTCTGTGATATAAATTTTATACCCCGAATTTCCGGTTTTTTCAACGATTTTACCCGATACTGAATCTACTTTCCTTCAAAATTGATATTTTTTGTTTTTGCGAAACTTCTTTCACAAAATTCTTTCAGAATTCCGGTTTCTTTTGTACACTTTTGCACAAATATCAGAAGAAGGTTCATCAAAATTGACAAAAAAAGAGTACTGATCACAAGCTGCACTTATAATCAGTACTCCTTTTCTGCCCTCACTAATCTTCGTTTTTAAAGATCACACTGCGGTAATTATTTAACACTTTATACAAGATCATACCTAACACATAGCAGGAAATCACTTCGCCGATTCCGACAGTCAGCATAAAGAATGGGATCGTCCCCTCTGCCATGTACACATATGCCAGAACAAACGGTACAATGATCGTATTTGCCACGATCGGTGGTAACGGAGCCAGCCATTTGTGCTTTCTTAACGCATAAGTTCCACATGCCCCGATCAGTGTCGCAAGACTGCCAAACACAACATCAAGCGGCATGCAGCCGGTGAGCAGATTGCTGAGCAGGCATCCTATAAAAAGTCCCGGAATAGCTGCCGGTGTAAATACCGGTAAAATGGTAAGTGCCTCGGAAATCCTGACCTGAATTGCGCCGGAAGCAAGATTGAATGCACTGATAAAATAAGTCAGTACAACATAGATAGCTGCGATAAGTGCAGCTTGCACGATAAGTAATACTTTTTTGTTTCTCATTTGTTTCTCCTTTAGTTTTGTTTTACGAGTGGAAGGTCTCGAACACTCGATATTACTGCAACTTCCTGAGTCTAACATAACTTTTGGAAAAAAGCAACACCCCGGCAGAAACATTTGCTTTTTTATATATTTTATTTATTTTTGTATAAATTTATTTATATGCAGCTTTCGCACCCATGCAGTAAATGACCAAAATATCCCTCTCACCGGTCGCAGCAGCAGCCACATACCTGATAAAATTACATAAAATGGATTTTTCACGCTGATGCGGTGTCCATTTCTTGCAAATGCAGTTAGAATCCCCTTTATCTGGTCTTCCTGCACCGGTCCTTCTATCTCCATCTGATTATCACCGACCATATAAAACTGACCATCCCTGCATTTTACGACACGGTGTAAAACCAGGATACTTCCTTTTCTGCGATATAACACGACATCTGCACGCCGAATTTTTTTTACATCTGCCTTTTTTATGACTGCAGCATCCCGCCCCGGTACAAACATCGGGTACATACTATATCCTTCGGGATAAATCTGTATTACTTCCCCCGCTTCTAATAACTGCTCGATATCGTACTTCATTACATTCCCCCCGTTAAAATCACTCCGTCTTTTTTAATTTCATGACATCCGGAAATATTGTAGCATTTCCATTTTGCTAATGCTATAATATTTCCAATTCATTTTCATGTAAAGGAGCCGCAGCCATATGAAAATATCTGACGGATTTTTTAAAACAACACTTTCCTCTGTTCCCTATGTTCTTCCCTATGGGCAGAACATTGCTGACCATGCCCGTTCTCTGCGTCTGAATGAGTCTGGTGCCCTTTTATGGGATGCTCTCTCCACCGGTGCGGATAAAAGCACACTTTTGTCAATCATGAAAAACCACTATAATGCAGATGAAACTATGCTGCCACAGTTCGAATCTGACTTGGACAGTTATCTTTCCACCTTAAAAAAACTTGGCATGCTTTCTGACAATACACTGACACAAACTGCCTGCCCGGATCATGTCTGGACCGGCAATACTTTTCCTGCACTTTTTTCCGACAATCACGCACTTAAATATTTTAAGATCGGTATTCTCTGCTTCTCATGGTCCGGTCCGGATGTTTTGTTTGACACTTATTTTAAAGATTTTTCCTGCGAAGCCGCTGTGGCTGATCAGGCCATTCTGGTACAGACCGGAAAGCCGTCGGGGCTTTTAGAAGGAACACTGCTGCTTAGTACTGCCGAGCTTACTATCTTCGACGTTACAGACACTTACCGTTTTGTCTTTGGCACCCACTGGGGTATTCATGAAATGCGTGTAAAAAAAGACGGTTCCGCCGCCGTCCTCTACTGCACCGACGACTACACCACAAACCACGCAGATGATATCTTTCATGCACTGCGTTTTGCTTTCCTGATTGTTGCAGCATGGCATGACCTTTTTGTCCTGCATTCGGTTTCCATATTATATCAGGGCAAAGCCTGGCTCTTTTCCGGCAGTTCCGGCACCGGCAAATCCACACATGCAGACCTCTGGATGAATCAGTACCAGACTCCGGTTTTAAACGGAGATCTGAACATCCTTGGCATAAAAGACGGAATGCCTTGCGTATACGGTCTGCCCTGGTGTGGAACATCTGAAATATACACCACCACGACCTATCCACTTGGCGGCATTGTATTTTTAAAGCAGGCTCCTTTTAATCGTGTCGATTTTCTCTCTCTGGATGAACAGGCACTTTGTCTGGTGCAGCGCATGATCTCTCCGTCCTGGACAAAAGATCTGGTGCTAAAAAGCCTTGCATTTGCAGAAAAGCTTGCCCCGCTGACACGGATTTTCCGGTTGAACTGTACCAAAGATCCCGAAGCTGCAGCCGTCATGAAAGCAGCTATCGATCTGTCTGTCTGAGCTGTTTTCTTTTAAAAATCATCCATCATTTTCTGTACTTCCTGTGTTGTCAGCACGACACACTTCTGCTCACGGATACCATACACTCTCTCACATACTGATAATACTGTCGGACGGTGTGTGGTCACAATGCAGGTGCGCGGCTCATCTGTCTGCATAATATTTTTCAAAACCTTTCGCTCTGTTGCAACATCAAGTGCACTTGTTGCCTCATCTAAAAGCAAGATCGGCGCATGGCGAAGCAGTGCCCTTGCGATGGAAAGGCGCTGCGCCTGTCCCTCTGAAAATCCTCCTCCCCGCTCTCCTACTCTGCTGTATATTCCATCCGGCAGTTTCTGCACAAACTCCCATGCGCAGGCTGCTATAAGGACCTCTCTGATTTCATCATCCGTAGCGTCCGGTCTGACGTTGCGCATATTCTCTGCAATTGTTCCGGAAAACATTGTATTTCCCTGTGGTACATAAGAAAAAAGCCGACGTGCTGCTGGTGTGATTGCAAGTACTTCTCCTGTTTTCTCTCCCACCAGATCCTCCGCACCTCCTTGTATATGTAACAGAGCAAGCATGATACGTAAAAGTGTTGTTTTTCCTTCACCGGAAGGTCCCACTAACGCAACGATCTCGTGTGGATGTGCTTCAAAATCCGCTTCTGTAAATACTCTTGTTCCATTGTGGTAGGTATAAGACATCTTAGAAAAACAAAGACCGATACCACGCTCCCTGTTCTCCTCATAAAATTTTTCTACACGTTCTGCATCCGAATAATCTTCTTTCGGCATTCCAAGGATATCCATCAGCCTTCCCGCAGATGTGGTCAGTGAAATTGCCGTCGGTACCAGCGACACAAGCTGATTTAATGTTCCTGTCAGCGAACCGGATAAAGATAAAAACATCGTCATAGTACCATAGGAAATCGCACCACTCCAGACACGGTAAATACCAAATCCATAACAGCTATATGACACTGCAAGCCCGACAACCGATAATAAGATCGAAGTTGCCATGGACATTTTCTGGAACTCTAATTTCATGCTAAGGTATTCTTTCTGCAGACCGCGCAGCCGTTCTCCGTAGAGACGCACCAGATCAAATGCTTTGATCGTCTGTATATTAGAAAATGCTTCCTGGTTAAATCCTGACATCTTCGCATTCATGGCTGCACTTTTTTCATTATTGCCCTTCATGCGTTTTAAGATCCGTTTCGACATAAGCATGCTGACCGGCATGCCAAGCATGGCAAGCAGTGCAAACATCGGATCATTGTAAAAGACAAGTGCAAATGTACTGATGAATCGCACCGTATAGATGACCAGATTTGGAATCCAGCTTAAAATACCATTCGAAATGTTGGAGGCATCAGAATTCCAGCGTGTCAGAAGATCACCCGTATGATACTTCTGGATCTCTTCAAGATCCGTCACAAGCATTTTATCAAAAATATCTGCTTTGATATCATTGTCCACACTGATACTGATCTTATTGGAAAAATAACTTGTAACCTGTGAGATCAGCATATTTCCTATGGAAAATCCGATATACAGACAGAATGTACGCACTAAAAGTCCTGCCTGCTGTCCAGTGATAATATCGACCATATCCCTTGAGATCAGACTTGATATCAGTGAAATGACCGTTCCCGACAGACCAAGAAGGGTATAAAAAATCATCTGTTTCCAGTACTTTCTCGCATACTCATAGATCCAGACAGTTTCCCGCCACATATCTTTTAATACGCCCTCTTTGATCCTTTTATGATAATGTCTCAGACTGTCTAACATAATAATCTCCATTTCATTCCGTTCCCGGTTATTATAACAAATCTGTACCACGAAAAAAAGAGGTTACCACATGGATATGTGTCAGATAATCGCCCAAACACATGCCATATGATAACCCTGTTCTGATTTCTATATGCTCTACATAGACCAATCCGTTACCGTATCATCCGGTCCGTATCCTTTCTTTTCCCATGTTGGCTTACGGTTTCCATTATCGGTATCATAGCTTCCAGCGTATCCGGAATCCACGTAATGTGTCTTAAGTCCACAAGCTGAAGCTGTATTAGCCGGACATCCCAGACATCCGAACTGCTGCCTGTAACCTCTGGTACCCCCATTCCATGAAGAATAGTCCGGTGCCTGCCAGTTGCCGTTCATATACTGGCTGTCACATTTTATGCCGCTTGCTACATGGTCGTTTGCACCACCGCTTGCAAGATACACGCCTTCTGCCGTATCCTAATATGCGATGATCGTTGGTCTTTCATATCTGTTCATTACTTCTATATTCCTCAGTTCATTTATTATTTTATCTTACCGGATCTGTCCCTTAGTCTGTAATACTTACCCCTGTAATTGCAAGACCTGCATCTGACTGTACGACCAGATCGCCAAACCCAATATTATCCGTCGGATTCTGATGATATCCCAAAGCAATGCAAAGGGAACTTGTTCCGTCACCTGATGTACATCCTGTACCACCGGATACATAACTGACCGGCTGGTTAAACGAAATGTTCAACTGCTGTGCTTCCCTGGTATGATCTGCATCATGTTTACCATTAACCTGAATGCGGTAATCTCCTCTTCCGTCCTGCGGAGTCTGATGTATATAAGCAGATGCTGTATAACATCCTGCCCCACTTGCCAGATACACCCCTTCTGCAAGTTCATCACTGGTAACTAACATCGGTTTCATATACTCTCTCATATGAACTTCCCTCTCCCTGTTTTTAGTCTTATTCTATAATTTTACCCATATCCGTCTGTACTGTCAAGCATCACCACACGTCTTTTTTCTCCCAAAATCGACTTTTTAATGATCTCCACATCTTCTCCACCCGGCAGCAGTGATTCAATGCACCTTGTCATGTAACTTTCAGAGTTATAACATAGAACTACAAAACTCAGATATATTTTTCTGTTCTCTGTCATAATTTTTCCTTCCTTTCACAGTTTATCTTACGGAAAAACTCAAACAAAATCGGAACCATTTTACGATTCGAGTAAAATGGTTCCGATCTTATATCCTTCATTTTCTATTTTCTGTTCATTGGCAAATGTGATAAAACTGCCGTCTGCTGTATCACGCAGTGCAAAATACACACTGTAGCATTCCTTTTTTACTCCCCGAAGCGGTACACTGACAGAAAAGCTCTCTTTTCTGTCTGCTTCATTTCCTCCCAAAAGCGATCTGACATCTCCTGATGGACTTTCCTCATAAATCGTCTGTCCGGTCTCATCTTTCACAAGAAGTACCGGCTCATATTCTTTATAGACCGGTGCAAAACCGACATTTTGCAATGCCACTGTGATCTCTGCCGTATCTTCCCAGAAATCATGCTGCATGGAAACTTCTGACAACAGCAGACGATAGCCTAAATGTCTGCGTATATACGAAAGACCATCCATACCATCAAAACAATCCTCTGTCTGCGCCTTAGATGATGCCCATTTTTCCAATACGGCTTCATCATAATCCTCATTCAGATAGGTCACATGCATGGTTTTCAAATCCGCAATGGCATGCTCGAAATCATTGTATCCGTTGTCAATAATGACCTCCCCGCCATTTGGCACACGTGAACATAACTTTTCCTGAAATGCAAGTTCTTCACTGCGGTTCCATGCCTGATCCACCCCGGCTTCTGCAGCACTCTTCTCCCCATAAGTTCCGCAGTCATTGCCGCTTCCTAACATTCCGTCATTGAACAGTCCCAGCATGTCATATAAAGGATCATTCGGACCATTTTTTCTGGAAACGTCTGCACTTTCCATGATCTTCCGCCACTGTACCGGTGTCCGCACAGCAAGATACATCTGACCATTTGTCGATTGTACAAGCTGTTTTGCAAGCTGCTGCAAAGAATCCGTTTTTGCATATTTTGTTCCATTCAGTTCCCCCCAGTTGCCGACAAAAAGCCCCTGTAGCGTAAAAACTGAATCCCTGTATTTTGCCAATACCTCCCCTGTCTGCTGCATATGTTTTAACACAATGTCAATACTCTGTGGCTCATACTTTTCATTTTCTCCATTCCAGTCATACAAAAAACGTACGATCCAGTGTACTTTTGCAGCTGACATCGCCTGAAACAGTTTTTCTATATTTTGCAGACCTTCTTTTGATATCTCTTTTTCCCGATATTCCCTTAAATTGATCTGCACCATGGCAAGTGCATGATCTGAATCTTTTTCCATCTGTGTGTCTAACTGTTCCCCCATATCCACCGGTTCGTCCGATATCAAAAACCCATAAATATGATAAAAACCCCGGTCCGGATTCCATATTTCCTCTGAAGATTCCGTAAAATTTTCTTCCGTCAGCATTACTTTCCAGTGAAAATAGTCATGTACTCCGGCAATAATCCCGGCAATCACAAGCACAAACAGAATGAAAAACAGTAATTTTTTTCTCATTCTACTCCTCTTTTTTAGTCCATTTCAAACAGTTTCATTTTTGTTACCAGACGGCTCCTTTTTTTTGCATTTTTTAAGATAGCTATGCTCGATATTCCGCGAAGTTTCCGGTTACGGTATACAAATCCGAAGAATGTCCTTACCCACAAAATGGGATAAAGTATTTTATACCTTCCGGCTTTCGGATGGCTTAAATGCATCTGATGATGGAACTCCCGGATATAATCCATCCATCCAGTCCCCCTCATGGCTACCATCCGCTCCGGGGCCGCCTCACCAAACTCTTCAGATTCCATGATCTCTGTAAAAAATTCTTTCAGGTAAGATTCATCCTTCATACCGTCAGCTTCGCCCTGATTTTTGAGAAACTCCACCTTTTGTTCTGATAATCCCAGATATCTGATACAAAATTCCGTAACGACACATGCAAAATTTAAAATTCCGCATTCCCGGACCAGATTTAAAAATATCTTATCTTCCTCTGCCGTACATCCATGTTCCCAGAACACAACCCAGTCACATAAAAGTTTTAATCCAAACCCCGAACGCAGAAAATGCTGAAGCATATGTAACAGCAGATAAAATGCCTGATACGGTGGTGATGTCAGGAAAAAATCCACCCCCATCACATTTTCCGTAACTCTGTTTTCAAAGAAAGTCTTCTGACATTTTTTCATAAAAGCGTTCACTTCCTGTGAATCAAATGGCTCCACCAGCGCACTATGCAGTTCCAGGCGAATCCCTTCCTGACTTATATAAGTAAGATGATGATTTTCCTGATGACCACCTTCCGCCATAAAACCATGCGCTAACAGATAACTGCCCGCTTTCTGCGCCGTCTGTTCATCCTCAAATAAAAGATCAACATCCCCTGATTTACGCAGTTCCGGCACCGGATAAAGTCCTGCTATACCGCTTCCCTTCAGTAAGATCGTATGCATCCCTGCATCCTCCAAAAGTCCGGTCACATACCTGCTCATAAACAGCAGGCGATAAGACTGCCCTACAGTCTGTATACTTTTCTCTTCCACCCTTTTCCAGTCTTCCCCGTTTTCAGGCAGGATGTCTTCCAATACATCATATAAAAGCGGCAGCACACGATGGTTATCCGCTATCGAAAGAATGCTTTTCCAGTCTGTTTTCTGTTGTTTTATCTTTTCACATTTTTGTTTTATATCTGCCGGATTATCCTCATGCAACTCTGCATGCAGAGCTGCATCCAGAAGGCTGCACAATATAAGTTCTTTTTCTTCATTTTTTTCTTCATTTTTTTCTTCATTTTTTTCTTCCATCGTTCCACCTCTTCTTCCAGATAGCAAGTGCCTTTCTCTTTACAATCCCAAATTCTTTTGTACGGCAAAAACATAAAAGCATCACAAGATGTGGCACTACCGCACAAATGAAAAGTCTTTTCAAAAATACAACAATGACACTGCCGCCTGCAAATGCACATATCCTGTCTGTTCCATACCATGTCAATCCTGTCACTGCTGCATAGATCACATAACGGACAAAGAATGAAGATACTTTCGCATGCAGTCTGTGCCGGTACAGAACATATGGCTCCACCCATACAGATGTGAGCATGGTAGAGAGAAACGTTCCTGCAAATACTCCAAATGTTCCTGCTTTCCATACCAGAATCACCGAAATGACAAGGTTTAACACTGCTTCTACCAATGCTTTATACCTGTCAAACCAGAACAATCCAAGTGAATCTCTGAATGTCAGTACCGCTTTTCTCGTTCCATTGATATAGAAATTGATGCATAAGATCAAAACCACAGGCATCTGAAACAAATACTGCTTCCCAAATGTGAGTTCCACAAATGGATTTAACAATTCATATAGACAGATCGCAGCGACTCCATAAAGCCAGTTTCCGATAAAAAAAGCCGTCTCAAAAATACTCTTTACTCTTTTTTCGTCTTCCGTTGCCCCAAGATTTCCGACACTCGCTGTGATTCCCTGAAAAATCTGATCCAGCACCTGTCTGACTGATCCGATCAAAAGGTAATAATTTGAATAAATACCTACACTGACAACCCCCACAAAGGAGGAAATAAGCAGGTTATCTGTATTATTGACCACTACATTTCCAAGTTTATGCATCAGCATGGCTTTTATATTGCGGAATATATCTTTTCTCTCTTCTTCCGGCAGTTTTTCTTTTGTTTTCTCTTTCAGATAGGGATACATCCGATCCGCCTTCAACGAGATACAGATATTTGAAAGCAGTGTACAGACAATATAAATGATCAGGAATAATATAAAATTGTGTGTTGTAAGTAAAATGAGGATCTGACAGATATCCTGCAAAATCAGAAAAGCCGTCTGATATAAAAGAACGATATAGTTCAACTGATGCACTTCGATCAATGTTCTTTTATATACCAGCAGATACGATACGACCGAATTTGCCAGATATAAAAAATAAATAAGCATCAGATGATCCACATCCGGCCGGTTTTTCATAAGAATATCAAAGAAAGGGACGATCGACAGTCCTAACACTGCCACACAGCCTGCTGTAATACGGTAGAATGTCTGAAACATCCGCATCAGAATCTGCTGTCTTTTGATATCCCCCTGCGCGATCGGGCGATAGAGCGCATAACTGATCGCCGTCTCCACACCAAGTTCTGTCAGTGAGAGTACATTTAAGATATCTGTGAAAAGTCCGTTGATTCCGACATAACTTTCACTGAGTGTATGTGTAAATACCACACGTGTCACAAATCCCATCAGGATCGCAGCGATTCTTGAGATCATTGCAACCATGGTATTCATGGTAGAATATTCTGTTCTGCTCTTTTCCATCTGTATTCTCACCTCTCTCCTATTTTCACAAAATGTGCCCGGTTATTCAGATTCCACACCGTGCAGTAACCGGTAGACTGCGCCAAATGCCCTTACGCTGACACTGATCATACAGGCGCTTCCCTTTAAATGAAGTGAAACCTTTTTATCCATAAGATACTGGGGCAGTTTTTGTCTGACATATTTTTTTATTTTTCTGCAGTCAGCGGCAACATAATTACCGTTCCGGCTCATTGCAGCAGCCATCCCCATCAGATCAAACAGATAGTGGTTTTCAAATAATTTTTTATACTGTGGATACCTGCGTGAATAGATCCTGCAGTAATCCTCAAACATCATCATTGCCTTCTGGTATGTTCTGTCATATCCACAATTGCATACACCTGATTTTCTCTGCATATAATAATATTTCGTTTTTGTTCCGCATACGATTCTGCCACATTGCTCTAGTACCCGGCAGAACATCTCATAATCTTCCGCAAAAGACAGTTCCGTTGAAAAACGGATTCCGTCAAGAACCTCCCGTCGAAACAGTTTATTCCAGACATAGGCACGCAGATAGCATCTCTCATGCAAAACACCAAGTGCTTCTCTTCCGTTTAAACAGACCACATTTCTTGGACTTTCAAACCTTTTTTCCACACCGGAATCATATTTGTACCATCCGGAACATGTGGCGATCTGTGCTTTATATGTTTTTAAAAGCCCGGTCAGGTAGGTATACATATCCGGATCTAATACATCATCCGCATCAACAAATGCAATATATGCACCTGTTGCCTCCTTCAGACCTTTATTTCTCGCACCAGACACTCCTTTATTTTTTTCGTGATATACTTTTATACGCGCATCTGCACCCTGGAGCCTGTCACATATCTCTGCAGAACCGTCATTAGATCCATCATCGATCAAAAGTATCTCCAGATCCGGATATGTCTGACCCATAATACTCTGCACACAGCTTTCCAGATAATTTTTCACATTATATACCGGCACGATCACACTGATCTTGTCTGTCTTTTTTGTCATGTTTTTCATACTCCCTTTTTATCTGAGATATAGCTGTTCTCCTGCCCCCTCATTTGCAAAACGTATCTCCGCTTTTCCTCTGCATCTTGTCAGCTTCAGATAATATTTTCCCTTTCCATCCTGCAATCCTGACAGTGGAAATATAATTTTTGCTGTTTCATGTCCGGATAATGTCCGGATATCATAATCTGCCGTATAAACATCTTCTGTTCCGTCCATATTTTCCTTAACCAATGCAAGTTCTGCTTTATCACAGATATTGGAAAATCCGGTATTGGCTATCTCAATTTCTATTCTGTCTGTATAAAATACAGCTTTCTCTGCCACAAAACGATATCCCAGATGTGCACCAATATACTGGTAGAAACTGCCCCATTCCCCATATTCCATCTGTTTCCATTGGTCTAATATCTGCCCCTCATAAATGCTGTTGAGATATGTAACCCGCAAATCTTTCAGCGAAAGCAGCATTTCTTTCACAGGTGCCTCCTGCCCAAAAAGCACTTCCCCACCAAATGGAACCAATCCACATGTTTCCCGCATATAAACCAGTTCATCTTCAATGCACCAGTCTTCTGTCCACACACTGTCATCACGATGCTTCTGTCCAAAGGTCCCCATATGATTTTCTGAGCCAAAGATCGCATCATCAAATACTCCAGGTGCCAATTCGCCATCCTCTCCTGCCACTGCCATACGGCAGAAAGACGGTTTTCTGAGTGCGATCTTAATGTCCGGTCCTATCGCCTCTCTCCACGCTGCATAGAGTTTCCTGATGTATTCCTGATCCAGAAACTTAGATCCGTGCATTTCCCCCCAGTTACCGATAAATAATCCCTGTGTTACAAAGATGTCATCCTTATGTGCACGCACAACCGCTCCCATCTGCCTCATATGGGTTAAAATCATGGAAAACAACGTCGGTTCCCGTTCCATTCCTTTCCCCTTTGTGTCATACAAGACACGCAAAATGACCTCTTTCCCGTAACAGTGAAAACATTTTAAAATTTCATCAGCATACGCAAGTGCTTCTTTCGGAAGCTCTTTTCCCCGATATGCCCCGATGTCAAATCGTACCAGCACCAGTGTCTCGTCATCCCAGAAAGGCTGATATAAAAGCCCATCCGTATCTCTCTTATCCAGTGTAAATGTGTAAATATGATACCATCCTCTGCCCGGATTTGCACATTCTTTTCTGCTCTCTTCCGGGAATCTTACTGTAAAATGTTTTTTATTTCTGTTCTTCCAGAAAAACATCTTCTTTCCCTGCCCCCGCATCAATTTTTAGTACTTTTACACGGAATACTACTCCGATAATTGAAAACACCATACGAAACATGTAAATAACCGGTTTCAGTCCGGAATGCATACTGACCCCCGTCTGCCTGTTATGCATGACTGCCGGTATCTCTTCCACCTTAAATCCAAGCAGCAGCATCTGAATGATCATATTTGCATCCGGATATTTATCATCAAAATGCTTGTATTTCGAATAATATAAAAATGCCTTCCGGCTAAGTCCCTGCAGTCCGGTTGTCGGATCATATATCTGACGTCCTGTCGTCATTTTGATCATCTTACGGAACAGCGCATATGCCAGTTTTTTTGTCATGGAAACCGGAAAATCAGAACTTTCCTCCATAAATCTTGATCCAAGCACAATGTCCGGATATCTGCCATCCGCATCCTTCTGCCGGAGTCTCTCATAAATTTGGGGAATATTGCATACATCATGCTGTCCGTCTGCATCCATCTGTATCACATACTTATATTTCCTTCGTATCGCATACTTATAACCGAGCTGTAAGGCACTGCCGTAACCAAGGTTAAACACGTGCGTAACTAACGTATGTCCATGCGCCTTTACCACCCAGTTTGTTGAATCCGAAGATGCATCATTCATAACAAGAATATCGGCAATAGACGCTATTTCCGGCTTTTCAAGTTCACAGAGCACTGCTTCGATATTCTTTTCCTCATTGTATGCAGGCATAATAATCAATAACTCTTTTTGCTTTTTCATTTCCATTCCAATCCTCTTTTTTGCTGCATGTATCTTTTCCGTCAATCTGACAGTAACCCGGTCAACAGTTCCATATCTTTCTCAAAGACAACATTTTTTTTGAGAGATGCCTCCCCGTACCGTTTTCTCATTGCCACATCTTCCACCATTCTGCATACAGCATCACTGACTGCTTCTGGTTCTAATCTGCATAAAACACCATCCACACCATCTTTGATCTGTTCACGGCTGCTCTCCGACGCAATTACCGGAAGTCCAAGTGTCTGTGCCTCCTGTATCGCAATGCTTTTTCCTTCAAATCCGGTTGCATGTACATAGATATCTGCACCCTTATAATACGGATACGGATTTTCCACAGATCCACACAGAATAAAATCTTTCTGTATGCCAAGTGACCCGATCAACCGTTCGAGTTCCTTTCGTTTTGGTCCTTCCCCAAGAACATACCAGCGGACATTTTTATGTTTCTCTTTTATCATTTTCATTGCACGTATTGCTGTTGGATAGGATTTCTGTTCTGTGAGCCTGCCGACCGTCAAAAGCCTGATACCGTCAAAATCATCAGAAAATCCACCGGGCTGCAGCGCCTTTGTTTTTATTTTTTCTGTATTGATGATATTATGAAAAACCTTTGTCCGTCCACTGCATTCCGGATAAACCTTCAAAAACTGCTGCTTTATTTCTTCCCCGATTGGAAAAACAGCATCATATTTCAGATAACAGTCACGGTCTGACTTCCTTGTATATCCTGCTTTCGTGTAATCAATATGTATAAACGCAGCCTTTTTCTTTGCATGGACGTGATCTGCAACATAATATGCCGATCCCCCCTCTAAATATGCAACCGCAAGATCATATTCTTCCGCAAACCGCTCTCCTCCATCAGACAGCACACGCCAAAGCAGTTTATCCGGTAAAATCTTACGTTTCTTTAACATATCCGCAAGCAATGACAAAAGATACGGCATCAGGCGGAATATGGTTCCACGGACAAACATGGTCTTTAATATTGTCCTGTACATGAAATATCTTCCCTCTTTCTGCAGAACAGACAAGGGCTGATACGATTTATTTTTCAGTATCACTTCTCCCGGCAGCCGCTTTACCAGTTCTCCCTGCCCCATCAGGACATAAAGAGATATTTCATACTGTACATCTTTTGTTTTTTCATTTTCCTTTATCAGTTTTTCAAGCAGTTCTAAAAGTGCCATCTCCGCACCGGCTCCGCCTAACGTATTAATTACGAACAATATCTTCTTTTTCATCCACAAGCACCTTCAGCTCCTGCAATATTCTTTCATTTTCCTGATTGAGCAGCGATACCTGCATCGCCAGTTCCTGATTTTTTACTACCACAACTGACACTGCCATACTGATCTTAAACAAAAACAGAATTATAACAGCAAACACCGCAAACATAAGCAAAACGATATTTTTTGCCCCACTCCACAGATAACAGACATCATCCAGGCTTACAACGATACCCGCCACAAGTAATGCCAGCGAAACGATCGCCCAGCCAAGTCCGATCACATCTGTGAGTTTCTGTCTTGCATACATAAACAGATCCATAATAAGCAGAAATATACCAAAACCTATCATCAACACTTTTAATATCATGCCCTGATCCCCTCTTTTCTGTCATAACTTTTTGCGGAAGGTTTTTTTCCTCTTTTTATTTTAAATAATTCACCCTGGCAGAAAATATGCACATCCATATGTCGTTCCACCCAGCGAAGTCTAAAATATCCAACGGTAAACCCAAGGAAACTTCCCATGACAAGCCCCGCACCATACCAGAGGTCAGGGAGTTCCTTTGAAAACAGCGTTCCACAAAAAGTACCCATGCAAAAACATACCGCTGTTAAAAGTGCTCCTGTCATGTCATTAAAATAATACAGAAAAATCAGTTCCGCGTACAGCAGGAAAAGAATAAAATATCCGGCTGCAAGACAAGGATAAATCTGCATTACAAGCCCTGAAAATCCCATTCCCGGCAGCAATATCACACAGAGCAGATAAAGCACGACCGAAACGATAAACTGGATTCTCACAAGATTCATAAGCTCGGCGGCAAGCTGGCGGAACATTCTGTTTTTGGCATTGTTGATATCTTCCCATCTTCCACCGATAACAGCCTCCGAATAAGCCTTGTATCTCTCATGAAAATGCATTTCCACGCGGCTGATAAAAATAATAGTCGACGAAAGATTCGTAAACATTGCCAGACAGGTTGCCATATCATATGCCGGCGCATAGACAAATGTATCTGCCACCGTCATCTTTAAATCCGTCGTCCAGAATACAAAATTATGTATATAAAGTCCTAACGTATACAGCAGATTTGTTGCAACAAGATGCCAGTAAATTTTAAAATAGCGAAGCACCTTGCGGTACTGATGACTGTTTCTTTTAAAGTAACTCTTTATGGTTGCTGCTGATATTGATGCTGTCAGAAAAAATCCGATCGTAAGTGAAAGCAGCATGCTGTATATGATATCTCTGTGAAAGACTTTTACGAGCAGCCATGCAAGCCCAAATGCTGCCGCCATTCCCATCAGGAAAAATAAAGATATTTTCTGGTAGTCTTTGCAGATTGACAGATACAGCATGGAATAAAATACCAGCAGAAGCGAAATAAATCCACAAAATCCGGTAAACACAAATACCAGATCCACCTGCCCCTTCAGATACTCTCTGATACAGAACGGAATCGCAAACAGACACCCAAACACGATATTCAGAAACAGTCCGACTTCATAGCATGGCAGGATATCTTCGTATTTCTCCTCATAAATAATATCGGACATATATCTCGATAATACAGCATTAAACGGCGCCGCAACCAGCAGGGAAAATATAAAAATATAAAGTACCGTGCCTGAAAATAATCCCCTTCTCGCATATCCCACCGTCTCATAGCCAAGGAAGTGACTCATCAGCATCACATTGCCGATCACAACAAACATTGGTGCGATCGTAACCATGGTACTGTACCCAAAGCCCGCCAGATTTGCAAGGATCGTGCGCCTGTCATATATTTTCTGAAGTTTTACACCAATTCCAGCCATAGATCACACATCCCCTTTCTTTCCCTGCTCTCTGTCTGCATGCTCAAACTGCCGGTAGATCTGCCGGTACGTTTCTCTCATGTCATTTACAAGATACCGGCTCCTTAGTCTCCGGTAACCGTTTTCTCCCATACCGATTCTCTTCTCCCTGTGCCGTGCAAGATCTACCATCGCGGCGGCAATCTCCTCCACATTCATGATATGTGTGATGATTCCTGCCTCCCCAAACGAATCCCCTTCGCCATAGATCAGTCCTCTGCAATTTCCTACATCCGTTGCAATCACCGGCTTTTTCGCAGCAAAACTTTCCAGGATCGTAAGCGGCTGTCCCTCACTGATACTCGTGAGTATGGTCATATCCATTCTGCCAAGATACTCTGTCACGTCAACTTTTCCCGTAAAGATCACATCTTCCACACCAAGCAGTTCCACCAGTTCTAAACATTCTTTTGCATATTCTTTTTCTTCATCCGATGGTCCCATGATCCATAACGCAAGTTTTGGTGCCTCTTTTTTTGCATAAGCAAATGCCCGGATCATCATTTTCACATCCTTGATCGGCGCAATTCTGAGCACAGCCCCGATATTGATCATATCATCATCTTCTCTCTTTTCCTCAAGACATCTGACAAATCTCTGTGCATCAATACCGTTTGGCGTGATTTTTATTTTTTCTGCGGGACATCCAAGTTCGATCTGAAGTTCCATGGCATGCTTGTAAAGGCATGTTACCTGATCTGCATACCGGTATGCAAGCAGTGACATTTTTTTAAACTGTTCAATCCAGATATTTTTATAGATACCACCTACCCACTTTGCACGGATCAGTTCCTCCTCCCGTTCCCTGGTATAAATTCCATGTTCTGAAACCATAAGCGCACATCCATATCTTTTCTTTGCCATGCTTCCGATCACCCCTGCATACCCGGTTGCAACACAGTGATACAGATCTGCTTTGGGCAGTTCCATCTTTAAGGTCAGAAATAGCGGCAGATAAATGGACCGCATCGTCCACAAAAAATCAGAAAAGACAACCTGTGAATACTTAAGCTGATAACACTCCCGCACTGCCTTTAAAAAATCTTCTCCCATCAAAAGAGCATTCAGTGAAAATTCTTTCTTTTCAAATAATGTAAACAATGTATCCCACTCAACGTTACGGTTTAAAAGTAAGGATCGCAGCGCCTCATATTCTGTCTGATTTAAGTGCAGTTTTTTATTTTTCTTCTGTTCTACCCAGTCATAATCTTCCAGATAAAGTTCATAAACTTCTGACACATTTTCCGGCAGTTCATACACAAATTTTCCCCGGTAGGAACGGTTTGCCACGATCGAAAGCACCACAAATTTGATCTCCGGAAAAGATTTTATCATGCTGTTGATCCAGCTCGACACACCACCTACCACATAAGGATAACATCCCTCTGCTACAATACATACTTTCATTCTCAATCCTCGTAAAAAAACAATTGTTTTTCTTCTTCCTCATTCAACCGGATCGTTACCTCATCATTCTCTGCACAGATCAGGTAAACACCATCCTCAACTGCAGAGAAACTTCCGCCATGCATTTCTTCTATTTCACGGCTTCCTGTATGCAGTAAGAACCATGCTTGCTCCTCTAATCCATCCACATGCAGCGAAATCGTATTATCTTCAGATTCCACGGAATAGGAAAGTGCAAAGAATCTGCGGATTCTCTGGTCGCTCTTTGAAAGAGTCGTCTCATCAAACACCATATACGGTTTCTGATAAGTACAGATGTTAGACGCCGCTTCCTTCGAAAGGACCTCCCATGCATCAGCTTTTTTCTCCGGATACGCTGCCACAAGCAGATCCCACACTGTATTGGAATATCCCAGCGCTGTCTGAATGCATCTCTGTCTGAAATCATCCATAAATGTGTGATTTACGCCGTCCCCGGTAGCCCGCTGCAGCGTCACATTTTCCTTGGCAAAAGAAATGACCGGTTCATCGTAAGTCTGTGATTCCGGGGTTACAACTGTCCTTATTCCGCCAAGTTTATCATTTTCTAAGGCATCACCAAGTTCATTTTCATTTTCCAGGAATAAAGACTGAAAACAGTAATCCGGTGCCTCTCTTTTCCAGAACTGTTCATCCTGCTCCATTTTTTCAGACAATCCGGTATCCGACACATTACCGGAGGAAAGCCCGGCTTCCCCATACTCCTCTTTCAATAATTTCAGATAATATGCAACTTCTCCCTCCCTCGGTTCATTTTCATCATTATAATCAAACTGTGGTGTCATCATACAAGTCAGTTTTGCATCGATCTTTCGTTCAATTGAAACCAGAGACGGCCAGATAATCTCCCGAAACAACGCTTTCTGTGACTGACTGTATATTTTTTCCATATTATTTTCATTTTCTGATGCAAATCCCGGATAATTTGCGATCACAAGATTTTGTGCATTAACCACCGGATAAATCTCAAAGGAAGATGCTTCTGCCATCATTGCATCCAGGATTCCAATACCGGAATTATCTTCCAGATAATCACCATTCACACAGAACACACAGGCATTTTCCAGTCCGTTTCTCCATATGATCGCAGGCTGTCTTCCACTGTCCGGCCGGACATCTTCTAACATTCCAACCATATAGCTTTTGGTTCCCTCACCCGTCACATACCACGGAACCGTAAGATCCATATCCTTATTTTTTTCTTCTTCCTCATCTTTCGCCTGATAGATGACTTCCCCGCCAAGCAGAAATCCTGCAAACAGATGTATGCCTTCGAGTGTTACTTCTTTCTGTTCCACATAACGGATTCCAAGCAGTTTTCGCAAACTGTTGTTCTTCTCGATCTCATCCGCATCCGGAAGTCCTGAAACCACAACATTTACACCATTTTCAACCGCATCACTGACCGCATTTATATTCTCCCTGTTTTCCAGATATGTTCCATCTAAGACCAGAACATCCGGCAGATCATCTTCATCATCCATGATAACATTCAGGGAGTCTGCGGTCTGAAAATCCCGTTTACTGTATGTACACCACCATTTTACCGTGTTTTTTGTTTTTTCACTCTGCCCGGCATAAAAAACCTTTGCCGTTTTTTGTTCACTCTGTCCGGATGCAGGAAACATATCCTTTTCCGTAAGTTCTGTCCGGGCACTCTCCTGATATTCATTGATTCCATATTTACTGAGTTTATCTTTCATCACACCCGTAAACTGAAACATAAACAATAAAATAACGAGCATGATAGTGATCGTAGCAAAATTTCTCCGGGATACCATCACATTTTCCTTTCCAGATCCATCTCTTTTGGCATCTGCTATTTTTTCTGCCGGCAATAGAATATATGATCTTCAAACATCCTATTGTCATTCATTATATCCATAATCAATCGAAAAATCATATAAACTGTAGGTATTCTGTTCTACCACATAACAGACAAAATCATCTGTTTCATAATACACCTGCATTTCTTTTCCATACAGTTCCATAAATGCCTGCGCCCAGTAATACATCCTTGACATTACGATCCATCTGTTTTCACCCTCATAAACGGAAATATCATTTGCTGTCGGCAACGGTTTTTTTGCTCCTTCTTCCGAGATACGCTGTCCGCTCCCCTCATATGCTACAGTATAATCAAGCGGTATCTTCTCAATAAAGAAATATACACGGTCTGTCGGCAATGTCAGATTTCCGTTTACCGCATTTCCTTCCATACTTCGTAAAAATGTGATCGTCTCCTCGTGACGCGCATAATCTTCCATCATTCGCAGTTCATCATTTGCAGAACAGATCGTATATTTATACTTTTCGTTTTCTCTTTTTATATTTGCCAGACAAGTGATCGCCGAATTTGACTGCAGTGCTGTTACGATCGACGGTGTACGGATCTGGTTTCCGTTGACCAGTACCGCAACCAGGACGGCTGAGGTCAGCAGTGAGACCAGATTCATCCAGATATCATGCTTAAAAAATCCAAAGACCAGTGCCACTATGCCGTCTGCTCCAAGCCCTATCGCTGCCGGTATCATATAAGCCACATATATACTGCACCTGCTTGCATCCATAATATGCGGCAGTCCAAAACGCCATGCACTAAGAAACATCATCAGAAGCAGCAGTCCAAATCCGGTGGACATCAGCATTGATCCGTAGTCAAGTTTTCCAATGAGCACAAATAATAATCCTCCTGCCAGACAAAATCCCTCACAGCCAAAAATGAACATCATCCACTGGTCACTTGCCTGAAGCATTACAACATTGTGCACTCCCGTCCAGAGATAATCCAGACCGTTCTTTGCAATATCAGTGATCCGGAACCGTACCCTTTCCACCAGCGCAGCAAACGTTGACGTTTTTACCTGCGTTGTTTCCGGCATCTGTACATTGTCTGTGCTATTACCGGACACTGTCTGATTCATTGTATTTCCGGCCGGACCCATGCTTTCCGTCGTGCCCTGGCTCAGTGCACCCGTTGTATTCATTTCTTCGTTTTCATTATCTGTAATATCTGTTTGTTCTTCCTCATTGCCTGTATTACTGCTGCCATTGATCACGTTAAGTCCCCAGCCAAGTGATCCCTGCAATGGCGTTCCCTGTAAAAATGCGATTCCCATCGGCAGCACTGCTAAGAAAATACTTAAGATACCGGTCGCAAGTACCCGGAAAAAATATTCCTTCTTAAAAATACGAAACAGATATCCCCCTGCGATACCGATGCAGAACAGACCTGCTACCATGGTGTCATAAAAATGCACAATAAGTGTAAGACCAAATCCTGCAACAAATCCCATCAGATAACGGGTACTTTTGCACTTCCAGGTCTTTAATCCGGCAATATTTTTTCCTTTTCTGCATTGATCCACTTCTGCTTTCCGCTGTCTTAAAAAGACAAACATAAAGTAAATTCCCGGCAGAATAAATATCATACCAAATTCCTGTGGCAGGGAACTGTAGTAACGGGAATAGGTATTCCTGTTAAAAAATGCTGCAAGCACATAAAAAAACACAGCTCCCCATGCGCAATATGATGTTCTGCAGCATGCTTTCAAAAATGCCAGCAGTGCATAATGGATATATAAAACCTGCACTACATAAAAAAGCCGGAGTAGAACATATGTTTCTATTCCTGTTACAGCATGAATATAATAGATCACACAATGGAATCCAAACGGATAAATCCCAGCTACAAATACATCATTATTTCCCATTGCATTGATCCAGTAATTGTGCACAGGTATATCGGATGCACAATAACCGTATGTATGGATCATATTGGTGCCATACATCACAAGAACCGTTGCAGTAAATACAATAAACAGCACTCCATCAGCAAAATGTCTGATGATCAGTCCACTCATTCTTCTGCACAGCTTCTTCACCTTCCTGCCAATCCACTGGACTATCTCAAGAAGGAGCAGCTTGATGCCAAGCGTCTCCCGGATGACATGCGATGTTCTGTTTCCTATGACGTGCCCGATTTTTTTGGGTGAAACTCTTTTCGTACGGATCAATGATACAATAACCGGGAGAACACTGCCCAAAATCAGTGTGAATCTTCCAGAAATATGAAGTAATTGAAGAAATAATACCAGATTGATCAGATAAAAATGACCTAATACAATATAAAAGAAAAACCTGACACTAAATATTTCATCTTTCAGCCTGCGATGCAAAAGCAGTGCCGGAACCGCTATAAAAAACCCGGTATAGATCACAAAAATGCTGATAAACTGTAATACAGTCAGAACTTTCATCGACACTGCCATCACCTCCTTCAGCTAAAAATACGAATCAATTCCAATGTTTCTCTGTCTATTACAATATCGGATTTTTTTAATTTTTCCAATTCATCAAAGAAATCTTTTTTGTTTCCCTCTGTAAAATAAAGTTTTAAGTAGCAGGTATAAGTTGATAACTCCTCCGGATAAAGTTCCCTGCTCTTATCGCACCAGTATTTCATGCGCTTGAAATCCTTTATCTTAAGAAGCATCATACAAAGCCCCTCAATATAGGAAACCTGCAGTTTTTCCTGATATTTTTCATTCAGGAAGCTGCATGCCTCTTCCATCATGTCAATATAGGTCTGCTGTTCCTTTTCATGAAACACCTCCTGGATCAAAACTCCATACATATACTCGATCAGGATACATGCTCCTTCTGCCGCGTCGCATCCATCCTGTTTCATCTGAAGGTAAAGTTCCTGCGAACGCTTTCTGAAATCATTCAGTGCATCCCTTAATACCGTAGCGGCATAATGTGACGTTTCTGTATCCTCACTGTTTAATGCAAGTGAAATGGATGCCAGGGAATTCTGTACATCTCCACGTACTACGTTCATTACCAGTGTTCTCAAACTGTCCTTATCACTGATCGCAAGTGCTTCCTCGATCGGTACTAAATTTCCTTCCCTCTCCTCATCAGCACGAAGATGTGTCTTTACACGCTCTTTACTGAAAATAACATCCTCAAGATCTACATTCTGTCTGAAAAAGACCTTATTAAACACCAGTCCGGCAAAAAAGAACAACGGTCCCACCACCGGACACAGAAACATAACGATGCCTTTCATCAGTATATCTGTTTTTTTCCCTTCACGTCTGCCCAGACTGCTCCATACCACGTAAAAAATAGCAACCGCCATATTGATCAAAAGGACGATACAAAATCTCTTTTCCGTAACTGTCATAAAAATATATCCTCCTGAATCTGACAGTACACTCCCTCTTTTTCAAACCTTTCTCTTACCATATCTGCATCCTTTGTACTGGTATTTGCAAGAAGTGCATACATTTTTCCGTCTTCAAGTTCACCGACATAATCACTTTGTCTCAAGAGTTTTGTAAGCCGTCTGCCAGTCTCTTCACGGTCTTTTTTCTCTGTGTCCACAGAAAGCAGTGCACACTGTGTCAGACCCTTATCCCTTGCCTTTAAATATGCCTTTACGAGGGATGAAAAGGCTTCCGGTTCCAATATATTTGTTCCCTGTATGTATCGCTGCTGCTCTAACGCGGCAATATAACGGTTTGCACGCACCACCGCATTCTGGATCAGATAGCCGATAACTGTCAGCATATTTGCCTGTCCTAACGTCATCCTTTCCCACGGAATCCCCCAGATCATCAGTATCAGCTGCATCTCATCTTCTGAATAAATGGCATTCGCCATAAGCGGATACCTTTCATCCATATTTTTATTAATATAAACCTTCTTCCCGGCAAGAACCGTATACATGGCATCCATCTGGCTGTAATTGATCGAATTACCAAGACTGCGTGCTTTTGCTGATGTTGCAGAAAAAAGACGTGCATAAGAACGGTTCGCCACTGTATAAATTGCCACATCCTTGCTTCCCATCAGTCTTGCAAGCACTTCCGCTGCATAAAAAAGTACCTCACATGGTTCATACTGCTCAAGACTTGACGTGATCTCATATAGTTTTCCAAAACTGTCATTCTGATTTACGATCTGATTTGCAAGAATCTCTTTTACCCTGACATTGCTGACATTAATATCTGAAATATCATCCAGCTGCTTGGTTAAATATGATACCTCATGCTGCTGTTCCTCTCTCATCGCGCGAAGCTGGTCCCTTAAGTAACCTACTGCCAGACCTAAGATCAGAAGCTGTGCGATCCAGACATAGGTATTATAGTCAAGCATGACATCAAATCCGCTTCTGTGATACATCTGCCGGAAACAATATCCAGCCACGGCAAGCAGCGCAGAAAACGTTGCCTGCTGCTGTCCATACACAAGTGCAAACAACAGCACATACAGAAGATAAAAATCAATATTCTGAAAATATTCACTTCCAACTGCCCGGTTATTTAACATAAAAAATGGGATAAAACAGATAAGGTTTTCCATAAAAGGGATCAGATTCGTTATGATTTCCTTTGTTCTGCTGCCAAATCTTTGAAACAAATACCCCTTTTTCCTCACTATATCTGTAAATTCTGCTGCATGCCTGCCAAAATAAGCCGCAATCTTTTCCACATCAGTCCCGGCATGATGAATCACACGAAGCCCAAACTCTTCCTCGTATCTTTTACCGGAAAGCATAACTTCCCGGTATTTTTCGTTTTCTTCTTCTATGACACTGACTCCGGTCTTCATTCCCGCAGCAACTGCCTTAGCAAGGTCATACCGTGATATTTTTTCCCCGGAAGACAGTTGATACAATGTGTGTTTATGCTCCTTTGTCACCATCATCTGGTAAATAAACTCCACTGCATCAGCCTCGTGCAAAAGCATTATTTTTTCATTCTGTGACGCAATGATCTCACCGGTATTTACAGCCTCTAAGCACATCTTTGCGCAGATCGTATCGGTATCTTCTTTCTTTCGTATCTCCCCATACAGATGATCAAGCCGGAGAACCACAATGTCATTCCCCATCCGTGCATAATTTTTACAGATTTCTTCTCCGATGGCAATTGCCTGCCCTCTCTTGCTGCATGCCCCGGTAAGATCGTCCTCCTTCATAAGACGGGCATTTTCACCATCAAAAACACTCTCCGAAGAAAGATAGACAAATCTGCCTTTCTTTAAAGCTATATAATTCATCAAAATATTCGTAAGTCCGGCCGCGTAGGATGCCGCTGTATTTTCCACCTTGTTCCAGGAGAAATTATGGTCGTATGCCCCCCAAAAAACAACCACCTGTGGCATGATGCTCTCTAATACCTCCCGCACACAGGCATCCTCATACGAAAAATGATACACTTCAAATACTTTCTTTAAACTATACCCTTTCTTTGGTTCCTCCGTCAGAACGAATACCCTGTGTCCTTCTTTATTCAGCCTGTTAATCATAAGGCGCATGAAATTTCCGCCATTTCCAACCAGCAATATGTTCATATCTGTCCCATCCTCAAATAATACCCTGTTGTCTTAACTCCATCATAAACTGTTTCACATCACTTTGTGCACCGGAGAATGATAATTCATATTCTTTTGCAAATGCCTGTACGATCTCATCTTCGGACATTCCTGAAATATACGCACGATAAATATATGCACCACACTCGTTTAACATGAACGGTTTTTTATATTGTTTTCCCTGCTCCATATCCAAAAGCCAGTACGCCCCTGCCGCATGACGTAATTGATACCGTTCTTTCATCTAAATCATTTCCTTTCTCTTTCATGAAAAAAACTGCTCTGCAACAGTAATTTTTCCAATATATACAACCGAACCCGTCATAAAAATTCTACCGTCTTCCCCAAACTCTATAAAAAGATCTCCACCGTGCATATGTACGGTCACTTCATCTCCCACCAGCCCTAAACGGTGAGAAGCTGCTGCTGCCGCACAGGCCCCGGTGCCGGAAGCAAACGTATAACCTGCTCCACGTTCATAGATCTCAACCTGTATATTTTTTTCATCCACGATCTGGCAAAGCTGCATATTGATACGATTCGGAAAATATTTTGCATTTTCCACATACGGTCCTAACTGCATTGCCTTCTTGCGGTCTACCCGTTCAAGCATGATAACACAGTTAGGATTGCCCATGGATACACAGGTTGCATTATAAAAATTATCGCAGAAAAATATCGATTCTCCCACGACTTCTCCTTCAAATCCAAGTGCCGGGATCTGTTCTGCCTCAAATACCGCATATCCCATATCCACACGCATGCGCTCTCCAGCATCATCCAGAAAAGTTACAAGCGTATCCCCCGCCTTTGTGGTCAGATAATACTTTTTTTCTTTTACATAGCCGGCATCTTTTAAATATCTTGAAAAAATCCGGATGCCATTGCCGCTTTTTTCAGCTTCACTTCCATCCGGATTAAAAATTCGTACTTTAATTTTTTTATCTTCAATAAGCGGTCCGTACAAAATCCCATCTGCACCGACGCCAATATTACGTCTGCATAACTGCTTTATCAGTCTTTCGTTTAAAACAACGTCATTTTTCTTTGGATCGAAAATCAGATAATCATTGCCAACCCCATGATATTTGCGAAGTATGATTTCAGACATTCTGATTCCTCTGTTATTTTCCTTATGATATCATATGCAAAAAATAAATAACGGTTACTCTACTCCCCCATTTTCAAAGAGACGATGGATATTCTCTGCCTTTTCATGAAGGATCTTGTCTATCTGTTCTCTTTTCACACCATCTAAGTCTTTCTCCTGACCATACTGACCTGAATATGCATTTGTTGCTCTATTGTAGTCTTCCTGCATATTTTCGTCTGCAGTCTGTTCCTGCTTACTTTCTGTTTCCCCAGTCTGCATCTGTTTCATTGGATCGGTCTGTGCTCTCGGAATATAATTCACATTCCAGTACTTGATAATACTTCTCGCAATCCGTTCCTGCTCATTTCTTTTATCGATCATATCTTTCATCATCACTGCACCACACTCTGTTCTGGTTTTTGATACCTTTTTATTTTAACACGAAACTCTTTGGAAAAAAAGTTAATTTCTGAATAAAATTCATCTGTTTGAAGCATGCTCTTTATGGTAAATACGAAATTCCGGAGGAAAACAGCATGGCTTCTTATAAAGTAGAAATCTGCGGTGTCAATACCGCAAAACTCCCCATTTTGAAAGAAGAGGAAAAAGATGCTCTGTTTGCACGAATCAAGCAGGGAGACAACGCTGCCAGAGAAACATATATCAAGGGCAATCTCAGACTGGTATTAAGTGTCATCAAACGTTTTTCCGGCAACCACGAAAATGTTGATGATCTCTTTCAGATCGGATGTATCGGTCTGATCAAATCCATCGATAACTTTGATCCAACGATCGGTGTGAAATTCTCCACCTACGCAGTACCAATGATCATAGGTGAAATCCGGCGCTACCTGCGCGACAATAACTCTATCCGTGTCAGCCGTTCCCTGCGCGACACTGCCTACAAGGCAATCCATACAAAAGAGATTCTCTCAAAATCTGAAAACAAAGAACCGACTCTTGACGAAATCGCAGCCGAATCCGGCATTTCCAAAGAGGATATTGTCTTTGCCCTCGATGCCATACAAAGCCCGCTCAGTCTTTATGATCCGGTCTATACTGACGGCGGTGACACACTCTATGTCATGGATCAGATCAGCGACAAAAAAAACCGGGAAGAAAACTGGATCGAAGAACTATCCTTAAACGACGCTCTTAACCGGCTGAACGAACGCGAAAATTATATTTTAAAACTTCGTTTTTTTGAAGGCAAAACGCAGATGGAAGTGGCTGACGAGATCCATATCTCACAGGCTCAGGTCAGCCGTCTGGAAAAATCCGCCTTAAAATCCATCCGTCATTATCTGTCGCTTTAACGTTCCCACTTATTACACAGGGCATTGATCTGATCTGCAAATTTACCAAGTTCTTTGTTTGGCATTCCTTCGCATTTATTGATAACCGTAAGAAGCCTCTGTCCCGCAGCAAGCAGTCTTGCAAATACATTGCTTGACGCACGGCTCTTCTCCATCGTCTTTTTCTCTGCCCGTTCCCTGGAACCTTCACGCACCTGTTCACCTGTTGCAAGGTCAAATGCGTCTCCCGGGAACGGTGCATATGCATCATATCCCAGAGCATCTTTCAGATGGT
Organism: Roseburia sp.; assembly: GCF_041325975.1. Taxonomy (NCBI): domain Bacteria; kingdom Bacillati; phylum Bacillota; class Clostridia; order Lachnospirales; family Lachnospiraceae; genus Roseburia; species Roseburia sp. The sequence goes on along the minus strand of NZ_JBGLEJ010000005.1, from coordinate 371,097 downwards.
CTGCAAACTGCTCTGTGACTTTATCCTCCCCATGTACCACAAATACTTTTTTCGGTTTGTTTTCAAATGATGCCGCCCACTTTGTAAGCTGTTCCACGTCCGCATGTCCGCTGATACCCGGAAGATTCTCGATCGTTGCTGCGACCTCGATCGTCTCTCCAAAAAGCCTGACTTCTTTCGCACCATTTAAAAGGGAAAAGCCAAGCGTTCCAGGTACCTGGTATCCTACAAATAAAATCGTGGAATCTTTTCTCCACAGATTATGTTTCAAATGGTGGCGGATACGTCCCGCCTCACACATTCCAGATGCAGAAATAATAACTTTCGGATCATCATTAAAGTTAATCATCTTCGATTCATCACTTGTGATCGCCATTTTAAGTCCCGGAAATCCGATCGGGTTAATCCCCTGCTGCACAAGTGCTCTCGCATCTTCATCAAAACATTCTTCCACGCTCTTATTAAAGATACTTGTAGCCTCAACCGCTAACGGGCTGTCTATGTATACCTCAAAATTTTCAAATTCAGGCAGCAGATGTTCGCTTTTGATCCTGCGTATAAAATAAAGCATCTCCTGCGTTCTGCCTACGGAAAATGCCGGGATGACCAGATTGCCTCCCCGTTCATACAGCGTCTCTTTGATCACTTTCGCAAGGGCGATCGCAAAATCCAGAGGTGTATTGTGTTTTCTGTCACCGTAAGTTGACTCCATGATCACATAATCGGCATCTTTGATATATTCCGGATCCTTGATAAGCGGACGGCTGCCCGGCCCGATATCTCCGGAAAATGCCAGTTTTACCTCTGTTCCGTCATCATCCTGTACCCACATTTCAATGCTTGAAGATCCAAGCAGATGACCGGCATCCACAAATCTTACTTCAAGTCCGTCACAGACTTTAATCTTTTTCTGATAATCACACGGCACAAAATGATTCAGCACGCTCATCGCATCATTCATATCGTAAAGAGGAACTATTTCCGGTTTTCCGGCTCGTTTTGCCTTCCGGTTACGCCACTCTGCCTCAAACATCTGGATATGTGCGCTGTCTTTGAGCATAATGTTACACAGTTCATTAGTCGCTAACGTACAGTAAATTTTGCCGCGAAAACCATGATTGTATAAAAGAGGCAATAATCCGGAATGGTCAATATGTGCATGTGTCACAAACACATAATCAATCATTGCCGCATTAACCGGTATATCCTGGTTCGTGTATAGATCCGGTCCCTGTTCCATTCCACAGTCCACCAGTATATGCTTATCTGCAAATGACAGATAATGACAACTGCCCGTTACCTCATGTGCTGCGCCTAAAAATTCCAATACCATATGAAGTCCCCCATTCTGTCTGCTTTTCTTTCATTATACTATTTTTCAGCTATATGCACAATATTATTTCATATTTTATAAATTTTTTAATCATTTTGTCATTTTGCACAACAACATAAAATGGTGTTTTATTCCAGACGCACGATTTCTTTTTTCAGTCTTCCCATGATCTTTTTTTCCAGTCTGGATATATAAGACTGGGAAATACCAAGCATATCCGCAACCTCCTTCTGTGTTTTTTCTTCACCGTCAATCGTGTTCAATCCAAACCGCAGTTCAATGATCATCCGTTCCCTTCCGGAAAGCTTTCCAATTGCGGTCTTAAGCAGCCGATGTTCCACATCCGTTTCAATGTCATGGTAGATCACGTCCTCGTCAGTTCCTAAAATATCTGAAAGCAGCAGTTCATTTCCATCCCAGTCAACATTTAGGGGTTCATCAATAGACACTTCCATTCTTGTTTTACTGTTTCGCCGCAGATACATCAGGATTTCGTTTTCAATACATCTCGATGCATAGGTCGCCAGTTTAATGTTTTTTCCTGGATTAAATGTGTTGATCGCCTTGATCAGGCCGATCGTGCCGATCGAGATCAGATCTTCCACCCCAACACCGGTATTATCAAATTTCTTTGCAATATAAACCACAAGTCTCAGGTTGTGTTCGATCAGACGTTTCCTCGCAAGCTGCCCGCTTTCATCACTTGTGAGCATCTCTATACATACCGCCTCATCTTCACCTGCAAGTGGCGGTGGAAGTACCTCTGCACCTCCGATATAATGCACTTCATTCTTTTTCTTTCGAAAAATACCAGGAAATATCATTGTTCTTATCTTTGGTATCGCAAATTTTATGTACATTCCCAATTCCACCTTAATTTTTATTTTCACACTATATGCCATGCGGCATAATGCTTGATGCATTCAGAATCATTTCATATTCCTTACCGTCAAATAACATTTTATCTGCCGTTCCGATCGCCGCATTCTGGATCTTTACCGCATGTTTTCCCTGGAAAATTATCATTTCATCCACATTTGTTACCGCAATTAACCCATTCTTTTCTCCCAGTGACCGATAGGGCACAAACCGTACCAGATCTTTTTCCTTTGAAAAGATCTTTTCTGCTGTGGTTTCCGATAAAATACTGATTTCCTGTCCTGTATACGGGTCCATCAGCTGATTTCCGCTATCCCAGTATGCATGCAGTCTGATATGTCTTTCCCCTTTTTTTAACTCCGCAGGATATATATGATTTCCGTAAATGCGTCTTTCTCCAAAACAGATCACTGCCGTAACCACTGCCGCCGTCACAACAAATATCTGCAAAACCTCATTTTGTGTAAATATCTGCTGTTCTAAGAGCCATTCCAGTGCTCCTCCCTGTATCACACACATAAAATAGGTTACAACCCAGTTTTCCAGATAGCTGCGCTTTCCTTCCCAGCCAAAACACAAAAATACCATCCCCGTATTTAAAACAAAATGTGCGATCAGCAAATAAAGTATCCTGTTTCTTATAAAACAAACCAGAAACAGGTGAAACAGCGAAAATATAAGCGATACTGCAAACAACCGCCCGGCATGTATTCTCCGTTTCAGCAGACAGTTGCATCCAAGTATTGCCATATAATCCATGAACAGATTTTCAAGCAGGAACACATCTGCATAAAATACATATATCTCGCCTCACCTCTTTTCTCAGATTCTTTTGCATCTTTACTGCCATTATAAAACGTATAACATTACTTTTTTGTCAAAACAGGAACTGCAAATCCTAAAAATCATCCCTTATTTTCGACAAGTGATCATCTGTGCTATACGAAAAAAGAGATCTACACATTTTGTCAATGCATAAATCTCTTTTCTGATGTACATAATTATCTTATATTTATTTTCTTGAATTTTTAAGGAAATCCGGGATTTTAATATCCATCGGCTGTACCGTACTCTCTGGCTGGCGTGGTCTTTGGATACCGGAGAATGTCGGTGTTGTTGCCTGTGTCTGCGTATGTGCCTGTACACTTGCACCGAGATTTGCTGCCTGTCTGTTAATGCCAGGTGTTCCAACCGGTCTTGTAACATTCGCAGTATTTCCATAACGGAGATCCGGCATGATCTTGCTCTTTGGTGCCGCCTGGGCATTCTCAAGTCCTGTTGCGATAACCGTGATGGTTGCTTCATCTGTCATGGACTCATCATACTTCGCACCGAAAATAATATTGGCATTATCACCTGCAAGATCCTGAACATAACTTGCGGCATCGTTCGCATCCATCAGGGAAATATCACCGGATATATTAATGATAACATGAGATGCACCATTGATCGTTGTCTCTAACAGTGGACTTGCAACTGCAAGTTTAACTGCTTCGATCGCCTTGTCATCACCCTTTGCATTACCAATACCGATATGTGCCATACCCTTGTCCTTCATAACTGTGGAAACATCGGCAAAGTCAAGATTGATCAATGCAGGCAGATTAATGAGGTCTGTAATTCCCTGAACAGCCTGCTGCAACACTTCGTCAGCCTTCTTCAAAGCATCCGGCATAGTTGTACGTCTGTCAACGATCTCCAAAAGTTTGTCATTCGGGATCACAATCAGAGTATCAACGCTCTCTTTTAAACGGTCAATACCGGAAAGTGCATTTAACATACGCTGTTTTGCTTCAAATTTAAATGGCTTTGTCACAACGCCGACCGTTAAGATTCCCTGCTCTTTTGCAATCTTAGCAACAACCGGTGCTGCACCTGTTCCGGTTCCACCGCCCATACCACAGGTTACAAAAACCATATCCGCGCCTTTTACTGCTGCAGATAATTCTTCCATGCTCTCCTCAGCGGCTTTCTGACCGATCTCAGGCTGTGCTCCAGCTCCAAGTCCTTTCGTCAGCTTCTCACCGATCTGAATCAGTGTCGGTGCTTTGCAGAGCGCCAAAGCCTGTTTATCTGTGTTTACCCCGATAAACTCGACTCCCCCGATACTCTCATCAATCATTCTATTTACAGCATTATTACCAGCTCCTCCTACTCCGATCACGATGATCTTTGCACTGGTATCCGCTTCTGTTGTCTTAATCTCCAGCAAGGTAGTTCCTCCTTCATTTAGCTTAAAAATTTACAGCTAAAAAACTCATATACACTATAATATAATTTTTCTTACAATTAATCAACTGATTTTTCAAAAAAGATTACACTTTTTTTTACAGATCTGCACGGTCAAACACAATATCTGTCGTATCCGGCGTCCATGTTTCTAAATGAAGTATACCGGACAGTCCCGACAGTTGTGGCATAATTGCGGAAAGTCTTGCAATTTTCTGTGTCAGATAATCCTCTGAACCAACATTGACTGTAATCGTTCCGTAGGTAAGCTGTGGCTGCATTGCACTGTCATAATGGATCTCTTCCGGTTCCAGCTCATATTTTTTCAATAATTGTGTCAATGTCAGAAGATTTCTCAGCAGATTCGAATCCTCAAGCGGCAGTTTTTCATATAAAACCACACTGTCGCAGGTAACGCCTGTGATCTTTGGCACTCCCTCGATTACATCCGATGAAGTTTCCACAACAAATCCGTCTTTATCAAAATATGCATACTGCCCAAGTGTATCTATATAGAAACTTCCGAGAATGCCTTTTTCCGTAACAGAAATCCGCAGTGTATGTGGATCATCCAGCGAAATTTCCATTGTATCTACAAACGGCACCTCTCCGATGTCCACAAACCGGTATTTCAGGTCTACATACAGGCTGTTCCACGAATAATCATCATCCAGCACCATATTTTTAATCTGATCGGCTGAATAAAGACTGTTTCCTTCTACAACCACATTCTGAACTGTAAACACCTTTACCACGATCAGTGCAGTAAGTGCTGCCAGCATCAGAACCACTAAGAATATACAGGCTCCAATTTTTCTTCTTTTTTTTCTTTTTCTCTGTTCTTTGATTCTCATAATCAGGCAACCTCTAATTTAATTCCCCTCGATACAGAAAGCGCCAGACCCATCTCTGCCAACAAAATCGATATGGATGTTCCTCCATAACTGATAAACGGCAGTGATACACCCGTATTTGGAATTGTATTCGTAACAACCGCAATGTTGAGTAATACCTGAATCGCCAGATGTGCCATAATTCCAACTACGATCAATGCTCCATAAAGATCAGAGGCATTATTTGCAATGATCATCAGACGCCAGATAATAAGCAGGTACAACAATATCAGACAGACTGCGCCAAAAAGACCAAGTTCTTCACATATAACAGAAAAGATCATATCATTCTGTGCCTCCGGGATAAATCCCAGTTTCTGCATACTCTCTCCCAATCCTTTGCCAAAAAGTCCTCCGGAACCGATCGCATATAATCCCTGCAGCGTCTGATACCCTTTTTCATAGTCCTCCGGATGCAGCCAGATCATAACACGCTCTGCACGGTAAGATGCCAGCAGAATAAACAGAGTGCCAGCCAGACCTACTCCTATTCCCATGATGATGAACTGTAAATATTTCGGACTTGCAACAAATAACATGCAGACAGCAATTCCAAGGATAATAATTGCCGTACTTAAGTTATTATACGCAACCACCGCAAAAATCGGCAGAATAAAAAGCATGATCTTAACCAGGCTTTTAAATTCACCAATACGTTTTGGTGTTTTATAGATGATCGTCGCAAGGAAAATTATAACCGCGATTTTCGCAATCTCAGATGGCTGGAACTGGATCGGTCCGATCCTGAACCATCGCGACTGTCCTTTTGCACTTGTTCCGACAAAAATAACTGCTGTACATAACGTCAATGCCACAAAATACGCAAGCGTTGAAACCTGCATCCAGAACTTATATGGAATTTTCGAAATAAATAACATTGCTGCTATTCCAAGTGCGCTTGCATACATCTGCCTTTTCACATAATATGCTGCATCGTTAAATCTTGTCGATCCATAATAAGAACTGGTACTGTATAACATGATCAGCCCAAAGCACAGCAAAAATATAATCAGAAATAACAGGCTGTAATCAAAATACCGGATCGCTTTTTGTTTTTTCTCATTTTCCCGTCTTCTTGCCATAATTTTTCCTCATTTATATAAAACCTGTCTGATCAAACCCTGATTCTTTATTCCGGCAGTTCCATGACATATTGCCGGAACAGATCTCCACGCTGCGTATAATCCTTAAAATCTCCCCAGCTTGCACATGCAGGCGAGAGCAATACTGCTTCCCCGGTTTCTGCCAGTCTGTAACAGTTGTCTACCGCTTCTTTTAATGTATCACAACATACGATATTCCCAAAGCCATGCTTTTGTGCACATTCTGCGATTTTTTCTTTCGTCTGTCCAATTAACAAAAGATATTTTACTTTTCCCTCAAAGCTGTCAATCCACTCATCAAATTCAAGTTCTTTATCATACCCACCGCCGATGAGCACCGTTTTCCGGTTCATTGCCCTGATTCCGCGAATTGCCGCATCCGGATTTGTCGCTTTAGAATCATTATAATACATAACACCATGCAATTCCCTCACCAATTCAATGCGGTGTTTTACACTCCGAAACTCTTTTAACACGCTCTGTATCACATCAGCCGGTGCTCCCATGCAAAGCGCAGCACCGGAAGCCGCCATGACATTTTCATAATTGTGTGTTCCAAGAAGTTTCAGTTTATCTATGTCTATCAGTTTTTCCGGTTCTTTTTCCTTCTGAGCTATCCAGATCGCGTCATTTTTCAGATATATTCCCTCTGCTAATGATCTTTTGCTGCTGAAAAACAATACCTTTGTTTTAAGCGTTTCTGCAAAAGAACGAAGCATTTCATCCTCATAATTGAGTATACATACATCATCCATTGTCTGACACTTTGTAATGCTTTCCTTTGCCCGGATATATGCCTCCATGGTGTGATGTCTGTCAAGATGATCCGGCGTGATATTTAAAATTGCAGAAACGGAGGGATGGAAAGTTTCCATTGTTTCTAACTGAAAACTGCTGATCTCTGCCACTGCAATGGTCTGTTCTGTGGTTTTTTCAACGATCGAAGTATATGGGATACCAATATTTCCAACAACAAATACTTCCGGATAACATTTCTTTAGGATTTCTCCCACAAGTGTTGTCGTTGTCGTTTTGCCGTTTGTACCCGTAATTGCTGCAACCCGCCCTTTTGCAAGCCGGTATGCAAGTTCTGACTCTCCCCATATCGGTATGCCGGCATTATATATCTTTTGCATTGCCAAAGAATCAAGCGGTATGCCGGGGCTTACCACAGCAAGCTCCATTTTATCAACCGCCTCATCCGGCAATTCTCCTACCCACAACGGGCAGTCCGAAAATACCGGATACGTTTTTTTCCAGGCAGCAGTATCGAACTTTTTGTTTTCATCGAACAGAAAGACGCTGCACCCAAGTTTCTTTAGTAACGCCCCGGCGGCAATCCCACTTTTTCCAAGTCCTGCCACCAATACCTGTTTTCCTGTCAGATCCATGCATTACTCCATTTCCACATCTGATTTTTATTACATTGCAAGCAGTGCGATCAGGCACAAAATTGCTGTCGTGATAGAAAATACAGCAACAACTCTTGTCTCAGACCATCCGCCAAGTTCAAAATGATGATGAATCGGTGCCATACGGAAAATACGCTTTCCGCCGGTTTTCTTAAAATAAGTCACCTGAATGATAACGGATAAAACTTCCACCAGGTAGATCAGACCCACGATCAGAATAAAAAGAGGCATCTGCATCATATATGCTGTTGATACTACAAAGCCACCCAGTGCCAGAGATCCGGTATCTCCCATAAATACACTTGCCGGATATACATTAAACAGTAAAAATCCAAGCAGTGCCCCCACAACAGCACAGGTGATCGGTGCAATTCCTGCATTAGTTCCGATTGCTACAACTGAAAAGAATGTTGCAACCATGATCGTAACGCTTGATGCTAATCCGTCAAGTCCATCCGTAAAATTCGTTCCGTTTACGGTGCCGACTACCGCAAAAAACAGAACCGGAATTGCCAGCCATCCAAGATCTAAGTATTTTCCCCCTGAGAACGGGATCAGCATGGTAAGTGCCACACCGGAATATTTCACCATGTATACAGCAAATACACCTGTGACAATGATCTGAAGAATCATCTTCTGCCATGCCAGCAGTCCATCTGAACGGCGCAGCACAACTTTTAAATAATCATCCAAAAATCCGATCACACCAAATCCGACTGTCATAAACAGAATCGGAATGATCTTCGGATAATCTTTGACATAAAACAGGGATGTTATGATAATACTTGCAAGAATCATCAGTCCCCCCATTGTCGGGGTTCCGTTTTTCTTTAAATGGGATTCAAGTTCTTTTCGTTCTGTCTGACCTACCTTGAGTCTTCTTAAGAAAGGAATCACAACTGGTCCTAACAGTGCACTGATTGCGAATGCAATAATTACCGGTATTACAATTTCATATGTCATAATAATCTCCATTCTTGCGCCGGTTTTGCGCTCATGTACTTTTTTAACAACACAATAGTATACGTCATTTTTTATCATTTCGCAAGATACGGCAAAATGTTTTCCATAATTTCTTTTGCAACAGGTGCCGCGATCTGCCCTCCGTAATAAGTTCCTTTCGGATCGTTGATTACAACGAGCACTAAAACTTTCGGATCATCCGCAGGGGCAAATCCAAGAAATGACGAGATGTATTTATGTTCACTCCTTGGAAGTGTCTGTGAAGTAGCAGTTTTTCCTCCAATGGAAAAACCTTCTATTTTAGCATTCTTTCCACTGCCATCAGAGACAACCCTCTCTAACAGATAACGCATTGTTTCCGACGTTTCTTCCTTGCAGATGTCATTTTTTGTTTCATAGCTCAATGTTTCTACCTCATTTCCCCCTTCTCCTGTGATTTTTACCCCAAAATGCGGCGTGATACGGTGTCCCCCATTTATAATAGAAGAAACAGTAGTCACAAGCTGCATCGGCGTGATCTGAAAGGACTGCCCGAACGATATGGTTGCAAGCTCTACCGGACCGACATTTTCTTTTTTGTGCATGATCGTTGCCGCTTCTCCGGGAAGATCCACATTTGTTTTCGACAGCAGTCCAAACTGTCTGAAATACTTATAAAAATTGTCAACCCCAAGTCTTTCTCCAAGTTCGATAAATACCGGATTACATGAATTCATAATTCCTGTTTCAAACGTTTCTGCCCCATGTCCGGTCGTCTTGGCACACCGTATCCTCCGGTCCTCCACCAGTTTATATCCGGGACAGTAAAAATTATCCGTCAGCTTAACGACTCCCTGTTCTAATGCTGCTGCCGCTGTAATGATCTTAAATGTGGAACCCGGTTCATAAGTATCACTGATACATTGATTTCTCCACATCTGGTTCAAAAGATCCTGTTTTTTCTCCGCAGGAACATTTTCCTCATTGATCAGTGTAAACGGATCATTCAGATGAAACTCCGGATAATTTACCATTGCATAGATTTCTCCATCTGACGGATTCATCACGATAACAGACACATATTTTGCATCTTTTTTGATATAGGTCTTCTCTGCCGCCTGTTCACAGTATAACTGTATATTATAGTCCATGGAAATATTAAGGTCGTATCCGTTGACCGGTTCAAGTCTCGTCTCCCCTGCATTTTCAATCTCAATCCCCCTTGCATCTGTAAGTGTAAGTATTTTCCCATTCGTCCCCTGAAGATAAGAATCATACTTTACTTCAAGTCCCACAATTCCCTGGTTATCACCACCCGTAAATCCCAATACTTTTGATGCTAACGTATCGTAGGGATAATACCGCTTATAATCTTCGTCTACTTTGATCCCCGGAAGTTTATATGCCCGTATCTTATCTCCTGTCTCTTTTGGGACATTTGTCTTTATGCGCTCTATGGAGCTCACCTTTTCCACACGTTTCCGCACTGTTTCCTCCGGTAGTTCAAGTTCTTTTACCAGTGCAGTGATCACTGCCTCTTTATCTTCGATCTGGCTGTGTATGACCGATATGGTGCAGACCGACTTGTTAGTTGCAAGTACCACACCGTTTTTGTCTAAAATTTTTCCTCTCGCTGCCTTAATATCACGCTCCCTCTCATGCAGATTCTGCGCCTTTTGTCCATAATATCCGGAGCAAAATATCATAAGATACACCAGTCTTCCAAGTAAAAATAAAAGCGCCAGAAATACAACCGTAAACATTACCATGATCTTTTTCCGATGAAATGTTTTACTTCTATAAAAAGGAAGTTCCTGCTGCATATATAAAAACCTCACAAAAGTTTTCATAGCATTTTATTCTTACTTTTGTGAGGTTATGTATTTTGTTTTATACTTTTCTTTACTGCTGACCTTCATCTGCCCCCGGATCAATATCTTCGGCTGGCTGTTCCCCCGTATTCTCCGGCAGTTCATCCGTCGTATCCGGCACATCCAGACTCTCCTCAGCCGTAGAGTTTGCAACATCGGCTGCCGTCACATCACCGACATCGCCTTCGTCTTCACCTTTGATTCCCCATCCTTCATGAATACCGGTAGTATCTTCATCCCGGTATATATTCATATAAGGAAGAACCTCCTCTAAGATCTCTCTTACGATATTCTGTGCATAAGTACTGTGGAACTGTTCTGCAACATTCGGTTCATCCACAACACAGTAAATAACAAGCTGCGGATCTTCCACCGGCGCAAATCCGATAAACGACACCAGATAATTAATGCCATCACGTCCTGCTTTCTGGGCTGTACCGGTTTTTCCTCCCATGGAATATCCATCTACCTTTGCAGTTACTGCAGTACCGCCTGTGACCGTAGAATACATATACTGTTTTAAGGCATCACTCGTTGACTTCGATACCGTCTCCCGTAAAATGGTTGGTGTCACTTCACTGATCGTATTTCCGCTTTCATCCGTTATCCTTTTCACAACATGCGGCTGATAAAGACTTCCACCATTGACCAGAGAACAATATGCCGTGGCAAGCTGTATCATCGTCGTATTGAAATTCTGCCCAAACGCATTGGTTGCAAGATCGACTGGTCCCATATTATCTGCCGTATAGATCAGGGAATCTGTTCTTGCTTCTCCTGGAAGATCGATCCCCGTTCTTTGTCCAAAGCCAAATATCTGCTGATATCTGGTGAAAATATCACTCCCCAGACGATAGGATATCTGCATCATCGCATCATTGCAGGAATTCATAAGTGTCTGTTCAAGTGTTTCCATCCCATGTCCGCTTCTGTTTACACAGTGGATATCATGTCCACCCACATGCTCATATCCATCACAGTAAAAACTGTCTCCCGTCGAAACCTTGCCCGTTTCAAGTCCTGCCGCTACCGTAAATGGTTTTGCAGTAGATCCAGGTTCATAAGTATATGTTGTACAGAAATTCTGCCAGATTTTATTCAAGGCATCCATCTGTGTATCTTCGTCCATTGCATCAATCTCTTCCTGCGTATAATATGCCGAAAGATCTCTGGGATTGCTCAGATCATAATTCGGATAATTAGCCATTGCAAGAACATCCCCATTATTCGGATTCATGACCAGTACTCCGACATGGCTAGCCCCAGGCTCTCCCTCGCGGTAATTCCCGGTATAGGCTTCATTAAAATCCGCAATCTTTTGTTCTACCACAGACTGGATATGGGAATCGATCGTAGACACAACTGTGTTACCATTTTTCGCAGCTTTGATGGTCTTTTCAAAGTTATTATCTGTATTTAAATATCCGTACTCTCTTCCATCCACACCGTTTAAGGTTTCATTGTAATACTGTTCAAGACCGTTCACACCAACGTTTCCGGAAGCTGTAAATCCTACAATAGAGCTCGAAAGTGCACCATACGGATATTCTCTTTGATATTCCTTTTCAAACCACACACCCTTGATATTGGAATTTATCTTTTTCCCTTTTTCATCCACAGCTTCCTGCATTTCAACAAATGGCTGTATTTCTTCGTAAGATGCCTTTTTCTTCAGCACGATATAACGGCTGTCATTCTGCTCTTTCGCGTAACCATACAATGTATTGCTGTCCATATCCTCAAAGCAGCTTGTAAGCGCCTGAATTGTAGGCTCAATATACTCCTCTTTGCTGGTCATGACCGAACAGTCTAAAATGACATTATAAACGGCGATACTGGTTGCAAGTACAGTACCCTTGCTGTCCACAATATCGCCTCTCTGATACGGAATGGTCTGACTGTCATATTCCTGCTGTGACAAAACAATTTTTTCGTATTTATCACCGCTGGTATGTTCAATATACATAAGTCTCCCGATCAGCCCTGTCAGTAAAACTGCAATCGCACTGAACATAACGACCAGTTTTTTCTGCATGCGTCTCGGAAACTTCAACCATGGTTTTCTTCTTCTCTTTGCTGCCATCCTTACCCCTGCATTTCTTATATCACAGTATCAAAACATGCATTCTATTTCTGCGGTATTTCACTGTACTGGTTCATAAAATCATCATTGTCAACAGTATAATAGATAATCTGGGATTCTTTTGCATATGACATTCCAAGCTCATTTAATGCTTTTTCCCTGACACTGTCAAGGTCTACAGACATACGGATTCTCTTATATGCCTCATCATTATCTGCCTTTAAATCAGCGATCTGGCTTTCTAAATTGCTGATCGTATTCATTCTTGCCGTCATATCTGACTGTATTTTTATGTAGGTTCCTGCAAATACGCCAAATACGATCACTGCCATGGTAAGAAATATCACATAACTCTTGCTCATCCGAAGCTGACGTTCCTGATTTCTTCTTACCTGACGTTTTCTTCTACGCAGTTGTTCTTCCCGTTCTCTTTCTTCTCTTTCCCGTCTTTCTCTTCGGTAATCAGGTACTGCTTCCATGCGGCGCACCGTATTGCCATCCACATAATAATTTCTTCCGGAAGCTCTCCTCTCCGTCTGATCTCTCATAATATTCCTCCCTAACTATCTTCGTTCAAATACACGAAGTTTTGCACTTTTTGACCTCGAATTTTCTTCCAGTTCCTTCTCCGATGGAAGAATCGGCTTTCTTGTAATCACTTTTCCTTTTGAAACTTTTCCACAGACACAGACCGGAAAATCACTCGGACAGGTACATGGGTTTTCATTTCTCTTAAAATTTGATTTTACAATACGGTCTTCTAACGAATGGAATGTAATAATGCAGATCCTTCCACCCGGATTCAAAAGATCGATCATCTCATCTAAATGATCTCTAAGCACTTCAAGTTCGTGATTTAACTCAATACGGATCGCCTGAAATGTACGCTTTGCCGGATGCCCTCCGGTTACCTGTACTTTCATCGGAATAGCTGCCCGTATAATATCTGTCAGTTCTCCTGCTGTCTCGATCGTTTTCTTTTGACGTTCCGCTACAATATGTTTTGCAATATTTTTTGCAAATTTATCTTCCCCGTAATCACGGATAATACGGTATAAGTCCATTTCACTGTATCCATTGACAATATCTTTTGCTGTCTGGCTCTGTCTGTCATCCATACGCATATCAAGCGGCGCATCCGGTTCCCGGTAAGTAAATCCACGCTCTGGTGTATCTAACTGGAAGGAAGAAACACCAAGGTCAAGTACAATACCGTCTACTTTGTCCACCCCGATCGCATGCAGTTCTTCTTTCATATTGGCATAGTTGCTGCGGATCAGTGTCGCTTTATTTCCAAACTCTGTAAGGCGTTCCCCGGCTGCCCTGATCGCATCTGCATCCTGATCAATGCCGATCAGTCTTCCATTTTCCCCCAAATGCTTCAGGATCTGATAAGAATGTCCGCCACCGCCTAAGGTTCCGTCCACATAGATTCCATCCGGTCTGATATTTAAATTTTCAATTGTCTCATTTAATAATACAGAATAATGATGAAATTCCACTGTCCTCACCTCTAAATGCTAAATCCTAACTCTGCCATGTGTTCTGCGATATCATCCATCTCGTCCTCATCATAAGTATTTTCCAGCCATCTGTCTTTATCCCAGATTTCCACACGACTCAGCACGCCGACTAAGACGACATCTTTTTGTAAATCAGCGTATTCCCTCAAAACCGGCGGAAGTAAAATTCTTCCCTGCTTGTCCAGTTCTAGTGCCGCTGCTCCTGCGAAGAAAAAACGCGAAAATTTTCTGGCGTCCTTAGAGGTCATGGAAATCCCCCGGAACTTTTCTTCGATGTTGTGCCACTCTTCTTTGGTATACACAAATAAGCATCCATCCAATCCCTTTGTCACTACAAATTCATCGCCAAGCTGCTCTCTGAACTTTGCAGGGATGATCAGTCTGCCTTTTGGATCCACTGTGTGATTGTATTCTCCCATGAACATAACACAAACACCTGCCTTTAAGTGGAACTAAAATCCTAAAGATCTGATCTTCCACCAAACAGGATCTCATCTACCACTTTGTACCATTTCGTACCACTTTCCTCCACATTTATATACATCTTAAACCACTCTTAAGAAAAAATCAAGAATTTCCTTGATTTTCCAGTGGTTTTTTATGGTAATGTCGCTAATTTGTTACACAAAAAAAGAACGGTAGTACCTTTGTCCTATCGTTCTTATAAATAATATTTTCCATATTCGACTGTCTGTCAGCTCATCTGTACCTGCTGTTTTCTCTCTAAGTATTCTTCGATCAGCTTGTCTAGTTCCGTACTTTTTCGATAATATTCCTCGAATTCATCGTTCTGTAAAAATGATTGATTGAGTTCTGATCTGACAGACTCAATTTCTCTTTGAATTTCTTCGATTCTGTTCATATGAATCCTCCTTAACTGCCAAGATTCCTATGCCACTTTCATCGCGTTGCTGGCGGTTTATAGTACTTATGACACCCTTTTCTCTGATATTTACATATTACTCCTAAATCATGCAAAAATCAATCAAAACAGCATGCCACTTCTCCCCATTTTTCGACAGCAGCTATTGCAATTTTCCACTTTATGAGTGTTTCAGACGGTGATTTTCGCTCTTTCTCGCAAGAACTTCTATCATTCCCTCAATCGCCTTACGATTCACCTCAACAATATGTGTAATATCATCTGAAACATCATGTTTTCGCTCAATATAATCATCATGCGCTTTCTGGATATAATCGCAGAGAGCTTTTGCATCCATAAAATGTCCACCCGGCACATGTTGTCTCTCAGCTTCCCCGCTTTTGATATAAGATCTCAGATCACGTTTTAATTTTTCTTCATAAGAGCAGTGATCCTTGAATCCTCCCGGATATATTTTGTTGTGTGGAAATGTAAAATAATCTGCAAGATAATGACTGACCTGTCCTAAATCCCTGTAATATTTTCCACCCTTTTTATTCATAACCTTCTGTCCTTCCGACAACCGGGCAATATGCTTTTTCACATAAGGGAACGTTCCATTGATCTCATGCCTTTTATAAACAAAAGAAGGTTTGATATCAGGAAGAACACTTCCAATGTAAAACGACAACCTATGTTTTTTTAATTCTTTGTCGTCAAGACTGTTTACGATATATTTTGCAAGAGAAATATGAGATTTTTTCCTCATTCTAAAAGCCTCCCATTCCAGTGCATCCCTGTCATACAAAAATGTAAGCTATGATCATGACTTATTTCCTACTCGCATTATACGTCCCATCTGATTGAAATACAAGTTAAGAATTTCTGAACATTTTCTGTACGTTCTGTGTCGGATTTTATATCTACCATAAGAAAAACCGGAGACTTTTCAATACAAATCTCCGGTTTTCCATGCAAATCTGTTGTTATGAATTACAGCAGAAACTTGCACATTCTGTATCCCTGCAGTTACATGCATCACCGCCCGCGATACCAATATGCTCTGCATCACACTTTTCTGCCTTATTGAAGACACAATTTGTAGCACAGCATGATACATCAATATTTTTCGGTGCATCTTTCGTTACATTCTTTGCGCATTTATCCCCACGCTCCACAAAACTTCCGCAGCAGGTATCTTCACATTCTTTTGCGTCTTCTCCCTCCACTTTGATACTGCCTTTGTGGCAGCAGTTTGCCTCATTGTAAATACAGCCTGTAACTGAACAATCCAGAATTGTCATTTTTTCTCCTTTCATCCCTTATAAAAAGGGGACAGTCTTTCGTATTTTTATCATTTCTTTCGCAATGATCTGACTGTCTGGTATTAGTTTCTCTCTTTTGGGGAAATTTATGCCTTTCCGGCAGATTAGAGAGCATATTTTTTTGACAATATCCGGATTTTTATCATAAAATTTTATTCCCGGTCCTCTTCATCCCAGTCCCAGTCGTCCTCTTCTCCATTGTTGGTGATATAAGTCGTGCCATTATCACAGCCATATTTTGCATTCTTGCGCGGTGAGATCAACATTCCGATGATCACACCGGAGAGTGCTGCTATTGCAACGATCAAAGTTCCATCCAGTTTTGTAACAGAAACGCTCTCTGTCATATCTGCAAAAAATTCTTTTAATTTTTTCATACAATGTTCTCCTTTCAGATACATAAAAATCCCTGTGTTCTGATAATCTTCAAAACACCGGGATTTTGTTTTACTTATTTATTCATACAGCAGTATTTATATTTCTTGCCAGATCCGCATGGGCATGGATCGTTACGTCCGATCTTTTTGCCAACAATAACAGTTCCGGACTTCTTCTGCTCTAAGTACAGTCTTCTTTTTGTCTCACCATCGAAGATCTCATTCCACTGAGGAAGCTCATACAGCCAGTCAGCCTTTGCATCTACCATGTTCTTGTATAATTTTTCTTTATCAAATGCAAGGCTTACTTTTGTATCCTCCTCCATGGTATCGATTGGATTCGGCTCTACTAAACTGTCATTGATTCCATCCAGGAAACCTGTCATCTCCATGATGCTCAGATTATATTTATCAGCAAGCTCTTTTACAGTTCCCTCAACCTTCTCATCCGGGTTTGTAAGAAGCTTCTCATATACGCCTTTTTCCAAAAGGAAATATCTCTGCCAGAATCTCTGTAATTCCCCTCTGTCTGTTTTCTCATTATAGGCAATTTTCTGCCACTGTTCTAATAATGCCATAGTCTGTTTCCTCGTTTTCTATGTGAATTGTGGTTGCATTTAACATGCATGTACTATTATAGCAAACATCCACTGTTTTTGCAATTCATTAATTTATGATGTTTGCATTTCATGCTGTCTTTATTTTTCTTGACTCTTCTGATACTTTCGGCTAGGATAATCTTAGTACAGCTGCGGTATTTTGTCTGTCTTTGACTCACATCATGCCGGTAAACATATATAAAACTGGAGGTCTTACTTTGAAAAAAATAAAACGTATCCTCGCCATTTCCGGCGCCGTCATTTTAGCCGGGCTTTATATTTCCACCATTTTCTGTGCGCTCTCTTCCAATGAGAACTACATGGATATGCTGATGGCTTCGGTTTATGCAACTGTGATCATCCCAGTTCTGGTCTGGGCATATTCCTTTGTATATAAGATGATCAAAAAAAATAATGGGCAGAAGGAAGAATAATCTTTCTTCTGCTCATTTTTTGTTACTGTTCTCGCTCTTCTAACGGCACGTACACTTTCTCCGGCATAATGCTCCGGTATGCAGGACGAATGATCTTATCCATATTTACCAGTTCTTCCATACGATGTGCACTCCATCCGACAATACGGGCGATTGCAAAGATCGGTGTATAAAGTTCTAACGGAATGTCTAACATGCTGTATACAAATCCACTGTAAAAATCAACATTTGCAGAAACTCCTTTGTAAATATGACGTTTTTCTGCGATCACTTCCGGTGCAAGATTCTCCACCATACTGTAAAGTGCAAAATCTTTTTCCCTTCCCTTTGCCACAGCAAGCCGTTCCACAAAACTTTTGAACACGCGTGCTCTCGGATCAGAAAGCGAATAAACGGCATGGCCCATGCCATAGATCAGGCCTTTGCGGTCAAATGCCTGTTTGTCAACAAGCTGCTCTAAGTAGTTTTTAACTTCATCCCTGTCTCCCCAGTCCTTTACATGGCTTCTCATATCATCCATCATTTCTACAACCTTGATATTGGCACCACCGTGTTTTGGTCCTTTCAGGGAAGAAAGTGCTGCTGCCATGACAGAATATGTATCAGATCCGGAGGATGTTACAACTCTTGTTGTAAATGTAGAGTTATTTCCTCCACCATGCTCCATATGAAGCACCAGTGCTATATCGAGCACGCGCGCTTCCAGTTCCGTGTATGCCTTATCCGGTCGGAGCATAAGAAGCAGATTCTCTGCTGCAGACAGCCCCTCCTGCGGACGATGGATATAAAGGCTGTCATCACAGATATAATGGTTATATGCATGGTAGCCGTATACCGCAAGCATCGGAAATACACTGATCAGTTTGATACACTGTTCTAACTGTGTATGAAGTTCCTGGTCTGCGATCGTCTCATCATAGGAAGCAAGTGTCAGCACACTTCTTGTCAGTGAATTCATGATATCCTTGCTCGGTGCCTTCATAATGACATCTCTGGTAAAGTTTGTCGGAAGCTGTCTGCACTCTTCGAGCATGCTCTTGAATGCTCCTAATTTTGCAGTATCCGGCAGTTCACCAAACAAAAGAAGATATGCCACTTCCTCAAATCCAAAACGTTTCCCTTCAAATCCCTGGATCAGATCGATCACATTATAACCACGGTACCAGAGCTGTCCGTCACACGGAATCTTTTTTCCATTTTCTGTTTTAAATGCATCAATTCTTGAGATATTGCTGATTCCTGCAAGTACACCGGTTCCATCTACGTCCCTTAAACCACGTTTTACACCGAACTCTTTAAACAGCTCCGGCGGGATTCTGTCGTTACGATCACATATCATCATCAGTTCTTCCGTTTCTTTTCCAAAATCTCCATATTGGTTCATACCCCATCCTCCTGTTCTGCCTGAATGTTTTTCATAATCTTACCCATTACACGCTTTAAGCAGCTGCGTTCTTCTTCTGTCACTCCCGCAAACAGACGTTCCAAAATATCCGCCCGGATCTGCTCAAATTCTTCCAGCACAGGTTTTGCCTTACCAGTCATGCGAATGTGTATCCTTCTGTGGTCTTCCTCATCTGCGATCAGTTCAATATAACCATGCTGCTTTAAATTATCCACTGATTTCGAAATATGAGCCTTGGACAAATGCTGTATCTCGATCAGATCCTTTGCAGTATCTTTCTGCTTTTCATGGGAAATCAGATAAAGGATATCCAGTTCCACGTGACGCAGTCCATAGGTCTCCATCAGCCGTTCACACGCCTGCTCGATCACTTTTCTCATCTGCTGGTTGGTTCCAAACAATTCATACTCACTGTACATCATCCCTGCTCCACATTCTTTTTCTTATGGCAAATATTTTTTCACTGTTTTGCGGTTTGGATTAGTTCATTAATGAACTTTCTAATACTTATGTTACCCCTTTTTCTAAAATGTGTCAAATTAATAATTTATGAACTTATGTAAATGTTGTTGTCCACACATACTGTACAACCAACAGCGATTACCAAAAAAATACCGGACTGCATTCATCCGCAATCCGGTACTTTTTTCATTTACAACAGCAGCTCTGCAAGTTTATCATGCAATTCTGCTATTTCGTCTCTGTTTCTTCTATTTCCAATGTCTCTGTATCATTTGGCACCACTGTTGCTGTTTCTGTTTCCTCCACGGCTTCTGACGGTTCTTCTGTTTCCGTATCATCGGATTTTGCTGTCAGCTCCTCAATACTTTTATCAAATCCGGTTGCTGTTGCACTGTCTACAACATAGATAGTATCACTTTCACCTGTTTTTAAATAATACTCATTCGTGATCTCATTCTGACTTCCAATATAGATAGTGGTAAGTCCGGCATCTGTTTTTAGTGTAATCGTATTAGAAGGATCATCCAGTCCAAAATCAGTAAGACTGTCGTACTCTGTAACCTCATCTGTCGCTGTGATCTTCGCTGCTTTTTTCAGAAGTGTCTCTAATGCACTTTCATCAATATCAACGGACTGATCATCGTCATAAATCCATTCCGTTCCATTTTTTGTAAAGGAAAGCGTTGTTCCATCCAGCACATAAGAAAATTGTGTGATATCAGAAACTTCAATATCTGTTACCGTTATCTTTTCTGCCTCCGTCTTTGCTTCCTCTTTTTCTTCCTGCTTTTTACTGTAAAAATGAACACCTATATAGGCAAGGATCAGTAATATCAGCAAAATGACCAGAATGACCATCTGTTTTTTCTGTTTCTGCATTATTTTTTCCTCCTTACTGCCCAGATCACAACTCCAATGACGATCAGAACAACCGGTATAAAAATGCTTGCCACCAGTCCGCCGATAATCGTGGAAATTGATGTGATCGTGATCGTGCTCATCTTATAATCTTTTACCGGAATGACGCTAGTATCATTATCTGCTCCCCCGGTCAGATTCGTCACGATATCCGTAAACATGGATACGTTGCTTCCTGATACGATCTGATCCGTAGAATCCGTAAACAATTCCATGGAACCAATGGCAACAATCTGGGACGATGTATCATCTACTGTTTTTTCTGCAGCAAGTGCGATCGTAAACGGACCTTCAATATCTCCATCCTCTTTTTCAGAAGTTGTCGCGTTGCCGGCATCAATTTTCGAAACAGACTTATCCGTTGTCTGTAACAGCGCTGTGTATGTCACATCATCGGAAGATCCGTCATAACTGAACGCCTCACTGTACGGTGCAAAAATATATTTGCCGCTGACAGATGATGTATAATCACTGCTCTCTACTTCCGGAAGCAGATAATACGGAATGTTATTATAATAGTAGGAACTGTCATTTTCCATGACAATACCGTCCACACGCTCAATGCCATACGCTTTTAAAATACTTTCAAAATTTGTCAGATCCTTGTACTGGAAATTTGTCGTGATCAGTGCCTTTCCACCTTTTTCCAGATAATCTGTCACTTTCTTTGCATCATCTGCTGAAAAGTCTGATGTTGGTGCATTGATAATGATCGCCGATGCATCCTCAGGCACTGCATCTTCTTTTAACAATGTCAGCTCTGTGAGTGTCATATTGGCTTTTTCAACTGCCTCAGTAAATCCACCGGACAGTGCAGTTTCACCATGTCCTGTAATCTCATAAACAACCGGCAGTTCACTTGAATCTTTTGTCACATACTGGAGTGCACTTGTGATCTGTCCCTCTGCATCATATCCGTCAAGACTTCTTGTATAAGAAGAATAATCATAGGAATATTCATAAATATCATTATAATCGATCACCCTCGAACGTGCATCGCTCACCACTATCAGACTGTTTGAGGTCGGTGCTTCCGTCGTATATTTCTGGAAAAATGTCGGGTTTGTTGACGGGTTGATATAGCTTACTTTTATATGGTCAGACAGATCCTCATAACGCTGCAGCGTTTCGGAAAGTGTACTGTCCGCATTTTTCTCTGCTGCAAGCACATAAATATTAACGTCCGAATCAAGCGTCTTTAAGTAATCTTTTGTTGTATCTGTAATAGAATATAACTTTGTAGATGTCGCATCGATCGCTGTGGCTGTGGATGGCAGTTCATCTGCCACCAGGTTCACAACAACTGCGATTGCAAAAGCAACAACGATCATACCAATTGAGAACGCACCCGGTGCGATCTTTTTTGTGCTGACAGAATATCTGCGTTTCTGGATCAGCTGGCAGCTTAAAAACAGGCAGATCCCGATCACAGACAGGAAATAAATAACGCCTGTAAGATCCAGACAGCCGTTCATAAATTTATCCAGCGGCGTATAAAGATCATATGCATTTAATATTTTTGTCAGAATATTACCGCTCTGCGAGATCATACTGGTAATACTTGACATCATATAACCCAGAAACAGTGCTGCAAACCCTAAAACTGCTGCAATAACCTGGCTTTCGGTTACAACCGACATCAGCATACCGACCGAAATGCACGCACTGCCATACAGCCAGAATCCTAAGATAGCAACATAGCTTTCTCCAAGCGGAACCGAGCCATAAATTGATAAAAATAATGGTGTCAGTGCAACGATGACCATGGCAATGGAAAATACTCCGACCATGGCAAGATATTTGCCAAACACGATCTTACCAAGCGGAACAGGAGATGTCAGCATCAGCTGATCGGTTCTTGTATGCCTCTCCTCCGCAAAACTGCGCATCGTAAGTACCGGTACTGCGATCATAACAATAAATGCGACTGCCGAAAGTGAATACGATACGTAAGGCGAACCGGATCTTAAATTATAAGCATAAAAATATAAACCATATAAAGCAAGTACCGCCGCTATGAAAAGCCATCCCACCACAGTCTGGAAATAGGATCTGATCTCACGTTTAAAAATTGCAAACATTATTTTATTCCTCCTTCCTGTGAGGTAAGTTCAAGGAATACATCCTCTAAGGACTTCGATGCTGCTTTCATCTCTAAAATCGGCATATGATGTTCCACACAGGTGTGATAAATTGCTTCCCTTACATCCGCATCTTTTTTTGCTGTCACAAGAAGCCCTACTGTACCATCCTCTTTCGCCTCTGTTTTTTCACACCGTTCTACCTGTGCAATCTCGCGGATTGCCGTCTCTGCCTCATTTTCTTCCGCTTTCAGCAAAAGTTCAATCTCCTGTGCACCAGTCATCCGCTCCAGCAGATTCTCTGTCGAATCACTGGCAACCAGTTTTCCATGAGAGATAATAAATACATGATCACAGACAGCAGAGATTTCAGACAAAATATGAGAGCTGAGTATAATTGTATGTTTCTTTCCAAGTTCTCTGATGAGATCCCTGATCTCAATGATCTGTTTCGGGTCTAATCCTACCGTCGGTTCATCTAAGATCAGTATTTCCGGATATCCAAGTACCGCCTGTGCAAAACCGACTCTCTGACGGTAACCTTTTGACAGGTTGCGGATCAATCTTCCTGATACTTCCTCCGTTCTTGTAATTTTCATGGCTTCTTTCACATAACCTGCCCGCCGGCTCTTATCTAATTTCTTTAATTCAGCCACAAAATCCAGATATTCTTTTACCGTCATATCCATATAAAGAGGCGGCAGCTCCGGCAGATACCCCACACACTTTTTTGCTTCCTCCGGCTGTTTTAACACATCAAATCCGTTGATTTTTACCTCACCGCCTGTTGCTGCAAGGTAGCCGGTAATAATGTTCATCGTTGTTGATTTTCCGGCACCATTCGGTCCTAAAAAGCCGTAAATTCTGCCAGGCTCTACTGTGAGCGACAAATCATCAACGGCGACATGACTGCCGTATTTTTTTACCAGATGATTGATTTCAATCACGTTTTTCTCCTCCTTATTCCATTCCCTAAATATTACTTTATAAGGGTAACGTGTAATTGTGTTTAAAAGTGGATGAATCTGTGATAAAAGTGTGAACGTAAAAACAAAGAGCCATCTCCACATCTGTGAAAACAGCTCTTTGTTTTATATGCCCTTATAACAGGCAGGATCATGTAAATTCTTACACAACACCGTATGTTTTTAATTTTTCCAAGGCTTCCTGATACGTTGTAAATAATACCGTATGAATCCCCCGCGCTTCTGCTGCCTCGACATTCTCCCTGCGGTCATCTAAAAATACACATTCATCTGCCGTCAGTTTAAATTTGTCCAGCAGAGTCTGATAGATTTCCGGTTCCGGCTTGATCTGGTGAACTTCAAAGGAGAACACCTGACCGTCTACATCTTCTAAGAACGACAGTGCTTCCGTAGTGTGCTCATAAGTCCATTTTCCATAATTAGAAAGGATATATACATGATAACCTTTCTTTTTCAGTTCCTGAATCCATGCACGTGAATATTCATACTGGTAAATCGCCATTCCGACATTGTCCCAGAACATACGGATCTCTTTTTCATAGTCCGGTGCATTCTGAACAAATACCGCAAGCTGTTCATCAGAATCTAAAACACTGCGGTCTGATTCATTCCATGCATCCGAGTAAACAGTCGCATTCCCGACTGCTTCCTCCGTCTTTTCATCAAAACCTAACTTCTGAAATGCCGCATGTGGATCCCAGTTGACCAGCACCATGCCTACATCAAAAATAATATTTTTTATCATACCAGATATCCTTTTTCTTATTTGGTGCGGTAAATGATGTCATCTCTTCCCGGTCCATTTGATACCATGGTGATCGGGTATCCGATCTGCTCCTCGATAAATTCTACATATTTTCTGCAGTTTTCCGGAAGATCCTCGTATTTTTTGATTCCGCGGATATCGCATTTCCATCCCGGAAGTTTCTTTAATACCGGTTTTGCCTTCTCTAATTTTGCAGTTGTCGGGAAATCTGTGGTCACTTCTCCGTCGATCTCATAGCCAACGCATACCGGGATCTCATCTAAGTATCCAAGTACATCAAGTACCGTGAATGCAACATCTGTTGTTCCCTGCAGACGGCAGCCATATTTACTTGCCACACAATCGAACCATCCCATACGTCTCGGACGTCCTGTAGTCGCACCGAACTCACCGCCGTCACCACCACGTCTTCTAAGCTCATCTGCCTCATCACCGAAGATCTCGCTGACAAATGCACCTGCTCCGACTGCAGAAGAATATGCCTTACATACTGTTACGATCTGTTTGATCTCATATGGCGGGATACCTGCTCCGATCGCACCGTAAGCTGCTAATGTAGAAGAAGATGTAACCATCGGGTAAATTCCGTGATCCGGATCTTTTAAAGTACCAAGCTGTCCCTCTAATAATATAGTCTTTCCTTCTTTGATCGCCTGATCCAGATAAGAAGAAACATCGCATACATAAGGTGCAATGGTATCGCGGTACTCATGTAATGTCTCTAATAATTCATCCGGATTGATCAGTGGTTTATGATATAAATGCTCTAAGAGTACATTCTTTGTCTCTGCAATACGGACAACCTTTTCTTTTAACAGTTCCTCATCGAATAACTCGCTGACCTGGAAACCGATCTTTGCATATTTATCAGAATAAAATGGTGCGATACCTGACTTTGTGGAACCGAAAGATTTACCGCCTAAACGCTCTTCCTCATACTGGTCAAATAAAATGTGATAAGGCATCACCATCTGTGCACGGTCGGAAACTAAAATCTTTGGCTTCGGAACGTCTCTCTCCACGATAGACTGGATCTCTTTCATAAGTACCGGAATATTTAAAGCGACACCATTGCCGATCACGCTTGTGGTGTGTCCGTAAAATACACCTGACGGTAATGTGTGAAGTGCAAACTTTCCGTAATCATTTACGATCGTATGACCTGCATTTGCACCACCCTGGAAACGTACGATAATATCTGCTTCCTTTGCAAGCATATCTGTAATCTTTCCTTTTCCTTCATCGCCCCAGTTGGCTCCAACGACTGCTTTTACCATTTGAATATCCTCCTAGTTTCTCTTTGCTATTCCTGTTCAGGAACAAAAAGTCACTTGCTCCTTGTTTTTACTTACTGATTATACATGATGTTTTTCTATAAGTAAAATTAATCTTCTTTATATCTGGTATAATCATTCATTATGTGTATTTATAAGACCGCCTAAAAGTTTCGCTGCAGCCGCAGACATTGGAATCCTCTCATTTAACACGATACAGAATTTCCGTGCCGGGATTTCTTTTTCAAACTGCAGTTTAAACAGTCTGCCATCTTCCTCATACTCTTTTGCAAACTCTTCCATCACACTTGCGATCCCAAGGTTGCGGAGTGCAAACTGTATCAGCATATCGCTGGTGGCAAGTTCAAATTCCGGCGATACCGTCACACCTTCTTCTTTTAAAAATGCTTCCACATAATGTCTCGTTGAGGTACTTCCCTCTAAACACACCAGCGGATATTCCGAAAGTTCCTCATATTTCATTTTCTTTCCACAAAGTTCTTTATATTTTTTGCCTGCCACAAAGACGTCCCTGATTTCTTTTACCGGAATGATCTTAAGCCAGCCCTGCGGTTCAACCGGAGAACTTACGATTCCAAAATCAATTCTGCCATCTGCAAGATGCTGCAGGGTTTCCGGTGTCGGCGCATTTGTCACGGTTACCCGGATATTAGGATATTTTTCATGAAACCGCTCCAGATAAGGCAGCAGATAATATTTTAGCGTCATATCACTTGCACCGATGCAGATCTCTCCTTTTTCAAGATTGAGCATCTCAAGAAGCCTCCTCTCCCCGGAAAGAATTGCCTCGTAGCCGCGCTCCACATAAGAAAAAAGCATCTCCCCTTCCTTTGTCAGGCGAACTCCCTTTGCCGTCCTTACAAATAATGCACAGCCAAGATCTTTTTCTAAATGTTTGATTGCCTGACTGACCGCAGGCTGTGAGATAGAAAGTTTTTCTGCCGCCAGAGTAATGCTTTTCTGCTTTGCTGTATAATAAAATATCTTATAGTATTCCAAATTGATATCCATCTGATTCTCCCTTAAAAAAATTAGGAAAAAAGTCTTATTTTCCGCTTGTATTTCCGATTTTTGTGACGTATACTAAGCCTTACATTATACTGCATATATGTGCACTGAATAATTACATCATACCAAAGTTTGAAAGGAGTTTCCAGTAGCATGACAAAAGATATGACCACCGGCAGTTCATTAAAAATCATACTGTTTTTTTCCATTCCGGTTTTATTAGGAAATCTGTTCCAGCAATTTTATAATATGGTAGACACGATCATCGTGGGAAGATATCTCGGTGAAGAAGCACTTGCCGCCGTTGGTTCTACCGGATGCATCATGTTTCTGGTGCTCGGATTTGCAACCGGTATCGCACAGGGATTTGGCGTCATGATATCACACGCTTTCGGTGCAAAAGATTTTCGTTTGTTAAAACACTATGTTGCGCTCTCTCTGATCTTAACCGTGATCGTTTCGGCAATCC
The DNA here is from genome assembly GCF_041325975.1 of Roseburia sp. Classification (NCBI taxonomy): domain Bacteria; kingdom Bacillati; phylum Bacillota; class Clostridia; order Lachnospirales; family Lachnospiraceae; genus Roseburia; species Roseburia sp. Next base: position 343,842 of record NZ_JBGLEJ010000005.1, on the reverse strand, counting down.
TCACAATTCCGACTGTTGCGGCATCCCGTCTGTTTTTAGTCTGGATGCACACACCGGACAATATACTTTCCATGGCAGATGCCTATATCAAAGTTATTTTTGCAGGTATTATCTTAACGATGCTATATAATGTTTCTGCCGGTATTTTAAGAGGAATCGGGGACAGCAAAACACCACTTTACTTTTTGATCTTTTCTTCTATATTAAATGTTGTACTGGATCTTTTATTTATTGTTGTGTTAAAAACAGGAACCGCCGGTGCTGCTTATGCCACCATTATTGCACAGGGAATTTCTGCGATCTTATGTTTTATCCATATGTTCCGGCAGTTTGAGATCCTTCGCACAACAAAAGCGGATTATTATCTGGATCGCCCGGGTGTCATTAACATGCTCTCGATCGGTATCCCAATGGCATTAAATTACTCCATCACCGCCATTGGAACCATGATCCTGCAGAGTGCTGTCAACGTGTTTGGTTCCAGTGTGGTTGCTTCCTTTACAGCTGCCTCTAAGGTCAACAATATCGCAACTCAGACCATGCCGACGCTCGGTACCGCCATGGCAACCTACTGTGGTCAGAATCTCGGTGCAGGAAAATACAACCGTATTTTCGACGGTATGCGCAAAGGATTTTTCATCTGTATCGCTGCAGCAGCCATCGGTGCTGCCATCTGTATTTTCGGTGGAGAATTTATCGTAAGCTGGTTTGTAAGCAATCCTTCCGATGAGATTTTCTCCTACGCCATGATGTATTTAAAAACAGTGAGCTGGTTTTTCCTCCCGCTTGCCATGATCTTTTTATACCGCAATGCCTTACAGGGATTAGGCGAAGGACTTGTTCCAATGTTGAGTGGCGTGATCGAGCTGGTATGCCGCTTTGTTGCGATCGCACTCCTGCAGAAACCGCTCGGTTATCAGGGGATCTGCCTTGCTGATCCTGCTGCCTGGGTGGGCGCCGGTATTCCTCTGATGATCACTTATATCATATGGAAACATAAAAAAATCAAACTGCACGGTCATACTTTATCATGATCCTAAACAATATAATCTAAATCAGGCACTTAGATTTTTCTTATTTTCAGGCAATGTGAAGAATAGGAATGTATTAAATAAAAATCGGTTGAAAACTAAATTTCTTATGAAATTCAGTCTCCAACCGATTTTCTTATATATTTTTTACTTTCTTTTATTTTCTGATTACTCTTCCAGTTCCGGAATCTTTCTTGAACATGCCACTGCTAATGCTCCCGGTCCGATATGGCAGGAAATACTAAGTGAAAGCGGATCCATACGGATTTCCATGCCTGGAAATGCTTCCTGCACTTCTTTCTTAAAGTTCTCTGCCGTTTCCAAGTCATGCGTGTATGCCATCTCAAGATACATATGCTCTCCGGCTGGATCTTTGAAGCGGTTGGCAAAATCGTTCTTCATTGCCTCGATCATCATGCTCTTTGCCTGTTTTACAGTTCTTGCCTTGGCAAATGCGTCTAATTTTTCCCCCTGGATCTGAAGTACCGGTTTTAACTTTAACAATGTTCCGAGTGCTGCAGCCGCCGGTGTGATCCTGCCGCCCTTTTTCAGATAATAAAGTGTGTCCACCATAATATAAATAGACGATTCAAATTTATCCCGCTCTAAGATCTCTTTAATTTCAGATGCAGATCTTCCCTGTTTCGAAAGTGCGATCGCGTCTAAAACGGACTGCCGCTGTGTAACAGAAATTCTCTGATTGTTAACCACCTGTACCTTTCCATCGTAATCCTGTGAAAGCATAATGGCAGTCTCACAGGAACCGCTGAGTCCGGATGACATTGGAATATGCACGATCTCATCATACTCTTTTAACAGTTCATCCCAGGTGTCTGTGACATTTCCTACAAGTGGCATGGATGTATGGATGTCTGTCTTCTCAGATAGCATCTGGTAAAACTCTTCCTGTGACAGATCAATATCTTCATACAGCGTCTTATCTCCCACAAAAAAAGGCATCGGCATCACGGTAATTCCAAGTTCTTTTGCCATACTCTGTGTGATTCCACTATTGCTGTCTGATACGATTGCTACGTTGCTCATGAAAAATGTTCCCCCTTATAATGTCTCCGAACGTTTTTTGATGTTTTCTTTGAAGTTGATCACCTCATGCTCGTACTCTTCATTCATGTACTCTGATTTGATCATAAAATCTGCAGATGCTTTATTGTTTGCGATTGGGATATCATATACCTGTGCAATACGAAGCAATGCCTTTACATCAGGATCATGTGGCTGTGCAGTCAATGGATCAGAGAAGAAAATGACAAAGTCAACTTTTCCCTCAACGATCTTTGCTCCGATCTGCTGATCTCCACCAAGAGGACCGCTGTTATATCCACGAACCGGGAGTCCTGTCTGATCCGTGATCATGCGTGCCGTGGTTCCTGTTCCACAAAGGAAATGATTTTTCAAGATTTCTTTATTTGTTTCGCACCATGCGATCAGCTCTGCCTTTTTATTGTCATGCGCGATCAGTGCTATATTTTTCTGTTTTCCAATGGTCAGTGTTACATAATTTTCATTCATATGCGCCATCCTCCGTTATCTGTCTGTGCCTGTATCTATTGCATACCAATTTAAATTTTCTGCAATACATATCGTTAAGTATAACATATTTTTCTTCGTTCTTCCACAAAAAAATAATAGAATGACCGGTGTTCACCCATACTGTGTGACCAGTAGCGATATGTGAACACCAGCCATTCTATTATTATGATACGAAATCTTTTATTCCGGCAGCTTTACTTTTCCATCCAGTATCATTTTCACAAACGCCGTATCCCGGATGATCCATGGATCTTTCGCCATCCGCATATTCGTTTCATATACTGTTTCCGGCTGCTCCCATCTGAGGTAATACCCTTTTGCCACTTCACTTGGAGTCAGATGAAGTTCTCCTTCTTTCTCTGACACCTTACAATAAAAGAAATATGAATGGCAGATATATTTACAGGACGGATCAAATATGTCACGGCGCATCTCAAGGATTTCTCCCAGTTCATGCCATGAATCCTCTAAAACTGTAAGTCCGGTTTCCTCACTGATCTCGCGTTTCAGGGTTTCTGACAACTTCTCCCCCTCTTCCATTCCACCGCCCGGCATCTTATATTCGCCATCCGTACTGCACTGCATTGCAATCTTTCCATCCCGGAAGATTACTCCACGCACATTATATTTCTCATATACCTTCGTTGTGTCATCATAATTATTCTCATCAAAAACAGCAAGCACTTCCATCTTTTCTGCCTCCGTATTCTGCAGCTTAGGGTCGTATTTTTATCATATATTAAAATGTCTGATATTGTGTGCAAGCATATCTGCCATATTACGCAGATTTTCTGTGGAATCTTCAATATTTTGAAAGCTGTCCGTTATTTCGGTAATAGATGCACTCGTCTGCATAGTTCCCTCAACGTTCTGCTGTGCAATCTCCGACAGGGAATCGATGACATCTATGATCTCTGCTCTTGCACTCTCTAATTTTCTTGTCCGGCTCTCAATCTGACGGATCCGTTCGATAGATGCATCAATCTCACCCATGACACCGTTTACCATCTGTTCCGTACTCTCAATATGCATATTTTGTTTTTCAATAATTTCCTGTGTCCTGCCCATCGTCTCAACCACACGTTCGGAATTTGCGATCAAAGTATTTACAATTTCACCTATATTACCGCTCGCCGTATCGGACTGTTCTGCAAGTTTCTGTATCTCTGATGCCACAACTGCAAAACCTTTTCCCGCTTCACCTGCGCGTGCAGCTTCAATGCTTGCATTTAAAGAAAGCAGGTTTGTCTGGGACGCGATTTCAGAAATAAACTGTGATGCTTTCTGAATATTCTGTGCCGAGATATTCGTCTGTTTCGTCTGGTCTGCGATCGTTGCAACAGCCTCCTTTACCTCTTCGCTGATACGTTTTAATTCATCGATCGTAACAACTGCTGCATCGCTTGACTGCTTCATCTGATCTGCACTGTCATTCAGCTCATCTGCTGCCTTTCCTGTCTCAATGATCAGATTTCCCATATATTTCACATTATCTGACGCCTTCTTCGCATCCTCTGCCTGTAAATTTGCACCGTTTGTAACAGAATCAACGGTTGCCTCCACCTCACGCATTCCATCATAAGTCTGATGGGAGGTATCTTCTAACGTATTGGATGCCTCCATCAGCATATCCGTACTTCCCTTGATACCCTTAATGATCTTTAGCAGCTCATTCTGCAGATTCTGTATTGCTTTCGTCAGATCACCGACTTCATCTTTCCGCTCTAAAATTTTACTGTCAAACGCTACATCAAGATGTCCTGCTGACACTTCCTGCACACTGGCGATTCCCTTTTTTAATGCATGTGTAATGGAAGTTGCGCTGATCTCCACGATTATAATACAGATGACAAGTACCACAAGTACGATCGCTACGATCGTATTGATGATCTTTATGACGCTGTTGGATATTTTCTCTTTTTCTGCACCTGCGAATACCATTCCGACCGGAGTACTGCTGTCATCTTTCTGATAGACTGGAACGTAGTATCCGTAGTAAATCGTACCATCCATGGATACATTATCGCTGAAATACCCCTCGCCGCCATTTAATACTTTTTCAACAATTTTATCCCCCGCCGGACTTCCTAATATCCTGTTATCATTTTTGTCAACTGCAGAGGTCATGATTCTCTGCGATCCGTAGAAAAATGTTACATCCATCCCGGACTCCTGTTTAATCGTATCAACCAGATTTTCCGACTGGGAAATATTATAACTTCCTTTCCAGATATCCCCATTTTCTGCCTGTAAATAAGTTCCTGCATTCTGGTCATAAGCGGCCTGCGTTGCGATTGCCGTTCCCTTTAACGAATTTTCCACCTGATCAATGATCGCACCTTTTACGATCGTTGATGCGATCAGAAGGATAATCCCGCCTAACAGGAGCAGTGGAATCAAAGAACAGAGTAAAACTTTTTTCCGAATTGTTAATTTCATAATTCTATCCTCCCCTAGTCCACAATCACAACGTTTTTATAATACCAGTCAATACCACCTGTGATCGTTGCATCATCCAAGGTTCCGTTTTCTGTTCCAACTGTCTCCCCTGTATTCGTCTCCATCACTCCGTCAAAAATATTGTTTGTACCGCTTAAGATCTCTGCAGTCGCCTCGTCAACTTTTTCCTGTGTTCCTTCTGCCGCAAATGAAGCCAGATTCGTCAGCTGTACCAGTCCCTCTGCCATACCTCCATAATAATTGGACCCATCCCACGTTCCATTGATAATACTTTTGACCGCTGACGTATAATATGCACTCCAGTTCCAGATCACGCTTGTCAGACAGGCATCCGGCGTTTCTTTACTCATATCCGAGTTATAACCGATCCCATAAACTCCCCGCTCCTGTGCCAGTGTCTGTGGATACGGTGTATCGCAATGCTGTGCCATCACATCACAGCCCATATCTAAGAGCTGTTCGGATGCTGCTTTTTCCTTATCCGGATCATACCAGCTATTTGTGACTGCCACATAAATCTCTGCATCCGGATTTACAGATTCCACACCGATCGCAAATGCATCGATTCCCCCTGTCACCTCAGAATTTGACGAATCCTGCGCTGCCACATAACCGATCTTATTCGACTTTGTATTCATACCTGCTACGATACCACTCAAATATCTTACCTGATAGATGCGGCCGAAATAATTATTAAAATTCTTTCCATTTGACATATAGCCGGTTCCATGTGAGAAATAGATATCCGGATATTTTTCCGCCATCTCTGCCGTCACTTCCATATAACCCCAGCTGGTTGTAAAAATAATATTACATCCATCCGAAATACAGGCTTCGATTGCCTCCTCCGTTGCTTTTGCATCTGAATCGTCCACAATTTTTCTCTCGATCTGATCATCGCTTAATCCCAGATTTTCCTGCATTCCCACGATGCCCAGATCATGTGTGTAAGAATATCCGCTCCCCTCATCCGGGTCTGAGATATAAAGTACACCAACTTTTATATCTTCTTTGGCAATTCCTGCTGTACCTGATGTCTGTCCCGTTTCCGACTGCGAACTGCCGCTGCCGTTTCCGACTGCTTCCGTCGTTAAATAACCATCGTTTGTTGCATAATCATCCGGCGTACCACCTGTTTTTCCGCCGCATCCTGCAAGTATGCCTGTCACTGCAAACAATGCAATCAGCTTTCCAACTCTTTTTCCTTTCATCCTTTGTTCTCCTCATCACAAATTTTCACAACAACTTTGTTTCATTATACAAAACAGGAGAACATTTGTAAATAAATCTTAGTTTTATGACAATAATTTGATACTTTTGACCTATTTTTCTGAAAATGCTCTTTGGGCATGCAGATAAGACAGATTAAATGTCCGGAGTGTCACAGGCTGGTTCATTCTGTTATTTTCCTGCATATATTCCCACTTCCAGTTATACATTTCATCCCCATAATAAATGTTTTCCGGATGATCTTTTAAGTACTCTGCGATCACAGGTGCCGCATCGGTTGATAAGCATGAGAGATAACTGTAATCTCCCGCGGCATTTCCATTTTCAATCTGCGCCAGATCATAGGCGGCAATCCCAGCATCCACATGGGCAAAGGCAAACAGCACATAACTGATGCACACAACCGCCATTCCATACGTAAACAACGGGAACCTGCGGTTCCAGATATAACAGATCGTTCCTGCCATAAGAAACGCGATCACTGCCAGCACCGTCAGTACAACAACACGCAGAAATGTAAGCTGATATGCCCTGATATACAGGATCATTCGCCATGCGCTTGATGCCGTCATAATCATCGTACATACGGAGATCACAGTCCAGACGATATCTGCTGCCCTGCTCCTCTGAAAGAAATGTTCCATTACAAGAACTGTTCCAAGATTTAAGATGCATACCAAAAGAAGCTGAAAAAATCCCTGTCTTGCATATTCGGCATAGGTAACTCCTTCCGGAAGCTCCCCGCCACCGCCAAACAGATATATGATCTGTATGCCGCAGAATACAACATATAATACTGCAACCAGGACTGTTACCGTAAGCATCGCTGTCGTTTCTGTAAAAATTTTTGTTTTCCTGTCCTGCCGTTCTTTTCTATATGCCGAATATCTGACACCACAGTAAGATGAAATAAAACCAAAGCATAACATGCAGCAAATTCCTGCCAGATTTGCCGGAATCCTGATTCCTGCAAAAAATTTTGTGATCATACTTGAAAATACCAGATCTGCTGACACTAACAATCCACCGATCAGAAGAACCACCGGTATTGCTATTGCAATTCCGATCAGGATCTCACGCACTTTTCCATTTTCCTTCTTCTCACGTAAACGGATAAAATCGTTTCCATCACCAAATGGTCTTGTAATACTGCTAATCGCTCCACATACAGCATTTACTCCACTGCACAGATACTCCCAAAAATCCCATTGATTTTTATCTGCCAGATTTCGTATAAGGAAGCACACTGTGAATGCAAAAATCCAGCAATAATTCATCCAGATAATCCACTCATTTCCGGTCGTAAATGTATTGACCGCCAGAATCAGCATATATGCAGCGAAAAATATTGTTGTGTTAAAAATTTTCCTTTCTTTTACCGTTTTAACGATGTAACAAATATATCCGATCGTTGCCGCAACCCACAGAAGCACTGCAGCTCCTGTCATATTTTTGTAAATACAGACCGTATAGATCAGTGCGTAAACAAAACTTGCCGGCGCAAGTTTCTTAAAAATCTCCGCATTTTCTTTCTGTTGCTGTTTTCTTTTTTCCTGCCACTGCGCTTTTTGCTCCTCGTAACTGACTGTAAGATTCTGATCCATTTTTTATGCTCCCTTCTCTTCTTCCTTCTCCAATAAACTGTCATGTTCCCGCTTCATCTTTCCATAACCTGTTATGATTCCGCTTCATTTCACACAAAACGTTAAGTTTCCTCATCTGTTTTAACATATTCTAAAATATCTCCCGGCTGGCAGTCCAATGCCCGGCAGATCTTGTTTAAAGTGTCTACTTTGATTGCTTTTGCCTTTCCATTTTTCAGTATGGAAATATTTGCCATTGTAATGCCTACTTTTTCCGAAAGTTCGGTCACACTCATTTTCCGTTTTGCAAGCATTACATCTATATTTATGATAATTGCCATTTTTCTCTCCTTCACTATATCATGTGCAAAATCAGCACATGATCCAATTCGTCGTTCGTCAATCATACAAGCATGTTGACTCTCTTGCTCTCATTATATCGTAAGTTCATTTTCCTGTTTTAATTCATAAGCCTTCAGAATCAGATGTGATAATGCTGCTGCCAAAATGGATATCATAACTGAAATCAAAACCGCAGTAATCATAAAAATACTGACTCCCGGCTGTCTGACTGCTAAAAATACCAGAAAAACAATTCCTGCAAACCACACAACCGCAAGCAGTAATGCGAAATGGCTGATATTTCGAAAACATCTTGCATTTTCTTTCGAGAATGAATTATCTTTTCCAATCTGCACACATACTTTCCAGAACTGGTACAGAATCGCATAACAGATCACCCCTATGCACCAGCCGTACAACAGTCCCGGCATAAAAAGATACGCCAGTGTTTCATCCGCATCTCTCCATGATATCGCAAGTACCGGCATAATATACAGAAAAAACACCGCTCCCATCAGTGCCAGTACAATTGTGATTGCTTTTAACCATCGTGAAATTTCTTTTTGCTGCATAAATACTTCTCCTTTTTCTGATTCATTTTTCAATTCAGCTTTCAAGTTTTTGACTGCAAAAATGCTGAATCCAAACTTGCTTCTTCCTGCATTTTATTATACACATATATTTTATTTTTGCAATATGTTTTTATCGTATATCAATAAAGTTTTATTATAAAATAATATTTGTACTTTTTCATCCTTTTTCGTCAGAACAAATAAAATCCCCTATAAACAGCCAGATGCTACCTGCCACCTGTTTTTCTGTTTATAGAGGATTTTGTTATTTACCGCTCATTGCATTATTTTTTAATCCGATATCATCGTTGATTATTCCTTAAATATTTTTTCCACTTCTTCTATAGTTTTATCAACATCTTCGGCAATCTTTTCTGTAGAATAACCCAATCTGTACATATTCCGAATAACGTCGTCTTTATCTGCTCGATTATAAATATTGTTCTATTTCTGAGAGTGTTTTTCCAGTTGCGTCTATGATTTTTTCTATTGGGAAGCCGGACTTAATCATATTGTGAATCATTTCTGCCATAGCTTCTTCTCTGCCTATTTCAATTCCTTCGTTTTTGCCTTCCTCTTTACCAGCTTCATATTCTGCCTTTCGGAGTTTCTTTTCTTCCCATTCTTTATCATACTCTAATATACTTACCATCTTTACCTCCGAGCGATTCTTCCGCAAGAAATCGACTAAGATTCCTTCTTTGATGCATTCCGTGATTGCCCTTTCAACTGCATCATTCAGATTCAGCGCTGATGCATATTTTCGGACTCTCGCAACATAAATGGCATATTCCTTCAATGTCTGACACTGTTCCATCAGGTCTTTGTTGTGTCCTTCGTTCACATTCAGCATCAGAACTTTTAACTCTAAATCCGGCTCTCCAGCCAGATGCTCATATGCCTCAGACAAACGCAGTTCGACCCGGTCGTCCACTGCATCCGTTCCATTATAAAACACCATAAACTTCGGTGTCGGAATCTTCTGCAGCTTTGACAAATACAGTGACTTATCGTTCACAAACTGCTGATACTCAATCCCAATATAGATCAGATCCCGCAATGGTATATTGGGATTGATCGTTGACTGATGTTCATAGAGATAAATATTCGTCTCTAACATAAATGCCAGGTCATTTTTCATTCCCATATAGATTGCGTTTTCCAACGTGACGATCTTAAGGGCTTCCGCATTCTGATAATGGTTTCCGGTCACTGCGTTGTACAGGGATAAGAGATTCTCTTTCTCTGAGAACAGCATGCGGAATACAGTGTCTTTGTACTGACGGTTGGCTGTCGGTATCTTTTCTGATACCTGTGTGCTCTTCTTCATATTCGGTTCCTCCTGTGTGCAGGAGGCTCATCCAGATCTCCCGCTTTTCATTTTTGTGGATAAAAAGCATAGATTTCTGAAATGTTTTTTTGAATTTTAGACGGATGTATACATCCTGATAGTCATACAGACAGAATTGCCGGATTCGTAATTATAGCACCGGATAGATGTCTGCATCGTAGAAATATGCTTTGAGTTATTTTATCATACGTCATCCTTAGTATGCAACTCATTTGAATTTTCTTGTGCAATTTACACAAAAAGCGCTACTGTTCGCACCTGTAATGCAGGCAACGGCAGTTAAGCCGCACCTACACCATACACGCCCGCGCATTATAAGTTCCCGATATTTCCGGCAGTTCTGACATCACAGTCAATTCTAAAATATCTCCCGACGCCCACACAAGAATCGTTTCTTTTTGAACCGGAGTAAGTCCGGTTTTTGAAACACTCGCGGAAGATTCCATGGAACACCCTTCCATGGAACAATATTTCACAGAACAACATTCCATGGAATACGCCGTAGAGCATTGATTTCCACCCGGACTGCTGCCTGCGTTTCGGCTTTCCTGTGACATATCAGTACTTATCATAAGCTCCGCATGCGAACCCCTTCTCTGCTCTTCCGATCCATTTGACAATCTTATTTCCGGTACGACCGGCATATCCTGCACATTCTGTGCAGGCGGCACAGACCGTGTTCCGGATACCATCGATTCTTTTGGCTTGTGCGCATCACAGTTTTTTGTGACAGTCTCTTTTTGCCGGTCCACTTCATCACATTTTTTCGGATCCAGATCTTTTTTTCTCCGCTTTATGCGCACGACCCGAGGTGCTTTTATCGTCTCAATATACAGTACCCTTTCTTTCTGTTGCATCTTATCTAACAAAATCTCAAGAAAAATCGTACCATAATAATTTCTCCGGTATCTCTCCTGTTCCCTGAATTCGGACTGCACCCATTCTTCTTTTGCGGTCTTTTTTATTCTGACAGAGTCATCCCCATAAAACTGCTCTGTCATTATGCCTTACTGTTATAATAGCCATTGTTATAATAACTGCTGCTATTTTGTGTGCCGTTTGTATAGCGTGCATAACGGTTATAGTTACTGCTCGCCGTCACATTTGATTTTTCGAGTTCCGTCACCTTTTCTTTTGCATATTTGCTGATCTGTCCTGACAGATCTGACACTTTTTCGGCAAACCCATCTTCACCGGCAAACATTTTCTTTATCTGGCTGATGTCGGCTGCCTTTAATTTCTTTTCATCCAGCTCTAATGTTCCGTCACCATTTATCGTAATTCCGATCTCACGGAGTTCTTTATTTTCCGCATTTGCATAATTCTTCAGCTTTTTGGCAAAATTTGAATCCACGCTGTCGCCGGACTGTGTAAGACGTTTCATCAGATAATTATAGTCATTTACAAATGACTCTATATGATCTGTCACATTCTCTTTCACTTTTGCCTCATCTTCCCCGTCAAATACAGAAGTACCATCTGTTTTTAAAAACTTCCCCAACCGTTTTTCCACACGTTCCGCAGCCGTCTCCATTCCACTGTATAAAAGTGTCTGGTCTCTGTTTGCGATCAACTGCGCCGCAGATGATGTTTTCCCACTATTTGCATTTAATTTTGAAAGAAGCTGACTGATCGACTGACCCGAACTTCCTGAAATACTCTTTTTTGTTCTCTGCTGTTTTGTCGAAAATGTTCTTGTCTTTGCAATACGGTTCATCCGCGCACGCACAATGGTGCTGTTTAATCTGTTCCCAACTCTCATACTCATTTTCCCCATTTCACAACTCATTTTATAACAGATAAGCGCTCCCCCGGAGGGTTCAGTATAAAAATACATTTTTCACACGCAAGATCTGTGCTTACGCACAAACTTGAAATGCGCTGGAAAGCAACGCAAAAATGGCGCCTGTTTCCCGGTTATTTCATTCCTTGAAAATCAGACGCCATCCTTAGCTTTCTTCTGTTATATCATTTATATCGTCACAAATTAAAAATACTTTACAAAAAAAATTCTTGACACTCCTCTTGTACTATTGTATTATTTCATTAGTACAAAGAAACGAGGTGATACGATGGCATGGAACCTTAATTCCGACCGCCCTATTTTCATACAGATCGTAGAGCGGATCGAAATGGACATCATTTCCGGCAAATATAAACCCGGAGACAAACTGCCTTCCGTCCGTGATCTTGCTGCCGAAGCAGCGGTAAACCCAAATACGATGCAGAAGGCTTTTTCAGAACTTGAACGAACCGGTCTTGTTTTCTCACAACGGACAACAGGACGCTTTATTACGGAGGACACTTCCATGATCGATGAATTAAAATCAACACTTGCAAAAGATAAAATTACAGAACTGCTCTCATTTATGCAGCAGCTCGGCTTTCAGGAAAATGAAATTCTGGCTATGATCGATCAGACCATGAAAGGAGAAAAATGATGGACACATTACTTGAATGTAAAGATCTTACGAAAAAGTTTGGCAATAAAACTGCGATCGATCACATTGATCTTTCGATCGAAAGTGGTCATATCATAGGACTTCTCGGTCCAAACGGCAGTGGAAAAACAACACTGATTAAAATGATCAACGGACTTTTAACCCCGACTTCCGGCACACTCTATTACAAAGAAAATCCGATCGGTGTCGAGAGTAAACGCCACATTTCCTATCTGCCGGATCACACTTACCTGAACATGAACCAGCGTGTGAAAGAAGTCATCGCTTTCTTTCAGGACTTTTATGAAGATTTCGACAGGGAACGCGCCTACGATATGCTGCAAAAACTGAATATTAATCCAAATGATTCTCTAAAAAGCATGTCAAAAGGAACCAAAGAGAAGGTACAGCTTATCCTTGTCATGAGCCGGAAAGCGGAATTATATATTTTAGATGAGCCGATCGCGGGTGTCGATCCTGCTGCAAGAGATTATATTTTAGATGTGATCTTAACCAATTACGACCCGTCCGCTTCCATCCTGATCTCCACACATCTGATCGCTGATATCGAAAATATTTTAGATCAGGTCGTTTTTATCCAGAATGGACAGATCCGTCTTTCCTCTTCCGTTGATGATATCCGCGCCGAGGAAGGCAAATCCATCGATGCACTGTTCCGGGAGGTATTCAGATGTTAGGAAAATTATTGAAATACGAATTTAAAAACACATACAAATTAATGTTCATCATCTACGGCATCATGGCATTCGTCACCATTCTCGGCTGCATTGCCATGTACAGTAACAGTGATCCTGCAGGTATGACGAACCAGATACAGGAGATTTTCTTTACAGCAGCCATGGTATTTTATGTACTTGGTGTATTTGCACTTTTCGTGGTAAGCTACGTATATATGTGTGTTCATTTTTATAAAACCATGTATTCCGATCAGGGATACCTGACACACACACTGCCGGTTGGTCAGATGTCGACGTTCAATGTAAAACTGTTCGTTTCCTTTTGCTGGCTGATGTTATCCTTAATCATCCTGTTTCTGTCGATCATTTTCTTAGGCTGCGCAGCAAACAGAGGATTTTCGTTTGATTCAGACTTTTATATGGCTATGGCAGATTTCAAAAATCTGTTTGGCATACCATTTCATACCTTTATTATTTATATGATTCTTTCCATGATCATATCCTGCCTGCAGTATCTTCTGATGGTATTCGCCAGCGGTTCTATCGGCCAGCTTTTTACAAAACATAAAATAGGCGCTTCCATCGGTGCCGGAATTGTGTTTTACATGTTAGGTCAGATCGCAGCTTCCATCCTCATGGTACTTACCGGATATTTCGGTTTCATGAATAACATCAATGTCGCTGTCTATGATGTCTCTGAAAACGCTGCATTCGGTACAGCCTTTTCTTCTATGTTGCTTTCCGGATTGCTCTTTTCGATCATCGAATGTGTGATTTTCTATATCGTGTGCATGGTTATTATTAAAAGACATCTGAATCTGGAATAACCGTTCATTCCAAAATCACTACTTTCACTTGAACAGCCGCTCCGTCTTTCAAACCGGGGCGGCTATTTCTGTATCTTGTTATTTCTTACCAAAGCATTATCCCATTTTATGCTGTTACCCGGTGTATCTTCTTTTTCAATACCAGCAGACTTCCACGCAGCCACTCCACAAATTTCGACAGATAACGTAAAACCGGTTCCGTTGCGATTGCAAATACCGCTGTCAGCATCATACACTGCCTTGAGATATCCCTGATTGCGAACAGATGGCTGACAAATATCATGCAGAACAGCCATCCGGCAACCATTCCCACCATTAACACGTGGTGCCCGATTGTCATTGGTTTTGCGATCTGATATAAGATCATAAATCCAACAATGGCGACCAGGATCGTACAGGACGTCGATATATCTCCTTCGTTTACACCAAATTCCTGACAAAACAGCACCAGACTGCTGACAGCCAGAAAATCAGTAAGTCCGGCTGGCAACGCCTTTAACATTACATTTGTCATAAAATGTCCCTGTATACGGTCTTTATTCGGCTCTAACGCAAGCACAAAGGATGGTATGCCGATCGTAAACATACTGATCAATGATATCTGAGATGGTTCCAATGGATAATTGATCATAAAAATCATGGAAAATACTGCCAGCAGCATGGAAAATATGTTTTTTACCAGATATAAACTTGCTGAACGCTGAATATTGTTTACCACTCTTCTGCCTTCCATCACTACTGATGGCATCCTCGAAAAGTCATTATCCAGCAGCACAAGCTGCGCCACCTGTGATGCCGCCTCGCTCCCCGATGCCATCGCAATACTGCAGTCCGCATCCTTTAGTGCCAACACATCATTGACGCCATCGCCTGTCATGGCAACTGTTCTTCCCTGTGCTTTCAGTGCTTCCACAAATTTTAACTTCTGATCCGGTGTCACCCTGCCAAAAATCTGATATTTCATCACTGCCTGCGCAATGCTCTCATCCGTCGTCAGTGTGGAAGCATCCACGTAGTTATCTGCGCCACAGATTCCGGCTTTTTGTGCAATCTCTGCAACTGTCTTTGGATTATCACCGGAAATTACCTTGATCTCAACATCTCTCTCTGTAAAATAGGAAAAGGTTTCCTTTGCCCCCTCTCTAATGGCATTTGTCAGCATGATAAATGCAACCGGCAATGCCTTTTCCGTAAGTTTCTGTCCGTCTAAAACTCCTTCGTATCTGCCATACACAAGGACACGATATCCTTTCTCACTGTATGTTTCAATTTTTTCTTTATAATGCTCATAATCTTCCCGAAGCACAAACTCCGGTGCCCCGATCAGATAACTGTCTCCCCCGGAAATGATTCCGCTGTACTTTGTTTTGGATGAAAATGCAAACACTTTGTCTGCTTTTTTTATATTCACGGTATTCCCTGTCTTAAAGTATGCTTTGACCGCCTCCATCGTTGCATTATCTGCATTCATGTTTACAGCAAATTCAGCGATTTTTTCTCTGACCTGTCGATATTTCTGTTCCTGTTCTTCCCTGTCTCCTGCATCGACATAAACCCTGGTACCATCATCTCCATCCGGAACCGTTTTCATCAGATCTTCTGTGAGAACAAAAGTATCTACCTCCATGTCGGGAACTGTGATCGTTCCCGTCTTGTCCACACAGAGTACATCCACTCTCGCTAGCGTTTCAATACATTTCATGTCGTGGATTAAAACCTGCTGTTTTGCCAGACGCATGGCACTTACCGCCATAGCAACGCTTGCTAACAGATAAAGTCCCTCCGGTATCATACCAAGGATCGCAGCCACCATGCTTGTTACACTGTCCCGCAAAGGAGTACCTGCATACACAAACTGCTGCACAAAAAGAACCACACCGATCGGAATGATTACAATACCAACTGCCTGTACCAGACGGTTTAAAGAACGGATCATCTCTGACTGTTCCCCTTCTTTTGTCTGGGTTGCCCGATGTGTCAATTTCGATATGTAAGACTCTTCTCCAACCTTTGTCAGTCGTGCAAGACAGCTTCCTGACACCACAAAACTGCCGGACAGAAGTTCGTCCCCGCTTTTCTTTACGATCTCATCTGACTCACCGGTAAGAAGTGATTCATTGACATTTAACTGTCCGTTTAACACAACCGCATCCGCTGGTATCTGTCCACCCGCAGAAAGCTCCACAATATCATCCAGTACCAGTTCATCCGCGGGAATCTCCTTTTTACTGCCATCCCGGATCGCCCTTGTTTTAGGACTGTTTAAAATAGAAAGATCATCCAGTACTTTTTTAGAACGGATTTCCTGCACAATACCGATCAATGTATTTGCAATGATGATCGGAAGAAAAGTCAGGTCACGGAAAGCACCAACGCCGATTAACAATAACGCGATCACTAAAAATATCAGGTTAAAATATGTAAATACATTTGATTTTATAATTTCTTTTGTCGTCTTTGTAGCCGACTCTGCTTTTTTATTCCAGAGACCTTTTTCCATTCGCTCTGCCACCTGCTGTGCGGTCAGTCCCCGGATTGTTTCTGCCTGTTTCTGATTTTTGTTTTCTGTCACTGCTTTTTCTGCCTGTTTCTGCTTCTCGTTTTCTGCCATTTCTTTCTCTGTCTGGTTCACGTTTTCCTCCATATAGCCATACCTCTTAGTATTTACTCACTATCACTCTGGCGCATTTACAATTCATCATAACTTTGCTTACAAGTATAACCATTATTTTGAAAAAAAGTGGGTTTTAGGTAAGATTTAATGAATATTTTAGATGTGTTAAGAAACATTTATAAAAAAATTAGATATCTGATACAATTTCTAACAAAAAAGTACCGGATATCAGCTTTTTATCACTGATTCCGGCATTTTTCTTAAATATATCTTTCTTCGCAGTTATTTTTATTTATTGCTTAAATATTCATCAATACCTTTTGCGGCAGCTTTTCCTGCACCCATGGCAAGAATTACAGTTGCAGCTCCGGTTACAGCATCACCACCGGCAAATACACCTGCCTTTGAAGTAGCACCATTTTCTTCTTCTGCGATGATACATTTTCTGCGGTTGATTTCAAGACCTTTTGTAGTAGAAGAAATAAGCGGGTTCGGGGAAGTTCCAAGTGACATGATCACGGTATCTGCCTCGATCTCATATTCAGATCCAGGAATCTCTACCGGACTTCTTCTTCCGGATGCATCCGGCTCACCGAGTTCCATCTTAATGACCTTCGCACCTTTAACCCAGCCATTCTCATCTACAAGGATCTCTGTCGGGTTCTGGAGCAGATCAAAGATCACTCCCTCTTCTTTTGCATGATGTACTTCCTCAACACGCGCCGGAAGTTCTTCCTCACCACGACGGTATACAATGTGTACCTCTGCCCCAAGTCTCTTTGCCGTTCTTGCAGCATCCATAGCAACGTTACCACCACCGACAACAATGACTTTCTTGCCGGCTTTGATCGGTGTATCATACTCATCCTTAAATGCTTTCATCAGGTTATTTCTGGTCAGAAACTCATTTGCAGAAAATACACCCATTGCCTGTTCTCCAGGAATACCCATAAATCTTGGAAGTCCGGCACCAGAACCGATAAATACAGCCTCAAACCCTTCATTTTCCATCAGTTCATCGATCGTAACAGATTTACCGATGACAACGTTTGTCTCGATCTTAACACCGAGTGCTTTTACATTTTCAACCTCTGCTGCAACAACCTTCTGTTTCGGAAGACGGAATTCCGGAATACCATAGATCAATACACCGCCTGCCTCATGAAGTGCTTCAAAGATCGTTACATCGTAACCAAGTTTTGCCAGATCACCGGCACAGGTTAAACCTGCAGGACCGGAACCAATGACTGCAACTTTATGTCCGTTTAACTTCTCTGCTTTTTTCGGTTTAATGCCGTGTTCTCTTGCCCAGTCAGCAACAAAACGTTCCAATTTACCAATTGCAACAGCTTCGCCTTTGATTCCACGGATACATTTTCCCTCACACTGGCTCTCCTGCGGACAGACACGTCCACAGACTGCAGGAAGTGCAGATGACTGGCTGATGATATGGTATGCCTCCTCAAAATTCCCCTCTTTAACCTGTGCGATAAATGCAGGGATATTGATGGAAACCGGACAGCCTTTCATACACTGTGCATTTTTACAATTTAAGCAGCGCGCTGCCTCAGCCTTTGCCTCTTCCTCGTTATATCCTAAACATACCTCTTCAAAGTTAGCCGCACGAACCTGTGGTTCCTGCTCGCGAACCGGTACTCTATTTAATACGTCCATTCTCTCTATCTCCTTTTCAAACGCTCAATCCTACTGACAGTTGCCACAGCCGCCGTGATGTGTATCACCTTCCTGTAGCTTTAACATCGCTCTTCCCTCTTCTGTTTTGTACTGTGCCTGACGTTTCATCGCCTGGTCAAAATCAACCTGATGTCCGTCAAACTCCGGTCCGTCCACGCATGCAAATTTTACTTCCCCGCCTACCATCAGACGGCATGCGCCACACATTCCGGTTCCGTCTACCATGATCGGGTTCATGGAAACAACGGTCGGGATTCCAAGCTCTTTTGTCAGCTTACATACGAATTTCATCATGATCATCGGTCCGATCGCTACACAGTGATCATAGCGTTTTCCTGCATCCCAGAGTTCCTGTAACTGATTGGTTCCCATACCGTGGAATCCATAAGAACCATCATCAGTCGTCACATAGAGATTTGTCGCAACTTCCTTCATCTGATCTACTAAGATTAACAGATCTTTTGTCTTAGATCCCATGATAACATCACAGTCCACACCATGCTCATGCAGCCATTTTACCTGAGGATATACCGGTGCTGTACCAACACCTCCGGCAACGAAAAGGATCTTCTTTTTCTTTAATTCTTCAATATCTTCGTCAATCAGGTCAGACGCACATCCAAGCGGACCTACAAAATCCTGGAATGCGTCTCCTTCCTGTAAATATGCCATACGCTCTGTAGATGCTCCGACAGTCTGGAATACGATTGTGATCGTACCTGCCTCTCTGTCATAATCACAAATGGTAAGCGGTATACGCTCGCCCTCCTCATCAATCTTTACAATTACAAACTGCCCCGGCTCACAGTACTGTGCCACACGAGGTGCTTTGACATCCATAAGATAAATCTTATCTGCCAGTTTTTCTCTTCTTACGATTGGATACATATTCTCCTCCTAACATTTTTATATACATCAACATGCCCGTCAAAGTATTTATTTTCATACTTTAACATAATAAAGGAAAACACGCTAAATTTCAACGGCTTTCCTCCATTTTTCTCAATTACTTCTGTTTTTTCTTAAATTATTACTGCCAGATCCTGCAAAAAATTCCATTTTCTTTATTTTAAACACTATTGCGCCTGTGAAAACAGGATACGGTCGTTATCTAAACGCTTTCCGGCACAGACCGCAAACTGTTCTAACAGATCCTCCACAGTCATGCCTGCCCGTTTTTCCCCGCTCACATCCAGAATAATATTTCCGGAATCCATCATAAGCGTGCGGTTTCCAAGTTCTAATGCCTGGTGCATATTGTGGGTTACCATAAGGCAGGTGATCTTTCTCTCTGCAACGATCTGTCTGGTCAGGTCGAGCACTTTTTTTGCAGTTGCCGGATCCAATGCCGCCGTATGCTCATCTAACAGCAGGATTTTTGGTGTGACCATCGTCGCCATAAGAAGCGTCAGTGCCTGACGCTGTCCACCGGAAAGCAGACCTACGGGCTGTTTCATACGGTCTTCCAATCCCATGTCAAGCAATGCAAGATGTTCCCTGAATTTTGCTTTATCAGCAGCATTGATACGGCTGAAGTAGGCATTTTTTGAAGTTTTTGCGCGAAGATAGGCAAGTGCCATATTTTCCTCGATCGTCATATGCGGCGCGGTTCCCTTTAAAGGATCCTGAAACAGATGACCAATCACCTTGCTCCGCACATGTTCTTTCTGGTAAGTAATATCCTCCCCATCTAACACAATCAGTCCCCGGTCGATAAAAAATGCTCCGGTGATCGCATTAAATAATGTAGATTTACCTGCTCCATTGCTTCCGATAATTGTTGCAAAGTCGCCATCCTTCAATTCCAGATTCAGATTTTTTAATGCGCATTTTTCATTGACAGTTCCCGGATTGAAGGTCTTGCTGACATTTTTCATAATTAACATCACGGTTCCTCCTTCTTCTGGTTCTGTTTCTGGATCTGCTGCATATATAACTGGTTTTCAGCCTTTGCAAGGCGGCGCTGTTTCATAAACGCTGCCTGCTTTTTCAGATAAGGCAGTGCGATCGCAAATGCAACAATGAGTGATGATACCAGTTTTAAACATTCTGCCGGAACATTTAATCTTAAAGCAATCGCTACGATAAAGCGGTACAGGCAGCTTCCTAATACCACGCCGATCACACGCTTTAACACTCCGCCTTTTCCAATGATCGATTCTCCGATGATCAGGCTTGCAAGAGCGATCGTCACCATTCCGGTTCCAAGATTGATATCGCAGGATTTCTGATACTGTGCAAGCAGTCCGCCGGAGAGTCCTGTCATGGCATTTGCCACACAAAGTCCGATCGTGATCATAAGTCCGGTATTGATACTTGATGCCCTTACCATATCCGGGTTATCGCCGGTCGCACGGATGGAAAGTCCCAGTCTCGTATTTAAAAACCATGCCAGTATCACGCCTACAATCATAACAAATACTGCTGCGACAATGAGTTTATACCAGGTTCCTCCGATGTGGTCTTTCGCCCATGAAAATACCGTATCGCAGGAAAAAAGATTGAGATTGGATGCAAACCCCATGACTGCAATATTGATCGTATACAGTCCGGTATTTACAATAATTCCGGCTAAGATTGACTGAATGCCCATTCTGGTCTGTAAAAATGCGGTAACAAATCCAGACAGCACACCTGCTGCGGCTGCCGCAAACAATCCTAACACCGGATGTCCGGCAAGCGTCACTGTCGCACAGACCGCACAGCCCAACGTGAAACAGCCGTCTGTTGACAGATCCGCAATATCCAATATGGAAAATGATACAAATAATGCCAATGCAACAAGTGCATAGATAAAACCAAGTTCCAACGCACTCTGTACAATGGAAAGTGTAATGATTGAACCCATAATCCCCTCCGGCTCATTTTTTCTTATATTCCGCTTTTATTCAAATTCTTCTGCAGTCGTAACTTCTTTTAATTCCTCACACATATCTTTGAACACGCCATCATCAATACCAACGGCTGCCGCTGTCTCTGTATTGACAGTCACAATACCGCTGTCTAAGGTACGGACTGCTGTTGTTGCAGGATCCGCACCATTTACAAGAACATCTGCTGCCATATCTGCTGTTGCAGTTCCAAGTTCTGTGTAGTTAACTCCATAGCCTAAGAATGCACCGTTTAATGCAAAAGAATCTGCTCCTGTATAATGAGGAATCTTTGCATCTGCAAATTTTTCAAAAATCGCAAGTTCTGCTGTCATGATCGTATTATCGGTTGGAGTAAATACTGCATCCACTCCTTCTGCCACAAGTGCATCTGCCGCTGCGGATACTTCTGCATTGGTGGTTCCTGTCTTTTCAATGTACTCAATACCATTTTCCTCACAGAAAGAAATCGCATCTGCAACCGGTACCTTAGAAGAATCCTGGCTCTTATCATATAACAGTCCGATCTTTTTAACATCCGGGTTGGCTGCCATGATCAGCTTCATGACTGCCGTGGTGTCAAGTGCATCGGATGTACCTGTGATATTTGCTCCCGGTGCCTCTAAGTCTGCAACAAGCCCTGCACTGACCGGATCTGATACTGCGGAAAATACAACCGGGATCTGGTTATCCTCTGTTGCGTTCTGCATGATCATGGCTGCCGGGGTTGCAATCGGAATGATCACATCCACTTTCTCTGCCACAAGATCTGTTGCGATCTGATTTAATGTGGAAGAATCTGCCTGACCGTTATAGGTATAATCTGCATAATCGAATGTCACACCAAGTTCTGCACCTTTTGCATCAAGCTCTGCCTCAATTGCTTTCTCAATCTGATTTAAAGATGCATCATCTACATACTGGACGATACCTACTTTATAAACTGTTCCATCTGCATTTGCAGCTTCTGTCACATTTCCGTCCGCATCCTCTTTTATCTCTGCAGTATCTGCATTATTCTGTGCATTTCCATCTGCATTTGCATTACTTCCTGCGTTATTTCCGCATCCACCAAGCACACCTGCTGTCATTGCCATCATTAATACTACTGCCATCATTTTTCTTTTCATTATTTTTTCCTCCAGATTTTAAATTTGGAAAATCCGTTTTGAGAGGTGGAATTCGTCATGCAGCGTAACAAAAAATACTTTTTTATTACACAAAAAACCGCCTCAGGTTCTTGCCTGAGACGGTAATAGTATCTATTATCGCGGTACCACTCATATTGACTGAAAAGTCCACTCGCTTCATGTACAACCATACATGCCGGATGGGTAACGGGTCCGGTTCCCGGCGACGCCTACTGTATCTGTTCAGGCCGCCCTCAAAAGTCCATTCAGCAAATCCATCCATACTGCAATCCCACCGCCTGCAGCTCTCTGTGATATCAAAAATCGCTTACTACTCTTTCTCAACGGTTTTTCTTTATGGGTATACTTTAATACATTAAAGCGGCTTTGTCAATATGTTATTTTCTTTTTTATTTTCTTTTTTATTTCTTTTTTCTGTCACGGATTCATGCTATAATGTGCGTAAGCAATGAACAGTGCACTGCACCCTGAAGTATTATACTATAATAACAACGGAGGATTCTATCATGTACAAATTTACAGATGACTGCCTGATCGGCATTGAAGAAATAGACAACGAGCACCGCAGATTATTCCACATGATCAATGAAGCGATCGATCTTTCTAAAGAAAATATGGATGTATCTGCCATTACCAAAAATCTGCTTCCTGGCTTAAAGGATTACGCAGCAACGCATTTTGCCCATGAAGAGGCTTATATGGAACGTATTCATGATCCGGAACTTCCGATTCAGAAAAAAGAACATGAAGATTTTACGAAAACCGTCAACAGTTTCTCCCTGGACACTTCCTCACCGGAAGCAACAAAAAAATCTTTCGACGAACTGCTTACCTATCTGGTACGCTGGCTGTACCGCCATATTTTAAGCAGCGATATCATGATCGGTAAGATGTCTTCTATTTCTGTAAATGAGGAAGATCCATTTGCTTTTACAGAAAAATACCATACCGGTATTGATTTAGTTGATAATGAACATCGCCGCCTGTTTGAGATCATCCATGATACCAATGATCTGATCCACGCAGAACTTCTGCATGACAAGTATGACGAGATCATGCGTCTGCTTGCTGAATTAAAGGATTATACCGAAATTCATTTTCATGATGAAGAAGCTCTGATGGAACGTATACAGTATCCGGAGCTTGATGCCCAGAAGCGTGCACATACTGCTTTTGTGGAACGTCTTGTAGAAATTGATCTGACCGAGTTAGACGATATGGATGACAACCAGCAGGAATATCTGATCGATCTGATCCAGTTTTTAGCCGGATGGCTCATTAATCACATTTTAGGTTCCGACAAAAAAATTGGCGAATACATGAGAGAACATGGCATCAAAGAAGAATAGCTGCAAATACCAGCAGTTGATCTTACGATTTTCTAAAAACATAAGGACAGGTATTGGAAACGAAATGATCATCCAATACCTGTCCTTATTAAAATATACACATTAATATTGCATAGGTTACATTTAAAGTTCTATCTTATACATCACATCGCACCTATTCAATGCATCTTCAGTTTACGAGAAATAAACCAGCTCATCTTCCGGTTTTTCTGCCGGTTCAATCGATACCGGATAAAGCACCGGTCCTTTTCCTTTGTATTCCCTCGCAAATTCCACATGCACTTCCGCTGTGATATTGATCCAGGATTTGTGCGGGATCTTGTCCTCATCCGCATATTTACACTTAAATCCGATAAATGTCACATCCTCAATGCAGCATGTCATTGCAAAACGCCCCGGTACAAACACACCTTTTTTGAGTTTTTCCGGATTATATACCAGAGCAAGAAAAGATACTTTTTTGCCTTCATATTTCTTAGGGTTGTCCATGCAGTCCATGTACCAGATCGCATAATCTGCATCTGTAACTTCGATAACATCCGCGGAAAGATCAAACGGAAGTTCCTCCGGGCGCTCATCTAAGCTGCCATCCTCACGTTCGAAAACAAGCTGTGCCTTACGATTCTGTGCCTTAACATTACGACGGCATTTTCCTTTATCCGTACTGTCATCACAACGGTTAAAGATCACAACATCCGCCTGGAATAACTGTTCCATTACCATAGTACGCATATTTGCAAGATACATATCAAATGTTGTTGCATCCACGGTTGCTAACTGCTGTACGATCACCCAGTGTTTCGGAAGCTCCATATCCATCAGCGTTCCCATGCCCCAGGTACCGTTGTATTCGATAAACACCTGCTCCGGCAGATATTCCGCCTGAACCTTGTTTAAAAATTCTTCTGTAAAATCTTCTTCGTTTTCTACCATGATGAGTCTTGCATTGATCTTTTTTAACTCTGCCTCATCATATTCGATATCTCCGTCCTCGCAGCAGATCACGACGCTTCTTCCGCCCTCGGTAAATCCATCATCAAACAGCGTCTCTTTTACAAGAGTCGTCTTTCCACTGTCCATAAAACCGGTAAATAAATATACTGGTATTTCGTTCATATAAATCTCCATTCTTTCGCTGTCATCCAGCGCATCTCAAGTTTGTGCATAAGCACAAATCTTGCGTGTGAAAAATGTTATTTTTCACACTAGTCTCCGATCTTCCGCTTTTACGCGATTCCAAACAGCTCCTCTAATCTGTGTTCGTCAATATGTGTACCGATCACACAGAGTCTTCCGGTATAATCCGGCTCTCCCTCACGGATCTCATACTCACCCGGAACCATATCAAAGTAGATCCAGGAACCATTTACATCTGCAACCATACCTTTTGCACGGAGGATCTCACCGTAATCGTCTGTCTCACAAAGCGTCTTTAATACTTCCTCGATCTGCTCTTTTGTAAATTTATGAGGAGTCTCTTTGCCCCAGCTTGTAAATATCTCATCTGCATGATGATGGTGATGGTGTTCATGGTCATGACAGCCACAGGTGCAGTTCTCATCATGTTCGTGATGATGCTCATGCTCGTCGTGATCATGGTCATGATGGTGTTCATGCTCGTCGTGATCGTGGTCATGATGATGTTCATGTTCGTCATGATCATGGTCATGATGGTGTTCATCCTCTTCATGATCATGGTCGTGATCGTGGTGATGTTCATGCTCGTCATGATCATGGTCATGATGGTGCTCATGCTCATGTTCCTCTGCTTCTTCCTTTGCATGCTGCTCTGCAAGAAGTTTTACTTCCAGAGAATCCTGTCCCTCTACTACTTTTAAGATCTGCTCACCTTTGATCTCATCCCATGGAGTAGTGATAACAGCAGCTTTTGGATTCAATGCCTGAATCTGTTTTACACAAAGCTCTAACTGCTCTGGTGTTGCCTTCTGGCTTCTGCTTAAAACAACAGTCGTCGCATATTCGATCTGGTTATTAAAGAACTCGCCAAATGCTTTCATCTGCTTGCTTGCCTTTAATGCATTGACAACTGTGATCAGTCCGTTTAATTTGACATCCTCATCTTTTTCCACGTCGATCACAGATTTCATAACATCAGATAATTTACCGACACCTGACGGCTCGATCAAAATACGGTCCGGATGGAACTTCTCGATAACTTCATGTAAATTCTTACCGAAATCACCTACTAAAGAACAGCAGATACAACCGGAGTTCATCTCTGTAATCTCAATTCCGGCATCCTTTAAAAATCCTCCGTCGATACCAACTTCACCAAACTCATTCTCAATCAGAACGATCTTCTCGCCCTTAAAAACTTCCTCGATCATTTTTTTAATAAATGTTGTTTTTCCGGCTCCAAGGAAACCAGATATAATATCAATCTTTGTCATTGTCTTATCTCTCCCTTCACAAACACTACTATTTTACTCTAGTTTTTCTTCTTTTGCAATTTTTTGCACAGATTTCATGAAACTTTTATATTTGACACGGTGCTCCCTGTTTTTCACTGATCCATAGTTCCGGATAATCTGTTGCAATAACCCTTACTTATGAAACTGCATCTGATACAGTTTCTCATACACTCCACCTTTTGCCAGCAATTCTTCATGCGTTCCTTCCTCGGCAATCCCCTCTTCCGTCAAAACAAGTATACGCTGTGCATTTTTAATTGTTGAAAGTCTGTGTGCGATCACAAATGTTGTCCGGTTTTTCGCCAGTTTCTCTAAAGAATCCTGTACAACTTTCTCACTCTCATTATCAAGAGCGCTCGTTGCTTCATCAAAAATCAGGATCGGCGGATTTTTCAAAAATACTCTTGCAATGGAAAGACGCTGTTTCTGTCCACCGGAAAGTTTGATTCCCCTCTGCCCTATATCGGTATCATACCCATTCGGCAGCGACATGATAAAATCATGTGCATTGGCATTTTTTGCTGCTTCAATGACTTCCTCACGTGTCGCATCCGGCTTTCCATAGCGGATATTGTCAAAAACTGTTCCAACAAACAGATATACGTCCTGCTGTACGATACCGATCTGGTCACGCAGGCTCTTTAATCTGATATCCCTGACATCACATCCATCG
Source organism: Roseburia sp. (assembly GCF_041325975.1). Classification (NCBI taxonomy): domain Bacteria; kingdom Bacillati; phylum Bacillota; class Clostridia; order Lachnospirales; family Lachnospiraceae; genus Roseburia; species Roseburia sp. Next base: position 316,972 of record NZ_JBGLEJ010000005.1, on the reverse strand, counting down.
ATCTTTACTGCCCCTGCCGTCACGTCATAAAATCTTGGGATCAAAGAACACAGCGTACTCTTTCCAGCCCCCGATGATCCCACAAGTGCCATATATGCCCCTGACGGAACATTCAGATTAATATGGTTTAATACACATTCTGTATTTTCCTCATACTTAAAAGAAACATCCTCAAAACTGATATTTCCTTTTACATTGACCAGTTCTTTTGCATCCGGTTTATCTGCAATATCGGGTTCGACCGCCATAATTTCCTGAAAACGCTCAAAACCGGTATAACCATTCTGAAACTGTTCCGTAAAATCGATCAGGGTTCTCACCGGATCTGTAAACACACTGATATAAAGTAAAAATGTAACCAGATCACTGATATCCACGCTTCCCTTTGCGATCAGAATCACACCTGCAAGTATAACATTGACCTGGATCAGGGTAGTAAAAGTGCCAAGTCCCGCTGAAAAACTTCCCATATAATAATAGCTGTTCTTTTTTGCACGTAAAAACCCTTCATTTCCCTGACGGAATTTTTCTTTTTCAATATCCTCATTGGCAAAAGACTTTACCACACGGATACCGGATAAGTTATCCTCGATCTGTGCATTGATATCTGCAATCCGTTCACGATTACTGCGAAACGCACGACGCATTTTTCCATTCATGTAATAGGCAAACAGAAACATAAACGGCAGCACCGCAAACGCAGCAAGTGCCAGCGCCGGTTTAATACTCATTAAAATTATAAATGCACCGATAATCTTTATCAGGGACAGAATAATATTTTCCGGTCCATGATGCATCAGCTCCGTGATATCAAAGAGATCCGTCGTAATACGGGACATCAGCTGTCCGACTTTCTGGTCATCGTAAAAGGAAAATGACAGTTTCTGAAAATGCGCAAAAATTTCTGCCCGCATATCATATTCGATCTTAGCGCCCATCACATGCCCCTGGTTTGCAATAAAAAAACGGCTGTAACAGTCTATCGCTACAAGTGCAAACAGCATAACAGCGATCCACCGGATCTGTCCTAATATCTCCTGCGGCTTTAAATAGATCAATGTGGAAGTCACATAGCGGATCACAAGCGGGATCACAAGGGCAACCGCTGCAGATACCGTAGCAAAAAACATATCTGCCCAGAATACTCCAAGATATGGTTTATAATATGAAATCATCTTTTTCAGATTTTCACTCATAAAGTTCCTCCATTTCAGTCTCTTTTCATTCGTAATGATTCATTATTTACGGAACACATATTCTTTTATTTTATCTATCCTGTCCCAAAAGTCAAGAATATGTGCTATACTAAAAGAAGCACACAGTGACAATGAATTTATCGCAATAACTGCCAATGTCCGGCTGAAATATATCCATTGTCAAATATGATAAAAAGGAGTACATGTATGGATACAATCAAAAGTAAATACCACGAAACACTTGCTGCAACAATCATCAAAAATCTTGAAAAACGCCAGATGGAAGGTTACTACTGTCCAACTGTGGAAGATGCGGAAAAACTTGCATTTTCTTTCTTAAAAGACGGACAGAGTGTATCTTTCGGCGGCTCCATGACTTTAGAGGAAACTGGAATGTTAACGGCTCTCCGCCACGATCCATCAATCCATTTAATCGACCGTTCTACTGCAAAAACACCTGAGGAAACAAAAAAAATGTATCATGATGCACTTTCCAGTGATGTTTATTTCATGAGTACCAATGCGATCACAGCAAACGGTGAACTTGTGAATATCGATGGAACCGGAAACCGTGTTGCTGCACTGATCTATGGTCCGGAAACCGTTATTATTTTGACCGGCATGAATAAGGTGGCTGCTAATGTAGAAGAAGCCTTAAGCCGTATTCATAATGTTGCCACACCACAGAACTGCATCCGTCTTAATAAAAAGACACCTTGTTCCACGACAGGTACATGTGCCGACTGCCTTTCACCTGACTGTATCTGCAACCAGGTTGTTATCACCAGAAGAAGCGGTATCAAAGGGCGTATCAAAGTACTGCTGATCGGAGATACTTTCGGCTATTAAATACCTGATCTAAATAATAGAATATATCATGTGCAAAATCAGCACATGATCGTGATCTACACTCGCTTCGCTCGGCAGTCTTATTATATCATGAACTAAAAAAGGAGCTGTGAAAATATGAAAGTTGAGCTATTACTTTTTAATATTTCACAGTTCCTTTTTTCATCTCTGTCATTTCTTTTTTGCAACCATTTTGCAACCATACTCTTCGGTCTCCGGATTGCTGTTCTGCTTACGAACCACTTTATACTCATAACGCATTCCTGAATCAGTTACATCCATATAAAGCTGTAGCTGCATTCCAACGTCCAGACAGCCGGAAATTCCTTTAAACAGTACACCATTTGCGCTCATATTTTTGATGGTAACCGGTATCGGCTTATGGAGCGTTATCATGTTATTTTTTATCCTGACACCTTCGATCTTGCCAGATGCTTCAATCTCATAACGCTCAAATTTTCTGCCTTTTTTCTGTTCTTCATCGTATAGCGCAATCGACATTTCGTTTGCGATCACCGCCCCCTGTACGGTACCTAAATAAGAATATATTTTGTTCTCCAGAAAAACAAGCAGTCCCACTGGTTCTTTCGGGCGATATGCCATCGCACTCGCCCGCACTTTGATGATATTTGTCAGCAGATTATGACCAAGAATTACCGTGTCTGCAAGTACACTGTTTTTTTTCTGTTCACGGATAATTACCCGGCAGTTTTTTAAATTAATCATAAAATATCATCTCCATTCTACTCATTTCGTATATTCTGTCTCTATCTTAAATTCGTATTTCATACATCTTTTCTCATATTATAAACATATTTATGCATTTCTGCAATACCATGCCCTTTGCTCCACGATATTTCTAAAGATTATCCACCTTACGAATAGACTTATTATCGCAATAAAATATATCTGGTAAATAACCTCACTCAGAGAAAAAAAAGACTACCACACATGCGGTAGTCTTTTTGCACTACAACTAATTATTAGTTGTATTTTCTTTTTCTAGCTGCTTCAGATTTTTTCTTACGTTTTACGCTTGGTTTCTCGTAGTGTTCTCTTTTACGAATCTCCTGCTGGATACCTGCTTTTGCGCAGTTTCTCTTGAAACGACGTAAAGCGCTATCTAAAGTCTCGTTTTCTTTTACAATTACACTAGACATTATCTCACACCTAACCTCCCTCCAGTTGCGTATTGTGCATATTCAACTGTTTGGGTAATATTTATTGCACTATATAGCATTATAACATATTTTCCCGGTTCGTCAACCTATTTTTGAAATAATTTCAGATTTTTATTTGAAATTATTTTACGGTAATCTGAACTTTAACAGTTTTCCCATTCGCTGTGACAAGAATGGTTGTCTTTCCTTTCCGAATGCCCCGGACAACACCTTTACTGTTTACTGTAGCGACTTTCTTGTTCTTAGACTGATATGTTATTTTTGTTTTTGGCATTGCAGTGGCTTTGATCGTCGCTTTTTTACCCTTTTTTATAGTAAGCGATGTCTTAGTCACATCCAATGTTTTTCCTGAGAATGAAACAACTGCAGGTGTATATTCCTTTTCTGATCTGTTAAGATAATACCAGCAACCACTGTTTTTTCCATTCTCATAATTTTGCTTTACAACTGATTTCTTATCTACAGTAAGTGTCACATCATCAACATAAATACTTCCCTTATATGCCTTATTAAAACCAGAGATGAACAGATGTCCATACACACTTCCCTTTGATGCAGAAATCCTGTCACAGTTATCCAATGGTATTTTCACATTGACAACATAAAAATCACCATATTTTTTTACTTCTTTCGAATTCTTATCATAAGAATATCCTTCTTTCGAAGACTGTGCCATTCCGGCATATGTATCGCCATTTTTGCCTGTAAAAAAATTAACTGCAGGTTTTACCCATATTCTTCCAGTTTTCATATAAACGGCTGGCACATAAATTTTTGTCTGAAATACATAAGTCTTTCCAAAAGTAATTTTTTTATTGGAAATCAGGCTCTTTACATATATCCCGCTGTCATCTCCACTTGCTGCATTCCTGGCAAAATCAACATTTATCTCTAATGCTTTTGTTTTCGCAGCAGCGATTACTTCACTGCTTTCACCTGCAAAAATAAACGTAAACATCATTGCAAATGCCATAACCACAGCAATCATCTTTTCCTTTATTTTCATCTGCATTTTCTCTCCTCTGTATTAAACAAACATTTAACGCAGTTTAAAACGCTCTACAAGGCCCTCTAAGGAATCTGCTTCTGCAGAAAGTTCTTCACTGGTAGCAGATGTTTCTTCCGATGCTGCAGAGTTGCTCTGGATTGCGTCGCTGATTTGTTTCGTGCTGTCTTCGATCTCTTTTACAAAGGCTGCCTCACGATCAGATGCCGTACGGATCGTTGCTACCTCACCCACAATAGCATCCAGTTCGTTCAGAACATCCGTCAGAGATTCTGCCGTCTGCTGTGTCACCTGATTACCGTGTTCTACTTCATTCTGGTTCTCTGTCAAAAGCTGTTTTGACGTATCTGCAGAATTTGCACTGCTCTCAGCAAGCATACGGATCTGCTCTGCAACAACTGCAAATCCTTTTCCTGCCTCACCGGCTCTTGCTGCCTCAATAGATGCATTTAAGGACAACAGATTTGTCTGTGATGCAATACTCTCAATTTCTTCGATAACCTGTCCGATTTCCTTGGATGTCACGGAAATACGCTCCATTGCCTCTGTCAGTTCTGTCATCTTCTGCTGGCTTACCGCTGCTGTTGTTCCAACGTCTTTCGCTTTATCATGTACAATATCAATCGACTTACTTGTTCCAAGAATCTGTTCTGTGATTTCTGAAACGCTCTGTGCTAAAGAATCAACGGCCACTGCCTGATCCGTTGCATTTTTGGCAAGATCCTGTGCGCTGACTGCAAGCTGGTCGGATCCCTGTGCCACCTGATTCGAAGATTCACGGATTGATTTTAAAGCATCACTAACATGTTCTGTTGTTGCAATCAGTTTTGCATGCACCGTATCAAATTCTCCCACATAAGCATCCCTGCATCCGGATTTTACCGTATAATCACCTTTTGCAAATGCATCCAGAATATGATTAAGATCTCCTATAATCCGTTGCAGCGTAGTTGCTGTTTTGCGAAAATCTTCTGCAAGTTCTCCGATCTCATCCTCCGACTGATAAGCAATTTCAATATCAAGTTCTCCACCAGAGATTTTTTCTGCCACACTGCTTAGTTCCCTGACCGGTTCTACAATATAGTGTATCAGCATCTTAGCCCGTTTCAATGTTGCCAGAATACTGCAGACCGTTATAATCGCAAGCACAACAATACCTCCGGCAAGCACAAAATACTCTGTTGCAGACGGAACAATTTTTACTGCAAACATTAAAAATACTGCAAACGCCACGCTGACCACATATAAAACTATGATCATTTCAAAGCTTCCGTTTACCTTTTCTTTAATACTCTTATTTTTAAATTCCATTTCTTTATCCATCTTTTGCCTCCATAGCTAAAAAGCTGTCATCTTCCGTGATTCTTCAGTTGCGGGACAATCATGCTAAACAGCTTTTAGGAAAGCTGTGCCTCAAGTGCTGTTTTTGCCTCTGCGATCGCCTCCAAAATACCAGCCGGATTTTTGCCTCCCGCCTGTGCCATATTTGGACGTCCGCCGCCGCCACCGCCGACTTTGCCGGCAATGCTCTTGATCAGATTTCCTGCATGCGCTCCCTGTTTCATTGCTGCATCAGTTGCCATAACGATCAGATTTACTTTTCCTTCACAGGAAGAAGCAAGTACGATCACACCTTCACCAAGCTGTTCTTTTAACTGGTCTCCAAGATCACGCAGACCGTTCATATCTACACCGTCTACGGCAGAAGCAAGTAATTTCACACCTTTTACTTCCACAATCTGATCCATGACATCTCCAAGCGCCTCTTTTGCTGCTTTGCTCTTTAAGGACTCGTTTTCGCTGGTCAGTGCTTTGATCTCTGCCTGCATATGCTCGATTTTCTCTGTTAATGTCGCCGGTGTTGCCTTTGCCGCTTTCGCTGCCTCTAAAAGTTCTTTCTCTAAATTGCGATAGTAAGCAAATACGTTGTCTCCGGTCAGTGCCTCGATTCTGCGGACGCCTGCTGCAACACCATTTTCAGAGATGATCTTGAATGCTGCTATTTCGGATGTATTCTTTACATGAGTACCACCACAGAATTCTTTGGAAAAATCTCCCATGGATACCACACGGACAGTCTCACCGTATTTTTCGCCAAATAACGCCATGGCTCCTGTCTTTTTCGCCTCATCTACAGTCATCACATCTGTGCGTACCGGAATTGCCTCTGCGATCTTATCATTGACGATCTTTTCTACTTTTTCAAGTTCCTCCGGTGTCATGGCTGCAAAATGACTGAAATCGAAACGGGTACGCTCGCCATCCTGATAGGAACCTGCCTGCTCTACGTGGGTTCCTAATACTTCACGCAATGCTTTCTGCAGTAAATGTGTTGCGGAATGGTTCTTACAGATCTTTGCACGGAGTGCTGCATCTACCGAAAGATCTGCCTCATCTCCTGTTTTCATCATACCGGAGATCATCTTTCCGACATGTCCTACTTTTCCGCCAAGTAATTTGATCGTATCCTCTACCTGGAATTCTCCGGTTGCAGTGCGGATGATACCCTTATCTCCCTGCTGTCCACCCATGGTAGCATAGAATGGAGTCTGTTCTACGATCACGGTTCCAACCTCTCCATCAGATAATGCCTCAACGATCTCCGTCTCTGTGGTAAGTACGGTAATTTTTGACTTGCAGTTTAAGGAATCATAGCCTACAAACTCTGTGGTAACAGAAGGATCGACAGACTCATATACTGTCTCATCAGCGCCCATGTAGTTTGTCACTTTGCGGGCTTTTCTCGCTGTGGTACGCTGTACTTCCATCGCCTTTTTGAATCCCTCTTCATCGACAGAAAATCCTTTTTCTTCAAGGATCTCCTGTGTCAGATCCATCGGGAATCCATAAGTATCATAAAGTTTAAATGCATTCTCACCGGAAAGAACCTTTACGCCGTCTGCTTCCATCTGTTTTTCCATATCAGAAAGGATGGAAAGTCCCTGATCGATTGTTTTTCCAAATTTTTCTTCTTCCTGAGATAATACTTTAAAGATAAAATCTTTTTTCTCTTCAAGTTCCGGATAACCATCCTTACTCTCATTGATTACGGTAGCAGCCAGTTTTGCCATAAAGATGCCATCTATACCAAGCATTCTTCCGTGTCTTGCTGCACGGCGGATGATACGGCGCAGTACATATCCACGTCCCTCATTTGAAGGCATGATACCATCGGAAACCATAAACGTTGCAGAACGGATATGATCAGTGATCAGACGGATGGATACATCGTCTAATGCATCTACCTGATATTTTTTACCGGACAGCTCACATACCTTGTCGCGGATTGCTTTCATGGTATCAATATCGAATACAGAATCTACATCCTGCATAACAACAGCTAAACGCTCCAATCCCATACCGGTATCAATATTTTTCTGTGCAAGTTCTGTGTAACCGCCCTTACCGTCACCCTCAAACTGGGTGAATACGTTGTTCCATACTTCCATGAAACGGTCGCAGTCGCATCCTACTTTACAGTCCGGTTTGCCACAGCCGTATTTTTCTCCACGATCATAATAGATCTCAGAACAAGGACCGCAAGGACCAGCGCCATGCTCCCAGAAGTTATCACATTCTCCGGTTTCCGGATCACGGTAAAATCTGGTGATCTTCTCTGCCGGAACACCCACTTCTTTGTTCCAGATTTCGAATGCCTCATCATCTTCCCCGTAAATAGACGGATAAAGTCTGTCCTCCTCAAGCCCAAGAACCTGGGTTAAAAACTCCCATGACCAGTGTATCGCTTCATGTTTAAAGTAATCACCAAATGAGAAATTGCCAAGCATCTCAAAAAATGTCAGGTGACGTGCTGTCTTACCGACATTCTCAATATCGCCGGTACGGATACACTTCTGACAAGTGGTCACTCTTCTCCTCGGCGGTATCTCCTGACCTGTGAAATATGGCTTAAGCGGTGCCATACCCGCATTGATCAAAAGTAAGCTGTTATCATTGTGTGGTACCAATGAAAAACTCTTCATTGCAAGATGTCCCTTGCTCTCAAAAAACTCAAGATACATTCTGCGCAATTCATTTTCTCCGTAAAACTTCTTCACGACAAGTTCCTCCAACGTTGTATAAATTATTTCATACCCTGCTCTTTTGCCGGGTCACGACGGTGTTATTCTTTTCCGGTATTTCCGGATGCTGCAGCATCTTTTTTTGTCTTGCTTTTCTCTGCCCATTTTCTGCCGGCAAATACTCCTGCGACTGCAACTGCTGCAAGAATTACCATGATTAACACATAATGTACAAACCATCCAAATACTGCCATAGATACCCCTGCCTTTCTATCTTCTATAACTTATTCAGTATAACGCACTTTTTTCCTATGCGTCAAGCGTTAACATGTTACTATTCACTCGTACCTCGTTCCAGCAACGGATTTTGCCGATGCTTCGCATTCCAAATCGGCAAAATCTGCTGCCACCACTGTATCATACGGCATTTTCAGTTCAGAAAATGCCTGCCTGTGAACAGTAGCGTTAACACTACTGTTCCTCAATCAGGAAAACCTGATTTTCATGTGTGATTTCCACCACACGCTCCGCCATCCCCGGATTCCATATTTTCTTTTTATAAACCGGGATATGTGAATAATCCTGCCACATATGCATCGGGAATACATATTCTGCAGATGTTGTCTCTAAAAAGTAGTCCATGCCAAGTTCCTGATTGGTTCCCTGTCTTGGATCCATCGGAACAAATGCAAGATTGACCGGTTTTCCCGCAAGTTTTTTGATCTGCGTCCGGTATTCTCTTCTCATCCTGCCGTTGATCAGATCTCCCGCACCTTCCCATGTCCAGTCGTTTAAATCACCTGCATGGAAAAATGTAGCACCGTGTGTCTCTACATAAAATGCAACTCCTGCATCCGTTGAGCGCAATGTCTCAATCTTCACATCATCTACCTGGTATTTTTCCCCTGCAGAAACATAGGTGATCTTCTCTCTGATATTTTCCAAAAATCCATGTTTCTGTAAAAAATGCGGACTCATTTTGCAGTCTTTCGAAAAAATATAATGAATATTTTTATATTTTTCTGCCCAGTGCAACACATCCATATCAAAATGATCCTGATGCTTGTGGCTTGCAAACACATAAATTGGCGTGTCCGGTTCATATTCCGGAATCACTCCATGAAATGTGTATCCTTTGATCCTGTCTCCTGCAAACCAGTCAAAAATCAGTACTTTTTCATCTACTTCAACAAGGAAACAGCTGTGATGTATAAATATTACCTGCATATTTCTCCTTCTGACTTTTTATTCATAGCAACCGAATATCTGCAAAGCATGTATTTTTATTTCATCCGACGGATGATCTCATTTGCACGACGGTAAATGTCTGCCGGATCAAATCCGATGTCAAATTTCTGGTCTTCGTATAAAATTTTTCCATTTACCATAGTCAGTTTTACATTCTGCTTACTGCCGCTGTATACAAGATTTTTCACGATATTATTTTCCGGCTGCATATTTGGCTGATTTAAGTCGATCATGACAAGGTCTGCTTTTTTGCCGACTGCAAGGCTGTCACAGTCAAATAACTGCATGGCATGTGCACCGCCTGTGGTTGCCATGTATAAAATTTCATCTGCACTGACACACTCTGCATCCATCTCACGCACCTTTGCAAGTGCGGATGTCAAAAACATCTCACGGAACATATCCAAGCAGTTGTTGCTTGCCGGGCCATCGGTTCCGATCGCCATGGAGATTCCCTCATCCACAAAACGTTTGGTTGGACAGATACCAGAAGCAAGTTTTAAGTTGGAAGCCGGGTTTGTCACTGCTGTCAGTTTTTTCTTCTTGTAAATTTCAAAATCAGCATCCTCAAACCATACACAGTGGTAACCGCCGCCGCCGTACTCGTACATACCAAGTGCATCCGTAAGCTGTGTCGGTGTCATACCCCAGCGCTCTTTGCACTCTGCCACTTCCAGTTTTGTTTCGGAATTGTGCAGCCATACCGGGGATTTTAATTTCTGTGCCAGTTTTGCCACGCCCTCCATCAGTTCTTTTGATGTCGTGTATTCTGCATGAAATCCCACGATAAAGCTTGTCAGGTCACTCATCTCATTGACAATGTGATAATTTTCCTCCATCAACTCTACCGTGCCGCCAAAGTTGTTCAATCCGCTGGTCTGAACGGTACGGAATCCAGTATCTACCGATGCCTTTGCATCGACCGGCGGGAAGAAGTACATATCAAAGTTGGACGTGATACCGCTGGTTAAGTATTCCATGATTCCAAGGATATTGAGCCAGTATACATCATCCTCCGTAAGCTGTCCCTCTTTCGGAAATACCTGTTTGTTCAGCCAGTCCTGCAGCGGCAGGTCATCTGCATAGGAACGTAAAAATGTCATCGCTGTATGCGTATGTGCATCTTTAAATCCAGGCATCAAAAGATTGCCTTTTGCGTCGATCTCACGCTCCCATACGAAAGCCTCACCATTCTGGCAGACTGCATCGATGCCGGTCTTACCGTCTCCGATGTAGCAGATCTCTTTTCCTTTTACCCAGAGTTCGCCCTCTGTGATCTGAAATTTGTGGTTTTCTGCCGGTACTAATATTTTTGCATTGTAGAAACGTATGTTCATTTTTTCCTCTTTTCTTATTGTCTTTGTTCAACGGATCATATCTTTTGATCTGCTGAATCGTAGTAACTTTAATTCTGCTGTGCCCCGATTGCTTTGATCGTCCCGGTCACAAGTGCCTTGAATTTCGGAGCAACGGCATCCGCTGTCTCCTGGACTTCCGCGTGGGATAATGGAATTGCCGAGATCCCGCTTGCAAGGTTGGAAATGCAGGAAATTCCAAGCACTTTCATTCCCATATGTTTTGCTGCGACCGCCTCACAGGCAGTGCTCATGCCGACTGCATCGGCACCTAATGTGCGGCACATAGCGACTTCATGCGGTGTCTCAAACTGCGGTCCGGAAAGCTGGATATAAGTCCCCTCTTTGATCTGGATATCAAGTGCTGCCGCTGTATGTTTTACAGTCTCCTGCAGATCTAAGTCATAGATCTGGCTCATATCCGGGAAACGCACACCGAGTTCCTCAATATTGGCTCCCCTGAGCGGTGACGGTACAAAACTTGCGATCTGGTCTTTGATCAGCATGAAATCTCCGGCACGCATGCCAAGCTGGATACCGCCTGCAGCATTCGTAAGGAGCAGTACCTCTGCGCCCATCATTTTCATCAGACGTACCGGCAGTACAACATCACTCATCTCATATCCCTCATAATAATGCACACGCCCCTGCATGCACACAACCGGAACATCATCCACATATCCGAAGATAAATCTGCCCTTATGCCCCGGAACCGTCGACACCGGGAAGCCTTCGATATCACGATAATCTAACGTGTCCACCACGCGGATATCATCCGCATAATCGCCAAGACCGGAACCTAAGATCAATGCCACCTTTGGAGTGAAATCAATTTTTGACTTATAACTATCATAGCATTTTAATAATTTTTCATATACAGGATTCATAATACCTCCATTCTTCTGCCTGCCCTCTATTTTCTGTCAACTCAGGATTCATTATATTCTTCCCATTTTTCTTTTTGTTGTTCGCAACACTGTCATTTTCGATTATAACAGAAGAAATCATAAAATCCAATCTCCATCCTAAACAAAAGCTGATTTTCCCCGATATATTTTGTAAGAAAATAACATAGGAATGGAGAAAATTTATGACTCAGCTCAATCTTTCCGGCTTAAAAAAGATTTTAAACCCATCTTCCGGCAAAAGAAATGTGGTCGACCAGATCACAGACCGTTTATCAAAATCTTCCATCGGTCTTTCTTCCGGTGATAATATTTTAAATGCAGGCAGTGTTTCCGGCATGGATGCCTTTGACCTGACGCAGAACATCTCCGAGCTTTTAAGCCCCGCCTGCGGCATGACCGACGAGGAAAAGCAGGCAGAATTAGCAAGGATCCAGGCAAAATTAAAAAGCGGGAAAAAACTGACCGAAGAAGAAATGCGTTTTCTTCAGGCAGTAGATCCCCAGCTCTATATGCAGGCAGCCAGAATCCAGGCGATGCGCGACTCTCTTGAACAGCAGTTAGAACACTGTAAAAGCAAGGAAGAGGCTGCCAAAATATTTTCAGATACCATGTCGATGGTGAGTGACAAGGATCCCATGAAAGAATACATTGTCGCCGCTTATCAGGATGCCTACAACGAATTTCAAAAAAGCGGGAAATACCAGCATCTCCCGCAAAAATCATCCGATGATAATAAATCTGATCCTTTAGTCACACTCAATAAACCTGCTGATCTTTTCACCGACAGCACCGATGACCGGTCCAAGGGTAAATCCCATCAGGATCGTTACGATTCCGATCTTGCCACCAAATAAAAATGCAATCACGATGATAGTAAAGTCAAATGCCATCCGCACTAGCCGAAACGGCACCTTCGGCACCCATTTTGCAATGATAAATGCAATCGCATCATACGGTGCTGTTCCTAATTTCACATCCATATACACTGCTGCCGCCACAACAAATATCGCCAATGCCGGAATCAGTACTAAAATGCGCACTGCCATCGAATCAAACAATCCCACCGGCAATGTCTTTTCCCATACCCAAGAAAAAAACTGCAGCGAATAGCCGACCAGAAACATATTTGCAAGTGTTCCAAATCCGATATTTTCTCTGCCTAAAAAAATGACAAAAATAAATATGACCGTATTAAGCAGTGCCTGCCAGTTTCCGATTCCCATCCCCAGTTTTTCAGAAATGGCAAGATTCATGCTGGTACACGGATCTGTTCCCAGATCCACAAGTACCAGCAATGACAAGGAAAATCCCATTACAATCACTGCTAAGGTCACCGCTGTCAGTCTTAGTCCAAAATTCTTTTTCTGATACATTCCCTGAATGAATTTTTTCATCTGTTTTTCTCTTTTCTCTCTTATTTTTCGTCTATATAATGTACATTCCATGAACATTCTACGATCATGAATAATAATACCGCATCAAATGATGATGCATACCATGCCACCATTATTATCATTGACAATTTTCTGCATAGTATCCTGCAATTTCATCTGACATTCATCATCCATCATTGCAATTTTATTGCGGATGCCATCTTCCATCAGTTCTCCGACCGATTTACCGAAAATATTTGTTTCCCATGCGCCCTCTTTACTCTGCTGTCCTTGTTTAATATAGGATATCAGATCATTTGCCTGCTCCTCACTTCCGACGATCGGTGCGATCTCAGTTTCAATATTGGCGCGTATCATATGGATCGATGGTGATACCGCTTTCATTTTTACACCAAATTTATTGCCATGCCGGATCAGAACCGGCTCTTCCATTTGAATATCGGAAAGTCCCGGACTGACAACCCCATAGCCTTTTACCTGTACTGATTTAAAAGCATCTGACACTTTTTCATAAGCCTCTTTCTGTCCTGCCATTTCTCTTATCATAGAAATCAGCTCGTATTCGCCTGCGATCGGCACACCGGTCAGTTCACTCATATTTTCATAGTAATATTTATCGTCTAAGTCCATCCGCACCGTCACCCGCCCGGTTGCAAGATCCGTCTCGTCGATCTTGATCTGCGATACATACTGCTCCGGCGTAAACGTAAGTGCCCTTACATCTCCCGTCTTATGCATGCTGTCTAAGATCCCTGTGGCAGTTTTAATGATCTCCGCTTTCATCGGGTGCTCCGGCTTTAACATTTCTGTCCATTTCGGAATAAAAAATTCGACACGTGTCACCGGGAACTCACAGAGGATATTCTCTAAAATGCGGACAATATCATCTTTCCGCAGTTGTTCACAGTTCACAGGTAAAACAGCAGTCTGATATTTTTCTTTCAGACCTGATGCCAGTTCCCTTGTCTCATCACTGTATGGTTTCTGCGAATTTAACAGAATGACATACGGCTTTGCAATCGCATTCAGCTCATCTATTGTCTGTTCTTCCGCTTTCACATACGCACTGCGTGGCAGTTCCCCGATTGAGCCATCGGTTGTCACAACAATTCCGATCGTTGCATGATCCCGGATCACTTTCTGGGTACCGATTGATGCCGCTGTTGTAAAAGGAATCTCCTGCTCTGACCATGGCGTTTTTACCATGCGGCTTTCATTTCCCTCCATATGCCCGGATGCACCTTCCACCATAAATCCGACGCAGTCGATCAGACGTACCTTTATCTTCGTCTGTGCGGCAGCTCCCTGTATTGCAGTCCCCTGCAGTACAGACTGTGGAAGTGCCGGCTGTGACATGCCGGTGCTGCCGGATGACAGTTCCGGCAAAACAATCTCTGCTGCTTCCTGTGGAATAAATTTCGGTTCCGTCGTCATGATTGTTTTTCCTGCTGCGGACTGTGGCAGTTCATCCATGGTACGCTCTTTCGCATGTTCATCTTCCATAAAAGGAAGTACCATTAGATCCATAAAACGCTTAATGAACGTGGATTTTCCGGTTCGCACCGGACCTACAACTCCTATGTAAATTTCTCCATTGGTACGGGTATTAATATCCCGGTATAAGTCAAATTCTCTGTTATCACTGAAATGTTCCATCAGATATTCTCCTCCATATGTTGTAACATTTTATGAAGAAGAATGCCTGTTTATGACGGCAGCATACCAAATCCCGTTATTTGAGCACGCAAAGTTTTCCCGGCAGACAACGGAAATGGACTTCCGCAACTTCACCACAGTATTCTCCATCTGCATGCACAACCATCGGACGGCTTAAGTGTATCGTGCAGTCTTTTGCATCCGTCACTGAAAACCCATGAATAGAGGTATGTTTCGCTGCCACCAGAAATGGCAGGCAGAGAAACGTTCTCCATTTCGGGATTCCTGCTGCTTCACAGAATGACAGTTTCCCATCACAGGCAGATGCTGCCGGTGCCATTGGCACACCGCCTCCCTCGGCCTTAAAATTCATTGCCGCGGTAAATATCATTCTTTTTTTCTGTATGCTTTCCTCTTTGTCAAAAACAATTTCCATATCTGCGGTCTGCATTGTAAATAAAGACTGTACTGTCAAAACCAGATATGTCAGCTTTCCAAGCCGGATTTTGTTTAAAATATCTTTAATCGTTGATTTTAATGCTTTTTTACAGACTAAGGCATCAAGCCCGATTCCTGAACTGATGGCAAACAGTCTTTTTTTATCACCAAAGATTACCTCACCTAAATCCATACACCAGGTATCCTCACGTGTTTTTTTCATTGCATTTAAAATATGTACAATTCCGTTTTTCGGATCTTTCGAAAGTGCTAATCCTCTGGCAAGATCATTGCCGGAACCGGTCGGTATCACTCCGAAACGTACTTTTTCAAAATCTGTGATCCCATTGATCACCTCATTTGCCGTTCCGTCTCCACCGACTGCAACCAGACAGATATCGTCATCATCCATGGCACATATCTCGCCCGCAAGTTTTCCGGCATGTCCACGGTACTCGGATACAAATACCTGATAAGAAACATTTCTTACCTTAAGCACTTCCTCTATATCTTTCCAGATCTGCTTTGCATTTCCACTCTTTGACTTTTCATTGACAATAAAATACAGCATGTAGCCCCCACGTATAATATTTTTATGGCATTTTCTGCCTTTATGAATGTTATTTTAAAACATTTTCCGACAAAAAGGAACCCACAATATAAAAAGGGGATCACAGCCTGCTACATGCTGAGATCCCCAAAAACCTTTTTCACTTATAAACATTTTGATTTATTATTTTTCCACTGCAGGCACTTCTGCTTCATCTGCCTCTTCTTCCGGCTCCTTGTTCAGTCGTCCATACATCTCCATATATTTATAGAGACGTTTTGCAAGTTTTCCGGTGATCTGGTCTGAAGTTGCTCTCCACTCCCAGTTACCGCCGAGTGTGGACGGTGTATTCATACGTCCCTCGGAACCGATTCCGATCAGATCCTGCATCGGAACGATCGCCATATCTCCGACTGATGCCCATGCACCGCGCATCATACCCCAGTTAAAACCTTCTTCCTCCGTGAGATTTAAGTACTCTTTCGCAAATTTAACACTTGCCTTCGGTGCTGTCTTCATCCAGCCCATCAACGTATCATTGTCATGTGTTCCGGTATATACGACACAATGTTTCTCATAGTTGTGTGGCAGATAATCACTGCCCTCTCTTGAATCAAATGCGAACTGGATGACCTTCATTCCCGGGAAACCGGAATCTTTTACCAGCTTCAAAACAGATGGTGTTAAAAATCCAAGATCCTCCACAATGATATTTAACTTGCCGAGTTTTTTCTCTAAGGTCTCAAACAGATCCATGCCAGGGCCTTTTCTCCACTCACCGTTTCTTGCTGTATCGTCTTTTGCCGGGATCGCATAGTAAGAATCGAAACCGCGGAAATGATCGATACGGACGATATCGTATAATTTTGACATTGCTTTTACACGCTTCGTCCACCAGCTGTAGCCGTCTTTTTTCATAGCATCCCAGCGGAATAACGGATTACCCCAGAGCTGTCCGTCTGCCGAAAATGCATCCGGCGGGCAGCCTGCTACATCGATCGGATTTAACTCCTCATCGAGATAAAACTGTCCCGGATTTGCCCAGACATCAGCACTGTCTCCGGCAACATAGATCGGCACGTCACCGATGATCTCAATGCCAAGATCATTGACATACGCTTTTAAATCCCACCACTGTTTAAAGAACAGATACTGTAACATTTTATAAAACGCAATATCTTCTGCATAGGTAACCCGCGCTTCTTTTAAGGCTTCCGTTTTTCTGGTTTTTAAGTCTTTTTCCCACTCAAACCATGCAACACCGCCGTTAGCATCTTTTAATGCCATAAAAAGTGCATATTCATCCAGCCACTCTGCTTCATCCTTGCAGAATGCTGCAAAATCTTCCGGCTCATTTTTCCTGAACCTGTCATATGCTTTCTTTAACAAAGGATAACGTGAGACATACATCTGACCATAATCCACATACTGCGGATTGGTTCCCCACGAAAATGATTCACATTCTTTTTTTGTCAGTAATTTTTCTTTGCAAAGATATTCTAAATCAATAAAATAAGGATTACCTGCAAAGCTGGAAAAAGACTGATACGGGGAATCTCCGTAGCTGGTCGGACAGATTGGCAGGATCTGCCAGTATTTCTGACCTGCCTTTTTCAAAAAATCTGCAAATTTTCTTGCTTCTTTTCCCATAGTACCGATTCCGTAAGGAGACGGCAGGGAAGATATGTGCATCAGCACACCGCTGGTCCTCATAATATTTGTTCCTCCTACTATCTATATGTGTTACCTGATTTTTTGAATACTCTCTCCACTCGCCAGTTCAAACGGGACGATCTCATGGATCTGACTCCTTTTTAACTCAATCTGTCCAAACAGGATCTCAACACTTCTGGTTGCAAGCGTCTGATACTGCTGTTTGATCGTTGCAAGTTTTGGATTGTAATATTCTGCCAGTGCAGTTCCGTCAAATCCGATAACCGACACATCCTCCGGCACACGGTATTCTAAATCCCGCAATGCACGGATCGCACCGATCGCCATGACATCTGACATAGCAAACACCGCTGTGATATCCGGGCATCGTGCGATCAGACGTTTCATCGCACGATATGCACTGTCATAGGAAAATCGTGCTTTTTCGTAACTTTTCTCTGGCACAAACACCATATCATGCTCAAGAAAGCTCTGCTGACAGCCAATAAACCGCTGATGACTGGTGTATGATTTTTCAATATCACCACCTAAAATACCGATTTTTGTATGCCCTGCATCAAATAACGCATCCACTGCACATTTTGCAGCGGCAATATCGTCTGTCGCAACAGAAGAAAGGTTTGGAAAATCCATCTGGTCTGCAAGGTTTGTCACAAGCACACACGGCACATCGACCTGCGCAAATTCTTTTTTGAAATACTCCGGATTACCTCCTAAAAAGAGCAGTCCAAGCGGCTTTCTCTCCCTGCAGAGGAGAACTGCCTGCTCCACCTCATCTGCATCCTCATCTAAATAGGATACGATCAGCGTATAGTCTGTATTTTCAATCATACACTGGATTTCTTCCACGATGCTGGCAAAAAGCATATTTTGGATACCTTTTACCAGCACACCAATGGATTTGGAATTACTCTGTTTTAGATGTTTCGCGTTATTGTTTGGCACAAAATTATACGCTGCGACTACTTTTTCGATTTTCTTTTTTGCATCCGGACTGACATCATTTCTGTGATTCAGCACACGTGACACGGTACTGACGGAATATCCTGATTCCCTGGCTATGTCTTTTATCGTAACCATATTTTTCATTCCTGTCTACTATTTTTTCGTATTTTTTCGTAAAATTTGAATTTTTGTCAAATTTCAACAAAAAATATACATTTCTTAATAATATATCAGCCTTTTACCGCTCCTGCAACTACTCCTTCAATAATATATTTCTGACAGATTCCATAAAAAATGATGATCGGGATGATTGCGAGTACCAGCATCGCCATCATGGTACCCCAGTCTACCGCACCGTAACCGCCTTTTAAATACTGGATTACAATCGGGATCGTCTTATATTTTTTCAGGTCAAGTACCAGATACGGCAACAGATAATCATTCCAGATCCACATTGCCTGTAAGATTGCAACCGTGATAACCGTTGGTTTCATGATTGGGAATACGACCTGGAAGAAGGTCTGGATGGGTGTACAGCCATCGATCATGGCGGCCTCCTCGATCTCTAACGGAATGCTCTTTACAAATCCACAGAACATAAATACCGCAAGCCCTGCTCCAAATCCCAGATATACTAATATAATACCGATCGGGTTGCTCAAATGCATCATGTTTGCCAGCTTAGATAACGGGAACATTACCATCTGGAACGGCACGATCATGGAGAAAAGACATAACATGTAAAGTGCCATGGTAAATTTATTATGTACTCTGGTGATAAACCATGCACACATGGATGTGCAGAATATGATCACTGCCACGGAACCTACCGTGATAATAACCGAGTTACCGAACGCTGCAAAGAAATTCGTCTTCTCAATTCCCTTTACAAAGTTTGTCATACCGAAGAAAGAACGCTCATCCGGAAGTGCAAAAGGACTTTTCATAATAAATCCTTTTTTCTTTAACGAGTTGATCAACACCAAAAAAATCGGATACAGATAAAATACAGCTAAAATGCTGAAAAACAGTGTCAGTATCCATCCGTGTTTTGCACGCCTTACTGCACTTACCTGATTGTCTGTCTGTTTTGCCATTACTGCTGTACCTCCTTACTTCTGGTCAGACGGTTCTGTGCCAGTGCGATAACTGCCACTATGATAAAGAAGATCACCGCCTTCGCCTGTCCGACACCTTCCCATCCATTTCTTCCATAAAATGTATCAAAGATATTTAACGCAAGCATCTGTGAATTGTTTGACGGCTCTCCTGCTGTCAATGCAAGGTTCTGGTCGAACAGCTTAAAGGAGTTCGTCAGTGTCAGGAATGTACAAATCGTGATGGATGGCATAACCATCGGAATCGTTACTTTCTTTAACAGCTGCCAGCTGTTTGCACCATCCATCTTTGCTGCCTCGATCAGTTCACCCGGAATGTTCTGGATACCCGCAATATAAATGATCATCATATAACCGATCTGCTGCCAGTTCATCAAAACGATCAGTCCCCAGAAACCATATGAGGAAGAATAGGTCAATGTTTTTCCGAAGTTTGCCAGAATTCCGTTTAAAAGGATCTGCCAGATATATCCTAAAACGATACCTCCGATCAGGTTCGGCATAAAAAATACAGTTCGGAACACATTTGTTCCCTTAATTCCCTTTGTTAAAAGCATCGCTATGGTAAATGCAAATACATTGATCGTAAGCACTGATACCACCGTAAATAATGCGGTATACCACAGCGCATGTACAAATGTTGGATCGGTAAATACACGCAGGTAATTTTTCAGTCCGACAAATGACGCATCCGTTACTGTGGTAAATTCACAAAATGATAAATAGATACCCATAAGAAAAGGAACTATAAAACCTATGGTAAATGCCACTAAAGTCGGGAGCGCAAAAATTGGAAAATATTTTTTTATTGATTTCTCCATAGTCTTTAACCTCTCATAAATCCGTTCAATCTCTAAATGCAGTTCTTTCAGAAAATTTCCTTTATATATGGTTTGTGCGGTATCGGCACAGATACCGCACAAATTGTTACTGTTCACACATACTGTGTGAGCAGTAACGATTACAGCCCATTTTAAATGCATCTTCGATGCATAGGGCTGTAATCTGGCATGATATAGTCTTTGGCGCACAGCTTGACAGCAAGTGTCAAGCTTGCGAGTGAACAGTAACCACAAATTTACTATTTTCTAAAAGAGGAGTTATTATTTACTGTCCGTTTGCTGCTGCATACTCAGTTGCCCAGCCGTCTACGAATGCACTTACAACTGCATCCCAGTCACCGGTACCCTGTGCATACTCAAGTAATGCAGAACCAACGCCATCTTTCCATGTCTCAGAAGGAATGGTTGAGAAGTTCCATGAAACAGGAGTCTTGCCATCTGCAATATACTGGTTTGCATCCTGAATGAATACGTTGTCAGCTACATAATCTCCGGTAAATGTTAAGAATGGTGTTGTAAATCCCATTGCATGCGCCATGGAGTCACGTCCTTCATCCGAATTAATTACCCAGCTTAAGAAATCAAGTGTTGCCTGAATATCTTCCTCCGAAGCCTGTTTGTTTACACACCAGTAGTTTTCGGAACCTGTGCAGAGTCCCTGATTTTCTTCACCAGGAGCACCAATGTAAATCGGCATCATGCCCATATCATCTGCTGTTACTAAATATCCATTATCCTCGTTTGTCAGATTGCCATACTCCCATGTACCATTCTGATAGAATACTGCTTCTTCCATACCGAACTCTGACTCAGCTTCATCACCTGTTTTGCTTGAAAGAACGCCCGGCTCACAGGTAGAATCTGTGATGTATAAATCCCAGATCTGTTTGTAATTATCAAGGTATGTTCCCTCGATCGCATCTGTGCTTGTGATGCCTTTGTCTTTGTATTCATAGTAAATTGGAAGATTTGCAAGATGTGTCTTAAATCTCCAGTCAGAAGATCCATCCATACCTGCGGATGTGAATGCACCCTGAAGATCGTATCCGAACTGGCTGTTGATCTCATCTTTTCTCGCCTGAATATCATCTGCCACTGCTTTTAATTTGTCAAAGCTGTTGATCTCATCCGGAGAAGAAATCACTGCGTTATCCATGGTACAGTAATCATTTAAAATCTTCTTATTGTAAATGATACCGTATGTCTCGAGCACATATGCGACACCGGAAACCTCGCCGGCATCATTCTTTAATGCAAAATCTTCACTTGAAAGCTGTTTGCAGATCTCGCTGTCAGATAAGTCGTAGCAGTAATCTTTCCAGTTTGCAAGTCCTACCGGTCCATTTACCTGAAATAATGTAGGAGCTTCGCTCTTTGCCATCTCAGATTTTAATGTCTGCTCATATGTACCATCTGCAGCCGTGATAACCGTTACCGGTACACCGGTCTGCTCAGTATAGATACCTGCTAAATCCTGCCATGCCTGATCCTGCTCCGGTTTGAAGTTCAGATAATATACAGAACCGCTTCCCGATGCACTGTCTGCAGTCTGCCCTGCATCAGATGCCTCTGTTGTCTTTGCAGCCTCTTCTGTCTTGTTTCCTGCGTTTGCCGTTCCGGAAGTATTCCCCGTATTTCCGTTACCACATCCTGCAAACATGGTTGCTAACATAGCGGATGCTAACATCACTGATAAAACTTTTCTTTTCATCTTTTTTACCCTCCTGAAATTGTGTATGATATCTCGTGAAACGTTTCCGGTATTGTTTGCGGTAATGCTTCCGGTAACGTTTTCATTTGATAGTCAGATTATAAGACGCTATTCAAAAAAACGCAATACCATTTTGACATTTTCAATGTTTTATCTAAATATTGCATCCTGTTTTTGTGCATATTGCACTTGTTATTGTTTTATATTGTAAAAAAGGAAGGAAAATGCTAAGATTTTGTTAGGAAATATTCAGAATGAGAACTCGTGTGATGGCATCTCTTCGCAGCAAGTTGCTCAGAAATGGGGATTATTATGAAAGAAATCATCAGACATAAGATAAAGCATAATTTAAAACGAATCGAAACTTCTATTAAATGGGTTTTATTTGCGATCATCTCCGGTGTTGTTGCCGGCGGTGCAGGAACATTATTTTATTTTGGTATGACATTAGTTACACTCATCCGCATCAAACATCCATGGCTTATTTTTCTGCTTCCATTTGGAGGTCTCGTGATCGTTGGCTGTTACCGTCTGCTGCATGACGAACATGACACAGGAACAAATCTCGTAATCTCTGCGATCCATTCTGACGATAATCTGCCGCTTAAAATGGCACCGTTAATTTTTATCTCCACACTGATCACACATCTGTTCGGCGGTTCTGCAGGCCGTGAGGGTGCTGCTCTGCAGCTTGGCGGAAGCATCGGTAACGGAATTGGTAAACTGTTTCATTTTGACGACAAGGACAAACATATTATGATCATGTGCGGCATGAGTGCCTGTTTCTCCGCATTGTTTGGCACACCTATGGCTGCTGCTATTTTCTCCATGGAAGTTGTCAGCGTCGGCATTATGTATTATGCGGCATTGGTTCCGTGTGTGATATCTTCCCTTGTCGCTCACGGGATTGCTGTTTCTTTCGGAATCTCACAGGAACTTTTTCTGATCGATTCCATTCCATCCTTTGGAATTGGCAACGCTGTCCGAATCTGTGTGTTAGCAATTCTCTGTGCCGGCATCAGCATCCTTTTCTGCGTGATGCTGCACCAATCCGAGGCACTTTATAAACGCTTTTTTAAGAACCCATATGTCCGGGTTTTCGTCGGTGGATGTATTGTGATCGTGCTCACGCTTCTCGTCGGCAACCAGAATTATAACGGAACAGGCGTCAATATCATTGCGCAATGCATCGATGGCACCGTACGCCCGGAAGCATTTTTACTGAAAATGATTTTTACAGCCGCCACACTTGGTGCCGGCTATAAAGGCGGTGAAATTGTACCTTCCTTTTTCACAGGCGCAGCTTTTGGATGTCTGT
This sequence comes from Roseburia sp., assembly GCF_041325975.1. Classification (NCBI taxonomy): domain Bacteria; kingdom Bacillati; phylum Bacillota; class Clostridia; order Lachnospirales; family Lachnospiraceae; genus Roseburia; species Roseburia sp. The sequence goes on along the minus strand of NZ_JBGLEJ010000005.1, from coordinate 293,561 downwards.
TCGGAAACCTGCTTGGTTTTTCCCCTACACTCTGCACCGCTGTCGGCATGGCTGCTGTATTCTGCGGTGTGACCAACTGCCCGATCACCTCTCTTCTGATCAGTTTTGAGCTGTTTGGTTATGATGGAATGCCATATTTTTTACTTGCAGTTGCTTTCAGTTATATGCTTTCCGGCTATTTCGGACTGTATCACAGCCAGAAGATCATTTATTCAAAATATAAGACCAATTATATCAATAAGCGGACGGAATAACGCTATATTTAAAAGGCAGATCAATCCATTGGAAAAATTGATCTGCCTTTTTTATTGACGATATAGAATATTTTTAAAGTATATTGATCACTTGTAAGTAATATAAGCCTTATATCCAAGAGTCCATTGTTGCGGTAATCGTAACAGTTCCTTTCTTTTTTGCTTTTACGACTCCTTTTGATGTTACGATCGCAATTTTTTATCTGAACTTTTCCATGTAACATTTTTAGATGCTTTTTGGGGACTGACACTCTTTACTTTCAGTTTTACTTTGCTTCCAACCGTAGTACTGACCGCTTTTTTACTTAATGTAATTTTGACCGGTTTCCTGGTTGCAGCCTGCACTTTCTCTGTCTGCCATCCCACCATTCCGGAAACAACAAGCATAACGATCAGTGCCCATGCCATAGCCTGGCGCAAAAACAGGCAGAACCTCGTCTGCCTATTTTTTGCGTAATATTTCTTCTGCATTTTTCCGCCACATTTCATAACTACATAATCCTTCCTTATACCATCTACATTTTCCACAACTTCTCGTAAACTCTTTTGCATCCATTTTTCCGGCTGCATCCAGTAATAATTCGTAATAAGAATAGCTTTTATTTTCTTCCCATTCGAATAACTTTAACAGCTCCAGATCTTTGATCTTCACATGATTTTTTTCATCAAGACATGTATCATCCGGTGTCCGGTTCGGGCAGCGCGCACAGATCATATCAGGATCTGTCACAAGAATAAGTGCTCCATCTAAATTATCTTTCAGTTCATGCACTTTCTGTGTCATATTATCACAAAATGCCCCACTATACCCTTCCCCCTGGTAAAGAACGGTGCATAAAATATGGTGAACGCGAAACTTTTTCATAGATATGTCGCCTTTAAGCTGCTTTTGCATCCTGCAAAATATTTCCTGCGCGAAGTGCCTTACGCACAGCGATCGCAACCAGATAAGCACCAACCACGGAAATCACATCTTTTACAAGATACGGCAGTGACACAGCAACCAAAGATGCACCAAGTGTAATCTTCGCCAAAACTGCATACTGGATCGCACCAAGCAGATGACAGATGATCAGTCCTGCCAATCCAAGGACAATCTTTACTGCTGCATTTTTTCTGTGCACAGAAATACCACATAATAAAGTCAGAAAGATAAATCCAAAAATAAATCCACCTGTATAGCCAAATAACACGCCCGGTCCTGCACTCATTCCTGCAAAAATCGGAACACCAACAGTTCCCAGTACAATATAAAGCAATGTTGCTGAAATTCCAAGCTGCCATCCTAACACATACCCACATAACGCCATTGCAAATGTCTGCAGCGTGATTGGAACACCTGTCGGCATCGGAATCTGAAGAATGGAAAGAACTGCAAGAACCGCAGTAAACATTCCAACGGTAACGATTGTTTTTGTTGAAATTTTCATGTTTCTCCTCTTTTCTGCGGACAAAACATTTTCCGCTTTTGTTTCTTTACAGTCTATTCCGATTCTCTTTTATTGTCAACCTTTTCATATATATTGTTTACATTTCATCATTTGCAGGTCACTGTTCAATCGCTGTCAAGCTATACTCCAAAGACTATATTTTACCAGATCACAGCAAAAACAGCTTCAGCACTTCCTGTTTTTTCCAAAGATCACATCATAATTAATATTATTATAAAAAATATCGTTCGGATCTACGCTGCAAAGATCAAAATTTCCAAGCATCCACATCGTTTTTGCGATCACAGATTCTAATGTCATATCATAGGACTCTAAAAAACGGCAGTACTTCTTCATATCATGACCGACCTCGTATACTGTCATATCGCTTCCCTCATGAGCCACCTGCGTCGCCATAACAACCAGTTTGTCAGGGTACTGCCTGCATAACCGGTAAAATTCATCAGCTATTGATTTTGGTATGCCGCCCACACCAAAACTTTCCACAATGATACAGTCATAATTTTCAAAAATACTCTGTAAAACTCTAGGTCTGATGCCAGGGATCAGTTTCATCAAAAAAATATTTTCATCAAGTTCTTCATAAAACCGTACTTCATCCTCATAAGGGAGCATCGGCAGATAACGCATAATATTCCCATCCTGAATGACTGCCAGTGACGGAAAATCAATACTCGAAAACGCATTATAACTTTTGGATCTGACCTTCTTTGCACGCGTTCCGGCGATAACTTTACCATCAAAAACGATCTGCACACCCTGTGATTTTTCATCTGACGCATACAAAAAACTATCAATCAGATTTGACTTTGCATCCGTGATCTCAAGATCGATCGGTTTCTGTGCTCCCGTGATCACGATCGGCTTCGTTGAATTCTGGATCATATATGATAACGCTGCTGCTGTATACGCCATCGTATCTGTGCCATGGGCAATTACAAATCCATCATAAGCATCATAATATTCCCGGATCGCATGCACGATCTTTTTCCAGTGCTTTGGCTCCATATTAGAACTGTCAAGATTTAATAACTGTATCGCGGATACCTCACAGAATTCTTTTACCTGTGGAATGTACTCTAATAATTCTTCCGGTGTGATCTGCGGTTTTAAACCATTTTCAGATTTTTTAGAAGCAATCGTACCTCCTGTTGCAAGTAATAATATCTTTTTCTTTGCCGGCATTTTATCTGTCTCCATTCCTATATGATCGCTCTTATGTCAGCAAGAAGTGCATCGATATTTTCTTCTTTCGTTGCCCAGCAGGTACAAAAACGGACTGCACTGTGTGTTTCATCCACTCTTGCCTGATATGCAAAACTGTATTTTTCTCCCAGTTTCTCTAACACATCATCCGGCAAGACCGGAAACTGCTGGTTTGTCGGGGAATCAATATAAAATGTTACCCCCATTTTTGTCAGTTCATCTTTTAATTTTTCTGCCAGATGTGCTGCATGTGCCGATATCTCAAAATAACGGTTTTCTTCAAATAAAGTCAGGAACTGGATGCCCAGCAGTCTTCCCTTTGCTAACATACCGCCACGCTGTTTGATGTTATACCGGAAATCCTTTTTTAACTCCGGATTGGTGATCACAACAGCTTCTCCGAATAATGCGCCTACTTTGGTTCCTCCAATATAGAAAACATCCGTATTCGCTGCAATGTCAGCCATCGTCAGATCATTTTCCCTGCATGCAAGACCGTAACCGAGTCTTGCACCATCCAAAAACAGATACAGGTCATTTTCCCTGCACACACGGTATAATGTCTCAAGTTCTGCTTTTTTATAAATAGTACCAAGTTCTGTAGGATTGGAAATATATACCATTTTGGGCTGCACTGTATGTTCAAAACTCTCATCTGCAAAATGCGCTTTTGTATATTTTAAAACCTGTTCTGCTGTCAGTTTGCCATCCGGCGTCTCGATTGTCAGACATTTGTGTCCGCACGCTTCAAGTGCACCTGTTTCATGTACATTGATATGTCCGGTTGTCGCCGTGATGACTCCCTGATATGATTTTAATGCGGATGCAATGACCGTAACATTTGTCTGTGTTCCTCCCACCAGAAAATGCACATCTGCATCCGGTGCAAGGCAGACAGCTTTTATCCGTTCTGCCGCCTCTCTGCAATATTCATCCTCTCCATATCCTGCTGTCTGCTCCATGTTTGTCTCTTCGAGTTTTTTTAAAATTGCCGGATGGCAGCCTTCCGTATAATCGCTGTTAAATCGTATCATTGCTTCTCTCCTGTTTCATTATGAATTTGAAACTCTGACTAATTCCTCAAGTTTTTTCATTGCTTTTCCGGAGTCGATCGTTTCTGCAGCTAATTTTACACCAGATTCTATGGAATCTGCAACCCCTCCGATATAAAGAGTAGCTCCGGCATTCAAAAGAACGATATCTCTTTTCGCTCCTTTTTCTTCTCCACTTAAAATTGCTTTCGTAATGGCTGCATTCTGCACACCATCCCCACCGCGCAGCTCTTCTAAGGAAACCCTCTTTAATCCAAACTGTTCCGGGGTTACTTCATAAGTTTTAACATCATCGCCATTGATCTCGGATACGGTAGTCGTGCCGCTTAATGTAAATTCATCCATATTGTCATTTCCACTGATGACAAATCCGCGCTCTACACCAAGTTTACTCATTGCTTTTGCTATTTTTTCCGTCAATGCCGGACTGTATACACCAACGACCATATTTTTTGCACGCGATGGATTCGCTAACGGTCCTAAAATATTAAATACGGTACGGACTCGCATCTCTTTTCTCGCCTGACCGACATACTTCATGGATTTATTGAAAAGCTGGGCAAACATGAAACCGATGCCAACTTCATCAACACATTTCTGAACCAGTGCAGGTTCTGCCATGATATTGACTCCAAGTGCCTCAAGCACATCCCCGGCACCGGATTTCGAGGAAATCGAACGGTTTCCATGCTTTGCGACCGGAAGTCCTGCCGCTGCAACAACGAAGGCAGATGTTGTTGAAATATTAAATGTATAGGTACAGTCTCCACCTGTTCCGACCAGATCCACATAGTTTTCTGCCCTTGGTGTGATCGTCTCGGCTTTATCCCGCAATACCGATGCAAGACCGATCAGTTCCTCTAATGTTTCCCCTTTCATACGCATCGCTGTTAAAAATGCTGCGATCTGTGCCTGTGTCGCCTCTCCACTGAGCATGATCTCCATTGCTTTTTTTGCTTCTTCTTCAGTTAAATCTTTTCCATCTACAACTTTTGCTATGTATTCTTTCATGATGATCCTCCCTGTTTTGCGGAGCAAAATGCGACTGCCTTTGCAGGAGCAGAGGATTTTCCTCCCTGTTTTGCGGAGCAAAATGCATGCTATGTTTTTTATAGCATTTGCCTCTTGCAGGAGCAATGCCCAGCATGCAGTGCATGATTTTCCTCCCTGTTTTTATTTAAAGCTGATTTAATTCTTTCTTAAATGTGCTGCAATATTCTGCTGCCACTTTTGTGCTGTAATCATTTTCCTCCATCAGACGGATAAAATGGCTTCCGACGATCGCACCATCGATCGTATCCTTCATCGGCTTCACATCCTCTGCCGTACGGATGCCAAATCCCATCATAACCGGGATCTTTGATGCCTCCTTAACTCTCTTAAGATAACTTAAAACCTCCTTATGAAACTCTGCTCCCTGACCTGTCACTCCCATGGATGACACACAGTATACAAATCCTTTTGCACCGTCTAATATCTTTGGAATACGATCGCCTGAAACAGGTGAAACAAGCTGAATTAATATCGTCGTATCATCCTGATTTAAATATTGGTTTATTTCTTCCTGCTCCTCGAAAGGAAGATCCGGGATGATCAGTCCATCTACACCAACCTCATTACATTTTTTTACAAACGCCTCTACTCCGTAATGCAGTACCGTGTTGTAATACATCATAAAAACGATTGGAAGTTCAGAGCCTTCTTTTCTTAACTCTTCTACCGTCACAAATACCTTTTTCAGATTAATACCGTTACAGATTGCTTTATAGGACGCATCCTGGATAACCGGACCGTCTGCCACAGGATCGGAAAACGGGATTCCGAGTTCCACCACATCAAGTCCTGCCTCCTCCTGCGCTTTTAAAAGTTTCTTTGTGCCCTCCAGATCCGGAAGTCCCGCTGTGATATAGGTAATAAATGCCTTTTCTCCCTTTTCCTGTAAGGCTTTCATTTTTGCTTCAATACGATTCATATCTGCTATTTTCCTTTCTTTTCTGAAACCATGTTTCTATATTTCCGCTCTGATCCATGACAATAGAATGTCTGCGAATCGTACATTCTATTATTTACTATTTTTATATCAGTTCAGGTAGCCTTTTCCAGCAAGATAATCAGCGATCGTATTGACATCTTTATCTCCACGTCCTGACAGACAGATGATCATTGTCTTATTCTTTGCTTCCTCTGCTCCCAGTTTTTCGGTAAGCTCTTTCGCATATTTACATGCATAAGCTACGGCATGCGCACTCTCGATCGCAGGAATGATACCCTCTAATTTACAGAGTTCCATTAACGCATCCATTGCCTCTGTATCGGTAACGGAAACATATTCTGCCCTTCCTGTGTCCCTGAGATAAGCGTGTTCCGGTCCGACACCCGGATAATCAAGTCCTGCGGAGATGGAATGTGCCAGTTTTACATTTCCATCTTCATCCTGCAGGAGATAAGAACGCATTCCGTGTAAAACTCCCGGCTCACCAAGTGCCATTGCAGAAGCGTGCTCCCCTGTCTCGATTCCTTTTCCGGCTGCTTCGACACCGATCAGCTTTACCGATGGCTCCTCAATAAAATCTGCAAACATTCCGATGGAGTTAGAACCGCCTCCCACACATGCCATCACAGCATCCGGCAGTTTATGTTCTACTTCCAGGAACTGTTTTTTCGCCTCTTTACTGATCACGCTCTGAAATTCCTTGACCATCTTCGGATATGGATATGGACCTACCGCAGAACCGATGATATAAAATGTATCTTCGGCTGTCTTTGCCCAGGTACGGATTGCCTCATTGGTGGCATCCTTTAATGTATTGCTGCCGGAACGGACGCTGACGACCTTTGCGCCTAACATTTCCATTCTCATAACATTTAATGCCTGACGCTTAATGTCTTCCTCACCCATATAAACCGTACATTCCATATCAAACAAAGCTGCACCTGTCGCTGTTGCCACACCATGCTGTCCTGCACCGGTCTCTGCAATTACCTTCTTTTTTCCCATTCGTTTTGCAAGTAATATCTGTCCGATGACATTGTTGATCTTATGTGCCCCGGTGTGATTTAAATCTTCACGTTTTAAATAGATCTTTGTGCCATATCTTTCACTGAGACGTTCTGCAAAATAAAGAGGTGTCTCGCGTCCCACATACTGTTTTAAATAATAGTAATACTGTTTCATAAACTCTGGATCATGGATTGCCTCCTCAAATGCTTTGTCTAATTCCTCTAATGTATTCATCAGAGACTCTGCTACATACTGTCCTCCAAATTCTCCATAATATGCTTTCTGGTTCATAGTTTTATTTCCTTTCTTAGATTGATCTGCTTTATATAACACTTTGCACCTTTTGTACAAATTTCTGTATTTTTTCTTTGTCCTTTCCGCTTCCTGTTCCAGGCTTTTTCTCCACTCCGGAACTTACATCTACAATATTCGGTGCAAAAATATGGATTCCACGGCTGACATTATCCGGGTTCAGTCCTCCCGCAAGTACAAACTGGATATTCCATGCCTTAAGTATCTGCCGGAAATGTCTGAATTTTTCCTCTCCTTCTCCCTGCAAAAAGGCATCCCATCCAAACGTTTTTCCGCTTCCAAATTCTTTTGCATCCATAAGAAGCGCTGTAATCTTTTCTTTCCCCATCAGCTTTTTTTCCTGCGTGAAAGGACTTTTTCTATTCAAAGACAGATTCGTATATTCCCGTGCAATTTTTTCAAATATACCTTCATCCGTCATATTGACTGCCTGCCAGACTGGAATTTCTGCCGCTGTAAGGACTTCTTCTGTCAGACTTCCATGTACCTGCAAGATATCAAATCCTGCATCCATGATCTGTTCTACCAGCTTTACATCCGGACTTACCGTGACGGCAACTTTTTTTATATTTTCATTTAATTTCTCAAACAGCTCACTTACTTTACGAATCGGAACATACCGGCTGCTTTTCTCATACAGGACAAATCCGGCATAAGAAACATCTTCCTCATTCAGCCATCTAATTTCTTCTTTTCCTGTGATCCCACAGATCTTAATCTGCACACTTTTTTGTTCCGGCATCACGCACCCCCTCTTTTCTAAAATGCAGCTTATTTTAATCTCCATTTCAAAACCACTTCAGATTTGTATCTTCCAGCAAGGATATTGTTCATGCCTTCCAGCGCTTTGCAACCTCCTTTGGATGCTCTGCCTCCATCAGCGCCCTGCCGATCAGAAATGCATCCACACCACACTCCTTTAAAAGCTCTACATCCGCATCCTCTAAGATGCCGCTCTCTGCCACTAACACTTTATCCTCTGGTACCAGCTTTGAAAGCCGCACTGTCGTGTCAAGGCTGATCGTAAAATCTTTTAAATTCCGGTTGTTGACACCGATGATATCCGCATCCATCTTCAGCGCCCGCTCCAGTTCCGCCTCATCATGCACTTCTACCAGTGCATCCAGTTCCAGTTCTTTCGAAAGCTGATAAAAATCTTTCATCTGTGCATCATCCAGAATCGCTGCGATCAAAAGCACCGCATCCGCACCGATTGCCTTTGCCTCATAAAACTGATAAGGATCGATCATAAAATCTTTTCTTAAAATCGGAAGCTCCGTGATCGTTCTTATTTTTTTCAGATAATCCACGTTTCCATCAAAATGATCTTCCTCTGTCAGACAGGAAATCGCATCCACTGATTCATTGTATTCATCAATCCGGTCCAGTAAATTTATCTTACTTTTTATTTTACCAAGACTTGGAGATGCGTTTTTAAATTCTCCGATAATGGAGATCCCGCTCTTACTTAACGCATCATGGAAACTGTGTTTTTTCCCTTCATATATTTCTGCCAGCTCACGCATTTTTATCTCACTGATATTCTTTTTGTGCTCCGGCAGACGTTTCTTTTTATCCTCTACGATGACATCCAGTATCATGACTTCCTCCTCTTAACTGATTCCATTGATGAAATTTTCCACCATTCGTTTTCCATGTTCCGTATAAATCGATTCCGGATGGAACTGTAAACCGATCACCGGATATTCTTTATGCTGCATTGCCATGATCTCGCCATCTTTTGTCTGCGCCGTAACCGTAAGGCACTCCGGCAGATCATCCATCTGCACTGCTAAGGAGTGATATCTTGCCACTTTAACCGGCGATGTAATTCCTGCAAAAATTCCAGTTCCGTTGTGCATGATCTCTGACTGTTTTCCGTGGAATAACTCTTTCGCATAGGAAACTGTTCCGCCAAATGCCTCCCCGATACACTGATGTCCGAGACAGATGCCAAGGATCGGGATTTCTTTGTAAAATTCTTTTACCACATCCATACAGATCCCGGCTTCTTTCGGACTTTTCGGTCCCGGAGAAAGAACGATTTTATCCGGCTGTAACCCTCGTATCTCCTCAATCGTGATCTTATCATTGCGGACAACTTTTATATCCTGTGTAAAAGTTCCAATATATTGATAAAGATTAAATGTGAATGAATCATAGTTGTCGATCAGCAATATCATAAGTTTTCCTCCTCCACAAGCGTTTTTGCTAAAGCCATGACCTTATTGCAACACTCTCTGTACTCATTTTCCGGAACAGAATCTGCAACGATTCCGGCTCCTGCCTGTAAATAAACATTTTTTCCTTTTTTGATCATTGTACGGATCGTGATACAGAAATCCATATCACCGGAAAAGTCCACATATCCGGTTGCACCTCCGTAAAGTCCTCTTCTCACACTCTCTAATTCCTCAATGATCTCCATTGCACGGATCTTTGGCGCCCCGCTTAATGTTCCTGCCGGAAGAAAGGATGCTAACAGATCAAACGGATGAAAACTGCCTTTTTTCCGTCCCTCCACCATTGAGACGATGTGCATGACATGCGAATAATTTTTGACGCTCATAAAATCTGTAACCTTTACGGTGCCAAATTCGGAAATACGTCCCATATCATTGCGGGCAAGATCGACTAACATCACATGCTCTGCGCGTTCTTTTTCATCTGCAAGCAGTTCTTTGTGCAGTGCATCATCCTCTTCTTTTGTTTTTCCTCTTGGTCTTGTTCCGGCGATCGGGCAGGTAAATACACGTTTTCCCTGCTGTTTTACAAGCATCTCCGGCGAGCTTCCGATCACCTCAAAATCCCCAAAATTAAAATAATAAAGGTATGGGGAAGGATTTAATTCACGAAGTTCACAGTACAGATCAAATCCATCCTGTCCTGTTTCGATCGTCCAGCGCTGTGATAACACGGTCTGGAAAATATGTCCATCACGGATATACTGTTTGATCTTATTAACCTTCCCGCTGTATTCCTCTAAGGTATCTGATTTCTTTGTGATCACGCCATCCGGCACTAACCGTACTTCCGGTTCTTTCTGTTCCTGCATAGCTGTCTCGATCAGTTTTGCTGCCTTTTTTCCCGCTGCTGCTTTTCCTGCTTCATCATCCGATTCTAATATCACAGCCGTAAGTGTCTCCGCCACATGATCAACCACGATAAATTCTTTCATCAGCATAAGCTGGATTGTCTCGATCCCGATCTCATCCGGATTTTCTTCCGGCAGCACCTCACTGTATCGTACAAAATCATAACCAACACTTCCTACGAGTCCCCCGGAAAAATTCAGTTCTTCGTTATCCTTGCGGATTTCAAATTTGTTATAATATTCTTTTAATAATACGAGCGGATTTCCCTTTCTGATATCTTTTGTACCGTCCTTTTTTGTGATCACAAGTGACTGTCCTTTTGAAGAAATGATCTCCTCCGGCTCTACACCGAAAAATGTATACCGATCATAATTCTTATCATAACTTTCCAGTAAAAAACCTTTTTTCTTTCCGACCAGATTCCGGTACATCCCCGTTGCTGTCTCATTTACAATACTGACTGTTTTTTTGTAGACTCTGTAAATTCTTTTCATATCCTTCTCCATTCTTAAATCACCTGCTATTTGTTATTAATGGAACAAAGAGTCGCTTGCGACTCTTTCGCGCTCGAGCAGTGCTGTTTACAGCTAACTTCTTCTCCTCGAGATGCACATCCTGCCCGGAGGGTTTTTTATGTAATAGGGAATTTCAACCAAATTTCCTATTACATAAAAAAACGCCCCTGACCGGAATTTCTTCCGGTCAGGGGCGTTCTCACGCGGTGCCACCCTGCTTCGCCAGACATTTACGATTGTACTTAAACGCATCACGCCCAAAGTACATTTTAATTTATAGAATATAAATCCTTATGAATTAAAAAACGGATACTCCCAGGAACTGGAAATATCCGCCACCAATCATGTCTGACCTTATCCGACACAGAACAATCTTTTACTGTCCGATGTCTTCCCTCTGTAACGTGAGGACACGGCATCCGCTACTGACCATGCCATCCGGCACGCTGTTCACTTTGCTCTCGCAAACCCATTCCTTTCATATCCATCTGTCCGCTTCCACCAACCGCAGACTCTCTGTGAGATATCCTATGAAGTACTCTCTTTGCTCAATGATTTAACGTTTCTTGTTTTCTAAGTTGTCATAAGTTTAGCATGGTAAAGTGGTAGTGTCAAGAACTTTTTTATAAAATATCTTCCATTTATAACTTATTCTGATAGATAACACTTTTTTCTAATGTTTCCAGTATCTTCGCTCGATCTCCATCCCCGGAAACTGCTGTCCGATCTTTTTTTCATAAACTTCCATCAGCACATCTAAGTCTGCCTCTGTCAACAAATGACTTCCGTCACAGCCTAACACTCTCTTTACACACTCAGTCCTGTGACATGCTTCATCCACCCTTTTCCCTACGGCATGAAGTCCCATGACTATTACTACCCTGTCACTGCCCTCATACACTGCCGGTTCCCATTCTTCCGGTGCTTTCGCAGCTTTATGTGCAGCACCATCTGCCTCGACCAGAACAATATCAGCCTCTTTACATATTGCTGTAAGCTGCTCCGTGATTAACGCTTTAAATTTTTCCGGTTCTCTTTTGTACTTTTCTATAGCAGCTTCATTTCCAACCACATGAGTATCCCTTTTTTCACTATCACTTAAAATCGTACCACACACACATATTCTGCTGTTCTTAAACACCGCAGCGACTTCCTTCTGCAGCAGTTCACAGCTTTTCGTCCTGCCATCAATAAACGGCATGTCTTCTGGTATATACATATGCGTTGTGGTTGTGATAAGAACTTTTTTTCTTTCACCTGCAAATACAGTAGCATCCTGATAGATGCTGCTGGTCTTTCCGCCGGCTCCGACATAAGATATGATATAAGACATTCTTTTCTATCCCACTAACCGTCCATAACAATTAAACAATATTCTACTGTATCATCCATTTTATCGTTATTTCATAATCTGTACTATTTGCTTTTTGTAAAATATATACTTGCAATGGATATTCTCTTTCATGAATAATAATTTTTTTATCAGCAAAATTATATAGTGTTTTAATTTCGGGTTCATAAGGTCTGATACTATTTTTTAATTTCAATGAAACCAATGTTGAAATATTCTTTTTTTCCTCAGAAATTAATCTCTCAAGCTTCTGTGCAACTGCCCTGAACTTCTCTGGTTCAAAACTTTTCGTCACAATCCCAACATGCTCCTGTTCTATGTATCCAGCATCTTTGTAATATATCAGAAACGACTTTTTATGCAGTAACTCTGCATGAATCTGCTCTACAAAATCATGAACCTCATTTATAGCTGTTATCATTGCTTCATCTCTCATTAAATTATCACTAAACGCTGAAATATTACTTTTCACATCAAAAACAATAGACCTTATTTTTTTATTATTTTCATCAATAATACATGCTAAAACATCTGTTGTTTTACAGCCTTCTTTTTCTGTTCCAGGTCGTCTATACTCATTTGCATAAATCCCATACTGCCCTTTCCGTAAAACAATTTCCATGTTAACAATCTCTTTTGCACTCTGATGCTGTTCAATGAATTTCACAGTTTCAGTTTCATTCACTCTGTATAAATTATTCTTCTCGATAACCTTGGACGGATTATATAAACGGAAGCTAAGATTTATCATCTATTGCATTTCTCCTAACTGTTCTGCTTCTTCGTAAAGACGTAACGCCGACTCTGTAAACAAATCAAACTGATACCCCGTTTTTTTATCCGGCTTTATTTCCTTTGCGACACTTTTTCCATTTGGCTGATTTATAAATTCATATACAAAAAGTTTCTCTGGAGAAACCAGATCCTCTTTTTCCATGCCAAATCGCCGTACTATATCCTCTCCATTTATTTTGGCGATTTCTGATAAAACGTATAAATTATTTAATTTTGATACAAACGTATCACTATGCGTACTTATCATAAGCTGCATGCCATTATTATTCAGACGATTAAAAAAACGTACTAATTCTAACTGTTTTTGTGGATGCAGACTTGCCTCTACTTCATCTATAATTAATCTGCCATATGCATTTTGTGATGTAATTGCCAGAATAAGCGGTGCCACCTCATTAATCATGGAGGAAGCTAAATACATCGGTACCTTGTCTTTTTTATCTTTTGAACTATAAGAAAAAATTCCCTGTTTGTCTACATTTATCCGACCTTCTATGATATGTTCTTCAAAAAAATCTAATTCCTTTTGAAATCTTTTGATTCTTACATCCTTTTGTGTATAGGTTTGTAAAAAACGCAAAAATTCATATATCGGCTGTGTCAGGCTTGCAAAATTTTTCTGATTTTCAACGATCTGATTTTCCTCTACTGTAAATGACAATTCCCTGTCTGTTTTGTTTGCAAAAAATTCTCTATATAAAAGTAATAATCCTGTCCTTGATGCAGGTAAAAACAGACTATCAGGCTCAATAATAGAACAAAATGAATTTTTTAGTAATCTCATTTCATCCTTGACAATCGAACCACTGATGGATATTGGCTTCAATACTGTTTGTTCTGTATCTTTTTTACTAACAATACAAACAATTCCCTTATTCAATTTATGAATAAAGTCAACCGTCACAGGATTAAGTTTCTCATACCACTCTATATGCTCCGCAGACTCTTCTTTTTCAATATCAATCAAAGCAATATTATATACTGTTTCTTCCATTAAAATATCAATATATAATCTTCCAATAGGAATTTCCTTTCCAAATATTTCTTTGACAATATTTTCTTTTTCTAATGCCAGTTTCGCGTTAATATACTCCGTTAACTTCTCTGCATTTTGACAATTTAACACATATTCCTTATATGCCTCTCCTTTATTCATTAATAAGGAATCAAATATTGTTTCGTCCAGCATATATGAAATTTTTTTATTTATCCCCTGCACAAGCTGCATTAGAAAAGTCTTTCCACTATTATTTGGACCAACTAAAACAGTGTAGTTATTTGTACAAATTTTTGCACGTTCAATTTTTGCAAAATTCTCTACGCCTATCCAAATATGCATCCTTTTCTCCTTAAATTTCTAATTTTATTGAATCTTTTTTAATATTATAACTCATTCTTCCTATTTTAGACAATTATAAATTTTCTTTCCATCCTCTATGCCTATTTTTCAAACTCTTTTGGAACTTCTTTTAACAGTTCCCGGATCTTAAGATGCTGCGGACATACTTTTTCACACTTGCCACAGCGGATACATGCAGGTGCCTTCCCGTTATGTACCGTATGTACCTGATTATAGTAATAATCAGCATTCCAGTCATGGAACACATCTGCAACCGCTTTTACTGCTGCCATCTCCCTCTCATCCAACGGCTTAAAATCCTTCATATAGCTCAAGTTGTCGTTCATCTGTTCTAAATTGCTCATGCCGGAAAGCACCATGCGGATACCCTCAAAACTTGCTGCAAAGCGAACTGCATAGCTCGCTGTACTGCCTCCATGCAGATCATCCAGGATCTTTTTTGCGTCATCCGGCAGATTTACCAGATTTCCTCCCTCCTTATGTCTGCTGGTCAGACATTCTTTTAATGCAAGTTCACTCTTTTCACCCAGATACCCATGTGCAGTATCAAAGTAATTAAATCCCTGCTCCAAAAATAAGTCTACCATTTTTGTTGTTTCTGCAATATCAACATCTGTTCCGTTCTCCATCATCGGAAGCCGCATACAGCCAAATCCAAAATTTTTCTTTACCTCATCAAAATACATCTCGCTTATCCCTCCTGTATTGAAATATATTTCTGTGTGCCCAAAGAATTTTTGTATAAAATCATAAATGAATTGCCCGACAAATGCTGGTTTGTGGTTAGCTTGAGTTACCCGGCGAAGGGTGGTTTTGCAGGTCTTTGAGTGGCAAATTGCATCAAGCCGGGACTGTTTTGTTCCGTTGTACGAAAATAAGGCAAGTCTAAGTCAGCCTGATTTAATGTTTCTCGGAGTGACGTGTGCGTCTTAAACGCCCCGTCCAGGGGCATTAAGACTTGTGCTGCCGTCCGTGGCAGCACAACACTGTGTTACGAACAGGCAGACTAAGATTGCCTAATTTTCTCCCAAAGTCACAAAACGAATCCCGGCTTGATGCGATTTGCCAGCCGTAAGGCTGTGAACCACCCTTCGTTGGGGAACTCATTTTACAACCTTGGGGGTGCGTAAATTTTTAGTGTTTTGTGTCTGAATCTGATTAAAAAAAGATTTCCAAATAACTATATTCAATGGTTTATTATTTGTTTGACAACACTGGCAAAAACCTCGATATATACCACTATGCCCATATTTATTGCCATACACATTTGAAAAAATATTCTGCGTTATTAATCTGGCAATTTACGAAAAATTTCATGTAATACAATGCAGCAGCTGAAAATTTTGGAAAGTCATCAGGCTAAATATTAATGATACAGCACATTAGAATTTTAAGCATATTTTTATTCGTGCGAATATCAAAAATCCACACCTACGCCCCCGAATTTTGAAATGAATCGCCCACCCAAATGGTGTTCACAACCTGACGATTGGCATCTTGCGCAAAGCCGGAGCTGATTTTGTGACTTTGGGAGAAAATTAGAAAATCTTAGTGTGTCTGTAGATACACAGTGATGTTCTGCCACGGATGGCAGAACAAGGCTTCACGAGCCACGGATGGCTCGTTGAACGCCGGTCACGTCACTCCGAGAAAATCTAACTCAGACACACTTAGACTTTTCTTATTTTCGTACAATGGAACCAAAATTAACTCCGGCTTTGCGCAAGATGCCACTCACAGACCTGCGACACACCATTTGGACGGGCGACGCATGTCAACCACAAACCAGCATTTATTGAACAATTCCTATCATTTACATTATAATACCTGTAGTCCACTTCAAGTCAACATTTGATTTCTAAAATGTAATAGTAAATTCCTGATTCCCCCATTTTATATAACAAAGAGTCGCTTGCGACTCTTTCGCGCTCGATCGGGCTGTTTACAGCTAACTTCTTCTTCGCGAGATGCGCATCCTGCCCAGAGGGCTTTTTGATTCATAGGACATAATTTCCTATGAAGATTCGGGTGTCAAAAGGTGGTTCATAATACAGTGTTGCGTTGCCACGGATGGCAACACAAGTCTTAATGCCCCATGGACGGGGCATTTAAGACGTACACGTCACTTATAAGAAGTTTAAAATCCGGTAAACATAGATTTTCTTATTTTCGGACAACGGAACAAAATAGGCACGGCTTTGTGCAATCTGCCAATCAAAAAATTAAAAAACACCTTTTGACACCCGAATCCTATGAATCAAAAAACTGCAGCACTCATAAATGCTGCAGTCCGCTTTCAAAAATCTATTGCGCTTTTATATTTTCTTTATCCACTGCCTCCATAAAATACATCCGTGCCCCGAAATCCTGAAAATACCTCACATTTTCATTATATCCATTGCCGGAAAATGCCGGTTTCAGCTTCACACCTCCATACATCAGGGTATCTCCGTATGCTGTGATATTCTCTGTCTCTCCATCCATTTTCACAAACTTTGCAACCAGATTGTGTGCAATGGAATCCTGTCTGATATGAACCGGTGAAACGGTATTGACCAGATCTCCAAAATCTTTGACATTATATTTCAGGGGACGGTTGTAAAAATGATACTCTTTTTCTTCGCAGAGTCCCTGTGGTTTATAATATCCATACTGCGTGTTTGGCACGACAAGCTTTTGCATGACGAAGCCGACCGCCTTCGACTGATCCGGCGAGACGCATGTCCATTCCGTCACATTGCCGTCATCATTCCATAGCACGCTGTTTTTTCCAAATGTATCTGCACTACCATTTCCCGTAAAACTTCTGCCACGGTAAAAAGTTCCCTGCTGCAGTACGCTGCGCCATTTTTTATAGAGAGTTATCTGCGCTTTAACAGCTTCTAAGTCTTCTTTTTTCAGATCGCAAAAATTACACTCATATCCAAGCACACCGAATGCAGCCACTGCAAATCTTGTCTCAAGCGGCGTTGTGCGCAGTGTCTGATGGTTCGGGCAGCCTGAGACATGTGCGCTGACTACCGACATTGGGTAACCGTAACTGTAACCAGTCTGAATCTCGGCACGGCAGAGTGCATCCGTATCATCACTTGCCCAGATCTGTGGAAAATAACATAAGATACCGAGATCAAAGCGGTTACCGCCTGCTGCACAGCCCTCAAATAAAATATCAGGGAATCTTGCCGTCAGTTCTTTCATACAGCGGTAAAGCCCCATCACATAGCGGTGAGCTGTCTCCCCTTGTCTCTCCGGGCTGATACCCTGTGAAAAATAATCTGAAAACGTGCGGTTCATATCCCATTTTACATAGGAAATATCTGCGGAGGAAAAAACACGGCTCATCTCTTCAATGATATGATCCTGCACTTCTTTTTTGGTCAGATCAAGGATTCTCTGATTTCTTCCTTCCGAATGTGCCTTTCCCGGAATTTCAATCACCCAGTCCGGATGACTGCGGTAAAGATCACTGTCTGTATTGACCATTTCCGGTTCCACCCAGATACCAAAATCCATGCCCAGTGCCTTTATCTTATCCGCGATCCCTTTCAAACCACCCGGCAGCTTTTTAGAATTTGCCTGCCAGTCACCAAGCGACTTTGTATCATCATCACGTTTTGCAAACCAGCCGTCATCCATGACAAACAGCTCAATGCCTGCTTCTTTTCCTGCTTTTGTAAGTGAGAGCAGTTTTCTTTCATTGATGTCAAAATAGGCAGCCTCCCAGCTATTTAAGAGTACCGGACGCTCTTTTTTCTTCCAGACACCTCTTACAATGTGCTCCCGCACGAACCGGTGCATATTCTGGCTCATGACATTATAGCCTTTCCATGCATAGGTCATCACTGCCTCCGGTGCTTCGAAGCTTTCCCCTGCTTCAAGCGTAAAGCAGAAAGACTGCGGATTGATCCCGGATACAATTCTTACTTTTCCAAAACTTCCTACCTCAGCAGCCTCATAGTGGTTGCCACTGTAGATCAGGTTAAATCCAAAACATTCTCCCTCGTTCTCTGTGGTATGTTCCGTTCCAAGCATCACAAATGGATTCGCACGGCTTGACGATGTTCCCGTATAAGAAGAATTTACATATTTTCCCGGCACCAGTTTTACATCTGTATGCCCCATCTCACGTGCCCATGCTCCATGAAATGATGTAAATATATAGTCGGCAGGCTCTAAATCAAGCTGTAAACTCATGAGACGGTTTAACTTTACTGTATCTTCACTCTCATTGATCAGTTTAGCACATCTTGTGATCACATCGCAGTCCTCATAAACATAATAATGAAGTTCTAATACAGCGCCGCTGTTTTTATCACGCAGTGTTACACAAAGCCACTCCACTTCGCCCGTTTCATCATACGATCCCGGGAGCGTCTCAAATTCATCCTTTCCGGTTCCCTGCTCAAATTTTTCAAACAGGAAATCAGATGTCATGCTTCCATCTGAAAGCGTAAGTTCCACAAACGGTTCCCTGATATCACCTTTCCCGAAAGAAGACATCTCCAGACAGACATCCTCTAAGGAAAACTCAGGATGCCTGCTGTCATAAATATTGGTATTGCCCGGAGCAAATGCATGCTGCTCTGTCAGTCCATCTATTGCAGAATGTATTTTTCTTCCATAATATAAATGCTCTAAATGTCCGGTTTCCATCACGCGGAACAAATAGGAAGTGTGCCTTGTATGCAGGGAAAATAACTGATTGTCAACTTTGATCATGCTTTTTTCCTCTCCTTGATCTCTTTTGCGATTTCTTCTATTTTCTGCTCACTTAAAATATATTTCTTATGAAAATAAAATACTGCAACAAGTAAACCTGCGATCGGGAATACTGTCATCGTCAGACGCAGCCCTGCAACAGAGCTTCCTGCCACTGCAACTGCCGCCCCTTCCGTATTCTGACTTAAATTGCAGACAGTCAGGCAGATGGATGCAACAAGAGCAGCTACACCGGAAGCAAGTTTTACAACAAATGTCTGCATGGAAAAGATCACGCTCTCATCTCTTCTTTGATTCTTCCACTCACCATAGTCGACCGTATTGGCAAGAAATACTGTTGTAAGTACAGATAACATTCCGTTTGCGGAAAAGATAAAAAATGCCGGCAGGAAAAGCAAGTACAGGTTTGACATATTGACAAACATTAAAATCAGAAGAACCGCATATCCTAAAATCGCCATCACAAAACTTGCATAAAATACCTGGATCGTTCCCAAAAATTTACGCAGTAACGGGAAAAACAGCATCATTGCAAGAATCTGCATTGCCCCGCCAAATGTATTAAATAATGTATAAGCGTTGTACCAGCCGTCACCGCCAAAATCATACTTGAAGAAATAAATAACAAGATTTGATGTAATGTAAATCGAACAGTTGATCAGAACGATCGTCACAACAACGGTCATTGCCTGGTCATTCTGCAGCAGGGAACGGAACATCTGACCAACCGATGGTGCTTCCACATCCACAGTAGACTTTTCCTTGATATTTAAGCATGTGATCAGGATAAACAGGAAAAATAAAACTGCAAGCACAAGTGCAAACCATTTGAAACCAACACGCTCATTTCCCTGTCCTAAGACATAGACACACTTCATCGTAATGATCGTCACGATCGCAGAACCAACTCCGGCACAGGAACGCGCAAGTGTGGAAAGTCCTTCTCTCTCTTTTCCGCCCTCCGTGAAAGCCGGGATCATAGACCAGTACGGAATGTCCATCATGGTATATGTGACGCCCCATAAAATATAGGTCACTGCTGCATATGCCACTAATCCGTTTCCATCAAATTTTGGCGGAGCAGAAAACATCAGATATAAGATCACTGCATTTGTCAGTGTTCCGACAAACAGCCACGGACGGAATTTCCCCCATTTTGTACGCGTTTTAGCAACCACCACACCCATAATCGGATCGTTAAAGGCATCAAACACACGTGCCGCCATAAGAATGATTCCCATCGCGATCGCACTGACCCCTAAAACATCCTGATAATAATATAAAACATAACTTGCCGAAAACATATAAACCATATCTTTTCCGACTGCCCCAAGTCCGTATGAGACTTTTTCTTTTCCTGTTAATTTCATAAATCCTCCTTGTTTTTCGGAGAAAAATGCGAGCCCTCTGGCGAGCAGAGGATTTTCCTCCCTTGTTTTCCGAAGGAAAATGCGAGTCCTCTGGCGAGCAGAGGATTTTTTTCCTTCCTAAAATTTTTTCTGCTTCATCGAAAATGCAAGTTCCACGACCTTATACGCCCCATCGTAGATTCCTGCTTCTTTATTTTTGACAATGTTGTCACACATATCACAGAACATTGTTTTTTCCTCTAAAAACAGCTTCATCATCTGAAGTGTGTGTGGAATATCCCTGCACTCTAATGTGCCATCCCCGATCTCTGCTGAATGGATAGCACCCCACTGTTCATGACCGCCAACACGTTTGATAAAAAGTTTTGGTACCGGATAAAATGAAAGTTCACTCGGCTTTGTGACGAGCACATCGCAGCTTCGCATCAGAAGATTCGTGCAGTATACCGCTTCAAAAATATTTTCATGCCAGAAGCCGTGGATTCCAATAACATCACCCGTAAGTGCATCCTCTGCAAACTTTTTCGTATCTTCCCAGTCATTGAAATGTTCCTTCGCATAATGTTTCATCTCCGGGATCTCTTTTAAAAGTTCTTCCCATACATTGCGGTAATCACCGACATTTACATAAAGTGCTGCTTTCTTTTCCTTGATCTGTGGCAGTAAATAACGGATGATTTCTGCAAAAATCTCTTTCTGTGCACCTGCACCGCCGATGGTTAAAAGGAAACGCATCGGCTTTCCTTCTTCTTTTCTCTTTTTTCTTACAGCACAGTCTGTTTCAATATTGCTTACAAGCTCATGGTCGATGTAATGTCCCGTGTAAAAAAGTGCATCTTCCGGCATCGGACTTAACACATCATTTTCCTGCATGCCGTTTAAAATACGGTATCCCTGATATGCATAATGTGTCTGCACTGTGTGGATACTGCCTTCTGCCAGATGAAGTGCCATCTGCCAGTTGTCAGGAATTGCATTGACCACATATTTCATTCCGGCGTGAAGTGCTGCCTGTGCCGGCCATACATGCGTTGCGACAACCGGGATATCTTTTGGGATATTTGCATACACCGGAGCCATCAGTTCCGCATTTTTCTGGTCAGCGGCATTATAAGTCAGTTTACGGAATCCCTCATAGTTCATCGGCTCCCATACCAGACGGTTAAAAAGTCTGCTCTTCTGGGACAAACGGGAACCCATGGAATAAAGATCATTCTGCGCACTGATCACCTTTGTGCAGGTTGTCTGACCATAAGAATTTAAATCCATCCAGTATGGCTCATACCCAAGCGCATGCGCTGCGGAAGCAATCGCCATGGAAATGCGGTAATGACCAAATCCCATACGGATGTTTCCGACAATGATTCCTTTTTCCGTATTAAAATCCGCTGTACCTTCTTCGCCTACACGGATATCTGAAACACCGAGCTCCGGTCCGATATACGGATTTGCCTGAATCGAGGTCGGATAAATTTTTGTGCTGTCATCTCCGAATTTACGAATAAATTTCTGTTTTGACCGGACTGCTTTTTTATAAGCTCCCGGTGCAATGTTGTTTCCAAAAATCTGTTTTGATCGTTCTGTCATGGTACGATCTATCCTTTCTTTTCATAGTGTGTCGTTATTTTTTATATCCGGCAGTCATCTGCCTTTTTTGATTTCAAATTTAATAGTCTGTTCATCCATCTGAGCCGCTTTGACCCTCAAAATACCAACGCCCTCTTCTCCTGTCGTCTTGATATAAGCACCGCCCATGCCTCCCTGCAAGGAAATGATCTTCGGACCGATAATTGCGATTGGTCCCTCCGCGGATAACACAACCGGCTCTTGATAAAAGTTAACGATATTATTATTCTGATCCAGTGCACGGATACGGATTTCTGCGGCATCATAAGTATGTTCTTCAAACAGGCTCTGATGATCCGCTTTTGCATATAAATGCATGGATGTGACCGGTTCTTTTCTCACCGTTTTTACCACTTTTCCATCCTTTAGCGCCTCAAACCGGTAGCTCGTCGAAGTACCTCCCCAGTCGCCGATATAACGGTTATATAAAGCCACCGCATCGGTCGGTTTCATATGATAAATGAGTATCAGTTTCAGTGCCGCAAGGTATACTCTTTTCGGCAGATCAGAAAGCCCATACCGTGCTGCCGCATTCAGGATATACTTTACTTCCCTTTCCTGTGCAGGTTTAAACTGCTCCCCTTCTGCGATGGCATCCCCGATAAAATCATCCAACGCGATCGGACCATGCAAAAGATTTTTATATGGTGAACCGGATGTGTCATACTCTTTTATAAAACGGTCATTTTTATACATCCTCACGCTGTCTGCATTTGTAAAGATCCAGATTGTTCCCCGGTTGCATCCAGGATGTTCCCCGATATCCATGGAAGAACTAAGTTCCAGCACAGGTTCCTTATCCTGCTGACATGCATAGACAGCCGCTGCCAGCTTCGGATTGCGGAACATATCCATCACACCGTGATAACAGATACGGTCGCCACTGCCAAAATCTTTATGTGTATTATAATCAAACATACACCATCCAAAACTTCCTGCGATATCCGCCTCCCCGGCAACCGCATCCAGCACACTTGCATGGCGCATCGCATGCCACACACGGTGTTCTTCCCAGTCATAGCTTTTCGTCGGATACATATGTCCGTTATATTCGCTGATAAGATACGGTTTGTCATTGTCAGACGTAACAGCACTTTTCTTCTCGCATCCGTGGTTTGTTCCGTTGTGGCTGAAATCATTGTATGTGTAAACATCCTCCAACAGACTGCTCTTTTTATGTGCCCGTACACCCCCGGTTTGTCTTGTCTGATCCAGTTCATGTGCCATGCGGTTTGTCTCCCGGTAAAGCGCATCATCATCACCTGATTCATTGATCCGCACACCCCACAGTATCACAGACGGATGATTACGGTACTGCAGCACCATATCTTTTACATTTTCTACCGCCTGTTTTTTCCAATTTTCATCCCCAATATGCTGCCAGCCCGGTATTTCAGTAAATACAAGAAGTCCGATCTCATCACACCTCTCCATAAAATACTGACTCTGCGGATAATGGGAGGTTCTTACTGCATTGACTCCCAGTTCATTTTTTAATATATCTGCATCCAGTTTCTGCATGGATTCCGGCATTGCATAACCGACATACGGATAGCTCTGATGGCGGTTCAGACCACGCAGCTTTACTTTCCTGCCGTTTAAATAAAAACCATCCTTTAAAAATACCGCTGTTCTGAATCCAAACAGCGTAACGTTCTCATCCAGAATATTTCCATTTTGCAAAAGTTCTGTTTTCACTTCATAGAGTACCGGTGTTTCCAGATCCCAGAGTTTTATGTCCGATATCGGAAAGGAAAGCTGCGTTTTTGCTGCTGCCGGGCTCTCGCCAAGCAGTCTGTAGTTTTCCGTGCCGCGCTCTCTGATGCTCTGCCGGATAAACAGATCTTTCAGACGGTTGGTTTTTCCGCTGCTAAAAACATTTATTTCAGAGATCAGCTTAGTATCTGCTATCTGCTCTCCGTTTTTTTGTATTTTACTTTTTTCGATATCGCTGTGTAGAAAAATATCTGCTAAATAATTTTCATTTTTAAGATCCACATAAACTTCACGGTAAATTCCACCATAAGTCATATAATCGATCACATATCCGAATGGTGGGATATTCAGGTTTTCTCTGCTATCTACGCGAACCGCAAGCACATTTTCTTCCCCGATCCGTAACTTATCACTGAGTTCGATAGAAAATGCCGTGTAGCCGCAGTGGTGTTCTCCGATCTTTTCTCCATTTAAAAACACCTCACTCTCATGTGCGATTCCTTCAAACGTTACGATCACAGTCTGATCTTTCCATTCCTCCGGTGCGAAGAAGTGTTTTCTGTAACAACACTGCATCTGATAACTGCTCTCATCAAAATAATGAAATGGTGTCTCCCTGCAGGTATGCGGCAGTCTCACACTCTCCCATCCATCATCCGGATATGCATTCTCTCTCATCTGCTTTTCATAGGATTCATGAAATTTCCATCCATCATTCCAGTAAATGCGTTTTTCCATCGTCCCTTTCACTTCCTTTGATCACATTTTTCCATCTGCAACAATTCCCTGCACTAAAATGGTAACTACTTCATCAAGACCATCCTGATAGGAAATTCCATTCGAAATCAGAATATCTCTCTGGAAAAACTGCTCTAATGCTGCTTCTAACATCATTTTTACAATCGGAATCTGCACCGGTCTGATCACACCCTCTTTCATTCCCTGTTCTAACAGAGAAATAGTGGTCTCCCATCCTGTCTCTAACCGTTCTTCCACATGTTTGTAAATATTCGGGTACTTTTCCCGCAGCAGATAAAGCTGTCTGAAATCAACTTCCCTGTAACTCTCAGGCAGAACGCCTAAGATCGCACGTATTTTCTCAAGAGTGGAAAGGCTCTCATTCTCTATCACACTTCTCTCGCTCTCCTTGATCGAATCGAACAAATAATCTACCATCGCAAGAAAAAGTGATTCCTTATCACGAAATACGGTATAGATTGTTTTCTTACTCATGCCAAGGATTCCTGCCAGATCATCCATGGTAAATTTTAACCCCTTTTGATTAAACGCCTTTAGCGTTCCCTCTAAAATACTCTCCCTTAATTCCATCACAGTCTCCGTTTCTTTTTTGTACAAGGAAACTATTTTTATTGTTTCCGTTTCCTATATTGTATCATCCCGGTTCCGTGTTCGCAAGAAACTAAATTACTAAAAATAGTTTCCGTTTTTTATCTATTTCTTCCAAAAAACAGGAATTTCCGTTACAGTTCGCAGGTAAACTGTGAACCGTAACGGATTTCCGATAAAATGCAGGCACGTTAAGATTTTGTTTTTGCAAATATAGCAGGATGTGAGTATAATAGGCAGTGGATTGTAATGAAGGAGAACTCATACTATGGAAAACGACCATATCAAACATATATTAGAACAATTAGAATCAGGAAAACTTACTGCTTCTGATGCTTATGACCAGCTAAAGCTGGCACCTTTTGAGGATCTTGGTTATGCCAAGGTAGATCATCACCGCGAAGTCAGACAGGGAGCACCGGAAGTGATCTACGGTGCCTCCAAAACAAAGGAACAGATGGAAGGCATCATAGACAGCCTGCTCTTCCACTGCAAAGAAAATATTCTGATCACAAGGCTTTCTGCTGAATCTGCCGAATATCTCTCCAAGCGGTTTGATCTCTTTTACGATAAACTCTCAAAGATCGGTATCGTAAACCGCACGGAGCATTTTTCTGCTGACGGCACGATCGTTGTTGCCACCGGAGGTACAAGTGATATCCCGGTCGCAGAGGAAGCCGCACTGACCGCCGAAGTACTCGGCAATCATGTCATCCGCCTTTATGATGTCGGTGTTGCCGGTCTGCACCGTCTGCTCTCAAATATGGAACTTTTATCAAAAGCAAATGCAGTCATTGCAGTTGCCGGGATGGAAGGCGCACTTGCGAGTGTCATCGGTGGTCTGACAGACTGTCCTGTCATCGGTGTTCCGACAAGCGTTGGCTACGGTGCAAGTTTTGGCGGACTCTCTGCACTTTTGTCAATGCTTAATTCCTGCGCCAGCGGCGTTTCAGTCGTAAATATTGACAATGGCTTCGGTGCAGGTTATCTTGCCAGTATGATCAACCATCAGGCATCTTAAATGCTGGTTTATTTATGAAATAAATCGCCCGCTCAAATGGTGTTCATAACCTGGAGGCTGGCAAATCGCATCAATCTATGAATTTTATAAAAAGGACAGGTATTATCTATGAAATCACTTTATATCGAATGTAATATGGGTGCTGCCGGTGATATGTTAATGGGCGCACTTTACGAACTCTGCGATCAGAAAGAAAAATTTTTATCTGACATGAACCACGCTTTTACAACTTATGGCGTGACGCTTTCTGCGGAACCTGCGGTAAAATGTGGTATCCGTGGTACTCATATGAAAGTAACTGTAGATGGAAATGAAGAACATTCACATGATGTACTCCCTGAGCATATACTTGGACAAGCGGATATCCATAAAGAGGGGGTTCAACAGCATTTTCATGAACACGCTCATAATGAAGATACGCAACAGCATTTACATAAACACACTCATAATGAAGATATGCAACAGCATTCACATGAACATCCTCATCATCACGCACACACCAGTTACACTCAGATTTTAGATCAGATCCACACTCTCCCATTCCCATCACCGGTAAAAGACTCTGTTGCAGCGATCTACCGTCTGATTGGGGAAGCGGAATCAAAGGTACACCACTCCACGTTAGATCAGATCCATTTTCATGAAGTCGGATCAATAGATGCACTTGTGGATGTGACCGGGTGTGCATACCTTCTGTCAATGCTTGCCCCGGAAACTATTTTCTGTTCCCCGGTTCATGTCGGAAGTGGATTCGTACACTGTGCCCACGGCACACTCCCGGTTCCGGCACCTGCCACCGCTGAACTTTTAAAAGGGATTCCTTTTTACAGTGGAGATATTTCAGGAGAACTCTGCACACCAACAGGCGCTGCCATTTTAAAGCATTTTGTGACATCGTTTGAATCCATGCCGCCTATGAATGTAACAGAGATTGGTTACGGCATGGGAACAAAAGATTTTCCTGCCGCCAACTGTGTACGTGTATTTTTCGGTGAATCCTCCGCGCCTTCCCAATCGGCGCCATCTTATGATGATTCTGTACTGTCCATCTCCTGCAATCTCGATGATATGACAGGTGAGGCTGTCGGATTTGCAACAGAGCTTCTCTTACAGGCAGGTGCCTTAGATGTATACACGATACCGATACAGATGAAAAAAAATCGTCCCGGTATTCTTCTGACCTGTATCTGTGAGCCAAAGAACCGGGAACGTATGACCTCTTTATTCTTTTTGCACACCACAACGCGCGGCGTGCGCTATCAGGTGTTTGACCGTGCCAAACTTACTTCTGAAATTGAAAACCGTCATACCCTTTATGGTGACGTGCAGGTTAAAAAAAGCTGTGGATATGGTGTTACAAAAGAAAAAGCTGAATTTGAAGACTTAAAAAAAATTGCTGCAGACAACAACTATGAGATATCGCTTGATCAGATCCGACGAATGATAAAATAAATTCGACTCTTCATTTTTCAGGAAGATAAGCTACTCAACAAATGCTGGTTTGTGGGTGATATGAGTTTCCCTGTGTAGGGTGGTTCTGGGGGGGTACGATTGGCAAATTGCATCAAGCCGGGACTCGTTTTGTTCCGTTGTACGAAAATAAGAAAGTCTAAGTATGCCTGATTTATATTGTGGCGGAGTGACGTGTGCGTCTTAAATGTGCCATCCGGGCACATTAAGACTTGTGCTGCCGTCCATGGCAGCACAACACTATGTTACGAACAGGCATTCTAAGAGTTTCTAATTTTCTCCCAAAGTCACAAAAGCAATCCCGGCTTGATGCGATTTGCCAGCCGCAAGGTTGTGAACCACCCTTCGCGTGGGAACTCATTTTACAACCTTGGGGGCGTAAATTTTTAGTGTTTTGTGTCTGAATCTGATTAAAAAAAGATTTCCAAATAACTATATTTAATAGATTATTATTGGTTTGATAATACTGGAAAACCTCAATATATCCCATTATGCCTATGTTTATTGCCATACACATTTGAAAAAATATTCTGTGTTATTTGGTCTGACAATTTACGAAATAATTCATGTAATACAATGTAGTAGATGGAAATTCTGGGAAGTCATTAGGCTGAATATCAATGATACAACACCTTAGGATTTTAAGCATATTTCCATTCGTGCGAATATCAAAAATCCACACCTACGCCCCCAGTTTTGAGATGAACCGCCCACCCAAATGGTGTTCATAACCTGGAGGCTGGCATCTTGCGCAAAGCCGAAGCTAATTTTGTGACTTTGGGAGAAAATTAGAAAATCTTGGTGTGCCTGTCTATACATAGTGATGTTCTGCCACGGATGGCAGAACAAGGCAGCATCGAGTCATGGATGACTCGTTGTTGCCGGTCACGTCACTCCGAGAAAATCTAATTCAGGCATACCTAGACTTTTCTTATTTTCGTACAACGGAACAAAAATTACTCCGGCTTTGCGCAAGATGCCACTCACAAGCCTACGATACACCGATGCCGGAACATATTTCCCAATCTTAGGTAATAATTTTGTTAAAAGAATCACTCCGATTATAACCATCATTGCAACTCCTGCCCAGACTGCATGAGGTGCATTATTTCTAGTAATAAAATATGTAATTAAAGCCGCTGCCAGAGACACTCCACCGGAGATTTTATCGCTTTTTATCATATCTATCGCTGCTTTAGTCAAAATAATTCCGACTCCAGCCATCATACCATATGCAACATCCTCACCTATAAAATCTACAATCTTTGTCAGCAAACCAAAGGCTCCTATAAGTGCCATGACTGCTCCGCCTATAAAAATCATAGTGCATCTTTCTGACCGGTTCTTTCCGGCAGTACCTGCATATGTGATTGTTTCTGCCTGAAACGATATTGGAGCAACACTCTGAGTCACCGTATTTCCTATTGCACCGACAAAGAATGCTAATGCCGTAGGAACTGATGCAAAACCATAAGCTAATGCTAACAGACCTTGTGGCAGTCCATTCAAAACGACACCTATGATTGCTAATAAATCTGTTATGATATCATTCATTACTATCTATGAATTTCACTTTTGGGTTTTTAATCTTTTACAATATACTATTGAGCAGTGACCTTTAATTTTGCTTTTTCAATCGCTTTATTCTCATACATATGCTTATCTGCCTTATCAAATAAGGTTTTCATAGTACATTCTGAATAATCTTCTGAGAAAGCATATCCATATGCATAACTGACTTCTACCTTATGAACATTCTCATTGAAACGCTTTACTTCACTATGCACATCTTCCATAATAGCCAAAATCTCTTTCTTTGTTGTTTGCGTGATAACAGCTATAAATTCATCTCCACCATATCTTCCTACAAAATACTTCGATGGTATGGAATTTCTTAACAGTTTTGCAAAATTAGTTATAATCTGATCTCCTACCGCATGTCCATAAGTATCATTTGCCAGCTTCAGATTATTCAAGTCAAACATTACAAATCCCATAGGTTCCGTTATATACTCACAGCTACGAAGCATTTCCTCACATTTGCTCTTATTAGGAAGTCCCGTCTGCAGGTCAACATAAGCTTTTTTCTCCAGAACTTTATTTTTGTTTTTAATTCTAATATCCGCTATTGTTTGCTGGATAATTATCAGGACAAGCATAATAATATCTAAAATTGATAGTATCTCAACCACTCTGATAGTTCCAGCAACTCTTTCAGAATATATTTCAGCTGATGTGACTGTTTCATCTGCCATATTAAAATATGTTTCACTTATAGCAATAACATCTGTTGCTTCATATCCATTTTCCCTTACTGATAAAATTTCTTCTTTTAACTTATTCCAATATGATATCTGTTCATCCAGCTTGTTCTGATATGTTCTATCTGGGAGGCTCACAAGACTGTATCCTCCATTCCCATATTTAAGTCCATTCAGAATATCATCAAGATCCGCAATCATTTCATCATCTGACGTTCCGGTAATTTCCAGCTTTACTTCCCGCTGTGTTGCTCCTCTGACTAATCCCGCATAATTGATAACTCTTGCAGTTCCCTGTATTTTTCGTATTTCCAACATCATAATAATAACCAAAACTGCCAGAAACAGTACAAGTACTGTCTTTAATATATTAGCTATCTTTTCTTTCATATCTCTATCACCTTCAAATAATTCCCATTATTATTTTCTATTTTTCAGATTTTCTTTCAAATATGTACTCATGATCTGATGATATGTCATCTCTGAACACATAGCCAAGTCTGTTAAAGTTACTGATGCTCTCTGGTTTTTCTATATGGTTTTCTGCCATATATCTTACCATTTCGCCTCGTGCCATCTTTGCATATGTGCCTTTTGTGATAAGCTTGTCTTCTGACTTCTCACAGAATGTAATCGTTATATACCTGTCTTTATGCGACAGATATTTTTCAATACATTTAGAGTATTCCTTTGAAGCCAGATTAACAATGATTCTGCTGTCATCTATCAATTCCCTATATAGATTATCTCCCCAGAAATCATACAGATTCTTTGAGCCCCCTATGGCAGCCTTTGCCTGCATCTCAAGGCGGTATGGAGTAATGCCATCCAGAGGCTTTAATACTCCATAGAATGCTGACAATATTCTCAAATGTTCCTGAACATAGTTAAAATGTTCCTCTTCAAAAACTATCGGTGCCATATACTGATATGCAATTCCTTCGTATGCTAAAATTGCTGGTGTAAGATTATTTTCCATTTTTATGGAATTAATTCTTTCTATATTCTGTTCAGCAATCTTGTCATTGCACTTCCACATTTCCTTGAGTTCTTTTTCAGACCTGCCCTGTAGCCATCTAAGAATCTCATCTGTTTTTTCTTTGAATACCGGTTCACTTAAGCTTTCTATACTGTCCGTATCCACTTTAATCTTTTTTGCGGGTGATAATATAATCTTCATCAGCTTAATTCCTGTAACATTTTTTCTGGATCGTCAGCAGCTTTTACCTTATCATTGGCTTTTATGATAACACCTTCTTCATCAATAAGGTATGTTGTTCTGACCACACCCATTGATATCTTTCTGAAAATCCACACGCCTGCTTTGTGCAGCCCGGTGTATTATCTTTTGGGTAAAAATATAGTATCACTTTTTTCCCAAGATACTCACTCAATTTATGTAATTCTCCATTTTGGTCTGGTAATTCAAAATCTGGTGCTTTTGTCCCTATCTCTAACATTATATTATCCTCCAATCTTACAGGTCATTCATTTTATTATTCTGACATTCTGGGCAAATTCCTTTAAAAAATATGTCATGGCTTATATATTTCATACCATGTGCATCTTTTATTTTCTTTTCAATTTCTGATATAACATCCATGTCAACATCAAATATTTCTCCGCATTTTACACATTCAACATGATAATGATTCTCAAGTGTAAAATCAAAGCGATCAGAGCCATCCGGAACTTCTACTTTTCTGACTTTTCCTTCCTCTACAAGTATACCAAGATTTCTATATACGGTTCCTCTTCCAATTGATGGATATTTATCCCTTATAAATGTGTATATCTGATCAGCTGTTACATGACGATGCATCTCATTTACTGCACTTAGTACCATATCTCTTTGAATCGTATTTCTAATTGTTCTCAGTCCTCCTTAATAAGATTTAATCTTAATTTAGATTTTATGTTGTGGTTCTTACTTTGTCAACAGTAACCGAACTCTAATTGCTAGATTCTAATGTCAAACTTTCAGAGTTCCCTTACATTGACAAGCTTTTCCGTTGCAGTCTTAATCAGCTTCGGGTACCTGATCATAAAGTTATCCTGCAAGCCATACCTCTGATTATCATACGATGCCTTTAACAGCTTCAATCTCTGCACATCATTGTCAATCTCCATCTTTTCCTTGATTAACGGATTGCCTGTGGCAACCGCCTTAATTTCAGCATAGGAAAGTGTTGCTTCGTCGATATCCTCACAGCTTCGGCTTACCGCCTTGCTTGTCATTACCTGACTGATAAAACGCTGCTTATTTTCCACAAGTGACCAGTTGTATGCATCAAATGTTCCTTTGGTGACATATCTGTAGATTGCCACCTCTTCATTTTCGTTGCCATAGATTTCGATAAATGGTTTTAGGTCTCTTCCATTGTTTCATGACAATTACTCTGATTTTATGTCTCAACCATTCCCCGAACTCTTCCAGAAACTGCTTCATCATTCCAATTCTGAAATAATTTATCCACCCTCGTACAATCTCGTTTACTCTTTTAATTGTAACTGCAAGTGGTCTCGCTACCGCTTTACCTCTTTTCAGATATTCGCTCAGTTTCTTTTTCTTTTCATTGGTCGGTCTGACTTTCCATTCTGAACCATTCTTCAGGAATGTGAATCCAAGATATTTACTTCTTGTCGGTCTTACCACTTTCGTTTTCGTAGCATTTGCTTTCAGGAATAGCTTCCTTTCTAACCAGCTACAAATGGATTTCATTACTCGATTGGCTGCTATCTCACTTTTGGTGAATATCAACACATCATCGGCATACCTTGTGAAACGAAGTCCTCTTTGCTCCAGTTCTTTATCTAACTTATCAAGATAGACATTAGAACATACAACCGAAAGCGAACCACCCTGCGGTACTCCCGTGATAGTCGCTTTTTCCAGTCCTTTTTCCATTACTCCTGCTTTCAGATATTTCCGAATCAGATTTAATGTGGTACTATCGTTTACTTGCTCTCTTAGTATCTGGATTAACTTATCATGATTTACTCTGTCGAAAAAAGTCATTTATTATGACAAGTCGCTAGCAGAGCAGTTATATGATAGTAAATTTATCGATTATCATAGTGAGTTTTTTCGTGCCGGAATAACTGCTATCATCAAAAAATGGCTTAACAACGGTTGTAAAGAAACACCAGAAGAGATTATGGAAATTATCGACAGCGAATACAAAAATAGAATTTAATACAATTTATAATCCTAAAATAGGTTTGAAAAAAAAAGTCCAGCCAAGAGTTCTATCAAAATGATTTTGTTATAGCTCTTAAAGTATACAGGAAGCTCCTGTTTCCTTAAAATGCGCAAAAAAGAGATATGCACCTCTGTGTCATATCTCCATAAATATCGTTTCCTCTTGCGCAGATATTATTTTATCAAATTAAATACTTTTCTTGCAAAAGACATTTTTTATAATATTTTCCATATGATATATTGTGATTTTTCACATCAATAATGATATTTTTTTCGATTGATCACCAAAAAGACTGCACCCAGAACAAGTGCTAAAAATTCTGAAACAACCACCGAATACCATATCCCATGTATTCCAAATATTAACGGCAGAAGCATGACTGCTCCACTTTCAAATACCAGGGTACGCAAAAATGAAATCAGTGCGGAAGTCAGCCCATCATTTAATGCAGTAAATAATCCGGAGGTCAGTATACCAAATCCCATAAAGCCAAATGACAGTGCAAAAACCCGGAACCCGGACAAGGTAAGCCGGTAAAGCTCCTCATCATATCCAACAAAAATCTTTGCAAGTCCTCCGGCAAATATCTCCGCAGCAATCACCATAATTATACCAAATGTGCCAACAATCACAATACTTTTACGTATCAGGTTCTTAAGTTCATCTGTATTTTTCGCTCCAAAATGGAAACTGATCACAGGTGACGCCCCGATTGAAAAACCAACAAATACTGCTGTAAAGATCATACTGACATACATCATGACACCATATGCTGCAACACCATTCTCGCCGGAATATTTCATCAGTTGGGAATTAAATAAGATTGCAACAATACTCATGGATATGTTCGTCATAAATTCAGAAAGTCCATTGGAAGTTGCCTTAATCAATACTTTTCCTTCAAACTTCGTCTCTCCAAGTCTTAATATACTTGAATTTTTTCTCAGAAAATAAATCAACGGGATCATACCTCCTGCAATACATAAAATGGCAATCCGATCAGAATGACCCTTCCATAAATCACACAATTTTCAAGCAGCTCTCCCTTAGCTCCTAACATACCTGCAATATCGCGGATAAAACAAAATCCAAGCAACGCTAAAATAATTCCAAGTGCCGCAGCACTGTATACCAGTAATGAAAAATATTCATTTGCCTTTTTCCGGTCCCCTTCCCCATAGGTCAGGGCTACCAATGCTGTACCACCTGTTCCAAACATAAAACCAACAGTTCCAAGGATCATAAGTACAGGCATGATCAGGTTAATTGCTGCAAACGGTATTTTCCCGGCAAAATTAGAAATAAAGAAACCATCCACCACACTATAAATAGATGTAAAAATCATCATTGCGATCGAAGGCAGTGTAAATTTCAACAATTTCCGGTAAGAAAAATGATCTGATAATTGAATTTTCACCGAAAAACTCCTTTATAAATTTTCTATCTGTTTTCTGAATGAATCGAGGTATTTTTCCATCAGATCCATAAATATCTCAACCTGCTCCTTTGTCCAGGATTCAAATACACCCGTCTCTGCAGCAAAAAGTCTTGCAACGGTATTCTCTGCAAATCTCTCTCCCTCATCGGTAAATGAAACCATTTTTGACCTGCCATCCATCTGTTTTAAATTGATAAAATGCTCCGCTTCAAGGTGTCTGATTGCAGAATTGATCGTCTGTTTACTGATACCTGATGTTTTATATATATGACTGAGCAGGCACTCACCGCCTGCATCATATATGGTATATAGCACGATTGACGCACTGTCACTGATTCCAAATTTTAACGATGACAGATGATACAATGAATCTATCTCTGATGACAGATAATTCATTTTATGAACTTCATTTCTATAATTTTTATTCATTTCTTCCTCCAAAGGTATGAAATCGTACCTTTTATAAAATAGTATGATTTCATACCTTTGTCAACATTTTTTTACCGCATACGACACAAAATGACAAAAAAATAAGTTGATGTATACTTTCATTCATATACATCAACTCGTTTTTTATTTTATATTACCATTCATGATTGGA
Source organism: Roseburia sp. (assembly GCF_041325975.1). Classification (NCBI taxonomy): domain Bacteria; kingdom Bacillati; phylum Bacillota; class Clostridia; order Lachnospirales; family Lachnospiraceae; genus Roseburia; species Roseburia sp. The sequence goes on along the minus strand of NZ_JBGLEJ010000005.1, from coordinate 258,397 downwards.
TTTATCTGCAAACAATCTGAGTGTTCCGTAATTTCCTTCCGGATCCTGATAGCTAATAAATACAACCGTATTATTCGAACCTTTTTGGGTGAAATTGATCTTCGCACCATTTTGTATTGCGGTATATTTTCCACCACGGGATATTGCAAGATTTTTAAGCTTATATCCTTTCTTTAAAGATACCTTTAAAGTCTGTGAACCTTTTACTTTCTTCATTGCTGCTGTCGTATTTTTATCAAAATAAGACACCTTATATTTTGTCTTTCCAACAGACAGACTCTTTAACGGGTTATTATATTTTACCCATGTCATCTTAGAAGTATAGGTATACGTCTTTTTATTCTGTACAATTTTTAAGGTTACCTTGACGGTGCCCGGTTTTTTTGCGGTAACCCAGACTATATTCTGACGTTTGTCCCATTTTGCGCTTGCAATCTTTTTATTGCTGACTTTCAATGTGACTTTTGCATTTTTGCTCATGTCTTTTACCACAAATTCACCAAATGTCTTGTATTCCGGTACAAACATAAGCTGTCTGTTTTCGCTGTACCCTACCTCCGGAGCTGTACTTTTCGCTTTTGCCTCAATCGGACTGCATAGCTGGATTGCTACAACAGATGCTATAGCCACCAACAACATAAGGAAATATCTCCCGGAAAATTTCCTTTCCAAAAACATAATTTTCACATTCTTCATAACAAAGTTCTCCTTTTGTAAAATTTATAGTTTAATTTTACATCATGCCCTGTTTTTTCACAATATTCTTCTTTATCTTTCATCATTCAGACTGCCTTACTCTTCCAGACTGTCTTTCATTCTGCCAAGCATTCCTGATTTTTTCAACGGCAGTGTAATAATAATGGCAATGATCGTTCCGCCACAGGTACTGATCAGAAACGGAACAACAAATGTAAATAAAGCTGCTGCCTTATTCCCCATGACAAGATATGCCACCGGATAAGAGAGCATTCCACCAATGATTCCGGTTCCTGCCACTTCACCAATATAAGCAAACGGAAGTTTTTTCCCATATTGATAAAACAGTCCGCCAAGCAATGCACCGCACATGCTTCCCGGGAATGCCAAAGGGCTTCCAAGTCCTAACAGGTTACGGATCAACGCTGCGATAAAAGCCTGAGCCAGCGCCCACCACGGTCCTACGGTAACTGCACATAAAATATTTACCAGGTGCTGTACCGGTGCACATTTGGAACCGAATACCGGGAAGGAAAATAAGCTTCCCACCACCGCTACTGCCGCTAAGATTGCTGTAACTGTCAATTTCTTTAAATTAAATTTATTCATTCTTTTGTCCTCTTTTCCCGGAATCTGCCACATCCTGCCTTCTAAAAAATGGTCTGACTGCAACAGTTCCTATTTTGATTTTACTGCCCCTGCAGCTTTTTCCACAATCAGGCAGAGAATGACTGTGACCACCATATCCGGCAGCGTATTTCCAACCGGCGTATCCACCTGCATCAGTATGCGGTAAATCACAAATCCGGCAAGCCATACAATCAGATTACGCCACTGAAATGCAGATTTTCCGGCATCTGCTTTCTTTAAAATGAAGTAATCTGCGATCTGCACTGCGATCATCGGAGCAAAAACAGAACCGATCAGGTATAAAAAGTTTGTAATGTTATCCATTGGATAAACGATCGCTGCGACAGTTCCAATCACAGTAACAACAATTGCTGCCCATTTTTCCTGAATCTTTGAGGAAATGGAAACACTTGAAACTCCTGCGGAATAAGCATCCAGAAAGGTTGTTGTAACCGTGGAAAATACAATAATAAGAAGTCCTACAACGCCGAAACCGGTTTTTAACATAATCTGTGCAATGTCATATTCGCCGGTAAAAATAGCTGCTCCCATGCCGATCATGTACATAAAAGTGCTGACCAGACTATAGACGATCACACTTGCGAGTGTTGCAGCAAACGGTTTTTCGGCTTCTCTTGTATAATCGCTGATCAGCGGCAGCCAGGAAAGCGGCATTGCTACCGCGAGCTCTACGGCAGCTCCGAACGTTAAACTTCCGTCATCCACGATCGTTGTCATGCTTCCGCTGCCAAAGAAGATCACTTTAAAAAGTACCAGTGATAAAATAAAAAGTGCGGTCATGGCAACCGTGTTTAATTTGCCAAGGTTGGTCAGTCCAATGAAAATCCACACAACGATCAGAACACCAATAATGATCGCCCACACCCAGTTTCCGGCATGCAAAACACCATCTGCCGCAAGTGCACCATCATAGATCATGATCGCAGTCCATCCCACAAGCTGTAACACATTTAATATGGCAAAAAGCAGACTTCCCTTTTCACCAAAGCTCATTTTTACAGTTTCCATGGCACTTTTTCGCTCTTTTGCCCCGATCATTCCTGCAGCAAACATCATCAGACCTCCGATCAGATGTCCAAGCAGAATTGCAAGCATTGCTTTTCCAAACCCCAGCGGTGCAAAATAAGTACCGGTCAATATCTCAGCTAAGGATACACCTGCACCAAACCAGATTAATCCATTAGAAAAAACGGAAGTTTTCTTTTCATTCATTGTCTGTACTCTCCTTCGATCGCAAATGCATGGTTCATAGGGCCGCTTCCTTTTCCAAGGTCAAGCATGGCGGCAAGTGCGCCGGAAATATAATTTTTAGCATATCTGACGGAAGTTTCTAAGTCTCTTCCCTTTGCAAGATTCGATGCAATCGCAGAAGATAACGTACAGCCGGTTCCATGGGTATTTGGATTGTCAATTCGTTTGCCATGAAACCATACCGGCTCTTTTTCCTTCTGGAAAAGAAGGTCATTCGCATCATTTAACTGGTGTCCGCCCTTTAATAACACGGCACAACCAAAGGTATTACAAATGATTTCTGCTGCTTTTTCCATATCTGCTTCTGTCTTTATCTCCATGTCAGAAAGCACTTCTGCTTCCGGAATATTTGGAGTGATAACAGTTGCAAGAGGCAATAATTTACTTTTCAATGTACTGATGGCTTCCTCGTTTATCAGTCTCGCTCCGCTGGTTGCCACCATGACGGGATCCACCACGATATTTTTTGCGTGATACTCTGTCAGCTTTTCCGCAATCGTCTCGATCAGTTCACTAGAAGAGACCATTCCGGTTTTAATCGCATCCGGATGAATATCCGTAAAAATACTATCCAGCTGCTCTGCCAAAAACTTTGGAGTTACCTCCATAATATCTGTTACGCCGGTCGTATTCTGGGCAGTCAAAGCTGTGATCGCACTCATCGCATAAACGCGGTTTGCGGTCATTGTCTTGATATCTGCCTGGATTCCGGCGCCTCCACTGGAATCACTTCCAGCGATTGTTAATGCTGTGTACATAAAATCCTCCTTGTTTTGCGAAGCAAAATGCGACTGCCCTTGCAGGAGCAGAGGATTTGCCTCCTTTGTTTTGCGAAGCAAAATGTCTGCTATGCCTGCATAGCATGCGCCCTTGCAGGAGCAGAGGATTTGCCTCCTTTGTTTTGCGAAGCAAAATGTCTGCTATGCCTGCATAGCATGCGCCCTTGCAGGAGCAGAGGATTTGCCTCCTTTGTTTTGCATTAATTTTATATAGCGACCTAAGGTGGTGCCCCCAATCTGCCGCTGTGACACAAGTGATGTATGAATAAACGGTCCTCCAAATGCTGGTTTGTTTATGAAATAAATCATCTCCCCAAATGGTGTATCGTAGGCTTGTGAGTGGCATCTTGCGCAAAGCCGGAGTAATTTTGGTTCCGTTGTCCGAAAATAAGAAAAGTCTAGGTATGCCTGAATTAGATTTTCTCGGAGTGACGTGAACGGCAACAACGAGTCATCCATGACTCGATGCTGCCTTGTTCTGCCATCCGTGGCAGAACATCACTGTATGTAGACAGGCACACCAAGATTTTCTAATTTTCTCCCAAAGTCACAAAATCAGCTCCGGCTTTGCGCAAGATGCCCACCTCCAGGTTGTGAACACCATTTGGGTGGGCGGTTCATCTCAAAATGGGGGCGCGGGTGTGAATTTTTGATATTCGCACGAATGGAAATATGCTTAAAATCCTAATGTGCTGTATCATTAATATTTAGCCTGATGACTTTCCAAAATTTTCAGCTGCTGTATTGTACTACATGAATTGTTTCGTAAATTGTCAGACCAATAACACAAAATATTCTTCAAATGTGTATGGCAATAAACATGAGCATAGTGGAATATATTGAGTTTTTTGCCAGCGTTATCAAACAAATAATAAATTATTGAATATAGTTATTTAGAAATATTTTTTAATCAGATTCAGACACAAAACACTAAAAGTTTACGCACCCCCAAGGTTGTAAAATGAGTTTCCCGGCTAAGGGTGGCTCACAACTTAGTGGCTGGCAAATCGCATCAAGCCGGGATTCGTTTTGTGACTTTGGGAGAAAATTAGGCAATCTTAGTCCGCCTGTTCGTAACACAGTGTTGTGCTGCCACGGACGGCAGCACAAGTCTTAATGCCCCCGGACGGGGCGTTTAAGACGCACACGTCACTCCGAGAAACATTAAATCAGGCTGACTTAGACTTGCCTTATTTTCGTACAACGGAACAAAACAGTCCCGGCTTGATGCGATTTGCCAATCGTAACCCCCCAGAACCACCCTACACAGGGAAACTCATATCACCCACAAACCAGCATTTGCAGATATCTTATCCATAAAAAGTGCAGGAACCCAACCAAAGATTCCTGCACAAAAAACACACTTGTGATCCATTATCTCCCTACGTTGGCATTATCCAAATCAGGTTCCGGGTTAAAGCGTCCGCTTACTCTCAGCCCGCCTGTGCGAGCACCCCATTTTTTTGTTTTCCACATCACTTTTGTGATGGTCTTTTTTATAACAGCTTTATTATACACACTTGTTCCCAAAATGCAAGTTTTTTCTACATAAATTGCTGTTGTCATTGCCATATTTATGGCAACTGCATGTGTCGTGAACCAATATCCTCGGCAACTGTTTCCAGCCTGTCTTGCCAAGTCTTCTGGTACCCACATCTTTATTAGGTTACGCACCTTTGTTCCCGGCTTTTTCCATTGATTTACAATTTCGGTTTACGTTTACCATTTGGGCTTCGATTTGATTTGCAATCTTACCCACCTAATCGCCTTATCAAGTTTCTGTTCGTAGGCTCAAGAACTTTGCTACACCACTTCCTCCATCCATACCGTTACCGATACCGACTTGTGGTTCGCTACACTTGGCGGTAAATACCCATGACTGGACTTGCACCAGCAAGATTAGCGCCATGCTCGGCACACAAAATAAAAGTTGTCCATAGTTTTTTCCTATGGACAACTTCAAAAATTTAAAATCGTATTTTATGTTTCTAAATCTCTTCCTTTGCCAGTCAACAAATGTATCCAGACAATCAGATCTGACTACTTGTATGATAAAGTTCCGCAAAATACGGATCTGATTTCATCAGTTCCTCAAAAGTCCCCTGACTGGTAATTTTACTATTCCGAAATACAATGATCTTATCAAAAGCTGCAATAAAATTCAGCCTGTGGGCAATAACGATCATCGTCTGATCTTTTAACCGATCAAGAACTTCCTGCATAACTGCCTCTTCTGTTAAATTGTCAAGCGCCGATGTGGCTTCGTCCAAAATAACAAGTTCCGGATCTTCAAACCACAATCTTGCAAGTGCAAGCCGCTGTTTTTCTCCGCCCGACAGACGCGTACCTTTTTCACCGATCTGCGTATCCAGTCCCTTGGCAGAATCGCGAACCAGACAGGAAAGATTCACCTTTTCCAGTGCCATCATAATCTCATCGTCTGGGACATTTCTGTCAAATAAAATATTTTCTCTGATCGTCCCATCAAAAATCGGAGAATCCTGGGATAAATAAACAATTTTGTCATAGAACTTATCAAGGCATAGATCTTTCAGTTCCACTCCTCCAACCTTGATCTGACCTCTGTCATACTTTAGAAATCCCAAAAGAATTTTTATCAGTGTCGACTTTCCTGAACCGCTCTCACCGACCAGGGCAACTTTTTGTCCTCTTGTGATTGTAAATGCCACCTCATCCAAGGCCGTCTTTTCTTCATATTCAAAGTGAAGATTCCTGACACAGATCTCACCTGCATTTCCAGCCGGAATCTTGCCTTTCTGGAGCTGCTCGTCATTTTTTAACTCCAAAAACCGGACAAATCTTGCATAAGCTGACTTATCCAGCTTATATTGCACATAGATCACATTGAATATTGCGATTGGGACATACGCATTTTCCACCAGCGAAATCAGTGCCACCACTTCGCCCGCCGTGAGATTTTTGCTTTTCCATGCATAAAATATAATCCCTATATTTAAAAATGCAACCATCCATGCAAATATCGTAAAAAAAGCCTCATGGATCAGATTCATCTTTACTTTTGAAGATACGATCTCCCTTTTTGCATCATCTGCTTTCCTGATCTCATTCGGAAACTGCCTTTCCACACGGAATATGACCAGTTCCATAAATCCGCGTATCAGATAATGATTTAACATTTCCTCATGATTAAGGACTTTCTCTTTCATTTGCATCAAAACTTTCAGCAATACATTCGACACTACAAAAACGACCAGATATCCGCTCATCAAAATATACATGATATTTCTGTTGATTTTTGCAATAAAATACATACTGAATAGTATGGACGGCAATAACTGGCGAATCAAAACCAGCCAGAAATTAAATATCACATCCCGTCCCGCTGTTGAACCATTTTCAATTTTCTGAACAAGTTTTCCTGTTCCCAGCTTCACATATTCCAGATACTCTATGATACTGATTTTTTGAAGCGCTAACAGCTTAAAGTCCAGATAAATCCCATGTTCCAGTTTTTTTGCCGGATATTCGTCCACATACTCCAAAACATAACCGGTAAGCAAAATGATCCCATATGCGACAATCCCAATGATCGTCAGGGTTCCACCGGAAAGTCCGTCAATGATTTTCTGAAAATAATCTGCCTTATAGTTCAAAAGAAAGGAATTAAATACCCCAATCACGAGATAGCCAGATGTAACCAATAAATTTTTCTTTAGTATTTCTTTTATGTAACGCATAACTGTACTCCTTTTATCGCATATTTTTTACCTACGAAACAGTACAGTTGTGACTGTCAGCATATTAATATTATAGAATGCACGCTCCGCGAACATTCTATGATTATGAATTAACCTCAGTACAATCTGCTAACAGATCATTTCAACTGTACTGAGTAGTTACCTCGAACAAATTTCATCATGAATTCACCTCGATTCTGTATCATGTATTTTTATCTTACCATAATGATGCGAAAAACTGCAAGCCATTCCAATCACAAGACTTTTTCTTTACTAAAATTACATACATTCCATCCACGTTTCACCTGTAAATTTCAGATTTTATTTTATCACATTTATTTCTTTCCATATAATATCCCCATCCCACTGATCATCCACGGCGTCGTCACAAATCCCGGAATAAAATCAAGCTTCTTTTCCAGATCACCGATATAGTGTATCTCAGAGATTCCTTCGGCTTTTAATACCTCAACAAATGCATCCATATCTCCGTACAACGCTTTCTGTGAAAACATATCCTGAAATGAAAATACCCCTCCTTTTTTTACCACCCGGAGTGCCTCTCTCACCACATTCCGCTTATCTTTCGTCGACCGTACTTCATGAAACACAAAATTGCTCACTGCCGCATCAAATGTTTCATCCGCAAAATCCAGCTTTGCTGCGTCTCCTTTTTGAAATGACACGCGGTCTGCAACACTCTCTAGTCTTACATTTCTCTCACACTGCTCCTTTGCGTAACTCCACTCTGCTCCCCAGTAATCCATCGCCGTGATCTGCGCTTTCGGGAAAGCCTTCGCGCACCGGACCGTAAGTGCAGCAGCACCACATCCGATATCGAGCATTTTCCCTTCTCCATCCCAGTCAAGATGCTCTACCAGATGTTTATGCACACCTGCCATCATATTTCCCTTTCCAAATGCAAACGCTTCATGGCAGACCAGCATATAGACCGCCATCGCAAATGTCAGCGCACAAACCACTCCCGCGATCACCGTGATAACCGGTATCTGTACCATAACTCCAAGCAGTACCGTGACCACAAGAAATACCCCCGCCAGTCCAAACAGCAGATACAGAGCCTTCTCCGGCACCCAGTTTCCATAATTTGTTTTTTCTTTCATGATGAAATCCTCCTTTTTCCTCCTTGTTTTGCGAGCGCATAACAATTTTTCTGATCTGTTATGTTTTGCAATAGAAAAAGCCTACCGCATCATCTGCGATAGACTTCTCTTTGTTCTTTTAAATATTGAATTAATGCCATCGATCCTGCGTCGGCATGTATGCCTATCTCCCTCGCAAGCTTTAGTCTTTCTTCCACGGTATAATCTCCTTCTATCAGTTCCATGTATCCGCGAAGCCGCATTGCAACCAAAATCCGGATCATTTCCGAATCCGGCTCACTTCCCATAAACTTTGAAAAATAGCTGGTAAATGCCGCCTGCATCTGGCTGTATACTTTTTGCCGGAAGCCCTCATAACGGCTGCCCTCTGATCTTTCCATCAGAATGATTGCCTCCGCCCGGTGCTCCGATAAATATTCCATGATCTGCCGTTCATTATCATCCGCTGTACCGGGATCCTCTTCTTCCCTTTGCGCCAGTTCGGCGCACATATGCTCATAATCAGCGATCACCGGATCTAAAATGGCTGTCATTAACGCTTCTTTACTCTCAAATGAGAAATAAAATGCTCCAGTCGTGACACCGGCTGCTTTGCAGATATCCCGGAGACTGGCTTTTACATAACCCTTTTTTAGAAACTCTGCCCTGCCGGATCTGATCAGTTTTTGTTCTGTCTGTTTTCTGCGCTCATCTTCCATAATACAAGATATGTTAGCACAAACTAACTGTTTTGTCAATTTTTGATCTGAACACTCACGCCATCACCATATATATATCCCATATTTATTTCTTTCTTCCATATAAATGCAAATCTCCATTACATCACATGACATCCATTCTGATCTCATCAATGATACTCTTATCCTTTTGCTTAGTTGTTTCAGCCCATGTGATAATCATCACTACCACAGTCAAGACGACCACTCCTGCTATTAATATTCCCCATGGAATATGATATAACACCGGAAACGCTTTTCGTATAGACAGATTCATTGCAAATGGTATTGCAATTCCGAGTACAGTTCCTGGTATCAGTGCTTTTATAATGCATATCAGGCTTTCACAGTAAAGCATTTTTTGAATGGAAGCATTTGTCATTCCAACACTTTTTAAAATTGCAAACTCTCGTCCTCTGATCCTGATATTTGCCGCAAGCGTGTTGATCACACTTGCAAATCCCATAAAAATCAACAGAATAACAAATCCATATAGAATAATTTCCGCAAGGATAATTGCGATATTTAACATTTTTGCCATCGTATCCATGCGGCTTATTCTCACCGTATATCCCTGATCCACATAGGAATCCTCTGTAAGTACCGGATAATATTCATCCATGATTTTTCTGGCATATTCTGCAAATGCCTGTTCATCATCCGGTGTACAAAACCAGTCGAAATATCTGGCAGTAACATCCGGCACAACAATCCTTACCGGATCAGGAGACATATCACGAAATCCCGGTTCTTTCAGATCTTCCTGATATAAAAAACCTCCAATTTCAATCCTTTTCTTCTCTTCGGCTGCATTTATCAAAGTGATTTCCGTAACCGTTTCTCCAAAGGGTTTTATGCTCTTTGTTCTCCCATTATCATTATACTGGTAACTGTTTATCAAAAGATTACTGCCGTAAGGAGCTCCTGCTCTGTCACACAGCTTCTGATATAATTTTTCATCCACCGATATGAGAGAAACCCCTGCTTCTGCATTCTCATCAAAAATGTCTGGAGCCTCTGACATATCCTTAGACAGGAAATTCTTATCCAGGATTGCCTGATATGTACATGCATCATTTCCTACTCCATATACTTCTATATTACCATATTCAGCTAATCTTTTTGTTATTTCGTTATAAGTTATAGAGGATATTGGTGATACGATCTTTTCTTCGGTACGTCCGGTTCGTTTATTCACCTCTATATTGCGAATTGAACAATAATCCACATCCATCTCTTTTGAATCCGGCGTCATCCATTCCTGAAACTCTTTCGCTTGTTCTGCCAGTCCACCTGTCATCAAAAACAGTAAAATTGCAAGTGATAATGCCCGTACTGTTGCTTTGTATCCTGATTGATTCCTTTTAATATTTTTCCATGCAATCTCTCCTTCACATCCAAAAATTTTTCCAGCCAATCCACCTTTTACAGCAAGCTCTTTTAGATTTATGTCTGTCGTTATACCTTTTACACACTGTATTGCAGTAAGCCTTCCAACAGTTTTTGCAGGCTTGTACGCAGATCTAAGAACAATCAAAAATGAAAAAAAGGAAGCAAACAGATATGTCCATACCGAAATATGAAATGACAAAGAAAAGGAAAACGGTCTCATAATAATACTTTTTGAAAGTTGATCGATATTCGAAACAAAATATCCTGTGATTTTTATACCAATATATCCAAGCAAAGTTCCTGCCATAAGTCCAAGCGGAATACCAACCACACAAAGCCACAAACTTTCACAGATAACACATGCTCTGATCTGTTTTCCGGTTCCACCTACACATTTTAAAATACCAAATTCCTGAATCCTTTTATTGGCACTTGCCACAAAAATATTTGATATCACCGTTACCGACATAAGAGCGATCAATATCCCTAAAATTAAAACCGGAACGAAAATCAAAAGAAAATACACACTGCTATAGTCTCCATATCCCGGTTCTAAAAAAACCGTAAGCATCCTGTTGCCACTGGTTACAAAACACATAACTGCCGTAACAAGTGCTGTTGCCAGTGAAATAGCAGAAATCCCTGCCATTGTTCTTTTTTTATTTAATTTTAGCTGACTGAGTGCGAGCTGTGATGTAATTTTCATGATTTCATCACCTCATCTTTTACAATTTTCCCGTCTCCGATCGTAATGATCCGGCTCGCCTGCAAGGCAATTTTTTCATCATGCGTAACTAAAAGAATCGTCTGCTTATACTTTTGATTGGCAAGCTTTAAAATATCCATAATCTCTCTGCCCGTCTTACTGTCAAGGTTTCCAGTCGGTTCATCCGCCAGTATAAAAGCCGGCTCATTGATCAGTGCCCTTCCGATTGATACTCTCTGCTGCTGTCCACCGGACATCTGTCCCGGAAGATGTTTTGCCCGTTCCAAAAGCCCAAGCAGCTGCATCATTTCTGTTAATCGTTTTTTATTTTCTTTTCTTCCATCCAGTTTCCATGGCAGCATAATATTTTCCTCTGCAGTAAGCGTAGGAATCAGATTGTAAAACTGATAAATAATTCCCAGATTTCTTCTTCGAAAAATAGCAAGTTCATCCTCGTTCATTGCAGCAATATCATTTTCCTCGATCACGACAGAACCACTGGTTGGATGATCAAGTCCTCCGATCATGTTCATAAGGGTAGATTTTCCTGAACCGGAAGCTCCGACAATCGCAACAAATTCTCCTCTTTCAACAGAAAAAGAAACATGATCAAGTGCGGTCACTTCCGCTTCTCCCTGACCATATTTCTTTGTCAGCTCTCTTACTTCTAAAACAGCCATCGCATTATCCTCCCTTTTCACTACTGATCTTAACAATGTAAAATGACTGTTCCGTGACAAAACCAAAATCAATTATGACAATTCTGTCACTTAAAAAATTTTATGATAAACGTCGTACCGCATCCATAGTTTCCAAAATCAATATCTATATCTCCGCCCTGTCCTTTGACAATTGATAACGCAAGCGGCATCCCAATCCCAAAGCCATTTTCATTTGTGGAATATTCAAATCTTTTAAAAAGGGCTGCGTACTGCTCTCTACTCATTCCTGCACCGCTATCCTTTACCGAGATCCAGCTATACAACGGATTTCCACCGCTGTCTATTTCGATTTCACTATCTTTCGGAGAATACTCGATCGCATTTTTTACAAGATTCGTAAGTGCCTCCACCGTCCATTGCTTATCACAACTGATAACGCTGTCATTTTTCAGTATAAGTTTCTGATTATTAATATCTAAAAGTATCGCAACCGAAGGATTTACAGCTTCAAGCAATTCTGATGTCTTTATATCTTTTTTTATAAACTCAATGGCATGTGCATCAATCTTTGCCATCTTAAGCAGTGCGCCTACAAGCCACTCCATCTTGTTTAAAGAAACTCTGATGTTATGAATAAATTCCGCCTGTTTTTCCGGTTCTGCATCTTCTAATAAATCTGCCATGATCATCATGGAAGTGATAGGTGTTTTAAGCTGATGAGAAATATCTGCCATATAGTCAGAAAGAATGTCTCTTTCCGATTCGATCACCTTGATCTGTTCATTTTTCCTGTTAACCAGAGCATAGATGTCATTTTTTAAAATCTGAAATGCACCCTCTCTGTTATCACGGATATCAAATTTCTCACCGGAAATATAGCCTTTTACAAACTCAGACAATTTTTCTACTTCTTTTTTCTTAATCCACACGATATCCCATTCCTCTCACAGTCTCGATCTGTAATGCCGCCCCGAGTTTTTCACGCAGTCTTTTCACGTAAACAGTGAGTGTATTATCCTCCACAAAATTACCATCTATATCCCAGATTTTATCTAAAATCTGCTGTCGGGATAATAAGACTCTCTGATTATTAGCAAAAATAAGAAGCAGTCTGTATTCTAACGCAGTAAGATCAACAATCCTGTCATCCACATAAACTTTTGCCTCATCCGTATTGATCTTGACCTGTCCTATGCAAATGATATGATTCTTTCCCGTCTGCTTATTCTGAACCGATAACACACGCCTTACTCTCGCAAGCAGTTCCCTGATCCGGAAAGGCTTTACGACATAATCTGCTGCACCTTCATCAAAAGCCCTGACAATCGTATTTTCATCATCAACTACAGTCAGAAAAATGACGGATGTATCTGTATTTTTTAATTTATTGCCTATATCAGCCCCCAGTCCGTCCGGCAGCTGCATATCTAAAATTGCAAGATCAAAATATCTTTTTTCGATGAAACCACACGCATCCGCAACGGTCACAGCATGACAGACTTCATAGCCTTCCATTTCCAGTGCATATATAATTCCCGATGCGATCATAGTATCATCTTCTACCAGTAAAATATAATTCATCTGCAACCCCTTTCTCATTCTGACCAGTCACTGCTTTTCAAAAAATCCACTGTAAAATAATAACACAAAATAAAGAAAAAGCCTACCGCATCCGCTGCGACAGGCTTCTCTTTATTTTTCAATTTTTTATTATCACAGGCATTCCTGCATCAGCAGCATAGCAATTATGTCCCTATGCCTCAGCCTGCTCTGCGATCTTCTTATATCCATCCATGTCATCATAGATGCTGTTTGTCCATGGATTCTTTTTCTTCTGGACAGATTTGTAGATCATAAATACAAATACTGTAACGTTAGCGATCAATGCTAAAGCACTTACGATGTTGTAGATTACCGGATTGTAGGTAGAGTTTACAACAACTACCTCATCCTGGAACATCGGCCAGCACTGCGCGAAGAAGCACCAGATGGAAAGTGTTCTGGCACGGTTCTCAAGCCATGCACCCTTGTTGATAAGAAATGCTGCTGTTGTCGGAGCTAACAGTAATGCAAGTCCGCAGTACCATGCGTGGCTCGGCAGACAGTTATATGTATAAGCAAAGTTCCATAAATCATATGCAACGATCCAGAACCACATCATATCCGGCCAGATCATATCGCGTGAACTGTCTTTGTCGCTCTTTTTACGTACACATACACCAAACCAGCCTGCGATCGTAACCGCATTTAAAATACCTGCGATACCATTCATAATATTCCATGGTCCGCCAAGTACGAACATGCCCGGCTCATCGGCGAGTTCTGTGATATTGCCCCAGTACTGCATTGCAACCTGGAAATCACGGGAACAAGCCTCGAAAATATTGATAGCAAGGATTGCCGGAATTAAAAGCATGAAGATCTTGTTGTTTTTCAGTTCCCAGGTCGTACCGTCTTTTCTTGTTCCCTTGACATAACGGAAACACCAGAAGAAAATACAGCCTGCGGTGGATGAATAATACTTTGCAAGGTGGAACCAGTCGGTATAGGCAATACCTTTTAATACCGTAAACCATGTAACTGTTCCAATGACCGGAAGTATGAACCAGAAAAAGAAACCGCTCCACTTCCATCTTCTTGATACTTCATTAAGCAGAACCAAAGCTGCAAATACTGCTACCCAGATCAGAATTACCGTAAGATTCGAAAATCCATTTCCCGCTGCGGTAAATCCTGAAGGGCCTTCATGAAATGTAAACATATACATTCCTCCCTTATATAGATTAGTTTTATCTGGTCATACCAGACATTGTTATAATTTTAACATTAATTTTATAAAGTTTCAATATAATTTATGTTTTTCTGCAAAAATGGCACTTTTTCGTCCTTTTGAACCAAAAAGTGCCATTTATTTCTTGTGGTATAACCAGTTTTATTTTTCATCCTCGATCGTAAGCGTTCCAGGTCTCACGTTCAGATAGATACTGCCTTTATCGGGAGTTTGACACATTGAAATGCAAAAAAGTACCGCAAAGCCTTGAAATAGGCTTATTTTTTTGTCAAATATTGTCACTCAGTCCATCAAAAAGCTGCCTGCTGAAGACCGGGCATGGGCTTTAAAGAAAACGGGCTTTAAACTTCTCTCAGATGATAAACCTGTTGACCTCACAAAACTGACAGATGATGACAAGAACCAGCTTTATTATAAAGACGAACCATTTACAACAAAAAAACTGGATCAAAGATTGATCATAACCTACTCCCCTAAATATGCCGCTTATCAGAAATCCATCCGTGCGGAGCAGATCTGTCGGGCAGAAAAAATGGTTGCAAATGGCTCTCTAAAAAAACAGCGCAAAAATCCAAATGATCCTGCAAGATTTGTAAATAAGGCAGCTGTAACCAACGAAGGAGAAAAAGCTAAGATCCACTATTATCTCGATACGGATAAGATTGCTGAAGAAGAAATGTATGACGGGCTTTATGCGGTATGTACAGACCTGCTTGATGATAACGTTGCAGATATCTTAAAAGTCAGTGAAGGAAGATGGCAGATTGAAGACTGTTTCAGAACTATGAAAACAGACTTTGAAGCCAGACCCGTTTACTTAAACCGTGAAGACCGAATTAAGGCTCATTTTCTTACCTGTTTTCTTGCTCTGTTACATTTCCGGTTATTAAACCGCTCCTTGAAAGGGACTTATACCACAGAACAATTACTTCACACTTTAAAAGACATAAAATTTACGGATATAGAAGAACAGGGCTTCATGCCGGTATATGAGCGTCAGGAAATCACTGACGATCTCCATGAAACCTGCGGATTCAGAACGGACTATCAATTCATAACAAAACGGAAAATAAAAGGAATTCAGAAAAAAAGTAAGCGGAGATAAAACATTACTATATTTCGTGTATGCAGATAAAAGTGCCACACCCCTTGTATTTACAGGGATTGTGGCACTTTATTAACTAATCAACTGTCAAAAATGAGATTATACACGCCTGTTCTCAAAATGCAAGGTTTTTATCCTGAGCCATATAGAGTTCCGCAAAATATGGATCTTACTTCATCAGTTTCTCAAAAGTCCCCTGGCAGAATCACGAACCGGGCAGGAAAGATTCACCTTTTCCAGTGCCATCATGATCTCATTCGGAAACTGCCTTTCCACGCGGAATATGACCAGTTCCATAAATCCGCGTATCAGATAATGATTTAACATTTCCTCATGATTAAGGACTTTCTCTTTCATTTGCATCAAAACTTTCAGCAATACATTCGACACTACAAAAACAACCAGATATCCGCATAATTCAATAGAAAAGAATTAAATACCCCAGGCACGAGACAGCCAGATGTAACTAATAAGTTATGATCGATCACAGTGGTAATATTACGTCAAAAACCGTTCCTCCAGACGGATTTGATCTGACTGCAATACTGCCATCATGCACTCTCACGATTTCACGGACAAGCGCAAGTCCAAGTCCTACACCGCCAAGTTCCCGGCTTCTGGATTTATCCACACGAAAGAATGGTTCAAACACGCGTTCCCTGAGTTCCTCAGGGATTCCGTTTCCCGTATCCTCCACGGACAGATAAACATGTTTTTCCTTCCGGTATGCAGTTACTGTAACCTGTCCGCCCGAATGATTATATTTTATGGCATTCTCAACAAGATTGTATACCAGCCTGTAAATAAGAATGTCACTTCCAACCATCGTTATATTTTTACATTTTCCAGTAAGTTTTATGTTTTTTTCCTGTGCAAGAGGATCCAGATCTGCTAACACTTCATCAACAAGCGCGTCAACCATAATTTCATCATCCCGTCCCACAGTCTGGAGTTCACTCATATCAAGGAGCGTTTTTACCATTTTACTGAGTCTTCCATTCTGCTCGGTAACCATCTTTATTGTCTGCAATGTATCAGCATCATTATCCGGATGCCGTGTAGAATTATAAAGATCAAGCTGTACCTGCATCAAAGATAATGGCGTCCGCAGTTCATGTGCTGCATTTGCGGTAAATTGCCTCTGTATCTCAAATGCGTCCGAGAGACGTTCAAGCATCTTATTATACGAAACGCTAAGCTGGTTCAATTCTTTAACTTTATTTTCTTCTATTCGTGAAGCTGCCAGATTTTGCGCCTGTACTTCTTCAATTTTATCAGAAAATTCACGGATTGGTCTGAGTGCATGCCCACTTATAAAATATGTAACTACCCCGCCAATAAGAGCCAATATGGCTGATATCAGCAGACTGTTTTTTTTGTAATCTTCCTTATTATTATATGCCTGGATAGAAAAATCATTGGCAAACTCATCCCACTTATCATCTGGAATGCTGATATATATTTCATCCGTATCCTCCCCGTTATCCTCTCCCTGGGCATCCACAGTCTCCTGCAGGGAATCGATATAATACACGCCATTTTTATAGACAAACATCGTCAGACATCCACATATAACTGCAATATATACTGTAATGATACAGGTAAGCCTCCACTGCAGTGATATTCTTTTCATCGTTCAGACTCCTCCCGTATTTTATATCCCTCTCCCACCTTGTTTAAAATCGGATCATATCCAAGTTCAGCCTTAAGCTTTTTCCTAAGCGAAGACATGTGTACTCTGATGGCACCACTAAAGCTATCCACGGATGCATCCCAGACATGTTCCATCAATTCCTCCTGACTTACCGGTCTTCCAGGATTCAGAAGTAAATATTCCAAAATGCCATTTTCTTTTCTTGTCAGGGAAATCATTTTCCCTTTTGCATATGCCTCACGTCTTACCGTATCGAACTTTATCCCACCACTTTCCAGACACACATCTTTCTGCACAAATTTTCTTCTTGTCAGACTTCTGATACGCGCCTCAAGTTCCTGCAGATGAAATGGTTTTTCCATATAGTCATTTGCCCCTGCATCCAGTCCTTCAACCTTATCCGCAATCTGCCCTCTTGCAGATAATATAAGAACCTTTGTCTCCTCATTTCTCTGTCTGAGTTCCTTTAAGATCTCCATTCCATCCATACCGGGCAGATTCAGATCCAGAACGATCAGATCATAATTCTCCGTCAGGACACTTTCAAAAGCCTCTTCCCCATCATAACAGGTATCCACCTCGTACCCTGCATCATACAGCCGTTTTGCAACCATGTCACACATTTGTTTCTCATCTTCAACTATCAATAATCTCAAAATTCATTCACCCGCTTCTTAACACAAATTTTACAACAGCTATTGTATAATACTAACATCAGCTGGTCAATAAATACAACAAATGAAAGGAGTAAAATATCTTGAAGTGCAAAAAAATCTATCAGTCGATCCTGCTCATCTCAGGTATCACCATGATAAGTTACGGTGCGGTCAGAGGAGAAGCAGCTGTCGTGCTCGGTAAAGCAATAAAATTATGTCTGGAGTGTGTCGGAATTGGATAAAAAAAAGAATTTTCTATCAAAAAAAATAGCTGTACTACGCGGATGGATACAGGCAGCTGCCACACTGCTCACGAATATCCATATTCCTAATTTATGGAAAGGAAAAATATATCAGGGCAGCGTAAAAAACGTATGTGTACCAGGATTAAATTGTTACTCCTGTCCGGCGGCAACAGGAGCATGCCCAATTGGCGCTTTTCAGGCGGTTGTTGGTTCATCAGGATTTAAATTTTCATACTACATAACCGGATTTTTTATTTTACTCGGTGTAACACTCGGAAGATTTATATGTGGTTTTCTGTGTCCGTTTGGATGGTTTCAGGATTTACTTCATAAAATACCTGGGAAAAAATTTTCTACAGCCCGGCTCAAACCGCTGCGCTATTTAAAATACATCATCCTGATCATTTTTGTTATACTTCTTCCGATGCTGGTAACGAACTCTATCGGAATGGGAGATCCTTTCTTCTGTAAATATATTTGTCCTCAGGGTGTCCTGGAAGGAGCTATCCCTCTCGCACTTGGAAATGCCGCTATACGTTCTGCACTAGGAAAACTTTTTTCTTTTAAATGCCTTATTTTAATCACAGTTATTGTGTTAAGTATTTTGTTTTACAGACCATTCTGTAAATGGATCTGTCCTCTTGGAGCAATCTACTCATTATTTAATAAAGTCAGCTTTCTTTCTATTAAAATTGAGAACAGCAGATGCATCGGATGCGGGCAATGCCAAAAGGCATGTAAAATGGATGTGGATGTGTGTAAAACTCCAGATCATCCGGAATGCATACGATGCGGAGCCTGTATAAAAGCCTGTCCTAAAGATGCGATCCACTACCAGTTTATGGGGAAATCATGTAAAAAAAAGAACAACAGTAACCAGCAGTCATAAACCAGTAACTATCAATCTTATTACAATTTAAAAAAGGAGCAATTATCCATGAAAACAAAAATTACATTTATTTCAGTTGTCACACTCAGCATCGCACTGCTGCTTACATCCTGCAGCGGAAAAGAAACTGTAAGCACCACAGAACCACAGAATACCACGGCTGAAGACAGCACGGCATCAGCGGACAATTCCAACACAAAGCTGGATGATTTATATCAGCAGGAGAACCGGATCTTTGCAGAGCATAAAGATATATGGGACAAATTATTTGGTCTGATGAATAAAAACACTGCAGATTCAAACGGAAATTATGCTGATTATCTGGCTGATACCGCTGAATCAAACAAAGATTCTTTTACTGATGACGAATTCAAAACACTTACTGATGATATTGAAACCATACGAAAAATCGAAGAACAGATCGCAGAAATTGAAAAAGAAACTACAGAATCCGATAAAAATGGGCAGAATACTAATTCTGAAGATGCATCACCATTCAAAAATTTCTCAGGTCAGGATTTCGATGGTAATTCTGTTGACGAAAGTCTTTTTTCCGAAAATGCAGTAACTGTCATCAATTTCTGGTTTACCGGCTGCAAGCCTTGTGTTGCTGAGTTATCCAAACTGAATGAATTAAATGATGCAGTCAGGGCAATGGGAGGAGAAGTAGTCGGCATCAACACAGAAACCTTCGATGGAAATGAATCGGCTATCAAAGAAGCTGCCTCTGTTCTTGAAAGCCAAGGTGCTAAATACCGCAATCTTTCTATTGATTCATCTTCAGATGCAGGCAAATATGCCTCCAATATCATGGCATTTCCTACCACAATACTCGTCGACAGAAATGGTAACATCGTGGGTGATCCGATGCTCGGTGGAATCGATAATCAGGATAACTATGATACTCTGATGAAACAGATCCAATCTGTAATCGATGCAGACAGCTCAAATAAATAACCCTTTTATGATACTCTTTTGTACATAACCGGCACATCATACCCAACGGTTCTATTTTCATTCACTCCCGGACTTTCAGATACCTCCCGGCAGGTATCTGAAAGTCTCTCCCATTACCGGTATAGCTTTCTTTTTATCTGAATTCTCCTTATGCTTTCTTAAGTCGTTCTCTTTAACGTTCCAATATAATCTCCATTATGATAAACAAATGGTCCGGGTTCTCCCTCTTCTCCAAAATATTCCGGTCTTAAGGACAAGATATCGAGCAGTTCATCAATCGTCTGCACCTTAGTTGCCTGATATGGCTGTTCAAATGCAATCTTTTCTACAAACAAATAATAATCACTATACTTTATCAGGATACCAGTATGACCTACAAAAACAGCATCCGTATATGGATCATATATTACGATACTAAGAAGTGATATTCTGTCATTATCTATTTGAAATCCATATTCTTTCCAGCTGTCGCAAAATGCAGATTCCGGATGTCTGTCATCCGTAACACTCTTTTCACCATAAAGTGTGGTAAACATGTCTTTGTTCTCTTTTATGATTTCATATCTGTCCACATTATCTATCGCTTCTGTGTCAAACATCAGATAGGTTCCCTCATAATGATCTTCCGTTAATTCTGAGTGGATCACCCCATCTAACAGGAGAAAAGCTGTCATTCTACAGTCCGCATCTGAATAATCATGATTCTGTTCCCAGCCATCCATACATTTACCGATATCCGCTTTCATTTTCCCAGGATCTGACCATGTATCTTCCAGCTTCGCATTTTTTCCTGCGGAATCTGCAAAATCAACCGCCCATTCCCGAAATATATCTACATGAGCAGCTCCCGCAGAGTCAAGTTCTTTACAGATCTCAGTAATCGTATTGTTCCCTCCCATATATGTTGCACCAGGTATCTTTTGTTTCTGCACTGTTTCTGTGCAGGCTGCCAGCATCATAAATGCAGACACAATCATAGCAATAACAGACAGCTTCATGGCTGTTTTGGTTTGTTTTTTCAACAGATATTACCTCTTCTCCCCTAAATGATCATGACGTAAAAATCGTTCCTGTCAATTCTTTTCATCCTCGATCGTGAGTGTTCCGGGTCTTACATTCAAATAGATACTGCCCTTGTCCACTTTATACATATCAAGCAGCATTACCCAGAGACGGTGTATTGCATCAAGTAATACATTCGATACCTCTATGCTGTATGGCAGCAGCGCATGAATATCAAAAAAACGCATCCCAAGTGGTGGTAAAAATACCATATTGCTGGATTTTACTTTCTGCTCTCCTGTGCTGCTGTTTGCAGTCTTTAACATTTCATAAGTGATCAGACAGAAATCTTTTCCTTTGTATTTGCAATAATAAGAAACATAACACTCATCAATCGTCCAATCCAATCCATCTTCATGCTCAACGGGTTTTTCTTCTACCGGATTTGCCTCCGTAGTCTGAACCTCTACACTCCAGCGGATTCTTCCCTCTTTTGTCTCTCCCATCATATCCTGGATCTCATGGAAAATTTCTTCCTGTTTTTTCATATTAATCTCCATTTCTAAGCAGCTAATGATATTATTTTTTTCATAAAAGCCATATATTTTGCCCGGAAACAAATAGCCGTACTAGTCCCTCACATAAATATCCGAAAGGTTCTCAAGAATCGCTCCTGCAACATCCGGTTTGTTCATCGTATAAATATGTACATGGTTGACACCGTTTGCGATCAGATCGATGATCTGGTCTGTCGCATAGGCGATACCTGCCTGTTTCATAGCAGCCGGGTCACTGCCAAAGCGGTCGACGATTGCAAGGAAACGGCGTGGCACCAAACTTCCCGACAATGCAATGCTCCGTTTTACCTGATTTGCGTTAGTGATCGGCATGATTCCTGCCACAACAGGTACATCGATTCCATGTTTTAGTGCTTTGTACATAAAGTTATAAAGAATATTATTGTCAAAAAACATCTGTGTTGTGAGGAACTCACATCCGGCATCCACTTTTTCTTTCAGATGGATCAGATCTTCCTCTAATGTCTGTGACTCAGGATGTCCTTCCGGATAGCAGGCTCCGCCGATACAGAAATCTCCCTGTGATTTGATATCATAGATCAGCTCACTTGCATGTTTATACTGATTTGGCAGCGGGAAATCCGCGTTCTGCGGGATATCTCCGCGCAGTGCAAGTACATTTTCAATCTGCTTTTCTTTTAACTCCTGAATCACAGAGGCAACTTTCTCCTTAGTCGAAGATGCACAGGTGAGATGTGCCAGTGCCGGAATATGATTCACATTTCGCACTTCATTTGCAAGTTCTACCGTATAATCAGAAGTTCCGCCGGTTGCACCATAAGTAACACTCATATATGCCGGTTTCAATGCTGCCATATCTCCGACAATCTTTTTGTAGTTGTCTAACTGTGCACCCTGTTTCGGCGGGAACAGTTCACAGGAAATCGTTACATTCTCTGTATTTAATAATTCTGTAAGTCTCATAAATCCCTCTTTCTGCTAAAAGCGTCTTATTTTATCGGAACCGTCATCCACGGTATTCTCGATCTTCCGTATTACGACATAATAAGAATAATTCTCATTGACAGCCACTTCCACGCGGTCACCAACCTTATGTCCAAGCAATGCCTTTCCAAGCGGTGACTCATTGCTGATTAAATTTTTTAAAGAATTACCGCGGACTGTTGTCACGATCTTATAAACCTCTTCCTCGTCGTCCTCCTCAAAATAAACCGTCACCGTATTATTCATACCAACTTCATCCTCTGCAGAATCCGTTGAAATCACTTTTGCTGTTTTGATCATTCTCTCTAAATAGCGGATACGGCTCTCATTCTGGTTCTTATCTTTCTTTGCCGCATGGTACTCGAAATTCTCACTTAAGTCTCCCTGCGCTCTTGCCTCCTTCACTGCCTCTAAGGCCTCTTTGCGCACCACAAGTTTTCGGTACTCAATCTCCTCTTCCATCTTTTTTATATCCTGTTCGGTCAATTCGTCGTACATGAATCTTCCTCCTTACTTGTCATTTCAGCGATTATTATAAATTCTTTCCAGTTTTCCGTCAAATAAATTTCTGTGTAAACATCTCTTTACTGATCCATTGAATTTCGCATTTTGTACATTTTTTCGCACATACTGACAATATATATCCACTTGCGGGATCATAGCTTTGCAGATACCATTCTCCCGTCTGCCCCGCTTTTAAAAATTTAACCTGATCCTGCAGTACACAAAACGATGCAAGATCCAATGCTATCCCTTTTCCAACCGCTTTGATATAACTTTCTTTTCTTGTCCATAACTCTGTAAAATAACAGTCTGCTTTTTTCATTTTTCCCTTTTGTAATGCCAGATATTCCTCCGGACAGAAAAAATGTTCTGCCACTTTCATCTGTCCTTTCCGGATCTGTTCCACATCAATTCCCACTTCACTGTCCGAAAAAACACCTGCCACATATCTTCCCGAATGTGACAGGTTGAAATATATGCCGATATTTTCTTTTAATACCGGCTTTCCATTCTCTCCGAATGTAAGAACCATTTGCTGCATTTTCCCAGGTAACAGACTGATTCCATATTCCCGCAACGCATACTCTAACAGTATCCCTGCTGCCAGTGATCTGCACCGGTCTTCTTTTTTCTTTAATTGAACGATTTTATTTTTCCGGTCTTCTGTAATAAAGGGCAGCATCTGCGAAAATATCTTTTCATCCTCCAATGGAAGCGTATCTGTCATATAAATCTTCACGTATCTTATTCTCCCTTTGTCTGGATAATGCTTCTAAGATGTTCCCTTTCATCCAGCAATTCCTCATACACCGGCATCAGTCCATCATTTTTCCCAGCACGAAGCGGCTCTACGATTTTTACAACCGTCTCAAACATCGGGGTAATACCCATATTTGCAAATACACCCTTTAATGTATGTGCGCAGTCAAATGCCTTTTTTCTCTCATCTGCTGCAAGTGCCTCTTTCAAACCATCAAAAGACTCGTCCTCTACCACCATCGGAAGACAGCTTTGATATAATTTTTCATCCCCTAAAAAACGCTCTAAAGCTCCTTCTAAGTCGCATCCCCACGCATTTAATCCTTCCAATACCTCATTCATTTTCTATCATTCCTCCGATTGTTCTTTTGTCTGTTCCCTCTCCCCGGATTTACGCTTTCCGGATAACAGCAGTCTGTATTTTTCTAATTCCCATTCCAGTTGTTTTGGTTCTGTCACATTCAAAAATACACCATATATGATATGTTTATTTCCTACGATCCCAACATCATATAGTTTTAAAAAAATATAAAATTCTTCCCCTGCCTCATTTTTCTTTGAGAACTCACATTGTGTTTCATGTCCGGTATCTGCTGTATGAGAAAATGCATCCAGAACACGTTTATGATACCGTTTGGGAATTTCCTGGAAAATATCTTTTTTCTGGCTGATATCCTGATATCCAAACATTTCATAATATGCATTATTTACGCGAATGGTCTCAATCTGATCTTTGCTGTACTCATAGACAGCCACCCCCTGTTTTGCATTTAAAAAGAGGGTTTCAAGCTGGGATGCCGGCATCCACAGGCTATCTATATCAACTAACCGTTCTGTATCTTTCTCCCTCTGTGAATGCGGTCTGTCAAACTGCAGCTTTTCATACTCTTCCACCGGCATAGGTTTTGCAAAATAATATCCCTGTACATACTCACATCCTATGCTTCTTAAAAACTCCACCTGCTCGATCCGTTCGACACCTTCTACCACAACCGGCATATTCAGCCATTTTGCCATACGTATCACGGCAGCCATGATATTTTCTCCGCGTCCTTCCTTATCATCCCCGGAAAAGAATTTCATATCCATCTTTAAAACATCTACCACTATATCCTTTAAAACATTTAAAGAAGAATATCCGCTTCCAAAATCGTCCATCAGAATATAAAATCCCTCTTCCCGCAATCGCTGCATCATTTCCTGCACCGCTTTTGGATTGGTATTGTACGCACTCTCTGTCAGCTCTACCTGAAAAAGTCTGCGCGGAATCTGATATTTGTCTACCAGATCGCAGATCACTTCCACTACTTCTTTATTATATAGACTAATCCTTGAAAGATTTACCGATATCGGAAGCGGCTGTTTTCCCTCGTCTAACCACCTTCTGAGCTGGATACAGGTCTGTTCCCACACATAATAATCCAGTTTTGTGATAAAACCGTTCCGTTCAAATACCGGTATAAACTCTCCCGGCGAGATCATCCCCCGTTCCGGATGTTTCCAGCGCACCAGCGCCTCTGCACCTGCAATCTGATTATCGCTAAGTCCGTATTTCGGCTGGTAATAAACGACAAACTCATGATTTTCAAGTGCGCTTTTCATACTGTTTACGATACGCTGTTCCTTTTCGATCTCCTGACTCATTTGCCGTGTATAAAATGCATAATTGCGGATATAATTACCCTTACAGTGTTTTGCAGCAAGGTTTGCCCTGTCATACATATGGTTTGGTGTTATTTTCTTCCCCGCGATCAGATAAACACCAAATATCGGTACAATATCAAAATCAAGCGGATATCTGCTCAAGATATCCCTCATCTTATCAAAACTCTCCACCAGTTCTTTTGTATTTTCATAGGACATGCAAAAACAGAAGATGTCCGCATCCATCCTGCCGAAAGTGATGTCATTGCGGTTTTTTACTGCGCGTATCAGAAGATCTGCAATATATTTTAACAGCTCGTCCCCGGCACTCATTCCAAAAAATGAATTGATCAGCTGGAACTTTTCAATATCCATCCGCACAAATGCAAAATGTCTGTCCGGATATCGCTCTAACATGGCAGATGTTGCCTGAAACATATTCGTTTTATTGTAGATGCCGGTAAGAATATCATATTCCGCACGGTACTTTAACGCTTTGCTGATGTTTTTACTGCTGCTGCCGATCACGTTCTTCAAACGAAACCTGACAACATCCACATTATACGGTTTCCGTATAAAATCCCATGCCCCCATACTAAGACATCTGACTTCTGTTTCAATATCAATCTCCATCGTCAGCACGACCACAGGAATTGCCTGATACATCTGTGCTTTATAATATCGCTCTAAGAAATAATAACCATCATACTCCGGCATAACGATATCCAAAAGCACTGCCGTTATCTCCTCGCTTCGTTCATAAAGTATCTCAAATGCTTTTTTGCCATTCTCTGCTTCAACAACCTCGTATGTGTCACTCAGAATCTTTTTCAACATGACACGTTCAATCTGCTTGTCATCTACAATTAATACCTTACCCTTTTCAGCCATACACTCACCTATCTGCCCCATAAAAATCCACAAAAAAACCCTGACTTTATCATAGCAAAGTCAGAGTTTCTTTTCAATAGCCATAATTTATCCTTATTCAAAAATAACATTGATTTTTTTACTGAGACGGATATCTGCCGATGACGCTCCAACCTGAATTTCATAAGTCCCACTCACCGGCAAAAGCATCTTTTTTTGCACATCATGATGTGCAAAATCCTGTTTATTCAAAGTAAAACAGATCTGTTTTTCCTCACCAGCAGCCAGTTCCACTTTTTCAAATGCTTTTAATTCCTGAAATATTCTGTTTTTTTCCTGCTCCCGTGCAACATAAATCTGAACAGTTTCTTTACCCTCCCGGACACCTTTATTTTTCACAGTACATGAAACCTTAACAGTCTGTTTTTCACTCTCCTGCTGTGCGATTTTAAGATCATCATAAACGAAATCTGTATAGGAAAGTCCGTGTCCAAACGGAAACAATACATCTGTTTTTTCTGTATTATAATAACGGTAGCCAACCATTACCCCTTCCCGGTATTCCACACGGTCTTTCTTTCCAAAAGTTCCGATCGTATGTGCCGGACATTGTGACACATCCCGGATAAACGTTTCTGCAAGTTTTCCGGACGGATTTACCTTTCCAAACAAAGTCTCTGCTATCGCAGTTCCGCCTTCCATACCTGCATAATAACTCCAGAGAATTGCTTTTGCATTTTCTGTCCATGGCATCTCAACCGGTGACCCTGCATACATGCAGACTGCCATATCCGGTGCAGCCTTTAACAGAGCCTCTATCACCGCATCCTGCCCGTAAGGCAGCTTCATGTCTGTGCGGTCGAGTCCCTCCACATCAAAATCGTGATTCAATCCGCCCACAAAAATAACGATATCACTCGCCTTTGCAAGTGCAACTGCTTCCTCTAAGGCTTCTTTCTGTTTTTTGTGATATGCATCCGCTGTGGCTTTCTGCTGTTTTCCCTGCGTACTTCCACTTACAGTACATTCATTTTCCGTATCCCCGGCATTCTCTGTACTTGCCGCCTGCCAGTTGATCTCAGACGCTTCCTCTTTGTCCGGGATCACATATCCCGGTGCGTAGGAAACATTGACATTTCCGCCGAGCAGTTTTTTGATTCCCATGAGCGGCGAAATCTCATACAATGCCTTGATCTCTGCACTTCCGCCTCCATTCGAATGGATTGCTGCGGCATTTGCACCGATCACGGCAACCCTGCAGCCGGATTCTGTGCAAAGAGGCAGTACATGATCTTTATTTTTCAGCAGGATCATTGACTCACGTGCCACATCAAGCACTGCCCTGCGGTGTTCTTCCGTATTATATGCACCGGTTTTACGGTTCTTTTTCTCTGGTCCGATCATCTTAAGACGCAGCATCATCCGAAGAATATTACGCACCTTTTCATCAACCATTGATTCCTCAATGTCTCCATCTCTCACAGCTTTTAAGAGCGGATCTGCCATGTACTGCTCATGGAACTGATATTTGACATCCATCTCAATATCCAGACCGGATTCTGCTGCCATTTTCGTATCGTGTACTGCTCCCCAGTCGGAGATCACGACTCCATCAAATTTCCAGTCTTTCCGCAGCTTCTCATTAAGCAGGGACTTACTCATACAGCAGTGCTCGCCGTTTAACAGATTATAAGCTCCCATCAGTGCAAGCGTGTGTCCTTTTTGTACTGCTGCTTTAAATCCCGGAAAATAAATTTCTTCCAGTGCAGCCTCATCAACGATCGTATCAACCCAGAGTCTTTCTGTTTCCTGCGAATTTGCTGCAAAATGTTTTACACATGCTGCCACATCATTTTCCTGGATTCCCTCGATCATCGGAACCACCAGTTCTTCGATGAGTCTTGGATCTTCACTCATATATTCAAAATTTCTTCCACAGAGCGGGCTTCGTTTGATATTAATACCTGGAGCTAAGATCACATCCTTACCCCTGCCTCTTGCCTCTTCGCCTAAAACCCTGCCTGCTTTTTTCGCCAGATTGCGGTTCCACGTGGATGCGATGGCGCTGTTACATGGAAGATAGGTCACATAATCTTCCGTCGTTCCAATATTGCGCCATTCATTGTCTGCAAATTCTGCCCGCACCCCCATTGGACCATCTGACATGTAAAGCGGCGGTATGGAAAGCCGCTTTACCCCTTCGGTGCGGAATAACCCCGCACCGTGGATCATACCGATTTTTTCTTCTAAAGTCAGTTCATTTAAAATCTGTTCAATATATGTTTCCTGCATTAAAATACAACCTCTGCCTTGCCGTTACCGTCAAATGCTACGATGACATTTTCCCCATCCTGTGTATAGGATGCACCGGTTACCTGCTTTGGAGTGCCAACGTTCATCAATGCCACTTTGGATGCCTTATTACTCTCTACCGCGATCTGATAAGAAGATCCGTTCTTTACAACATTTGCAGATGCTTCTTTTTCATTTTCCGTTCCATATACGACAGTTTCTGCCTTGATGCCATCTTTTAATGCATATGCACGGAATGTCACACCATCTGCATAGTCATAAACTGCATTATCATTTCTTGCTCCCATAGCCACAATACTACCCTCTTTGACATAAAGAGGAATACTTAAGTAACCATGTTTCTCTTTGTACCACTTACCTCCCTCTTTGACTTCTCCGGTCAGTAAGGATGTCCATGTTCCCTCCGGCAGGTAATATTCTGCGATACTGTCCTCGCGGAAGATCGGTGCAACGAGCAGGGAATCACCTAACATGTACTGTGTTGCTAAATATGCACAGTTTTTATCTTCGGTAAATTCAAGTACCATGCTGCGCATCATAGGAATACCTGTTTTGGACGTCTCGATCGCATTGCGGTACAGATATGGCATCAAAGATGCCTTAAGCTGTGCAAAGTAGCGTACCACATCCACTGCTTCTTCATCATATGCCCACGGCACACGGTAAGAAGTAGATCCATGCAGCCTTGAATGGGAAGAAAGAAGTCCAAACGCACACCATCTCTTGTATACATCCGATGTGGAAGTACTCTCAAATCCTCCGATATCATGACTCCAGTATCCAAAACCGGAACTTGTCAGTGACAGACCGCCGCGAAGACTTTCCTCCATGGATTCATAATCAGACCAGCAGTCACCGCCCCAGTGAACCGGGAACTTCTGTCCGCCCGCAGTTGCAGAACGTGCAAAAAGAATTGCCTCTTTTTCGCCTTTTTTCTTCTTTAATACATCAAATACCACCTTATTGTAAAGGTATGTATAGTAGTTATGCATCTTAACCGGATCAGATCCGTCATAATATACTGCATCCGTCGGTATTCTCTCACCAAAGTCGGTCTTGAAGCAGTCCACACCCATATCAAGAAGTGCCTCTAATTTTTTTCCATACCACTCACATGCCGCAGGATTTGTAAAGTCAACGATGGCAAGTCCAGGCTGCCACATATCCCACTGCCATACATCACCGTTTGGACGTTTTAAGAAGTAACCACCCTCAACGCCTTCTTGGAACATGGAGGACTCTTGTCCCACATAGCTGTTGATCCATACACAGATCTTTAAACCTTTTGCTTTCAGTCGTTTTAGCATTCCCTCCGGATCCGGGAAAACTCTTGAATCCCAGGTAAAATCACACCAGTTAAAATCTTTCATCCAGAAACAGTCAAAATGGAATACGGATAACGGGATCTTGCGGTCAAACATTCCATCGACAAAACTGTTGACTGTCTTTTCATCATAGTTGGTCGTAAAAGATGTGGACAGCCAGAGTCCAAAAGTCCACGGTGCCGGAAGCGATGGTTTTCCGGTGATATCTGTATAACGCATCAGCACTTCTTTCATCGTAGGTCCGTTGATCAGGAAGTAATCAAGATTTTCGCCTGGTACGGAAAACTCTACTTTTGTCACCATCTCTGTTGCAACCTCAAAAGAAACGCACTCCGGATGATTTACGAATACACCATATCCTTTGTTTGAAATATAAAACGGAATATTCTTATAAGACTGCTCTGTGGAAGTACCGCCATCTTCATTCCAGATATCCACACTCTGTCCATTTTTTACAAATGCGGAAAAACGTTCACCAAGACCATAGATCAGCTCACCCACGGAAAGAGATAACTGCTCTCTCATATAAGCATCTTCCGGTCCTTTGTCATAAGCAAAACCTTTCCAGTCGGTTTTCATATATGCAAGGTCTCTCCAGCCGCTTGCCGTGATTTTCTCCTCACCGCGGTAGAAAGTCAGTGCCCCATTCTCTTTCTGCACCTCCAGACGCAGTGATCCGCTTGAAATAATCAATTTGTCTGCTTTCTCTTCCGCCTTTAAATGTCCGCTCTCTGCCGGTGCGATCTCAAAGGATGGTGCTTTCTTCTGCACACCCATATGATGATAAGTCTGAACTCTTAAAACCTCCTCATATGGAGCTGAGATCACGATGGTAAGATTAATTCCTCCAAGCGTATCTCCACGCTGCGTGATCTTGCTTGTCGGTGCACAGATCGTTACCTGATCCTTCTCAATCTTTGAAAAATATACCTCTGCCGGAGAAAAGCACTCACAACGCTCTTTCTGCAGCCAGCATCCGTTACTGAATTTCATATGATAAATCCTCCCTGTTTTCCGGAGGAAAATGCATGCTATGTTTTTTATAGCATTTGCCTCTTGCAGGCGCAGAGGATTTTCCTCCCTGTAGTTTTCTTATTTTATCTCATCTTACTATACCTGCCCCACAAAAAATACCCTCTAAATTATACATAAAACACTCCGTAAATTTGACAAACAAAACATTCACATTTATACTTACTTTTAGTTATTTTATCACTGGAACAGGAAGGTTATAGTATGTATCGGGTTTTAATCGCAGATGACGAATCCATTATTCGTGAAGGTATCAAATGTCTGTTTGACTGGGAGGCTCTCGGCTATACGATCGCCGGTGAAGCTGCTAACGGTGAGGTTGCTTATCAACAGCTCCTTGCCTTACAGCCGGATGTCGTTCTTTTAGATATCCGCATGCCGGGAATGCTCGGACTTGATGTCATCCGTGAAGCAAGGGCACAGGGTTTTACCGGAAAAGTCATTATCTTAAGCGGCTATTCTGATTTCAAATATGCGCAGGAGGCCATCCGTTATGGCGTGCAGTATTATCTGACAAAACCTATTGACGAGGATGAACTAGAAGAGATTCTTTGCTCGATCAAAGAAACTTTAGACAAAGACACTGCAACTGCAAATACAAGGGAGCATTACCGTGAAAAAGCAAGGGAAACCATCATCCGGGATCTTTTAACGAATGAAATCGATCTCTCCCACGTAAATGCTGCAGATCTGCATCTGACAGCAGACACTTACCAGGTTGTGATCTATGAGAAATACAGTCATAACACTGCAGATGCCTCCTACCGCTTTTCAGATCTTTTACGTGTGACCAATCAGGATAATAATTCCTACGATAATATCACCTTGCAGTATCAGGAAGTTATTTTGCTGAAAGGAACTTTTGCGATCCAGAAATTTAATGATTTTTTAGAGCGTTACCAGAGGGAAAGCCGCCCTCAGGAGAACTCGCCGCTCGACAGTCTTTTTATTACATACGGTGCATGCGTGTCAGAGCTTTCAGAAGTCCATACTTCTTATATACAGGCAAAACAGCTCTTAGAGCGCCGCTTCTTCTGCGAACAGGAACAACATACCATCGGCTATGATGAGCTGCCGGAACCAGACAGTTTAAAACTGATCTTAAACGATGCTTTTTTAAACCGTTATGCCACCAGTTTGTTTGAATATCTTCAGGCATTCAACCGCAACATGTTAGCGGAAAACTTAACACAGCTTACCAATGAGCTTTACCATGCTGCCGATACGATCGATTCCATACGGCTTTTTCTGACAGACCTTTATCTGCAGATCAAGGAACAGACAAACCGCCTTTATAATGGCGCAAATATCCCATTTCCAAGCAATGCAGACATCATCCGGCTGATTGAAGAAAAATATTATCTCTATGAGATCATCCTTTTCTTCACGGAACAGTTTGAAATGATCATGTCCTCGATCGGCAACTCTTCCCGTGAAAGCGTGCTGGATGATATCTTACATTACATCAACCACAATTATGCAAGCAATATCACATTGGAAAATATTGCACCGCTGTTTGGTTACAACAGCTCGTATCTCGGAAAGATCTTCCGCAAAAAGATGGGCGAAAACTTTAACTCCTATGTCGACCATGTCCGCATCAAACACTCGATGGAGCTCCTCTGTTCCTCAGAGTTAAAAGTTTATGCGATCGCAGAAAAAGTCGGTTACCGGAATGTCGATTATTTCCATATCAAATTCAAAAAATATGTTGGAAAAAGTCCGGCAGAATACCGGAAAGAACATAAAAATGAATAAATTTTCATAAAAACTGCCGCCCTACGGGTGAATAGATGTCCCCCTTTCTCTGTAAGTTCAGAAAAAGGGGGGCATATCACCGTGAGGCGGCAGTTTTTATTTTTAAGATCCGAGTGTCAAACGCTGGCTTTAAGTTTTTCGATTGGCAAATGGCACCGCATTGCCTGTCATTTTAAGAAATCATACTGTGACATATAAAGTTTATAATACTCACCCTTCTGTTCCATCAGTTCGTCATGATTTCCACGCTCTAAAATATCGCCTTTATCCACATATAAGATGCAGTCTGCATTTTTGATCGTAGAAAGTCTGTGTGCAATGATAAAAGAAGTCCGTCCCTTCAAAAGTTCGTTCAATCCTTTCTGCAAAAGCAGTTCCGTCTCGGTATCAATGCTCGAAGTCGCCTCATCTAAGATCAGGATCTTCGGATCTGCAAGCAGTGCCCTTGCAAAGGAAATAAGCTGTCGCTGACCGGCAGAAAGCCTGCTTCCTCTTTCATTCACTTCTGTCTCATAACCGTTTTCCATCTCCATGATAAAATCATGTGCACAGACTGTTTTTGCTGCCCGGATCACTTCCTCATCCGTTGCACTGCGGTTGCCATAGCGGATATTATCCATGATCGTTCCTGCAAAAATAAAGCTGTCCTGCATCATGATCCCCATCTGGGTTCTTAAGGAGTGCAATGTCACCTTCGAGATATCAATGCCATCGATCGTGATCACTCCGGAATCTACATTATAAAAACGGCTGATGAGGTTCACGATCGTGGATTTTCCTGCCCCGGTCGGACCGACGATCGCATAAGTTTCACCCGGTTCTGCCGTAAAATTAATATCTTCCAGAATCTTCTGCCCCGGTTCATACCCAAAAGACACATGGGAAAATTTCACTTCTCCCACCACTTCCGGCATCGGAATTGCATCCGGTGCATCCTTGACACCAACCGGCTCATCGATCGTCTCAAAAATCCTCTCCAGATAAGAGATTGCTGTCAAAAGTGAATTATAAAATCCTGCCAGCGTGTTGATCGGTGCCCAGAAACGCCCGATATATGCGGTAAATGCGATCAGCACACCGACCGTCAGTGTCATATCCGGTGCTAAGATCCATCGGACACCCAGCACATAGATCAGTGCCGTCGTAAATGTAGAGATAATATCAACACTCGGTCCCATTGTAAAATTAAACATTACCGCACGCATCCAGGATTTCCGGTAATTTTTACTTAAGTTGTTGAAGATACCTGTATTTTCATTTTCCCTCACAAAAGACTGTGTCACACGGATTCCGTTGATGCTTTCCGCAATATAAGCATTCAGGTTTGACTGTTTATTGCTCTGGATCTGCCATGCCCTGCGCTGTTTTTTCTTGATCAGGATGATCACAAATACAAGCACCGGCAGTCCGCACAGGCAGACTAATGTCAGCCGTACATCTAATGCAAACATGAAGATCAGAATGAAGATCAGATTGCACAGATCTGTAAATGTATTGACAATACCATTGCTTAAAAGATCACTTAAACTGTTCACGTAATTAACCACACGCACCTGTATCTTTCCGTGTGGTCTGTCATCATAATAGGAAAACGGGAGTTCCTGCAGATGACAGAAAATATCGTAACGGATATCATGCACAATGTCCTGTCCGATCACACTCATGGTCTTAATCTTGATCCGCAGGGAAAGACCGGAATAAAGTGCGATCAGCAATGTTGCAGCGCTGTAAAAGATAATGGAGCTCATATCTTTCTGCGGAATACTGTTATCCATGACATTCTGAAAAAAGATCGGGATTGCCATGGTAAGCGCCGAGGAAGAAAGCATTAAAAGTATAACGCCTGCCATCTTCTTTTTGTATGGGGCAATATAGCCTGCCAGACGTTTGAGCTGGTTTACATCAAAGCTGTCCTCTAATATTTCATCCATATCATATCTGTTTCTTGCCATCTCATTTTTCCCCCTTTCCGCTTAAAATCTCCTGTGGGATCTCACCATACTGGTTATGGAAAGCTGTCGCATAATAACCGCCTGCTGCCACCAATTCCTCATGGGTTCCCTGTTCAATGATACGTCCGTTATCCATGACAAGGATCAGATCTGCATCTTTGATGGAAGAAATACGGTATGCTATGACAAAGATCGTGCATTTGTTATCCAGTTTTTTCAACTGGCTCTGGATATAACTCTCCGTCTCCATATCCACCGCTGACGTCGTATCATCCAGGATCAGAATTGACGGATCTTTTAACAACGCCCTTGCAAGCGAAATACGCTGTTTCTGTCCGCCGGAAAGTCCGACACCACGCTCACCTACAATTGTTTCATAACCATCCGGAAGTGCCCCGATAAAATGATTGGCATCCGCCATGATTGCAGCCTGTTTTACCTCATCAAAGGAGCAGGATGGTCTTCCGTATGCAATATTCCCTTCGATCGTGTCCGAAAAAAGGAATACATCCTGCATTGCCATACCGATATTATCCCGCAGGTTATAAAGATCCATGTCGCGGACATTCACACCATCCACAAGTACCTCTCCCGAAGTCGTGTCATAAAACCGGCAGAGCAGATTCATGATCGTTGATTTTCCGGCTCCGGTAGAACCGATAATACCGACGGTCTGCCCCGGTTTTACCTTAAAATTGACATCCATGACAATGTCTTCATCATCTGCACGGTAAGATACATTTTTAAACTCGATCTCACCTTTCAAATGCTTCTTTACCACTCCGGATACCGGTGTTTTTACATGCGGTTCCTCACTGTAGGTCGCATAGATTTTCTCCACGGAAGTTGTGAAATTGCTGATATCATTGACCAGCCATCCTGCCTGACGCAGCGGGTTGTTTAACATCCATAAATATCCGTTTACGGTAACAAGCTGCCCTAACGTGATTTCTCCCTGAATCACCATATAGCCGCCATATAGGATCAGAATGATCGTCAGTGCATACGAAAGCACCTCAAATACCGGCACATATTTCATCCAGATCTTTGACGCATCAATCTGTGCCGCACGGAATTTATCATTTTCCTTATTAAATTTTTCAATCTCAAAATCCTCTTTTGCAAATGCTTTTACCACGCGGTTTCCACTGACATTTTCCTGCACAAACGCATTGAGTGAAGAAAAACAGTCACGGTTGCGCTTGAATGCCGGACGTACCTCTTTTGTCTGACGATAAGTTGCAAATGCAGTAAACGGCAGTACCACAAGCATGGCAAGTGCCAGTTTTGTATTGACGGTAAAGATCATAAGCAGCGCAAACACAAACATCAGCACACTCTGATAAACCATGTAGACCACATACGCCACAAAATGACGGATCGCATCCATATCTCCGGTCTGCCGGCTCATCAGATCCCCGGTACGCTTCTTGTTATAAAATGCAAAATCCTCTTCCAAAAGTTTTCGGTAAACCTTATCCCTCATATCGTACAAAACACCCTGCGACGCTGTCTCAAATGCTACCTGAAACAGAAAACGTAAGATCCCCATCACGACCGTAACGCCGATCAGACAGCCGATAAACGGCATCAGCTTATCATATCTGCCCCCGCTTATGACCTGATCCACGATCTGCCCGGATATGTACGGATTGACCACCGATAACACAGATACCGCTGTGGTCAGTAAAATACCAATTATCATCAGTCCCCGGTACTTTTTCAGAAATGAAAAGAACCATTTCATTGGTGTCATAATAACCCTCCTACTCCCTTTTTGTTTTTCTTTCGGATTTTCAGTATAGTACTTCTGGGGTAAAAAGGAATGTACTATCTTGCACCGTTCATGTTATTTTTTGCAACGGAGGGGATGGTTTCTGATGGGGAATGTGATATACTATGACATGATTGACAAAATAATTTTTCAGACTTATACAAAGAAATGGAGATCACTATGTGCTGTGACAACCGGGAAGAACTGCTTGACCAACTGAATCCTACTTTTTTATTTACCTGGAAAGGCACCCGTCTGAAAGACGAGGAACTCTATCACAGCCATGATTTCATCGAGATGGCTTTTATTTTGTCCGGTCACGGAAGATACCGGATCAATGGCTCCTTGTATGATATCTCCGAGGGCGATATCATTATTTTAAATCCGGGGCAGAAGCATCAGGCACTCTGCACAGACCCTTCCAATCCGGCTACGGAATTTTTTGTTGGATTATGTGACGTCCGTTTTGGGGATTTCCCGGAAAATTATCTGCCGCTGCATTTAAAAGATCTGACATCCAATCCAGCCACACAGTCTCCTATTTTACATACCTCCGGTGAACTGCGCCAGAAGCTGTTTAAGATCTGCACAGCCATGAGCGCAGAAAATGACGTCTGCCGCAGCGGACGTTATATCATGTTGAAAAGTTATCTGATGCAGATGCTGATCCTGCTGCTGCGGGAACAGAGTGAACCGGTAAAAATTAATACCGGCTGCTCTTTTGAATCTACCAGCAAAAAATATGTAGTTGACCAGATCGTAAATTATTTTGAGGATCATTACAGTGAAAAGATTTCTTTAGATCAGATTGCAGAAAATATGTACTTAAGTCCTTTTTATATCTCACGTATTTTTAAAAGTGAGACAGGCGATACACCGATCCGCCACCTGATCAATATCCGCCTTGAAAAAGCAAAAGAATTGTTGGAAAACGGCTTTGACGGCAGCATCCAGGAAGTTGCAGCCGAAGTCGGCTATGATGATGTCTATCATTTCAGCAAGCTGTTTAAAAAACGATTTGGGATGCCGCCGTCAAAGATCCGTAAATTATTATGATTCATTTAAAAATTTTTTCCAGAAATCTTTCGAGCCTGCGAATTCCAGTTCCTTGCCATTCTGGAATCTTTTACTGATAATGCCATCCTCTCCAAAACTTGGTGTGTATGTCAGATTTTTATATATTCATCGTCATATATGGGGGAATGCATATAATTCCATCTTTTACAATTAAATTTCTTGGATGAATAATATAACTTTCCCCTATGCGCTCCTTGTATTTTTCTCTGAAATTATTTAATGAGGTCGTTTTGTATTGCTTTCCTGACTTCACTTCAATCGGAAACATCTTATATTTTAATCTGCTGTTATTGGAAATGATAAAATCTATTTCCATATCATTTCGATGCTTATTTTCATTATAGTGTGTATAAAAATATAATTTATGTCCATTTGCCACCAGCATCTGAGCTATTGCATTTTCATAAAGCATTCCTTCATTAATCTGTAATTTGCCTGCCAATATCTGTTTATACACTTCATCTTCGAGTAATTCATTCTCATCAAATGCATGGCTTACCAAAAGCCCGGTATCTCCCATATAACACTTTACATAGCTCCTTGTCTCATTTAATGATAAACCCACATTAGGGGCATTACACAAAAAACACTCATTAGATATCATAGAATCCGACAACCAGAAAAATGTTCCTTCGTACTGGTCTGCGTAACTTCCATCCTGCAGCTTTTTGAATATCACTCTTTTTTCATGCTGTGAAAGAAATCCCGGAATCTGGTCATAAATTGCAAGTACCTTACTTCGATACTTTGCATCTATTTTCATAATATCTTCCCGATACAATTTAAGAATGTCCCTTTTTTCTCTATCCGCTTCTGTAAAATCTTTTTTGCTTTCAATAAATGTTACTACAGGCATAGGCATCCCACCAACAAGCATATACTGATGAAACAAAAGCATTGCCTGATTATGCATACTTCTTTCCAAAGGTTCTCTTTTTTCAAAGCATTTTTTTATATATTCAACCAGCAAATCTTCTTCTAATGCTATTGCAAATTCTTCAAAATCCAATGGATACATATTGATATGTCTTTCTTCTGACGGTATGACGATGTTCTTTACATTTTCTCTGATAGATATCAATGAACCAGTTTCGATATAATCATATCTTCCATCTGCCACTAAATATTTTATCGCTGCTCTTGCCTGTGGAAACATCTGCACCTCATCAAAAATAATAAGAGAGTTTCTCTCTGTCAGTTTTGTTCCAAAATGTGTCTGTAATAACATAAAAAATGTATCCAGATCATTCAGATATTTCTCAAAATACCCCTCAACTTCCTTATCTTTTTTAGCAAAGTCAATCAGAAGAAAACTTTTGTATTCGCTTTTTCCAAATTCTTCGCAGATGGTAGACTTTCCAATACGTCTGGCGCCTTCTATCAGTAAAGCTTTTTTCCCCTGACACTCCTTTTTCCATTCCAGTAGTTTTTTATATATTTTTCTTTTTAATATCATAGCTCCTCCAGATTATGCGCATATATATTTGTTCTATATTTTATGATTATACACATATTGTAAATTGTTTTTTGATTATACGCAAGTATTATAACCATATTTTTTATGATTATACGCACATTCTATAAAGTCATATGTTCATGCTTTTCCTCATTTCCAATCATAAATCTTACCTAATTATATCGGGAAAAGCATTTTATATTATATACTGTGTTATTAATTTTCTGGAATTTGCGATGATATATTATATAGTACTGATTCTAAACGGATTTTGAATTTATTTGCAGGGAGGCTTTTATATGTCAATGAATATTAACGGTTTAGGTAATACCTATAATAGTATCAATACAAATAGTAAACAGTATAAGGCATTGAAAGAAAAAAGCTGGTTATCTGGAGTAATTGAAAATGAATCCATGATGTCTCCGGAAGAAAAGATGATATATGAAATATTCGGTGGAAGGGATACGATTATTAAAAATCTGATGAAGCAGTTTGATTCGGACGGAGATTTATTAAATTCAAATGGTGTTGCAGGTATGGATGTTACTGGAAAAGGTACATCATGGCAGAAACTTACAAATATATCCGAAGATCATCGTCAAAAAATGTTTGATAATGTGAAGCGGGAATTTATTCAGGAAAAAGGTCTTTCAAATGGTGACACAACAAAGCGTTCCGATATTTTCAAAGATTATCAGTTGAGCGTCAGCAAAGATAAGCGTTTAAGTGGTACATGGACTTTAGAACAATATGAAGGACAGTATAGAGCTGCTATGTATGCGGCAGTAAAATCAGCCAATCCAAATTGGAAGCCCAGACAAGCATTTGATGCAAGCATTCTTGATAATGTCACAAGAGAATCCGTAGAAGCTACACTTGTCCAAAATGGTAACAGACTCGTTCATAATTCTATTGATGTATCGGTATAAAGGAGAGAAATGTATATAGGCGGCAAATTATTAACTAATCTGCCGCCCAACTTTTAGCTTCCTTATTTCTGATATTTACACCATTGATTTCACAGCATTTGCTATTTCTGTACACTATTCTTCATTATTAAAGGTGTCATTTTTTCCATGAGTGCATCCGCGATACCTCTGTTGGCACACCACAGGTGCGAACCCCTTCACCGACGCCGCGCTCGGCGGAATATTGTCAAGTGTGTATGTAAGATTTTATGAAATTGCTTCTATTCTCATCTGAATAAACTAAACTGAAAAATCAAATCTTCCGCCGATTTTATTCTCCTCCGACTTGATGGAATCCCAGTCAACGTTTTTGATCTTATCCAAAAGTTCTTCTTTTGAATTTGCCTGAACCGTAGTTTTTCGTACTTCGATTTGCTTGGATTGTTCCTTTTTCTTTATCTCTTTCTTCTCAGCAGCTTTCTTTTCCTGAATTTTTTCAAGATATTCTTTCTGACTGGCTGATGATTTTTCTAACTCTGCATAGAATGTTGTAATTCCGTCACTATTAAAAGAGATGCCAAATTTTGTAATTTTTGTATCAGTATCTGCATTGCCGTTAGTCTTACCGAATACTCTTTCAAATCCGAACTGGGCATTGATTTCATCTGACATACGCAAGGCTCCCTCAATGCTATGCATTTTTTCTGCATAATACTTCGAATCTGATTATTTACACCTTCAAATCAACCTTGTTCTTTTTTATAACTTCTTTATGCTTTTTCATCGAGAATACTTCTTTTTCTTCCTTTGTATCCTTTGCTTTTTCCAACTGCTTCTGTAGGATTTCTTCGGCTTTTTCACTCATATTCTGGAGAAAGGATTTTACTTTTGAATCTTTATGTCCTATTGCCCATGAACTAATATTTCCATCTTTATCTATTGCCCATCCCTGTTCAACTCTCCATCCAATATCTGCTTGTTGCTTTGCAAACTGCTCATCTAGTTTTTTCATGTTACCAATTTCTTTTATGTACTCATCTTCTAAGTCTGAATCATTTGCCATTTTTGTTAAAAACTGAGGAGAAATCGCTACATTCGTGGTAGTTGATTTACCATATTTCATCCCCGGACTATAATTTGCTGATACAAAACTATAATTGTCATTTTTTTTTAGAAAGATAGGAAAGTTCATCCGCTGCAGTTTTTCGGGTTGTCCCTGTCTTTACATCTTCTGTTTGCTCCACAACCTGCTTTTCTGTGGTTTCCTTAGCATTATTTTTCTGTATATTAC
Organism: Roseburia sp.; assembly: GCF_041325975.1. Classification (NCBI taxonomy): domain Bacteria; kingdom Bacillati; phylum Bacillota; class Clostridia; order Lachnospirales; family Lachnospiraceae; genus Roseburia; species Roseburia sp. Next base: position 217,213 of record NZ_JBGLEJ010000005.1, on the reverse strand, counting down.
CGGTATAAGCATTTGTGTAAATATTAGAGTAATTGTTTACACCTGTAACTGCCATACTAACATCTCCTTTCGTATTACAAAGCTTTCATTACCTTTTATTAGCATAATAATCCCAAATACCATTAAGCATTTTCCGATCACCATCTGATACATTCAGACTTAGCCTTAAATCTTTCCAGTCACCCGAATACTGCTGCGATAATTTCTGGTTATCCGACTGGATGGCGGATAAAAATGCCTGATATGCCGAATTTTGGATAACCCCCTTTTCTTTAGATTTAGCAGTATTCTCCTGGTTCTCACCTATGTTCTGTTCATTTGCTGTCTGTTCACTTCCTTTATGGTAAACTACCGATGGGGTAAAATCCTGTAATTCTGACCAGATTTCTGTTGAAGTTGCCATAAAATTACTGTGATTTTCATATGCCTGATTCAGCATATCCATTTCTTTTTCTTTGGTTAATTCCTCAATTTTGCCCGATTCTGTCACATAATACTCCGGCTCATAATCTTGTTCCGCATATTTTTCTTCAATGCTGTTTTTCATTTTGTTATATGCTTCTGCCATTCTGTTTACATGATGTTCAAAGGAATCAGTTTTTACACTCTCTGTATCTTCTTTGACAAATATATCCGTCACTTCCTTCTCAAAACGGTTCTGATAATCCATAGAACTGACAGAAGATAAATGTCGAAAGCTCTCCTGCCCTGTTTTGGAAATGGAAAGTGTATCTGTATACTGTGTCATTTTCTTTTCTAAATCTGCCGGAACATTTTGCTTTGTATTTTTCCTGCTGTTATGTTCGATTGCAGAATATGTAATATTTGTATTATTGTAAATCTTCATAGCTGTTTCCTTCCCAGATAAATACCATCAGACTCTAATATCAATCGGCACATACCTTTTAATTGTGTCTGTTTGTACCATTTCTGCTGCCTCTAAACTATCTGTAGCAAGCTGCTCCTGCAAAACCTCGTCTGGAAGTTCTTCCATATTCTCCACAGTTTTTTCCGTCATCTGCTCTGTCATTTCTTCGGTTGTCTCCGAAAGTTCGTCCATGATTTCAGACATCATGCCCTTGTTTTCCTCTGTTCCAAGAGCTTCATCCACCATTTCTTCCTTTCGTTCTTCTTCTGTTTTAGGCTTATTCCTCTCAGCAGCTTCCGCAATCTTTTCGCCATGTTCTTCTGCCTCGTCCATGACATGAAACATCTGTGAATTATTATACTCCTGATTTGCTGCCGCAATTTCATCCTCATAATTATGAAACATTTCCAGCTTTTCAGAGATTTCTTCCAAACTGTCAGCCTTTCGGTTTTTCAAATTTTCTTTTTGTGCTTCAAAAAAAGCCACCTTATTATCCCGTTCCTGCTGTCGCTGCAATTTTTCCTGTGTACTTTTCAACATATTAGAACTATTAAATCTATTTATCAGTAAACCTCCACCGGATAAATTGACTGTAAAACTCATCTGGTTCCTCCTTCCCGACAAATTAATACAAAAGATTTTTCTTCTTGTCATTTAGGCTTAACATACTATACTTCCTTATCTATCTTACTTGACGTTAGAGAGGAATCCTTTTTAGAATATGTACCATTGTTTGTATAAGTCGCACTTGCGCGGTTCGCAGCATTTGATATACCAGTTGCTTTCTGGGCTGTTTTGCCTGCAAAGGAATTGTAACCTGTAAAAACCGTTTTCAATGAACTGATATCTGCTTTCTTCAATTCATCTTCATCCAGCTCCAGCTTGTTACCCTTTCCTATGGTAATACCTATTTTAGAAAGTAAATGACTGGTTTTGTCTGTCATGCCTGTCATCCATGAAGCATTTCTAAGGACATCTTTTGTATTGGATTCTCCTGCCTCCTTAACAACATCATTATAATCATCAATAAAAGATTTCACTTTTTTGGTAATTGCATCCCAGTCATAATCCTCTACCTCTGTTTCTTCCCCGGTCTTTTCATCCTTCTTTTTTATTTTCTTTTTTTCCCAGAGTGACGCATCGTTTAGTGCATCTGCTGATTTTTTCAGGGAATCCGCACTTGTTTTCATCAGTGTAAGCTTCTGTGAAGTATCGCCTTTCCCCGATAATTTTTCTGCATCCTGCTTTGCATAATATGCTTTCATAAGTTTTCCATAGCTTCCGTTTTTAATCGCAGCATAATCAGAAAGCATATTGGTGTTTCCTACGGATGAACTGTCGGAAGTTCCTCCAAATAATGCGGAATAATCTACATTGCTGTTATATTTACTTGTGTAATCACTAAAACTCTTAATCTCTGACATAATACCATTCTCCTTTACCAACTATAAACGAATATCAATCGGTGTATACACTGCCTGCTGTGTTGCATTCTGTGCATTTTCCAGAGTCGGTGTTTCTACTGTCACCTGTGTTTCCCCTTTGATATCCGTATTCTTTACGCTGTCTGTCTCCTCTGCCGCAGCCCCCGCAGATTCCTGTGTTTTCTCGGATTTATCAGTATTGTTCTTTGTTGCAGTGTCTTCTGTATTGCTGTTCTCCGCTTTTGCAGCTTCTTCTACTGATTTATTTGCATCTGCAAGTGTAGACATCTGTGCTGCTGTCGCAGACTGTGCCTTTGCCTGCAGCTCTGCCAGTTCTTCTTCCTTCTTCTCAGTATTTCCTTTTCCGGCATCCTGTTTGATTTCAGATTCAAGCACACTGGCACGTCCCTGTATCTGTGTTGCCATACTTCCCTGCACCTTTGCCTGTTTCATGGAAGAATCTGCTGAGATCATCGCCTGCATACTTGCCTGTGACAATCCGGTGTCTTTCTTTTTTGAAGTGTTACTTGTTCCAGCCACCATATCATCCATAGATGACGAATTTTTACTCTGCTGCTTATTTCTCTGCTCGATCTGGTGCTGTCTTAACTGCTGATTGAGATTGTTAATCTCCTGCTGTATCTCCTGACGCTTTTTCATCTTATCCTCTAATGACATTTCTTCATTCGAAGATAAATCCTGTAGCTTCTGCTGTGCATTTGCAATCTGATTCTGAATATTTTTACTTACAGAATCATTCCCCTGTGTCATTCCCATTGTTCCTGTCTGCGTATTTGTCCCACTAAATCCATTGATTCTCATTTTAATCCTCCTTGTTTTGCGAAGCAAAATCCGAGTCCCATGGCGAGGAGAGGATTTAGCCTCCTTGTTTTGCGAAGCAAAATCCGAGTCCCATGGCGAGGAGAGGATTTAGCCTCCTTGTTTTGCGAAGCAAAATCCGAGCCCCATGGCGAGGAGAGGATTTGGCCTCCTTGAGCTTAAATTCTGAAATCCGTTTCCTTAAAAATCTGTACAACATGATTTCTCTTTACTGATTCTTTCGGCATATCTTTCTTTACAATAAACAGCGATGTTGTGAACCGCCCTTTTTTTGTTGTGAAGCAAATAAAAAACACCTCGAAGGTGCTTTTTGTCCTTATTCTACCTGTAACATAATACTTAGAACCACTTCCTGATTCTCCTTCTCTAAAGATATATCTCCCATATACATCCTTGCAACCCTTCGGATATTATGCAGTCCAATTCCATGCTCCTTCCCGGATTTCGTTGTTTCAGGCAGATCACTGTCCTTATAATTTAACTCCCCCTCATATCTGTTCTTTATGGTTATCATAAAAATACTGTTTTTCCGAAAAGAAGAGATACTGATATAAGGATTTTCTCCACTTACATTTTCCATGCAATTATCCAGTGCATTGTTTAAGATCACGCTTAAATCAAATGCATTTAATTTCGTATCCCCCGGATAATGAAAATCTGATATAAAACGAATCTGCTTTTCCTTTGCTTCCCTTAACTTTTCCATCAGAATCACATCAATGACAGGACTCCCCGTTTTTATCTCAGGAGATATTTCATTCCACTCCTTTTTCAAATGCTCCATATATTCTGCTGCATCATCCATATGATTCTCTGCCACAAGATGTTCCAGCATCTGTATATGATTCCCCATGTCATGACGCAGGCTGCGGATATCCTGATACAGCTTTTCCACTTCCCCGATATGCTTTTTCATATCACTGACCTGATTTAATACCAGCTCCTGCCCTGTCTGTTCTTCCTGTGCCACCTTCCAGTTTTGAAACATCGTAGTCATAACAAGAATTGCTATGATAGAGATAAAATAATGCACAAAGCTTAAAGCTCCATAAAATCCATATGTATCAATCAAGCTCTTTCCTGTATCATTTTCATAAATATTCAGATAATATTGTAGAATGCCATATCCTGTAACTCCCACAAGAGAAGGTATGATGAGCATTACCAGCTCTTTAACGTTCATTTCATCATTTTTGTATACATATGCTTTATTGATCAGACCGATTGCAACTGCAAGGAAAACGATACAAAGCACAATATCCAGAATTCTCGTTCCAGCATAAAGTCCATATTGCAGCCATTGTCTTCCTGCAATCGTATTCCCAAAAACCAGAGCTTTTGTGATAAAATCATCCAGTCTGTCTGCCATTGCAACCGCAAGCCAACGGATAGAAAAAAATGTCACTGCAAGAAATATTTTCTGATAGATGTTTCTTCTGTCCTGTATATACATCACAAGAAATGCAGCCACAACCCCCAGCATATATGCAGAAAAATTGCCAATCTGCTGCGGTATCAGATACAGCACAGACATAATTCCAATATAAACAATACTGACCAGAGCAGCTTCCCTTTTCTTTTTCATATATGGATATACAAAAACACCAAAACAGATTCCTGTAATAATCAAAATTGCAATAACAGAAAACTTCGATGTGATCATCCAACATCTTTCCACTAAACTCATCTGACTTCATTTCCTTTCCTCTGGTTATACTTCAGATACCTCCTCACAAACTCCGGATAATTCTTTTTTGCAATCAATGCAGTTCCATTTTTCATAGTTACACAAGTTGCATCATATTTTTCTACATATTTAAAATGTACAAGATAGGCTCTGTGTGTTCGGAAAAAATCTGTTCCTGCCATATCACTTAATTCCTGTAATTTACCATAGTATTCAATATCCTTACTTCGTGTATGGATAATAACTTTCCGGTTATACACCTCGGCATACACAATATCACGCAGAAAAATCTTTATATGACTTCCGGCGGTCTGTACCATAATATACTTTTCGTCTTTTTCAAGTCTGGAACTCCTTTTTATGTTATGGACTGCCTTTGTCACAACCTCTTTCAATTTCTCATCGGAAAATGGCTTAACCAGATAATGAAATGCTCCGACATCAAATGCCTGAAAAACATACTCCTCTGCTGCTGTCACAAAAATGAGTATCATATTCTCATTGTCCTGACGAAGCATCTTTGCCGTTTCCATCCCATCCATTCCCGGCATCTGAATATCCAGAAAAAGAATATCCGGCTTACTGCCACTTGCGATCAGTTCATCACCCGATAAATATTTATCTATAACCGCATCCGGCAATAACTTTTTTATCTTTTCTTCCAGTATCTGAACCATAGATACTTCATCATCACAGATAGCTATTTGCATATTGTCACTTCCTTGCTTACATATATTTATAGCTATTATATCGGATAAGTTCATGCAATATCTATCTGGAATGTTGTGAAATGACCTTTTTTTGTTGTGAAAAATCAAAAGTGCCACCTGGCACTGCTCCTATGCTCATTTTTTCCTTGCGCACAATATTTATTTTATGCTCTAGCTTCAAAAGACGGTCTATCCTGATCCAAATAATCCGGCATCTCTCTCAATTCTGAACTTCCATTCTCTTTTACGAAATTATATTCGCTCCAATAAATAGAATAAAATTCATCTTTTTTTGCAAGTTCCGCTGGTGTCATCTCATAGCCCCAGCCATTTCCAAGATTAGATAATACCGTTACTCCCTGATACTGAATTTCAGCACCATAACCACCAGTAGTTAGAATTGGACAATTCAATGTTCCTCCTCCCGCCAGTGCAAACTTCTTTTCAGCAAAATTACTGCTTTTTCCTTCTGCCTTCTCCAAAAAATCCAATAATGATAATTCTCCACATCCTTTGCATTTCGAATTGCCAGTTTGTTTTTTTATAGTATTTTTAGCCTGTTCATATAATTGTTTTCTATCAGGTGCAACATCTGATAGATATTCTGCCCGTAAACCAAGAACCTGTCTGGAAATATATTCGTACTCTGTCTTATTTGCTGTCGTAGCTGCTCGTCGTGCCAGTTCTTTAATTTCACTAACAAATTCCGCATGCGTTTTTGAACTTTTCCCTTTTGTTGGAATATAAAGCCAATTCGGTTCTCCGTTACTGCATGAGGAAATTAATTGCTCTTTTCCAACAGTTCCTATACCTGACAATGATATACCCATTAACTCAACTCCTTATGTGACACTTCATAATCACCAAATATGTCATTAATTCTTGTTTCATATGCATACCACCGTGTAAATACAGACATATTCCCCAGGAAATTTTTAACTTTAGAGGTATCTTCTGACTTCGGATAATAATCTTCCATCAAATCCCAGACATTACAAATTTCCCCTTCCGATCCGGTGCGTAACGTCTGAAATGGAACCTTTAAATCGTAATTATTCTCTCCGATTGTTATTTTCAGATTTCCATTAAATTTATTGTCCTCTGTAAAAGATGTTACCTGTTCCTTGAAAAACATCTTAAAATTCTCAGGCGGTATCGCTGATTCCTTTGCCAGACTGCTCCTGCCAGCCTGATTTCTAAATTCAAAATTCCATGTGCTGTTAAAATCAAAACCACCGTCTAATGTAAGGCTGGAATTTGCTTCGATTTTATCACAGTCAATCTCATCCAAATCCCATTTTTCGATCATTTGCTTGACAGATTCCCTCAATGCCGCATTGGTTTCATTGCATTGATAGTAATAATCTGAATTATAATAAGTCCAGTCACTGTGACTATCAGAATAGTATTTCTCATTCAATGCTTTTCCTTCCTGATAGTTTGCCTGACTTGCTGCCCTTGCATTTTCTTTTGCAAATACCTCATACATCTCACTTACGATTTGTGTATTATCTGCTTCATTGGTTCCGGATGTCTGATGCTGACTTGTCCGATAGGTACGCATGGAAGTACAACATTCCTCAAAATAGGAATTAAGTTCACCCCTGCTCACCTTTCCGGCATAAAAATCGGTCATATGACTGGATATATCTTTCTGCATATCATAGCCAAAAGAATCTCCGAAGTTACTCTTGGGCATCCCTGTCACTACATTAAATTTTTGATAACAGTCACATACATATACCAGTGGTTCTGCCATTTTCTCAAAAGTGTCTTTTCTGGTTTGGATTTCTTCTGTCAAATCCTTTACCTTTTCTTTGTATTCATCATATTTGCCCGCATCATTTACAATATTATTTACGTTGTTTGAAGCAAGCGCTCCGATGTAAAGTGTACTGTCTCTCATACATTATCCTCTCTAACTGCTACCAACTTACTTTTAGTTTTTCTAATTTTTCCAGAAAAGCAACATAAACCTCTCTTTCTTTCATACAAGCTCGCTGAACTTCGATACTTTTCGGAACATATTCCCGTGGGTGATCTAAATCGTAAAGAGCCCGACTCGTTGCCTGAATTGCAGACTCTGTTGTATTTCCCAAAATGTCGATGTTATCAGCATCTCCATCTCCTTTAAGCTGTTTATTCAGCCTTTGTACCATCATCTGCGATATATGACTCAACATTCCATTTTTCTTTATTCCCATGCCGTTTGCATTTATATCCTTAGCAGCTTCCATCCATGCATCTTTTACATCCTGTGGAGCATTCGGTCCAATCATATCAAATGCTTTTTCATCAAAGTCTGCTTCTGCCATATATGGATTTATATTTTCATTTTCCTGAACCGCACATTCCGTACTAAATTGAGGGATATTATTCTGCTTACGTTTATTATCATACGGCACGCCATTCACAGAATAATTAGCATTAATCTGCATAGTGCAAGTCCTCCTTATTAATCACGTGACACTTTATAATTAACATAATCACCGTCACTTTCATAATGACTCATTAGATTTTTTGTTCCCTGAACATTGCCATACATTGCTCATTCCCATATAAGACACATTATTAAATCACACATTTTACGCTTTCATATCGAAGTTGCCTTGTGATATTATGTCTTCGTTTATACTGCCAGCCTTTTCTTCACTATTTAATGCTTTTCTCGCCTCACTAAATGCCTCATAATATGTCATTTTTAATGCTGAATGAACCTGTGACTCTGCTTTTGTTTCTTTTTCCTGCCAGCCTACTCCCCCTGTATAGGTCAAAACTTCTTCGCCATCTTCATTGTATACATGAATTGCCGAGCCTGTCCCTGTTCCCTGATATTTTGCCTCATAAGGTATTCCAAACAGCATACAGAGCCATTTTTTGTCTGCTTCCTCAACTTCTTTCATTGCTGACATATTACCTGAATTCATTGATTGACTAAACTTTCCAATTAAAGCAGCTCTATTCGGGGCTACTTTGCTTACTTCCGTCTTTCTCAAATTCATAAATGCATTTCCCATATATACATTGTCCTGTGCATCTTTTTTTGCCAGATCAACAATCTTCTCTTTTAAAGAATCCGTTAATTTCCATTTGTTTTTTTCAGAAGATTTAGAAACATTTTTATTCGATGTGTTCCACACTTTTGCTGTGCTATAATTATTTGATATTTCCATTTAATTGAATCACCTCTCTGTTCTGTCATTTATGTAATCATACAATTCCTTATATGACAGATAACCTGATAAGTTGTTCGAATCATATTGTAACTGCATAAATTCTTTAATCATGCTCATATAGTCTTTCTTTTCATTTATGCTGTCAGAATCATAAGTGATGTTGCCATTCACACCACTAGCCGCATTCATGAAATCTCCAAAAGCATTTTTCGTAAAGCCTTCTACATCACTATATGTTGTATATGCAAGCATTTCCAAATAACTTGCATTTCTTGGATCAACATCATTTATCTGTACATTTGTATCTGTGTAATTTCCTTCTTTGTCCCAATATCTTACCCTGTATTCTGGGTTTGCCGAATCATATGCATCTGATTTATATACAGATGCACTACTGCCATCCGGAAATCCTACTGCTGTTAATGCATTTCCACTATCTTCTGTTCCTGACATATGTAATGTAATATTAGAAGATGTACTACTTACATTTGATAACAAACCGGAATTCATACCGTTTGCTTTCGCAGTGTTTCTTTTTGTTCCTGTATAATAATTTGAATAATTATAACCGTTAATTCCTGCTATACTCATTTTCGTTTCCTCCAATTATTTTCATTCCTCTGTCATTCGGAATCTATTCACTCTCCATAGCATAATAATCCCAAATACCATTAAGCATTTTCCGATCACCATCTGATACATTCAGATTTAGCCTTAAATCTTTCCAATCACCCGAATACTGCTGCGATAATTTCTGGTTATCCGACTGGATGGCGGATAAAAATGCCTGATATGCCGAATTTTGGATAACCCCATTTTCTTTAGATCTTGCAGTATTCTCCTGGTTCTCACCTATGTTCTGTTCATTTGCTGTCTGTTCACTTCCTTTATGGTAAACTACCGATGGTGTAAAATCCTGTAATTCTGACCAGATTTCTGTGGAAGTTGCCATAAAATTACTGTGATTTTCATATGCCTGATTTAGCATATCCAGTTCTTTTTCTTTGGTTAATTCCTCAATTTTGCCCGATTCCGTCACATAATACTCTTGCTCATAATCTTGTGCCGCATATTTTTCTTCAATGCTGTTTTTCATTTTGTTATATGCTGTTGCCATTCTGTTTACATGATGTTCAAAAGTATCTGACTTCACCCCCTGTGTCGTATCTTCCTTTGCAAATACCTCTGTTACTTCATTTTCAAACCGATTGACATAATCCATAAAACTAACTGATGATAAATGCTTAAAGATTTCCTGCCCTGTCTTTGAAATAGAAAGTGTATCTGTGTACTGTGTCATTTTCTTTTCTAAATCTGCCGGAATATTTTGCTTTGTATTTTTTCTGCTGTTTTGTTCGATTGCAGAATATGTAATATTCATATTATTATAAATCTTCATAACTGGTCTCCCCTAAAAGCCTTACCTGTACTCATATATTCACTTGTTTTCGCATTAATCTGTGTCCCTGCATTATCAATTATTTTTTGATTTGTTTTTTGGGCTGAAGCTATATAGGATTTCAAATCAATACTTTTGTCAACATTTGTATTATGTGTTCTTCCTTTCGTATTTTTTACAAGTTTTTCCTTTCCTGATGCACTTATCGTTAAAGTATCTCTTGTACCGCTGCAACCTGCATCTTGACTTCTTGTAGTCTTTTGTTGTTTTCCAAACAGCGCATTAACGAATGACTGATTGGTATAAATTCGGCTGTTAAAGAAAATATTCATAATATCACCTATATCCTTAATATGACTTATATCATGTTCCATTCTTTTATAATTTCATCGGCACTATTCTTCACATATTTTATACGCTCTGCACCAACTACGATTTTTTTGCACCAACTACGATTTGAGCACAAAAAAAGGACAAAACCGCCCTTTTCATGAATTCAGAAACAAATCTGCTACAAATCTGTTTCCATCCTGTTTTAATTGTAAATCCCCATCATACTTATCTATGCTCTGTTTCACATTTAAGAGTCCTATCCCTCTGCCTTTTCCCTTATCTGATACCGGCATACGTTTTTTCCATTTTACCTTTCCACAACTGTTTTCTATATGAACTACCGTCATCTTATGATAGGCACTGATTTTAATAAAAATGTATTTGTCTCCGTCAGCATTTGCGGCAGCTTCAATCGCATTGTCCAGCAGATTCCCGAAAATAGTTGTTATGTCTATCGGCTCTATGTAAGATAAGTCTACATTGTCTATCTTAATGTCCGAATGTATCCCTTTCTCCTGCATGACAGCATTTTTATCTGTCAGCAAAATGTTCAATATCGGATTCTCTGTGTAAGATATAGGAATCAGTGGTGCCAGTGTACTTCTGATTGCCTCTGCATATTCGCCAGCCGTATGCTCCCTCTCTGTTCCATACAAATTCTCGATAGCCCTGATATGCTTATCCACATCATGTAATATCCGTACTGTCTGACTATATTTTTCAGTCTGTGCAAGATAATACTCATACTGCATTTTTGCCTGTTGCTCCAATGCCTTTACGCGGTTTTCATAGTATCTCTTTTCGTCTGCCATTTTGACATAATACAAAAGATACAGGTCAGCCAAAACGATGCAGCCCATATTTACCGCTGACAGATAGCTTTTCTGCCCATCCCTGAAATTCTGCACAATCACAAGCATATTGACCAGACTGTAAAAAAACAGGATTCCATATATGATATATTGTTCTCTGGAACAGGCTGCTTCTGTCCTTTTTATCAATCTGTTTATCAAAACATAGTATAGGAATATCATTATTAGTTTTGAAAATGTCACTTCCAGACAATATTGCATGACAACATCAATATTTGATATTCCACAAATCTGCAAAAAGCAATGTAACAGAAACACTCCCAGAGTTTCACATACAGACATACACAAAACCAATACTTCACACTCTGTAATTCTGCGGATTGGTCTGTCTGCAGCTTCGTAATACAAAAAATATACCGTTACACCAACTCCGACAAACCATATCAGCAGATTCAATATTGCAAAGTTCAGCATATTTATGCAAAATGCAGTATTTCCCATCGCTACCTCTGCCGCTATATACAAAATTTTATTGCTGTAACTTTTCTTATATCTTTCATTCATAAATTGAAAAAGAATTGTACAGATAATAAAACAGGAAAGCCCATTACATATCACAAGTAAAATCTTATCCATCTTCTATTCTCTCCTCTGGGTTTTCTGCAAAAATTCATTCATTTCTTCCCGGAAATCAGAGCTTCTTTTTTGTGCAAGGGACAGTTCTTTCCCATTGTCCAGATAAATATGAAATCCCTGTATCTTCTCAATATGTCTCAGATTTACAAGACAGCCTCTGTGATTTACCACAAAATCATATGGTTGTAATTCTTCCACAAGGTTTTCAAATGTACATTCACATTCATATCTGCAATCTTCCAGAATAATTGCTGCTTTTCTGGATCTTTTTATGTACTCAAAATATAATATCTCGTTTAATTTCAAACGCACACAACCTGCTTTTGTTCCTGATTCATCTAGTATTTCAAATTCCTTTTCTATTTCCGGACATTTCTCCTGCCCCAGAATTTCCATAATCTGCGTTTTCATTTCTTCTTCATTGATCGGTTTACACAAAAAAGAAAACGCATGTACCTTATTAATCGCCTGTGCCATGTATTCTTCATAACTGGTAATGTATATAATTTTTATATCATGATTTTTTTCTTTCAGCTTTCTTCCGAGCGTAATTCCGCCCAGTTCTTCCATGGAAATATCCAGTATTCCGATATCAATCTTGTCATTATTGTTCAGCAGCTCATTCGCCGATAGAAATGGCCGAATCTGATATTGAACCTGATATTCTGAAAGAATTTTATCCAGCATCAGCGCCGCTTTGTCAAGATCTTCCTTATCATCATCGCATATTGCTACTTCTAACAATCCATTCTCCTCCCTGTAATAACTTTTGTTTTTCTATTATACCATATCGGCACTTTTTATAATTGCCGATATGGTATGGTCATCAAAATTATTTTTACCTTCCCTCTCTGCCTCGTTTCCTTGTACCCCGTCTGCCATATGCCTTCGTTCCATGATATTTCTTTCTGGCTTCCAGTTCCTCTAAGAATTCATCATATACACTCATCTTATAACGGATACTCTTCATCTTAGCCGCATCATATCCCATCCTGTTCTTATATGCTTCAAATTCCTGTGAAGTATCATCTGTTGGCGTTGGGAGCTGTCTGACACGCTCCTGTATGGACATCTTTGTATAATCCGGTGGTATCTCCTGCTCTTCTTTATGGGAAGCCGGTTCTGTCTGTTCTTCCGCTGCTATTCCCTGCCACTCCCGGTTAAATTCATCAAACGCAGCACCATAGAACACTTCCTCCTCGTCATCACGAATGTTCTCTTTCTCACAGAACCGGTCAAAGCCCTCATATACACTGATATCCCCTTCTGTCTTTTCATATTCCTTTTGAACACTCCCTGCTGTATCTATACCGACACTTTCCCTAACATCAGATATATCCCATTCCGCATAATCATCATATCTTCCGGATTCCTGTTCGATATCAGCCTTTATGCGTTCATACTCCAGTCTGCTCTTTTCCTTCTTTTTCAGATATTCTATGCAATAGTTGTCTTCTGATTGGAGACTCTAGAAAAAGTGACATGATTACTGCAGAGATCGTCATGCAGGCAATCAATAATAATGAGATTTAGCAGTAAAAGCAGGGCAGCCTGCTTTTATTGTATTTTCCCTGATCTCTTAATCTGCATCATTTTTTATGTCGATCAGATAACTTGCAGATGTTGGTGCAGACAATCTGCGGATGCATAACAAATAAGATCTAAATCAGGTGCATCTAATTTGACGGACAACATTATATTCTCTGATCTTCTCTGTCATAATAAAATCCTCTCTTTCTTAAATTGCATACTTTTCTTTTACCTCTTCTGCTGTTGGGAAAATCCCGGTATCAACATATACTTTGTTTTCCCCTGCAACAACCTCTGCGATATGTGCATCATTATCTGCCATAAGCAGTTTTTCCGCTTTTGCACTCGCATTCTCCAAAGCTTCTTTTATCTCAGCCTCCTGCACCTTTGCACGGATTGCTTTTGTTTTTGGCATGAACTTTGCCCTGCGCCGCCTCTGATACATGGCATTGCGCTCACGAAGTCTTTGTTTTTCCTTTATTTCAGCCAGTTCTTCTTCCGTCAGTTCCTGTGCCGGAAGTTCCACTTTACCGATGAAGTTAAGGTAAATCTCTATCTCCATCACACGCTCGCCATCAATCTTTTCCGCTTTGTGGACAAGTATCTTATCCACAAATTCATTGATGATGACAGGTGTTAATTCCGTGATATCCGTGTATTTATGGACTAATGCCAGAAATTCCTCCGTCCGGTCTGTATCCTCGTCATACTGCGTAAGCTGCTCCCTGCATGCCTTAATGGACTGTTCCAGTTCTGCCTGTTCTTTTTCATACCCTGCCTATAGCATTTCATATCTTTTGTCAGGCAGTCTGCCAAGGGCATTGTCCTCATACACTTTTTTAAGAAGGATATCAAGCTCTGCATACCGCTTCTCCTGATGCTTTAACGCAGCCTTCAGCTTCTTCGCCTCACTCTGTTCCCGGATTTCTGATGCACTGCGGATTCTTTCGACAAATGCTCTCTCATCCATCCTTACACTTTTACACGCATACTGAATGGTTTCAAGCACAAACTGGTCAATCACCTTTGCCTGTATATTGTGCGAACAGCAGACCTTTCCTGACTGGTCATGGCTGTTATTATAATTGCCGCAGTTATAACAGGCTGGAGTTGTTCTGACACTGCCATCCGGCAGTCCTCTCCATTTTCTTCCGGCACGCTTTCCCTCATTACGATAATGCATCTTTCCACCGCAGTCCGCACAGAAAATCTTACCCACAAACGGATTTGACTCGCCTTCTGTGTTTATCCTGCGTTTGGTCTTTCTAAGCTCCTGCACCATATACCATGTTTTTCTGTCAATGATCGCCTCATGGGTATCCGTAAAGACCACTATCTCGTCACTGTCATTCTTTACAGCAACCTTATCCTTATAGGAAAGCTTCTTTGTACGGAAGTTCACAGTATCTCCCATATACTCCGGTTTTTCAAGCATTCTTACGACACTTACTCCTGCCCATTCATATGGCTTTGACATATCACACCGGTTCTTATCTTCCGGATCTTTGATATATCCGTATGGCGGATTGTTGGTAATTGGTTTCCCGTCCCTGCCCTTTGCCTGCAATACCGCCTTTATCTTGCGGCTGCAGTCACGCAGATACCATTCATTCATGATATTTAAAAAAGGGGCGAATTCGCTGCTGGTGTTAATATCACTGTCAACACCATTAGAGATAGCAACGAAATGGACACCTTTTTCCCGAAAGAATACCTCCGTGTAAAATCCTACCTGTAGGTAATCCCTCCCGACTCGGCTCATATCCTTTACAATGACTGTGCCAATGCTTCCGTCTTCAATCTGTCGGAGCATTTCCTTCCATCCCGGTCTGTCAAAATTTCCACCGGAATATCCGTCATCTGTAAAATGCACCAAATCGGTATATCCATTACTCTTTGCATAGTCCTCCAGCATTTTCTTCTGGTTCACTATACTGTTGCTGTCTCCCGCAAGCTCATCGTCCCTTGAGAGTCGCTCATAAAGAGCAGTTATTCTGTTTTTCGATTTGTCAGTTGTCTGTCTGGTTCTGTTCATGCCGAACTCCCTTCCGGCAACTGACTTATTTGTGGTAGCTCTATCTTATCATAATCCGCTTTCTCTGTCAGCACCTCTCTTGAAATAATGTGGGAAATCTTGTCCGAAAAGGTATCTGTACTGTTTTCACTCGTTAATACCCTGATTTTGTAAACTGTCCCACCAATCCTGCGATAAAAAAATCCAGCTTCACATGAGCCGGACTTTCTATCGCCATTATTTAGTTTTTCTGCCTCCATAATCAATCCTTGCCTTTCTCTCTGATAAAAATTATAATTGTTTCATGCTTCCGCTTCGTGTAACCGAAGCTGTATTTTATCCATACTTCATAGCCTTTTTGCTCCTTTCTGTAATTACTTTAGTGATAAAAAGGATTACTCTCTTCACTAATAGGAGAAATACGGCTACAAAATCGGAAGTGTTTTGAAATTATTTTTGAAAAAATTTTTAAGGACTGATTAAATTGCCAAAATATGAGGAACTAAAAGCTTTCCGCAAACAAAACTTAATACCGGCATACAACGATTCTTCCAGTGAGAAAACTATGCTGCACAGGGAAGCCCGTGCATTAGCAATCAGCCGTCTTGAAGAAACTGCACGAACCGAGGAAGAATTTGCAAATGTTATATCGTGTTGGGATAAACTTGATGACAACAGGGAACGCAGAGAGCGATACCATGAAATCGGACGCTCTGAAGTACCGCTTGAATGGCACGCCTCTGATTATGTCCTGTCCGGTAATGACCACTATGACATGGTACTGTGGTAACAGATACTTGCCGGCGATTTTATTGATTATATCTTTGATGAGCCGGATTACATCCATGAGCTTGTACGCAGTCAGGATTTATGCCTGATATTAAAGAATATGAAGGAACACCAGAAACAGCTTTTGTACTATGTGATTGTCCGGTCATACTCCACTCTCCAATACGCTGAGCTGAATGGAAAGACTGACCGCAATGTGCGTGGTGTAAGGGAAACTGCCATAAAGCAGATAAGAAAGAAATATAAGATTGCACTTGAAACAAGGCTGCTTCATCTGCCTTGGACACTTACATTGGACGAAAAATATTTTCTTGAAAATGGGGTAAGAACTAAAGACGAAAAGAATTCTGAAAAACAGTGACTATGCTGCCTGAAATATATAACAGGGTAATATGATACTTTTAATGTTTTGTCAAAAAAAAAAATTGCGTTGAAATTTCAGAATGATAACCCTTGACCTATAATGTGTAATCGAATAGAATTGTTAATAGATTACAGTTTCTTTATATAGAAGTTATACGAATTGAATTTCAGACGATTGCTCTGATTCCAGTTAAATCAGATTGGAGTCTTTTCATGAAAAATCTATTTGAACATACCAGTTCCCCATGGATACGGTACAGTAGTTATGAATACAGCACTGCCGAAGATGGAACATTGTATATTGTAGTATCTGCGGATGCCAAACCAGAAATGTATAATCCTATGAAAGATGCAGAATCACTTGTACTGGATGCTGTCAACATCGGTTTGCAGGTCATGCATAAAGCGCCTGAAGATGAACTGAAAAGTATGGTACTTCGTTTCATCAATTCCTACGGATTTTTAGGCTTTATGACTGCACTTCCGACAACTGCGGAATTTATCACCTATGAATCTGTATATCTTCCGAAAAACCACTTTATTAAAGAAGAATCTCTATCAACAGAAAGTTATCTCGATTACTTTTATCCGTTTGATAAGATGGATTTTCATAAAAAAGGGATAGAATCCAGTTGGTCAGTATCTGACAGGAATGGCATTGCAATCGCACTTGCAACGGGAAAGAATCCACAGGCTGTTACGATGCGTTTTCAGAAGGAATATGCAGAACGCTATGACTGGCTGGTGAAAGAATTTTCTGACTGGGCATTTACCTTTACCACAAGTTTCTTATATTATATGGACTACGACAGTCTTGATGAACAGACAAAAAACCTGTATCGTCAGGGTATGTCTGCATTTGGCGGAATATCCCCGACTTACCATATCTCATTAGCGGAAAATGCCCCGGTCATCGTATGGAACTTCCATTCCCTGCTCGTCATGATCCAGATGTGCTTTTCTTTTATGCTTACGGATTCTGACTGCGATATGAAGCTGTGTAAGCACTGTGGCAGGGCATTTATCGCAAGCCGTAAGGGAAATGAGTTCTGCTCTCCAAAATGCAAGAATCAGTATAATGTCTATAAGACAAGAGCTAAGAAAAAAGAAGAATAGCTCCAATATACAAAACAAAGACGGCAAATCATCAACAACTTGTTGACGATTTGCCGTCTCTTATTTTTGCTAATGATAGTTATGCCATTGCAGACTCTCTCTTCTTAATAATCGCCTCAACTTCATCAACACCTGTTTCAGCTACATCTGCGATCTGATCCAATGTATAACCCTTTTTATACATATTCAGAATAAACTTTTCGCTTGTTTTTTCAGTAGCTTTTTCAGTAGCTCTTTCTTCGATTCCTGTACTCAGATTACACATAATTCTCACATCCTCTCTGAATTCTTGACTGATTGGAATATTATATTCATGTTCTATAATATCCAATTTTTCCTGTTCTTTCAATTCACTTGAAAGTAATGCTCCAATCAACCGGTGCATTTCATATTTTTCATCATGTTCCGAAATCTCATTTGTGATTCCTATTAACACAATGTTTAACAGATCGAGATTACCTTTCCAGTTACATGGTTTTAACATCTCATCTTTTGTCAAATGGATGTGGCTTAAGCTGTTATCATCCCTGTTCATACATATCCATATGCTGAATACCTGCTTAATGTCGTCGTAAGTTAGTATTTACAAAATCTCTTTCCTTTTGTGACGAAATCAGCCTGCTCACATAAAAGATTGCCCTATTTAAAATTTTATATTCCGTTGGCTCATCCTTTTGAGCCTCAATATTCACAATAATCTGCGAAAGTCCATTTTTCCTGCCAACTATGGATGGCATGCGGACATAAAAAATAATATCAAATCTGACTAATCCTTCATTAATTTCAGCATTTTCTGTATTAAGACCTACAATACGCTGTCCTGTAGCATCTGTTTTTTCCATATTTGCTAATCCCGGCTCAACCGGAACAACGCTAATACTCGGTTCACCTTCGATATATTTTACAACATCTTCCGGCTTCATTCCTTTAAATTCATCGACTGTTTTCACCAGAATATGTGCTAATATACTCTTCTGTGCCAGTAACCTTTTAACACGAGTATCATATTGTGCCTTATCTCCTGCTGCATTCACAGCATTTGCTATTTCTGTATTCAAGTCGGCATCCCTCCTTTTGTATTGTGCATAACACTTCTAATATTCCGCAAAAGGCTCTCTGCCTCAATATCATTATAAGCGAGGAACTTTACGGAATCAACTGAATTTTCTATGAACTTTTTCATATGCCAAACAGCGGGAAACCAATTAAGATTTCCCGCTATTTTTAATCCATATAAATCATATCATGCAACACTACTTCCTCTGCTCTGCTCCGGATGTTATTCATCTTCCGCACCCATCCGAGCTGATCTACTGACTTCAGATGCTCCGTCACACCTTCACGCTCAGCCATTCTTACCGTAAGCATATCCATCATGTCATTGCATTCCATATCTACTTCTTCTAGATGTTTCCACAATTTTTCCGTAAGAACCAGATGTGTATACATGGCATGATGATTTTCAAACAAATACCTCTGTCGCATTCTGCCATATTTGCCAATCTGATAATTGCTTCCATCTTCCAATTCCAAATCTGGAATCAATACATCGCCTTCCCAATGATATGTTAACTCCATACACTGCTCCTTCCTTTGTGCTAAATGTTTACAGTTTCAATTAAAAGAGTATCACCTTCTTAATACAACGTCTGCAATCTATCATTCACCACAAATGAGCCAGCCGCCTATGTTGTGTTATATCCGCGAACAATGAGCCAAGCTGTGAAATCTTTACACCATTATTTAATGTTATCATTTTATCTGTCACCATAAATGATACCTCCTTTTTCCGAAGAGCATATTCCATGAAGTGAACTTCAAGTCAAGTATTTTCTTTCAATTTTTTCACTTTTTATTTTTCACACCACTTTACAACTTTTTCATAAAAAAATATCGCACAGGGCTTTCTGATGTATAATGAATTTGCTGAAAACATTACAAAGGAAAGTGACCCTGTACGACAAAAGCATTATACAACGAAAAAACACTGATTGGTAGACTTCATCAATATTTTTTGATTTATTTTGAAACTTTTTCTGTTCCGACAGCAGATACCTTATTTCTGCTGATATTATCCATATTGACCTTAGAATCCGCACATTCTATCCGGTTTCTGTATCAGCATTTTTTATCCGGAATAACGGAGAAATCACTGAATGTATTTTATTATGCATGTTCCTATGCAAAGGTTGATTATTCCAGATTTATGAATACTACTGTCAGGATTGCTTTGAAGCTGGTACCAGATTCACTGCAGACGCAGCCTGTGTTTCTGTGTGTGGATGATACGATGGTATCTAAATTTGGCACAAAATTTGAAAATGTTTCAAAACTGTTTGACCATGCCGCACACAACGGTTCCAACTATCTGAATGGACACTGCTTTGTGAGTGTCATGCTCTGCATACCTGTCTGGAATAGGGATAAAGTTTCTTATCTTTCCGTTCCTCTTGGTTATCGTATGTGGCAGAAAAAAGAGTCTAAACTGGAACTGGCAACCTCCATGATCCGGCAGGTTATGCCTGAATTTCACAGCAAAGATCATGTCGTCATCCTTTGTGACAGTTGGTATACAAAACAGAACCTGGTATCCATCATTGATGAATATCCGAATCTGGATCTGATTGGCAATGCAAGGATTGATTCTGTCATGTATGATCTTGCACCTGCACAGACCGGTCATCGGGGACGTCCTGCCAAACATGGAAAACGTCTTTCTGTTGAAACAGATTTTACGTTTTCCAATGAAAAGATCGGTGATTATTATACCGGTGTCCGCCGGGTTCTCGCTAAGATCTGCGGCAACAGGGAAATCCTTGCCTATGTCACTGCCACAGAAAAAGAACATGGTACAAAACAACTGTTTTTTAGTACCATTTTCCCGGAAGATCTGCAGATTTTCTGTGCATGGCAGGAAAAAGCACCATTGAACCAGACCGGAAGTGACTGTATGAAATACATTCCACTGTTGCTATATTCGTTTCGCTGGAATATTGAAACAAGCTATTATGAACAGAAAACGTTCTGGTCTTTTTGCAACTATATGGTGCGAAGCTGCAAAGGGATTGAAATGCTGGTTAATCTGATCAACATCAGTTACTGTGCCATGAAGATTCTGCCCTATCAGAACGAACATTTTTCTGAGTACCGTACAAAAAGCGTACAGGAGTTTCGTTTTGAATTAAGTCAGGGCATTCGCAGTCAGATATTTTTTGCCACTTTCGTGAAAAATATCGAAACACATATAAAATCAAATGCTATGACAAAGACCTTAAAACAGCTGATTCATCAACAAGTCTATCATTTATAAAGTTGTAAACTGGTGATTTTTCAGATACTTTTTTGTCTGCAGCCTTGCATACATACATATTCCGATCTGCCGCCGCGATCACATTTTTTAACTTTTCATGTTCGCCAATCGAATAACCGACTGCTGCGGTGATCGGTATTTCACAGTCCACCTGCACGGCTGCAAGTGTCTGTTTCCAGATTTTTATCATCTTTTCTGCCGTTTCACCGGTTTCTCCGGGAATAAGTGCAAGCATTTCATCACCACCGTACCGGAATGCCATACCGGTGTCACCTAAAGCAATCCGTATTGACTGCGCTGTTTTTACGATCATCTGGTCGCCTGCAAAATGCCCATAAGTATCGTTCACATGCTTTAAGCGGTTAATGTCCCAGTAAATAACAGCGATCTGCTGGTAATCATACGTCCTTTTCTCAATGATCGAAAGAAGTTTATTTTTATTATAGAGTCCGGTCATCTCATCCGTTGCAGCCTTCTGCTCCATCTTCATTGCATTTTTCAATGATTTCCGTATCACCTTGTTTACAATATTCGATACAAACACAAATGAAATCGCCATGAGACAACGCGGCAGTACATAATATAACGCAAGCGTCATACCCGGATCATCGTTAACCTGATTCAATAGAAAAATACCGTTTTGTGAAGAATTATCTAAAGAGCTCGTGGTAAGCAGCACCATATTTGCATCACAAACACCATAATAATACCCGGCATAAGTGCTGACTATAATCGAAAAAACTGTAAGCACAAATGTATAGATGGATAGACGTTTCGACGTATACATGCCTGCTATGATGATCGGCACCACAATAATAATGACCATGTGATATGTCAGTGAAATACTGGCAGCCATGATAATGAGGCTGATCGATGTTATACTGACATACTTTGTCAGTGGATGCTCAAGTCCTAACAACAGCAAAATCACAATATACAGGACAGCTAAAAAACACCCGGTAAAATAACCTCTTGCAAAAATCGTTTTATCAACAATAAAAATTCCAGCGCAGTTTAACAACATTTCCACAGAATAGACAGCAATGCAGAATATAATAAAACGGAATACATAAATATTCTGTGTCACATTCTCTTTTTCATCATCTGGATCTTTACTGAATAACTTATGTATGGTAACATCCCATTTTTCCATTAACTGCACCTTACCCTTTCGGCTGATACCGGATATCCGACACATGATACACCGTAATAAATGCTTTCGGATCTTCATGATTCATATAATTCATTAATTTCTGGTACTCATTCTTATCCACGATGGTAATGATCTCGTTGCGTTTCTGCATATTGTAAGCACCGATCGATTCATAGATTGTTGCCCCGCTGTGCAGATCATTGATGATAAAATTACGGAGTTCCTCTTCCTTCTCTGTAATAATGCATACACGGCGTTTGATATTATAATCAAAAATGAAATGATCTAAGATAATTCCATTAAAATAAGTTCCTAAAATACTGAGTACCACTGTCTTTTTATCATAAACAAAGGCTGCTGAAAGTGCAACACACATTCCTGATACAGACATTGCCCTTCCGAGATCCATATGCAGATATTTATTCATGATCTTTGCCACGATATCGAGTCCTCCTGACGATGCGTTACGGTTAAATAAAATACTTAACCCCACACTGACTACTAAAATATAGCATAATACATCCAGTTCCTGACTGTCTGTCATCGATCCGAAATCAGGAAAAACTCTTTCAAATACACCTAAAAATACCGGAAGCATGATGCTTGTATAGACAGTTTTCACTCCAAATTCCCTTCCACAGGTAAAAAAGCCGATGATAAGAAGCACCACGTTCAAAATCATGGTGATCGCCGACAACGGCAGCTGAATGAAATTTGAAAGCACGATTCCAAGACCGGAGATACTGCTGACAGATGCATGACTTGGCACCAGAAAAAAATACACTGCCGCCGCAATGATCGCCACTGCTGCTGTTAAGATCGCAGTCTCCTTCATAATCTCTATATAATTCACTTGTTTTTTCATAATGCTCCTCATTTCCATGCAATTTACTGCTAAGATATTTGCCAATGCAAATTGCTGTTTTTCTGATCATACTAGCTTTTCTACTTTGTTTTCCTTTGATGAAACACGGGATTTTTTATCAGCATTACGATCAAAGGTATCACCATGATGATCCATGTGACCGGTTCTGTCCAGATGACACCCCAGTAACCGAAATACCGGACAAAGACCGCTGTAAACACGATCTTACATATCATTTCTATAAAACTTGAAAGTATCGGTGTCTTATAATCTCCCACGCCCTGCATCGTATTCCGCAGGATCACGATCCACACACAGACCATTTCAAAGAGCATGTCCACCCGCAGATAGGTCGTTCCCCAGTACAAGATTTCTGCATTCTGTGTACTTGCGATAAAACTGACCAGATAACCGGCAATCGTATACGCCATGATCATTACCATCACTGCCCAGCCACATCCGAGCAGCAACGCTGCCTTTAACCCAGAAGTAATCCTGTCATATTTTCCGGCACCATAATTCTGCCCGCTGTATGTTGCCATGGTAGAACCAAGTACTGTGACCGGGAGTCCCCATATCTCGAATATTTTTCTTGCCGCTGTATGTGCCACGATCACAGATGTTCCAAGTGTATTGATCCCGGTCTGTAAGATCAGTGTTCCAAGATTTACAAGGCTCGACATCATTCCCATGGAAAGCCCGCCGGACAGCATCGCAAATACTTCTGATTTGTTCAGTTTAAAATGTCTGCGCTCCACCTGAAGGATTGGGAAATGCTTTTTGATATGTATCACACAGAGTACCACCGATACGACCTGCGAGATCACAGTCGCCACTGCCGCTCCGCCAACGCCCATGGAAAATACCAGAATACATACATAATCTAAAATCACATTCAGCACCGCCGCTAAGATCAAAAAGATCAGTGGTGTCATGGAATCCCCGATTGCGCGCAGGACATTTGCACACATATTATAAGCAAGCGTTACGAACATGCCGAGCACCAGAATACTGATATAAGTATACGCCATCTCTTTTTGTTCTGCCGGCACATGCATTACCGTAAGAAGCGGTCGTAAGAATACAAACACTCCTGTTACCAGTATGGCTGCCGTTATAAATCCTAAGAGAATCGTTCCCGCAACACTTCTTTTTAATTTTTCTGTGTCTCCTGCTCCAAAATACCTTGCAGTCACAACCGAAAATCCAAGTGTCATTCCATTAAAGAAACCGGTTAACAGGTTATAAAGGATTGAGACAGAACCGACTGCTGCAAGTGCGCCCTCGCCAAGCGTGCTCCCAACGATTTTTGTATCGATCAACCCATAAAAAAGCTGAAATAAATTGCCTAAAAACACCGGAATCGCAAACTGTAAGATCAGTTTTACCGGTTTTCCATCTGTCAGATTTGCACCATTTCGTTTCATTTTATTTTTATCTCCATATTAATCTCCATTCTTGCGCTGTTTTTTCAATAAAAACAGCGTTTTTATTTGCATCACAAGTTTGTGAGAAGCACAAATCTTGCGTGTGAAAAATGTATTTTTCACACTATGTTCTTCATATTATCTGAAATCTCCGTCCTTTTTTCTGCTCTCAAAATAAATAAAATGATCGATTGCATCTAAAATATCGGAAAAATCTTCCTGCGGCGCAAGGTCAATATAACGTTTTAAAAGCTCCTCTTCCTGATCTTTGTATCTTCCATAAAAAATATCATACAGGTTATGCCCGCGCAGATAGATTTTTATCTCCTCCATATGTTCTTTAATGTCGGATACACTCTGCATCTCATATCCTAATACTTCTGTCAGATGTCTGCCACTGCTGAGACGATACAGATATTCCTTCCATTTATCAAACAGCGTCTCATAAAATGCCTCCTCAGATGCGACCACTCCGAGTTCCGCCATCACTTTCGGATTAAAGAAATAGTTTTCAAAGGAATAATATTTTAAGATCAGAACATTCTCCGGTCTTACCTTTGGCAGTGTGTCGACATCCTCTAAACTCCGCTGTTCATAATAACGGCAGAGCTGTTTTCCTAATTCCATCCTGTCTTTTCCATCTCCGTCACGTATCATCAGAAACTGGTCACGCAGATAGATCTGATTCATATATTTCAGATTGGCATAAGTTTTGATATTTGTACAACTGTTTGTCGTGATGATCGCAATTCTTGAAAGTTTTCCATTTTCATCATAAGTCTCTGAATAATACTTCCGGATCAGAAGCGGCAGACGGCTCTTATCCTGCTTGCCTTCCACGATAAATACGAAATTCACATTCATCAGATCATTTGCCGTATAACCAAGGTCTTCAAGGATCGCACTCACATCCGTCTTTGCACACATCTTTGAATATCCTTCGCCATCTAAAACAATCTGTCTTATCTGCCTGCTGTTAAAATTTGCCAGCAAATTCGGCGAGTGCGTGGAAAAAATCACCTGATTTTTTCTGGACAGACGGTATAAAATCTCACCGGAAACCTTCTGAAGTTTCGGGTGAAGAAATATCTCCGGATCTTCGATCATAAGAATACTTGGAATCCGCCCTTTCGTCCCCGTATAAGTCTCAAGTAAAGACAACATATAAATGCTGCGCATGCCTTTTCCCATCTTCGCTACCGGTCTGGTCAGATTCTGCGCCGGATTATGGATCTCCGTCGTAACTTTTAACATCCGCTCCACATCGCGGTTCATGGAATAAAGGATTTCATCCTGTCCGCCGTTCTTCTTATAATTCTGGTTTACTTTTTTCGCAAATTCATCCAGATTCAACTGGTAAAGTTTATAATCTAACAGCTTTGCTGTCTCAAATGCATCCAGCTCTGCAGGCGACTTTTTCTCGATCAGACCAATACAGGAAAAACAGTGGCCGCATTTTTTTGCCTGATTAAACATACAGGTGTCCGCGCGCATCCGCTTTAACAGCTCATCCTCCTGAAGCATTAAAAGATCTCCCTGAAGCTGATTTAGATCACGCTCTGCATCCAGATAGTATATCTTTGGAAATATCTGTGGGATGCAGGAATTATTTTTGTGCTCCTTATCCTGATACCGCACCCATCCATCCCTGTGCGCGATAAAGGTAAACTGCAGCGCACCGCCTTCTTCGTTATTTTCTTTTACCGAAAAAGAAGGCAGCTTTTTGCAGAAATCTTCAAACCATGTCTCATATCTTTTATACTGGCTGACCACGCCATTCTGATGCAGCCATTTCAGATCTTCATCCAAAAATTCCAGTGACAGATCCATCTCGATATTGGCGCTGTCCCCGTCAAAATCTTCCGAAGAAATGCGATAGTCTCCAAAAGCCGCACGGATCGCCTCTAAGATTGTCGTCTTTCCGGTATTATTCTGCCCTACTAAGATCAGCGCATTTTCAATGTTATCGATCTTCATCTCATGGATTGCTTTAAAATTTTTAATATGGATACCGGTCAGCTTCATTTCCGTCTCCCTTCCTGCATCATTCTTTTCTTTTTTATTTTAACACCGAAATACCCGTCCGTCATCCATCTTTTTCCTTCCATAACTTATCAGTCATATTAAAAAATATAGTATGAAATATAAGTTCTTCTTTACAATGTTATAGCAGTGTGCTATAACAGAACTTGTCAAAACTAATATTTCATATTAGCAGAGTAGAACTCTGTGCGTTAAGTGCCATGTGAACAGGGAGTTGTCACACGGACGAAAAACAAAAGCAATGCTTTTGTTTGCGGTACAGAATTCGCATCCCGCTGCTGCATAAAGGTATATGTCTCCTCTATGCGGTTTTAGGAAACTGCTAAGGAAGGAGGCTTTTTTTATGAAAAAATTAAAAGAACTGTATCAACAATCACTAAAAGAGCTGTGTCGCACAAAGACGATCGTGCTCTGTGGACTCTTAGCTGCACTCGCCATCGTGCTTAGTCTTGTGGCAAGTATCCAGCTTGGTCCCTACATCAAGATCGGCTTTTCCGGTCTGCCGAACCGCATTGTCGAATTTTTGTTTGGTCCGGTTGTCGGATGCCTGTTTGGCGGTGCACTTGACCTGTTAAAGTATGTCTTAAAGCCGGATGGTCCTTTTTTCTTTGGATTCACCTTTAATGCCATGCTTTCCGGTCTGATCTACGGCAGCCTGCTCTACCGTCGTCCAGTCTCCATCAAGCGTATCGTGATCGCCGAGTTTTTTGTAAAGCTGGTCATCAACTGCGGTCTGAATACGCTCTGGATCTCCATGCTTTACGGCAAAGGATTTATTGCACTGCTCGGCCCGCGTGTGATCAAAAACGTGATCATGCTGCCGATCGACAGCTTTATCTTATTTTTCGCCCTGACTTACGCCAGAAAAATCGCAGCACAGTTTGGATTTTTCACGGTAAAATCAGGTGCGAAGGAACGTGCCTGATGGGTAAAATCTGATAGTGGATTCTTTTTAGAATTGCAATGTCAAAGTTCAGAATCATAGATTGTATCCTGCGCAGACATAGCTATGATCGTAAACAAAATGCAGAGATGTGTATCCGTAAATGAATATACATCTCTGCATTATTTTTTTTATTGAAACTGCTTAAACACCTCTCTCTGGCAGTAATCATATCAGAAAGCCGATGTAATTGTAATGATTACATTTAATACTTCTCGCCATAATGCCATTTCATTGATTTTTGATCCATAAGCAGTACATAAAAGATCTTTCCATAACGCCCACTCTCTACGATTCTTCCATGATCCAGCACAGGCAGACTGGTTTCATCCGCTTTTACCAGATGAAAATACACGTAATCGTTGGCATGCCCCGCATTGATCTGTTGCCAGATACTCTGCTCCACTGCATCTCTTTCTTCTTCTAAAATAAGATTTCGGAAGCTTCTGTCCGTATAAGCAAGCAGATCATCCATCGTCCTGCATCCGGTAAGACGGATCATCTCACGATTTGCAAACAGAATTTCATCTGTCTCATGATCTGCTCTGTATATAATGAAAGCTCCCGGAAGATTTTCTGAGACATCTTTCAGCACAAACCCAAGCTGTGTCCGGATTTCCAGGCGAAGTCCTTCCCGGTATTCCATGCACCCTTGTTTTCCACGCAGTTTTACTTCGTAGAGAGCAGTATCCGCACAGTGCATCAGTTGTTCGAGAGTTTCCGCATCTCGCGGATACTCCGCATAACCAAGAGAAATACTGAACTTTTCCTGCTCACTTTCATATGGAAAAGTTCTTACCAGCTTCGTAAACTGCTCCATCTGTTCCTTTACTTCACCACATGTACAATCTGGGAGAAAAATACAAAATTCATCGCCTCCATTACGTCCAAGCACAGCCTTTTCCGGAAAGAACTTCTTCATGCTCTCTGCCAGAATCTGCAGAGCACGGTCACCGGAAGCATGCCCATACATATCATTGACAGATTTAAAATCGTCAATATCAAGCAGCACCCCGACACAATGATTCTCCGTATTTTGTTTCAGATACCGTTCCACCAGTTCATCAAATCCATGGCGGTTATAGATTCCGGTCAGTGGATCTGTCACCGCAAGTTTTTTGAATTTTTTACGATGCTCATCAAGATTTAAGAGTGTCCTGGTGAGCCCTGTCAAAAGCAGTACGATCAGCGTTCCACCAATCAGAATTTCATACAAATATATATTGTACCATCCATGTTCTGGCATTACCTCAAGCTTCCACTGATTTCCTCCCATATCAAAAACGTAGGACACCGGATTGGTCAGCTTTTTCCCGGAACCATAGACATATTCGTAGGACATCTCCCACGGAGAAACAGTCTTTGAAAGCTGGTACTGATAGCCAAAATCCGAAAGTGCTTTTACCGAGTCCGCAAAAATGTCCGGTACACGAATGATCACGATCGTAAATCCCCAGAAAGTTTCCTGTCCGTCTTTCTGATCCAGATACACCGGATTTCTTACCGCAATTCCATATCCCCCCTGTTTTAACTGAAACGGTCCCTGCATAACCGTCATCTAATGATCTCTCGCATAACGGGCGATTTCCCCACGATTCTTGTCATTCAGCAGATCAATTTTACCTGTCTCATTTCCTTTTTCCGGATAAATATCCGTCACAACGCCATCTGGCGCAAGCTGAATACTCTGAATGGAATCGCTCATCAGATTCCCGGCTATCTGCTGAAATTTTTCAAATTTCCCATCCTCACTGATTAAAATCTGTTCGAGTGTATCCGTAATTCCTATTCCTCCCATGACTTCCGTCTTCATGCGTTCCGCATATGTCATGGCATTTAATTCTGCAGCTGACCGGCTTTGTTTTTGCTGATTTTCCCTTACGCTGTACACCGTTCCCATTAAAACACTGATTCCCACCAAAAATACAAGTAACGGCAGAATGATTGTCTTCTTTTTCATAAACATCTTCGCTTTCCATATAATCAACGATAACGATACTATTATAATAAATTCTAGCATCAATCACATTTTTCTGCTTGTAAAGTGCCTTGAAACAGCGTTCCACCCTGCACAATGGCATTCTGCCCCGACAAAAATCTCATTTTCACACTACCACATTTTTCGAAGTCCTTTCGGATAGTGGTTTTTCATGATTCCACCCGCCAGTTTTCCCCAGCCGCTGCTAAATCCGTCTGCCATGATCAGATACCATCCCTTTTCTCCCTCATAAGAAAAAGTTCCGCCATTTAAATAACCACGAATCACCTCTCCGTCCGAAGCCAGATCTGCCGTATAGCGCACCTGTTCTTTTTTTAGTGCCAGTGCAAGCGCATGTGACGGCTCCATGCGGTTCTTTTTTACCGTTCCAAGATGCAGTCCCGGTCGCAGGACTTTAAGACCTTTTACAGAAGGCATACCTTTCGGTGCAAGGTAAAGCTGATCTCCAAATTTCAGATATGTACCATTTTTCTCCAGTCCGTCTAATGTCTGTGGATCTAATGTATCTTTCGCAAAATCCAAAAATTCCACGATTCCTTTGCCCGGTACTTTCAGATCTTTTGCAGGGATTCCTTTTTCTTCCCCATTCCGGCAATAACCCTGTCTTAGTGTTCCCTCTTTTTCAAGGACAGCCAGATAGTGGCCCTCTCCTTTCAGATGCTGTGGCCAGAGACGGATCGTCTGTGCAATCTCAGGCAATATCTGTCCCATTTTTTCCCCGAAATAAGCCCATTCCGGTACTCCTGCCGACATACCCTCTGCCTTTTTCACTTCCACAATATGAAACTCCGGGTGACGCAGCAAAAAGCGTGTCATACTGCCCTCATTCTCCGCAGGCGCAAACGTACATGTCGAATACACAATCCTGCCGCCCGGTGCAAGCATTGAAGCCGCACAGTCTAAAATTCCATCCTGCCTTTCGGCACAAAGGCTGACATTCTCAGGGTTCCACTCTTCACATGCCGCCTCATTTTTGCGGAACATGCCTTCCCCGGAACACGGCGCATCCACCAGAATACGGGTAAAATAATCCTCGAACCCCTCCGCTAAACGCTGCGGCGTCTCGTTCGTCACCATTGCATTTGCAATCCCCATCCGCTCCACGTTCTCAGATAAAATCTTCGCGCGTGCCGGATGGATTTCATTGCAGATGAGAAGTCCCTGCTCCTTCCACTTCCCTGATGTGTACATTTCATGCATTCTTGCTGCGATCTGTGTGCTTTTTCCGCCAGGAGCCGCACACAAATCTAAGATCCGTTCCTGACAGTCTGCCGCTTCTTTTTGCACCACATCAAAATCTTCCATCAGATAGGAAATCGGCGCCATGGCACTCGGCTCCTGGATATAATACACGCCCGCCTCATGAAGCGGATGCCTGCCCGGAGTGTCATCTTTTTCATAGTAAAATCCATCTTTCGCCCAGGCTATCGGCTGCAGGGAAAAAGGTACTTTTTCCTTCATCTGCGCAGTATCTCCCTTGATACTATTTAACCGTAATGCCTGATATTTATCCTTGTCATAACTTTCTAAAAATGCCGGATATTCATTTCCGAGCATTGATTCCATTCTGTTTAAAAACGCTTGTGGAAGCATTTTAATCCTCCTTGTTTTGCGGAGCAAAATGCGACTGCCTTTGCAGGAGCAGAGGATTTTCCTCCTTGTTTTGCTTTTCCGTTTCTTTCTGCTGTAAATAAAAAACCGCCTTTTGTGCTTCTATTTCTTCTCGCAATTCCTCTTCCGTTGGCAGATATAATTTATATTTGCTGGCAAATAGCTGTTCATTTCCATGCAATATAGAATACCTTGCAATATCCTCATCTGTTTCCGAACACAAAACAATGCCTAACGTAGGGTTGTCATCCGGTGACTTTTTTAATTCATCATACATGCGAATGTACATATCCATCTGCCCTACATCCTGATGGGTAATTCTGGTTGTTTTCAGATCAATCAATACAAAACATTTTAAAATATAATTATAGAATACCAAATCTATAAAATAATCCTGTTTCTCAGTGTGAATATGCTGTTGTCTTGCAACAAACGCATAGCCTTTTCCCATTTCCATAAGAAATTTCTGCAAATTTGAGATAATGCTCGATTCTAATTTTGTCTCATTAAAAGAAGCGTCCAATGTCAATCCTAAGAATTCTACCACAACTGGATTTTTTATAAATTCTAACTTGTCCTGCTGATACTCAAACGTCTTTTCCTGCATCTCATGCTCTACAGCATCTTTATCTTTCGACTGCAGTAATCTGTAATAATATTGTGTATCTATATTCCGCTGTAAAGTACGCACACTCCAGATTTGCTCATATGCTTCTTTTTCATACCAATCACGCGCTGTCTTATCATGCACCTGTAATAAAGTTCTATAATGAGACCATGAAAGTCTAATATTAGATTGTCGACACAGTGTGTCGACAATCTCTGGAAAAGCTTTATAAAATCGTACACAATGATAAAGATTACTTCTGTCATAACCTTTTCCATATTTATCTGTAAGTTCTTTTGACAATTTTTTGATAATCTCTACCCCATACTCTGCACGATCTTCACCCGCCAGTTCTTCCTCTGCGATCCGATACCCGATCAGCCAGTTTCTCTGTGACAATATTGTATTAACTGCACGATAGGCTTCTTTCTGTGAAACTTCTATGATATTTTGAACATCATTTAAGATATTTTCCGTTTTTTGAAATTTGT
The DNA here is from genome assembly GCF_041325975.1 of Roseburia sp. Lineage (NCBI taxonomy): Bacteria > Bacillati > Bacillota > Clostridia > Lachnospirales > Lachnospiraceae > Roseburia > Roseburia sp. The sequence goes on along the minus strand of NZ_JBGLEJ010000005.1, from coordinate 185,067 downwards.
TCATAATATCATTATTTTCAATTTTCAATGCATCATTCATCTGCCAGTCTCCTTTCCGGGAGATAATATCTGCCTTATTTTTCTGTATAGACCTGACCTGTACTAGATCTGGTTGTATATTTGTTCTTAATCTTTCAATACCCGTTTATTGTACCATATCCCCACCGTATTTACACCAGTTTTCTCCCCTCTCATAATCTAATCGTAAAATCAGTACATTCCCAGATGCACGCAAAAAGCTGGCATTCTCATCTATAGAACACCAGCCTTTTATTCTCATTTACCATTCTTTCCAGACTTTCAACATCCGGTTATATGCTTCATCCAATACCTTCCTTGGTGATGCCAGATTCAGCCTTATACATCCTCTTCCATCTTCCCCAAATACACTTCCCATATAAACTGACACATTTGCTTTTTTCAAAAACCACTCTTCTAATTTCTGCTCGGTTAGTCCGGTTTTCTGATAATCTATCCAGAGCAGATATGTTCCTTCTCTCGGATAAACATGAAATTCTGGAAAATGTTTTGCGAAAAAATCTCTTGTAAACACTTCATTCGCATCTATATATTTTTTGACAGCCTCATACCAGTCATCACATTCTGTATATGCCTTTTCTACCGCAGTTACTGCAAAAATTGTCGGATTATGCATCCCAATACGATCAATAGTAACCTCTATCTCTTTTCTTAATTTTTCGTTTGGAATTATCATATAGGAAACAATAACTCCAGGAATGTTAAATGTCTTTGTCGGCGAACTTGCTAAAATCAGTCTGTCATTCATCTCTTCTGTAACATCCAACGCTGTCTGATGTCTCACTCCCGCTTTCATCAGATCACCATGAATCTCATCCGTAAATAAAATCAGATCGTGTTCTCTACAGAAGTCTGCAACTTGCACCAATTCTTCTTTCGTCCATGCCCGTCCTGTTGGATTATGCGGATTGCACAAGATCATCATTTTAGTATGTTCATCCACCATTGACTCCATTTGCGCAAAATCCATTTCATAATGTTCCCCATTTTTTTTAAGCGGACTGGACAGCATTTTTCTGTTATTTTTTAAAATTGAATTCTGCAATGGACCATATGCAGGTGTATGCATAATAATACCGTCACCTTTTTCTGTATATGTTTCCACACATATACTGGATGCAATATTGATTCTTGGACAAAAAACGATCCATTCTCTAGGGATATCCATATTGTATTGTTTTTTATACCATCTTTGAATACTGAGAAAAAATTTATCACTTAAATCGGTATATCCCAAAACACCCATATCCAAAATTTTATGCAGACTATCTCTGATTTCAACAGGTGCCCGAAAATCCATATCAGCAACACCCAAATGAATCATATCTCTTGTCCCATATTTTTTATCCATGGTATCCCATCTGCCACAATTTGTGTTTCTACGATTCACTATATCATCAAAATCATACTGTGTTTCCATATACAATCTCCTCGTCATATTGGTTATACTGTTTCATTTTCCTTCTGAAGTGCCAGATACTCATCATAATACTCATCCCCAGGTTTTATCTTTGCAATACCAAAGCCTGTAAATCCCCATATAATCGCAAATATAACACCTGTGTAACAAATAACAGCCCAAGGAAGATAGGATAATGTAGGCACTCCAAGTGTTGTTGCCATATAAACACCTGCTGCTGTCCACGGAACAATCGGTTCTACAACTGTTGCAGAATCTTCCAGAGTTCTTGATAAATTCTTAGGCTGTAATCCCTTTTTGATATAGGTTTTTGCAAACATTTCTCCCGGTATTAAAATGGATAACTGACCGTTACTCGTCACAAAAACAGCCGTAATACATGAAACAATCGTTGCAACAATCAATCCTCCAGTCGTTTTTACTGTTTTCATCAACTTGTTTAAAACAATATCTAATGATCCCGTTACTGCCAGCGTTCCTGCAAATCCATACGCACAGAATGCAATCAAAACCGTGTTTAACATGGAAATCATACCACCACGCTCTAAAAGTCTTGGAATATCTGGTATCAATGCTGCTGCATCAAACCCTGTCTTTGTTACCATGTCAAGACTGAATCCACTGATTGCTGCCGTAAAACACTGCTGTAAGGAAAATCCTTGAAAAACAGTCGCATTAAAAAACGCAACAACGCTTGATATCAACATGACCGGGATCGTCGGTTTCTTTCGAATTGAACCATATAAAACAATGAGTGGCGGTAATATTACAAGCGGATTAAACCGAAACAGGCTCTCTAATGTTGTCAATATTGTTTCTACTTTTTCCGGTGTTGCCACAGTACCTCCACCTGCTGCTGAAAAACCGGCTATTGTATATACAATAATACAAATGATACATCCCGGAATTGTCGTATAAAACATATGCCCTATATGATCATACAATTTCGAACCTGCTGCAATCGGTGCAAGATTCGTTGTATCTGACAACGGAGACATTTTATCTCCGAAATATGCTCCTGATACCACTGCACCTGCTACCATCGGAAGTGGAGCCCCCATACCTGCTGCTACTCCCATCAAAGCTACTCCTATCGTTCCGGCTGAACCCCACGATGTGCCTGTACAAACTGATACAACCGCTGTAACAAGAAATGATGTAACCGCTATGTACCGGGGACTTATAATTTTAAGTCCATAATATACCATCATCGGGATTGTTCCACCAATCATCCACGAACCAATCAAAAAACCAACAATGATTAAAATAAATATTGCCGGCATTGTTTTTGAAAGTTTACCAACAATAGAATCCATGATATCATCCCATGTATATCCCAACGCGATAGCAATGACTGCCGCCACTGCCGCCGAAACCAGCATCAGTACCTCTGGACTCAGTCCCATAACTGCATAACCAACTCCGAGCAGTAAAATCATCGCTAAAATAGGAAGTACTGCCAGAAAAAATGTTGGTTTTTTCTTTTCTCTCACTTTTTGATTACCCATAGATAAATCCTCCTCATGGCTGGATACATTTTTTCCAGCTAATCTTCATTTGTTTTTCTCTATTTCACCACCGCAATTACTTCTACTTCACATAATACATTTTTCGGAAGTGTTTTTACTGCTACACAAGATCTTGCCGGTTTGTCTGTGAAATATTTTGCATATACCTCATTAAAAGCAGCAAAATCTTTCATGTCATTCAAGAAACATGTTGTTTTTAAAACCGAACGATAGTCCGTTCCGGCCTCTTTTAAAATAGCCCCAATATTTTCCATAACCTGTTCTGCCTGAGGAACAATACCTCCAGAAACAATTTCCCCATTTTCCGGATTTACAGGAATTTGTCCTGAACTGAACAAAAGTTTATCGTATTGTACAGCCTGTGAATAACATCCAATTGCCTCCGGAGCATTTTTTGTAAAAATTTGTTTTATCATTTCATCCATCTCCTTTATTTTTTGATAATTTGATTATAGCAATAAAATATATTTTAGTCAATAGAATTTTATTCATTTAATAAACTTTTATTCATTTTTTTCTTGCACATTATTTCTTTTTTACTTATAATGATTAAGGTAGTATCAAACTTTACTTTATGATAAAATATATTTTAGTTCATGCATGATTGTATGAACCAGTAAACACAAATGATATGAACTATGAAGAAAGAGGTATTTATTATGGATAATCCTTTTTTAAAACTTACTGTAACAGACCGACAAATTCTTAACTCTTATGCACTCATGTTAAACGGACTTGGTGCATACCTTGGTGACGGATACGAATTAGTACTTCACAGCTTAGAAAGTCTTGATCACTCTGTCATAAAAATCATCAACGGACATTTTACTGGAAGGAAAGAAGGCTCTCCCATTACCGATCTCGCTTTAAAAATGTTAGGGGAGCTTGAACAGGATCCTTCACGTACTGTTTCTCCTTATTTCAATAAAAGCAGTTCTGATTCAATGCTTCGCTCTTGTACAATTCCTATTACAGGCGAACACGGCCGGATTATCGGTTTACTTTGCATAAATTTTCATATGGAAATGCCACTCTCCGAATTTCTGCAAGGAATGCTTCCTTCACAGGACTCCTCTTCTGTAACACAGGCTTCCTCTGAAACTTTTTCAGACAATATTGATGACCTGATACTTTTTTCACTTACAGAAACCAAAGAATCCGTATACAATGATCCCGGCATTTCTTCTTCCAATAAAAATAAAGAAATTATTTTCCGTCTGTATCAACAAGGCATATTTAATCTTAAAGATGCTGTGATCAAAGTTGCCAACCAGTTAAATATTTCAAAAAATACTGTCTATATGCACATTCGAAATTTCAAAGTTTCATCTCCATCCAATTAGAAAGAATCCCAATCGGATTTTTCTGATTGTTCATACTATAATCTGCTTCTTCACAAAAGAATCGCATAAGTTCTTCTTGTCCAGCACAATAGTTTCACAAAACAAATGCCAAAATCCTGCATAAATACAGGATTTTGGCATTTTGGTCCGTTATTTTAAATCCACTTCATCAGTCACAAATCGCTATATGGTATTTCACCTTGCGGAAAATCTTCCACACCAGAATTATCGGCATAGCCAAAACAAGATAAGCCGTGGACAAAAGTCCTGCGGCACCACCAACGATCATCATAACCCAAATAAGAATCTGCATTTTTTCTACCTCTCATAAAATAATATTTTTATTTTTTATTTCATGAGAGCTAAAATGCCATTCTTTTTTCCGTCCGCCCTCCTCACAAACTTTACTAAGAGCAGTCCACGCGGCACGATCTCATCAGCCCTGCGGTACCAGATGCTCCAAAACTGCAAAATCAGCGCTGGGAGTATGACAAGCAGAATCCTTATTGTAACGCCTGCCATTCTGCGCCAGTTTACGGATGCAAACTCTTTTGCCCTCCCACTCTCTAATGTTTCGCTGCGTCCTCTGGCTGTCTCTAACAGTGCATCATACGTTTTTGCCAGCCGCTCGCCTGAGAACATAGTCTGACCGGACGCCTTTTCGATTGATATCATCTGAAAGGCATCCGACTGACTACCAACACAGGTCGTAAGCAGGATCATCCATGCGAATAATAATGGAAATATTCTTTTATAGTAAGTTGGTAAATTTACCAATTTCCTTCGCTTTTTTGTAGATCTCATCACAGTTCATCTCCAGATAGACTTCTAATCCTGCTACTTCCTTATCGGAAAATCCATGATTCTTTGTAATTTTTCCCGGCGGAACCATGCCTTCTGCAATATCACTTCCTCGTTCAAATCTCACAGACACTCTTTTTTTCCCATCGATCTTTAAAAATCCGGACTGTGTAAAGTTTACTTCTTCCTTTTTATTCATGAGAATCTCCATTCCTGCGCATATCAAGCTGATGCATAAGCACAAATCTTACCTGTGAAAAATGTTATTTTTCACACTGATCCGCTTTTCTGACTGCTTCTGCTACCTCAGCAGAAATATGCTCTGCCATATGTACCTTCTTCTCCGGCTCACGTTTTGCATGATATGTCTCTAACATTTCCCCGCGTTTGCGTGCGATCTCTTTTTCCAGCTCTCTTGCGGAGATCAGCACACATCCGGCTCCCCGGATGATGATCTGCTCTAAACCATCCGAAGTCGCAACCGTCACACGGTATTTTCTGCCATTTTCATGTGCGAATTTCTCGATATACTGATCGGCAGTCTCTGCCTCTCTCGTATAAACCACATGAATATTGTGGTAATCAAACATTTCTGTCTTATGCCCCTGCACACGGTATGCGTCAAACACCACGATCAGCTCACATCCGCGCATACCCTGATAATCACACATAATATCGAGAAGTTTTCCACGCGCCCCGTCTACATTATCACGGGCAAGTTCATTTAACTCATCCCATGCAAAAATGACATTGTAGCCATCCACAAGCAGATATTCTTTTTCCGACAGCGGCGGCGTATAAGTTCTTGTCACCGGCGGTACATTTGCACTGCTCCCTCCTGACCTTTTCCAGACATTGCGTCCCGGAGCAGATTTTTCCCGTTTATTAGCATTGTATGTCTGATTTAAGATTCTGTCAATCTCATCCGTGCCAATCCATTCTTCTTCCCTGCTCTGCTGCTGCATGTAAACCTGCTTTGGCTGCCATTCCTCTGTTTCTTTTGCCGGCTTTAGCACACTTTCCAAATGCATATAATCCATAACCTGATCCCATGGGACAACAAATCCTGCTCCATGGGCACAGAATACAGACCCTGTCGGATTTGCCAGATCACGCTCTGAATCATAACCAAGCGCCTCGACAACCTCCTCTGTATTATGGCATGGCAGATAACCGTGCAGCGTGCAGGTAAGGCTTCCATGTCCCTTGGTATATGCCATAACATCTTTTGCATAATCACGTATCGATGCAACCGGAATGATCCCTGTGAGTACTGCCATCTCTCCGTTCCGGTTCGGAGCATCAAATTTACCTGACATTCCTTCGATATCATTCATGGCACGTCCAATACATTCATTCGGTAGTTCAAGCCTGAAATCATACCATGGCTCTAACAGAACGGACTGTGCCTGTTTTAATCCCTGCCTTAAGGCACGGTAAGTAGCCTGTCTGAAATCGCCGCCCTCTGTATGTTTTAAATGTGCACGTCCGGCAACCAACGTGATCTTCATATCTGTAACCGGTGAGCCTGTCAGCACACCGACATGTTCTTTTTCCTCTAAATGGGTAAGCACCAGTCTCTGCCAGTTTCTTGCCAGCATATCCTCACTGACATCCGCTGCAAAGGTAAGACCGCTGCCGTTTTCTCCCGGCTCCAGCAAAAGATGTACCTCCGCATAATGACGCAGTGGTTCAAAATGTCCCACTCCCTCCACGGTATCTGCGATCGTCTCACGGTAAAGGATCTTTCCTGTGCCAAATTCCACCTCCACACCAAAACGCTCAAAGATCAGTGCTTTTAAAATCTCGATCTGCACTTCCCCCATGATCTGTATCTTGATCTCCTGCAGTTGTTCATTCCACACAATGTGAAGCTCCGGATCTTCTTCCTCTAACATCGTAAGTTTCGGCATCATTGCCTGTGGCTGTACCCCCTCCGGCAGGATCAGTTCATATGTCAGCACCGGTTCTAAAATCGGCAGTTCTGACTCCGTCTGGATTCCGAGTCCCTCTCCCGGATAAGTATAGGATAACCCTGTCACAGCACATATTGTTCCTGCTTTTACCTCATCTTGGGTCTCAAATTTTTCACCGGAATAAATGCGGATCTGGTTTACTTTTTCCTCCCAGATATCATCTTCCTTATTCTGCTTATATCCGGTCAGCAGATTTCTTGCCTTTAATGTTCCACCTGTGACTTTTAAATGCGTAAGGCGGCTGCCCCCTGCGTCGCGCGTGATCTTAAATACAGTTGCGCCAAACTTCTCCGGATAATCCGGAATTTTGGTATATTCAGAAAGTGCCGCCAGCAGCTCGTCAATCCCGTCCATCTTAAGTGCTGAACCAAAAAAGCATGGAAACAATTCCCTTTTCTGTATCATTTGACGGATATCTTCTTCCCCGATACTGCCGCCTTCTAAATATGTTTCTAAGACTTTTTCATTGCAGACAGCCACGTTCTCATAAAAATCCTCATCCAGATATGTTCCATCTGTATTTTTTGAAAAATCCACACAGGCACTGCCCAATGTATCTTTGATCTGTGCCAATAATTTGTCGTGGTCTGTTCCCTGCTGATCCATCTTATTGACAAAAATAAATGCCGGGATATTGTAACGCGCTAAAAGCCGCCACAATGTCCTCGTATGTCCCTGCACACCGTCTGCCCCGCTTATGATCAGCACAGCATAGTCAAGCACCTGCAAGGTACGCTCCATTTCCGCAGAAAAATCCACATGTCCGGGTGTATCTAACAGCGTAAATTCACATCCTCCATAGGAAAAAACTGCCTGTTTGGAAAAAATCGTGATTCCACGGTTTCTTTCCATTTCATTTGTATCTAAAAATGCATCTTTATTATCCACACGTCCGGCTTTGCGGATGCTGCCGCTTTTATATAATAACGCCTCTGATAATGTCGTCTTTCCGGCGTCAACATGTGCTAACATTGCAATATTTATATGAGTCTGTGTCATAAAAATCTCCACTCCTGCTTTCTTTCACCTGCACTCATGATAACACAAAATTTGCATTAATGCCTTGCTTTTTTCTCTTCTCCCGGTATTGTTTTATGACACAAAAATAATTCAACGGATATCTCCCCCTCAAAGCCTTCCTCCACTGCTTCTAACTGGCATACCCTGTTTTTGTATCCCATCGGTCCGATCTGCGTGTCCGGACGCATCGCTAAAAATAATGCCGTAGAATGATGCTTTGGTGCGCGTTTCAGATATTCCGTCGTGTAAAACTGCATCTGATAATCCCTGTCGCACTCATATTCGATCATGGGCAGGACACAGCCTTTGGGACATATCTGCGGCAGAAGTTCCATAAATTCGTTCTTCATCTGTGCAATCTGTTCTTTGCTGAAATGTTCCAGATAGTGTTTATCTTCAAAACGTGTCTCTGCCTCTTTCCAGACATCATGGAAACGGATGCCATGAATATAAACACTGCTTTCTGCCTCTCCGGTCAGATGGAGCACTTTGGGTTTTGTATATTCCCCCGTCTTTAAGCGGGATCTTTTTTGTACCAGAACAGATCGGTGCTGTTCTGACAGCGTAACCGTAACATCCTCATTTCCCATATTCCAGAATGCTTCTTCGGACAATTCCTGCCCGTCTTTTCCCGTCAGTTCATAGCAGGTGATAAACAGCCTGTCAAGCTCCACCTGTTCTAACTCCCCTAACTCCGCTCCCTGTCCAAGCATATATAAAAACTGTATCTGTTCCTCTATATTATATCTCTCGCCAAGACAGGTGCCTGTTGCTGAAGCGGTCTCAAAACAGCAGCCACCGCTTACAATTTTTTCGATCCACACCTGGTCTGCTTCTTCCAGATTCTGCTTTAACTCTGCCCGGTTTGTCTTCGCTTCTTTGTATGTTCTGTTTCTGTGTTCATATTCCTGTTCCGACATGGCTGAAATTTCCCACAGATAAAATGTATCCTCTTTTTTTGCAATCATGGGAAGCACTGTATAATGTTCTCCCTCGCCATATGACAGATTCAGTATTTTTTGTTTCGTTACAGTTGGAAAAAGGGTTCTTAAATTTTGTGTATTCATAATATCTCCGTTCCTCCTAAATATGAAAAATATCGATCAGAAATACCATCGCCAATCCATAATAAGTGATCACTGCAACCAGATCATTCACCGTCGTGATCAGCGGACCGGATGCAACTGCCGGATCAATATGGATCTTGTGGAAGAACATCGGGATGATCGTACCTACAAAACCAGAGATTACCATCGCAACGACCAGAGAAATCCCAACACATCCGGAGATCAGGAATGCTGACATCCAGGCATATTTTTTGAACAGGTGGATGTAAATGCCAAGAAATACAAGTGCCATGACGCCAAGACTCGCTCCGTTTAAAAAGCCGATCTTCATTTCTTTTCCGAGAAGAGCCAGTTTTTTTCTGGTATCCAAATCCTCGTCCACAAGTACACGGATCGTTACTGCAAGCGACTGCGTACCAACATTTCCTGCCATATCAAGCACCAGCGACTGAAAGCAGATCACGATCGGCAGAACTGCAACCACAGATTCAAATATTCCGACAACAGAGGACACTGCCATCCCAAGGAACAACAGTATGATCAGCCATGGCAGTCTCTTTTTCATGCTCACAATCGTCGGTTCCTTTAAATCCTCCTCGGAGGTCAGACCTGCAAGTTTTGCGTAGTCATCTCCCATCGCATCATCTACTAACTCGACGATATCCGTCGCAGTCAGAATACCCACAATCTTTTTCTCCTGCGTCAATACCGGAATGGAATCCTCCTCATAATCTGCAATCTTTTCCACACATTCACTGATCTTTTCATTTTCATACACATATGGATAGGAACTGCTTATGATTTCCTGCAAAGGTGTGTTTTCTCTTGCAATGATCAGATCTTTCAGATCGATCGCACCGGCAAACTTTTCCTCTTCATCGGTAACATAGATCGTTGAAATATTATCATGTTCCCCCGCCTGACGGACCAGTTCGCTCATCGCTTCCCGGACGGACAATTTCTCTGAAATACAGACAAAGTTGTTCGTCATGCAGCTTCCGATCTCATCCTCCTCATAGGAGAGCAGTTTCTGCACATCTTTCTGTGCGTCTGCATCCAGATGACTCACGATCGCGTTTTTCTTTGACTCGGACAGATCATCTAACACATCAAGCGCATCATCCGCATCCATGTAGGAAACTACTTTTGCTGCCTGCTCTAAAGACAGTTCCTCCAAATACATTTCCGCATCATCAAAATAGGAAAATATCTCTGCGATCCTTTCAGAACCGAGCACATGGTAGAGATGCTTCCGCTCAGTCTCCGTCAGAAATGTGATCGCCTCCGCGATATCTTTCTCATGATAATCTGACAGCAGATTCCGTAATTTCTGCTCATCTTTTGTAACACGGATGATCTTTATCAGTTCTTTTACATAGTCTTTTTTCGGGATTAATACTTTTCTCATTGTGACCTCCTTTTCGCCTGAAATGGGCATAAAAATACATCGCTTCATTGTGATTGCAAGGATCCTCTGATGCGATGTATAAAAGGTGCACAACAATATAGAATATGGCGGTCAGACTCTCACAGACAGCCACATTCTCTTTTTACATCTTCGTACATCGCATATTTTACTTCGTCCTACGCTATCGCAACTGTCCATGAAAATTCACCTCCATTAAAATTTGAATTTTGATATATCTAAAAATGACGTGGTCATTGTAGCAGAAATGAATGAGAAACACAACCCCTGTTCTTTATAGATATTTTCCCGTAACGCTCTTTTCATTTGCTGCAATCTGCTCCGGTGTCCCGCAGGCGACCACTCTGCCGCCCTCCTCTCCACCGCCGGGGCCCATATCAATGATATAGTCTGCATTTCGGATCACATCCAGATCATGCTCGATGACAAGCACGGTCGCCCCGTTGTCGACTAACGCCTGAAATACGCCAAGTAACGTCTGTACATCCAACGGATGCAGTCCGATGGTCGGCTCATCAAACACAAAGACAGAATCCGACTGTCCTTTTCCCATTTCACTGGCAAGTTTCAGTCTCTGTGCCTCGCCACCGGAAAGACTCGGTGTCTCCTCACCCAGTGTCAGATAACCAAGTCCTAAATTTTTCAGAACACTAAGCCTCTGATGCACCAGTTTCAGATCTGTGACCGCCTGCAGCGCCGTGTTGACATCCATCTCCATCAGTTCCGGCAGGGAATACCTGTTTCCCTGTTTATTTTCATAGCCGATCTCCCATGCCTCTTTCGCATACCTCGACCCACCACACTCCGGGCAGGGGATGTCCACATCCGGTAAGAACTGTACGTCCAGACTGATCTGCCCGGTTCCGTCACAGACTGGGCAGCGCAGCTTTCCGGTATTGTAGGAAAAATCCCCTGCTTTGTATTCCCGATTTTTTGCATCCGCTGTTTTTGCATAAATTTTGCGGAGTTCATCATGTATATTGGCATAAGTCGCCACCGTTGACCGGACATTGATTCCAATCGGTGAGGCATCTATCAGTTTCACATGGGAAATCCCTTCCGCCGAAATACATTTCACATGTTTCGGCAGATGTTCTCCGCGAAAAGAAGCTTCCAGTCCGGGAATCAGACTTTCTAAAACCATCGTGGTCTTCCCGGAACCGGACACACCGGTCACAACGGTAAGCCTTCCCTTTGGAATATCCACCTCCAATGGCTTTACCGTATGAATATGATCCGTAGATAAATGCAGCTTTCCCAACGCAAAAACTTCCTCTTCCCCTGCCTGCGTGCGGACACGCATATCTGCCATTTTCGCCAGAAAAGGACCGATCATGGATTTTTTATTGGAAATAATCTGCGGAATGCTGCCCTCCGCGATCACATATCCGCCTCCCACACCGGCTTCGGGTCCCATCTCGATCAGCCAGTCCGCCTCCGATAATATCTGCGTATCGTGGTCTACCAGAAGAACGGAATTGCCGTCCGCGACCAAATCATGCATCACGGCATTAAGCCCTTTGATATTCGACGGGTGCAGACCGATCGAAGGCTCATCTAACACATACAAAACGCCTGTCGTGCGGTTTCGCACAGCTCTGGCAAGCTGCATCCGCTGTCTCTCTCCGGTCGACAATGTAAAGGCCGCCCGGTCAAGCGACAGATAAGACAGTCCCAAATCCATCAGCCTTTTTGCAACAGTCTGAAACGATTCGCAGATGGATTCTGCCATGGGACGCATTTCTTCCGGCAGGGAATCCGGCACTCCTGCCACCCAGTCCACCAGTTCTTTCAAGGTCATTTTACAGGCTTCATCCAGACCTATCCCCCGAAGTCTCGGTGCTCTCGCAGTCTCAGAAAGCCTGCTGCCGCCACATTCCGGGCAGATATCTTCCTTTAAAAATTTTTCCACACGCTTCATGCCCTTCTCATCTTTTACTTTTGCAAGCGCATTTTCCACGGTGTACACAGCGTTATAATAGGTAAAATCCAGTTCACCCGCCTGGTTGGATTTTTTTGCCTTATAAAAAATATGTTTTTTCTCAGCCGGACCGTGATAGACGATCTCTTTCTCTGCATCCGTCAGTTCCCGGAATGGGACATCCGTGCGCACGCCCATCTCACGGCAGACATCCGTCATCAGTGACCACATCAGACTGTTCCACGGTGCAACTGCTCCCTCATCAATGCTGATCGAATCATCCGGTACCAGCGAATCTATGTCCACCGTCCGCACACTTCCCGTTCCGCCACATCTTTTGCATGCCCCCTGTGAATTAAAGGCAAGTTCTTCCGCACCCGGCGCATGTACTTTTTCCCCGCACACCGGACATAAGATTTCCTGCTCCGCCGCTACTTTTAACGTAGGCTCTATGTAATGTCCATTCGGACACCTGTGGGATGCCAGTCTCGAATACATCAATCTTAAGCTGTTCAAAAGTTCGGTTCCTGTCCCGAAGGTACTGCGGATCCCCGGTATTCCCGGACGCTGATGAAGTGCTAAAGCCGCTGGGACATACAGCACCTCATCCACCTGTGCTTTCGCTGCTCCTGTCATGCGCCTTCTTGTATAGGTAGAAAGTGACTCCAGATAACGTCTGGATCCTTCCGCATACAAAACACCAAGTGCCAGCGAAGATTTGCCGGAACCTGACACACCTGCGACCCCCACGATCTGATGCAGGGGGACATCCACATTTACATTTTTCAGGTTGTGGACTCTCGCCCCTTTTACCCTGATATATTTTGGTTCATTATGGTTGGTTTCCATGATGGTACTCCTTATTTATTCGTCTTATCCTGCTCACAGAACAAAGAGTCGCTTGCGACTCTTTCGCGCCCGAGCGGTGCTGTTTACAGCAAACTCTTCTCCGCGAAGAGCGCATCCCGCCCGTAGGGCTTTTTGAGTCATAGGACGTAATTTCCTATGAAGATTCGGGTGTCAAAAGGTGGATTTTAATTTAGTGGCTGGCAAATTGCACAAAGCAGAGACTGTTTTTGTGACTTGGAGAGAAAATTAGAAAATCTTAGTTTGCCTGTCGATGCGCAGTGTTTTGCTGCCATGGACGGCAGCAAAAGTCTTAATGTCCCATGGACGTCATCGTGCCATAACTGGCGCGAGTTTAAGACGTACACGTCACTTTGAGAGAATTTAACACAGGCAGACTTAGATTTTCTTATTTTCGGACAACGGAACAAAACAGCCCCGGCTTTGTACAATTTGACAATCAAAAATTTGGAAGCCACCTTTTGACACCCGAATCCTATGAATCAAAAAACTTTCCTGACACAGTATAACATAAAATAATGGATTGCACTCCCCTCTATCCCCATAAAAAAGACAGGCATCTTAAAAATTCCTCTAAAAGAACCTGTCTTTCTTATGATTTTATCGTTTTTCAGTTCAACTTTTACCTGCCATTCAGCTTCCAGTCCGCCGAAGCTGTCTGCAGCTCCACCAGTCTTGCATAAAGTCCGTTCTTTTTCATCAGCTCAGCATGTGTTCCGCTCTCTGCGACAACACCGCCGTCAAGGACAACGATCTTGTCTGCATTTTCAACGGTTCTCATTCTGTGTGCAATGACAAGGACTGTCTTTCCTTTTATCAGCTTAGAAATCGCTTCCTGGATCTCTGTCTCATTGTCCACATCAAGGGACGCTGTCGCTTCGTCTAACAGAATAACCGGCGCATCTTTTAAAAGTGCACGGGCAATGGAAAGACGCTGGCACTCGCCACCGGAAAGTGTGGAGCCGTTTTCTCCGATCACGGTCTGATAGCCGTCCGGCAGTTTTTCAATAAACGTATGACAGCGCGCCGCCTTTGCAGCAGCGATCACCTCTTCATCGGTCGCATCTTTGCGCCCTATACGGATATTTTCCATAATGGTATTGTTGAAAAGAACTACGTTCTGGAATACCACGGAAAAATCTCTCATCATGGCAACTGAATCGATCGGTGCAATATCCGTGCCACCAAGTGTGATTTTTCCACCGTTCACATCGTAAAAACCAGCCGCTAAATTTGCCACCGTACTCTTTCCCCCGCCGGACGGTCCGACAAGGGCTGTTACCTGTCCCTGTTTTGCAGTGAAAGAAACATCCCGCAACACCGGTTTGCCAGGTTCGTAGGCAAAACTTACATGGTCGAATGTAATATCATAGCCGTCTGTCTGATACTCTTTCTTCTTATTTTCCTCTTTATAATCCTGGATTTCTTTCAGGCGCTTTACCTGAAGATCCACGGAAAACAGCTCTGCCATATTTGCCATTGCCCCGGAAAGTGGATCATATAGTCTTGAAGCTGCGATCAGGAATAAAATGTAGGAAAACAGTGTGGTCTGATGGTTGATCATCAAAGTATTTCCGACAACAATGACCGTCGCAAGTCCAAGCCGCAAAAACATCTGCCCTGTGGTCACAAGGCTTGCCGTTACCATCTCCGAAGAGATCTGTGCCTTTTCCGCGGCATCCATTTTTTCATCCAGCTTTTTCAGATATACCGTTTCCTGATTGCACGCCTTAATGTCCTGCACCGTCTCTAAGCATTCCTGTATTCCATCTGCCAGTGCAAGTTTTGCATCGATATGTTTCTGCCCCTGCTTTGTCTGCAGCTTTCTGGAAAAAAGAACGATTGCAAACGCCACCGGCGCTACCCCAAGCAGCGCAAGTCCCATTCTCCAGTCATAGATCAAAAGCACGATGCACACGATCGCAGTCGACAGGATCGAACCCCAGAACTGCGGTACGGTATGCGAAAATGCGTGTTCAAAACCTGCGCAGTCCCCCATGATCGTACTCGTCAGATCAGACAGATCACGCTCATGGAAAAACCGAAGCGGCATCGTCCTTAACTTTTCCGCGATTGAAATCCTGCGGCGTTCACTCTCCTGATAGGTTCCCATATAGGTCAGTGTATACTGCAGATAATGCATCACAAATATGACTGCTAAAATGACGATTCCGATCACCGTGTACAGTAAAATATTTCCACCCTGCCCGCTGTCCCAGGACAATGCTATAAGGAAAGAATCAAGCACACATGCAAGCAGTGCAACCGGAAGCATCAGGCTGACATAAGCCAGAACTGAATAAAGGATTCCTTTACACAGGTCTTTTGCGCCCTGCTTACTCAATGCATATTTGTTTTGAAAATATTTTGTCATTATTTCGTCTCCTTTCCGACTTTCCAATGAACCGAGGTCTGATAATCGTTCCACATGGACGCATATCTGCCGCCTGCAGCCAGCAGTGAATCATGTGTGCCGCGCTCAATGATTTTTCCTCCATCAAACACTAAAATCAGATCCGCATTCTGTATCGTCGAGAGACGGTGTGCGATCATGAGAACCGTTTTTTCTGCTGTCAGTTTTTCAAAAGCAAGCTGTATCTGATGCTCGTTCTCCGCATCTGCAAAGGCAGTCGCCTCATCCAAGACGATGATCGGAGCGTCCTTTAAAATCGCTCTCGCTAATGCGATTCTCTGATTTTCTCCACCGGATAAATAAGTGCCGCCATTTCCCACAACCGTATCAATCCCGTCCGACAGACGGTCAATGATCTCTCTGCACTGGGCAGCTTCCACGGCACACATCACTTCTTCGCGTGTTGCCTCCGGTCTTGCAGCGCGGATATTTTCAAGCAGAGTATCCCCAAATAGTTTTGTGTTCTGGAATACAAACGCGATCTGGTTCATCAGGGTTTTCTTATCCATCTGTCTGACATCAACGCCTCCTACACAGACACTTCCATCCGTCACATCATAAAACCGTGGGATCAGTTTTGCTGCCGTAGATTTACCACTGCCTGATGCACCCACAAGCGCAACCGTCTTTCCTTCTGGGATTTCAAATGTGATCTGGTCGAGTGCTTTTTCTTTTGTTTCTGCGTAACAGAATGACACATTTTCAAATGCTACAGAAGCATCTTTCGGCTGCATTGGGTTGGAGGGCTCCGCTAACGGCTGTTCTTTTAACACTTCCTCAATACGTATCACTGCACTTTTTGCAGCCATCAACTGCTCACTGGCAAACATGACACGGTTCATCATCGTTGTGCAGACCGGCGTGAACAGACTGTAAAACAGGAAATCCAAAATAACGTCCTGATATGCAGCCTGACCGCTTACTCCCGTCATAATCATACACGCAACCGGAATCAGCAGGATAAATGTGCCATTTAATGCAACCTGAAAACCGGTCAGAGGGATACGGCATTTTAACGCATACCCGGAAGCATATTTTTCGTACTCCCCGATCGCTGCATGGAAATTTTTAAAGGAATAGACCGTCTGCTGGAACACTTTTACAACCGGGATTCCACGGATATATTCGACGGCTTCCTTATTCATGGTTTCAAGTGCTGTCATGTAACCTTCCATAAAGTTTGCATTGTCGCCACCCATCATCTGCTTTAAAAAGAAAAGACTGATGGCAAGCGGAACCATGCAGCAAAGACCTAACCGCCAGTCAAAAACAAAGATCAGCACGAACACTGCGACCGGCATCACCACTGCCCCGGTAAGATCAGGAAGCTGATGTGCCAGAAAATTCTCAGTCAGTCCTGCATTGTCATCAATCACTTTCCTTAGGCGTCCACTGGCATTTGCACTAAAATATCCTAACGGCAGTGTGACGATATGATGCATAGCTGCCTTTTTCATATTTGTTGCAGTGCGGAATGCCGCCAGATGCGAACAGCACAGTGCAATAAAATAAAGTAAAATACTTAAGACCGAAAAACAAACTGCCCACCACGCATAAGTACTGCTATGGAAAGCAAGACTGATATCTCCTTCCATCATCGCATTTAACATGTCACGGACAACAAACCATATACAGACAAACGGGATCATGGACAACACCGTACTCAGTCCCGCAAAGATCATACCTGCGATTGTCAGCCAGTGGCGGTTTCCGGCATATTGAAACATTCTGGATATCTCAGAATTCTTTTTCATGAAAAAATATCCTCCTTATCTAAAAACTGGCAGGAATCCGACACTTTCCTGATTCCTGCCGAAAATGATTCTGCCGTGTTTCTTTACTCAGACAAATTTTCTGTACAGAATAACTGAATGCAGTTCTCGATCATCGTCTGATCATAATCCGTTGAAATACCGGAAGCAAGCCAGTAAGCATAATCTCCGGCATCATACTGACCTAATGCATCCAGATCGCTGCCATAACGTAACTCAATATGATAGGTCGTATCGGAAGTATCCGGCGCGATGCAAAAATAAGTAAACTCTCCGGAATCAGCATCATCGCTCTCATACTCGTACAGACCACGGATCTTTTCCATGCCTACATAGTGATAGGTATGTGCAAACAATTCTTTTCCGTCTTTATCATAACCCTTGATCATCGAAGAATCACCGTCAAATTCCAATGTGTCTACACCCTGTGTGAAAGAACAGTCATAAACTCCATTGCCATCCGTATAGGCTTCCACAGCTTTCTCACCATAAATCTCTCCACTAACCATAGATGCCAGCTTTTCATACGCTGCCTTAGCATTTTCCTCACCAACGAGCTCGCCACAGTTGTCAATCCAGAGTTTTTCATACTCATCTGAAAGGATCACCGGCCAGAGTTCCTGATATGTACCCGTCAGGTCAACAAGAAGCTGCTCTGCTGTTTGACTGTCATCCGCTGTCTCCGTCGCATCTGCAACTTCTTCTGCTGCCGTACTCTCTGATACCTCTGTGTTTTCTGTTGCTATGCTCTCTGATTCCATTGTGCTTTCTGTTGCTGCACTCTCTGATTCCGCTACACTCGCCGAAGTTCCGGCTGCCTCTGTACTCGCATCACCAGTGTCCGCATTTGCCCCGTTACCGGAATTTCCGCATCCGGCTGCCATGGAAAATGCCAATGTTGCTGCCAAAAACAGGTTCATAATTTTTTTCTTTTTCATGATAGATCCTCCTCAAACTGAAAATGCTGCAGTTAGTATTTTCTAACTGCAGCACTCATTCTAAAGGATTCAATTTTGATTTACAATTACTGAACGGTCTTTTTTCTATCCATTCAGACTTTTTTCCGATACTCCCTCGGCGGCATCCCATACTCCGCGCAAAAGGCAGATGTAAACTTATTCGGATTCAGATAACCGATCTGCGCAGCAATCTCCCCCACCGTGAGGCTGCTCTCTTTTAACAGCCGCTCCGCCACCTGCAGGCGGTACCGTTTCATGTAGGCATAGACAGAATCTCCGTAAACGCCCCGGAAACATTTTTTCATGACCGTCGGCGAAATTTCAAACCGCCCGGAAAGCACGTCGATCGTATAATGTTCACTGAAATGTGCCGTGAGAAAAGCATGGATCTGTTTGATCACTTCGATCTGGGTCTCAGAAAAATGTACATGCTCTTCCCTGTCCTCCATGGGGTTTAATTCTGTCAGCACCAAAAGCAGCTCTAAAACTTTTACCCGGATATAACCATGCCGGATTTTTTCAGGGACCGTATACAACTCTGAAAAAATATGTTCTATGGTTGAATTTGCCCGAATGATCGTAAAATCACGCATCCTGGAAAGTTCCCTGATCCGCTCTAAATCTACTGCCAGAAGCTCCAACACATTTTTCATCTCATCTGTGATCATGGAAAAATCAATGGTAACGGTAATACCGTGGTAATGGCTGGTCGGGAATTCCGACTGGTGCGAATTGTCCTGCAGGGAACAAAAAGACAGATCTCCGGCAGACATATAGCAATACTGATGCTCTCCAAACAGACACTCACTCCGTCCCTCCCTGCAATAGTTGATCTCCATCACATCAGAAGCAGGTTCCTGCTGTTTGTTGCAGTACGCCATGTGCATGTCATTGTAGACTAACTCCATGCCGGGAAACACCCGGTACAGCGTGATATCTCCCGTACCACTCTCATTTTCAAGATGAAAACAACTGCTGCTTCCATCGTCTTCGCTCTTTTCATGCACCGAAGCTCCATATAAACCGATGCTGGTAAATCCGTCTGCGGCTGGTGAAATGTCAGACTTGTCCTTATCCTGCTGTAATATATTTTTTGCAAGTTCGTAGGGATTGTTCATCCGAACCTCCTTTGCAGCTTTCGTTTGCCATTAAATAACTGTTTCCAATGCTTTTATTTACAGACTTCCATATGTTCTAAGTATCAGACACATTCAGAACAGATCCAGCATATTATCCAGATATATTTCTTCCCTGACCTTTAACTGATACTCAGGTTTTGTCATATAATAGAGCAAGAACTCTAAGATCAGGGCGCTGCCAAGTCCCCTGCCTTCAATTTTGTTCTCATTTTTTTATACTTCTTAATAGAATCCATTTATATCTCTAACAGTGCCTCATCCCTGCAGCCTAATACCCGTGCCAGCCGGAATACATCGATGGCTTTCGTATGGTTGATATCTCTTTGTCTCTGCTCAAAAAGCTGTATCTGTCTGATAGAAACGCCTGATAATTCTGCCAGTTCGCTCTGCGAAAGCCCTGATGCTTTTCTGAGCCTTTTCAAATTTGTATCAACATAATATTCTTTCCACAATTCATTCAACCGTTCAACAAAATGCATAATATCCATCTCATGATATACCTCATACATATCACATATCTGGCTTGGTTTTATCACATTGTTAATCCTTGCAAATGTTCTGACGGTATACCACTGATAATATGCAAGAGCCCACCCTGTCCAATATTCCGGTGACTTATCTATAAACATCTGATCTTCCTGCTGTAAATATGGAAGACCAACGCTTACCACAACTTCCTTAACTATTTCGCAGCCTGTCTTTCCCGCAATATAGGTTGGATTTCCCTCCTGAAACTGCCGTGAAACATCTGACACCAGAAACATGCTGTAATATTCATCTATGTCCATGTCACATGTATTAACGGCAAAGTCAAACATATCCCCTAATATTCTCTGTGCCAGATTAATATAATCATCTGGATAGGCGCGCATCTCCATTTTCCATGCCCTCCCTCATAATGTCAATGATATACAGCTCATGATACGTAGCATCGGCTCTTTTTCTGACCCTGTATTCTTTCTTTGCCTCCCGTTCTCTTTCTCTCTTTTTAGAATAATAGATCTCACAGGAAACATTTTCTTTATCTATAAATTTGATCTGTCGAAATGCTTTTTCACTCTTGAGGACAATTTGTTCCCCTAATTTTCCAAGTCTCATGGCCTCTGATAATTTTTCCAACGAAATCGTACCCGCCACAAAATCCTGTGCAAAAGAAAAATAGGAATCATCTGCCCGGTATCCCCTGATCACATCATACGCTGATATATCAATCAGAAAATGTTTTTTTACATATTCTTTTGCTTCTTCCGCTATCGTTCCATTTTGCCAATAGGTTCTGTTATCCGCAAGAATCGCAAGCCAGTTTAAAATATTGTATTTTGGGTCATTCAAATTGAGTACATTCAGTCCCGACATATCAAATTCATAGATATTCACATATCCGTCATGATTTTTCGCACATGCCCACTCTCTGGCTAATTCTATATCTTCCGTGCAATAAAATCCTCTGCCGTAGTCGTTATTACGCATGCCTTTTCCATATTCCGGAACTTCTATAATGTTTTCTGAACCATGATATAATCTTAATTTCATGTGAGCACCCTCCAGACCTGTATTCCTCAACGGCTTGTATATAATTATATCGCTATTGCGATACTTTTTCAAGCATGGCTACCTTCAGACCAGTTTCCCTCAATGGTTTGTATATCATGACTGCCTACAGCTACAGTCCCAGCTTCCGGTACCGGTTCACGCACGCAAACACTTCCTGCTTTCTTGGCATTGCAAGTCCGCACGGCAGATAACTGCTCTCGCAGACTGCTGCGATCCCCCTCTTCTGCAAAACATCCCAAAGCGCATCGACCGCCTGTGTCAGTGTGTGTTTCCCATCAAAAAAATGGATCTGCATATATTTTAACATATACCCCAGTGACGCAAGCTGTTCCGTATCCATAAGCTGTTCCACATAGCGGACGTCTATGACTTCCCGGTTGATGGAAATAGAATCCTTTCCCATCGTTTTCATCTTTAAGCGGTTGTCCTCGCGAAACATCCGGTCAGGCTTTACTTTTCTGTCAAAATCAGGCTGCTTTGACGGGGCAATGTCCTGTTTTGGAAGCGGGAACTCTGCCGCTGCCTGCTTTGCTGACTCTGTGATCTCAAACGGCTCGTAGCGGTTCATCTGGATGATGCAGTCTGCCTTGTGAAAATAAGAACCGGAGCTTCCGGCAACAAGGACCGTCGAGATACCGTATGTGTGATACAACTCCTCCACACGGTCAATAAAAGGCACGATCGGTTCGGCATCACGGTTGACCACACGCTGCATCAGCTCATCACGGATCATAAAGTTTGTTGCACTGGTATCCTCGTCGATCAGAAATGCTTTTGTGCCCGCCTCCATCGCCTCGATCACATTTGCCGCCTGCGACGTGCTTCCGCTGGCATCTTCCGTATAAAAGGATACCGTATCTTTTCCATTCGGCAGGTCATGAATAAACATGGAAATATCCACGTCACGGATGCTTCTGCCATCCTCGGCACGGATTTTCATCGCTGTATCGTCCGTGATGACATACTCCCTGCCATCCCCTGCAATGTGGTTATAGACACCTGTCTCAAGCGCTTTTAACAGTGTTGATTTTCCATGGTAACCACCGCCTACGATCAGCGTGATGCCCTTCTTTATTCCCATTCCGGTCAGCTTTCCGTGGTGTGGCAGCGTCAGCGTGGCGGAGAGACTTTCCGGTGACTGAAAACGCACTGCATCCTTCATCGGTCTGCCGGAGACACCGGACTCCCGCGGCAGGATCGCACCGTCTGCCACAAACGCGCAGAGCCCCATCGGATCTAACTGCTCCCTGATATACGCCTGATCCTCGGCAAGATCTGCGGCTGTCTCTACCGTTTCTTTTTTCAGTGAGCGGTAATATAGAGAACCTTTCACACACTCCGGCAGAAAATCAAAGAAAATCTTTTCGAGTTCTCTGGAATTGACTGTTCTTCCATTTGCCGGGAACCCAATCTCCATGCGCAGCACAATATCGCCGTTTTTTACATCCATCTGACAGGCACTGCGCTCTAACACTTCCTGTCCCGGACGGCTGACCGCCATAAGACCGCTCTTTCCGGAACCTTTCGCTTTAAAGGAAACTTTCTCGACCTGGCGCGCAAACTGGCGCAGCAGATAATCCTGCACAGCGATTCTTCTGCAGTCTTTCTGATAAAGATGTTCCGGGAATCCCGCCTGTTTTCCACGGACATGGATGCTTACCTTCGATGGTGCTGCAAACGGATCTCCCTGCACATGGTCAATGGAAAGCACATATCCAGGAAACTCATAAGTCCCCCTTGTGTCCTTATATGCCGGATAACCTTTATGGTCGATACGCTGTAATAAATTTTTTAACTCTGCTGCTGTCTGCATAGTCTTACTCCTCCTCCACAACCAACTGTGAAAAATCCTTTTTCTCAAACTCCTGAATCGAAATGCTCTTCTTATTCGGATTCGCATAAACGAATGTCTTATCTACATTTTCAATGTAATTCTGGATCTTATCGTTTGTTGCACTGATGATCGCCTGAAAACCAAGCCCGCGGATCAGTTCGATACAGCTCGCCACTTTCTCTGCATCCATCTTGGAAAATGCCTCATCTAAAACAACAAGACGGATCGTCGGACGTCTTGTCAGTCTTGCAGACAGATTGATATGGTATGCCTGCGCAAAACTTGCGAGTAGTGCAATGTAAAGCGGGTTCTGTCCCTCACCACCGGAATTTTTCTTGATCATTTTGCTAAGACCAATGACAAGACGTTCATCACCTTCCACGATCTGTTCCATCTCAAATGAAAGATACGTACGGTAATCTGCATACTTCACCATGTTCTGTTTTGCCTCATCAAGTTCCTGCTGCGTGGCATTTTCCGGCGGAATAAAGATATGGATCAGATCACTCATCAACATACCGTATTTATTTTCATGCTCCATCGAAAACAGATTCATCTGATGCTCCATCGGCGATGCAAGTGAGGACGGATCGATATCTAAGTCCTCATCCATAAACATATCATAAAATGCGCCGTCGGCTCCCTTATTTCTCGTGATCTTAAACTGATAGCGGTCTTTACCAAAATTCAGGTTGCGGATGATACGGTTTAATTCATCCCTGCGCACATAGGCTTCTTTGATAGCGCTGCGGATCTTGTATACAAAATCCTCCTTAAAATGCTCCACTGCTGCCTTTGCCTGCTCAGCCGCTTTTTTCTGGTATTCTTCCAGTTCATTGCAGGAAAGCTCCGAGAGCAGGCTGTCATAATCGTCATTATTCTCTGCGCTCGCTGAGAAATCACGTTTTGGATGATTCTGAAGATAATTCATACGTACATCCACCAGTTTATTTTTCTGTACATCGCACTGACCGGACACCTGTTCCATTTCTTCCTGTGTCGATGCTTTCAGGCTGTCATATTTTTTATTTTTCTGCCCGGCAATATAAACCTCAAATGCCTCTTCTTCCGCAGCGGAACCGCGAAGTTCTCTTTTTTTCGTAAGAAGTTCCTCATTTTTTGTAATGAAATCACTGCTGTCTTTTTCAATGGCATCTTCTTTTTTCCGGATCTGGTATTTTAAGTCATCGATCTTATCTTCCAGATCTTTTTGTTTTTCGTGAATCTCTTCTGCCTGTTTCTTTAAGATCTCAACAGTACCGGCACCGATCTCTGCCATCTTCTTTTCTGTTTTGATTTTCTGTTTTTCTTTTTCCTTCTTCTCCGAAAGATCTGATATCAGGTTCTGGTATTCCTCAACCGTATCATTTAAAAATTCCTGGGCAAGGATATTTCTCGCCTCTGTCTCACGCTCCTTATATTCCGCTCTGTCCTGCTCTAATTTCTCAAGGCTGGCGGCAAGTTCCTTCTGACGCTGTTTTTTACTCTTTTCACCGATATAGACATGTTTCTTGTAATTGTCCGGATTTAAACGGCGTAACTGATAACTCTGGTATAATAAACAGTCTGCCGTCACACCGATCTTGCACTGGCGCAGTTCGTCCACCGAAGTACACTTGATGACATTTCCGAGTAAGAAGTCCACAAATGCCCTCACATATGGCTCTTTTGCTTCTACTTCTTCTGCAAGCGCATTGTCTTTTACGCGCCAATCCTCCTGCATCAGTTTTTCCGTATCCACTAAAGATACACGGAAGAAACGCTTCTCGTCGAGTGTTTCGTATACTTCCATCGCCTGTTTGACATAGGCAGGCTCCACGATCAGCGCAAGTTTGTTCCAGGAAAGATAACCCTCGATCGCATTACGCCATGTTTCATCTTTAATATCAATGAGATCTGCAAAAATACGGACCTGGATATTTTTTCCGGTCTGTTCAGAAAGTTTTCTTGCAATTTCGGATCTCGCAAGTTCTAACTCTCTCGGATATGCTTTTTTACCAAGTTTTAACTCTGTGAGTTCTTTCTCTAACACATCCGCTTCTTTATTCATGGAACGGAGCTCCGAGGAAGCCTCCTGCCTGTCCTTTTCTGCCTCTTTCTGTACTTCGACCAGGCTTCGTTTCAAACGTTCGATCTCCTCTCCGGTGATCGTGCCTTCTTTGAACTTCTCGATATCCCATAGAATCTGATTCGAAACGATATCTACATCTTCCCAGCCGTTTAATCTTGCACAGATACCGTCCCATTTATTTTTACTTCGCTCCAGAAGGCTTAGGTTTTCTTCCAAACTCTTTAACTGCTCTTCTAATCTTGCATAACCGGTTCCGGCGATCTGCTCATTGATCTCGCCGTATTCTTTTTCATAATTTTCTTTTACCTGAAGCAATTCTGTAAGACTTTCATTCTGCAGTACGACATCCTTTTTCCATTTTTCCACACGCTGCTGCATTTCCTCTATGGTCTGCTCTAACTGTAAGATCGTCAGTTTGTCCATCCGGTAACGGCAGTTTAACAGTTCTTTTTTCTTCTCTTCCATCGCCTGATACTGCGCACTTATCTGCTTTAACTCTTCGATCTCCTGCATCGTGGCTTCGATCTTGCGGCACATCCTGCCATAGAGCATCGCGCCCTCCTGCATGTCCTCGATATGGATATCCTGCTCCATGCAGATATATTCTTTTACAAAGTCCTCTAACCGGATATTCATTTTAAACGGGATCGCACGCTTAAACAGGCGCGGGAATTTTTCCATATCCAATCCGCCTAAGTAGACGTCATACAGGTTTCTGCGGAATCTCTCATTATTTGAGGTGTAAAACATCTCATCTTTCGAGAAATTCTGCTGCAAATAGCTGCGCACCTCACTGATCGTCATTGCACGGCTCTCTGTCCGGTAATCCCCCGGGATCAGTTCACCCTTGTGCCAGAAAAATAAACGATTGATCTCGTTGGTCGCTGTCTCCACATCAAACACAACCCCGATGCATTCTTTTTCCTTCGTGATCGTCTGTTCCATCTCAAGAACGATCGTCGTGGAAAAGTTTTTGTTCCGCTTATATTCCGCCTGATTATTCTCGCCAATGTTGATCATACCGCGCAGGTACTCGATCAGGCTTCGGTCAGAGTCATCTGCCGCCGCCTTATTGAAAAATCCACGTCCGTCCGTGTTCGCATAAAGCACGATCTGCATTGCATCGATCACTGTTGATTTTCCACTTCCGGAATGACCGGTAAAAAAGTTGATGCTCTCATTTAAGCCTAACACCTTGCGGTCAATATAATGCCAGTTGTTGAGGCAGATTCTGGTAAAAACTTTATATGCCTGATTCATCTGTTCCATCTTCTGTCTCTCCTTCCTCATCCACATTCACTTCTTCTTGTTCAAGATCACTTTCTTCATCCGTCATATCATTTTCTGAAAGTGTTTCCTCACTGCTCCACTCCAGATTCTCCTGCCCGTCTACCTCGTTATCTTTTACCTCATCGGAAAAACTGCCAAGAAGCCCGTTCACATCTTCTCTCATCAATACTAAATTGATACACGGATAGATCATGATCCTCGTATTTTCAAGCTGTTCGTCAAACACATCAAGAAACTCTACCATCTGATATTTTTTCAGAATGGCAAACGCTCTTTTGATCTCCGTCATCGATGACGGTCCCTTGATGAGACGGAATTCTCCCGCTTTTCCATTTAATTCTCCAAACGTAGTTATTACATTGACACTGGAAGAAACAGCCGCCATTTTTTCATCATAGATCAGTTTTAACAGCAGCAGATAAATGGTCGCAAGTTTCGGCAGTTTCTCACCGATTCCGTCTGCTCCCTCTAAATAAATGATGCCAAGCTCCGTATCCTGACAAAGTTTTATCCCTGCAACCGCAAAATACTCCGTCAGAAATTCCAAATGCCTGTCACTGAAATCATACATACGGTCCGGCATCATTCGTCCGTATTTTTTATCATATTTTCGTTCCGGCAGAAATGTCTGGGCAAGTAAGGTTCTTATCACTTCCTGCATCCGTTCCACATCCTGCGTGTTTAACTCTTCGTAACCTTCAAACATTAATTCCGTTCACTTTCTATTGATTTTTGTTTTACACTAAAAGTCATCTTTGGATAACAATAGTTTCCATTCTGAACCTGTTTCTCCTCCACCTGTACCCGGTATCTGCTGTTTTTGCGCATACTGATATCGTAGGCAAGGATCAGCTTTTCAAAGGATTCGTCATCCGAAATATCCATCCGGTCTGTCTCTAAAATGCCATCTGTCATCTGTTCGTCGATAAATTCCTCGATCTGTTTTGCCGTATAACGGTGCTCAATCTTATTTAAGCGCAGGACATCTTCCCGTGAAAGTTCTGCCGGCTCCTCCTCTTCCTGCAGATCATCCTCAAATTTTCTGCGGCGTCTTCTCTTATAAAGAGGATTATCACTCAAAACATCAAAAGATGACAGATTCATGTGCCCCGCCACTTCTTTTAACATCTCACTCTGTTCACTTTCCGTCTCAGCCGCTCCAAGTCTGTTCAAAAGCAGGATCAGCATACCGTGACGCTCTGTCTCATCACTGAGCAGATAATTTAGCCGGCTCACAGTTGCACGGATATACTTGCTGTGTTCTTTGTCCATGTTTGAGATCCGGTGTTCAATGTCATCAAATCCACGCTCGATCTGGTCGATCAGATCCAACACATCTTCCTGTCTGTTTCTTCTCGCATGTAAAAATGGCAGATCCTCTTCTGACCGCTGCGGTTCAAGTACAGAAGACCTGCTTCCTGCATTTTTCTGCTCCATGCGCTGTTTCTGCCGGATGCGCTCCACCCAGACGTCATCCTCCCGCATTTCCTTTAACCAGCGTTTAATGTCCATTTTATAAATATAAAAATTGTCACTCGTCTTTAAAATGTGGTATTTGCGTCTGACAACTTCCTCCACATAGCCCTCTAAATGCTCCTTTAACAGTTCGTCGTAAGATTGTTTGTTCAAAAGGCGTTCAAAAAATTTATCCATGTTGTGCAGCATATCCTGCAGTGCCTTATTCAGTTTTCTGGTATTGACAAGTGCTGTCTTTAACATGGCAAGATTCATGCGGTGGTCATTCTTAAAAGAAAAAAGAGTCGCATAAACATTCTGGATATAAAGATCCGTGTCATCTAACGGTTCGTCCGCTAATTTTTCAAATGCCTCAATCATCACTGCCGCATAATCCGGTATGACGATATTGGTAGTCATTGCCTCATAATCTTCAATTTTTCTAAGCCATTTTGTGCGTACCAGCCAGTTTAGAATTCGTCCCGGCAATGCAGTTTCTACATCTTCCTCTGTCTCATTATCCTCTCTCATAAAGGCATAACGACGAGAGGAGCACATGTCACTTAAAATCTGGACACATGCTTCTCTGCTTAAAAAGTAATTGTTGTACTGGTATTCGTCATTGATGGTCAGAAGTGCTTCTATATAGATGTCCCGGTTTACGGACCGGAACAGGCCCCAGAAAGATGCTGGGATGTCGTATATCAATTTCACGTTATTCTTTCCTTACTATCATTTCTTACAATCTCATGATACACTGCTTATCTGTATCTGCACACGTCTTATTTTTGCACAATGCATGCAGCATATCCGTCTGCACACACTTTATCTGGTGCGTGATTCATGCAGCATATCCATCTTCATCTCGTAATATGCCGGGCTCATATCCAGATAATGTTCATGTGGATTTTCAAAACGCTGTTCTTCTTCCCACACTTCGGTATTAAGCTGTTTTTCCACATAAGCTCTGATATCTTCTAAGGTTTCCGGCTCCACGATACGTTTTCCTGCCTTTACGACCTGCTGCTGAAGTTTTTTCGCTGTGCAGTTTTCAAAAGAACGGTTTTTCCATGGTTTTTCCGGATCCGCATAGCGGTATGGCACAGACATATCAACTTTCTCTCCTGCCTTTGTGATCAGATCTGCAACGGAATGTCCTGCTTCATCATAGATACGGTACACATCTTTGAGTCCCGGATTTGTGATCTTCTCCACATTTTCTGAGATCTTGATACGCGGAGCAAATGTACCGTTTTCCTCCACTGCCGAAATCTTATATACGGCACCAAAGACAGGATCTGATTTTGCAGTAATCAGACGTTCACCGACACCAAAACTGTCGATCTTTCCGCCCTGCTGTAAAATGGATGTGATCGTATACTCATCTAAGCTGTTTGAAACAACGATCTTGCAATCCTCTAATCCCACATCATCTAACATCTTACGGATTTTTTTGGAAAGGTATGCAAGGTCACCGCTGTCGATACGGATTCCCTTTAATCTTTTTCCCATCGGCTCTAAAACTTCTTTTGCCACACGGATCGCATTCGGGATACCGGAACCGATGACATCATAAGTATCCACTAAAAGCACTGTCCCATCCGGATAATTCTCTGCATAATGTTTAAATGCCTCAAATTCATCCTTATAATACATCACCCAGCTATGTGCCATGGTCCCGCTGACCGGAATATCAAACATCTGACCGGCAAGCACAGTTGCCGTTCCGACAGCGCCTCCGATATAAGCAGCTCTGGCGCCATAAACTGCAGCATCCATATTATGGGCACGGCGTGCACCAAAATCAGAAACTGCACGTCCCTCTGCCGCACTCACGATACGTCTTGTTTTTGTTGCGATCAGCGACTGATGATTGACCTGTGCAAGCAGTGCTGTCTCAATAAGCTGTGCATCGATTAACGGTGCAACTACCGTAATGACCGGCTCATTCGGGTACATGATCGTTCCTTCCCGGAACGCATAAATATCACCGCTGAATTTAAAATCTTTCAGATAAGTGAGAAAATCTTCGGTAAAAATGTGAAGTGAACGGAAATATGCAATGTCCTCCTCATCAAAATGAAGATTTTCAATGTACTCCAAAATCTGCTCTAATCCTGCAAAGATCGCAAATCCACCGCCGTCCGGATTACTGCGGTAAAATACATCAAATGCAACTCTCGTATCCTTGTCCTGATCGTTAAAATAACCATTTGCCATCGTCATTTCATACAGATCCATCATCATTGTAAGATTTCTTGTTTCACTCTGTTTCATCATAATCCTCCATGCCTGCACCTTGCTGCGCAGGGTGTATTTCCTATCGTTTCAATTCCGATAACAGTTCTCTTTTCCGTTTTCCGATCAGAAGCTGTTCATTATATGTCATATACCGATCACAGGTATGCTCCGCCAAAAACATTGCCGCTTCCGATGACAAGGTCAGTTCTGTCACAAACACAACCATCTCCTCACCATCCTCAAACGCCTGTTCCATAAAATCAAATGCATGCTCTAACGCATCCGATGCATCCTGCTCTGATTCCTCTAATGTCTCTCTTTGGATATCAAATCCTGTCTTCGCCTGCGCAAAACTTTCCTTTGCATCCAGACCTTTATCCGGCATATTTTCTTTCCAGAGAGCAAATATCTGTTCCCATCCGGCTGCCTGTGCCTTCGTACAAAGCTCCGCCTGTTTTTCTGCTTCTACCATTGCCATTTTCTCCTCAAGCAATGCCTGATAACAGTCTGCCGGTGCTTCGCCCTCTTTCAGATGTCTTTGATATTCTTTTAAAAATTCATACCAGTTATCCGTGATCTTTTTCTTTTCCTGCACTTTTACAAAAAATGCAGACAGACCATCCAGCAAAAGATTGACCACACTCAGTCTCTCATCGAATGATGCCGCGTAAATCCTTGCAAATGTCTCCGGTCTTATCCTGCCCGCAAGGATATCTGTGATCCCATAGTCATCCCGGTACTTGCGGTACAGTTCAAAATATGCCGCTGCATCTTCCGCCACATCCTCATGATGGATAAACTCACGGATGACACCCTCATCCACCGGCAGATCCATCTCCTCATAAACCTGCATCAGATTGCTCAGATCTTCCCAGCCACGCGCTGTCACAAAGCGGATACCATCCACATCTGCCTCCACGCGGTAAAAATTTTTCTGTCTGAGTTCCAGATAACTTAAAATGGCATTGTGAAGATGTTTTTCCCTCGCATATTCTTTCCATACCTTATAATCAGCCTCAATATTCAGATAACGCACACGATCTAAGGTGACCATATCAAAATCGCGGACTGACTTGTTGTATTCCGGCGGGTTTCCGGCTGCAACGATCAGCCAGCCTTCCGGGATCGCCTGGTTGCCAAACGTCTTACACTGTAAAAACTGCAGCATCGTCGGCGCCAATGTCTCTGAGACACAGTTAATCTCATCAATAAACAGGATTCCCTCTTTCTGCCCGGTTTTCTTCATCTTGCGGTAAATACTTGCAATGATCTCACTCATGGTATATTCCGTAACAGAATATGTCTTTCCTTCAAAAGACTCCTCTTTTATCATCGGAAGTCCGACTGCACTCTGTCTCGTATGATGAGTGATCGTATAGGCGACCAGTCCGATCTTACACTCTGCGGCGATCTGTTCCATGATCTGCGTCTTTCCAATGCCGGGCGGTCCCATCAGAAGGATCGGACGCTGTCTGATCGCAGGGATACGGTACTCTCCCTGTGCGTCTTTCGCAAGATACGCCATCACCGTATGCTTAATTTCTTCTTTTGCCTGTTTTATATTCATTTTCGAAATCTCGTTCCTTTATTTGTTCGCCTACTATCTTAATACATTTTTGCTGTTTTTCCAATCATTTTTGGATTTTATTTCAAAAAAAGACAGGCAAACACAATCTTTACGATTTGCCTGCCTGCTTTTTCATACTATACCCTTATCTTCCTTCAAGATTCTTAAGAATCACATCCATATCATACTCCGGTGCCATCTGCAACCCAACTTTTAACGATGCTCTTACATCGAGAACATTTCTGTTCCTAATCAACAACACCTTATTCAGCATACTTCATCATTGCATCCACGATCTCCGGGTATCTCCAGGTAACTGTCTTACGGTCAAGAAGTCCAAATAACTCTCCGTCCCCTGTGAATGCATTATTATCCCACCAGTTGCAGCTCATGCCGTAAGCGCGTGCTGCAGCAACATAGTATGCAGTACAATCTACACGGCTCTGCAGGTTTCCGTTTTTGTCACGGGAACCGAACTCTCCGATCATAACCGGTATCTCATTACTGATGTATTTTGCATACAGTTTTTCCATCATCTGATCGATATCATTGGTACTTGTCTTGTCGGAAGCATCAAAATGATCTGTGCTCTCATTTTCCGCTGCAGCCTGCAGTGCAAAATGATATGGGATATAAGCATGCACAGAAACAATGATCTTCCCATCATTTCCGGCAGTATCTGACGGCAGTACAAACTTGTCATTTAAGACTCCGTCCGCCGACGCATCATAACCCGGCACCATCAGATAGCGTATAGCATTATTGCCTCCGGTTTTCCGCACAACATCCACAAAGTTCTGGTTCCATTCATTGATACATTCTACCGCCTCCACACATTCCGCAGCATTCATATCCAGCCACCACTCATGATCAGTATCTTTCAGCCGCGGCTCGTTGATGCTCTCAAAGATCACATGATCATCATAACCTCCAAAGCGGTCGGCAAGCTGCTCCCAGATGGATGTCATGTAGGAAAGAGACTGTTCTAAATGCTCTTTATCCGGATAACAGTATTCGAGATCCGTATCATGATGGATATTTAAGATCACATACATATCGTTATCTATCGCATAATCTAAAACTTCCTGCACACGGTCAAGCCATGCCGCACTGATCGTATATTGATCCCCGGATACATGATTATGCCATGATACCGGCAGACGCAGCGTCTGAAATCCTGCTGCTTTCACTGCATCGATCATCTCTTTTGTTGTCTTTTCACCGCACCATGACCACTCAATACTAAGTTCATCCTCTTTCTGCGCATTTGTAATTGCATCAAATGTATTACCGAGATTCCAGCCGACTTTCATATTCCGCACAAATGCCATTCCGTCTGTATCCGGTATCTCCTTCGGTTCGATCACAACTTCTGGTATTGTCACCCCAGCATCCTCCATTTCTGTCTCTGAATTATCCTGTTCTGCCACCACATCTTCTGTTGACACGTCTTTCACTTCTGTATCTTCTGCATTTTCATTCTTTTCTGCCGCCACATCAGCAGCACTTCCGGTCTCTGTTACTTTATCCGCCGGATCTCCTGTTCCACAGCCGCTAAGCAGCATACATCCTGCCACGCACAAGGCGGCTAACTTTCCCAATTTATTTAACTTCATAACAATCTCCATTTCAGAGGAACTTATCTTCTTCCGATCTCCGTATCGGATTCCCCTGTTACACTGTGTTCCTTGATATATGTTACAATCTCGTCTGCTGTTGTAAATGCAAGACCGACATAACTGTCCGCAGCACCGTAGTAAATTGCAATTCTTCCGGTTGCAAAGTCGTGGATCGTTGCACATGGGAAGCAGACATTCGGAACAAATCCGCGTTCCTCATACCATTCTTCCGGTGTCAACAGGAAATCCGTACAGCGGTATTTTACGATAGATGGATTTTCTTTATCTAAGATTGCTCCGCCGATCGAGTATACATATCCGTTACAGGTTCCACTGACACCATGATAAAACAGCAGCCAGCTATCTTCCAATTCGATCGGTGCTGCTCCGCCGCCGATCTTTAAAGACTCCCACCATTCATTGCCGCGTCCCATCACATGACGGTGTTTTCCCCAGTAAGTAAGATCTTTGCTCTCACTGATAAAGATATCACCAAACGGTGTATGTCCGCTGTCGGACGGTCTTGACAACATCAGGAAATTTCCATTTACCTTACGCGGGAACAGCACTGCATTCCGGTTAAATGGCAGAAATGGATTTTCAATCCTGGTAAATGTCTTAAAGTCCTTTGTCTTAGCCATTCCGATCGCTGCACCATAAAAATCGCCACACCAGATAATATAATAGGTATCTTCTACTTTTACCAGCCGCGGATCATATGCATATACCGGCATAAAATCGTTTCCGTCTTCATCGACAAAGCGTACTTTATCTTTCTCAAAATCCCAGTGAATACCATCTTCACTTCTTCCTAAATAAACATATGGTATTCCATTTGTCTGCTCCCCGCGGAACACACCGATGAACTTTCCTTCATACGGTATGACAGCACTGTTAAAAATCCTTGCCACCCCTTCTACCGGATTTCTTCCAATGATCGGATTCTCCTTATAACGCCATACCGGCGCGTTCACGATTTTCTCCGGTCTCTCCTGCCACGGCATGTTTGGCACTGCCGGACTGATCATTTTTACATTTCCCATCTTGCTCCTCCATTCTGCACAGACTTTCATTTTATATTTTTATTTTGTCTCTAAAACCTGTGCGATCCTTCTCCATTTTTATTCATAGCGGCATCTGTTTTCTGCCGTTTCTGATTCATTTCATTTATACCCCTGTCAACCGCTTTTTACGGTATCTCTGACTGATTTACGGCTCTGTCGCCGATTAACAGTCATTTCGAAACCGTTACGGCTCCGCCACTCTTCCGGTTGATTCCCGGATCACGATATGACCACTTACCACACGTCTCACAAATGTTTCTCTTTTTTCATTGAGGCGTTCTAATAAAAGTTCTACTCCCTCAGATGCCATCATAGCGATATCCACATCCACAGTCGTGAGTCCCGACGCATTACGCCGGATGAACGGATAATTATCAAAACCTGTGACCGAAATATCCTCCGGCACACGATACCCCATCTTTTCTAACTTTTCGATCAATATACATGCTATCTCATCATTATTGCAGACAAATGCCGTCGGCATATCTTCCGGCAGAACCAGTTCTTTAAATAACCGATCTGCTCCCCTGTCCTCTATCAGATAGTCCTCCCTGTAAGGGATGTTGTAATGATGTAATGCCCTTCTGTATCCCAAATACCGGTCCATGATACTCGTGGTAGCATCAATAGAACCAACATAGGCTATTTTTTTATGTCCAAGTCCAATCAGATACTCTGTCATCTTGTATTCTGCACTGATATTGTCCATACTGACGGAATCCGTCTCCATGGAAAGATCATAGAAATCCATATAGATCATCGGTAGATTAGTCTGTCTGAGTTTTTCCAGATACGATTCATCCAGCTCCCCCATTAAGATCATCCCGTCTAACCGGTTGTCGTCCACGATCTGTGGCAGGATCATCATTTCCTGCATCCGCGTATCAGCCAGTTCAAGCATTGTCGCATAATCATAATTGGTCAGACATTTTGCAACACACTGATACATTTTCACATAAAAAGCATTGCTCGTATCATCTGTATAATAGGAAGGGATAATTACACCAACATTATAATTTTTCCCCTCTTTCAATCCTTTTGCCCCAAGGTTATAACGATATCCAAGCCTGTCGGCTTCTTTTTTTATTTTTTCACGAAGTTCCTCACTGACTCCAGCTTTTCCCGTGAGTGCCTTCGATACGGAAACGATGCTTATTCCCAGCTTTTCCGCAATATCACGCATAGTCACGTTTGCCATCTGAATTCCTCCTAAAAACCGCTTACCGGTAATACCATTTTTCTTCGTCTTCTTTTGTTTCCGGTTTTGCCATATATTTTCTCAAAATCCTCTCCATAAGGAAACTTCCCACATAACAGCATACACCCGGCATAACAAAGATCATCGGAACCGGGATCAATAATGCAGACACTATGCCGGCTGTTACGATCAGTAAAAGTAAAATAGTCGTCGGAAGATGTTTAAAGACCATAAACAATGCTAGTTTAAAGCACGAAAATGCATCCATCGTAAATCTCGACAACACCGGGAACAGATAAAGCACGATCCCTGCGATCACAAACGCAAGTAACAGATATACCATTTCAAGCGCCCCTGCCATGATCGATATCTGCTTTACCGTATAACTGTGAT
Organism: Roseburia sp.; assembly: GCF_041325975.1. NCBI lineage: Bacteria > Bacillati > Bacillota > Clostridia > Lachnospirales > Lachnospiraceae > Roseburia > Roseburia sp. The sequence continues at coordinate 149,089 of NZ_JBGLEJ010000005.1, read as the reverse complement.
CAAGCCACAACACTGCCGCTAACACAAGAAAGATAACTGTCAGCAGTATCCCCGTTTTTAAATTCTGCCGGTAAGAACGGATAAACTCTTTTGAAACATATCCTTCCTCACACCGCACAGCTTTTACCATTGCATAATACATTGCGATCGTCGATGTTCCGATCGTAACAACCGGAATGCATCCGATCAGCCATAAGACCGACACCAGAAGTATATTTCCAATCTTATTCGTTACCTTAAAAAACTTCGTCTCCGGTCCAAACATACTATTCATACTTTCTGTCCCTTTCCCTGAAAAAAATTCTGCAAGATAAATATCGGTCAGATATTTGTTTTGCACAATTCTTTTCGCCGGAATATTTTAATTCCGATCCGGATTACAAATGGTTAGTTATACCACGCAGCGTTTGGCAGATTGATAAAGGCACAGATTATTTTGTGACTTTGGAAGAGAATTAGAAAATCTTAGTATACCTGTCAACATACAGTGTTGTGCTGCCACGGAAAGCAGCGCAAGTCTTAATGTGCCATGGAAGGCACATTTAAGACGTACACGTCACTCTGCCATAAACTATATCAGGTATACTTAGTTTTTCTTATTCTCGTACATTGGAACAAAATCAGCAGTGACTTTATCAATCTGCCAATCACTCAACATGGTATACCATTTGTCATCCGAATCAGAATCACATATTACTGGATCTTTAATGTATCGATCTCATCCTGTAAGATCTGTTTATTAGACTCGATTGCCTGTGATACTGTGCTGTCACCATTTACGATATCACCGTAAAATACTTTGCTGACTGCACCCTCAGAGTCAATGCTGTTCCAGAGATCACTGTTTGCAAGTGCACCGAGTTTGTTTGCAAGTGCAACCTGATCCTCATCTACGAAACCGGACTCAAACCACTCAGGATCATCACGGTAAGAAATATCATCATGGTACCAGTTCATCATTTCCTCGAATACACAGTAAACAGAAGTTGCATCTTCAACACCAACCGGGATCATGTAGTTGTTTGTGATCATAGCAGGTGTCATGCTTCCATCTCCGCTTGGTCCAACCGGTGCCGGGCAGATTCTCATATCAAAATCATGATTGTCGATCTCCTGGATTAAGATCCATGGCTGTGCAAATGCGAAAGCTACTTTTCCGGAAGAGAAAGCTAAAAGATCGTTGTTCCAGTCATCCTGATAAGGTCTTGCAGATTTATCTACATTGTATAACTGATCGATAAAGTTGAATGCCTCAACTGTCTTAGGATCACTTAAACCTTCTGTGTCGGAATCTGCGATCGTAGCATTGTTCGATGCGCAGAAGCCCTGAACTGTCAGTGTCCATGCGCTGCCGTATCCATATACATCCATGTTGCCGTCACCGTCAGTATCCTGTGTACATGCTTTTGCGTATTCTGCGAATTTATCCCAGGTCCACTCTCCTTTTTCTGCGAGGGATTCCGGAGCCTCTAAACCTAAGGAATCGATCATGGCTGCATTGTATGTCATATACATTGCGCCGGATGGGATCGTGGTTGATTCATGGAATAAATAATCATCATTACCAAGCAGGTTCTGTTTTGTAAATACGGTTCCGTCTGTCATGATATCAGAATCAGCCGGTGCATAATCAGAAATTTTCTGTACATATCCGTTTGCAACCGGTGAGATACCAAACTGAAGATCTGTCAGATAGATATCGCAGTCCGGTGTACCTGCTGTGACAGAGGTATTGATACTGTCGATGATTCCATCCCAGCCAAGATTTACCCATTCGATCTTGCAGTTCCATTTTTCCTCTACGGCACGGACTGCATCCAATTTCATCTGCATAGTCTCCTCATTTGTCCAGGAGCCGCCTGCTGCCTCAATATCATCCAGAGACTGATAATTGCTGTCCCAGTATTCATCCCACCAGAGACCGATCTTTATGGTTCTTCCTCCTAAATCCTTTGCCTCATAACCGCTGTCAGCCACTGCTGCATCAGAGCCTTCCTCAGTATCTGCTGCTGTTTCGCTCTCTGCACTGTTCGTTTCTTCCTTCGCGCCAGCATCTGCTGCGTTATTTCCTGCATCTGCCCCCGTGTTAGCAGTATTTCCGCCGCATGCTGTAAGTGATGCTGCAAGTGCACCTGCCAAAAGTACTGAAACCACCTTGTTTCCAACTGTTTTCCTTCTCATGTGAAAACCTCCTTCTTATAAATAAAAATATATGTTTCCGAAGTTACCATGCTAGCCAACGATACCGCTGCGGCTGGCTCCCTCGATAAAACGCTTCTGTAATAAAATGTAAATAATGACGATCGGTATTACCATCAGCACGATTCCGGCATACAGATAAAGCTGTGATACCGCTGTATCTTTGATCTGATCGATAAACTCGATCGATGCCCTTAAAGTAGAAATTCTCATACTCATTAAAAGTTTTGAGTTGATGGAAAATAATTTTGCATAAAATGTATCATTGTACTGCCATACCAGTGAGAAAATGCTGACAGTCAGTACAGACGGCATCGCATTGACTAACATGATACGAAAATACGTGTAAAACGATCCTGCACCATCCACAACCGCTGCTTCTTCAATCTCCTTTGGCAGCCCGCGGAAAAACTGGTTAAAAATATAAATATAAAGTCCTGACCGCAGTCCACAGCCTAATGCTGTCATAATATACATCGGGACTTCCGTGCTTAAAAGATTGATGCCATGTCCTGTCACAAGATGTAATATTCCAAAGATATCAAAGTTACGGAACTGTGTGTATAGCGGAAGCATCAATGTATCATTTGGAATGACGATCGTTAAGATCACACAGCCGAACAATACTTTTTTAAACGGAAACTCATATCTTGCAAATCCATACCCTGCCATGGAACAGATCAGAATCTGGATCAGTGTCAGTGAGATCACATATGCAAATGTTGTCGCAAGTGTTCTCGGATACGTCATTCTTGTAAAAGAAGTGATGTAATTCTGCAGCGTACCCTCTGCCGGAAGCAGCATGACGACCGGATTGTAGAGGTCATTTGCCGTAAAAAATGAATTTGCAATGATCGTGATCAGCGGTCCTAATATAATGTAGGAAATACCGATAATGATCACAACTTTAAGCAGCCCGATCAGAAAACCTTTGATCTGTCTTCCTGCTTTTTTTACCTGAATCTCGTCGAGAGGCTGGTCTTTTAAATTTCTGATATTCATATACTCTGCCACCCCCTAATTATAGTAAAATACTTTCTTTGAAATCAGCTTACATACAATGATCAGCAATGTGATGACGATCACGGAGCTAAGTAAACTCATCGCTACACTCACACCCCAGTCAAAGTTGACAAATGCCATATCATATGCTTTTTCCACAACATCACTGTCTACGAAAGAATCAACGATCGTATACACAACATTTGTGATGATAAGAGGAGATACCATCGGGAAAGTTACTTTCCAGAATGTCTCATATCCTGTTGCACCCTCGATCTTTGCAACCTCATATAACGCTCCCGGCACTGACTGCAATGCTGCAATAAAGATGATGATCTGCACACCGGATGCCTGCACGATATCGAAAATCCTTCCGACTGCCGCTGTGATGTAGTCGAGCAATGCGACCGGAAATCCAAGATCCATAAACAGGCTCATAAAATAATCTACATTTACGCCCGATGCAACTGCCGCCTCCGCAGATACTGCTGCAACACCGCCGGTAACTGCCTCCCTTGCCATCTCGATTGCATTATTGATCGCTCCGGCATTCATGATGATAGGCAAAAATAAGATTGCACGGACAAGTGTTCTCCCCTTAAGCTTTCCATTACAGATCATCGCGATGAACAGACTGAAAAAGATGATCAACGGAACATCAATGATGATATTCCGAATGGAAGTTGCTAAGATCTGGTTGTAAGTCGGGTCCTGAAACAGTGCATATTTGAAATTATCAAGTCCGGTAAACTTTAACGTATATCCACCGGATTCAAGCATCTCCATTTTGCTTAAACTAAACCGCACTGCCTGGATCAGGCTTTTTACATAAAACCATAAAAATCCGATCAGCCACGGTGTGATAAATGCAAAACCTGTCAGGGCACGTTTCTGCAATAACGATAACTTTTTCTTTTTCTTCATTATGCCTTACCTCCCTTTACCTGATAACTCATTGCATCTACGGTCACACCGCCCTCTGTGATACTCTTATCTGTTTTATTAATGTAAATAGAAACGCCGTTGTCATATTCTGTCTTAACAAGACCGTCATCTGTCACTTCGTGATGAACCATTGCTGCTCCCTGCACCTGTTTTAATGCCCCATTGATCGTCTGGTATGCATTTATGGCATCTTCCATCCAGGTCTGATAACAAGTGGAATACTGGTCTGCCGAGGAAGTATATTTCATAATGCTGGAATCTTCCCAGGAAAATGTAAATCTCGGTGCACATCCATACTCGATATAAGTAAGAAGAAGCGCATCATCAATATCTTCATCCCGAAGGTTCAGTGCCTCCCCGGAGTAATCAATACTTCCATGAATGACCATCTGGTAAAATGGGATCTGCTCGTCAATGATATAAAACTGGCTGTATTCTACCGGCGCGTCAATGATGTCGGATACATAACCAAATGTGTATGCGTTGCCGCCCTCTTCCATCAGTGTCTTTTCTGTCGCCGCAAGTTTTCCATATTGTGCTTCCACAATCTGTTTCGCTGCCTGTCTGTCGATCAGTTCTGTTCTCTTTTTGTCAGAGGCAAGAACATTGGAAAGATCCCTTAAACAGATACCGCTGATATCGTAATTTGTGATCTTACCTGTAAATTGATCTACATAACGGTTTAAAAACTTCGGTGAGATCATATAATATGCAAGCTCATCATACCATTCTAAGGTACTTGTCTGACGCATTGTCGCCGGGTTTACGGCTCCGAGTTCTACCACATAACCGGAATAATATTTGGATGCCTCAAGCACATCATTAAAACGTTTCGAAGTATAAGGTACTTTCTGGAATGAAACATTTCCATATAAAGCTCCGCCGTTTTCCTCTAAAACATCACTTAAATGTTCAAGTTCTTTTTTACTTCCGACTTTCTTAACCAGCCTGATCTTATCTGCCACATCATGATAGATACCGCCGTTAAACCAGCCCTCATAATTCATGCGGATCTTTGTGATATCCTCTCCGTAAAACTCCTCTAAGATCTTTTCTGCTTCCCCGTATGTGGTCATTGCCGAAATTCCGGTGTAAGGAACTCCCATCACATGCTTTTTCGTTTCCACTCCGCCAAGAACATCTAAGTACAATGGAATATCTCCGGTTTCGTTTGTCTCTTTTAAGGTACCCTCTTTGATGAGCTGATCCCGGTAACATTTTGCCATGCCGGAATAATCTGCCTCATTTCCGGAAAGGAAGGAATAACATACGGTAAGATTTTCATCGTAAATATTATTTTCAAGTACCGGTACGTCTGCCTGGTTTCCGCTGACGCCAAACATATTTAAAAGCTCAATCTCTCTGACGCAGAACTCCGGATAAACATAATTGTAACTGTTGAGTTTTCCGGATACATCTGCATTTACGATCGCAAGTGCATCACCACCTGTGATCCTGCCTAAAAATGCGCTGTCACCGTTTTTCATTCCGAATACCGGAATCCTTGCATCCTCCGTGTATTCTGTCACAACGTAACTCTGCACAACCGGATCGATTCCATAGATGTTCTGGCTGTATGCCGCATTTTTACATCCATTATTTAAATTGATCAGTGCTCCTGATCCGTCCGGCACAAACATATAACCATCCGCATCTGTTCCCGCTGCCCCGAAGAATGGCAGAACCCTTATTCTTGAAATTACAGCTCCGCCTTTTTCCTCGATCTCTTTTGTCGGAACAGATACGCTAAGTCCATTGTCTGTCAGGCGGTACTCAAGTGGAATGGTAAAGGAAATATTCTCTTTCTCATCCGTCTCTGCCATATCTACTGCATAGTCATCTGCAGTGTATCCTGCCTGTTCGAATAATTTATTTAATTTTCCCATTCCGACTTTTGAGGACTGCGCCTTTTCATTCAGTTTATATACCCCGTCTTTCAGACGGAACTTTGCTTTTACCGTCCTGGCATCTTTCTTATCCAGCTTATCTAACACCAGTGTCTGCAGACGTTCCTCTGTGATCTGTAACGGCACGATTCCGGTTGCCGAATCAAGATCCGCAAGTGTATATGTATAGCGGATACCGTCTTCAATGCTCTCTGCTGTGAACTGTCCTTTTTCGATGCTCATATCATAATTGTTCATCGTAGCACTGTTCCTTGCCGCATTGTAATAGGTAAGTGTCAGTGTTGCGTTCAGTTCTGCCGCATTTACCCCGGAAACGATCGCATCAGAATCACGTCCCACCGGATTGGAATAAGTAATATTACCGGATTCTTTTTCATAAACCGCGATCTCTGTCGTCTCTGTGTTGGTATAAAGTTTTAACGTATCGTTTTCTGCAACTAAGACCATACCAGGTACACATGTTTTATCATCTTTTGCTGCCTGAAATTCGCTTCCGCTTTCCACTTCATAGGAAGAAAGATACTGTTTGTACGCATCATATCTGAAATAACGGAATACGACATTTGCGATCACTCCCACGGCTATGACCGCTGCCCCTGCGGCTACAACCACTTTCCATTTTATTTTCCGTTTCATAGTAAACTCCATTTCTGCCCCCATTTTCTATATACGCAGCATGATCTCGTTATAGAGACTCTCTACAAATGCGACCACCTGACCGATCAGTGAAAATAAAAGCATTACCACAAAAATAATGATCAGCATTGCAATAAAAGTCAGTATCATGGTTGCAAGTGTTTTTCCAAGTGTATAATTATGTACCGTCATGATACCCACCAGCACCAGGAACAAAAACCATGCGATCCCGACTGCTAAGAGCAGATAATAAAATGCGTCTTCATCTTCTGCCACTACCTGTGAAAACAGGATTGCCGGAATAAATGTAAGTATCATTGGAAGCATTGCGTAACCGCACACTGTAACGATATCCTTAAATCTTCCTTCCCCATCCATCAGACAGGTGATCGACCAGTTTCCGACACAGAATAAAAGGAATAAAAGAAATACTGCACAGATCTCAGCAAGGCTGTTGATCTCCATCGGATTCACATGATTGACCACAAACCCCGCATACTGTCTGTTTGCCGAAAAACAGACTGCAAACAGAAAAACAAACAGAATAGAGAGTCCCACGCTTCCTCTGCCACGGTGTCTGATCTCGTAAAAACCATCGGACGGATGCCCCAGTGTATAAAATGCATACTTTACTTTTTCCTTAAACATGAGACGCCCTCCTCTCTTTCCATTTCTTCTTTCCTATCTTATTCCAGAGTATCAAAAGAATAATAAGGATCAGTGCTCCGGTCAGATAACCTGCCAGGTTTTCCTTTAAGATTTCATTCCGGTAACGCTTATATGCGATGGAATAATACTGTCTGTTGTTTCCGGTCTTAAAGCACTCCATTGCTTTTTTGTTTTCCCCTGCGGCAAGGTAACTTTTTCCGATTCCGACATAGGCAAGCTCAAAGTTGGAATCTAATTTTAAAACTTCCTTCCAGCACTCCACAGCACTTACCTCGTCACCGTCGTAACGGAGACCGACCGCCTGATTGATCAGGGAGCCATAATTTGTTGCTCTGTATTTATCCACAAGGTTTTTTGAACCATCTAATACAATGATCTCATCTCCGATCGTATCGATCGCAGTCGGTGTGTCAAAAGTTCCCTCCTGGCTTCCGATACCGCCAAAAACATAGAGAAGATTGCCTTCGTGGTCGTAGGTGAAGATCCTTCCTCTCGTGGAATCAATGATTGAATAGATTCCCTTATCCCTGACCACGACATCAGTGATGCGGGATGCTCCTGAATAGTCTCCGGTAAGCCGCCATGTAAGATCTCCGGATACTCCGGCAGCCCCTTTCTGGATCACATCCTCACCACTTGGATTTAATCGGCGTACAGACTGTTCTCCCTCTGCGTCCACGTTCGTTGCATAAACGAAACCGTCAGAGTCGATCTCCATTCCGGTAAATTCTGTCGGAATAAAAAGCTGCTGTTTGGCACGCTGTGCTTTTGTGGACAGCTTTCTCCAGATGATCTCTGCTGTTGTGATCTGCACATTGATGGTTCCGGTAAAACCGGTAAAGTTTCCCTCTGCATCAAATGCCATGATTCCCTCAAACTGATTCTGTGCTATGACATAAATTCTGTCTGCATAATCAACAGCCACCTTGAGCGGAGAAAACACATAATTTTCTCCAAGGATATCTGACTGTGGATTTTCAATGATCTGGATCAGATTTCCATCTTTACCTAACTCTACCACACGGTAATTTCCGGTATCTGCAACATACAGATATCCGTTTTCTGAAATATAAACTCCATTCGGAGAGGAAAAAGTATCTTCCTTTCCATCATTTAAGAACCCTTCGATCACCGTCTTTAACCGGAAACCGGCATCTGTCACAACGATCCTGTTATTTCCGGTATCTGCGATATAGACATTTCCGTCTGCATCGGTATTTAAGTCCTGCGGACTGGAAAAATTCCCGCACCCGATGGCATCCCCCGTTACCGTGCCATCCGGCACATAAGCTGCCGGTGTGTATTTGATATCTTCGTAATAGTCGTAATTATAAGTTTCATAAGGCACATTCTCTCCGGCATAAACAGCCGTCCCCCCGATATCGGAAAGAAGTACTGCAACTGCTGCTGCCGCCGCAAATATGCACTTTCGCATTCCTTTTTCTGGCATTTTCTTCTCCCCCTGTTAGTCCTTCATACCGGACGTGGTCATCGTCTCGATGACGTTACTCTGGCATATGATAAAGAACGTGATCGGTATTGCAGCAATAATAAGCTGTACTACCGCACCAGCTCCCTGTCTTGCCGGCCCTCCTGCAACGATCTGATACAGTGCATACTGAAGAGGCTTTAACTGCTCACTTCTTAAAAATCCGCTTCCTGTATTTGCCCATAATGTCTGGAACTGGAAGATCGCAAGTGTCAGCCATGCAGGCTTTACATTCGGCATGATAATGGAAAAGAAGATCCGGAACTCTCCGGCTCCGTCAAGTCTTGCCGATTCGATCAGTGAATCCGGGATCTGCTCCATGAACTGTTTCATCAGGTAAAGTCCGAGTCCATATGCAAATGCCGGTAAGATTACCGCTAAATATGTATTGTTGATCCCCAGCCAGGAAATGATCATGTAGTTCGGGATGGCGGTAACATTGTAGGAAAACATCAATGATAATACGACCATCGAGAATAAAAATTTCTTTCCCGGAAAATCGTGTTTTGCAAGCGGATATGCTGCCAAAGATGCAAACAGCACATGTCCTACGGTTCCAAGTCCTGTAATGATCAGGGTATTTAACACGTATCTGGTAAAAGGCACCCAGGAACTTGACATCAGTACATACAGATCACTGAAGTTATCCAGTGACGGGTTCCGCACAAAGATCTGCGGCGGATAGCGGAATAATTCATCTAACGGTTTTAATGCATTGTTTAAGATCATTACTAACGGCAGTGCCATGAACACACCACAGATTCCCATGATCACAAACAATATCGTGTTTCCCGCCATGGAACGGTTTAACTGTTTCGTGTGTTTTATTTTCCACCGGGATGGTTTTTTATAGTAATCTTTTTTACGCTTCAAACTATTCACCCACCCTTCTGATTGCTTTTTGTACAAGCTGGTTCGTTCCAACCATCAATGCAAACAGGACAGTTGCGATTGCACATGCATAACCCATCTCATAACGGGTACCACTGCCGTAATCGATCAGATGTGTCACGATCGTCGCACCGGAATAATTCACACTCGGATTTCCTGCAAGATTGATGGAAATATCCGCCACTGCAAATGACTGTGTGATCTGCATAACTGCACCAAACATGAGCTGCGGCCGCATGGACGGGATCGTGATATACCACAATTCCTGCCAGCGGTTTTTGATTCCATCCATCGCTCCCGCCTCATAAAGGCTCTTGTCAACGGTCTGTAAACCTGCGATAAAGGTTAAGAATCCGGTTCCAAGACTCAGCCATAGCTGTACGATAATGAGGATCGGCAGTACGTATTTTTCTGTTTTCATCCACTGGATCGGCTCGTAGAGAAATGACCATTTCATCAGCCATCCATTTAAGTAACCGTAACGGTCACCGGAGATAATGATCGACCATACCATAAAGGCGTTGCCTGAAATCGACGGTGCATAAAAGATCAATGTCAGGAATGCTCTTAGTTTTCCTTTAAACTCATTGATGATCCACGCAAACAGGAAACACATGATATAACTTAACGGTCCTGTTACCACCGCAAAAATGATTGTGTTTTTGAATGCTTTCTTAAAAACATCATCATCCAAAAGCAGTTTGATGTAATTTCTCCAGCCGACAAAATTCGGTGTCTCTAACATGTTGAAATCGGTAAAACTGATCCCGATCGAGGCAAGTACCGGCAAAACTGTGAATAAGAAGAAAAGAATAAAATACGGTGCGATCATCACATAGGACATTTTGTATTTTTTCATTTCCAGTTTTGTCTGCTGCCACTTACTCCTTTTTTGCATTTTCTTTGTTTCTCCCATCCCAATCTCCATTCCCTTTGTCCGATATACATTTACTGTTTCGTATCGGACGCGGTTTTCATACCAAACTCCTCGCGTTTACTTGTGATCTCAGCATTGATGTATTCGAGATATTCATAAAGTGCTTCTCTTGGCTGCATCCTCTTATCTTCATCTGCAGCTACAACTGTATAGAACGCATTGTTTACATTTCGCCATGTAAAATAGCTTCCCGGAACCTGACGGATTCCTTTTACATTTGCAAACTGGGCTTCTAAGGCTTCATAGTCATCCGTCGGCCACGGCAGATTTGCAAATGCCTCAATGTTTGCTGTCGGATAACGCGCTGCCTCACCCATCAGCCCCTCCATCTCTTCGCCATAAGAAGTCTGTATCTCTGAAGAAAGCCACCATTTCATAAACTCCCAGGAAGCTTCCTTATCCTTTGTTCCGCTCATCATCATACATGCAAGTCCTGTGCTTGCAGAGGTATTATTGATGGTTCCGTCTTCCTCTTTTACACCCGGCAGTGCCGTAAATCCCCATAAACCTTTGATATCCGGTGCTGATACTTCAAGTACGTTGTAAGTCGTATAGTCAGCAATGATGATCGGTGATTCTCCGGTACGGAAACGCTGTTCCACAGAAGTCTCACGGTCTAATTTGTAATCTGTATAGAACTCACAGTATGTCTTAAATGCATTGACTGCCTCATCCGAATCTAATGCAGATGCTGTCGCATCTTCATTGTAAAGTTCTCCATCGTGCTGATATAAAAGACTGGTGAATGTCAGCTCCGTTGGCAGCATGCCAAGTGACATCTGATTTTTGGAAAGCTCGGATAATACAACCTTCATATCATCCCATGTCTTTGGTATCTCAATTCCAAGTTCATTCAGAATATCTTTCCGGTAGAACATCATCTCAAATGACTGTGTCTCCGGCAGTGCGTATAATGCCCCATCATACATAAACGACTCCACTGCACTTTCACGGAAGCGCTTCACCACATCCTTATAATCTGGAAACTGTGTCAGATCCACAACTGCACTTCTGAGTCCATAGTTGACTGGAAGATCATTTGATGATGCAGTCGTTCCAGTGGATGATGTCGCTACCGTTCCATTCGTGCCATTGGCTACCTGAAGTGCCACATCCGGTCCCTGTCCGGCTAACGTTGCCTGCAGCAATGTATTCATATCTACAAGCTGTACATTGACATTAATATTTGTCTCCGGCGTAAATGTCTCATCGATCAGTGCTTTTATAACATTCGCCTGGTCACGTCCGCTTCCGATCCACACAGTGATCGTCCGGCTGTCCTCGCCCTCCTCTGCAACATTTCCGATTGCATTGTAATCTACGATAAAAGAATAAAATAATTTCTTAAACTCGTGCACGACACCTGCTGCCACGGAACCCTTATCTTCCGTCACTTTCTGGTCCGGTGAAGTAATATAGATGGCATCTAACTGCAGTGGCTGCTGCTGTGCATTTGTGATCCAGGTTCCAAGTGCACTGACATTTGTTTTAAATGCCTTCACCATTTTCGTGATCTTTTCTGTATCACGCAGGATCTCATTTAGCTGATCCCTCATGGTAATGATGACTGTCTCCTCGCTTCCGGCAACTCCTAATGTATCAAGTGTATCTAACACCTCATCAAGTTCATCACGGATCACTTTCAGTTCTCCCTCCAGCTCCGGCAGACGTTTTTCTATCTGATAATCACGGTACTCATCCGGTGAAACACCAGTAATTCTTATGATCTTGCGGTATTCACTGTTTAACTCCGTCACAATGCTCTGCACATCGCTGATAACTCCGGCGAAATCTCCAAGTACCACCTGCATGCGCAGTGTGTGATGTCCTTTATCCAGATAAAACCGGTATGCATCTCCTGCATGATCAGAGAGCGTTGTCATTTTCCAGGTACTGTCATAAGTAAAACCATAATGGTTTAATTCCTCAAAAGGTACTTCTCCATCGATCATGATCTTACGGGAAACATAGATTCCTTTAACGAAATTCTGTTTAGAATGTAAAGTGATATTGTAAAAACCATTCTCCTCCACATCAAATTCCCATTCGATCCACTGACCTGTCAGTCTCCAGCTGTTACCACCGATGGAGTTATTTTTCAATACTTTTGCACTGTACGGTGTGATCGCCGGTGAGGATTGATCCTGTACCGGATAGAGCATTCTGGATGATTTCTTTGTCGCATGTTCTGCCTGAATCTCAATGGACTGTCCACTGGTATCGGCTGCTCCGTCCTTTTGCTGCTGCTCATATACCGTCTGATAATCTAAAAGATTTTCTTCATTCTGTAAGCAGATCGAATGAAGGATCATCGGCTCTCTGCGTGAAACGATGGTAATCTCATGTTTTCCCTTTGTAAGGAAAACTGAAAGCGGCTCCGTCACATACCCATCCTGATCATAAAACCGTGAAAAAAGCCATTCAGGTGCCCCCACCTGCGTAGGTTTTAAATCATTTCCCTGATTGTCCTCATCCCAGATATCTGAGGTATTTACCCAGACTCTGGAAAATTCGATCAGTGAAAGTTCCCGGTAAGGCAGCTCTCCATCAACAAAAAAACTTCGCTGGATGGAAGAACCATTTCCCTCTACCGGATAATAAGAGATACCAAATTCATACATTCCCTCATCAGCAATGTCTACCTCATAGGTAAGCATCCCGCTCTCTCCGGTATAAACAGAAGTTCCTTCCATCCCCTCGTAATCGGTAAGAACTTCCGGCTCCATACCTGCACAGTCAATATAATCGGCACCGTTGATCTCATAAGACTTTTCCGGCTTTTTTATATTTTCAAGCCCTTCCTTATAGGCTTCATACCCCTGATATTCCGCCGTATAATTGAGGATCTTTTTATAATCCTCATATGTCTTTGCCTTTGTCTGTGCATGAAGTGTCACACTCTGCCCTATACAAAGCCCTCCGGATGTAAAAATCATCACTGCCGCCAGTGCACCCGAAACCCCCTGTTTCAAAAATCCCATCTTCACAGCTATCCCCCTCTTATTTATAACAGTGTTTCTAACCTTCGAACCCTCCAAGATAACTTTGTTAGCTTTGATAACTTTGTTAATATTTAAGTTATCGTTAACTTAATTTTTATTATATATATTGTACTATTTTGCGTCAATATTTTCAATTATTTTTGTATAATCTGCACATTTTTCTACTTCTTTTTTTGTAGAATATATTTCACCAAATTTTCACATTTTGTTTATATTTACTTAATTTTTAATTTTTTAAGTTATTTCCACGCTGCTTTTCGGGCAATATCCACAGAAACTGTTGTGTGGTAAATAAGTACTACTCTATGTATTTTCGCTTATTTTCGTTGTATTTCACATGTTGTCTGACAATTAAATTTAAAAAATTTTATGCATTACAACATATAATTTTTAATTTGTTGACGCAGAATTTATTATAACAGTTGTCGTTTTTCTCAAATACTGTAATTTCTGGACTTTTTTTGCATGAATTTTCTGCGAAAATACATTTTTATCAGATTGTAAAATTTCCTGTCACAAAAAAACATGCAGCTTCTAAAATTATAAAAACCGCATGCTTTTAATTATTTTTTGTGTCTTTCTTCAAGATTCTTGATTTTATCATCCATACAATTTTTCAATCTAAAATTATCGATCACCCAGACGATCGGTTCGATATCTGTTCCGTCTAAAATTGCAGCTTTTGCATCCGTTATGATATCCCACCACTGCGGTGTCTCATATTCTTCTGTCACAAACTCTGCCAGTGCCGGATGTTCTGACTGAATATAAAGTCCCATCGTTCCTACCGGTTTTGATCTGTTCATGCTCTCGGAGATTGACGCAAACATCGGATAACACCAGAAATCCGTGCAGTAAGTTTCGGGAATCGTATACTTTTCCCGGATTCCGGTACCGAAGAACAGAACTTTTCTGCCCTCTGCCACCGCATGTTTTAATTTCTCATACTTATTCTCTATGCCGCTTCCTGTTTCACAATTTTCATGATGCACTGCGTTTTTCTTTAAATTCTTCCGGCTCAAGTCTTAGCCGGATTGCCCAGGGCGGAACCACCGCATCATCATAGTCCTCCAAAAATAAAAATGCTGTCTGATAGTCCGGTCTTGCTTTCGGATAAGTCCCCCTGCCATCTGTAAAATACAATAAACCGCCAATATTTTTTAACTCCCCACATTCGATCAGGTCATTGACATAGGAAAATACCGGCCGGAAATCCGTACTGCCGCCTCCTGCAACTGTAAACTTCTGCATCAGTGCCGTAATATCACGTTCACTTTTTAATTCAATATCCGACCGGATCTGGTTATCACATTGGATGACACGTATCCTAGACTGCGAAAAAAAACTGTTTTTCTGTGTCAGTATCGAAAATGTCTCCTTTAAAAACTGTTCCACCAGTGTGCCGCTTGTGGAATAGCTGGTATCAATAGCGATCACAAACTCCCGGATCTTTTTGACTTCCCGGCTCTCAAGCGGCTCCATTAACGGCATATTTCCATACAATTTCAATCCATATGTATAATAATTCAGATCAAACTCATCCTGGTTTACACCAATTTCCTCACGCAGTACCGAAAAACGCTGTAAAAAGTCCTTATAACTTCTTCTGCTCTTTTCTGCTGTTGCCTGTGCCAAAAATAAATCCTCACCGTCCGTTGTCTCACCGCCACGCAGTTCCTGCTCCATCTTCGTCTGTCTTGCGATCTTATTCCACTGATCCTGGTTTCTTACCGCCTGTTCCTGCTTTGCCTGTCCATCCTCTTTTTTCGGCCAGTAACAATGGTCATCCGTGTAAAATTCCTTTTGCAGCAGAATCTTTTGTTCTAACTCATCCCCCTCGATCATCCGGTATATCACAGCTGCAGAGATCCCCTGTTTCTGCTCTTTTAATCTGTCATACATCTGTTTTCTCGTCCAGCTTAAAATACGTTTTGTACATTCCGCCTGCATCTGGTCGATCGTATATTCCACTGCGATATCACATGCTAAATTCCATGTCCTTCTGTCCCTGCTTCCTCCAATCCACAAATGCGAAAAAATGCAGTGCAGTACCGTATGCAGATATGCACGGTCTAAATACAGCGCATTCTTTTCAAAAATCCCGATCAGCCATTCCGGTGCTACATAAAGATATGCACCGTCTGTTGCAAATGCCCGCAGATTCGGATCAATTTTTAACTGTAACTGCGACAATGCCAGTTTTAAATACCGCAGTTCCATATATAATTCATGCCGTACAAACTCCATGATCTTTGCCGACATCTCTTCCTGCCATTCTGACTCCGTCTGTATATGTGCCACGTTTTTCTCCTCTGATACAATAAACTATATGCCATGCGAAACATGACGCGCTGTTACCATAACTCATCAAATGTATATCGTTCTTTTTTGGGTTCCGTAAAATATTGACTCTTTAGACGCAAAAGCTCCGCCGTTCCTTCTGCCCACTCCATCCGGGAAGCCTGTTCTAATCCTGCCTTCACTGCCCCCTGCGTGATCCAGCCATTTTCACAGAAAAAAGTGATCATTTCCATATTTTTCTGCTCCACAAGTTTCGGTATCATATATGATTCCTGCTCTTTTAAATATTTTACATAGCGTTCTTTGGCCTCCTCTGTGAGACTGACCGGATACCGTAACCGCAGGCTTAATATGTGAAGCAGTGTGCTTTTCTTTTCTTCTGCACATGCTTTTGGAAAAATGAGGTCATACTGACTTAAGTCCGGGATTCCCTCCTTAAAACACTGCCTTGCCCGGAAGCCTTCTCCCTCAATGCTCCGTCCAAAAATATGAGCCGGTGCGATCTCATCATAGCTCTCATAATATTCCGGATAAAATACCGCCGTCTGTCTGCTCTCTCCCGCAAACGTCACTTCCATATCTGCCGAAATCCGGCTTAAGATCTGTTTTGCCCCACTGCCTTCAAAAACATCACAGCGTATCATCAGAAAATGAAACTTTTTACAGTTCATAAAAGCGTCGCTTCCGATCTCCTCAAGATATTTCCCGATCTCAAGTGTTTCTAATGCATTACAATTATAAAATGCATAATTTCCAATTTTATGCACTGTATCCGGCAGTGTCAGTTTTTTTAATCTTTCCCCGCCAAGTTCCACAAGGCGCATGCTCCAGTCCGCACTATCTGCCGGCATTTTCTGCCATGTTTTTTTCTCCGTGTCATAGATACAGACTGTGTGCTCATACTCCGTTTTCAAATGCGCTGACGCAGCAAAACAATAATCGCCAGTTTCCGTCACTGCATATCCCTCTATCGTATCCGGTATGACAGCTTCTTCTGACTCACCAAAAACGCGCAGAATCTTTATGTTTTCCCCATCTTTTTTTTCCCAGTAAAACTGATAATATGTCTGCATATTGCTCCTTATTCCTGTGTGTGAAAAATATTTTTTTCACCCTGCTTCTCTTCCAGACAACTGCGTATCGCATCCTCCGACAGTTGTTCTCCTATGACGATAATGACTTCCTGTCCCATCCCGATCGGTGAAACCACCAGATTGTTTTTTGTCGCATTCAGCTCGATCCACTGTTCGTTTTCATTTTTCATAAATCCCTTGATACGAAAAACTTTTCCACAGGATTTGTCTAAGAACAGTTTTTGGGTTACTTCCTGTAATCGTTCTTCTGTCATATGCATATTCATAAAGTAGAGAGACTGAAACGTTTCCTCCTGTGTCAAATCCGGTTTGCGGTAATTTTCCATACGGTAGCCACAGGATACGATCTGCCTGAAGTCCTCATCTGTCATCTGCTCCCAGTCTTTAGAAAAGACCTCCTCAAACTGTCTTTTACACCTAATATTTTTCAATGCTCTGTTTAGATGGGAAACTGCTTTTTTCTGTTCCTCTTCGGTTGTTTCCTGTGTCTTACTTAAAACAATACATCCTGCATCTGCCGCCTGTGATGCCAGCAGAAATTCTGCGCTTTCCGGCAGATTTTCTTCCAGATTCGAATCTAAAACTGTGATCACATTTCCGATTTCATACCATCCGTCTAACGGCTCCTCATGCAGTGTGTCAAAAAACTCGTCCACATCATAGATCCCGGAAGGCTCCACGATCACACGGTCATATCCGCACATGCCCATGGATATCAGTTTCGTCTTAAAACGTCTCCTGTGCGTGTCAGCATCACAGCCGCCCGATATCATCTCAAGTTCACAGTTATCTCCCCTTAGATCACCAAGCAGCATCATATCCACATTGACTGCACCGAAATCGTTTTCCAAAATTCCGATATTCTGTCCCTGTGTGATCAGATAAGAAGCATATTTTCTTAAAAAAGTTGTTTTCCCGGAGCCTAAAAATCCGGTGATCAGATCTATTTTCACCATTGCATTCTCCCCTTTTCCATGTAAATCTCTGCTGGCAGCATGCGCAAAACTTTATATGGGGCTGCGAAGTTACAGTTCACAGGGTAATCTGTGAACTGCAACTTTTTCTGCATCTGCCATTCTTTTCTTCTGATTTTACCGCAGCTGCATCATGCCGCCAACTAAAATTCCTTTATTATCGTGATAAATTCTCTCAAACTGTGTCATCGGAAGCGGATTTTCTCCCATGCCAGCCTCGATCGTATAACCTGGTCTGTCATATTCCTTAATAAACCAGTCTTTATATCCGGCATAACCTGACGCACCAGGTGTTTCTTCCACCGCATATCCGCTCACACGCCCGAAGTAGTCTGCGATCTCTTTTGACCTTGCCGGTTCGTAATCCAGATATTTCCAGTAAATAACCTCACCCTGTGTGTGATATGCCAGGATCAGCAGAAAGTCATTTTCTCTTGTCAGCTCATACACTGCTACACTCTCCGGCGCCGTAAGCGGTGCTTCCCCCACATAGTCCCGCGGTGCAGGTTTGTCATACCCCTGCGAAAACTTGATCTGTTTTGCCATCTCCCATCCTGCCGGAAACTGCAGGTTCAGATCCACCCCCTCAATATTTGCCTTCCATCCGTCCGGGAACGGAATTGCAGGATAATCCTCTGCGATCAGTCTCGCCCTGCGGTAATAAACACCACTGTTTAACAAACCATTGACTAAATCCACACCATCCGGATTCACAAGCGGCACCATGCATAACTGAAATTCATTATATAGAGTACGCGCATCCACCGACTCCTGTCCCATATCCGTCTGTCCATCATTTTCCGCACCGGCAGCAGATGAAAAAACAATGTTTCCACCTGAAGCGTAAGATGCCGCATATTCCTCCGCAAATGCTAACAGCACCGGGGTTGTAATACTCTCATTTGCATGGTAGGATGCACTGTAAAATACCTGTTTTGCACCAGTTCCGATCCAGATGCTCCAGATATCTTTTCCCATCACACTTTTTCCTATGACACCGGCAGATAAAAACGGATAGCGCACTACAAGACCTTCTACGATCCACCTTGTCAGAACCGAAGTATATTTTACCATCTGCGGAACTAGCGGAAATCCAAGTGGAATCGCTAAAATGGCATCGATCACAAGCTCATCCGGATCAATCAGCGGATTCGCAGTAAGAATCGCTTCCTCCGTTGTCCCATATCTGCGCGCCAGTCCAAAAACCGTATCTCCTTTTTTAATCGTATGCATACGGTATCCGGTCAGATAAGGTTTTAAATTTTCCCATACCACACGGTTTACCGTACAATTATCAGTATCCCCGGTAAAATCTTTCAGTGCCTGACAGGTACGCTCCCCGAAAATTCCGTCGATTCTAGCCGGATATCCCGCTCTGGTCAGTGCAAGCTGTAAATATTCCACCCATACGCCGCGGTCCCCCTGTATTAAAAATTGCATGAACTCCCCTTTGTATCATTCTTTCTGCTATTATATGCAGCTTACAGTAAAAATTTTCTTTCCCTACTTCACAAAAGCGATGTTATCTAAGTTTATGGCACCATTTTCTATCCTGTCAAATACAAACCGGATACTTTTGATCTGTTCCCGGTTAAATCCATCTTCCGCCACAAACTGATCTGCTGTGATATGCACGGTCTGAAGCTGTCTTTTATATTCACTTTTTCCTGTGAGATACTGGATTTTGGAAAGTTTTACTGGAAATGCCGGATAAAGGATCACAGAATCACTCACAGAACTGACTGCATGATTTCCATGGATATCTGTCAGCACCACAGAAAAATCAATCGGTTCATTCTCCGCTTTCTCCCTCAAATCCATGGCATCAAAACAGATTCCTCCATCTTCCATCGCCATCTGTCCATCTGACATGATCTCATAATATGCATCATTCGTATCTTTCCATTTCAGCCGCACGGCATGGTTCTCCCTCTTTCCCATCGCCGATTCAGAATCCGCCAATTCTTCCTCCGTCCACATCGTAAAATGTTCTGCAGATATGCTTCCCCCCGGCGCTGTCTCTAAATCAGAATCCTCCTCGTAGTCGGTAATAAACGAAGCATCTGAAGTCTCATATTGCTGCACATAAAGCGTTTTGGGCAGATATGCCGCATACTTTGCATAATCAGTCAGAAAATCCGCATAAGTATTATTTTCTTTTAAACTCTTATCTAAAAAAACAAGCGATGCGATCTTTAAGATTTCCTGCTGATCTTCCGCTGTAATGAAATTTTTTACATTCAGCCACAGCGAAAACGGTCTTCCGATATCATACCCGCCCCATTCCGTATTAAACTGTCCATGATTTGCCCCGGCAATATAGAGTGAAGATGCAATGTAAGCCCCGTCTTTTGAAAAGGAAACATTTTCATACTGCTCATTTCCAAGGAAAACACTGATATCCTGATCATTTGCTCCCTGTAAAACCAGATAATCAACATCTGAGAGTTCCGTCTCATGTCCTGCAGGCAGATACTGGTTGACCGAGGGTGCCACTGCAATAAGTGCCTGGATCGAATAATGATAATCAAATGTAAACATCCCATTGCCTGGATATGCATCATACTCATTGAACAGGTAAGCATCTGCGATCATTTCTCCGCCCCTTGAGTGTCCCATCAGTGCAATATGATTTTCATCGATCTTACCGTATACCGGCAGTGACTCATCTTTATTTTTCTTTAAGATTTCCCCGATATTTTCCAGCAGCAGGACGGCACGCGCATCATTTTCCCCGCTTCTCTCGTTTAAGATATTTTCATCCACTGACACAAATACATAGCCGTGCGATGCTAAGTATTCACCGAGATAATCGTATCCCAGATAAGATTCTGCTGTAATGCTGTGGTTGCCATGCGCCATAAACACAACAGGACAGTTTTCTGCCTCCGCAGGATACCAGATCTTTCCCGCAACCGGCGCATCTTTTCTGGTATGCTTCGTAAAAAAATTCCGGTAGATTCTGTGCCACTTCTTCTCTTTTGCCACATATGGACTTAAATCCACAGTGCCGGTTGCCATATCTGTTTCACCATCCGGACCATAAGTCACACAGACCGGTGTATATTCTCCCTGTGCAATGTAATCCACAAACCCATCCACCTCGCCTGCCTGCGTCACATAAGTGTTATGATTCCGATACTCCGAAATATAATCATCCACAAATCCCTGCCCGAACAGAAATACCAGAAATACACACCAGATAACACATCCTGCCGCAAAGTGGATTCCACAAAACGGCGTATGATGGCGTTTTACCAGCCACGCCCAGATGAAGCGTCCCGATAAGAGCAGTAAAATATAAATCAATGTAGCAAAAAAAGTGCTGACCATATGTTCATTGCCAACACTTCCATATACACAGCTAAAGACGAATATCAAAGCTCCTGCAATCCCATACAGAATATTTCTAATATTCCTATGCCAGATGCGGTCACCGATACGTGAAAACAGACATACTATACCCACAAGCAGCATGTCACTTAATATCACGCCACCGGAAAAAAAATATATCCTGTTGCCAAAATACTCGGTTGCCAGTGCACCACAGAAAAAGCCTGTGATCACCAGCACCACTAATTTCATTCCCCATCCGGTATCTTTCAATTCACACCGGCACGCTCTGCCATATTCGAGCAGTCTGCCGCACAAATTTTTTTTCATCTGTCAACTGTCCCTGCTTACTTTTTTCTCCGTTTTCTCTTCATACATCAGCATCTCAGCCCGTTTGACATAGCTTTCCAGCGCATTTTCCCCGCCAGGTTGTGCAACAACAACACCAATACTTGCACTTAAGTCAAACGGTAGCTGCATTTTTTTCCGCAGCGCACTCAGTTCTGCCCTGATCTTATCTGCTAACAGCATGCCGGCTTCCTCATCTTTCGCACTTTCCAGCACAATAAATTCATCGCCGCCCGTCCGCGCTGTGATCGCATCTGCATCGCAGTGTTTTTGCATAGCCTTTGCAATAGAAACAATCGCAAAGTCACCATATTCATGTCCAAAGGTATCGTTAATATATTTCAAACGATCCAGGTCAACAAACATGACTAACACGGGTATCTTCTTCTCTCTCATAATAGAAAAGTAGCTCTCCGACAGCTTCTGATATCCCATACGGTTATAAAGCCCTGTCATGGAATCTTTGATATACAGACCCGATAAAATCTGGTTCATGTATTCTAATTTTTCTTTTTTATGCAGGTTCTCCATCGCATTCGTCAGCGTTTTTACCACCTGGAACAGATACTGTTTTTCCATCAGATAAACAGCATTTTCAATGACCAGATAACCGACTGTACGATTTCTGAAATGCATCGGAAGGAATAAGAAATCCGTGCCACCCGCCTGTGGTTCAAAAAATGGAAAAATACCTTCAATCTCCATCTGGTCTGTATCAATCATCCTGCCATTTTTATATGCAAATTTCACCTGCATACATTTCGGATAGCCTTCTACATGAAAATCTTCTTCATCAAAAAAACGAAGACTCCGGTGTGCTTTTACCTGCTCCTTATACGCATCCATGTGTGAATCAAGGATCAGATACATTGCGTCACATTTCAGGGAAGGAATACACTGTGGGATACAGTACATCATCTCACGGACCGTATTACATTTGAGCAGTTCGTATTCCAGTGAAAATACCTCATCCTCAAACCGGGCAGTTTCAATTCCGTACATGATCTGCCCTTTGAGATAATTTGCCTGATCCGGCACTTTCGCCGCCTTACAGCCGCAACTGTCCCAGAAAATGCCTTCTGTATCCGTATAATAAAACCTTTCTGAATCTTCCCCTTTCCAGATGCGTAAGAATAAATCTGCACATGCAATTCCAACATTTTCCCGGATATGACCGATCGTTGAAATCCTCGGCTCATAATATGCTGCCTTGTCAAAATTATCAAAACCTGTCACACAGAAATCCTCTGGAACCTGATATCCATGTGCCGCTGCCGCCTCACATACACCGACGGCGATATTGTCATTTCCACAGATGATCGCCTCTGGCAGTGCATCATGCGTTTCAAGCAACCTCTCAAAGCCATTTACCCCACACTGATATTCAAAACTCTCGCAATAAAAATCAGATTCCGAATATACAAGCTGTTTTTCATCCATATATGTCTTTAAGGCAGATATTCTTTTTACATTCTCATAATTATCTTCCGATCCCATGACAAACCAGTATTTTTTACATCCGTGTTTCTCATGGAGATGTTCGATCATCATCCGCATTGCTTTTTCATTATTGATCCCGACATAATAAAAATCTTCGATCTCATTTGCAATGGAAATAACCGGTACACCGGACTCTTTTGCCCGCTGTATCACTTCTTCCCGTACCTTCGGATAAGCAATATTATTCAGATCAAGAATAACACCGTCAAATTCGCACAATTCCGGAAGCCGGTAAATATTATATTCCCCGATATTGTATTCATTATCGCAGCTCCATCCACCGGAACTGTTAAAGATATACAGACTCACTTCTTCGCCAGTCTGCCTGATTCTCTGAAGAATACCTGCCGGCCATGCAAAAGTAAACCACCTTTTCCAGCCATCCATGATCAGCGCAATTTTCTTCATGATTCTCTCCTGTCCATCTTAATCCTAAAAGCACTATATTAGACGAAAAACCCCGGAAACAAAATGCTTCCGGGGCCTTTTATGCCAAATCAGCACTCGCACCCATTAAACTCTGGATAAGTACTCACCTGTTCTTGTATCAATCTTGATCACATCATCCTGCTCAACGAACAATGGAACAGATACAGTTGCACCAGTCTCAACAACTGCCGGTTTTGTAGCACCTGTTGCTGTATCACCTTTGAAACCTGGCTCTGTGTCAGTAATTCTTAACTCTACGAACAGAGGCGGCTCTACTGCGAATACGCTTCCGTTGTGAGAGCACATTTTTACCATTTCGTTCTCTTTTACGAATTTTAAGGCATCACCGATATCGTCTTTGGATAAAGCGATCTGGTCATATGTCTCAACATCCATGAAGTAGAATAAATCACCATCTGCATACAGATACTGATAATCTTTTCTGTCAATACGTGCCTGTGGGCATTTCTCTGTAGGACGGAATGTTTTCTCAACAACACCGCCACTCTTAATATTTTTTAACTTAGTTCTAACAAACGCTGCACCTTTACCTGGTTTAACGTGCTGGAATTCAATAATCTGGTAAATGTTCCCCTCTAACTCGATGGTAATACCATTTCTGAAATCTCCTGCTGAAATCATGTAACTTCCTCCTTAAACATACGCCCGAGTTTTGGACTCTCTGATTTTTCTATTTTATAATAAATGCCTGTACATTTCAAGTTTTTTTTCGTTTTGCTCCATCAAATTGACAAAAAAGACTTATATTTATGAATTTCGTTCCTCAATCTCATGGATCATATCAATTCTGGTCTGATGTCTTCCACCTAAAAATTCAGCATCTAAATACGCTTTTACAATATCTTTTGCCAGCTCTGTTCCAACGATTCTTGCACCGAATGCAATAATATTCGCATTATTATGCTCTTTTACAAGTCTTGCCGTTGCACAATCCGAGCATACAGCTGCACGCACGCCTTTTACTTTATTTGCTGCGATTGAAATACCGACACCTGTTCCACAGATCAGCACTCCACAGTCTGCCTCACCTGCCACAACAGCGCGTCCGACTTTTTCTCCATACTCCGGATAGTTGCAGCTATCTGACGTATCTGTTCCAAAATTAATAACCTCATGTCCTAATTCTTTCAGATAGTCCATAATAACAAATTTTAACTCAGTTGCTGCATGATCATTTCCAATAGCGATTTTCATTGTTCTCCTCATTTCCTTTTATTTATTTGCTCTTATAGAAACATTTTATTCCAAACAATAAATTTGCCCAAAAACATGCAATCTATTGTTTTGCTTTGTTTTTCTTTGCCAGATCCCTTCTGTAAAAAAACAGCACGATTTTTTCCAGATAGCGTTTTAACACGATCTGTATCTCTTCTTTCGGATGAATCGGTTTTACCAGAATGGAACGGATACCGGCACGCTTTGCACCGTATACGTCTGTAAAGATCTGATCCCCGACAAAAATGGTATTGCCGGTATCTGTACCTAACTCTTCCATTGCTTTTTTATAATTTGCCGGATTCGGTTTGCCTGCCTTGTAAATATATGAAACGTTCACTGCATCGTTAAACATTTTCACACGTGGCTCTTTATTATTCGATAAAAGCATACACGAAAATCCCAGTTCCTTTAAATGTGCAAACAGGGCACATGCACGCTCATCTGCCGGTGCTCCATGCCGTACCAGTGTATTGTCAATGTCAAATATCACCCCCCGGTACCCTTTCGCATATAATTGATCAAAATCTATCTCATAGGTTGAATCCAGATATTCATCCGGATAGAACTTTTCCATCATATTTTTCCTCTTTTTCATTTTCAGTTAAGTTCATATCTGCCGCATGATACTGCATACATGCTCATTGATATTTTTTATACGAGATACAGTGTACTATACTTTGAAAAAAATATCCAGTAAAAAAGAGAATCGCTCACCTGCAATCCTCTTTTTATCATCATTTATATTCTATAA
Source organism: Roseburia sp. (assembly GCF_041325975.1). Lineage (NCBI taxonomy): Bacteria > Bacillati > Bacillota > Clostridia > Lachnospirales > Lachnospiraceae > Roseburia > Roseburia sp. The sequence goes on along the minus strand of NZ_JBGLEJ010000005.1, from coordinate 123,443 downwards.
TTATAATGAAAAATTCTCATTCGGACGGATATATAATAATCCGGTCTGGCTCATGCGCTCTCCAACAAAGAACTGATACTGCTGCAATACCTGATCTTTCTTCATTTCAGAAACAGCCTTCTCAACATCGAGACTTGCAATATCACTCGCCATTCCTTTCAACTCATATTCGGCATCCGGCTGATACTGTTTCGCATACTCCGTGGCACCATGATCCGGTTTGTTATCTCTCTCTCTTTCCGTAACCTCCGCCACTCGGGTGTCTTTTACCACCTCATCTATGGTATTCGGTACCGTCTCCTCCTGAATCTGAGTATTCTTTATGGTATTGTAATCATAAAATCCCGCCTGTATGCGGATACCTGAAATATTCATACCACTACCCCATCTATCTGCATCTTCTACTTGATAAAAAATATATCGGTCTGCCTTTGTAAATACTTTAGCACAATTTTAATGTTCTGTTACTTGTCTAACATCTTTTTCAATTCACTCATAAATGTATTCACGTCTTTGAACTCCCGATATACCGAAGCAAATCTCACATAAGCAACTGCCTCAAGATCCTTTAGCTTATCCATCACAAGCTCTCCGATCAGGCTGCTTGGTATTTCCTTCTCTTCACGGTTAAATATCTCCGTCTCAACCTCATCAACTAACTGATTGATCTGATTTACGGAAATCGGTCTCTTATGACATGCACGCAATACACCTGCCTCGATCTTAGAACGGTCATACTGTTCCCTGTTATTGTCCTTTTTAATAACGATAAGTGGTATGGTCTCTACTTTCTCATAAGTCGTGAAACGCTTCCCACATTCATCGCATAACCGTCTGCGGCGAATCGAATTATTATCGTCTGCCGGTCTCGAATCAATAACTCTTGTATTTTCACTGCTGCAAAACGGACACTTCATAAGCTACCTCCTATGCACAGATCCCCATTTATTAAAAGTATATCCATTGTTTTTGTAATTGTCAACATAATTTTCCCTGTCAGATACGCCTGTTTTTGGTCATTTCAACGAAATTTTTCGAAACGTTTTCGTTTTATTTTGACAATAAAATTCCTATATGTCCTATATTCTATTGTTGTATTTTCTTACGGACTTCCTTTTCTTCTACCTCAACCAGTATGATATCCGGCCCGATCTTTACGATCTTACACCACGGAATGTGCAGTTCAAATTCTCGTCCCACACATCCAAAAAATTTAGCCGGCCCCGGAATGATGATCGTCCGGATACATCCGTCATGTTCATCAAACTCCAGATCACATACATTTCCAAGGCACTTGCAGTCACAGACATTGATCACTTCTTTTTTCTGAAATTCACAAAAACGCATACAGTCTTCCAAACCAGTTCGTTTAGAAAACCATATGCGTCTTTGCATATTTTTAGACTATATTTTATACATTAAAGCGGAATAAGATCACATCCCCATCTTTGACGACATAATCTTTTCCTTCCATGCCCACGATTCCTTTTTCACGTGCTGCGGAAAGGCTTCCATTATCTAAAAGATCCTGATAGTTTACTACTTCTGCCTTGATAAATCCACGTTCAAAATCGGTGTGAATCTTTCCTGCCGCCTGCGGAGCTTTTGTGCCTTTTTTGATCGTCCATGCACGACACTCATCCTCCCCTGCAGTAAGGAAACTGATTAATCCAAGCAGGCTGTAGCTTGCTGCCACAAGCTTATCGAGACCACTTGACTCTACACCAAGATCCTCAAGATATTCTTTCTTTTCATCCTCGTCGAGTTCTGCCAGTTCCTGCTCTATCTGTGCACAGATAACAAATACTTCTGCCCCTTCTTCTTTTGCCATTTCTCTTACTTTGGCAACATGTGGATTTGAAGCTCCGTCATCTGCAAGATCATCTTCAGATACATTTGCAGCATAAATCGTAGGTTTTGCAGTAAGAAGATTATAGCCCTTAAACCAGATCTGTGCATCCTCATCATCAGGCACTTCAAATGTTCTTGCCATTTTACCTTCTTCAAGATGTGCCTTTACTGCCTCTACAAGTTCAAGTTCTTTTGCAAGAGTTTTATCCATTCTCGCCTGTTTTGCAATTTTCGCAATTCTTCTGTCGAGAATCTCTACATCTGAGAAAATAAGTTCCAGGTTGATCGTCTCAATATCCCTTGCCGGATCAACCGATCCATCAACATGAATGATATTCGTGTCTTCAAAGCAACGTACTACATGTACGATCGCATCTACTTCACGGATATTGGCAAGAAACTGGTTTCCAAGTCCCTCTCCTTTGCTTGCGCCCTTTACAAGACCCGCAATATCTACAAACTCGATCGTAGCAGGTGTAACTTTCTTTGTGTGATAGAGTTCACCAAGCTTTACGATTCTCTCATCCGGAACGGATACGATTCCGATATTTGGATCAATCGTTGCAAATGGATAGTTTGCGGAGAGTGCTCCCGCCTTTGTGAGTGAATTAAACAATGTAGACTTTCCGACGTTCGGAAGTCCAACGATTCCTAGTTTCATTTTATCTTATACCTGTCCGAAAATCCTTGATTTGTAGGGATTTTCGCCTTTCTATTGTTTTTTACTACACAAATTACTACACAATTTTTAAGGCTTTCTCTGTAATTTGTTATTGTGTTAGGTCTAATACTATCCCCCTTTATATTTTCAATCCAATACTCAAACCATGCTTTGACTGTCATATCACCACAAGCATTGATTCCACCATGTTCATCCTCGAACCTAGCGTCTGCGTACCAATTACGGCATTCTTGAAGTTTCGGAAAATATCTTTGAACGGACTTTCCTGTACGCTTGCTGACAAATCCCGCTGTATACAATCCGTCTTTTCTTTGGCATATTCCTACGCCAAGCTCTCTTCCTTTTAAATCTTTGCCCGTAAAATCAACTCCTTTCTGCTGTGTAAGCATAAAGAGTTTGATACAGTCTAGTATTATATCATAAGTCTTGCAATTTTGTAACCACAAAATTTCACTTTGGTTTTTTCCCAACATATTAATAGTGAAAAATAGTAACAAATTAAGCACCTTCAGAAAGATATATCTCTTTTTTAACTCCGGTGCCTCGTTTAATTCTTTCACACTTGCCAGCGTCGGCATCTGAAACATATGTATCTGGTAAAGTTTTCCATCTACATATTGTTCAGCGTCATCTAAATCCGAGTGCTCTAATACGTAGTCAAAATACTCTATCATTTTTTCTACATATTCCCTAAGCTCCACTTTTCCTGCAAAATACATGCCCCGCCAGTAATTACAGTAGATCTCGTCCTCCATATCCAGCGGATTTTCGTTTTCCTTTAATACGTTATTATAAAGCTTTTCGATCACATCCTGTGACCGGCAGAACATATCCTCGCTTAAATCTTCCCTCTCATCCGTACCGCAGATCCAGTTGCCGTAAACATCATATTCCAGTTCTTCCTTTAAACCGTCAAAGTCATATTTATCCCCATCTAATGCCCGTACTTTTGGATCATCATAAACAGCGATCGCACGGTCTGTCTGTTCGATCAGATGTTTCTGAAATTCTACACTCTCGTTTTTTCACCGTGTCCAAAACCAGCACGCATGTTTACCTGAACCACAACATAATTATAATAGGCAAACAGTATCTTTTTTCGGATTTCCCAGTCTTCTATTTCAAAATACCGGTCAAACGCCTCCCGTTCAATCTCAAAGCATGCAATACTTTTCTTTGCATCTTCCACTTCACTGTAACGGCTGTAAAAACCGCCAAGTATATGTGTGGTCAGAAGATACTTTTCCCAGACTCCTGTTTTCTGATAATATTTCTGAACAACCTGCGCCATACCAATACATATCAGCCTGTCACAATACCCTGACGCATTCATTCTGTCCAGCTGCTTATAAAACTCATCCGCAAGTTCATCATTTAATCTGTCTTCATGTTCGATAAAAGGCCTTGAGTGCCGTCTCATTTAAATATGCTTCCCGCTCCAGGTTTTTCGTATACTTTTCAAAGAAATCGGCTATATTGCTACTTGTAATCACGTTTGCACCTCTTATGTTCTCTCAACAGATCAGTCTGGGAAACGTGTACTATTGTTTCTTAATTATTCCAGTCCGTCTGCAAATTGTTCAAATTTTGTTCTTACATTGCGGAATGTCTGCATCAGTTTCGGTGAAAACACCCCACATTCTCCATTTACGATCATATGGAATGCATCTTCCTTCGAAAAGGCATCTTTATAACAACGCTTATTGATCAGTGCATCATATACATCTGCTACTGATACCAACTGTGCAGATACCGGAATCTCTTCTCCTTTTAATCCATCCGGATATCCTTTTCCGTCATAACGTTCATGGTGGGATCTTGCGATCTCATAAGTTACCCTCTGTGTGACTGGATCCCAGTCATCTTTCATGGAATCTAAGATCTCACATCCACGCAATGTATGAGATTTCATATACTCAAATTCATCTTTGGTCAGTTTTCCCGGTTTTAATAAAATGCTGTCCGGAATGGCGATTTTTCCAAGGTCATGCAATGCACTCGCTGACACGATCGTATTGATCATATCCGGTGTCAGTTCATACTCCGGATAATTTTTTGCAAAATCCTCTGCAAGTATCCTCGTATAACCTTTTACCCGCTGGATATGTTCTCCACTCTCTAAATTACGGTACTCAACGATCGTACCAAGCATATCGATGATATCCTGGTTGCGCTTTTCAAGCATCTTCGTCTGCTGCTGCAGTTTATCATATGCCTTGCGCAATACGGCTGTCTGATCTGCCACTTTCTCTTCAAGCTGGTTTTTGTATACATACTGATTTACCATATTCTGTACACGTTTCTGTACCAGTGCTGTTTTATATGGTCTGCCGATAAAATCAGAAACACCGTAATCAAAGCATTTTTTCTCGATCTGCATGCTCGTCTCACCGCTGATTACGATAACCGGTATTTTATCTAAGATTTTTTTACTCTGCATATGCTCTAATACTTCAAATCCATCCATGACCGGCATAATAAGGTCAAGAAGCACTGCATTGATATTTCCTTTTTCTTTCTCAATGACCTCTAATGCTTCTTTGCCGTTCTCGACTTCTAAAACATCATAATCATCTCTTAATATTTCTTTCAGAAGTTCCCTGTTTATATATGCATCATCTACAATGAGAATTTTATATCTCATATCTGCTCCTCCTCGTATATAACGCTACACGTTCATCTGTTTTTCGGACCGTAACATTTGTAACTTCATCAGAAAACCATCTTGCACCATTTACATCTATCTTTACACCCTGATATATGGTTCCTTTTACGATCAGCTTCGCATGTCTGCTCTTTTCAATCTCTTCATCCAGATACACATCTTTTTTCTGTATCTCTTTCATTTCAAGTTCCTTTGTGTAAATCGTATCTTCAACCTTCAGATACATCGGATTTACATTCCGCTCCTCCGGCATATATCTTTTCTGAAAATTCTGATAAGCACTTCTTAGCAGCGATAATTCTTTTCCTACTGATTTCATCTGCAATACAAGCTGATTTTTATCATTGATATATTTATCTTCCCTGCCGACACAAACCTCGGTATGTAACCTTGCTTTATTACCAAGATCATACACCTCTAAGTTCTGCCCCGCCTGTGTAATGCCTCCGACGATCTTTCCCATTTTTCCGGCACTGATATGTCCTCTGTTTCGCGAATTGTTTCCTTTTCGCAGAATGATATTGGTCACTTCAACCTTTCCATTTCCGAGTTCCTTAATTGCCTCCTCATTGATTCCTGACACAACACCTTTTTCTTTTAACGATGAAAGTATCTGCTCTCTTGTAAGTACTGCGTTCTCATCGGTTAACAGTATATATGCTTCCATCTCGCAGTATACATCAGACTTGAATACTGTTCCACCGGAAGACTCATCTCGATTCCAAGACGGTGCCCCAGTTCAATCTCATGTTTCTGATCCTGCGTAAAAGTAAGTTCTTCTATATTCAGTAATTTACCCCTCCATTGCCATCTTACGAACGACTTCTACAAGTTTGGTGTACTGCTCTTTCACTTTCAAAAACAGGTCATCTGTTTCCTCTACTGTATCTTTTCCCCGCAGCTGTTCAGTCAGATCTGAACTTGCCTGATACAGTTTGTCAAATCCAAGATTCAGGCAAATTCCTTTTATGGTATGTGCCGCCCGAAATGCCTGGTCTGCATTTTTTTCTTTTAAACCATCCTCCAGCATCTGAAAACTCGGGTCATCTAAAAATTTAATCACAAATTTTTTTAAAATTACTTCACTTCCCAGTCTGTCAAGCACTTCCTCATAGTTCTGTCCTAACTGTTCATAACATTCTTTAATTGTCATGTCCATCCTCTTCTCAAAGTACCTTTTACCTATTATATTTATCTTAAGTATTTTTACAGTAAATGTCTACCATTTTTTTAGTACTTTTTTACCAAAAAGACGGAATCTGTCGTAAAATTTACAGATTCCGTCTTTTTTTATATTTCATATGTCATTGCCGCATCATCCCTCGACTCAATGACGATCAATATCCCTTTTTCAAATGTAATTTCTGCCTGCTTTTCTGTAATCTCATTGCTTACTCCAAGCGAACAGAAACCCTTTAAGCAATAATCATCCAGCGGATATTTAAATCCTGTCAGACAAAGATGTTCCACCTTCGCAGTATACGGGATCAGTGAAACATATTTTCCAAACTGCTCCTCTTTCTTTAAAATCATGCCACAGTCTGTCATGCGGATACGGTTATTTGCATCCAGCAGCTCAATTTTAACGCCCGCTTCCAGACCTATGCCCAAAAGCTCAATATTTCCAAGCACATGGTCTAATCTCGAACCGGTTCCACCTAGTACTGTAATGAGCTCTGCCCCCATTGAAATCGCAAGGCGAATTGCAGACTCCGTATCGGTATCATCTTTTACCGGATTTAATTTATGCCAGATAATATCATCTTTCTTCTGAAACCACTCCAAAGTCCCGCTGCTCACTGAATCAAAGTCACCGATAATAATCTGGGGAATGATCTCGTTTCTCCGCAGAAATTCCATTCCTGAATCTGCTGCGATCACCGTTTTTTCAGCAACGCCATTTAAAACTGCTTTCGCAAATGCATCCTCAATTTTTCCACCCGATATGATAAAAAAACGTTTCATACATTCTGCTCCCATCATGCATTTATAATATTTAAGAAGCGGATCGTGTTCTCAGTCACATCTCCGGAGAAAACGGCACTGCCGGCAACAATGATGTTTGCTCCTGCATCCATCAATTCCCCAACGTTTGAAAGATTAACGCCTCCATCTACTTCGATATCTGTCTTTAATCCCTGCTCATCTACGATTTTTCTTAATTCACGGACTTTCTCCACTGTATAAGGAATCAGCTTCTGTCCTCCGAATCCCGGATTTACCGTCATAATAAGAACCATATCCACTTTTTCAAGTACACAGGATATTGCTGACACAGGTGTTGCAGGATTTAACGCAACTCCCGCCAAAAGTCCCTTTTCTTTGATTTTTTCTATCGTGCGGTCAAGGTGTCTGCAGCTCTCTGCATGGACAGTGATCAGATCTGCCCCCGCCTCAGCGAACTCATCAATATAACGTCCCGGTTCTTCGATCATCAGATGGACATCAAAAATACGGTCTGTACATCCTCTGATAGAACGGATAACCGGCATTCCAAATGAAATGCTCGGAACAAACATTCCGTCCATAACATCAATATGCACATACTGTGCTCCCGCCTCATCAAGTTCTCGTATCTGTTCTCCAAGCCGGCTGAAATCAGCAGATAATATAGATGGTGATAAACAATTCATTTCTTCCTCCGTAATTTTGTTGTTTATTTAATATTTCCGGACTGACTTTAATTCCTCATACAGCAATTTATAATTTTCATACCGCAGCAGGCTGATGCTTCCTTCTTCTAATCCCTGCTTGACGCCACAGTCCGGCTCACTGATATGATTACATCCCTTAAATCTGCAGTATGGCTCCCATCTGCCAAACTCCGGATAAAATTCTTTTAAATCTTCCTTTTCCATACCCGGAATATAGAGTGTGGAAAAACCGGGAGTATCCATAATATAAGTATCCCCACCGATCGGTATGATTTCAGAATGCCGTGTTGTATGCCTTCCGCGCTCAATCTTACGGCTGACTTCCCCTGTCTGCATCGTGATATTTGGCTGCAGACGGTTCACAAGTGAAGACTTACCAACCCCGGATGGGCCTGCCACCGCTGCTGTTTTCCCTTTCAGAAGTTCTAACAGTCCATTCACACCCTGTTCCTCTTTTGCACTCACAAAAAGAGTATGATAACCGCATGCTGTATAGATATCTGCAAACGCATGGAGTTCCTCTTCTGTAACCAGATCTGTTTTGTTAAAGCAGATCGCAACTGGTACCTTCTGATATTCCATCATAACAAGGAAACGGTCTAACAGATTAAAATTAGGCTGCGGTTTTGCAGCAGCAAAAATGATCAGTGCAAGATCAATATTTGCAACAGCCGGACGTACCAGTTCATTTTCCCGTGTCAGGATCTTTTCAATATTTCCTTTTTTGTTCTCCTCATCCAACACGGCAATCTCAACATTATCCCCAACCAGAGGCTTGATATTCTGATTTCGGAATATGCCTTTTGCCTTACACTCATAAATTCCGGATTCTGCTACATGAATGTAGTAGAATCCGGAAATTCCTTTGATAATCTTTCCCCGCATAAATACTTTTACTCTTCCTGAAACTGTACATCAATGGTCTGATCTTTTAAATCATTACCGTTTAGATCCAGCCAGGTAACTACAATCTTACCGCTGTCCGAAAGGATACCTGTCTTTGATAAAAGCAATCCTCCGGTACCAAAATCTGCAAGTGTCTTTCCATACCAGGTCTGTAAAACATTGCCCTGATCATCATATAAAACAATGTCTGCCCCGGAAATATTAGATGTATCCGACGGTAGCTGCAGACTGACATTCAATTTATAGGTCTTTGTTGTAATCTGCTGTGCCGGCTCCGGTCCAAGACTGACGGTGATCGTGATGGACGCACCCGGATCAGCCTGTGTTCCTACTGCAAGAGACTGTCCGATTACGATTCCGGCATCCGTGTCACTGTATTTTGTCGTTGTTGAAACATTAAACTGTGATAACATTTCCCGCGCCTGTTCTTCAGACTTATAGCTTGTCGATACATCCGGCACTGTAATCTTCTCAGATCCAAGACTGATCTCAAGTGTGATCGTATCGCCTTCTTTTCCCTGTGTGTCTCCATTTGGTGTCTGGGAAATCACATATCCTTCCGCAACAGAAGAACTATAGGACGTTGTCTTTGTAACATTAAATCCCTTTGCCGTTAATGCCGCACTTGCATCTGTTTCACTCTGTCCGACAACATTTGGTATATCGACCGTATTTTTACTGCTGCCGTCAGCAGCTCCGCTGCTTATGATAACCTCGATCGTTGTATTCTTTTCCACAGTCTTTCCATCTGCCGGATCCTGGCTGATGATCTGTCCTTTTTCTACCGTATCTGACGATGCAGTTCCTGCCTGTCTGATACCGAGTCCTGTTCCGTTCAACTCCTGCTTTGCCTGATCCATAGTCTTTCCGGTCAGGGATGGTACTACCACGCCATCCTTGATCTGGGTACTCTGGCTGTCCCCTGTCTGTGTCTCCGTCTTTGTGGTCTCTGTATTCGAAGAAGTATTCTTACCGGATTTCATACCGCCTGCTAACGTAATACACAGATAAATAATAATGATAATGATCACCACACCTGCTGCGATTCCCATGATCGTGATCGCCTTTTCCATCTTCGGATTGATATCGCCATCCTCATCATCAATATCATCATCGTCATCGTCGTCATCATCAATAACCGGTTCCTGAATCTTGATAGACGCAGGATCCACATAAACATTTGCAGTCTGCTTTTTAATCTGGTTTAAATCATCTGCTCCGATCACTCTGGTTTTATCCTGATTTGCAAGTGGAACCATTACAACAAAATCTTCATTCGGGCTGATCAGTGCTTTTCGCAGATCTGCCAAAAGAGCCGTCATGGAAGAATATCTTCTGTCAGGATTCTTCTGTGTACATTTTAAGATGATCTTTTCCATGCTGATCGGAAGATTCGGCGCATAGACACTTGGCGGCACCATTTCTTCCTGAAGATGCTGGATTGCAACTGCAACCGTCGTATCACCATCAAACGGAACCCGTCCTGTCACCATCTCATACATCACGATACCCAGTGAATAGATATCACTCTTGCCATCCACAAATCCATTTCTCGCCTGTTCCGGAGATGAATAATGCACAGATCCCATCACATCTGAACTGATCGTATTAGATGTCGCTGCCCTCGCAATACCAAAATCCGTTACTTTTACCTTTCCCTCTGTAGAGATCATGATATTCTGCGGTTTGATGTCACGATGAACGATGTTTTTATTGTGTGCAGCTTCTATACCTCTGCCCACCTGGATTGCAATACTGACTGCTTCCTTAAAAGAAAGCTGTCCCTTTTTCTCAATGTATGTCTTTAATGTAATTCCTTCCACATATTCCATCACGATATAATGCAGACCATTCTCACTGCCGACATCGTAAATATTTACAATATTCGGGTGTTCTAACCCTGCAGCTGCCTGTGCCTCGGAACGGAATTTCGTTACAAAATTAATATCCTCGGAAAACTCTGCCTTTAATACTTTAATCGCTACAAATCTTCCCAGTGTAAGATCTTTTGCTTTATATACATCTGACATTCCGCCAGCGCCAACTTTACCTAAAATCTCATAGCGGTCTGCTATGTACATACCCTCTGTCAACATTCTTTCACCTCATCAGAAAATGGTTCTATCAATACAACCGTAATATTATCCTTGCCACCATTTCGATTGGCAGTCTCAACTAGCTTTTCTGCTTTCTCAACAATATCCCTCTGTCCCAGCACAATCTGTCTGATCTCATCATCTTCAATCATATTTGTCAGTCCATCGGAACACATCAAAATCTCATCTCCCGGTTTCAGACTGATCTCAAAGAAATCAGCTATTACCTCCGGCAATACACCAACTGCCCGTGTAATGATATTTTTATCCGGATGATCTTTTGCATCTTCTTTTCTTACTTCACCTAAGCGGACCATTTCCTCAACCAGGGAATGATCCCTTGTAATCTGTGTAATATCTTCCTGATTGATCACATACAGTCTGCTGTCTCCAACATTTGCGGCATAAAGTGTATTCCCAATCACCGTTGCTGCGACAATCGTTGTTCCCATTCCATTTTTTGCCGGATCTGCCTGTGCCTCTGTCAAAAGCAGACTGTTTGCCATTGAAACAGCACTCTTCATAATTGCCACCGGCTCGTTCTCTACTGATTTACCAATCAATTCAACCAGTTTTTCTACTGTAAATCTGGAAGCATAATCACCTGCAGCGTGACCACCCATTCCATCCGCTACTAAAAAAAGATTCGGCAGATTTCCCACAGCAGTCTCTGATGTAAACATATAATCCTGATTCATTTCCCGTCGCTGCCCGATGTGCGTCATGGAAAACGTCTTCATCTTCTCTACTTCCTACCTTTCTGCATGACTGATATAACGTTTGCGCAATTGTCCGCATGCACCGTCTATATCCCTGCCCATTTCCCTTCTAATTGTAACTTGAATTGCATTTTTTTCAAGCCTATTTTTAAATTTAAGAATTGCTTCATGATCCGGCTGCACATAAGAACGCTCTTTGATCGGATTGACCGGAATCAGGTTTACATGACAATTCATACCGTGGATCAGCTCCACAAGCCTTTTTACGTCCTCCTCGGTATCATTGACACCGCCAACCAGACTATATTCAAATGTAACGCGCCTTCCGGTCTGTTCAAAATAATACCGGCACGCCTCGATCACCTCATGAATCTCATATTTATTGGCAACCGGCATCAGTTCTAACCTCTTCTCCTGTGAAGATGCATGCAGTGAAAGTGCCAGTGTGATCTGCAGCTTTTTATCTGCCAGTTCTCTCATCTTTGGAACAATGCCGCATGTCGAAACTGTCACGTTCCGCTGGCTGATATTCAGACCGTTTTCATCCGTCAGAAGTTCAATAAATCTGAGCAGGTTGTCAAAATTATCCATTGGTTCTCCGGTTCCCATCACAACAACATTAGAAACTCTCTCCCCGGTATCTCTTGTAATCCGGTAGATCTGATCTAACATTTCTGACGGTGTCAGTCCACGCACCAGACCATCTAACGTCGATGCACAGAACCGGCAGCCCATCCGGCAGCCGACCTGGGAGGAAATGCAGACCGAATTGCCATGCTTATAACGCATCAGGACGCTTTCTATCACATTTCCATCATCTAATGCAAACAGATATTTTCTGGTACCGTCTAATTTTGAAATTTGTACTGCCTCCTGCTTTAAACTGACAAAATGACATTCATTTTTTAGTTTTTCCTGAAGGGATTTTGACAAATTTGTCATTTCATCGAAGGATGATGCCTGCTTTTGATGCATCCACTGATACAGCTGTTTTGCACGGAATGCTTTCTCTCCGATGGATTCCATATATGATTTTAATTCTTCCAGATTCATAGACTTGATATCTGTTTTTTCCTGCTGCATAACTTTCTCTTTCCATTCTCTTTTTCAATAACTATGAGATACGTTTTAATTTCGCGTAGAAAAATCCATCTCCCACCTGCGCTCCCGGATAGATCTGTTCCATATCAAGCAGTTCAAATTCCGGATGTTTTCCCAGAAACCATGCAACGTTCTCCTGATTTTCTCCAGGATTGATCGTGCATGTAGAATAAACCATGATCCCATCTTTTCTGACATAGGAACAGACGGTATCTAAAATCCGGCGCTGAAGTTCTTCTAACTCTTCCTGCTGCCTGCGGCTCATTTTATAACGGATGTCAGTCTTTTTCCGCAGCACACCAAGTCCGGAACATGGAAGATCTGCGATCAGTACATCGGCTGTTTCCCTTGCGCTCTCATCTGACACCGTGGCATCCCAGACCTTTGTTGTCATATTTTTCACCTGATAACGGCTGATATTTTCCTCGATCAGTCCCGTCTTGTATTCCGTCAGATCCCGCGCCTCCACGCTTCCTGTGCCGTTTAACATTTCTGCAAGATGTATACTCTTACCTCCCGGAGCTGCACAGACATCGATCACATGTGCACCTTCCCCCGGTGCCGCAGTCTCCGCCACCATCATGGAACTGATATCCTGTACATAAAAAAGTCCCTCTCTAAATGAAGGAAGTGCCATCAGATGATCAAAACCGGAGATCGCAAAGGCATAATTATATGCCTTTGCATAACCAGATCCATCTGCATGCGGCAGTCCTTTATATTGAAGATCCTCTAACGTCTGGACCGTCACACCTTCCGCTTCTAACTGTTCTTTTAACGCTTCCGGTGTGATCTTTGTCACATTTGTGCGGATCGTAAGCGGTGCTTCTCTCGAAAATGCATCCAATATTGCCTTTGTCTGCTCTGATCCATATGCGCTAAGCCACTCTTCCACGATCCACTCCGGCATGGAATAACGGACACTCAAAGCACAAACCGGCTCTTTTTCTTCATCCGGATACTGGATGGAATCATGGTTTCTTGCAATATTTCTGAGCACACCATTCACAAAACCACTCAATGTAGAAAATCCGCTTTTTCTTGCCAGTTTTACAGCCTCATTACATGCTGCCGAATCCGGCACAGAATCCATATAGCATATCTGATACACACCAAGTCTTAAAATATTGCGGATGACGGGTTTCATTTTTTTTACTTTCACTTTGGAAAACTGGTCGATCACATAATCAAGCTCTATCATGTGCTGGATCGTTCCCTCAACAAGTCTGGTCAAAAAGGCCCTCTCATATTTTTCCATATACTGATATTTTTCAAGTACTGCACGAAGCACCTGATTGCTGTATGCCCCATGCTCCGTCACTTCAACGAGAACATCTAATGCCAGTCTTCTTGTATTTACGGTATCAGTCATCACGATTACGTCCTCCAAACAAAAGAACCAGTCGAAGCAGCTGTAAAATTGCCGCAGCCGCACTTGCAACATAGGTCAGTGCCGCAGCTTTCAATACTTTTCTGGTATAAGGCAGTTCACTGTCAGATAAAATTCCCTGCTCGCCTAAAATCCGAAGTGCCCGGTGTGAAGCATTAAATTCAACCGGAAGCGTTACAAGCTGGAATAACACTGCAAATGAAAAACATAAGATTCCTAGATCGATAAGCATCGCACCTGTTGACCGGTTAAAAAACAACCCGATCAGAATCAGCGGCCATGCCAGTGTTGAACCAATATTGGCAACCGGAACGATCGCTGTACGGAGTGACAATGGCACATAATTTTTCTGATGCTGGATCGCATGTCCACACTCATGCGCTGCAACTCCGATCGCAGCAACGGAATTACTTCCGTACACGGAATCAGACAGATTCAGTGTCTTTTTCGACGGATTATAATGATCTGTCAGACTTCCTGATATATGACAGACTGTCACGTCATAAATTCCGGCAGAATTTAAGATACGCTCCGCTGCCTGTGCTCCTGTCATACCGCTCATGCTGCGGTACTGTGAATATTTATTAAAAGTACTCTTTACTCTTGCAGATGCGATCAGACAGATCACCGCACCAATTAAAACTAAAACATAAGTCGGATCAAAACCATAATAGTAATAAGGCATACTCATTACCTCCATTCACTTAACCACGTGTAAAATAAGTTCCTGCTTCCACCGTATAACCATTTAAAAATGCTTCCGTGGTCATACGTTTCTTTCCTTCTAACTGTACTTCAAGAAGCTCTAGGACACCATTTCCTGTCTGTACCAGGAAACTTCCCTTTTCCGCTTTTATAATGCAGCCCGGAGTAGCTTTGCCTTCATCCGGAAGTACATTCGCTCTCCATATCTTAAGTGTTTTTCCATCCAGTCTTGTATATGCACTCGGCCACGGATTTAAGCCACGGATCAGACATTCAATCTCTTTTGCACTCTTTTTCCATTCAATACTGCCTAATTCTTTGTGGATCTTTGCCGTATGTGTTGCTTTGCTGTTATCCTGCGGTGTATAAACAGCCGTGCCGTTTTCAATCGCTTCTATGGTTTTTACACAGAGTTTCGCTCCAACTTCTGCAAGACGGTCAAATAAACTTCCACCTGTCTCATCCGGCCGTATCTCAACTTTTTCTTCTAAAATGATATCTCCTGTATCAACGCCTTCATCCATACGCTGTGTGGACACACCGGTATATGGATCGCCATTTATGACTGCCCATTGGATTGGTGCTGCACCACGGTATTTCGGCAGCAATGACGCATGTACATTTACACAGCCGTATTTTGGCATGTCTAACACTGCCTTTGGTATAATCTGCCCAAAAGCCACTACAATCATGATATCTGCATGAAAAGATTTCAGATATTCGATACATGCACTGTCCCTGACGCGCTCCGGCTGATATACCTCTATGCCATGTGCCAGGGCACACTCTTTCACCGGTGTATATTTTAATGCCTTGCTTCTTCCCACCGCTTTATCCGGCTGTGAGACAACCAGTACCACCTCATGACCGGCTTTTATGATCTCTTCTAATGTCCCCACCGAAAAATCCGGTGTTCCCATAAAAATAACTCGCATATATTATTCCTCCGGATCATCATAAGTTACATCATGTAACGGTCCTTCTACGAGTTCCGTGTACATATGTCCGTCAAGATGATCTAACTCATGGCAGATTGCCCGTGCCATAAGCTCTGTTCCCTCGATCTCGTATTCCTCCATATTTTCATCGAACGCACGCGCCTTCACATAATTTGGTCTTGTAACAGTACCGGCTTTTCCCGGAAGACTTAAGCATCCCTCATCCCCGGTCTGCTCACCGGATTTTTCAAGGATGACCGGATTGATCATAACGACCGGTCCTTCTCCGATATCAATGACTACGATTCTCTTTAACACACCAACCTGTGGGCCTGCAAGACCAACTCCGTTTGCCTCATACATGGTATCAAGCATATCGTCGATCAGTTCTTTGATCTTTGGTGTTATCTCTGTAATTTCCCTGCATTTTTTTGTAAGTACAGGATCTCCCTGTATTCTGATTGTTCTAAGTGCCATTTTTTTATCCTCCATTATACTATTTTAAAATCCGTTGACCGGGTTAAAATCAAATCCTACTGCCACATTCTGATACAGACGGTTATCCTTCATAAAACCTTCCAGTTTATCCTTTAAAAGAACAAGTGTCCTGTACTCTTTTGTTTTTACATAGATCACCTTCCGGTAGACATCGGATATTTTTGCAACCGGTGCATCTGACGGTCCGATCGGATAGATTCCCTCGCTGCTTTCTTTCGCCGCCTGACCGATTCTTTCCATCAACGCTATCGCTGCTTCCCCCGCTGCCATTTCATTTTTCGACGCACATAAAATATAAAGCATATTCCATACGGGTGGATATCGCATCAGTTTGCGGTATTCGATCTCCTGACCGTAAAAAGCCTCATAATTCTGTTCTTTTGCTGTCGTAATACTGTAATGCTCCGGGTCATAAGTCTGTATGATAACACTGCCCGGCACATCACCTCTGCCGGCACGTCCTGCCGCCTGCGTCAGAAGCTGAAAAGTCCGTTCAGCCGCACGGTAATCACTGATATGAAGCGAAAGGTCTGCCGCAAGCACACCCACTAACGTAACCCCGGCAAAATCATGTCCCTTTACGATCATCTGTGTACCGATCAGTATATCAGCCTCGTGATTTGCAAACGCTGACAAAATCTGTTCATACCCTTCTTTGCTCCTCGTGGTATCCATATCCATCCGAAGCACACGTGCCTGTGGGAAACGCGCTTTTACCACCTGTTCTATTTTCTGTGTTCCTGCCTTAAAGCCACTGATATACTTAGAGCCGCAGACCGGACACAGATCCGGCTGTGCCGTCGTATATCCACAATAATGACAGACTAAACGTGTCCTATCACCGCTTCCATGCTGACTCAGAGAAACATCGCAATGCGGACATTTTATCACATGACCGCAGGCTCTGCAAGAGACAAAGCCTGCCATGCCACGCCGGTTGATAAAAAGCATCGTCTGTTCTCCCTTTTTCAGACGGTCCTCCATGAGCTCACTCAGACGGTCACTTAAGATTGACCGGTTGCCCCTTCTTAACTCCTCCCGCAGGTCGATGGTCTCGCACAAAGGCATCGGTCGTTTCTGTACTCTGTGTTTTAATTCTAACAGACAGTATTCATTTTTTTCTGCCTTATAATAACTCTCAAGAGATGGTGTAGCAGAACCAAGCACTACGATCGCGTCTGTCATTTCTGCCCTCTGTATCGCAGTTTCCCTCGCATGATATCTTGGCACTGTCTCGCTCTTATAGGAAGCCTCATGCTCCTCATCTATGATAATGATCCCCAGATCGGGGAACGGTGTAAATAACGCTGAACGCGGGCCGATCATCACTGAAATTTCTCCGTTTTTCGCACGTTCAAACTGGTCATACCGCTCTCCCGCCGAAAGTTTTGAATTTATGATCGATACCTGTGCCCCAAAACGGTTGTAAAAACGTCTCACCGTCTGGTAGGTTAACGCAATCTCCGGTATCAGCACGATCGCCTGTTTTCCCTGTGCGAGCACATGTGCGATCAGCTCCATATAAACTTCCGTCTTTCCGCTTCCGGTGACGCCTTTGATCAGATATGTCCTGCGTTCTCCCGCATCATACTCCGCCGTGATCTTTGAAACGATATTCTGCTGTTCCTCATTCAGTTGTTTTCGTTCCCCACCCGTGTCCAGTCCATCAACCGGATTGCGGTATGCTGTCTTACTGACAACTCTTACGATACCTGCTTCCTCCATTGCACGGATTACAGATGCTGAAACTGTCAATTGCTGCGTTGCCGTCTCCCATTCTAACTCCCGCTCATTTAACAGTGCCATAAGAAGTTTTGCCCTTGCCGTCTTATGCTTTCTCTCACATTCCGCCAGCTCATTTTTTGCCTCAACGGGATGCAGCGCAAGTCTTATTGTTCTCTGTTCTTTTGCTTTCTTTTTTTCCTTGACCGGCAGTACTGTCTTTAGGGCATGGTTCATGGTTCCGCCATAATTTTCCCGCATCCAGCCTGCGAGTGCGATCATCTGTGACTCGATCCGGACACCGTCTTTTACGACCGCGAGTATCTCTTTGATCTTATCTTCCTCATACTCACAGACATCTGTCAGTTCTATTACATATCCCTGCATTTTTCTGGAACCAAATGGAACTGAAACTAACATACCGACTGCGATCGTACTCTTTAGCCTCTCCGGCACCCGGTATTGAAACGTTTTATCTAATTTTCCCTGATAAATATCCACAATGATATTTGCATATTCTGCCATTTCAGTTACTATGCCTTTCTCTTTGTCTGTCCCGCTCTGCTGCCTTTTTTATAAGTTCTTTATCCTCCATCGGATAACGTACCCCGCAGATCTCCTGA
This sequence comes from Roseburia sp., assembly GCF_041325975.1. Lineage (NCBI taxonomy): Bacteria > Bacillati > Bacillota > Clostridia > Lachnospirales > Lachnospiraceae > Roseburia > Roseburia sp. The sequence goes on along the minus strand of NZ_JBGLEJ010000005.1, from coordinate 104,893 downwards.
TAGTCCTCATGCCCTTTTCCTGCAAGAACGATAATATCTCCCTCTCTGGCGTGGTCAAATGCGTATGCCACCGCCAACCGCCGGTCTGCGATGCGTATGTATGCCCCTTCCGTACCCTTCATACCGTTCTCAATATCATCTAAGATCAGCTCCGGATCTTCCCATCTTGGGTTGTCGGATGTCAGAATCGTAAAATCTGCAAGCATTCCTGCCGTCTCACCCATTCTGCCTCTTCTTAATTTTGAACGGTTACCCCCGCAGCCGAAGATCACAATAAGCCTCCCCGGTTTAAATTCACGCAATGTCTGCAGCAGGTTGCGCAGACTCATCTCATTGTGCGCATAATCGATCAAAAACACGAATTCGTCTGATATTTTTGCATTTTCGCATCGTCCCGGAACCGTCTGTCTTTGCAGTGCATCTTTTATCACATTCTGCGCTATCTTAAAATGACGCACCACAAGAATGGCTGCAAGTGCATTTGAAACATTAAAAATTCCTGGCATCTGCAGCAGAAATTCTTCATTGCCATCCGTAAAAAAATGGCTGTATAATCTTCCTTCTTTCATGGAAAACGTAATCTTTTCTGCCACAATATCTGCCTTCTGCCCTAAAACTTCCATATGATTTTCTTTTTGCACAGAAAAAGTCTCTGTCTTACAGGTATGACCAAACAGTATTTTTTCTGTATTCCGGTCATCAAGATTGACAATCCCTGACGCACACTGCCTGAGCAGCCTGCTCTTACAATACAGATACTCTGCAAATGATGCGTGTTCTCCCGGTCCGATATGATCCGGTTCAATATTTAAAAATATCCCGATATCAAAAAAAATCCCTGCCACACGCTGCATCTTGATTCCCTGGGAAGATACTTCCATCACGCAGCACACACATCCATTTTTTACCATCTGCGCCAGTTCTTTTTGCAGATCGCTTGATTCCGGCGTCGTATGACCTGCTTTTTTTATATCTTTTCCATTATCCACCCAAATAGTGCCTATCATACCGGTCTTATATCCTGCTTCTTTTAAGATTCCTGCTATAAGAAATGATGTCGTCGTCTTTCCTTTTGTTCCGGTGATCCCGATCATCTTAAGTTTTTTTGCCGGATAGTCATAAAATGCTGCAGAAATCCGGGCAAGCGCCAATCTGGTATCATGTACCCCGATCACAGCCATGCCATAATTGCGTACCAGCTCATGCACACGCACTTTTCCATGCTCTGTATAAATAAAACATTCCCACCGGACATTTACCATACAGTTTTCATCCACTACCACCGCAAATGCACCTGCATTTACCGCATCCATAATATAATCGTGTCCATCCGTATATTGTCCCTTTATACAGACAAACAGGGACCCCCGCTTTACTCTTCCGGAATGATAACAGATATCCGTAATGATAAGGTCGTGGCTCCCCTTCACGCTTTCGTATGAAATATGTTCGAGTAATTGATTCAGCCGCATTCTCTTTCCTTGGAATACACTTGTTTTATTATATGACAGAACGTCTGTTTTTACAAGTTTTCCGCCTTTATTTTAGAAAAATGTTACATATTTTCCAATACCATGCGGCATACTGATATCATGATTTTATAAAAGGAACACACGAACATGATTACAAAAAACTTCTTTGTCTGTGGACTGACCGGCTGGTGCATGGAAATTCTTTTTACTTCCACAGGCTCTTTTCTGAAACAGGATAAACGTCTGATCGGGCGGACATCCGTATGGATGTTTCCTATTTATGGAACTGCTGCGGTAATCGCACCACTGTACCGGCATATCAAAAATCTGCCGGCTCTCCTTCGTGGCTGTATCTATTCCGTTGGCATTTTTTCATTTGAATATATCAGCGGCACACTTTTAAAACACCATGGCATGTGTCCCTGGGATTACAGCCAGGCAAAAGCGAATATAGGCGGCGTCATCCGGCTTGATTATGCCCCACTGTGGATGGCTGCCGGATTGTTATTTGAACGCATTCTTATTCACTGTAACACTCCAGGCTCCTCCTGATATTTTTATTTTCAATTACTGATATATAGACTTATCTGCCCAAAAATATCTGAAAACAAGCGCATATTTTGTCAATATAACGTAAATTTTTTTCTTCTTGAAATCAGATAATGATTATTATATGATAGAAAAAATGCTGAATATTAGGAGGATTAATATGCGTCATTTAATGAGCCCATTGGACTTCTCCATCGATGAATTAGACAGGCTTTTAGACCTTGCCAATGATATTGAGAAGTACCCGAACAAATATGCACACGCATGTGAAGGCAAAAAATTAGCCACCTGTTTTTACGAACCAAGTACACGAACCCGATTAAGTTTTGAAGCTGCCATGTTAAATCTTGGCGGTTCTGTTTTAGGTTTCGCCAGTGCTGATTCCAGTTCCGCAGCAAAAGGCGAAAGTGTTTCCGATACAATCCGAGTTATCTCCAGTTACGCAGACATCTGTGCAATGCGTCATCCAAAAGAAGGTGCACCTCTTGTAGCTTCCCAAAAATCCAGAATTCCCGTTATCAATGCCGGTGACGGCGGTCATCAGCATCCAACCCAGACATTAGCCGATCTTCTTACCATCCGCTCCTTAAAAGGACGTCTTGACAATATGACGATCGGACTCTGCGGAGACTTAAAATTTGGCCGTACTGTTCACTCTCTGATCAGTGCCCTGATTCGTTATCCAGGCATTAAATTTGTACTGATCTCACCGGAAGAACTGCGTATTCCAAGTTATATCCGTGAAGATGTCCTGCGTGCAAATAATGTTCCATTTACTGAAGTTGAGCGTTTAGAGGATGCCATCCCACAGCTTGATGTACTTTATATGACAAGAGTCCAGAAAGAACGTTTCTTCAACGAGGAAGATTATGTCCGCTTAAAAGATTTCTATATCCTGACCAAAGCAAAAATGGATCTCGCACCGGAAGATATGATCGTTTTACATCCACTCCCACGTGTCAACGAGATCTCCGTAGAGGTAGATGACGATCCGAGAGCTGTTTATTTCAAACAGGCACAATATGCTGTCTATGTCCGTATGGCTCTGATCTTAACGCTGCTTGAAATTAAGGTTGAATAAGGAGGAGAACAATGTTAAATATCAGTGGAATCCATGAGGGCTTTGTCCTTGATCATATTCAGGCAGGTATGAGCCTGCAGATCTATCATGATTTAAAATTAGACCAGCTTGACTGTCCGGTTGCCATTATCAAAAATGCAAAGAGCAGTAAAATGGGTAAAAAGGATATTTTAAAGGTAGAATGTCCAACTGACGCACTCGACTTCGATATATTAGGTTTTATCGATCACAATATCACGGTCAATGTGATCCAGAATGACCAGATCGTATCCAAAAAAGAACTTTGTCTCCCAAAACAGGTCAAAAATGTGATCAAATGTAAAAATCCACGCTGTATCACTTCGATCGAGCAGGAACTGGATCAGATTTTCATTCTGACCGATCCGGAGAAAGAAATATACCGCTGTAAATACTGTGAGGAGAAATACACAAATCCAAACCGTCGTTAATCTAAAAATACTGCCAGATCATCCATTTATCGATCTGGCAGTATTTTTATGTAATCTTCTGTTTGCCAATATAAGCATATTTCTTTAGAACGGCCGCAGACAGCAGCAGTTACAGAGCATATTCAAAAACAGCATACTAAGACACCAGTTGCCTGCACTCGAATACGGTCTGTCGTAATTGCTTCCCATGTTTGTATACCATGTTCCGCCATACTCTAAATGCTGTAAAAACTGACGGTATTCAAAATTGCTCGGTTCCATCTCCACTGCACGTGTGGCATGCTCCTTTGCAATGATATTATTTCCTGCTCCCTGATTTGCCAGGGCACTGTAATAATACCAGCGTGCATTTCTTTCTGAAAAAGGAATCCCATTTAAAACATTAAGTGCTTCCGCATAACAACGGTTAGCTATGTAATTTGCAGCCGCCTGTATTTTGGGATTTTCAGTGCTCTGGTTATAATGATAGCTCTGTCCGCCCCCATATCCATAACCATTTCCTGAATTATATCCATAGCTGCTTCCCTGCTGCTTTTCCTTCATGATCTGGTCATATGCCTGCTGTACTTCTTTGAATTTTTCCTCAGCCTGCGCCTTGTTCGGATTATTGACATTGGCATCCGGATGATATTTACGGCTTAAGGAACGATATGCTTTTTTTATCTCTTCATCAGAGGCACTCCGTGAAACACCAAGCACCTGATATGGATCCATCATACATCAAACCTCATTATTTATGCTCTTTCTTTTTTGCCTTTTCCTGGGTCCTGCGCTTTTTAATCTGCAGATATTCATACTTCGACCATACACCTGAATACAGAATATTACGCAGAATATCTGCATGCAAAAGAATCGGCAGACGTTCAAATGATTTTGCACATTCTGACATCATACTTGTCAAAAGCAGCCGGCACCAGGTATCAAGATCCTGCGCCTGCTCTTTCTGGACAAATGTGAGCGGATTATAACAGTTTTTCTTTTTATCCCTGTCATAATCTTCATACGCATCCATCAGATAGATAAATTTACCCATGTAAAATCCCATTGTGCGGAGTTCTTCTGCCCATTCATCTTCCTTCCAGCAAAACACTTCTGCAACCATCTCTCCGGTCAGACCGGCAACAAGATCAAGATTTGTCTCCCGGTGTTTTTCGGCATCTCCGATCTTTTTCATGTATTCCTCAATGGCACCTACCTGTCTCGGATATTTTGACATGATACGAGTATAATCCTTATTCAGCATTTTTGCAAATGCCTTCTTTGTATAAGCCCTGTCATCCTTCCAGTCATCAATAAGATTATGATATGCCAGAATCAGATTCATATCCGCAGCATATTTTGTAGCCTCGTTGATCCACGCATTCCGCTTCTGTGACGGATGCAGTGCACAGGTAAACTGTGACTTTTCATCCGGCAGTTCATACAGGCCGGTCAGCAGAACGATCAGAAACGTCATATCATATGCAAGCAGCATCTGTCCCTTGGTTCCACAATTTGATTTAAGCTGTCTGCAAAGTCCGCAGTAATATGCCTGATATGCTTTTTTGCCTTCTTCCGTCAGCTCTTTCTGATTGATATTAATATAACCAAACACAAAGCATTTCTCCTTTGTCAGCTTTTTTTGATAAATTCTGTCTTACATTTCGGACAGGTAATGCAGATCTTTCCTCTTCCCTTCGGCACCCGGACTGTCTGTCTGCACTGAGGGCATTTGAAAAAACGGTAAGTACCACGCTGTGCCCAGCGTTTTTTCATATTGTTTTTCTTTACCACTGCCTTGTATTTTGCATTTAGAAATCTCTGGTTCTCCTCATAACGTTTTGACACATTCCGCGAGAGTATTCTGAAATAAGAATAAATTAACAGTGCCAGTCCCAGCCAGTATAAAATATTCACCCGCAAAAATGTAGATACCAAAAGCAGTACCAGCGCAGCTATGATCTGCACTCTTGAAAGATCATCCACCCCATATCTGCCAATCATAAACTGTCGTAATTTTTCTCTCATCTATAACATTCCTTTCCATCCAGATGCCATCACATTTTTATATTTATGTACGGAAAAACGGTACCCATCTGGCACCGTTTTTTGTCCATGACGCTATGGTAAACCCAATACACACAAACGTCAACATTCCTATTGTCTTTTAAGAAACATTTTAGATTTTGGTTATATTTCCATTACTGATATCTGATTTAAGCAGGACGATAAGCCGGGTTATGTCTAAACTGTGGCAAGCCACAGTCGGAATGATCATCTATCTAGGACGACTGTTACCAGCCGCCTCAAGCAACCTACCTAAAGCTGGCGGGCCACGTCAACGCTTTTGTTCGGTCTTGCTTCGGATGGGGTTTACATATGCCCTCTCTGTTACCAGAGAGACGGTAGTCTCTTACACTGCCCTTCCACCCTTACCCGGTATATACCGGGCGGTATATTTCTGTTGCACTATCCTTAGAGTCGCCTCTACCGGACGTTATCCGGCATCCTGCCCTGTGAAGCCCGGACTTTCCTCACCCCGATAAACGGGCCGCGATCATTTGTCCTACTTAAATCCATCATTTGCCAGCCGGCACATTCTGCCAGCAAGGCACCCGATTAACTATACACTTTTTTTCTTATTTGTGCAAGCCTGTTTTTCTTATACATTAAAACACGAACCACCGATAAATTCACGGATGATAGAATTCTGCCCGATTCCATCCGGGGACATCGGAAGAAAATAATCCAAAAACTTCAAAAGACGTTTTGCCTCAAGATATTCCGGACAGTCCTTGTCAATGGCAAACAACAATGGTTCTGCATATATCTTTAATACTGCCAGTTCATAGATCAGTGCAGAATTGAACATCACATCTGCCCCTTCCTGAAATGGAAAAATGTTCTTTTCCTCCCCACGGCGCACAGAATCCCACATGGCTATCGTTTCTTTTGCTGAAGTTCCTCTGGTTCTTGCATCACGCACGATACGGCGTATCATTCTTCCATCAGTAGTCGGCAGATAGTTATGCTCATCAATATTTAACTGTGTCAGCGCACTGATATAAATCTTAAATTTGCTCTCTACCGGAAGAGAATAGGACAATTTATCATTCAGTCCGTGAATACCCTCGATAACTAACACGTCATCTTTTCCCAGCTGCATGATCTTATCTTTGTATTCTCTTTTTCCTGTTTTAAAATTAAAGATTGGAAGATTCACTGCCTTTCCTGCCAGAAGTTCATTCATATCATGATTGAAAAGCTCCACATCCAGCGATTCAAGGCACTCAAAATCAAGTTCTCCGTTTTCATCACGCGGACACTTATCACGATCCACATAATAATCATCAAGCGGAAATGGATGCGGTTTTAAGCCTTTTGCCGCAAGCTGTATGGACAGGCGGTGTGAAAAAGTCGTTTTTCCAGATGAAGACGGTCCTGCGATCATGATAAACTTCTTGCCCTCTTCCTTTACGATCATTTCCGCAAGTGCGCCGATACGTTCTTCAAACAGTGCCTCCTGCGTCAAGATCATCTCCTGCGTCTTTCCTGCAGAGATTGCATCATTAAGAGCGCCGATCGTATCGATCTGCTGCAGTTTTCCCCAGTCTCTCGAACGTTTTAATGTATAAAACAATTTATCCGAAGGCACAAATTCCGAAACTTTTTTTGCATCTTCCCCAGGGAACAAAAGTACAAATCCATCCTGGTATGCTGTCACATCGTAATATCTTAAATATCCGGTAGACGGCACCATAAATCCATAAAAATAATCCTTATAATGATCCAGCTCGTAAATATTTACCCTGGAACTGCGCCGGTAACGGAACAGCTTCTCTTTATCTTTCATTCCAAGTTCATGGAATAAAGCTACTGCCTCATCCGTATTCATACTGTATTTTTCGATTGGCAGATCTGCCATCACAAGACGATACATCTCTTTTTTCAGTGATCCGATCATCGCCTCCGTGATCTTACAGCTTTCCCCATCTTTCATCAGTTCACAGTAATATCCCTGACCGATAGCATATCTGACATGTACTCCAATATGCTCTTTGCTCCACAGATTCCACACTGCTTTTTGCATCAGCAGTGTGACACTCCTGCGGTAAGCACGTTTTCCGGTCTTATCAGAAGTTGTAAGAAAAGACAGTTCTCCATCTTTTTCTATGGTTTTCTTTAATTCACGCAGTCTGTTATTATACAATGCAAGCACGATATCATCCTCATACCGGTCCTGATATTCCTGCGCTATACTTAAAAAGCTGATTCCTGTCGGATACGTTTTTTCTTCTTCCCCGATTTTTACAATGATCTGTTCTTCTCCCATATGATTCTCCATTCCCGCCCATTTCTTAAGACAGCACAAATCCAGCATGTAAAAAATGTCATTTTCCACAAGGATGGCTTATGCTTTATAATATGCAAGTGCAGCTTCATTATAACCAAGCGATTCTTTTACTTCTCCGATACGTGCAGTTATTTTCTCTGACTCAGGCTGTTTTAAAAGATTATCCAGAATAGTTTCAAACACCTTGTGTTCTTTCTGCAGATACTGATGCAGTATGGGATTTTTTTCCATAAGTAAGTGTCTTCCGTATAAACATTCGACCTTATATCTGCTTTGATCCTGTGTTTCACAGTTTCCAGCATTTTTTAGTGCTGCATCTTTTTCTGTTATATCTGTATTTTTATTTTTCCCTGTCTGATAATGCACACGCATCATCGGATAATATTTGCCATCCTCAAATACCATACGCTCTGCATCGATCATGTATCCGTTTTTCGCAAGGTAATCCCTGACACCGGACAGTTCCGATTGTGGCTGAAGTATCAATTCGTCTGCCGCCTGGCAGACAGCTTTTCCTTCTTCTAAAATATGCATCACAAGTCCGCCACCCATCCCTGCAACCAGTATGGAGTCTGCCTCGCCCATTTGTAACGCTGCAACTCCATCCGAAAGCCTGGTCTGTATGTATGCATCCATACCATATAAATGAATATGTTCCTTTGCACGTTCCAGTGGTCCCTTATTAATATCCATTGCGATCGCACATCTGATCTTCTTTTGTTCTAACAGATAAATCGGTACATAACCATGGTCTGTTCCCACATCTGCTAATACCACACCTTCACTGACCAATGAAGCCGCCGTTTTTAATCTGTCTGATATCTTTACCATCTTACTCCAGATAATCCTTTAACTTGCGGCTTCTGCTTGGATGACGCAGTTTACGCAGTGCTTTCGCCTCAATCTGACGAATACGTTCACGGGTAACATTAAACTCTTTTCCAACTTCCTCAAGTGTTCTTGCACGTCCATCCTCAAGACCAAAACGAAGTGTAAGCACCTTCTGTTCACGCTCTGTCAGTGTACCAAGCACTTCTTCTAACTGTTCTTTTAGCAGAGTAAATGCTGCCGCATCTGCCGGAACAGGTACATTATCATCCTGGATAAAGTCTCCAAGGTGGCTGTCCTCCTCCTCACCGATCGGGGTCTCTAAGGAAACCGGCTCCTGGGAAATCTTTAAGATTTCACGCACACGCTCTACCGGCATGTTCATCTCTGCTGCGATTTCTTCCGGGGTAGGTTCACGTCCTAACTCCTGCAGTAACTGTCTGCTCACGCGGATAAGTTTGTTGATCGTCTCTACCATGTGTACCGGGATACGGATCGTACGTGCCTGATCTGCAATAGCTCTTGTGATCGCCTGACGAATCCACCATGTTGCATATGTCGAGAACTTATATCCCTTTCGGTAATCAAACTTTTCAACTGCTTTGATCAGACCAAGATTTCCCTCCTGAATCAAGTCAAGGAATAACATACCACGTCCCACATAACGTTTTGCAATGCTGACTACAAGACGTAAGTTTGCCTCTGCAAGACGTTTTTTTGCTTCCTGATCGCCAAGCTCCATACGCTTTGCCAGCTCGATCTCCTCTTCTGCAGAAAGCAGCGGCACTTTACCGATCTCTTTTAAGTACATACGTACCGGATCTTCAATGGATACACCATCCGGAACAGAAAGATCGATCTTTTCTACCTCAATCTCGTCATCATCATCCACTTCAAGCAGAATATCATCATCTGCATCATCATCTGTAATTCTTAAAACATCGATATTGTTTGCCTCAAGGAAATCAAGAATTTTCTCAAATTTATCGGAATCAAGCTGCATATCAGCAAAGAAATCACTGATTTCCTGATACTCCAACATATTCTTTTTCTTTTTTGCAAGGCTTAAAAGTTCTTTTAATTTTTCCTGAAATTTTTCTCTTGCTGCTTCTGTCTCCGCATTATTTACTGCAGATGCATCCGCTTTCTTTCCGGAAACCTTCGTATTTTCGTTGTTTTCTTTCTTTTTTGTTGCCATTTTGTTTCATCCTCTCAGGTTTTCTACTATTTTGTCCTTAATCAATGGAAATATGCACTTTCTCTAATTCTTCAAGTGCCTTCTTATCCGCCACTGACCGTTGCAGCGCCGCCATATCAGTCGGTGCCATGTTCTTCAAGTGATACTCAATGCTGTTTTGTTTTACCCGGATAATGGTTTCTTTTAACGCTTTCTCAAACGTTTCTTTGGAATATCCACCATTTTCTTTGTCTCCTTCTGTCTCTACACCACGGATCGTGGCATGAAAAAGACCTGCGATCTCGCGCTGTTCTTCTTCATTCTGAAACATACTGACAATTTTTGCCGGGTTGACGGTACCGGTATCCCGATACTGTTCATATAATATTTCCGCCGCTTTATGATAAATCTCTTCTGTAAAATCTTCCGGCGAAATATATTTCTCAATCTTAGGAAATAATCCGGTATGCTCGATGAGCCAGGTCAAAAGCAGTTTCTGTGACTGTATCATACCGCTTTCCTTTTTCTTTTCACCGCCCTGGTCACGCCTGACTTCTGCCCGCTCTCTCACAGGTGATGCACCACCCGCTGCCATACCGATCTTTGCACCATACTGGTTTACCAGCCTGCGCAGATCTTCTATACCGATCATATACTTCTCTGCTACCGCAGCAATATAATTATCACGCTCTAATTTTTCCCCGAACGTACAAAGTTTTTCTGCAACCGCATTATAAAACTTTGTCTTGCTCTCCGGATCATGCATATCATACTGCTGCTCTAAGATACGTATTTCAAACATAAAACTGTTTTCTGCTGTATCGATCCGCTTCTGATATTCCTCTGCACCAAGTGCTTTGATAAATTCGTCCGGATCTTTGTACGGCTTCATATTGATAACTTTCGTGGTGATCCCAACTTCTTTTAAGATCGGGATTGCACGAAGCGCTGCCTTTACACCTGCTCCATCGCTGTCGTAGGTCAGATAAACATTTTTCGTGTAGCGCTTTAACAGATTTGCATGTCCACTCGTAAGTGCCGTTCCCAAAGAAGCAACTGCATTGTCAAACCCTGCCTGATGCAGGGCGATCACATCCATATAACCTTCACAAAGAAGAAGCTGTGGCTTTTTGGTGCTTCTTGCAAAATTTAATCCGTAAAGATTGCGGCTCTTATCAAAGATCTTTGTTTCCGGAGAATTCAGATATTTCGGCTCACCATCCCCCATGACACGTCCACCAAAACCAATAACCTTATTGTGTACATCCATAATCGGGAACATCGCACGGTTCCAGAACTTATCATACCCGCCGCGCCTCTCATCAATGCTGACTAAACCGGATTCTTTTAAAATATCATCTTCGTATCCTTTTTTGCGGAGATACTGGTAAAGATCATCGCTGTACTGGTCGGAATAACCGAGACCGAATTTCTGCATTGTCTCATCTGACAGCTCACGCTTTCTGAAATAGTTAAGCGCGCGCGCACCTCTCTCTCCACGCAGCAGCATGTAAAAATATTTTGCTGCTTCTTTATTAATTTCAAGCAGTCTTGCGCGCTTGTCCGCTTCCTGCCTCTGTGCACTGGTGTATTCCTGTTTTGGCAGTTCCACACCGGCGCGGTCGGCTAACGCTTCCATCGCCTCACCAAATGTAAAATTTTCATACTCCATCAGAAATGTAAATACATTTCCACCCGCGCCGCATCCGAAACAATAATACATCTGTTTGTTAGGCGACACGGAAAAGGAGCCTGTTTTTTCATTATGAAACGGGCAGAGTCCGAAATAGGTACTGCCCTTTTTTGAAAGACGCACATATTGGGAAATCACATCAACAATGTCATTCCTGGAACGCACTTCTTCTATGATGTCATCAGAATAATACGGCATCTTTTTCTCCTTTCGTGTTAGTAGCCATCTACCTGCCAGGCCTGTGGCATGAAGTATTCGCTGAATTTTGTGATGGCGTACTGGTCTGTCATGCCGGAGATGTAATCGCAGATGATACGCTGGTCTGTTTCACCGGCATCACGCATGCGCAGATATTTCTCAGGGAGAAGTTCTACATGTTCCATATAATAGAAGAACAACTGCTCGATCATGGCTTTTGCCTTGGTCTCTTCCCCTTTTGCTACCGGATTTTTATAGACATGGTCGAACATAAATTTGCGCAGTTCGATCATAGCCTGCTCTACTTCCTCCGACATAATGATATCGTCTTTTCCAACACTGTTGCTGATGATGTTATGTATCAGTGTATTTAAACGCTGCCTCGTCGAAAATCCCAGTGTTTTCCGAAGTTCTAACGGTATATTCTCCTCTGTCAGTATCTGCGCCCTTATGGCATCGTCAATATCGTGATTGATATAGGCGATCTTATCCGACAGCCGGACAATCTTTCCTTCTAAAGTATGCGGCATCAGACTCGTCTGATGGTTTAAGATACCATCCCTTACCTCCCAGGTCAGATTCAGTCCCTTACCGTCCTTTTCCAGCTTCTCAACGATCCTTACACTCTGCTCATTGTGATGGAAACCTTCATCGCACAGTCCATTCAGCACAAACTCACCAGCATGCCCAAACGGCGTATGTCCCAGATCATGCCCTAATGCGATCGCCTCGACAAGATCTTCATTGAGCCGCAGTGCTTTTGCGATCGTGCGGGCATTCTGTGATACCTCTAAGGTATGTGAAAGCCTCGTTCTGTAATGATCTCCTTTGGGTGTCAGAAACACCTGTGTTTTATTCTTCAACCGGCGGAATGCCTTACAGTGTAAAATCCGGTCTCTATCGCGCTGGAATACAGGTCTTATATCACACTGTCCTTCCGGATAATCACGTCCTCTTGAATGTATGCTGAGCGTAGCATACGGACTTAAGTTCTCACATTCCATCCGTTCAATATCTTCCCGTATCGACATGTTGTTCCTCCTCTTTGGATAAACCTGCCACACAGTAATTACAATATATATATTCCGCGTTCTTTTTCGATTTCCTTTTTTTATTTTAAATTAATGACAAAATTTTGCCCTCAACTTTGCCCTCTTTTCCATTAATCATTTTGAAAACGAGATAAATGTTCATATGGAAGGATCAGTCTTCCCCGGTAAAGTCCACACCCATCATTGATCAGGCTGTTATCAATTGCCGAAAACATATTCACATCCAGTTTTGCCAGTTCGATCTGCTGCAGTTTCATTCCTCTTTCATATGCCTCATCAAAATAAATACATTCCCCCACCGGAACAGCATCACGTCTTGCACGTTCACTCTCCTGCTTCTTCTCATATCCCAGATGATTCGCTGGTCCGATTTCCGCTATATCATCCATCGCTTTTGTCCTAAGCTGCATTTCCATATAACAATGTGCACTGTTGTCAAAAAAAGTAATATGTAACGACCGGTATCCATCCGGTTCTTCATTCACAATATAATCCCTGTAATACGGCCGTACTTCTTCACTGAGCAGTGGAGAATCACTCAGCTTTATACCGCCTGCCGGTTCTGCCGTAAATCCCCGCTCCTCTAAAAATACCTTAAGCACATTTGCGATGTCATATAAATGTCTGATTTCTTCCTGTTCTCTTTCCTTTTCATCTCCCACATGGCATTTAGGCATGGATATGACAATGCGGTATGCGATCAGATCCCTGAAGCAGCTCAGCCGTTCCTTTAATTCATCCACCGGAGGATAGGCATGGTTTTTCAGATAATAATTATAAACATGCTCTACGATATATCCGTTGAATTTTGCTTCCGCACGGATCAGTGATTTGATCCTTCCTTTAAAAGTAAAAGAAAGGTAAGGATATTGTTTCGCCATATACTGATAAAATTCCCGTATTTTCTGCGACTGTGCTGTCAAAAAGTCATTATGCTCTAGCAGTTCCATGATCTGCATCAGGAAATTACAGTGTAACCGATCCACCTCACTGTCATTTTCCTCTGCCACACGTTTTAAATCTTCTGTATATTTTTTTAAAATCCGAAATACCGTATCCCCGGAATAAAGATAATCATTTAAAGCAATCATTTTTCCATCCTTTGTTTTCCGCCTTCTGTGCCACATTGGTATCTATTATAAATGATTTCCTCCTAAATGCAAATAGCGCGGCAGTTTTTCTGCCGCGCCACTTATACCTTGCTGTCTTATTTTGTGATCTTTACTGATTTCGCCTCACTCCATGAGCCGTTTACTCTGTTGTCATCCTCGTCCACACGATATGCTCTGACACGCACATAATATTTTTTTCCTTTTGTCAGCTTTTTCAGAGTAACCTTTGTTGTCTTTGCGTTTGCCTTTTTGACTTTCACGCCCTTTTTAAACTTCTTGTCCGTGGAATACTGGATCTCATATCCCTTTGCATTGCTTACTTTGTTATATGTAACCTGTGCTTTCTTTCCTTTCACATTGGAAAGTTTGGAAATTTTGGTTTTTTTGACTGTGGTAATCTTTAAGTTTACCACACCCATGTTGTTCACACCGGTTTTTTTCAGTTTTGTCGGATCCAAGCTATCTTTATATGCTTCACTGCCTGCAATTTCAATATAGTAAGTACCGCTCTTTAATGTAACCTCTTTGGAACATGCAGAAGAATAATAATTTTCTGCAATATTCATACGCTCCAATACATTATGGTTCGAACGGTATAACGTCACACCTGTTTTGCTGCTTTCAAAAACACTTTCTCCCAGCGGATTCTCCAGTGAAAGGTTCAATCTTGCTGTTGTATCTCCGGATACTTTAAATTTAAACCAGCTTTTTCTTGTGTTGGAACTTAAAAATCCAGTTACTTTTTTATCCGTGGTAATCTGTTTTGCACGTCCCCAGGAACCATTCTTTGTTCCGGTTACATTCAGATACTGGGCTGCAACTGAAAGGCGGAACTCGCCATAACTGACATCATTGTAACTACCGTTTTTAGTTTTAGCAAAGCAAATCCAGTAATTTCCAGCATCGAGGCACAGATATTTTGACTTTCTCTCATTCCCCCATACAACAGTTACCTCGTCTCCGGTAACCAGATTCGAACAGTTTGCATCTGAATATACTGCAAATTCCTCAATCGCACCTAAAGAATCATAATCCTCATGCATAACTGTCGAATACGCAGACACATACACATATGACGGTTTGTTTAAGCTAAACTGTACCACATTACTGTATTCTCCGGTCGGGACCTTAATATTCGTAGAACCTACTGCCATCACATCCGTGATATCCTCCACAGCCGTGACAGGGATCTGTGTTGCTGCTGATACATTCTGTGGAAGAAGGATCAATGCAAATGCCAGAACCATTCCAAGAATATACGTCTTCATTTTCTTCATATAGATTTTCTCCTTTTCCTCTTTACTTCTCTAATGTAAAGAAACAATACGATTTCATTTTAGCATATTCTTTTTGTATTTTCTCTATGGAAAAAGTACTATTTTCACGGAACGTAATTTTCTCCCAAAGTCATAAAATGGGCCACGGCTTTGCGCAATTTGACAACCACTAAGTTGTGAGCCGCCTTTTGACACCCATGTCTTCTGTGAGAGAAAAAAAAGAAGCATCGAATCCTCAATGCTTCTTTCACCCTAACATATAAAAATGCAGGAGATGGGACTTGAACCCACACGATATTGCTACCACAGGCACCTGAAGCCTGCGCGTCTGCCAATTCCGCCACTCCTGCAAACCCGTCAATCAAAGAAATCTTTGATGCGGAAGATGGGACTTGAACCCACACGTTCGCAATGAACACAAGATCCTTAGTCTTGCTCGTCTGCCAATTCCGACACTTCCGCGTATCAATCACTCTCTCGCGACGACTCATTTATAATAACAGAGAAAAACAAATATGTCAACAGTTTTTTTGATATTTTTTTAATTTTATTTATTTTTTTAATTTTTGGAACTGTTTTGATTATTTAGATATTGAAAGACAGCCCTTACAGGAACTGTCTCTCAAACATCTCTGCCTTCATCGGTTTTCCAAAATAGAATCCCTGAATCAGTTGAACCTTTGATCCCATCAGCGCATCTAACTGTTCTTTTGTCTCCACGCCCTCTACACAGACATTCACATGGATCGCAGTTGCCAGTTCTCCGACCATTTTTACAAATGCGTTGGAGAAATCATCTTTTCCAATATCAATGATAAAACAGCGGTCGATCTTTATGACATCGATCGGCATCTCCCTGATATGATTTAAAGAAGAATAGCCTGTACCAAAATCATCCAGCGCAACACGTACTCCAAGATGTCTGATATCTGCAAGTATCCGTTTCATCCGGCTCATATCATTGACCGCAAGACTCTCTGTTACTTCTAAGGTAAGGTTCTGCGGTGTGATCCTTGTCTCCTCGATCACATGTGCGATCCGCTCTACGATATCGTTCTGTAAAAGCTGTACAACAGAGAGATTAACATTCACTTTGTACTCCGGATGCCCCATATCATTCCAGTATTTACAATGGATACACGCTTCACGCAAAACAAATTCGCCGATCGGGTTGATCAGTCCTAAATATTCCGCAAGCGGGATAAAATCTGTCGGCGGTATCAATCCAAGTTCCCCTGAATTCCAGCGTATCAGTGCTTCTGCACCGGCACATGGATTTCCTTCTTTTGTGATATTTACGATTGGCTGGAAATATACTTCAAATTCGCTGAATGCATTTCTCGTTGCATTGCGCATATTCTTTTCAAGATCAAGCCGCTTGTAAGAGGTAGACTCAACATTGTCATCATAAAACTCTATACGGTTCTTTCCTGCACACTTTGCAGAATAAAGGGCAATATCTGCTTTTTTGATCAGTTCTTCCACCGTGTCCCCATCTGCCGGGAAACGCACAACTCCCATACTCATCGTACAGTAATAATCTGTTCCTTTTAACATCCACGGTTTTGTAAATAACGATTTGATCTCATCTAAGATCTGCTGAAGCATTGTCATATGATGATGTGCCAGTATGATGATAAACTCATCACCGCCCATACGGTAACAGTTATTCTCCACACCGGGAATCCTCTGCAGGCTGCCTGAAATATTCTTAAGTAAAACATCACCATACTGATGTCCAAGTCCGTCATTGATATGCTTAAAATCATCCAGATCAATATAAAGTAATGCTCCCTCTCCACCAAACTCTTTCGTCTGACGGATATACCGTTCCAGATCCTGTTCACAGCGCATTCTGTTATAAAGCCCTGTCAGGAAATCATTGTTTGCCTGACGCTCAATCTTCTGCTGATATAATTTTTTATCTGTCACATCATAAATCGTACATAAAAGAACTTTTCTTCCGTCAACCCAGTTGATCCTTGTACTGTGCAGATCAAACCAGCGGTTTTCTTCTTTTGAGTAAACTTCCCTGAAATAAAGGCTGTCCTCTGACTGTGCTCCCTGTCTTAAACATTCTTCAATGCCGGCACTGTGCATGTCTCCACCAAACGCTTTACGGAAACGCTGGTTTGTATACAGGATGGTATTTTCTTTTGTATCCATCACGTAGATTCCGCATCCCACATTTTCAAGAATCGCCTCCAGTGACGCATACGAACTTGCGAGTGAATTTTTTGCGATACGTTTTACCAGGATCGTCTGTATGATCCTTCTGACATCATTGACAAACTTAATCTCTCCACTGTCCCAGATACGTTCTTTTTCATCTTCACAGAAGCAGACATACATCCCTGTTTTCCCACCAACATCGATTGGCAGGAACAGCCCTGCTTTCATTTTCTGTGCATCAAATAATCTGTGGAACGACTCAGGCATCTTCGAATCTGCAGAGATCATGTATGGTTTTCCATTAAAAAAAGGCAATTCTGCTTTTGGAATGTTCTGTGAAGCATCCATCCGGGACTCTCTTCCCGCGGAATAATACTCACTGATCATATTAACGGTTGCGCCGTCTATATTTTCCCGGAACAAAACCGCAGCAGAAATCTCAAGATACCCGCATGCCTCCTTTAAAATATCCCGGACAATCCCATCAAAACTGTCCTCCGACTCAAGCATACGCACGATCGCTGTCATCGCCTCATTACGTTTTAATTCCGTCTCCATCTGTTCTTCCGACTCGCGGCTCTTTAAAAAAGCCTCCTGTGCTAAAAGTTCCTCTAATTTGACGGCAAACATCTGCTTTGACAATGTTTCCAAAAACTCAATCGACTTATAATAACGCTCCGGCGTTGTTCTCATCATGTAATCCGGTACATTTTCTCCGGCATCTTCCATTATACCGACCACGATCCAGATCGCAGATACCTCTCCGCTTACCTTTACAGCTACCCCGCACATCCGGATTCCATCTGCACCACAGTCCTCTTCGATCACGCTTTCAATCCTGCTGTTTTGCAGCCGTTCTAACAGCCCGGCATGTCTGTCCATGTCGATCACACTGCCCAGATACTCAAGTTCTTCCTTCGAACCATATGTCTTTGTGACTTCCGTGCGGTCTCTGTCAAGACACATCAGATACAGGTTATTCGCATCACAGAAACGGTCCTGTAGATTCTGCATCAGTGATATATCCAACAGTACCTGTTCTGATCTTAAAGGATCTTCTTCCTTCTTCCTACTTAAAAGTGCCATTCCCTTTACCCCTTTATTCCAACGATATACAGACTAAAATGACGTTTCTCTGAAATCACAAACTCCTGTATCAACCTGTATTCTGTATGTAAACGAAGTTGTTTCTTTACAATGCCTTCTTCATTTGAATAAAAAATCATCATTCCGCCCGGTGCTAAGATTTCTTTTGATTTTTCAAAAAATGAAGCATAAAGTGTATCCATCTCACCGCGTGACTGTTTTCCCCTTACCGGCATATTGGTAATGATCTCATCAAACAGATAATCATGTCTAAAATCAAAATAATCTCTATGGATAAAATTGATCTTTTCACCCACTAAAGAGGCATTTTCCCTTGCTCCTTCAATCGCCGGTCCAAAAATATCGATCCCATACTTTTCCCTTGCCGGTTCTATAATGTCTCTCTCGATGAGCATTGTCCCCACTCCGCAGAATGGATCTAAGATCTGTGCATTTTCTTTGAGATATGGTCTTGCAAGTGCCACAAGCATTGCTGCCAGTGATGGATGAATGGATGCTGCAACTGCATTTTTCCGGTAGGCAAAACGCCGCATCGGAATCGTATACAGTTTTAAAAATGGTGCAAATCCTCCATCTTTTTTCTTTATCAGACGAATCTCTATTTCATAATCACCCGTTGAATTGGTCAGCCATCTCGCTGATGCACGCTCTAACTGTATTGCAAACTTTTTCGCAAAAGAAGCTCTTTTGTCGTTCTCCATATCTGCCCGGATCTCTACACGAAAACGAAACGGGGTGTCCTGTTTATGACACTCCTTTAAAAAATCACTGATGCCGCTCTGCCAGATCGCATCTGCTAACTCCTCTTCCTGCCCCTCATCCTGCTTTAAACGGATCGGAAACAAAAGTTCACGGTAAGTTCTCAGATTTGCCATAGCACGCACATCCTTTGTATACACTGCCACTCCGAGTGGATGTTTTGCCGTTTTTCTCCTGATATCCGCTGGAAGTTCCCCAATTTCCTTCAAGGTTACATCCGTACGTGTATGCCCGGTCAGCAGCAGCATCTCATGTGGATCTTTAAATCCGGTAAATGCGTGACTTTTGTTATCTTCTGCCTTTTCTAACAGCCTGCCAAGTGCACGAACCTCCTCATCAATATGCTTTTTTTCTTCTATTGCCGGAGTATAAGAGAGAAGTTCTTCCATCCTCTCTTTGAGCCGTTCCTGATATGCCGTAATATCCAAATAGGCAAGTGCCTTTAAATACGCGCTTTTTACAAAAAGAGTCTGCTCCCTTTCATATGCCGTAACTAATGCATCTACAGCACCTGCCAGCCTCAGTTCCCCAAGGATCATCGCTGCATTTTTACGCACCTTAGGATCTTCTTCCTCTAACAGTTCTAACAGTAATCTGCCATCCCCGGTCAGTGACGCAAACTGTTTTCTGACGGTTTCATCTTTCATCCTGTTACGCAATTCTACAAGGTTTTCGCGGAGATTTTCTCTTTTTTGCAATGCTTCGTAATATTTCTCTATCATACTGCTTCCTTCGACATAATTGATACTTTCATTTTACTGTATTTCCTCTGTTTTTGCAATACCGTTGGTCTCTATGTAATCGACAAGATCCGACTTAAACTGCTCCCATGCAGCCTCGTTTTCCACATAATATTTCGGACATGCCTTTCCAGTTACATCATAATGTCTTATCACATCATCCGTAGTCAGATCATAACGTCCCATCAGCCATGTCACCAGATGAACCAGCGATCCATAAGTCGCATCCGTAAATTTTCCCGTATCATCCGGAATACAGCACTCTATGGAAATCGTATCGGCATTTCTCTCATTCGAAGCATATGCGATTTCATTGCATGGAATGCATTGGATGATCTCCCCACTGATCCCGATCACAAAATGACTGCTTGCATGCGTTTCCCCTGATTGCGCCAGTCCTTCAAAATAATCACGGTTCTGCTGCGCCGTTGTTCCCGGATTTGCGGTATAATGCACAACAATCCCATTTATTTTTTCAAGTGCCGTTCCCGGTCTTGAGAATTCATTATAATCTAAAAGCTGCACAGAAAAATCCGGCCGGTCCGCAATATATTTCGTTTCCTCCACAATGATCTCATCCTGTGTCTGTATTGTCCTGTGGGATATGCGCCATACACCATATAAAATCACTCCCACAAACATAACTGCCGTAAAGATCATGACACCGCCTGCAAACATCTGCTGTCTTTTCCGTTTCTTCTGTCTTCTTTTTCGTGCCTCGTATCTTCTTTTTTCCGCTTCACGTCTGCGGCCTGCTTCTCCCTGATCCATAGTCTCCCCTTTTTCTTATGTCAGAAATATTTTGTATAATATTTTTATTTTTCCCGTTTCATTTCTGGAAAAATAATCACTTTTTTAAATCTCAAGTAATATTATACAATTTTATTATGTGAAATCTAGTAAAAATACACACTTGTTATTTTCCTGCTTTTGTACAGTTTTTCATCCGTCTCATCAGTTTTTGTATATATTGCACAATATGTCGAATTGTTTTTTGTTGATTTTCCCGATACATTATGCTATATTATAGAAAACAAATAAGGAGGTGTGTTGTATGACTTATGCAATCGATCCGGCAATGTCTTTCGTTGAAGTTGTTTCTTTCTATGAGAAATATATCGATGAGACAAAAGCCGCCGGGAAAAAGCCTGTATCTTTCCTGCATTTTCTCACAGGCAGATACTAAAAGCCGGTTGATCAGGCCGTCAGCTTATGAAAGCTGTCAGGTGCCCTGTCACCCGGCTTATTTTTTTACATGATCTGTGCAAGCAGACCTTTTACGGAAAATACGTCTTCAAACAAAAATGATTCTCCTAACATTTCTATATTTTCTTCGGAATGCTCTACTTCTTTTGCATAAACTTTCGTTGTTTCGACACGGTCTGAAAGATCAAATTTCTGTCCGTTTTCCATCCAGACCATGACATCCATATCACGCACCATCAAAAAAGATGCAACTGCAAACTGCGCCTTTTCAAGCAGATTGTTATCATAGAATGCCCTCATAAAATAACGGAAAGTATAATATACCATCAGATGTTCATACTGATACTCGTTTTCCTTTTGTGACTCCATAAAAGCACGGTGCGTCTTTTCATAATTTTCTTCATTATAAAAATTCTTCAGCCTATCTTCCATATCAGACCACGCATCACCAATGGATTCAAGCTCCTCATACTGCGAAAGCCGCTGTAAGAATGCCTCGTAAAGGCTGATCTTTTCCGGTTCTTCCGTTTTTGGTGCTGTCTCAAACAGCTCCTTCTGCATCTGACAGCAATAATCGAGATACATTGCGATGCGCTTTGTTATGGAATGAGTGCGATCCTGAAGCAGGCCGATCGCATGTGCTCTTACTGCTTCAAGTTTCTCCGCAAGCTCATCATCCCCCTCCTCCCACTCATACTCATCATAATCTTCCGAAAGAATCTGTTCGTCAAATCCGATCGTTTCCGTATCTGAAAAGACGATACGCCCAACTTCCCCGCAGGAAAGACATAATACTTTTTCTCTCGTTTTCGGATACTCCGTCGTAAATCTCGGATATTCCGTACACACCTCTGACAGAGAATCCTCCCCCAAAGTCAGACATACCTCGCAGAGTCCCTTTTCATTCAGAAGCGGACACCATCCCTCTTCATTTAACACAAAACTGCCATCCTCGCTGATCGATGCACGGATTTTCTCTGCCATCGGTCCTTTCAGATCCTTATAATAATCCAGTGTATCCTCATCAATATCAATTTCCCATCCTCTGCAGCAATTATCCGGACATTTATCAGCAATGCACCGGAACTCTTTATAATATGACGGCACTCTAAAAACCATTTTCTTTTCGTTCCTCTCTATATATTTCTCAATCTTCCCTGAAATGACTGCTTAACATATACCCAATGCACCAGACTCCGCCTGCTAATGAAAGATATATAAATCCTTCAATCGCTGCAGCTACCAGTCGTCCCAAAGACATGCTTCCTGCCATCTGCGCAAGGATCAGTCCCTTTACCGGACCTGTCAGGATCTTATAACCGCCAACATAGCACCAGCCCAGAACACCTAATGCATAACTTAATGCAGCAGCAATCATTTTCCATGAAAACTTCATCTTATTCCCCTTTTCCTTTATTCCATCAGTAATATAATTTCCTGTTTTTTTCTCGTTTCAGGCACATTAATGATTCTCTGGTTCGAAGATCCCCTGAAATTTAAGCCAATATCCTTTTTTCCTAAAATAAAAGGTCCATCCACCATAACATCGATCATTGATAAAAAAGGCTCTGATGCCTCACAATATGCCCTTCCGCCCGGCAGAAAATCCTCATACAGATATCCGCTGTACACCCAGATATTTTTATCCGGCAGTTCTTTTTTTATTCTCTGTAAAAGAGGAAGAAGCCCCTGCTGATTTTCCGGTTCCCCCGGATCTCCTCCAAGCAGTGTCAGTCCTGCAATGTAGGACGGTGCAAGCGCCTGCATGATCTCATCTTCCGTATTTTCTGTAAACGGTTTACCATAGGAAAAATCCCATGTTTCCTGATTAAAGCACTCTTTGCAGTGATGTCTGCATCCGGACACAAACAAAGACACCCTCACACCTGTACCATTCTCAATGGAACAGGGTTTGATCTGCGCATAGTTCATCTTTTATTCCTCCTTTTTCCGGGATATACAGGATTCCCGGATCACCAGCTTGGGTTTCACAAGGATCTGCTTTTCTGACTCCGGGACACTTCCCTCTTTCAGCAGTCCAAGAAGAAGCTCTGCTGCCATTTCACCTAATTTTTCCTGTGGATGAGCCACCGTGGTGAGCGGTACTTTTCCACTTGACGCAAGATAGGAATCATCATATCCTGTCACTGAAACATCATCCGGCACTTTAAGTCCTTCATCCTCTAATGCCCGGATGACCTCTAGTGCAATCTGGTCATTATACGATACCACACTGTCAAAGAAATGCTCACATCTCATCTTAGCCATATGACACACCTGTTCATATGGATGCGTTTTCCGGTCTTCCGTATAAAACCATACCACTTTATCCGGGTCATACGCAATCCCTGCTTCCTGTAAAGCCTGCACATACCCTTTGTGCCGCTGCTGTCCCTGCGTATCATCCGCTTTAAATATCCCTATGATGTGATGGTGCCCCAGTGAGATCAGATATCTTGTAACCAGATATCCTCCAAGGCAGTCATCTAAAAGGATATGTGGCTTTTCTGCAAGCTGCGCATAACTGCCTTGAATAAATACATATGGAATCCGATATTCATCCAGCGTCTGGTATAAATTAATATGTTTGCAGAAGATCTGACTTTTGCTTGGTTCTATGATCAGCCCATCAATTCCCTTCTGCAATAATTCTTCTAAACATTTTGCTTCCATATTTCTGGAATTTCTTGTATTCTTTAAAAGAATACTATATCCATTTTCCGTAAGGACTTTATCAATTCCCTGGATCACTCTCGGGAAAATATAATCAGACAGATATGTCGTGACCACTGCTATATTTTTTGTTTCACCCGTGCGTCTCGCCATCTCCGAACAAAACGTTCCACGTCCATGTTCCGCATAAATATATCCCTCGTTCTGAAGAATCTGCAGAGCTTTCCGTACAGTCTGTCTGCTTACCTGATATGTCCCGGAAAGTTCATTTTCCGATGGCAGTTTTTCTCCCGGCTTTATTTTTCCTGAAACGATCTGTTTTCTTAAGTCCTCCATCAGATCATAATATTTTAACTTTTTATCCATATATCTGCTCCCGGATTCCGGTTTTATATCTCATTCCCCACTGCCTGCTTTGCTAACATATCTGCTTCCTCATTGCCATCGATACCGGAATGTCCTTTTACCTTTACAAAACGGATCACAATCACATTTCTCACCGATGCCACATAATCACGGTATGCTGCTGTCCCTTTTTTATTGCACTTCCACGCACCGGTTGCCCACATTTCGATTCCCATGTAATCATAATAAATCGTTACTTCCGGCAATCCTAATTCGACCGCTTTTCTGATCGCAGCCATACTGCCGCAGATTTCCCCTGCGACATTGCGCATCGCTGCCATCTCTGCATCCTTATCACTCCCCTGCAGCACTTCTTTTATGCCATCATGAATCAGAAAGCCACCATATCCGTAGACATGCGTTGCCACATTGTAAGAACCATCCACAAACGCATAGACAGACGGCATTGCCCCATCTTCCTGCTGCATTGTTTTCTTCATTGCATTTTGCATCTTTGGCGCAGCATCTGCTCCGGTATATGTCGCAGCTTTGGCAAAAGCCACTGCTTCTTCTCTTGTTTTAAAACTCTTATATACTGCTCCAGGAAAGCCGTCCACCATCGCTTTACATTCTGCCCAGCTCTGGTACACTCCCGGTTTTCTTCCTTTTTTTACTGCATAATATTTTCCTGGCATCTTTTCCTCTCTCTGACATTCCACTTTTTATTACTGCACTGTTTTTATAAAAATACTTCCACACTAATCCCAATGACGCAATTCATAATATAAAATGCCATACAGTTCCCTCACATAATAGGTGGGAAAATATACAAAAAATGTATGTGCCGGGGTACTGTAACTTTTCATTCCCAGCCTGGCTGCCATCTGATTCGCCCGATATTCATGAAATTCACTGGTAACCAGTGTCACAGTCATATCAAGTCCACGGTCTTTTAAAATTTCTCCGGTATATTTTAAATTTTCTTCCGTCGTTGTAGATCGTTCTTCTAAAATCAGACGATTTTCACTGATTCCCCGTTTTGTCAGCACTTCATACATGCACTGTGCTTCCGTGATATCTTCACCCGGTCCTCTGCCACCGGACAAAATACATACTGCATCTTTATTTACACTCAGATAATCATATGCAGCATCAATACGTTCCTCTAATATTCTGCTTGGTTTTGTACCTTTTACACTGCATCCTAAAACAACAGCTGTCGTATTTTGCGGCGGAGTGTGTAATGCTGAGTGGATCATCAGAAATGTCTCTGCCAACACTGTCATGATCATTATAAGTACAAGGACAAGCAGGAAAACACATATCCAGTGTGTTTTCCTGCCATTCCACAATATCAAAGCTCTCCTGTTCATACGCCCGAAAAAAATTCCATAACATAACAGGAATAACGAGATCAGAATCCCGGTCGCCGTTCCTATATTAAAAATTCCTTTGCATAACAGCGGCGCGAAGAACCAGAATAATAAAATGCCTCCGACCGCTATAATGACCATCTGTACACCGCGCATGAATTTCCTTTCTACATAAGCTCAAGTTTACAGTTTGCACGCATTTTCAACGGACATTCATAAACATTTTCATTTTTTTCTTTTGCAATGTAGGAAAGCGGACATTTTCTGCAGTCTCCCTTTGTAAAATCGCCTGCCACCTCAAATTTCAACACTGCTGTCATCGTCCCCTTTTTTTGGTTTTCCTTGCGGATATGATCCCAGGCAAGCACCTGTCCGCATCCCGGACATTTATCAGTTCCTACTGTAACTGCCCTCTTACAGGTCGGACAGCCATAGTATGTTTTACCACTCTGATCCAGTATCTCTACCACATCTGATGGAAACTGTTTGATCAGCTGTTCTCTTATATCGTCCTGCATATTTATTTCCTCCTTTATCCCAATGCGACATCTAATATCATCATGATCAGAAAACCTGCCGCAAATCCAATCGTATTAATATTGGAATGTTCTCCTTCTGATGCTTCCGGAAGAAGCTCTTCCACGACCACATAGATCATTGCCCCTGCTGCAAATGCAAGCAGATATGGCAGCATATGTGTGATGATTCCGGCTAAAATAATCGTAATTCCCGCCGCGATCGGTTCTACCACACCGGATGCCACGCCATACCAGAAGGCTTTTTTTGTACTGCCGCCTTCACTTTTCAGCGGAAGCGATATAATTGCACCTTCCGGAAAATTCTGAATTGCAATTCCTATGGACAATGAAAATGCTCCCGCCAGTGTAATTCCGTTGTTTCCTGATAAAAGTCCAGCGAACACAACACCGACTGCCATTCCCTCCGGTATATTATGAAGAGTAACAGCCAGTACCAGCATGGTTGTTTTTTTTAGGTGACTTGGCAATCCTTCCGGTTTGTCTTCATTCATATGAAGATGCGGAATGATTTTGTCCATCAGCAGTAAAAACAGGATTCCAAATATAAATCCGATTGCTGCCGGTAAAAATGCAAATTTTCCCATTCCCTCTGACATGTCGATGGATGGTATCAGCAGCGACCACACAGATGCTGCCACCATAACGCCGGATGCAAAACCAAGCAGTGCTTTCTGTACCAGACGGTTCAACCCGTTTTTCATAAAGAAAACACATGCTGCCCCCAACGAAGTTCCCAGAAACGGGACCAGTAACCCGATAACTAAATTCAATGTTTCCTCCTATCTATTTAACTTGGCATCCGCCTTATTCTGAAATTTTTCCGCCTGTACAATAAAACGCTCATGCGTTCCTTCTCCGACTTTTCCGGTCTCATCCTCTACTTCTACGGAAAATACAAGACGTCTTTTATCCACTTCCACTAAAGTGGTATTGCAGGTTACCTTCATTCCCACCGGTGATGCGGCAAGATGTTTTACATTAAGGCTCGTTCCCACAGTCACACATCCTTCTTCAAGTTCATCTGCAACACTCTTCCATGCGGTCTCCTCGATCAGGGCGATCATTGCCGGTGTCGCGAATACTGCTAACGTACCGCTTTTCATCACTGCTGCTGTATTTTCTTTCTCTACTATAATGGTATGCTGTCCTTTGATTCCTGCTTCTAACATTTTATCCTCCAAAGTTAAATTTTTATTTTAGTGATTTAGTACCATTACAGTTTATCATAAAAAGAACCGCACATCAATGTTGATATACGGTTCTTTTTCGCAATATGAATTTTATAAATGAAGCACTCTCTCTTTAATTTCCTGTGTTCTGCCCTGATTCCAGAACTGTGTTCCAATGTAGCCGCAGGTTCTGCGCGCCACGCTCATCTTGTTCTGGTCACGGTTACCGCAGTTCGGGCACTCCCAGACAAGTTTGCCGTCCTTGTCATTGACGATCTTGATCTCTCCGGAATAACCGCATTCCATACAGTAATCGCTCTTGGTATTCAGCTCTGCGTACATAATATTGTCATAAATATACTGCATCACTGCAAGTACAGCGTCAAGATTATTCTGCATATTCGGCACTTCCACATAGCTGATCGCACCTCCCGGAGAAAGCTCCTGGAACTGTGACTCAAACTTCAACTTATCGAATGCACTGATTTCCTCTGTCACATGGACATGATAGCTGTTTGTGATGTAGTTCTTATCCGTCACTCCCGGAATAATGCCAAAACGCTTCTGAAGACATTTCGCGAACTTATAAGTCGTTGATTCCAGTGGTGTTCCGTACAGGCTGAAATCGATATTGTGTTTTTCTTTCCATTCCGTACATGCATCATTTAAACGGCGCATTACTTTTAATGCAAACTCTGTTCCTTCCGGCTCGGTGTGGGAAACCCCCTTCATGTATCTGGTACACTCACAAAGTCCGGCATAGCCAAGAGAAATCGTGGAATAACCGTCATATAAAAGTTTATCGATCGTCTCACCTTTTTTCAGACGTGCCAGTGCACCGTTCTGCCAGAGAATCGGTGCCACATCAGAAGGTGTACCGAGCAGTCTCTTATGACGGATAATCAGAGCCCTGTAACAAAGATCTAACCTTTCATCCAAAAGTTCCCAGAATTTATCCATATCTTTTCCGGAAGAGCATGCGACATCCACGAGATTTAAAGTGACAACTCCCTGGTTAAATCTGCCGTAATACTTCTTACCCGGAACGTAATTTTTTGCATTTGCATAATTTCCTTTTGTGCGGTCAACAGTCAGGAAAGATCTGCATCCCATACAGGTATAACAGTTGCCGTCTTTTAACTTTTTCATGATCTTCTCTGAAATATAGTCCGGAACCATTCTCTTTGCCGTACATTCCGCTGCAAGTTTTGTCAGATACCAGTATTTGGTACCCTCACGGATATTATCTGCCTCTAACACATAGATCAGTTTTGGGAATGCAGGTGTAATGTATACGCCCTGCTCATTCTTTACACCAAGGATTCTCTGATGGAGCATCTCCTCGATCACTGCGGCAAGATCATCGCGAAGCTGGCCTTCCGGTACCTCATCCAAATACATAAATACCGTGATAAACGGTGCCTGTCCGTTTGTCGTCATCAGTGTGATCACCTGATACTGGATCATCTGCACACCACGGTTGATCTCTTCTTTCACACGGATCTCCGCAATTTTATTGACTTTATCCTCAGTCGGTGTCACTCCGATTGCTTCCAGTTCCGTGCGGACCTGCTTGCGGTATTTTTCACGGCTGACCTGTACGAACGGTGCCAGATGGGAAAGTGAGATACTCTGTCCACCGTACTGGGAACTTGCGATCTGTGCGATTGCCTGTGTTGCGATATTGCATGCTGTAGAGAAACTCTTCGGACGGTCAATCATTGTTTCGCTGATAACAGTTCCGTTCTGAAGCATATCCTCTAAATTGACCAGACAGCAGTTGTGCATATGCTGTGCAAAATAATCCGCATCATGAAAATGAATGATTCCCTGCTCGTGCGCCTCCACGATATCCGGCGGCAGCAAAAATCTCTTTGTGATATCTTTGCTGACCTCTCCTGCCATATAATCTCTCTGCACGCTGTTTACCGTTGGATTTTTATTTGAATTTTCCTGTTTTACTTCCTCATTATTACACTCTAACAAACTTAAGATCTGTTCATCCGTTGAGTTGGATTTGCGCACCAGTTCCTGTTTGTAACGGTATGTAATATAGTTTCGTGCCACATTAAATGCACGCTGATTCATGATCTGGTTCTCTACCATATCCTGAATCTCTTCTACACTTGGAGAACGTTTCATATTTTCACAGGCAATTTCCACATTTTTTGATATCTCATCAATCTGCTTATCTGTCAGCTTCTCATAATCAATAACGCTGTTGTTTGCCCTGCGGATCGCCGCCTCAATTTTTTTAATATCAAAGGTATCCTCCATACCGCTTCTTTTAATAATTTTCATTTCCGATCAAATCCCTTTCTGTTTCTGACTGATGGCTGCCTGCCATACCCAAACGGCCGCATAACCTACGAGTACTTATTATACAATATATTGTGTCTTTGTCAATGTGTTTGGAACATATATATTTTCCCATTTTTATGATATCCGGACAGAATCGATCGTTGCAACCCCAGTAAATACGCGGTCTTTATTCACTATTACCAAATTTAAGGTGATTTCTTCGTCATTTTTTTCACTTGTATATCCTGCATCATCAACCACAATATCTAGTGTTTCTATTTTTTCATGCCACCACAGAAAGAATTCTTCGGACAGGCAATATCCACATCCAGATTCAAAAGCATCCGGTCTAAATATTTCTTAAGATCTTTTACCTCTTCATCACTCAGTCCTTTCTCTAAAAGAGCTTCCATTTCACGCATATCCTGCTCTGACCTCTCTACCATAGTACGTGCTTTATCTGTCAGCACCAGTTTCTTCAGCCTCGCATCATGCTCCACCGTCTCACGGCGCACCAGCCCTTTCCGTTCCATGACTGCAAGCATGTTTGATGCGGTTGCCCGCGATACCGAAAATTCCGTTTCAATATCCTTCTGATAGATATCCTTTCCATCATGATCCCGCAAAAATCCAAGCGTCCAGCGCTGCATTCCCGTAAGTGGTTCTTTTTCATTTTCCTGTTTTTTTGCCTCCATCCGCTTATGGATCTGGTTATGGATCAAACGTATTTTATATCCTATCGTATCTGTATGCATGATTTATCTCCTGCTGAAATAATATTATTTTTTACATTGACATTCTTTTTTTTATGCCTTATAACTATATTGTTAGCACACTAACAAATAAAAATCAATTATTTTTTGAAAAGGATGTGATGTTATGTTAAAAACTCTGGGAGCTCAGATCAAAGAATTTAAAAAAGATTCTTTCCTCACTCCTGTTTTCATGATCTTAGAAGTACTCATGGAAACGATCATCCCACTGATGATGGCATCGATCATCGATAACGGCGTGGAAGCCGGGGATATCCACCATATTTACGTCATGGGCGGATGTATGGTCATTGTCGCGTGTGTTTCCCTGTTTGCAGGAACGATGGGTGGAAAATACGGTGCCCGTGCTTCCGCAGGATTCGCCCGCAACTTACGAAAAGCAATGTACGAAAATATACAGACCTTTTCTTTTTCCAACATTGACAAATTCAGCACCGCAGGTCTTGTCACAAGGCTCACCACGGATGTGACGAATCTGCAGAACGCATATCAGATGCTGCTGCGTATGTGCGTGCGCGCACCGATCTCTTTAGTCTGCGCGATGATCATGGCATTTTTCATCAATGCGAAACTCGCATGCGTTTACCTGATCGCTGTTATCGTACTTGGTGTGATCCTTGCCTTTATTACAATACGGGCACATCATTACTTTATGGAAGTATTTCCAAAGTACGATGACTTAAATGCATCGGTACAGGAAAATGTCTCCGCGATCCGTGTAGTCAAAGCCTATGTCCGTGAGGATTATGAAAAGAAGAAGTTCACACAGGCAAGCAAAAATATTTATAACATGTTTGTCAAAGCAGAGGGCGTACTCGCTTTCAACTCCCCTGTCATGCAGATTGCTGTATATAGCTGTATCATCGCATTAAGCTGGCTGGGGGCAAAAATGATCGTTGCAGGTTCTCTTACCACAGGCGAACTGATGAGTCTTCTTACCTATTGTATGAACATCATGATGAGTCTGATGATGCTCTCCATGGTTTTCGTCATGTTAGCCATGAGTATCGCAAGTGCCGAGCGTATCTGTGAAGTCTTAAATGAAAAGAGTGATATCACAAACCCGGAAAATCCGGTCTATGAGGTTGCCGACGGCAGTGTTACCTTCGACCATATGACCTTCCGTTACAACAAGACTTCGGATAAACCGATCCTTGATGATGTCAATCTTTCCATCCGCTCCGGGGAAACGATCGGTGTCATCGGCGGCACGGGAAGTTCGAAATCCTCGCTCGTCAACTTAATCAGCCGTCTCTATGACGTCTCAGAGGGCGCAGTCCTTGTCGGCGGCAAAGACGTCCGCTCCTACGACCTGGATACGCTGCGCGACGAGGTTTCCGTGGTACTGCAGAACAACGTGCTCTTCTCGGGAACCATTTACGAAAATCTGCGCTGGGGTGATAAAAATGCGACCGACGAAGAATGCCGCCACGCATGCCATCTTGCCTGCGCAGATGAATTTATCGACCGTTTCCCGGACGGCTACAACACTTACATTGAACAGGGCGGAACCAACGTATCCGGCGGTCAGAAACAGCGTTTATGTATCGCGAGAGCCCTGTTAAAGAAACCGAAAATACTTATTTTAGACGACAGTACCAGTGCTGTCGACACTGCAACCGATGCTAAGATCCGCAAGGCTTTTGCCGAAGAGATTCCGGACACAACCAAATTCATCATCGCACAGCGAATCTCCTCCGTCCAGAATGCAGATCGCATCATCGTTTTAGATAACGGTGTTGTAAATGGCTTTGGCACACATGAAGAATTATTAGAATCCAATGATATCTACCGCGATGTCTATGAATCACAGACCAGCGGAAGCGGTGATTTCGATGAAGGAGGTGCTGCATAATGGCAGAAAAAAATACCAAACCGGTTCATGGTCCGGGTGGCAGAGGTCCAAAAGGCCCACGTCCGAAAGTTGAAAATCCCGGCAGACTTTTTATGCGTCTGCTCGCTTACATCATGAAAAATTATGCAGTTCACTGTATTCTTGTCGTGCTCTGTATTTTCATTACCGTACTTGCCAGTGTACAGGGTACCTGGTTTATGCAGACTCTGATCGACAGCTATATTCTGCCGCTCATCGGTCAGGCAGATCCTGATTTTTCCGGTCTGCTGCATGCCATCATGCGTGTTGCCGTTTTTTACCTGATCGGAGCAATCGCTTCTTATATATATACACGTATCATGGTAAATGTTTCACAGGGTACTTTAAAAAACCTGCGTGATGACATGTTTACCCATATGGAAGAACTTCCGATCCGCTACTTTGACACACATTATCACGGAGATATCATGTCCACCTATACGAACGATATCGATACACTCCGTCAGATGATCAGCCAGAGTATGCCACAGTTTTTGAACAGCATCATCACCATCGTGAGTGTATTTGTCAGCATGCTTCTCTTAAATGTTCCGTTGACAATCGTGACACTTCTTATGATCGGTGTCACACTTTTTGCCACAAAAAAGATCGGTGCACTCAGTGCAAAATACTTTATCGCACAGCAGAAAGATATCGCAACGGTCAACGGTTATATCGAAGAGATGATGAATGGTCAGAAAGTCGTCAAGGTCTTTACCCATGAAGAAGAAAGTATCGAAAACTTTAACAGATTGAATGACCAGCTCTTCCACAGTGCAGACAATGCCAATAAATTTGGTAATATTTTAATGCCTGTCAATGCACAGATCGGTAACATCAGCTATGTACTCTGTGCTTTAGTCGGCGGTGTACTCGCCTTAAACGGCATCGGCGGTTTTACACTCGGAAAACTTGCAAGTTTCCTTACCTATAATAAGAGTTTCAGCCAGCCGGTCAACCAGCTTAGTATGCAGCTCAACAATATCGTCATGGCCCTTGCCGGTTCCGAGCGTATCTTTAAGCTGCTTGATGAAGAACCGGAAACAGACGAAGGTTATGTTACACTCGTCCGCGCCAGAAAAGAAAACGGTCAGATCGTCGAATCAAAAGAACGTACCGGTATGTGGGCATGGAAACACACACATCAGGCTGACGGCAGTATCGATTATATCGAGCTGAAAGGCGATGTTGTCTTTGATGATGTTGATTTCGGTTATAACCCGGATAAGATCGTGCTCCACAATGTAGACCTCTACGCAACACCTGGTCAGAAGATTGCTTTTGTCGGAAGTACCGGTGCCGGAAAGACTACGATCACGAACCTGATCAACCGTTTCTATGATATTCAGGATGGTAAGATCCGCTACGATGGTATCAATATCAATAAGATTAAAAAAGACGATCTGCGTCATTCCCTCGGCATCGTACTTCAGGACACACACCTGTTCACTGCAACCGTAATGGAAAATATCCGCTATGGAAAACTCGATGCCACAGATGAAGAAGTCATTGCAGCCGCAAAACTTGCCAATGCAGATACCTTTATCCACCAGTTGCCGGACGGTTACAACACACTTTTAACCGGTGACGGTGCAAACTTAAGCCAGGGACAGCGTCAGCTGCTCGCCATCGCACGCGCTGCGATCGCAGATCCGCCGGTACTGATCCTCGATGAGGCAACCAGTTCCATTGATACCAGAACAGAAAAGATCGTTCAGGATGGTATGGATAAACTGATGGCAGGACGTACCACTTTCGTGATCGCCCACCGCCTCTCCACAGTCAAGAACAGTGACTGCATTATCGTATTAGAGCAGGGACGCGTCATCGAACGCGGCGACCATGACAAACTCATGGAAGAAAAAGGAAAATATTATCAGCTTTACACAGGAAATCTTGCGGAAGGCTAGAATATATTTTAAATCGTATAGATATTTTTCTTTCTCTGTGTTTTCATAAGTGACCTCAAAAAATGGGCATATATAAAGCCAAAAACTTTATATATGCCCATTTTCATCTCTATTTTTATATTACTCTAAACCACTTTTTCTTTCTTCTTCCATGGTAAAATAACTTTCTCCGGCATGCGTCCTTTCACAGTTTCTGCACCGGAACATATCTTATCCGCACAGCACAAGATCCAGCCTTCCATATATTTGGGCGGAACGATATTTAATGGAAACATATGACATTTTATCATATCTTTTTCTATTTCATTCAGATCCGGGATGTCACGCATGGCATTCTCGCACGCCCTTTCTGCATGATGAAATCCATGCCATTTATGTGACGCATCTTTTTCGTGCCAGTCATAAAGAAAATAATCATGCAGTAACGCTCCACGGATCAGCGAGTGGATATCCACAGGTGCGTTCATTTTCAATGCCAGATAATAGCTGAAATATGCAACCGATACGCTGTGGCGAAATACGCTGGTGTCTCCATGCTGTATATAGCGATGAGACTCTAACAGGCGGGACTGCCTGCAGAGTTCCTCTAAGGTGTCATAAAAGTATTTTTCCTGCTCGTCGGATAAATGATAGGTCATTTTGCTCCTTCTTTCCATGCTATTCTATGAAACAGTATCTGGGCGAAACTCTGCTTTAGGCTGTGAACGTTGTGGGAAATTGACAGCTGAAACGAAAGCACGCTCTCGCTGCGTGTCGCTCGTAGCGGATACTAAATGACCAAAATACGGTCACTAAGTACCGACGGCTCCCCAGCACTTTCTTTTTCATCTGTCAATTTTCCACAACATCGCCAGTTCATGAATGAGTTTCGCAATTAACTTAGTATATGCATGCATAAACAAGATTGTCAAGCTATCGATCGAGTAGGAGGGAAATCTGAGTGATTTCCCGACCTCTCACACCACCGTGCGTACCGTTCGGTACACGGCGGTTCAATCAACTTAACAAGTAACACACCTTTCGGTGTAGTAATCTAACATTGAGACTAATCCAAAACGGGTTAGTCTTTCTTTTGTAACGGCTACATTCATGGCACCGCCTTGACAGCAGTGTGCGATTCTCGCACCATTATAAGCCGTTGAGTACGCTAGTTTCTTATATACCCCTAGCTTTATTAAGTTCTTCGCGCGATTCTGTGGAGTTTTCCAATGTTTCCATATACACATGCGCAATCGAAATCTTATGCTTTGGTCGAGCGTGGCACATAACACCTTCATACTACCTATTTTAAAGTAGTTAATCCACCCTCTGATAAGCTGATTAAGTTTCTCAACCTTATAGCTGTTACTAACGCCCCAGCTACGACAAGTGAGTTCTTTCATTCGCCTCTTGAACTTTGCTACTGATTTTGCATGTGGTTTTGCCTTAAATTGGTGTGCTCTTGAATCAAAGTAGAATCCGAAACCCAGATATTTCAATCCTCTTGGTCTATCTACTTTGCTCTTGGTCATGTTAACTTTGAGTCCTAGTTTCTCTTCAATAAAACGAGATATGTTTCTCATTACACGATTGGCAGACATTTCGCTTCCGACCATAATAATACAGTCATCCGCGTATCGTACAAAGTTAAGCCCTCTCTTTTCCATTTCCTTATCAAGTTCATTCAGCATGATATTTGCCAGTAATGGTGAAAGATTTCCTCCTTGTGGTGTTCCCACAATAGAATCCTCATACTCATCATCAATCATGATTCCACTGACAAGATATTTCCTAATGATAGAGATAACATCTCCATCTTTTATAGTTCTGCCTATGATGGTCATAAGCTTGTCATGGTTTACTGTGTCAAAGAACTTTTCCAAGTCAATGTCTACAATCCAGTCGTTGCCCTCGTTCATCATATCAAGTGCTGTCAGGATTGCCTGTTGTGCACATCTGTTCGGTCTGAATCCATAACTATGATCATGGAACTGCTCCTCATAGATTGGTGTTAAGACCTGTGCAATAGCTTGTTGTATAAATCTGTCTGTTACTGTTGGCACTCCCAGGTTTCTGAAACCGCCATCGGGTTTTGGTATCTCCACTCTCCGTACTGGCTGAGGTTTATACTTTCTTGTCCTCAGCTGCTCCTTAATGATTTCGCCGTTCTTTGCAAGATGTTCCTTAAGTTCTGTGCACTTCATTCCGTCCACTCCCTCTGCACCTTTGTTTCGTACGACCTGCAGATATGCTCTGTTGAGGTTATCGCTAGATAATATCTGCTTCATTAGACTACCTGTGTCCATGCGTTCTTTCCTTTCCGTCTCGCTTGATTTGACCATCTTTTACCCGATTGGTTACGGCAGATGTTATCTCTTCTGCAATACGAGACATACTCAAACTTATTGATTGTTCGCCCCTTTGCTCCATCTCTATTACAGAGACTTCTTCACTACTATGGGCTCGGCTGACTTCTCACAGTTCGTTGTTACTAGGCTAATGAAACCCCTGTGAGACCTCCACGCTTAAGGTGCACGCTCTTTCCTCTCATCTATCCGCCACATTTACTCGTACTTCCAGCAACTTTAGGACTTCATCTCTTTTGGCAGACTTATCCGTATTTCCGAGCCTTATATGTGATTTCTGTCCGTCGGACCAAGAGTTTGCTTACAGCTTCCTTCAGATTCCACCTCACGATGGACACCCTTGCTGTTCTGCTATACACTTCCTCGTTGCCTAGGCGTGTTCGGGACTTTCACCCATTAGAGCGCGCCCATGGCGCGCAAACCAAAAATATGAGGACTTTTTTCAGTCCTCATATTTTTATATACATGATGTTGGTATCAAATATAATACCTTACAGTAACTCTTTTAATATCTGGTTCACAAGCGCCGGGTTTGCCTTTCCTTTCATGGCTTTCATGGTCTGTCCGACTAAGAATCCGATTGCCTTTTCTTTGCCGTTATGGTAATCCTCAACCGACTGTGGATTTTCTGCTAATATTTTCTGTACTGTCTCACGGAGTGCACCCTCGTCGTTGACTGTCTTTAAGCCTTTCTCTTCAACATATTTTTCCGGATCAATGTCATCTTTAAAGATCAGTTCGAATACTTCCTTTGCGACCGTGTTTGTAATGGAACCGGAATCGGCAAGATTGATCAGTTTTGCAAGATTGACCGGTGAAAAACGGATATCCTCCGGATCCATGTTATTTTCTTTTAACAGGCGCATCGTCTCCACCATGATCCAGTTGGACACTTTTTTCGGTTTTCCGCAGAGCTCGGTTGCCGCCTCAAACAGATCCGCAAATTTCTTATGTCCAGTAATGATCTCGGCATCATATTTCGGAAGATCAAATTCTTTCTGGTAACGCTCCAATTTCTCCGTGCGAAGCTCCGGCTGGTTTGCCTTTACTTTTGCGATCCACTCGTCGCTGATCACGATCGGGACAAGATCCGGCTCCGGGAAATAACGGTAATCCTGGGCGTCCTCTTTGGAACGCATTTCATGGGAAGATTCCTTATTGTCATCCCAGCGGCGTGTCTCCTGCACGATCTTCTTTCCGGCTTCAAGCAGTTCAATCTGACGTGCACGCTCTCCCTCGATAGCTCTTACAATCGCTTTAAAGGAGTTTAAGTTTTTCATCTCGGTACGGGTTCCAAACTTCTTTGCGCCTGCCTCACGTACAGACAGGTTGACATCGGCACGCATGGAACCTTCATTTAATTTACAGTCGGAAGCGCCAAGATACTGGATGATCATGCGCAGTTTTTCAAGATAAGCAATAACCTCGTCCGCAGAACGCATATCAGGCTCAGATACGATCTCAATCAGCGGCACACCGGAACGGTTGTAATCAACAATGGAGACATCTTCCCACTCATCATGTACAAGTTTTCCGGCATCCTCCTCCATATGGATCTCATGGATACCAATGATCTTCTTTCCGGCTGCCGTCTCGATCTCAACACCGCCGTTTCTGCAGATTGGCAGATATAGCTGGGAAATCTGATAGTTCTGCGGATTATCCGGATAAAAATAGTTCTTACGGTCAAATTTGCAGTACTGGGTGATGCTGCAGTTTGTGGCAATTCCCACTGCCATCGCATATTCCACCACCTGACGGTTTAATACAGGAAGAGAACCCGGCATACCGGTACACACCGGACAGGTATGTGTATTTGGTGCACCGCCGAATGCTGTGGAACAGCCGCAGAAGATTTTTGTTTTTGTTGCTAACTCAACATGGACCTCAAGTCCAATGACAGTTTCATATATTTTACTCATCTCTATTCCTCCATTTTCGGATTATGCAAGCGGGCTGTGCTCATAGGTTCTTGTCTGTTCAAACGCATATGCCGCACGGATGATCTTTTTCTCTTCAAAGCAGTTTCCAATGAGCTGTAACCCGATCGGCAGACCATTTTTATCTTTGCCGCATGGCAGTGAAATACCAGGTAATCCGGCAAGGTTTACAGAAATCGTATAGATATCTCCTAAATACATCTTGATCGGATCACTTAAGGACTGTCCCAGTTTTGGTGCAGTGGTCGGTGCCGCCGGTCCTAAAATGACATCATATTTTTCAAATGCTTTATCAAATGCCTGTTTGATCAATGCCTTGGTGCGGAGTGCTTTCAGATAATATGCGTCGTAATATCCGCTGCTTAACACAAAGGAACCAAGCATGATACGACGTTTTACCTCCGGTCCGAATCCTTCGGAACGTGATTTTTTGTACATATTATGAAGTCCCTCATACTCTTTGGTACGGTAACCATATTTTACACCATCAAATCTTGCAAGGTTCGAACTTGCCTCTGCACAGGCGATGACATAGTAAGCAGGAATCGCATATTCTACCAGACTTAAGTCAAACTCTTCCACGATGGCGCCCTTTTTCTTTAATTCCTCTGCTGCCTGTAAAACTGCTGCTTTTACTTCCGGATCTAAACCCTCCCCGAAATAATCACGCGGAATACCGATCTTCATTCCTGCAACATCATCCACCAGTGCACTGGTAAAATCGTAATCTTCTCTTTTTACAGAAGTGGAATCCTTCGTGTCATAAGAAGCAATCGTCTCTAAAATCGTTGCACAGTCAGTCACATCTTTCGCAACCGGCCCGATCTGATCTAAAGATGAACCATAGGCGATCAGTCCATAACGTGATACCGTTCCATAGGT
This sequence comes from Roseburia sp., assembly GCF_041325975.1. Lineage (NCBI taxonomy): Bacteria > Bacillati > Bacillota > Clostridia > Lachnospirales > Lachnospiraceae > Roseburia > Roseburia sp. The sequence continues at coordinate 65,565 of NZ_JBGLEJ010000005.1, read as the reverse complement.
CGGTTTGATTCCGGTCACACCACAGAAAGAACTCGGCTGACGGATAGAACCGCCAGTATCTGAACCAAGTGCAAAAACACATTCCTCAGCCGCAACTGCTGCACAGGAACCACCCGAAGAACCTCCCGGCACATGCTCTGTGTTCCACGGATTCTTCGTCTCGCCATAAGCAGATGTCTCTGTCGTACTTCCCATGGCAAACTCATCCATATTGGTCTTTCCTAAAATCACTGCCCCCGCCTTTTCCAGATTTAAAACTGCCTCTGCCGTATAGGTCGGGATAAAGTTATATAATATCTTAGAAGAACAGGTGGTAAGCAAGTCTTTCGTACACATATTATCCTTAATGGCAACCGGAACACCTGCAAGCGGTCCAGTCAAAATGCCGTCATCAATCTGTTTTTGTACTTCTTTTGCACGTTTCAGTGCGCCTTCTTTATCTACCGTCACAAAGCTGTTTACGAGTTTTTCTTTTTTCTCGATGGCATCTAATGCCGCCATAACAGCTTCTTCTACTGAGATTTCTTTTGCTTTTATCTTTTTGCCGAGTTCCACGGCAGTCAAACTCATAATGTTCATATGATCCTCCTGATTAATCTCCAATCGTCTTTGGCACTTTAAATCCACCATCTTTCTGTTCCGGTGCATTAAACAGTGTCTCTTTACTGCCGTCCCCGTTTGTCACTACATCTTCCCGGAATACATTGTTTACCGGAAATACATGTGACATAGGTTCCACTCCTGTGGTATCAAGTTCGTTTAATTTATCAATATAGTTGAGCATTTCTTCCATATCTTTCTTGGCATGCTCTTTTTCTTCCTCATTCAGCTCTAATTTTGCAAGGATTCCGACATACTCGATCGTCTCGTCTGAGATTTCGTTTTTGCGTCCGGTCTTAACTGCCGGAATTTCTTCCTCTTCCTCGATTCCCGGTTCTTCAGCTTCTTCCGGTTCTTCTACGATCACAGGTCCAACCACCAGACCATAATAAGCAACATCCCCGGCTCCAGAATTGTTCCACTCAGCCTGAATCGCTGTTCCTTCATATTTAAGACCACACTTTTCCATCACTTTGGCTGAGTACGGATTTCTGGTATCACATCGCGCCGCGATCCTGCGTGCCCCAACTTCGTTAGTCAAGTATTCTACCACTGCCTCTAATGCTTCTGACATGATTCCTTTATTCCAGTAGTCACAGCTTAAACAATAACCGACTTCCATGGACTGCACTTTTTCATTGACAGCTACGACACCAATGCTGCCGATTGCCTCACCGATCTCTTTTAATTCGATACACCATTCATATTTTTCCGTTTTATCGTATGCAGCGATCCAGCCTTTTAAAATGCCTTTCGTCTCTTCTTCACTCTCATGTGCAGGCCACAGCAGATATCTTGTCACTTCCGGATCCGATGCCCAGTTACGGTACATCGGTTCTGCATCGGAAAGTGTAAATCGTCTTAAAACAAGACGTCTTGTTTCGATTGTTTTTGTTCCCAAATGTTTCACGGCTGTTCTCCTTTTTCATTCATATGATCCCTGTTTGCAAAACTCAATTTACATTCAATTTTGAACCTGATATGGATCTAAAATTATTTTGTTTTGGATTCTTTGCATCTGTTCTAACCTGATTACGGCTCTAATCTGCTTAAATCACGAGGGAATAAAGTAGTTTCACGAACATTGTCCTCACCGACTAATTTCATGGTCAGACGCTCTAATCCGATTCCAAGTCCACCATGTGGCGGCATGCCATGTTTAAATACGGATAAGTACTGTTCCATTCCCTCAGACTCCATACCACGTTTTTCAATTTTCTCCATCAGCCTGTTATAATCGTGGATACGCTGTCCGCCGGTCGTGATCTCAAGTCCCTGATATAAGAGGTCAAAACTTAACGTATACGTCGGATCTGCCGGATCATCCATGGCATAAAACGGACGTTTCTTGGATGGGTAATGCGTAACAAATACAAAATCTGCATCATATTCTTCTTTAAAATACTGTCCGATCAGTGCTTCCTCCTCCGGTTCAAGATCGTATGGATTTCTGATCTGACGGTGATATTTTTCCGCTACTTTTTCTTTTGCCTCATCAAACCGCACGGTCGGGATCTTTTCGACGTTCGGCAGTGTGACGCCTAATAACCGAAGTTCCTCTGCATAATCTTTTTTGAGCAGTGCGATCATATACTGCAAAAATCCGGTCTCCATCGCCATGATATCTTCGAATCCATCAATATATCCCATCTCAAAATCAAGGCTGGTGTACTCGTTCAAGTGACGTTTGGTATTATGTTTTTCTGCACGGAATACCGGCGCCGTCTCAAACACCCGGTCAAATACGCCGACCATCATCTGTTTGTAAAACTGAGGACTCTGCTGTAAAACTGCCGGTCTGTGGAAATATTCCAACCGGAACAGGTTTGCCCCGCCCTCTGCACTTTTTGCACCGATCTTTGGTGTATGGATCTCTGTAAACCCCTGACTGTATAAGAAATCACGAAATCCCCGTACCACACCTTCCTGAATACGGAATTTTGCACGCTCCCTGACATTTCGAAGGGCGATCGCACGGTTGTTTAAATTCGCCTCCAAGGAGGTATTTAATTTCCATTTTGAGATTGCAAGCGGCATCGGTGCAGCCGGTTCGGACAATACCTTGATTTTATCCAGACGGATCTCAAATCCGTGTGGTGCACGTTCCTCCGGTTTTACGGTTCCCTCCAACTCAATCGTTGCTGCCTCTTTTAAATCTTTTAAGTCAAACTGTGTTTTTCCTTCTTCGTAAACACACTGGAGCAGTCCTTCTCTCTTTCTTAAGACGATAAATGCAACTTCACCCATATCACGGATGGTATGCACTGCTCCGTTTACTTTTACACTTTTTCCCTCATAGCTGCCGGTCAGTAAATCACCGATCTCTAAGGTTTCCTTTTTGTTTACACCTGTCATGAATTCCATATTCTGTACACTCCTTTAGATATGATAAGGTGCGGGACGGGAACCTTTTTGAAAAACAAAACTCTGTCTTTCAGATTTTCAACAAATAATAGAATGCACGCTCCGCGAACATTCTATTATCATGAATACAAAAAACCCCGGAAAAGCATATGCTTTTCCGGGGCGAAATCTCTTAGTATCCCGCGGTACCACCCGCATTGAAAAATGATGTCGTTCTCATCATCTTTCCGCTCTCTGTGCTTAACGCGCACCCACGTACTGACCTACTTTCGATCCACTGCCGCTGTTTTTAAGATCAACCGCTCGTGCAAATTCCTGTTCAATCAGTCTGCTCCAGAGTGTTCCCTTGACCTTCTCTTTCAAACAGCGCTCTCAGTCGGTGACGCTGTATTCCTGTCGACGTCTGAAGATCAGAGTCTCTTTCATCGCTTTACTGTTTTAACGTTGTAACATTTATACCACATAGATTTCTTCTTTGCAATATTTTTTTGCAACTTTTTTTGTTTTATGCTGCATTTTTATTAATGCACCAACATTATTTTACAGTAATTTTGCAGGTTGCTTTCTTTCCACTTGCAGTTTTTACAGTAATCGTGGCTGTTCCTTTTTTCAGCGCCTTTACTTTACCATTCTTATCAACTGTTGCCACTTTTTTGTTGGAACTCGTCCAGGTAAGTTTATCTGTTGAGGAAGAAGGTGTCATAGTCGCTTTTAAGGTCAGAGTCCTGCCCTTTGCAACAGTCGCCTTGGTTTTGTTTAATTTTACCTTGGTTGCCGGTACTTTTACCGTCACTTTACAGGTTGCTTTCTTTCCACCTGATGTCTTTGCGGTAATCGTTACAGTACCTTTCTTTACAGCCGTTACAACACCATTTTTATCGACTGTAGCTACTTTCTTGTTAGAACTGCTCCATGTCACTTTGTCCGTTGCATTCTTATCAAGAGTAGCTTTCAGCTGTTTTGTTGCATTTTGCTTTAATGTCAGTTTCTTTGCACTCAGTTTAATACCTGCTGACTTCTTATTACTCTTTACAACGGTCACTTTACAGGTTGCTTTCTTTCCACTTGTTGTTTTAACTGTAATCGTAGCTGTTCCTGTTTTGACTCCTTTGATCTTACCGCTCTTTGTTACTGTCACTACCTTTTTGTTTGATGTAGACCATGTAAGTTTATCTGTCGTTGTCTTCGGAAATACAGATGCTGTCAGTTTTACGGAACTTCCTTTTTTGATACTCATCGCCGGTGTCAGATATACTTTGGTTGCCGGATCTGTAACCGTGATCTTACAGGTTGCCTTTAAACCATTCTTTGTGGTAGCTGTAATTGTAGCGGTTCCTGCTTTCTTTGCAGTTACTTTTCCGTTTGCATCTACTTTTACAACAGAGGATTTGGAAGATTTCCATTTCACGGATTTATCCGTACAATCCTTCGGAGTGACTGTTGCCTTTAAGGTATATGTTTTTCCTTTTTTCAGGCTGAGTTTTGTCTTGTTTAATTTGATCTTCGCTGCCTGTACCTGATCTCCTACAGTTACTTTACATTCTGATGTAAACATTCCGTCTTTTGTTGTCACGGTAATTGTTGCAGTTCCTTTGGCATTTGCAGTTACATTACCATCTTTGTCAACTGAAGCAACTGTTTTGTCAGAAGTCTTGTATTTTACTGCTGTGTTTGTTGCATTCTGCGGTGCTACTACTACATTTTCAGAAATATTTGCTGTTTTACCTTTCTGTAAGGTAATCTCTGTCTTTTTCAGTGAAACTCCTGTTACTTTGACTGCACGTTCTTCTGCCTTAATCTTATATGCAGGATCAAAACCAGGTTTTAAGTTTTCTTCATCCACAGAAACCTGTTTTACATGACCCTTGTCTGTTAAGATCACACCATTGTATGCCGGAACATTTACCGTTACACTGCCGCCTGCTGCACTGCAGCTGTTTCCTGTGATCACATCTGCAAGTTCTGCTGCATTAATTCCAAGTTCTGCAACATTTACTGTCACAGACTTGTCTGCTGCACTGTTGTTCATCAAAACAAGCATGATATCCGAATCATCACTTCTGACATAGCCTAAAATTTCTTTATCTGTGCCATATACCGGCTCTACGGAGCCTGTTCTCAATGCACTGTAACTGCTTCTTATTGCAGCAAGTTTTGCATACCATTTTACCAGATTCTCATTTCCTTCGCCCCAGATCATCGCACGGCGGTCATCTGGATCATCTGCACCTACCATACCAAGCTCATCACCATAGTAGATCGTCGGTGCACCTGCATAGGTAAACTGCATTAACGCAACTAAATACTGTTTCTGTTTTGCTGCATCTGAAGTATTCTCGTAAGTCGGGAATGCCTCTGCAATTTCTTTCTGTTTTCTATCGTCATCAATACCATCTAAGTAAGATAACAAACGTGTTGTATCATGAGAGTCAACAAGGTTCATCATTGCATAAAATGCTTCTTTCGGATAACGCTCTCTCAAACGCTCTAAAGTATTTAATGCATCTGCGGAATTCCCGCCCTTTGCATAAGCGATCGCTGCTCCACGGAACATATAGTTCATAACGGAATCATACATGTCACCCATCAGATATTTGACTGCATCCGTCCAGATCTCTCCAATGATCACATTGTCACTGTCAAGTGCCTTCACGGATTTACGGAAGTGCTGCCAGGTCTCATCCGATACTTCATTGGCAACATCGAGTCTCCATCCGTCCATTCCTTTTGACAGCCAGTACTGTGTTACACTGTTATCTGCGGTCTTACTTGTCTCATTTTTTCCGATTACTTCTTCTGCCCAGGTACCGGTCTGATATTCGGAACCGTTCGTTGCCTTGATGATCGGCATGGAGTCATAACCCCACCATCCATCATAACCATATACTGGTTTTCCGGCACGAAGTCCTACGGAATCACATACTTCATCGTCATTGTCATCTTTTAAAGTTGTATCGGAAAATACATCAAACCATTCTGTATAGTCATAGTTTGTAATTCCATACTCTGCCGTAAAATATTCTTTTGCCTGTTTTTCTGCTTCCTCTTTGGAAATCTTTTTCTCGCTCATGGCATCGTATACATATGCCCAGTAAGGATAAGCTCCGATCGTATCGGTTCCATCTTCCAGATACTCATAGTAACGGTCAAAATAAACAGAATCATCCGATACATGATTGAATACACCATCCAATACAACATGCATATTATTCGCTTCTGCTACGCTGACCAGTTCCTCAAAATCTCCAAGTGTTCCAAGGATCGGATCAATATTTTTATAGTCGCTTGTATCATATCTGTGGCTGGAAATAGATTCAAATACCGGATTTAAGTAGATCACGGTAACACCAAGTGCTTTTAAGTAATCGATCCGTTTGGTGATTCCTTTTAAGTCTCCACCATAAATCTCATTGCTCCAGTTTCCATCTCCCTTGTATGCATAAGTTGGATATGTATCCGGATGTAATGTGACCTGCTCCGGATTCTCCGGCAAAATATACCAGTCATTCATATATTCATACTGCATCGAACCTCTTGCATCCGAAGTGATGGTATCGTTTGTCACATCGCCATTATAGAAACGATCTGGGAAGATCTGGTAGATCACTGCATTTTTCATCCAGTCCGGTGTCTCATAACCTGACTGATATACAATCTGATCATATGGTAAAAGATTTAACAAATTGGCTGCCACACCGGTTCCATAAAATCCGTCATCATCGCCATACATTACCACTGCAGTTTCATTGTATACTGCAAAGAAATACTGATATTCTCCAAGTCTGTCATACCTTGTGGTAACAGACCATCTCTGTTTTCCCTCTTCCGCACCCTCTGCTTTTTTCATGGAAAGTGTTTTCTTTGCCACGCCTTTTACGACCAGTTTGACTGCAGTAACTTCATCTCCGGTATCGATGGAGTAGGTAACTTCCTCCCCGGTTGCCACTGCACCATATACTGATTTGTAGGCAGTGTCCTTAGAATCGAATACCAGTTTTTCCGTTGCAACCTCCTTGTCGGAAGCATCTGAATAATAGATGCCGGATTCCGGATCGTAATAGAATGTCACATCTTTCGTGGTATCTACGGTATATGTTTCCATTTCAACCGTCTCATCATCCGATACGATCTTTGTATCGGAATAAGTACCTGCCTCCATATTTTCCACAGTCGCACTGTAAATTCCGGTCAGTCTGCTGTCAGAAAATTTTGTATCCGATGGAATCCCTGTTCCCTGCAATGACAGGCTTGCCCCGAACTTATAATCGATACTGCATTTTGAATAGTGGCTGAAATCTGAATAGTAAATGGTAACATCCTGTGGTTCCGTCACCGTTACTGCAATATTCGATCCACTTGCAGCACCGCCTGCACCATAGCTTTCTCTCCAGTTACCCATCGCAATCTTGTACTCGTAATTTGCCGCCGGAACATTTTTAAATGTATAGGAATATAACCCCTCTCCCATGTATGTCATTATATTTGATGCTGCATCCCAGCTTTTTCCAGGAAATGTACCCGGTACACAGACCATTCTGCCGGTAAATTTATCTCTGGTATAAGAAAGATAAGTATCTTTTCCAACTGTAACACCAGCGGATGTTTCAATGTCTTTTTTTACACCATCTACTTCGATGTAATATACGATGTCCAATGCATCATCTCCAAGGAAAATCGCATCCGTGGTATATGCATTTGCAACATTTTTATCTGCTGTCATGGTAACCGTCTTTAATGCAGAAATTCCTTTTTCCTCCACCTCTGATTTTTTACCATAAACAACCTTTACTTTATCTTTTACATTTTCTGCAACAGCCGTGAATGTGGTAGTTCCATCTGCATTGTCGACTGCCTGGTCCGATACCTCTTTTGTGGAAGCAAGTGTAATAGTTCCATCTTTATCCATGTACCAGTTCCAGGTGCCGTCTTTCTGGATATAATATACATCGGTTGGCGTTTCTGCTACAAATTTATCCAACAGTTTGTCGTAAGTATTGTCACCTGTTTTTGTATCATCCGCATTATCTGCATCTACAAACTGAAAGCCTCCGAATGTTCCTTTGACAGTGAGTTTGTAAAATCCATTCTCTTCTGCTGTGAAAAGATCTCCTTTTACGTCCCAGCCGGTGATCGTTTCCTGACCTTTTGTATCAGTGATAGTCAATTTGTCATTCCAGTGCTGCATTGCCGGCTTTGACCATTTCGTTTCCGGTTTGATATGCATGGTAAGGTAAACAAGTTCCGGCTCTTTTAAGGCTTCTGTGCCTGCTGCATCTAAATACCAGCCCCATTTGCCATCTTTACAGATATAATAAAGATCTGTCGGTGTTTCATCTGTGTATGCTTTCATGGTGCTGACAAATCCCTGACCATTTGTATTCTGGGATGGTGTATCATAATCTAAAAACTGAAATCCGGTAAAATTACCCTGTAAAGTTACACTATAGAAATCACCGCCTTTATCCTGCGTTAAAATCTGTCCGACAGCTTCTCCCCAACCGGTAATTTCCTGATCTGTCTTAACTGCACCGGATACGACAGTATTATCATCTCCCCAAAACTGCAGTGCAGGTGTTTTATACTTTGCAGCACTGTTATCAAAATGCAGTGTCAGGTTCATCGATCCTTCTGCAGCTTTTAATTCCTGCTCTGTTTCCGTCTCTTCCTGCTCCACTGCCTCCGTATCTTCTACTGTCCCAGACTCATCCTCAGCCACTTCTGTGTCAGCTGATTCCACATCTTCTGTCTCCGTTTCTGATGCTTCCACATCTTCTGTTTCTGCCGTATCTGTTTCTGATGCTGCCGTCTCTGTTTCTTTTTCTGTTTTCTGGTTTTCGCTTGTATCTGCTTCAACCTCTACAACTGGATTTTCTTCCTTCTCTGTCGTAACATCCGCTGTACTGTTTTCTTCTTTTACATTTTCCTCTGTACCAGTCTCAAGTTCTGCAGCTGCTGCAGATATGGCTCCCGGTGTTTCCGGTAACGTTACCAGCATTCCTAAAATTAAAAGCCAGCTAAGTGATTTCTTAGCGGCCTTCTGTAAAATCTTTTTGTTTCTCATTTTTCAAAGTCCCCCATTTTGGATTTTCAATCATACCCCTGTTTATGGATAAGATCACTAACCGGTCTTATACATTTTCTGTTCCCCTCCTTTAAATTTCGTTTTTTTTCGTACCTCTATAGCATACATTCATTCGTTGATTTGAACAAGTTCTTTTTGTATATTCTTTTAATTTTCGTCTCTTTCACCAATTTTACGAATCGATTTTTATATATTATTCGGATATTGACTTTTAACGAAAATATACGAAAATATTTTCAAATAATAATTTGACAAAAAAAACAGTGTTCCGTATCAATATAAACACTGTTTTTTGGGGATATTTATTTATGAAATTTTTAATCAGATCTGTCCTGTTTCTTTCAGATGTGCAAGCAGCCCCTCACAGCCGGCTACGACATCTTCGTAGGTTTCATCAAATCTGCCGGAATACCAGGGATCTGATATGGATCTGCCTTTTCTTTTTGTATCTGTGGAAAAGTCCAAAAGCAGTTTTATCTTGCTGTCTACATCCTGCCCTGTAATCCGGATGGTGTTTTTGATATTGTTTGCATCTGCACAGAGCAGATAGTCATAATACCTGTAATCTTCTTTTGTTACCTGTTTTGCACGTTTTTCAGAAAAGTCTGTGTATGGCGTTTTCCCAATTCCATGTTTCCTCAACTCCGCCTGCGCCGGCGGATAGATCGGGTTGCCGGTGCCGTTCCAGATTTCTTCGGTGCTTGTGGCAGCGGAAGCGATCTCAAATTGGTCGGCTATACCACGCTTTGATACCATATCTTTTAATATAAATTCGGCCATTGGGGAACGGCAGATGTTGCCGTGGCAAACAAATAAAATCTTGATTTTTCTCATATTTCCAGTATTTTCGGGCTTTTCAAGCCTTTTTACCTTTCTTCATTTTTCACTTATTCTGGCATATTTTGGCATATCTTTGCATATTTTTGTCATCAATTTTGGTAAAAACTTTGGTAAATTTCAAGTCTGTACCAAAGGCAAATCTGCCATTGGGAATCGACAGGTAAGAAATTGGGGATTAAGATAAATACTGGCATTCAGCCATTTTTCTCTCATTTTCATCAGGTCATTATGAATTAATTGCTTTTTGAAAATCTTCCTGTGTTGCTTTGCGCACAAAACACAAAATTTTTTCGTATAAAATACAAAAACCACTTTTAAAAAGGAATTTAAAAAAGGACGCTTGAAAGATATTTAATAACCTTTCAAACGTCCTTTCGTGGCTTAGTCTTTTTCTTTTTTCTGCTTACGATTTCCATGTTCTTCAAGAATCAAGTATTTTCCAGTCGTCTTCCGTTCATTTGGTATGTATTCCAATAGATCAGTTATCGTACAGTCTAAAGCCTCGCAGATTTTATCTATGTGGTCTACATTCAAACGAGGAACAAGCTCATGATACCATTCGTTGATAGTTGACGGACGAATCCCAGTAGCATCAGCCAAATCCTTCTGAGTCCATCTTTTCTCGCCAAGCAGTCTTGATAGATGAATTTTAACCATGATTTTATGCCCCTTTATTTAGTTTATCACGAGGCATAATTTTAAATATTGTTTTGTTAGAATATAACGTATTGCGTTATTTATACCCTAAAAAAAATAATGTTTAAAAGTTTTTGATGATTACTTCATCGAATGTATCAGCATTCAGTTTGTTCGTTAGATTGCTGTTCCTGCTTATTCCCTCGATGTGATAATCCTTATATAAATCACGGATAAATTCATCATCATTATAGGAAAGAATAAACTTTCCTTTAATCCCATCTAAAACGGTCTTTAAACGAATATGGTCATCATGTGAAAACCCTCCTTCATAATATTTCTCGGTGCCATGATATGGCGGATCTAAGTAAAACAATGCTCCCGGTCTGTCATACACCCGGATCAGGCTTTCAAAATCCCTGTTCTCAATGACCACATTTTTCAAACGCTCCTGCACCTCTGCCAGATATTCAATCGAATTTGTAAGGTTTTTCTTATTCGTTCCGAAGGTCTTTCTGTCAGCTCCGAAACTCACCTTTATAATATGAAAGTATCGTGCTGCCCTCTGGATATCTGTAAGCCCTCTGGCATTCAGCTGGCTCTTATTGTCAAAGAACTGTTCCCTTGAAATTGCCAGCCAGTTAAGTTCCTTCTGCAGTTCCTCACAGTGGTATTTGATGCAGCGGTACAAATTGATAAGGTTGCTGTCTGCATCATTAAATACTTCCAGTTCTTTTCCCACTTCCTTGCCAAACAGCACCCATCCGGCTCCACCAAACACCTCAATGTATCTGTCAAAGCCTTCCTCTGGGAACCTTTCAATAATCGCCTTTCTAAGCAACCTTTTTCCACCAATCCATGCAATAAAACTGTTCATTCTTCTTCCTCCTGATTTTCAATGTTGGGGCATTCAATCAGGTAATCCGGGAGCATTTCAGCCCCCGGACAAAACTCATTCCTATTACACTTTCTCGGTATAAGAAAGGCAGATCCAGACCGGAACATATTTTCCGTTGTAAGGCTGTTCAGACTTAATACGTCCCCACAAGCCTTCCTCACCGGATTTGCTTACCTTTCCATACTTTTCCTCCACAATGGTATACGAGCCCACCGGGATGTGACCAACAGAAGCAGTGTCAATGGTTGCTCCAAGTCTCATCTTCAAATCGCTGATTTTCACACGCACCATATAAGGAGCAAACACATTTTCAGGATATACATTTACACCTGCTTCATCAAACACACTGTAACCAGGATTCTTGTCTACACAAGTCTTTGCATATTCAAGCGAATGGTACGCTCCAATCTGGCTCTTGGCATCGCTCCAGTTCTTTCTGACACGATACCAGCTTTCTGCTGTTGTCTGTTTCTGCTGATCATAAGCGGTGAGATTGTATTTTTCAATGATACTGCACACCTTGTTAACATAATCCGGAGCAGTTGCATAGCCACCGTCCTTGATGATCTGAACCGCTTTCTTGTAATCCTTCTCGCCTTTCAAACCAGCGTATCTAAGTGCTTCGCCTTTCTTTGCACCCAGCAGGTATGCGGAATGATCAGCAATAGATGCTTCGACATTCGGATATGCCCTGAATGCAGCTGTAACCGTTACATACTCTCCATTTACATATTCCTTCGTCTCCTTGGTATATTCACTCGTTCCGTCCCATGAGCTTCCAGACCAAGTGTTTCCGGATAACGAGCACTTCATTCCAAAGCAGTTATTTGCCATCTGTGCGAGCACTGATTTTCCATATCCTGATTCCAGAATAAACTGTGCTGCTGACACAGAGGCAAGGATGCCGGTGTTCTTCATATCAGCAGTACATAACTCGCCAACTCGCTTCACGATATCAGTATCTGCCATATTCGCAAACTCTACCGCCTGAATACCGGTATCCACTGTCACAGATGCACCCACAAAGGATGCCATGCATTCTGCACACGCCTTCGCCAGCTTACGAAGATTGCTATCATCCATCAGCCATTTACAAGCTTCAGTATTTGTATGGAAAGAATGTTCTGCGATAACGCCCGGAACTCCGGCTAAGAAGCTGCCATTCAGCACTCCATAGTAGTTATCGTCTTTCTTTCCATTTCCATCTCTGTCATTGTCGGATAATCTCGAATAAATCTGATATCCGTCCACGCCCATTGTGTTCTGGATAACCTTTGCAATCTGTGCTGCAAATTCTCTGGACTGATCATCAACCAAGGTTTCATTACGATCTGTAAAATGAATCGCCACTGCTCTGTTTACTACCTCAGTACCACAGGCATTTGTGTGGTTGCTCACAAACAGATCGCATCCGGCAGCCATTTTTCCTCTGGCTGTCAGATCCGGATTCTCATTGATATTACTTCTGGTTACGAGAACCTCAATTCCCATCTGCTCCAGATATTCCTTCTCATACTGTGTCAGTTTCCAGACTGTCGCTGATTCATAATATCCAGAAACGACCCCGGCATTATATTTCTCTCCATAATGCCCTGGATCTAAACAAATACGTTTCTTTCCCATTGTGTACCTCCTAACTGTCCACTCTGCTTTCCCTTAACTTGGCTACCAGCTCATGTACTCCGGTAGAGCCGGAGGAAAGAATTAAGCCGGTAATCACCTTTGCAATAATAGGCAGCTGTGAACTGTAGCCCATCAAAGCAAAGAAATCAATGTCGAACATCAAAGCAAAAAGCGCTCCGAAAGCTACCGCCCATACCGGTGCCTTAACGATGTTCATTACCTTGTCACCCACAAGCTCCTTCACTCTGTCCACAAGGAACTGGATCAGGATTGCGAATACCACGATAATAGTTACTGCATTGCTTAAACTTGCCATTTTCTGCGTCTCCTTCCATATTTTTTTGTATTTAAAAAAGGGCTTTGAAAGCCCTTTTAAACACCTTTGCTGCATTCAAAAAGGAGCCTTGTTTCAGACTCCTCATTTACAAGAAAAACCCCGTCAACATTTTCCTGAATGTTTATCAACTATTCAATTCTTCTACAGTTATACTCACTGACATCCAACTGCTTTTCTATGTTTTCAAAAGCCTCCCTGTAATACGATTTGACCTCTTGGGAAACCTGCTTTGTGTGTTCTAATTCAGTCACGAGTTTTCTCAGCAGATCCGATTGCTGAGTAGTGATGTCACACAACAGGTCTATCACCGCCAACAGATTCATAAAGCCACCCTTTCCGGCATTTCATCGTTTATTCCGCAGCATCTTCTGCAGCTTCGATTGCTGCTCTTACATCGTCCCTGAATTTCTCCGGAATACTGTCGATTGTTCTTTTTCCAGCCTTTACTAATTTAATATACAGTTCCAACATCTTAATTACCTCCCGTCTTTGCTTCATACAGTTCCGCTACTGCGTTCATAATAATGAGCTGATTTTCTTCTGTTGCGAGCAGTTTTTCATAGAGTTCTGCCTGTGCTCCCATGCTGATCAGAATGTTCTCGTTTACTTTTTCAGTGTTCTCTTCCTGCTGGATCAGATTATAATACTCTTCTTCACTCAGGAAACGATACTCGCATGTATAGCCCACTTCTTTCTCTTCGCTGCCATCCATACTGTCTCGTTCGATACGATTGATATTTCTTCTCTGGATGTAAGTATTGGCATTTACCATTTCCAACGTTTCAGGCAGTGAGGAGCAATTCTCTGTTTTCCATCCTTGCATTTTTATTTGCCTCCTTGTCCATTTTAGATATGATGCGTTTGATCGCCCTCACGCTTATAAGTGGCTTAATATACATCAGATACCACTCATAGGTGTCAGAGTGTGTTATCCAGCCCATCAGGGAAATAAAACCCTTGCAGAGCCTTAATGGATATTTCTTCTTTTCCATCTTCTTTTTATTGAGTTTCCTTGCTATCCTCGCAATATGTATCAGCGTATGCTTTCTTATGATTACCCGATTTCGATAGAACAGCCAGCCCATTGCCGATACTTCCCTGCCGGTTCTCCTGCCATTCTTTTTAATGTACTCAAACCGGAACACCTGCCAGTCACCTTTCATTTTCAGCCTGATTTTTCCAAGCCACTGCTTAATGAATATAATCGCCATGTGCAGCTTCTTTTTATTATCATCTGCCATCGTGAAATTATCCATATACCGGATAAAGTGTGCTATTTTCAGCTTGCACTTTATCAGAAAATCCAGCCCCTGCAGGAGAAAGTTTGCCAGCCACTGTGACAAATAAAAGCCCAGTGGCAGCTTATCTGGAAACCATGTCAGGCACACATCTATCAGATACATAAATAAAGCATCTTTGATACGTTTTAACAGTTTTGGTCGGATAAACTTATACTTTGCATGGTCATAAAAATGTCGGATATCGCACTGTGCAAAATTCCGGATACCTTTCCCAGACTGAATCCATCTTTTCATCGCTTTCATTCCCCGATGTGATCCACGCTTGGGAAAAGACGAATAGCTGTGATGGTAACTGCTCCCTTGAATAATCGGCTCCAGAATTAGCACAATAACGTGCTGTATCCACAATTCAACCATTGTCGGTACATATATGACCCTTGTTTTCCCAGCTTCTTTTATAATAACCGGGTTATGCTTTGGTGGTTTAAATTCCAGTTCCGGATTTTCCACCTTCCATCCGGCTGGCTTCGTATTCTGGATAATTTTCTGTATTTTCTCAACCCATCCATCTAAATCTTCCTCCACCATTTGAATATCTTTTCTGTCACTTTTTCCACGCTTCATCCGCTTAAATGCCCGAAGGATAACACCCTTTTGGCAAGCCAGCGTGTATAAATATCTGTAACTTTTCTTTTTCTTCCAAGGAATGCCGGTCTCTTTTTCAATGTCATATTTGAACTTATGCATTTTATCTTCTATCTCCTCGCCGCTTTCGAACATTACTTACTACTTGCAGCTCCTGACCGGAATAATTTCCACTCACCAAAACCTGTAAAGGCGGATATAGCAGTATTTCAACTGTCTGCGGTGTATATGACTATCGGTAACATTTTGGACTTATAGTTTCTTGATAGAATCAGGACGCCCCGTAGTTCCACCAGGCGTTAGCAGCGACATTGTTCAGTGTGCGAGCCCAGAGCCCGTCATTAGCACCGTTGTTGCAATTGCCGAACCGCAGCGAAACCGCCGGAGAGGGAGTTCCGATAGCCCCTCAAGATCTTTAAAAAATCATTCCTATATTTTATACAAAGCAGTTGGGGGAAGACCCCCAAACCCCCTATCTGCAGCTTACGCTGCAGCAGGTGCTGGAAGAAGTTTGGACGCCCCGCAGTCCCACCAGGCGTTAGCAGCGACAACGTGCAGTGCGCGAGCCCAGAGCCCGCCAGTAGCACCGCTGCCGCAATTGCCGAACCGCAGCGAAACCGCCGTTATTTCTGCGTTCACCCAAGTGTGATCACAGTATCCAGTAGCAGAACTGCATGCGATTTCATCATTTGGCACTGCACCAAAATCCTTTACCACCTGAGTTGTTGCATAATATCCGTTTTTTGCCAAATTCACTCCAGTATCCAGATATTTAGCCCCGGTTAAGTCATAGGTATAATCCGGGGACACCTTTATTCTTCCGTTAATCAGGAGCATATACGGATCTCTCTGCCACAGCATATAACTCCCCATAACGCAGCTATGGAAAATCTTATTGAAGGACTTATTATCATTAGAACCATAAAACTGTCCTCCGCCAATGACTGTATTGATTTTCGTTCCGTAATGTTGTGTTTTATCTTCAACGTAGGTAGAACACATGCCTGATCCAAAAGCAGTCTGAGAGTCGGTGCTCTTGCTCAGCAGAATACAGATGTCTGCCAATGTATTCGTTAATGCACCGCCAAAGAAAAGAGCTTTGCTGGATGCTGCCTGAATTGCTGTATACTGCTCGGCAGTCCCGATTGCTTTTCCGGTTGCATTGTCTGCAGCTGAACCGGAGGCTGTTAAGCAGCTCCACTGCCCTGCAATACTTCTCATCTTTCCATTGGAATCAATGGAGCCATAGAACATCGGGATCAGCATATAATCTCTTTCTTTTCCAAGTACATTAAATCCTACTGCATGGAAATCATCATCCACTTTTCTTTCACAGAAATATACATAGCGGTCATTTCCAACCTTATATTCCTTCTTGTAGATTTTCTTTACGATTGCCATCGCATCACCGGCATAATCAATATTAGCCGCATCAGAGTTCGTTCCATCCGCTTTCTTCGTATAATCGTCCGGATCTAAGAAGTAATCAATACCTCCATCCCAATTACACATAACCGGTACATTGGCTTTCAGCCAGTCCCAGTCAGCCCATGAGCCATAATTCATGGCGTGCGTGCTCATGTTCATGCTCATAGGTGTAAAGTCCTTGTTCGCACCAAGGTACTCCACTCTTGTGGACGGATTCAGGTCGGAAGCTTCATGGATAACCATTCCATAAATCGGTGCATCATCCGGTACCAGATTTCTCACCAGCTTTTCCACCTGCTCCTGCACTTCAAGCAGTGTTTCCTGCTCTGCAATAAAAACCTTTTTCGACATTTTCTACCTCGTTTCCAGCATAATATAACACTTTACGTTTTATATTTGCTTATTTTGTTAGATTATAACGTAATACGTTATTTTTACAGTTCCTCATAATATAAATGACCGTTTTCCATGCCTAATCGCATCTTCCCACCGTTCACGTCATCCTCAAAGATCTTCGCATCCCTGCGGTTGGCTTTTCCGTTGTTGAGAAGCTGGGCATATCGCTCATTAAAGTAATCTGCATGTGCCGGTGTGGTAGGCTCCAAAACCTCCATCTGTTCGTTGTAAACCGGCTCATCCTGAATCGTTAAATTCTTCGCCATGTCCTGCCTCCCTAAAATGTATCGTTGATATAGAAAGTCATGCTGATATCCGCATCCTTTCCTTTTGCGGTAAAACGCTTGATGGTAACGATATCCCCATCCGCATCATAGAGTCCGATTTCGCTAATCGCAGCACCCGGAAGCTCACTCTCCTTTAGCTCACATTCATACTTGCACTTCGTATCGCTCAACATGGTGTAAGTATCGTATTTCTTTCTGAGCAATTCGTTCTTCAGTTCTGATTCTGCCTCCAGCGGTGCGATAACATTTCCATCCGCATCCACACCACCATCACCAAATACAAAGCCCACAATCTTAGGCAGCTGGATTTCTCCAGCTCTGGCTCTCAGCATCTTTTTCCTTCCTGCAATTGTAATAATCTGATTCTGTGTAAGGTTCTCTGCCATTTTACAATTCCTCCTCTCGCCTTATGGCATCTAATATCCTTGTTCCATTTAACTGATAGCTGCCATCCAGCAGCCACAAGTCTTTCTTTATAACAACACCTCCCGGTGTCATTTCCTCGATATTGGTATTCCCCAAGTCAATTGCCAGACCGTATGTATCTGGTTTTCTTAACACATTCAGCTCATAGCTGCCATCCATCTGCCATGTTCCATTCAATCTCCGGACATTCCAGTAAGGCGAGTCAAAGCCGATAACCACTCCGGCATCAGTAAACATCTCCTGCAGCTGTGATGTAGCAGATACACTCACATCCAGTTCTACGCTTTCCAAAACCTCGACGTCTCCCATATCGTAGCTGATGCCCCATTCATCCGTTTTTCTTCCGACTCCCAGATTATAGGTGCCATCCAGCAACCATGTTCCATTTAACCTCCGGACATTCCAGTAAGGCGAATCAAAACCGATTGTCATTTCCGTTACCGAGAAGACCTCTCCGATACTTGCCGAGTAGTCCAGCAGCAGAATTATTTTATACATCAGATGAGCCGGTACCCATTTATCCAAAAACTTTCGGACATCCGGCATATCGATATGCTGCAGCTCACTCACATCCAGAACAATCTCCGCAAGCAACTTCTCAGCATATCCGGTAACATCAACACCGGCTCCGGTTCTCTCTGACAGTTTATTTTCCAGCCATTCTTCATTGATCAGCTCCTCGTGGAGTAAGGATGCTCTCTGGTACATCTCATCAATGATCCGTTCTATTTCAGCCAGAATGATATCCTCGGCATTCAGGACATCATTCATCTGTCTCATATTGCGGACTCTTGCTGGAAGCATTTGGCTGTTATTCAGTGACATTGACCGTCAGCTCCTGCAGAGCAAAATACTTGTTGTATTCTGCAGTAATGGAGTCCTGAGCTCCGTTGACCTTCAGGATTCCCACTTCCTTCACACCATCCACTCCACTGATGATGTTACTGATTTTATAGTAGTTCAAAGACACTGTTCCGCTTTGGAAAGCGATCTGAGTGAAATACTCCTCGATCTTGCTCCTGATCTGCGTTTTCACGGTTTCTTCTGTGTAACCGGACATTTTCACAACGCTGCATAAAATAACAATCGGAATGCTCTCCGCAGCATCCACAACCGGATCAGCTCCAACCGGACGCATACTGTTTATGTATTCCTGGACAAATGCAATCTGTTCTTCCGTTGGTGGCTTGGCATCCACTGTAAGAATCGCAATCGACACAAGCCCGGTTCCATCCCTTGGTGTGTCCACCTTTGCATTTCCCACAATGACATTACCCTCTGCATCCGTGGCTTCCTTTGCCCATCTCACATAATGCCTCTCGTTTCCGCTGGTACCCATATCCTCCTCTTTGTCTGTCAGGGTATTCATCAGAGGAACAATCCTCATGGCATCAAGCCGGGCAAGCTCCTCAGCCACCGCCTGAAGATTATCCATTGAGAAGCTGCCTTCCATCTTGGTATCCTCATTTTTCAACGCAGCCTTCATCCTTGCCAGTATTCCTTCAGCACTAAAATCCATTACACTCTCACCTCCCTCACCGGAACCAGAATTGTGTTTGAACCATAAATGCTGGTGCAGTCAAAACTCACCGTCATCCCGGTAGAAGTATTTTCAAAAATAAAATTATCCAAACGCTTTATATATGGATTGACCATAAGAGCTTCAATGATAAAGCGTTCAATTTCCAGTTTGACAATCTCCACGTTCATGGAGTGTCCGATTACCTGATCCTGAATTTCTGAGCCAAATGCAAAGGAATATGCGGTATAATGACATCGCTCCGTGAACAGGGCTTTAAATATCCAGATGCGGAGTGCTTCATTTCCCTCCACCATGTAGGTGCGTCCTCCCTCATCCAGAAGCAGCTCGTTCTTTTCGAAGTCATAAGCATATTCCTTCAACATTGGCAGTTCGTCATTCGTCTCAGTGCTTGTGCTTGTTGAATCAATAAAAGGAAAAATACTCATGCCTTAACCGCCTTTCCTGCTATATAAAAAGAGGATCCGGTTATATGCACCACAACCGTGTCCCCTTTCTTAAGCACATACTTCTCGTGAAACTCTTTCAGGAACTCATAAGCCTCCTGCGGTTCAAAAGGTGTAATAAATGGCTTTTTGATGTCCTCGCCACTATCCGAAGCATTCAGCATCAGTGCCGGATTGATGTAAAGGTTCTTTGTGATAGTTGTATTGTGCATCTTGATTGTCAGTGGTTTTACCGACAACACATCCGCCATATAGGTACCATCCACTCCATCAGCACTATTGCAACCACCAGTTCCCTTTCTGATTGCCTCGACCATTTCCACAATATTTCTGTTTGTCGACACCTTTCCACCTCCTGCCTTTATGTAGTCTCTTCAATCTCCCTTTCATCCATAAGGTTCTCAAAGGCAAGTGTCAGATCCATCTGAGCCTTACCGCACGAAAAGGTATGTGTGTCACTTTCAATGTAAAACTGTCCATAAAGCCCGGTGTCAGTTTCCTGCACAATGATTGAGTATCCTGATACCGCACGGAAATCATTTGGAACTCCGGACACGGTTGCCGAGGACTCCACTGTTACCAGCATCTTCTTGGCTTGTGTTGTAGCATCCTCTCCATCATTCTGTTTCAGCACTCTCTGCACCAAACCATACTTCTGGATCGAGGCTGCATCCTCCACCGTCTTTATGACATTGTTGTTTTTATCTGTTATTAAAACCCTATTAACGAGCTTTTGAAGGGTGCTTTTATAGGTTGCTTCAATCAGGTTGTAATCCCCGGTCATAACCGCCCCACAAAGCGTCCCCTTCTCCAAAACACTCACTTTGTTAATATTGGTCATCAGCGGAATATACTTGCTGCCATTCTGCTTTGCTGCAGCTGTGTATGCCATCATAATGGCTTCATAGGCTTTCTTGCCAAAGCATGGCATAGAAGATATATTCACTCCCGTTGCAGCCATCGTTCCGCTTTCAATTCCGAGTTCTGTGCAGATCCCCGGAACAATCGTTTCCGGAGTTCCTTCAAATATTTTGTTGACATCTGAATTATTGATATAGAACATTAAATCGTATGCCAGATAAGTTTCCACCTTGGAACTGGCACTCTTGTCAATGTCAAAAATAATGCCTCCAAAGACATCCTTCCCACTGTCATCCTGCATGATGATTTCTGCACCCTCGTCAATGATAACCGTGGGAAAGTCTTTGTCCTTCTTATTCTTCGCAATTGTGAATTGAATTGTACGTGCGACCTGCTTTGTGTCACCAGACCACTTGATCTGCTCGATCAGTTCGCTGATATCTTTTCCTACAGTCAGTAATTTCATCTCAACACCACCTATGCCGGAATTGTGTACACATCGCCCGGATAAATCCAGTGTCCATTATCAGAACTGGACTTTCCATGCTTTTTAGCACTTGCCTCAATTGTTCCATTGTTTGCATTATAAATTTTAGGATATGAACTTCCATTTCCGTATTTCTGTTTTGATATCCCCCAGAGTGTATCTCCTCCAACCACTGTATAAGATCCACCTGCAGCTGCAGGTGCAGGTCTCGACAAAAGACCATTATTCCGTACTTTCGTTGTAATCTGAACAGATGGAACATTCAATGTCCGGTACTCGGAAAATGAAATGGTATAGTAAATATCCCCATCACCTTCCCTCATAGAGTAGGTAAAATCATCAATCAGCATTGCGAGGTTGATTTTCATATCGCTTATGATTACCCTGACCACTGCTTTTGTGGTTTTCCATTCCTGAAGCATCGCTACATATTTGTCAGGCTTCTTTTTCGCATTCTTATAAAATGGAGACTTCTCCGAAGGGAAGAAGCTCGACAGCTTTGTGTACTTAAGCCCTCGCTCTCCCTTCAGATTGGCTTCTCCTATGTTTAGAAGGGTTATCGCCTGATTCAACTGTTTTTCTGTGAATTCCACAGAAGGAGGATTGATTGGCAGCTCGATAACTTCTTTCCTGTTGTTTACGCTTAATTCAATTACTCTGGTTTTCATCAGACCACCTCCTAACCCATGTTTACAACTACTTCCACGACTTTCTTTGCAACCTTGTCGGCAATTTCATCAATATCCGCATCCTCACGGACAATGATCTCATCTGCCAGTTTTGCAATGGCAACCGTCACGCTGCCAATAAATCCTTTTGCAGTCCCTTTAGTCTTTCCGGAACCCGGAACTTCAAGACCGCTTTCTTTCCCCTTGATTCTGTCCACCAGCTGCTTCAGGTTCTCATCAATGCTTGTCAGTATCATCATGATCGGAGTCAGATCCTGACCGCCACCGGATAAAACTGTATTCTGCATGATGTTGGCAGTGCTGTCTTTTACAACTCCACTGCCCTGCTTCGTCAGGGAAACACTCTCTTTGTGTGGAAGAATTCTGGAACCTCTTGGCAAATCAACAAGCTCGGCACCTTTCTCGCCAACCCATGTCAAACCGCCCTTCCAGTTATTATCTCCTTCAGCGTTTTCTCCAACAGTTCCGGAATCTCCTCCAGAACCGGTTATCGCATCTGCTACAGAACCAAACCATCCTGCAATCTTTCCGATAACGCTGCCGATTCCTTCCACCAGTGGCTTTACGATTCCCCACACGGTTTCGATAATTGACTGGATGCCAGGGAATACCTTTTGAACCACGCCAAACAAAATCTCAAATACGCTGATTACAATGTCAATTACTGGAGAAATTACTCCCCAAGCTGTGCTGATGATGTCCCCAATCAATGGAGCCACCGTTCCGATGACTTCCTGAATAAAGCCCATCCTCTCACTGACAAATGAAATGACACTGCCAACCTTTTCTCCGATTTCAGAGAAAATCGTACTGAATACCGGAGCCAGTGCAGAAACCACCGTTCCGATACCTTGTACTAGACCGGCAATGACCGGAGCTGCCTGACCGATGATGTTTCCTATCGTGGAAACCACCGTTTGGATTACTGGGAGAATTACCGGTAGCATCGTCTGTACAGTGGAAATAATGCTTGTTAGAGCCGGTACGCACGCACCGACTACCTGCTGGATGGTAGTAGTCATACCACTACCAAACGAGACAAGCTGCGGAATCAGCGGTGCAAACCCGGCAGCCAGAGACCCCAGCGTGGAAACCACACTCTTAATTCCTGAAATAAATTCCGGTACAGCTGTAATGGCAGCATTGAATCCGTTTTCGATTACCGGAGCCATTGAAGGGAACATTTCCTTAAGCCCGTCCTTCAATCCGACCACTATATCTCTTCCAAGCGTCTTGATTTTCGGTACCGCTTTTTTAACCCCAGTTTTAACCACTCTTGGCAGTGATGAGAATACACGTCCAATCATCGGAACCGCATTATCGAATAAGAATGTCGACGCACTATCCACCAACTGTTCCATCGATCCGGTTACATCCCCGCCAATCGCCATATTTCCAAGAAGGTTCTTTGTTGCTGCCTTCATCGCTGAGAACGAACCACTAAAGGTCTGTCCGGCTTCTTTTGCGGTTGTTCCGGTTACTCCGAGTTCATTCTGAATCACATGAATAGCACTGTAAACATCAGACAAGTTGCTGATATCATACTTAACACCTGATATCTTGCTGGCATCCTGAAGCAGTCTCTGCATTTCTTCCTGCGTACCGCCATATCCCAACTTAAGATTATCCAGCATCGTGTAATTCTGCTTTGCAAATCCCTGATACGCATTCTGGATAGACTCCATGTCGGTACCAAATTTATTTGCGTTGTCTGCCATGTCAATCATAGCCATATCAGCAACTTCTGCAGCCTTAGCGGTATCACCACCCAAGCTGCTCAAAAGTGATGCAGAAAAACTTGTGACCTGTGACATATACTCATTGGCAGATAGACCGGCTGTCTTAAACGCTGCATCCGCATTGGCTTTAACAACACTGGCATTCTCCTTGAACAATGTTTCCACGCCACCAATGCTCTGCTCCAGTGCAGCTCCTTCCGTTACAGCACCGCCGACCACCGCTGTTGCTACAATCGTTACCGGAATAGCCACGGTTGCTGCCAAGGTCTTAAGTTTGCCACTGATAGAAGATATTCCACTTGCTGTGGCATCCTTCAGCTTTACTATCGGAGAAAAAATCTTCCCCCCTAATGCTTTCAGCTTCCCAGTTATCTTTGTGACTTTGGAAGTGATTGCATCTTTCAATTTAATAACGGGTGTGGTTACTTTTTTCGCCACCCCCGTTAATGCATTTTTTATTGATTTTACTTTTGATGTGGCAGAATCCTTTATCTTAATGACCGGAGTTGCCACCTTTTTTCCAACCGTCTTAATTCCATTGCTGACTTTTGTTATTGTCGCACTGGCTGCATCCTTCGCCTTAATGACTGGGGATATTACTGTTTTTCCTAACTGCTTTACCTTTCCGGTTAGTCCATCCGTCTTTCTTGTTGCCGATTCGGTATTGATCTTAGCAGTGTAAGTTTTATCCCAAGCACGCTGCAGCTCTTTCCTCGTTTCAGCTGCATCTTTCCGGAGGGCGGTCTGTTCTTGTCGGATGCTCTTTAGCACAGAACTGGCATTATCCCGGATGGAAATACTGCCTACAACACTCATTTAGCCACCTCCACCTCCCGAAAACAGCTGCTCACGTTCTTCAATGCTCTTTAACATCGATGCATAATAGAAACATTTTTCTTCCACCCCAAGCTGGAGTAGATACTCCAGCTTGAAGCCTTTTTGAATATAATAATGCAGGAAATAACACTCACCGTCTTGGTCTATGAGTTTTTTTGTTCTTCAACAACCGTCACTTTTTTACTTCCGATCACACCGGACAATTTCATAATTTCCGTAGCAATGGATGTAATCTCACTCATCTCGAAAATATCAACCACTTCCGGATAGGTCTTAATCTCGCCCTGATCCTTTAATTCCATTGCGACCGCCTTTAAATCAGGCTCAACAACTGCCAGATAAATACAATACTTATCAGATGCGTTCGGATCTTGCTTATCGTCAATCTCCGTGCATTCCACAATTTCCGGATAGTTCAGGTTCCGGATCTTGATGTTCTGGTCAATGCTCGGAACATATAAAGTCTCGTACTTTGTAACCTTCTTATCCTTTAATCTCTGAACAGCCTTCGCTGTAAAGGCTTTGAAAATATCATCTTTATTTTTTTCCATAGCAACCTCCTACGCAACAGCATCTAAGTTCTGCAGATCAGAAGGTGTGAATCCGATAGAAACTTCTTCCTCGATAATTCCACCCTTCTCCCAGTTCACAACCGGAATCTCATTGTGCCATACATTATCACAAGCCCAGCGTTCGATCTGACCTCCAACAGCATCAGGATCTGCCAGCTTCGCAATAACCTCTGCACGGACATCCATGCCCTTTTTCCAGTTCTCCAAGATTTCCTTTGCTCTGGTATATACCTTTTTCACGGTATAAGAACCTTCGCCCTTCAGACCGGTAATCTTGCTGTCCACATCAATTCCCAGCTGCACATCCTCACGGTTAGCAGTTACTTTCATTTCAATTTTGGAGAATTCAAAAATCTTCTCTCCGTTGATCCAGAGTTCTCCCCATGTTCCGGAGAGAGTCTTATTACCTCTGATAACTTCCATATCCGTTTACCTCCTACATATTGACATTCATTTTCAGATCTTCCATTGCGTTTACAAACTTTACATTGCTAGTGATAAATACCTTTGTTCCGGTGTTAGCTTTAGCAACTGCAATATCATCCATCTCGGAAGTATCCATTCCTCTGCTCTCCAGATAAGTACGCTGTGCATCGATATCAATCGCCACCACATTATCATAGGATTTATCCAGCACATTGCCGAGTAGCCCTTTGTGGTAAGCACCAATGGCAGCCACGAACATCTGCTTTCCATCGTAGTCATTGATGATCTTGCCGACATAGCTTTCCTCATAGGTTTCCCTGATGTCATCCATGTATAAGTCCATTCCTTCTACAATCTTGATAAAACGGACATCCTCTGTCTTTTCTGTCGTGAAACTGACAAGGCTGTTCACGCCTCGCCCAATCTTGTACTTCCTTCCATCAAAGACAATGACTAGCTCACCAGCATTGATACGATCATCCGGATCGTCCGGAGTTTCTGCTTCAGAAATATCGTCCAATACATAATATGTGCTGCTTCTTGCAAGGGAAAGCCCTGCAAGTACCCCAGCAATTCTCGCACAATACTCAGCTGCAGTATGCTTTGCTCCGGTAATGGTCGTGGAGATATTCTCCGTTGTGAGATTGATGATTCCTTCATGATCTCCCTTGCAGTGTGCCAGAACCGCCTTGAAGGTCTTTCTCTCATCATCACGGTACTGCTTGATCCACGCTGAGATTGTTGTTGTATCGGCAGAACCAAGACCGGGAATGGTAAGGTAGTTCCATTTCAGATCTTTCAGCTTCTTAAGTTCAGCATTGTACCCTTCTGCATTTTCTGCTCTGCGGATTGTAATGACAGTAGACGGAGCTCCAGCGAACACCAGCTTCAAATAGTTGTAGTTCTGCTCTGTCCAGTTCTGAAAATCAACCTCATCCACCTTCTTGTAAATATTCAAGTCTTTTCCACCTTCGGTACCGTCCGTGAGAATCATGGCAACGATACCCCTTGCACTTCTTTCAATGGCAGACACTGCCTTTCCACTGAAAATCATGCTAAAACTCGGTAATCCTAAACTCATTTAAATCACACTCCTTTTCTAATAGCCACTTCCAGCTCTCCCATCGGTTCAAACTCATTCGTCTGCTCCCGTGCCTGACGGAAGTTTATGGTAAAACTGTAATGCAGCACATGGTCTGATACTTTCATATTGGCATCATTGATGGTTATGTTCCTGTCTCCAAAACTGAACACCGGGCGGACAACCGCATCAATCTCTGCCCCTTTAATCAAATAGGCGGTATTGCTCTCGCTTTTCTCGTGGTAAGCAATATCAACCAACACTCCCATATCCGTAAAAAATCTGTCGACTGTCTCGTTCCCATTCGGGATGATATCTACGAAGTAATAGGTTTCTGGTTCATCAAGCCCATGCTTTTCTTCCGTGCCTTTTATTTCCTCGTAAAAGACATCGGTATCCGGATCAATCCCTTTCAGCAATGCTGTGATTGCATTTTTTATCTGAATAATCGGATGTTCCATAGTCCACCTCCTAAAGTTCATGAGTATTCAGGAAGTCATTCATCCACTCCCGGAGATAACCGGGAAGGTGTTTCTGCACTTCCTGAAGGGAAAGCTCCATCATGTGGGCTCCTTTTACAAAGCCCTTTCCACCTCTTGTCTGGTGTCCATATTCCACCGGCTCGACATACTCCACGTTGTTATAGACCTCGATGTAATATTCATTGCCTCGCTTTTCTATACTCCCAACGTGCCACTCATTCCGCAAGTGTCCAGTTTTAACCGGAGTGTTATCCTTGACCTTTCCCTGAAGCTGAACCGCCAAATCAATAACCATCTCCCGGAACTCAGCCGGGTACTGGCTCTCTATGGCTTGTGAGAGTCGTTTCTCCCATTCTTCCAGCCCCTCCAGCTTATACTCAGTATTAAACAGTTTCCTTGTCCAACTTGACCGGGATATTATTATGAGACTTCATGCACTCAGGAAAACCTGCAACCGCTTCAATTTTCTTTCCAAAGTGCGTGATCACAAGGAAATCATTGGTCTGGATATCAACTTCCGGACGGGTAAACAGACAAAAAGTTGTTTCCGTCTTCGCAGTAGATTTCGATTGTTGCAGCTTTCCACCTGTATGTGTAGACAATGCGCATTCCACATCTTCATACACAACTTTTCCATCCAGACCGCTTTTAAAAACGCTTTCTCCACCCGGAAGGGTATCTTTGAAAGCTCTGTAAACGGTCACGGTATCTTCGTATGTTGTTGCAAGGATATCAGCTTCTGTCATTTTGCTAAATCCTTCGGCAGATTTATTTTTTTAAAACGGTTAAGGGATTTTTCATAGTTCTTCATAAAATCAACAGTGGCTTTCTGATTACCACTTCCGTCACGATAAGAAATGGCGGTATCACCACGATTGATACTCGCCACTTCCTTCTCGCCGGTCTTTACCAGATCAGCCTTCAACATATCTTCAGCAATCTGTGCTGCAGTGCTGAGAAGCTGCTCCGGCAGATCATCACGGTTGCAATAAATCAGGATCTTATCCACTGCCCTTTTGACATACCTTCTGGCTGACCGTTCTTCCGTTTCTGACATCTTCATGCTGTCCATCACTTCCGCTACTAACCAGTCCTCCTGCTCCTTTGTCATGGCAGTTCCTCCTTATTTTTTCTCTGCAGCCTTATTTTTCTTCAAAGCAGCCTCCAGCTGTTCCTTCGTGCCAGAAAGTTCAGCTTCCAGAGTAGCGATCTTTTTATCAGCTTCTTCTGCGTATTTAGAAGCCTCCTCCAGCTTTTCTTTCGTTGAAGTCAGCTCCTTTTCCAATTCTCCCCTTCTAGCATCCGACGCTTCAATGACTTTTCCTGCTTTTAAAAGCTGCTCTTTCAATTCATTGATCACAGCTTCAGATGCGGCATTACTTTCTGTTTTATTTGCAACTGTTCCATCTGTTCTGACAAACCCCTTGGCTTCCAGAGCCTTGGCTTTGTCCTCGGAATCAACACGCTTCACTACATTCGCTCTCTTTAATTCGATCTCGCTCATGGTCTACTCCTTTCCCCCCTGGGCTAATTCTTCTTTCACATTAACAAAGCACTGTTCCACCTTACGAGCAGGAATCCAGATATCGTGGAACTTACGATAATCCATCGCCCATGCTCTTGCTTTCTGGTTGGTTTCCGGATCAAAAATTCTCATTTTATCCGTCTTGGACACTGCAATAGGTGCCTTTCTCGGAGTGATGATCCAGTTGATGCTCTTGCTGTTTTCAGTAGGAGCAAAACCACCAGCTTCCTGACCGGAAGTCACGCCATCCTTGAAAAGGTACTCCGTCTTCATTCTGTCGGAGCTTACCGGGATTAAAGGATGGATACCATCCAAGCTGCGAACCTTAAGAGTTACATCTCCCTGCTTGAAATCGGTTATATCCAGCTTCTTTGAGAGCTTTTCGGACATGCTTAAGATTGCTGCTACCATGGAATCAATGGTGATAACCAGTGGTGTGTTCTGTCCAACGATCGCCTGAACAGCTGCAATATCATAGTAAAGTTTCTGGAGAATGGTTGCTTCATCAGCGGTATAGCCTCCGGATGCCTTGCCCTTCTTGATACACGCTGCAGCGATGGTACTGTAACGATATGCATCAATCTCAGGAACAACCTTGGTTCTCTGGAACTCGCCCATAACAGTGGATGCAGTCAATACAAAATTTGTCTCATCCACATCGTTCTCATCAAAACTGAAAGAGCGTCCTCTGTCCTGAGTCATCTTCTTGGTTTCATACTGGAAATTCACGCTGCCCTGCACAAATCCATTGGTGCGATCATAATCAGCCATTCCGTCCATATCGAGACTCGGAATCTTGACCTCCGCACCACCGGTGTACTTAACCAACTTCTCATTTACTTCCATCCAACCGGAAGTAGCCTGCTCCACTGCAGCCTTGTCTAACTCGCTCTGAATAATTGTTGCGGTTTCAATGGTATTCATTTACTTTCTCCTCCTTATAATCCTCTGACATTTCTTGCGATCTGGTCTCTTAACAGATTTTCAGCAGAAGCTGCTCCGCCGAGTCCTTCCGGTGTCTTACCCTTCAGCCGAGACTGGATTGCCACTGCCAGACTGTCCTTAAAAACCTTTGTGGTATTCTTCAGGGTTTCTTCCATGCGCTCCTTGCTGGAATAGTCAAGCACATCTGCAAGACCAACCGGGAATCCATCCGTTTCCAGAGATTTAGTCGCACTCTCTCTCAGCTCTTTCTGCAAGAGCTGGCTTCTCAAACTGGCAATCTCGGAGTCTTTTTTCTCCTTCTCCTCTTTTGCCTTTTCCTCCGGAGTGAGTTTTTTGACACGCTCTGCCTCCGCAGCTTCATCTAACCACTGCTGTTTCGCAGCTTCGATGGCAGCATCTACATCTGCCTGAGTGAAGGATTTCTCCTCTTCAGCTTTTTCCGCAGCAGGATCTCCATCCTTTTTTTCAGGTTCAGTCCCTTCAGCTTTCTTTCCACCGCCAAAAAGTCCATCAATAAACTTCTGGAGGGTACTTACTTTCTCCGGTGTACTTTCCGCTGTCTGCTGTCCCTGCGTTTCTGTTGCAGTGTTCTGAACTTCCTGCTCAGTACCCTGCATGGTGGTTGTTCCATCCATCTTTTTTTACCTCCTGGTCTAAATTTTGTATAACAAAAGCACCATTTAAAATGCTTTTAAACGATGCTTGAGTCCATATTTTTTGCAATTAAATAAGCACCCGGCTGGGTGCTTATTTGCTCTTGTGTTCGCAATATTTTTTATTATAATTTCCGGTACCCGGAAAAGACTGTTTTAGCTTCTCCTTTGGTATTCCCTCCGGATGTTTTTCGCATTTTCCGAATCCGTAATGATATTTACACGAATTACACTCGCTATTAACTGGTTTCGGTGCATCACTCCACCGTTTATCTGAATATGGATTGCTCATTATATTTCCTCCATGTAAATCACGTTATTAACCACCTTGGATATGTAGAACATCGAATCTCTTTCAAACAAAATCTCTTTTTCCTGAGAGTTAAATTTCCGTATATCTCGCCCGGTCTTTGATGTAATAACATACTGAATCGGGAAACTGTCATCATATACCTCAGTGGAACTTGAAAGAAATTCAGGAAAACTAATTTCCATACCGGGCTTATGCCCCACAATAAACTCCTGCACATCTGGTATTCCAAAATCAGAAACAGAGCGATATAACACTCCCTGATAGGTCGGCATCTTCTGAAGAGCTGAATCCAGATTGCTAATCTGTTTCTTTTCTTCCTTCGTCAGTTTGACGCCCCTTCTCAGCTTGTCATTCCACGTGTATGCCTCGCTGCTTATATAGCTATTTATTGCGTGCTGTTCATTCTCTGATAGTTTTATTATAGGTTCCGGAGCTGGAGTGTCAACATATTTCTTCTTCCACTCCTCAAACTTCGGATTGCTCTCCAGTGGATTCACTCCTTCCCGGTCTTTAAATAAATCAATCTTTGCTTTTGCCTTGATTGTGCATTTACAATTCGGATGAATCGGTGGTAGATTAAGCCCCGGCTCTGCCTCATCCAGCGGAAAAGATTGTCCATTTAATTCCATACATATTTCGCAACCACCTCCAAGAAAAGTATACTCCTGAATTCCCATTTCCCTATAAGAAGCAAGTTCTCCCTGATTAGAGAAATAGCTGCTCTCCGTCCGGACAAGCCTTTCTGCAGCATAGCGTCCCTTGCCCATGACATCATTGATTTCCTTTGCCATCTTCTGTACGCTGGAGCCATTCATAAATCCCATCGTCAGCTCTCTCTTGGCGAGAGTGGCAAGTTTATCAGTATTTTCCCACAGTGCTTGCGAGTAATTCTTTCCAGACCACGGATGCTTCAGTATCCTTTGGAGCATCTTCACATCTACCTTGGAAACATTGAATCCAACACCAAGGATGCTCTGCACATCATAACAGCCCCGGTAATAATTGGTCTTGAACATATCACCCAGCAGATCTGTTATCTTCGTTTCCGTATCCCTCGACAGTGTTATCATTGTCTGGTAAACGGTAGCAAGCATCTGCTCCTTCCTGCTGATCCGCGACTTCATTGCCAGCGTGTTCAGTTCCAGAAGTGTCTTGGAATCCCCTTCAGCTTCCTTCAGGTATTCTTCAATCCCCTTTTTCCATCGGGAATATTCACTTCCGGTCAGCAGCTTGGAAGCCTCTGCATTCGTCAGACCATTCTCCGTGGCATATTTTTGAAACATAGAATTGATTTCCGTTTCAAGCGTCCATGCTGCTTCATCAAAGAGAAACATTATCTCTTTTACGGATTGGTCTGTAATCTCTGCATTATTGAGAACCCTCTGCTTGGCTCGCTCAATCCACTCGTTACGTTCCTTCTGGCTCATCCGTTACCGCCTCCGTTCTGTCAGCTGCACCCTGAAAAGCCTTGGTAAAATTCTTATATACTCCGAAGTCTTCCTGCTCCTTGTTCTTTTCTTCCTCCAGTTTTCTCAGCTCATCCTGAACATTTTCAACACCTGGCATCAGCTGCAGTCTGGTCTCCCTTGAAAGGTCATTTGCCAGCATCGTGACAATCTGTGCTGTTTCCATATCATTCTGAGGACGGTTTCTGCGGAATTTTGGAACAATGTCTCTGTAATCATAATTGTGCCCCATGATGTTCAAGATATTTGTGATCAGCTCAATCCTGCGCTGCAGTCCTTTCTTGAACTTCCGTTCCTTAATCGAACATATCTGCTCCAGTCCCCATAATTTATAGGATATAGCCACTCCGGATAGGTTTCCTCCAAAAGACTCATCACACATATGTGGCACATTGGCTCCAGTGTGAATATCCTCACGGAGCCGGTTCTTATAATTTTCCAGTGCAGTATCATCAATCGTCTTCAGGAGCCAGTCCACATCTCCTCCATCCTCCAGAATGATAGCTCCTTTTTCCTTCATGTCAGCAATGTCCTGACTGCTGACATCTCCAAGTTTTAAAACCTTTAAAATGGCATCATCATTATACTGGAAATAGTTTGCAGTGTTACTCTGCACCTTGTTATAGGCATCAATCTCCGTAATGACACCCTCAAAATCTCCAAGCCTTTCCTCGTTGTTGATGTATTCCACAAACGGAACGTCCTGCCAGTAATGTTCCTCAACTGCTATCATGTTCAGGTATCCATTATTCAATGACTGGAATCGCATCACAAGACTGGAATTCCAGAACTCCACCTTCCTGATTACGTTGTCATCCTTATCCTTTGAAATAATGGTTCGGATAAATGCCATCGGAGTGGAAAATCCACTGTCCGTCTCGCAAATCATAATTCCGTTAGCAGCCGGAACCCTCGCAAGCCTTATCTTGGCATCCTCATCCAGATAGAGCATTTCAAAGCAGCTTCCGCAAATGCTGCACTGCTTCGCCAGCTCCATGTTGTGATCCTGCTCATCGTTGTAATCAAAAATATCCTGCACTGTCTGCAGGTATTCATCATTCTGGGAGTCATAGACAATCGGCTCACCCACGAAGTAACCGGTGGCGGTATCCGTGATGTATTTTGCCATATTATTGACCAGACGGTTGTTCGGAGCTGTGCTGTCCTTCTTGTTTTCTCCAAGGATTCTATGATTGCCAACATAGTAATCATGCAGCATTCCGTATTTTACATCCGTGCTGTTCTCATCGATGATCTCACGGATATCTTTTTCTGTCAGACTTTCAATGGAAGCCCTATCCATATAAATAACCGGCATGACCGTTACCTCCTACAATCCTAATTTCCCTTTATCCAGCACCCGGAACCGTTTCATCTTCTTGGCAATCGTTCTGCATCCTTCCAGAGCATCCACACCATCATCGTGCGCTCCCATCGGGAAGTGCTCCATCTGCTCCAGCAGTCTCTTGTGCCTTTTATTGAACTTGATGTAATGGTTCTTTACATCCGGCTGCATCGTCTGTATACGCATTGTCTTATCGCTGGTCTGCGGTACCTCCTCGATTGGAAGGTATAACCCAGCTTTTGCAGATGCCTTTGCCAATTCTTCCTTCAGGAACCACTGGAACTGCACTGTCTCAGCTCCGAACTTCTTATAGCCCCTGCCATAATCCCTGCGGAGCATCTTCTCCTTCTCCAGAATGTCACCGATAATTTTATCCGGATGTCTGCGTTCGATATCCGCATCCATGACATACATATACCCGGATACTTTGTGCTTCGCCAGCGTGATGATGGCGGAAAAGTCGCTGTGCTTGGTCTTTCCAAGTGACGGATCGACAAAGCCAAAGAAAAGGAAGTCCCGGTTCTTGAAGTCGATCTCTGCTTCATTATAGAATTCAAACCATTCAGGATTGAAAATACAGTCTTCCGGATTGATAGGCTCGTTCTGTTCCTCGGAGTTGAAGGATGCCTCGCCTTCTGTCAACCTCATAACCATCAGATCATAATAAGACAGTTTTTCCTCCCACAGAACCTCCGTGCCCTCCAACATCTTCTCCCGGTGCCTTTCAAAAAACTCTCTCGCATCGGCTTCGTGGTTCTCGTTTGAAAGGTCTGTGTAAATCTCCTCCCATTCCTTCCATAGATCCTCTTCGTTGGAAAAAGAAATGACCGCCTTGTATTTAATGGCTTTATATCCCGGATTGTTCAGGGTTTTCGCCAGAAGGCTGTCATAATGCAATAATGTTCCAATATAGATAATGTCCGTGTAATCATCACCGGCTTTTGAAACAGCTTTTAAAAACCAGCTTTCAAGTTTCTTTCGCTGCTCCGGTGTCCGGACATTCTCGTCATTTTCAATATCATCCAGAACCAGAAGGTCTGGTCTCCAGTTTCTGTGTTTTCTGCCTCGGATCTTCTTTCCCGATCCGATTGCCTCAACTTTGATGTTGGTGCTTGTGATCAGTACGTTGCTTCTCCAGACTTTTCCGACCAGGCTCCCGAAGTCCTCCTTCAGAGCTTCGTTCTCCTCAAACTCTACCCTGATGTTATCGAGAAATCCCTCAGCCTGCTCTGAGCTGTCGGATATGATAATCGGATAATGCTTGTATTCATAAACTATGGCATGAATGCTGCCTTTAAAAGTAAGGCTCGTGGACTTTGCGTGTCCACGTGGAGCTGCGACCACTCGCTTGGTTCCATTCATCCGGCTGATCTTCTTTACCTTTGCCGGTGTAGTCGGATATTCCCCTTTCAAAACTCCTTGTTGCCATATATTATCCAGTTCCCGGTGAAATTCCGGGGATGGTCTGGAAAAATAATGTGGAAAGTATGCCCTGCCGAAAAATTCCATATCAATGGCTCCCAGCCTCTGGCGGATGCCTCCTTTTCCGGTAAGCGGTGCTCCGGATTCATAATCTTTCAAAATCTGCACACGTTCCGAAGAACTGTCCTTTTTTAAAAAGATGTTTAAAAGGCTTTTTAAATCGCTTGTAACAGCCTCGGTATCATCATAGAAGCTCTTGCTCTCAGCCTCTGCCATCGCTCCGATCAGAACACCGATGCTTTCTTTTTTTCCTGCTCGCACACCCACCACCTGCCTTTCCGTAAAATTTTAAGGCTCATATTTGCCCCATATTTGCATTTTTGTGTTTCAGCGATAATTTCCCCCACTTTCATCATTCAAACGATTTTAAATGGGTTTAGCGTGTTTTTAAACGGTGTTTTTACACCATTCAAAAAAGAGAACTGCCAGAACAAGCCCGATGGGTAGGCTTCGCCACCCAACCAGTGTACTTTTTCTGCTCAGTTCCCTTTCTCTATGTCCGCCAGCTTCCGGCATCGGGACGAATCAACCGTATGCCATCAGGTGGCTTCTTTCAAAACCGCTTGTGCTGCACCCTCTGCCCCATCCCTGCCAGCCCCGGCAAGGCTTAGTTCCTCATCTTCCTCCAGCCGGATGCTCAACTGGACTTCCTTTTTCTCATTACAGATCGTAATCTCAAAGGTTGCTTTCCTGCTCCGCTTATCATACTTGATGATGCGGTTTTCAAATTTTTCAAGAACACCTTTCACAACCTCATAATTTCCATCGCCAAGAGCCCTGACTACTGTAGGCTCAATCGGCTGATTGTTCTCCCCGGTCAGCAGCATGATCCACTCCGCCTCCAGATAAGAAAGTCTTGACGGATTCCTGCTGTCTCCAAGAAACTGGATTACTCCCGGAATGCCCTTGACCTTATAATAATTATCCGCATTGTAATTCATGTTCAGGAATACATATCCGGTAAACAGGATGTATTCTCTCTGCGACCACGAACCGCCGGAGCGTATCAGACGATTTTCTTTCGGAACAAGAGCCCTGATGCCCTGTTCTTTCAACTTCCCGGCAATATCATCTTCCTTGCCGGTCATAACTTGAATCACATACCACATCACCTTTTATCCCTCCAGTCCTTCGTTTTTCTTCTTGTTCAGGTATGCACTCACCTGACGGTAGAGTTCCGGATTTTCCTTCGCCATAGCCTCAAATACAAGGCTCTTGACTGCCTCCAGTCCGGCTTCGTAATTATCACGATTCTGTACTTCAATCCGCTTCTTATAAGCAGCTGCCCGGATGAGACCATTGGTCTCCTTGATCAGCTTCTCAATCGGCACTTCCTTCATCTGCTCCTCATCCACGTTGGTAAGGGCATTCATGACATGATGGCTCGCCAGACGGATGAGTGCCTCCGAAGTGTCCAGATCCGGATACCGGCTCATTTCATCCATCAGCATGGAGAAATTGCTCTGTGCCACCGTTATCATCTCCACAGTGGCAAGATACTTCTTTGCATAAGTACAGATCGCCATCTGTGACATTTCTTCGCCATTCTCTTTCAGAAATGCAACAATTTCTTTATATGTGCAACCGGTCAG
Organism: Roseburia sp.; assembly: GCF_041325975.1. Taxonomy (NCBI): domain Bacteria; kingdom Bacillati; phylum Bacillota; class Clostridia; order Lachnospirales; family Lachnospiraceae; genus Roseburia; species Roseburia sp. The sequence goes on along the minus strand of NZ_JBGLEJ010000005.1, from coordinate 29,281 downwards.
GAGCATCTGCTCCACAGTGTCCTTCAGTTCTGGCGGTAATCTGTCCACCTTGCCGGTGCTGCGTCTTCTCTCCTTCTGTTCCATCATTAATTGCCAAGATCAACCATGTTATCAGTAATCCCACCGCCCAGGAGCCGGATGCCTTTTCCTGTGACTTTGGCTTCCAGTGTCTGATAATCACAGTCCGCAAGGGATGCATCTTCACGTGTTTTAATATCCCTCAGGTAGATATAGCCCTCTTCTGCAAGGAAATTAACGCTGTCTACAAATTCCTGCTTTTCAATGCCTTCGTAGCTGACCGCCTTCTCCACACTCCGGAGTGCATTGTATTTTTCCCGGAGCAGGTTTATTGTCGACAGCACCCTGCCATTGTTCATTGTAAAGTTGCCAGCCCGAAGCTGCCTTTTTTCTGTTTCTCTGCTCATCTTTTCGACCTCCTACTTCTTCAGCATAAGTTCCAGCATCTGATCCAGCTTTCTGTCCATCTTGTTCATTTCCCGTATAAAATCATCCTTCGTCAGATACTCTGCTTTGATCTGTTTGATATCAGCCCGGCATTCGTCAAAATCTTTTTCATGTACGTTCTTGGGTGTATAGTCTTCCCGAATCTGCCGGATGTCTTTTTTTAATTCCTCGGTGCTTTCTTTCAGATCTGTCTTAGTAACCCTCTCATTGTCTATCCTTCTGATCTCCTCTCCATGCTTGTCAACCTGACTCATGGTGCGTTTCAGAAAATATGTAATCACTCCAATTCCCAATGTGATTGCTGTAGTTATAATCCATTCGCTCATCCTCTCACCTCACACAAAAAAAGATACACCTGCGTGTCTAACACAAGTGTATCTCCTAAATCATAAATATTAAAATAAAGCACTTAAGAAAATATATTCATTCTAAGAAGTCCGTAAGATTCATCTGACCATCTATCGGTCTGGCTTTTATCTCTTTTGCTTTGTCTAAAACTATATTGCGAATCCACGTTTCTGTCAATCCAAATTTCAGAGCCAGTTCTCTGTAATTTCCTCCGTCAAACTCCTCTTTAATCATTTCGTCACGAACCGCTTTTTCCAGACTTTCAATTTTCGGAATGTAGATGGAAGTGCCATTAAAAGCCCTCACGAGGCTCTTGAAAGCCTCCAGCCCAATCAGTTCCGCAAGCATTTTCTGCTCCTCGTCCAGATTTTCCATTTGCACCTTTTCCAGCAAGTCCATTATGCCTCGCCTCTCTTTCTGGCACTTGCCACATATCTCTTTAAAATCTCGATCAGGTTATTCCCTTGCTCAAAGGTTATCCATGCAAACGGGTTCTTGGCAATGGCATCCGCACCAAATTCCTTTTTGATGACCGCACAAAGTCTGTCCCCCAGCTGCACATCGTTTGGCACCTCATCGTATTTCTTAAGCTCATACATGAGGAACCAGATTTTTTTCTGCTGACCGGATGTGACTCCGCCCGGTCTGCTCTGATGTTCCTTCGGCATTTTGCTTCTCGGCTTTGGAGAGGCAGTTTTACCCTGCAGCTCCTCCAGACGTGCAATCACTGTACAAGCCTCTTGGTATGTAAGACTTTTTATAGAGTCTTTTCCGGTCACACCTCCCACCAGCACATGGAGTTCATCCTCGTTGCCGGATGCCTTAATGCCAAGTGCATTGCCGATGGCATATATTTTTCTGATTTGAAACTGCTCTATCGCTCTCATCTGCCTCTCCTTTCCGGTTATTCCGTTTTCTCAGCCTCCACCGTTACCTTGATGCCCTCATCCACGATAATGGCTGCCCGGATGATTTCAACCGCCTCCTGCGGTGTTCCTTTCCACTCTGCTGACTTTAATATCTGCAGCATCCATTCCCAGTTGATGATCTCCGCAGTCAGATATGCCCAGTCGCTGGCTTCCTGCTCCGGCAGCCCCACCAGCTTCATCAATGTCTCCGTATCCTTTTCATACTTGCCCTTCAGCTTCTTTTTCAGGGTACGTTGGATCTTCTCATCAGCTGTGATTGCCTTGATTGTCTCGTCCAAGCTTCCCTCGGTGTAATTGCCCATGAACATCATGGTAAACAGTCTCTTGCATGGATCCGTCATCTTGTATGTGGTATCCTCTTTCACAAAATCCCCGAACACATCACCCAGCAACTTCTTAACCATTGTCATGGAGACCGGTTTTACAGTCTCGCTGTTTCCGACCACAACCTTGGAATTGTTGCTGCCCCAATAGTCAATGGTCTTTTTCTTGGTGTCCCTCAGGTCATCCGTTGCCAGCTTCTCGAACCACGCTTTGATCTCGTCAATCTCTGCCTTGATTACACTCTGCTGGCTGGTCAGCTCCACTAACCGGTCAGCCTTTGCTTTGATTTCCATTACATCTGACATCATCTGAATACCTCCGCAATCTTGGCTGCACATTTCCTGCAGATCTCAATACCACAGACCATTTTCACATCATCCACCGTTCCGCAATGGAAACAAGCCGGAACATGCTTCTGAATGTGGATGCCGTCTTCATTCGTTGTAATGTCAACCGGAACTCCCGGAAGAATGCCGGTCTCCTGACGGATACCTCTTGGGATGGTCACTCCACCACCCTTAGTCACTTTTTTGCTTGCTTGCATCTCGTGCCCTCCTTTTGATTTTTACTGACACAACCAGCTCATCCAGCCGGTTCATGTGTACCATGCTTCTTTCAGAGAAGATCACATAGAAGGCTCCATGACTGTACTGATATCCCGTCACAGTCCGGTATTCTGTTGTAAATTCATCCGTAAAGCCGACCTCAGCTCCAACCGGATACTGCAGGATTGTCCGTATAATCCTTGCTATCATGCCATTCTCCTCTCCCACTCTGCATTTTATGGGCTTGTGACCATCACCTTGCGGTGGCTGCATTAAGAGGGGCAAATGCCCCTTATGTAATTTTTCTGCCATACCGGCGTCCCTTTTCCGGCTTTTCAATCTTACAGATCAGTGTGAACACTGCTTCGATTTTTTCCTCTTCGGATAATTTGTCACTATTTAACTCATAGATGAACAGCATCTTTCCGTTATCCCTGATATAAACCGTCTGCTCCGTATGACAGAGCATCGGATCTGCCGAATAGGTCGCTCCGAACCAGCGGATGCTTCCCCCCGGACTGATCGTTCTCGGCTCAAAGTACATTTCTTCTCTTAATACCATCCTGCACCTCCTTACTTTGGCTTCGTGTATCGGTACGTGGTACCGTCTTTTCTGGTTGCAATCATAATCTTGGCTTTACCTTCCCGGATCAGGTTGGCACACAACCTTGTCTCTTCCCATCCTTTCCGAATTTCCTCCGGAACCTTAACATCTGATTTCTCGCTCATTTCTTCGCCTTTCTGATAGTCTTTGTTTTTCCACTCCTCCTCTGCAGGGCAATTCTGCTGACAATGACCATCTCCTCTGGAGTGTCCTTAACAATCAGCCACTTTTCAGAATCCAGCCCGGTATCCTGCAGAAACTTCTTTTGTGCCAGTGTCGGCTTCTTTCCATTCTTCACTTATCCACCTCCGCAATCTTTACCACTACACCATGCCTTTCACTCTCTGTAACCTTAAACCGGAATCCATTATCTTCTGCCTCTTCCTTCTTTCCAGCAAGGTACATTCCAGCTCGTAGCAATGCTGCATAATCTGTCAGTGTGGTGTAATTCCTCACCGTAATCTTTCCCGGCACCTCATCACCTCCCGACCTCAACTGTGTGTTGCATTGAAATTTTCCATCGCCCATCGGTTTCCGGTGGATTGTACCAACCTTCTTGTGCGTTCTGCCGGATCAATTCTCTTTCTGTCATTCATCCCCGGTATACTCTCAATAGCTTCTCTCATACCGCAATCCGGGCAGATATCCGTTTTATTATCCACCCTCGACAATGCCGGACGTCCAGTGTATGGTTTCCGGCACTTAGGACATACCACCATGCCTGAATCCTCCTTTTATTCAGTTTTGCCTCACTCTGCATTTCATGGGCTTGTGACCATCACCATTCAGTGGCTGCATTAAGGCTGGGGCATAAGCCCCGGCACATTGTTATCTATCCGGAAACGTGAATTTGCATTCGCATACCGGATGCCTAATGATCAGCGTTTTCTTTTTCAATCCCTCACGGTACCCTTTCATGTATGAGTAATAGTTACTCCTCTGGATACGCTGATTCCATCCTATTAACCATCCTGATATTGCAGATACTGCAACAATCAGCAGTACCAGTACCACACCGGCTATTCCAGTATGAAAGCCGAATACAATCATAAACATAAGAGCCATCAAGATTGCACCAGCAGCTACACCGACCAAAATTGCGGTACTTCTTTCTTTAGGGTTCTTCATTTTGCATTTACCTCCGTTTTCTCTTACTTCTTGTCCTTTTTATTCCCGATATATGCCAGTACAATCAGCGTCAGGCATATCACAGTCACGATATAACACTTTTCCATGTCCTGCCCTCCTATATGAAGCGGATTCCCATTGTATTTGCCATTTTTTCCAGCCCCTCAAAGGAAATATCCTCGTTGTTGACTGCGTTATTGAACACACTCACCATTCCACGAATTCCCCATTTGCTGTGGCTGATGCTCAGAAGGTAGTCAATCTCTTTCTGCATTCCCTTCTCTTCCAACACCGGGAAGAATTTGACAACGTCTTCTCTCTGGATATCCGATGTGCGGTACCTTCCATGGAGCTTCGTGCGGTTGAACTGCTGGGCGAAAATTGCTTCCTGCTTTCCGAGCATCTTATTGTAGACTTCCACATTTCCGATGAGCACGATTCCAATACCCGGCTTTCCGGTAAATATATCTTCATCTACCCACCCTCTGATTTCTTCCAGAGTGAGGAATTTAAGATTCTGTGCTTCATCGATAATGATAACCTTATCAGTCTCTCTGAGCTTCTCCTGAATGGATACCGATAAATCCTCGGTGCGCTGGTTTTCAGGGAGTTTTAATGTCTTTGCAATCATCTTTAAAAGGCTTCTTGTTGAGCCGGTACTCGGTGTTGCTTTCACATAAACTGTTGTTGAAGGATTGTCCTGCAGGAACTTGGCTGCTGCTTTCGTCTTTCCGATCCCGGCATCCCCATCAATAACTACAATTCCCTTCTCCAGCTGGCAGTACCGGATCAACTTGTACGCTTCCTCGGAAATGGTTGTCGGTATGTACCCGGCTGAAGTCTTGGTTCTGAAAGGTTCCGCTTTCTGCGCATTCTGTGTTTTCTCTTCCTGAATCTGAAAGAACTCCTTCAGCTTATTTTCCACCGCTTCAATATCGCCCTTATCGTACATACTTCTGCGGTACTGGCTGAGTGCAGCCTGACTGATTCCAAGAATCGGGGCTGCCTTTGCCTGACTCAAATTTTCGTCCTTCAGGAACTTCTCTAATCTCTCCTGAAGCTTTGTGTTGTACTGTTTACTCATCATTTACCTCCTCGCCTTATGGCTGCATTTCTATTCATTACATCAAGGTCTGCACCGCCAACCACTTTCTTGAATACTGGTTCTTCGTCTGCCCTCTGAACCTCAAGCAGGGATGGATTCGGTTTGCCCTGATAGTTCGCTTTGTTTCGCTCGGCTTGCTTAAGCACAAGCTCCATTGCAGTAATCTTGTCCACATCTGCCAGAATAGCATTTTCCTTGTATTCCCTTGCGATACGCTCCAGCCTTCTGGTCTTCGCCATCGCTGCCTTGACATCATCCTTGCTGGCATTGTAGGAAAGAACTGCGGTATTGTCTGCAGGTACTGACATAATGTAACGGTCTTCCAGATCGTAAATTCTGACCTCGCTTAAATTCTCCGGATCATAACGGAAGTAAACTTTCTTTCCGAGCATCAGATGTACAAAATCATCATTCCAAAAGTCGATGCGTCCACCTCCAATATCCAAGTGAACTCCTCGCCTTGTAACCTGCTGCGGTCTAGTGCTTCTCATCAGCATGAGGTTAAGCTCCTCAGCCGATGCCACACGTTTCCGTTTCAGATGCTCGTTGAAAACATCCATCTTGCATTTTCCCTTGTCGGCTTCCACAGCTCCGTTGTAGGCTTCCATGTTGAAATACCACTCCAGAACCGCTGTCACATACTCCTCAAATTCCTCATCCGTATAAATCTGCTCTTTCTTCAGTACGAATTTCAATCGCTCCGGCTTCTCCACCACACTTCCTCCGGTGTAGGTATTAAAAAGCCTTGAAAGGTCATTTTTAACATCCTCAAACCGTCTCTCGATGATTTTTGCCTTCGCATTCCGGACAATCGCATTTGTCATGTTAATGCCAAGTCTCTTGAATACTCCCGGTGGCTCAAATTTCTCCTCGCCATCCTTTGGTTTCTTCTTACGGTGTCCCAAGCCTCCGATATCGAAGGTCAGGAACTCTCGACCATTATCCACGTAGATGTTATCCGGTATGCCATATTTGAGGATTCCCTTCCGCAGTGCTATCAGTGTAGCCTCGGAGCAGGGATTGTATGTAATATGGAATCCGGTAAAAATACCGCTTCGTGCATCCAGAAATGCTGTCAAATAAGGTCTGTGGATGTTTCCATTCTTGTCCTTTACCATGACATCAAAGGTATGGTTATCAGCAATCCACCACTCATTGCTTTCGATATCCTCATAAATTCTGCGGATAAACGGAGCGCAGCGGTCATTGTAGGCTTTATGTCCCTCACGTCCCAGCACCTTGACACCTTCCGGCACCTCGTTGTTGAGTCTGCGGTAAAAAGCGGAATAGCTTGGAATGTCGGTGTATAAATCCGGTCTTTTTTCCTGAGCCCACATCTTGGTGTAGTCCAGGCACTTCTGGATCGGATGCTGGCTCTCATCAAGGTAGAAATACAGAAACGCTTGCCATATCGTATCATCAATGCTGCTGGTTCCCTTTTTCCATTTGCCCCTCTTGTCAATGAGACCGTCTAAATCATTTTCTTTAACCGCTTTCCACTTCCGGTACAGGATATCAACAGAAATCTCTTTGTCCGGATATTCCAGTCCACATAAAGTAACAAATTTCTTATCAACATCTGCTTTGCAGGTAACTCCCGGCTTCATCCGGTACTGCTGCCACTGCTCCACAAGGCTGATCCAAAAATCAATCTCCTGCCTTTCGCTTTCTGAGAAATGGTCTACCGCCTTTTTATCCGTTACCGGCTCCGGAGTGCTTATCTCCTCCGGTGGGTTCTCCAGATTCATCTGATACCATTTCTGCTGTAGTTCCTCATCCAGAGCCTCCAGCGGTACCAGATAGGTCTTTCTGTTTTTATCATTCAGGATTTCCTGCGCCTGAAGTTTACCTTCTTTAATTATCCTTTGAACATACTGATAACTGCATCCTTTGACCTCTGCCACCTGCTTTGCGGTAAGCATCTGTCCCATCACATCACCACCTTACAGCCTGTCATCATCAGATGCAGGAGGCTATCCCTGCATGACCGGCTTCCGCCGGTTTCGACTGTTCGCTTTTCAATTTCTCTGGTATAATCTCCGTAGGAAGGAGGTGTTTACCATGACTGATATTGAAGCATTGAAGGAATCCGTTTCAGAAAAACTCTATGCCCAAGAACCCCTTGCTCAGGCTATATTGTCATATCTGAACAATTCAGACCCTGCTGCCCATCAAGCAATACTAAATCGCTTTGATGAAATCGTATCTGCACGTATTGATTGCCTCATTCAAGAAGCCCTCGAAAACGAAGCAAATACTGAAAAATGCAGGAAGTGATTTATTTTCGGAATATATGGAGTGGAGTTCCTGCTTCCGTGTACACCCTAATGAACCAAGGTGTACACTCCGCAATTACTGTTTTTCCAAGATTGAGATGTACAAAATCTGCATCCCAGTACTCCACTCCATCAATTCTGATTCCTCTGCGAGTTACTCGCTGCCTTGAAAACGCTGTTTCCATTTGAAAGAGCTTCACACGCTTCACTCTCATCAGCCAATCGCTCTCATCCTCGGTGCATAATCCGTAATACTCATCCGTTCTGGTAAAGTGATATTCCACTCCGTAAAAGTGTTTGATCGCCATCCGGTAAACTTCCCACTGTGCCTGACACCATGCCAGTGTTCTCAGTACTTCCTTATCCTCTCTATTTCTGCTCAGTGCATCATCCCATGCGGTAATTGTGCTTTCCAGTTCCCCTCCGAACTCCGTTTTTAAAAACTGCTCTTTATTCATTTTCATACGCTCCTCCTTAAATGGCTTTTAAAAACTCTTTAAAATCATCCACATCTCCATCCAGTTCCTCAATAATAGGAATGATGTATTTGTTTCCGGACTGCTTTCCGTGTGTTGCTTCGCTAATTCTTGCGTGTGGGATGCCCATCTGCCTTGCCAGCTCGTTCTGGGAGATCTCTTTCTCCACCAACCGTATTTTTACCCACCGTCTGAATTCAGCGAGATTACTTATTCTGTTATTTTTCAACTTCCACTCGCCCTCCTTTAGCGTTATCCGTTATATTCTTCTGTACCAGTGTTACAAAATAACCTATTCAGTTATCGTTTTTCGTGATATAATGGCTTTTGTATTATTGGTACATTTTGATTATAGTGCGATATTTTCGCATTGTCAATATAATATTGCGAAATATACGCATTATTTTCAAGGAGGTTATTATGCCTGATTTGTATGGGAGAATATTGGAGCAAACAGAGCGTTTAGGTATTACTGGTAAAGAATTAGGAGAATTACTTGGCTTGAAAAAAAGCCCTTTAACAGACTGGAAAAATCACAAGTCTAATCCTACGTTGGAGCAGCTTGCTAAAATGTGCGAAATTTTCGCAATCTCTTCTGACTACCTACTATTCGGAGTCGCTAACATTTTATCACCGGATCATCAAGAACTTATTGACACTTATGACAAGTTAGATCGCCGAGGGCAGCATCGTGTCCACACTATCATCTATGAAGAAATAGATCGGATGAATGGTACACCGGAAGCGTCTGCTTCCAGAAGCGTCACATAAAAAGAAATGGAAATGTATTATATATTGACCCTTCCTCTTTTGCGTGATATATTTTAATTGCATTTACCACTGTGCTTTAAGGCATAATAAAAAGAGCAGTTTCGGACGTTCTGCCACGCTCCCGATTCTGCTCTTTTTGGGTTGGTATTATGGTTGGTATTCAATCTCCTTTTAAAATCTTATTCAATATGGCTCTTTGAACGTACCTTTTAAAACCTTTTTGAAAGGCTAAAAATCCAACAAAATCAATACTTTCAAGCACTTTCTCAAACTACTTTTAAACGGTTTTTGAACGATTTAAAACCCATACTTTTTACCAATATCATCTCTGACATTTACGCCTTTTAAACTCCTCTTTCTCTTTTCAAGTTGGCATTTACAAATTCCGTATTTTTTAAAGGCATTTCCTACCTTTTAAGCCTAAAAAAGCCCCATTTCATGGGATTTCTCGCCATGTAAGGGACTTTAAGGGTTTTTAAGGGTTCTCAGGTTGGTATTACCCTTGATTTATACGGAAACTCACATCCTGTGCATCCTGAAATTTAACATGAGTATAGGTATTCATCGTAACACTGATATCCGAGTGTCCCATAATATACTGAAGCATCTTCGGATTCATTCCCGACTTAGCCATATTAGAACAAAATGTATGGCGACACACATGTGGTGTAATCGGCGGCATCTGAACCTTATATATGCTATTGTACTTTTCCCGAATATGTTGGAAATACTTTTCCCAATGTAATGCCACCATAGGCATATCATTCTTATCAAGGAATAAAAATCCTGTCATTCCATCAACCATCGGTTCAACTTTGGGATTGACCCTGTCCTTAAGTATTCTCTTGAAACAAGCCACCACCTCATCAGACATTGGAACATATCTCTCGCCACTTTCTGTCTTAGGCTTTTCAATGATATACTGCATCTGACTTGTTCTCTGTAATTGATGATTTACCCGTATTCTTTTGTTTTTAAAATCCAAATCTGATTTTGTAAGCCCACAGAACTCTGATATACGAAGTCCTGTGTTAAAGAGAATAAATATTGCATCATAGTACTTGCAAAAATGCGCATCTTCTTTTATGAATCTTAGAAATTCCCGCTCCTGCTTTCTTGTGACAGCTTCTCTTCTCACACTATCATTCACAATAACATTGACCAGTTCAAAGCCAAATGGATTTTTGCGAATCAAGTCATCTTCTTCCGCCATCTGAAATGCCGGTCTTAATACTCCCCGGATAGTATGAATTGAACTATAACCTTTTCCATCTACCCTCTGAAGCTTGATCAACCAGGCTTTCGCATCCGATAATTTCACTTTGTCGATTCTTTTTTTGCCAAAATCATCTTTTTTCAGCAGATTAATTACCGTCTTATAACCAGCATAAGTACTCTGTCTGACCCCTATTTTAAGACTTACATATTTCTCCACTAATTCAAGAACTGTAAGTCCTCCACCTCCTGGAACAAGTCCGTTAAACATATCCTGTTCCAGCTGTTTTTCCTTTTCTCTTAAAGAAAGCTCCATTTTCTTTCCTTTAGGTATAGGATCATTATGGTCCAAACGCCAACTATATAAATTCCCTTCATTTCCATGAATATCTACATATCTAAAACGATAACGTCCATCTGCTCTCTGGTACTCTCCTTCGTGAAGAATTCTATTGCGATTATCTCGTCTTTTCTCACTCATAGCTTTGTCTCCTTTCAAAAAAGAGAGCCCTAGCATGGTTATTGTACCACATTTGTGCCCCCTTTTCTACTACTTTACATATTAAATTGCAGTTGACTCTGCCAGAAATTGCTCAAATTTCTCTTTCTTAAACAAAACTTTGTTTCCTACTAACAGATAAAACTCCCCATTTGGATGGATATCTACAATTTGTCTAAGTCTCTTTTCACCAATGTGATAAAACTGTGCCGCTTCAGTTACAGAAAGCAAATATCGCTTCCATATAGGAATATCTATACTCTGATTCTCTAATTCATTTTCATCATCCATCATATTCTCCAATCTGCAGCTGTCTGACTAACATCGCATCAACCTTTTTTATTGCATCTGTGCTGACAATCATCCCGGCAGTCTGTATTATCTGTTCCTCATTTATTGTGACAAGCTGCTCCGGTAAAAACATTGTTGTATGTCTTAAAAATCCTCTAATTTCTGAAGGCTCAATATTGAAATGTACTGGAATATAATCCTTTTTCAACTTAGTTGTCCCCGGAACAACTGTGTATACAGGTGATTTTCCGTTTGCTTTGTCGCAGCTTATTACAATACATGGTCTCCTTCCAGCTTGTATATGCCTGAGTCCACTTTTTAATTCAGCCCACACAATCATATTTCTCTTTATCTTCACTGCAGATCACCTCTCTTTGGTGGAATATACAAGTCAACCTTGGGTTCCTTCTCATCTACACTGAATAATCTATACCCAGCTTCCCTTACTGCTCCTATTTTTAAATAAGAATCTGCTATTCCGTCTGAAATAGCATCGAGATTTGTTACGATAAGCGCATCTGCCTTTCCTGCTCTCATATATCTTATTGCCTTATAAAACACTTCATCCCTTAATCGTCGTCCAAAAATTCCTCTTCGGAATACTTTCATAGGAATAAGATTGTTATTGTCAGCAAATTCCATGATTCGTTTCAACTGCTTATTTTCCTTTTTCTCTGCTGCAATACAGTCATTCTCCTCATCAGAAGACAACATCACAACACACTTTATCGGCTGTATGGTCAGTGGCTTTTTCTTTCTTCCTGCTCTTCTCATTTCAAACCACTTCCTTTCTTGCCTCTAAGCCTTCAATAAAAATCAAACATGTAGACATTGCATATTCTCTATCATTTGGTTTAAGCATCTGCAATTTATCTTCCAATACAGACAAATCTTTATTCTCATGTTTTTCCCTGCTTTCAATTCCAAACAATGTATTAGGATCTACTCCATACTTTGTTACAATCTTCAGCATAAGTTCCAGACTCATCCGATGTCTTCCCTGCTCAATTTGCGAATAATGAATATAACTTACATCAAGGCTCTCCGCCATATCATTCTGTGTATATCCATATTTATTTCTAATACTTCTCAAAGTATTACCAACTGCATAAATATCATATATCATCCTGAATAACCTCACTCTCTAACCGATTCATGATGTATTCCACTGCCTCAGCCTCTGTTGGGCATTTGATGACTGGCTTCCCATAGTCATCAAATACCACTGTTTCAGAAGCAAATACAATGTAGGAATACCTGCCTGAATTCCTAACACTCAATCGCATAATTGTTGTACCTCGCACTCATAGTACCAAGGTCAAATATTGTCACACCCAAATCATTTATGCGATCCATCATTGACTTTAAATCTTCCGGATTTCTTGTAATCTCATAAATATCTTCTACGACAAGTACCTTGTAATCTGAAATCTCAAGAATTTCCATCAGCTGACGCATCTGAGGTCTGTCAACCGATGTAGATGCTCCATCATCTACAACAGTCTGATCACACTCAATTCCCACACTTAAAGCATATGTCTGATCAAGTTCTTTCTGTCGGTTCACATTATTCATACTCATCATTGACTTTATAAACAAAAGTCCTTTGTAAAGTTCTTTTCCGTTATACTTTTTCATGGCTATTACCTTCCTTAATTGAAATATTAAAGAAAGCATTGTGCACGCCGCTTTCAAACTCTGTGCTGTATCTCAAGCACAAGTATATTGTAATCTGCCACACCTTAATTGCCGACCGTGTACAGGCGACAATTATGTCGTGTAAACACGACAATCACTTTTCAACTGACACGCTTTTCATTGCTTTCATCATTGCAAGACACTGTCTTATCTGCAATTCATCCATATCTGAAAGAACATCCATTGCCTCAGATAATAGTTCTGAATTTTCTTCATTCTTTCCATACATTATGAAATCAACAGATACACCAAGTACGATTGCCAGATTATCTAATGTCTGTGTCTTAAAATCTCCACCATTTTCAATCGCAGATAATGCTTGTCTGCCTATACCTACTCTATGAGCTAACTCATCCTGTGATAATCCTATCGCCTTTCTCCTGTCAGCAATTCGTATTCCTCTCTCATAATCCTTTTCTCTTGTCTGTGCTTTACTGCTCATAAATCCTCCTTGCCGCCCTTGGAAACGAACAAGTCGGATTACCCTTTACATCACAAAAAAGACGCACGAGGAAACCAGTATCATAAATACTGTTCGTTTCCCCTGCGTCTCTGGTGCTTCCATCTTTCGATGTGCCCTTATCAGGTGGGCTGTAATTTAATTTTCAATCATTATATTCTGAAAGTCCCATTCTCAGAATGTTCCTTCATCATTCCCTCGGAATACTTCTTAAGTATCATCACTCGCTTGCATCTGTCACACTTAATTCCAATATTCTGAAGTGCCACAGCGAAATCATCACCGCATACAAAGTATTCCATCATTAACTTGTTGCATTTTTTACATCTAATTTCTATAACATTTCCTTTGTTCAATTCAGTTCGCTCCTTATTCATACAAAATCATCAATCTACAATTCTGTACTCGTAAAGGAAAGGGAAATCACCTTTGCAAGCCTTTTGCCGGGAGTTCCGATGAATGTCTGCACATTCCCCGGCTTTGCTGATCTAAAGCCAACTGATATGAATTGTGCTGTCAGCACACAATCACATCAGGCTCCGGCTCTTTCCATAAACCACATATTGTTATCTTCATAGAAAAGGAATATTTCCTTTCCATCTACCACACAGGTATAACGCTCTCCAACGCCGCCAGCCCTTGTACTGGCTGCTCTGCGCTTGTCTTTTACTCGTGTAATCTCATACTTTCTGCCATCTTCCCACGTTATCTCTTTGGGAATGAGCAGTCCGTCCTTTGAAAATTCTGCAAGTACATCAACATATACCTTATTGCTCAATGTAATCACCTTCCTTACAAGATTGCTATTGCTCTGGAAGCATCCATCTTCCTTGCTATATAGCCTTTTTCTTCTAATATTTTCAGATGTGCATAAACACTTGAAGTCGATGCCACCCCTACCATCTTGCATATCTCCCTGATAGTAGGAGCATAACCATTAACTCTCTGATATTGCATAATGCTTTCATACACATTCTGCTGCTTCTCCGTCAATGGTGCTCTGTCTACCAGATCAATTCTTTCTGCTTCGCTCATGTTCCGCCTCCCTCTTCTTTAACTCTATCGCTACTCGTAGTGCAGCTCAATTCCGCTTCGCTTCATTTCGCTCACGGCAGTCGCCGTATCAGATAACCAAGTCCCATATGTTTATGTACAAGCACAACACATCTGCGCCTTGATTATCTGGCACTTCTCGTTGCTAACCTGAGAAGTACCCATGTGGATGTACTGTGTGTTCTTCTTTTGCATTGACTGCCGACAGAATCCTGTCCCGGTACATGAGTCCCCTCTGGATACTGTAAAATCCAAATCTTCTGCGTATCTCATCAACCGCTGAATCCATCTTCATCTGCTTTTCACGCTTCTCCACACTTGAGAACAAATCAATCTGTTCCCAATAATTATCTGTTACTAAGTCTGCACCTCGGACACCAATACTGCGTATTGGTTTGCTCCAGTTATAGTTTTCCTTAAATATCTGATAAGCGTATGCAGCTATCTCTCCGGTGATATTCGTTGCGTGGTCAATCTTTTTCTGACGGGTAAAAGAGAATAGCTCATTATCCCTGACACTTATCTCAACCACTCTGCACCGGAATCCATTCTCACGAAGTCTTGCTGCAACACTCTCAGCCAGAATATAAAGAACAATCTTTACATCCTCATCGCATACTAAATCCTTTGGTGTCGTTGTGCTGTTTCCCACCGATTTGATTGGAGCGTGGGTATTCTCCAGTTTGACAGGTGATTCATCATAGCCATTAGCAAATGACCATAAGATGCTGCCCATCTTTCCAAGGTGGCTGTTAAGCATCCCTTCATCTGCCCTTGCAAGATCACCTATGGTTCTGATACCGAATTTTGCAAGCTTCTGATTCGTGCTCCTTCCGACATATAGCAGATCACTTACCGGAAGTGCCCATGCCTTCTGCTTAAACTCACTCTTATACATAGTTGTGATTGCATCCGGCTTCTTATAATCTGAACCAAGCTTTGCAAATATCTTATTGAAAGAAACACCAACACTCACTGTGATGCCAAGCTCTGACTTCATTCTCTTGCTGATTTCCTGTGCAATGAGCAATCCATCCCCTTTAAGGGAGCTGCTCCCTGTCACATCAAGCCAGCACTCATCAATTCCATATGGCTCCTGCTTGTCCGTATATTCTGCATATATCTCATGCGCCATCCTTGAGAACCGAAGATATAAGTCCATTCTTGGTGAAACAAATGTTATGTCCGGACAGACCTGCTTTGCCTGCCAGAGCGCCATTCCTGTTTTCACACCGTACTTCTTGGCAATATAGTCAGCAGTTAAGACAATCCCATGTCTTGCCTCCGGGTCACCGCCTACTGCCAGTGGCTTTCCTGCAAGCTCCGGATGATGCAGATGCTCAATCGAAGCATAACAACAGTTGATATCTGAATGAAGTATTACCCTGTCTCCCATCTGCATAACCTCCTGCATTTAATCTATCACTACCATAACCTTTAGTCCAAGTATATGAGTAATGTTCCTTACAGGGCATAGTATAACCCCAAGAATAATCGACTGTCAACGGACACATGTGTCTGTTTTCTCATTATATTGGATTTTTAACTTGAATAATTGGTACTATTGCTATATACTATGGAGTGAAAAGAGACATTAGAAATCAACTAATTGGAAAGAAAAGAGGCGTATGTATGTACTCAATCGGAGAAATCATTTCAACATATAGAAAAAAGAAAGGCTTGCTCCAGCAGGATCTCGCTGATGAACTGGCAAAAGAAGGCATCAAGATTTCCTATAAAGCCATATCCAACTGGGAGAGAAATCTTGCTGAACCAAGCGTTACCATATTTTACAAAGTGTGTAGAATCCTTGGTATCACTAATATGTATGAAGCATATTTTGGAGTAAATCCTGCTGATCCTTTTTCATCACTTACTGATGAAGGCAGGGAAAAGGCTATGGATTATATCAATCTGCTCCACGCATCCGGAATGTATGAAAAGCAAACTGCTAAGATAATTCCATTCAGAAGCATTGATATTTTTGAAAATGCAGTATCAGCCGGAACCGGTAACTTTCTCGTAGACGGACCTAAAGAGACTGTACGCATAGATGAATCTATTCTGCCGGAAGATACAACTTTCGGTGTACGCATTAGTGGTGACAGTATGGAACCTGAATTCCACGATGGTCAGATTGCATGGGTATTGCAACAGGAATCTGTTGCTAATGGAGAAATCGGCATCTTCGCTCTGAACGGAGAAGCCTATATCAAGAAGTTAAAGGACGACAAAGACGGAATTTTCCTTATCTCACTCAACGAAAAGTATGCACCTATCAAGGTTGGAGAAAATGACCGCTTAGACATATTTGGAAAAGTTCTTGGAAAATCTGATGCTTCTGCTCTTACCGATCATTGCCGATAAAAACGCAAGTCCTTTTTATTGGACACATTTTTTTGCATAATTGACAATAAGAAAATATCTATAGAACTGAAAGAAGGGATTTTTTATGGTGGTCACAAATAATATCAGAGAAATCCGTGAACAGCGTGGCATTTACCAGAATGACCTTGCCGCTGCTATCGGATTCAGCACCAAAACTGTCAGCAGGGTAGAACGTGGGGACGGCGCCCCATCTGCCGAATTTATGCTACGAGTATCTAAGTACTTTAATATGCTGGTGGAAGATGTATTTCATGTAGAGGAATAACGTGGAGCGAGTGAGCTCAATATTCAGCTCGCTCCGCTATCTTTCTTAAACTGAAAATCTTCTTTTATCTATTCCATATTCACACCAAATATGTTCTATCATACCATCTCCTCGTCCCAAAAAATCAACTTGTTCGCGCCATGCATTAATACCAGCTTCATCAAGCAACTTTTCAAATTCAACATATTCATCACTATTCAAATTTTTCCTCATAAGATTTTTTAATAATGTATCCTCCTCAGATTGAACATAATCTACACTTATTGGTT
Source organism: Roseburia sp. (assembly GCF_041325975.1). NCBI lineage: Bacteria > Bacillati > Bacillota > Clostridia > Lachnospirales > Lachnospiraceae > Roseburia > Roseburia sp. The sequence continues at coordinate 12,172 of NZ_JBGLEJ010000005.1, read as the reverse complement.
CGTCTTTTATTAATTCTTTTATAGCACAGTATGTATTAAATATCGAATCGTTCTTTTTAAGTGTTTTCTCAAGGACTTGCTGAACCAATTGCTTCTCATAATATTTTACATACACTTTATCAACCGCTGGATAAATAAACAATTCTTTAATATTTGTATAATCATCATCAGTGGAAAATACATCGTCATCATAACTTAAAACACATTTACCATCAATATAGTATCTTTTTTCCATAGTTCTCCTTTCGCAAATTAACCATAAATTGCTTTCAACTTTTTAAATCTAACAAATAGTCTCTTATCCTTAGGACACATCTTTTCAAGTTTCTCAAGACTATATCTTTTCAAATCATCCTTGCTTTTTATCCCCATTCCAAACGCATCCAAACATAGAAAGTCATCAAATATGACTCCATGTTCCCTATCATTCAGATCTTCTACACTACGAAGCTTTATGCCTTGCTCTTCACAAATCTGATATAATTCCTGCAATGTTGCCTGCCCCATATTGCGAAACTTTATAAAATGCTCCTTTGGATATTCTCTCAATCCTTCCAATGACTCAAATCCATTTCTTCTTAGGATATTCCGTAATCTGCTCGACATTTCAATATCATCATAATCTGTTTTTTCAGCGTACATAAAAGCTCCCTTTCGTCATTTTATTTGTCGTATAACTTATCAACCTCAGCTTCGTACACTGATTCAGTATGAGTATCAAATAGCACCCATTCCACCAGATCAAAGCTATCCGGATTGTCCTGCAAAAATCTGTTTACTGTATGTACTGCAATCTTTGCCGCTAACTCAACCGGAAAACTATATACTCCCGTTGATATGGAAGGAAATGCAATAGACCTAATTCCATTATCCATTGCCAGATTCATAGAATTAAAATAGCAGTTAGCAAGAAGTTCCTCTTCTCTATCCCTGCCACCATTCCATATCAGTCGGTCATTTTTTGCGGACAGTTCATACATGCTATCCTTTTCTGTTCTCTGCTCCTGCGTTTGCTCTCGTTTGATTTCTCCCTCCGTATCTTCTTGGCACAAGCAGGACAATACCTTGATGCACCAGAGCCCGGGACATATTCAACGCCGCACACCGTACAATTTTTAGCGGGCATTGCTGCCCACCGTTTTGTAGGTATGATATGTAATTCATCGACAAAGCCGATGAATTTATAGTAAATCTTGATTTCCTGCTTCACTGTTCCGTCTGCCATCTTCTCACGCTCCGAAACAAGTATCTTGTCTATGAGTGCGTTTATAACTGTTGCATCCAGTTCTTTTAAGCCTTGATAATTTCGGATAAGGGCGAGGAAGTCACGGATTCCCCGTGATTTCTCGTAGCTTTCATTAAGAGTTTCCGTCACCTCTTTCAGCCTTGCTTCAATTTCAAGCTGCTCTTTCTGGTATTTCCCCGACATCATCTCAAAATTCCGCTCGGTAATACGCTCCATGACCTTATCCTCGTAGAGAGAGGAAAACAGCCTGTCCAGTTCCGCAAGGCGTTTGTTCAGCTTCTTACGTTCTTTCTCTAATGCTTTCGCCCTGCTCTGGTCTGTTTCCGTGAGCCGCTTTTCTATGGCCCTGACCGCCTTTTCATCATTCACTGCCATATCCGCAAAACAGTTGATGTCGGCAAGAACGGCATTGAATAAATCCCTTGCTTCTATATTGTGGGCACTACACTCGCTTCTTCCGTTTCTTGCATAATTATTACATGAATACTGTACACAGTCGATAATCTCTGGGCGTTTCCTCCTGTGTACGTTCATTGCCCGCAGAGCACATCCGCAGTCCACACACTTGATAACGCCTGCAAAAATATTTACAAATCCTCCCTTGTTCTGTGGAAGCCTACGACTTGTAATAAGCTGTTGGACAATATCAAATTCCTCCTGCGTGACTATTCCCTCATGGGTATTGGGTATCACTTCCCATTCTTCGGGCAGCTTAGAGGGGCGTTTCTTGCTTTTCATATTGGCGGCAATCCGTTTGTAGCCTACAAGATTTCCCGCATATATCGGGCTTCTTAAAATGCTCCTCACGCTGTTCCCACTCCAAATATAGCGTTTGTCCTCGTTCCCCTCAAAATGACGTTCAAAGCCTGTTTCGCCACGCTCCGCCGCATAAGCGGCAGGGCGTAGGATATGCTGTTTATTAAGATGTCTGCAAATTTTGGCAACTCCATTCCCTTTTAATGCAAGGTCGAATATCTCTTTTACAACATGTGCCACTTTATCATCTATCAGCAGATGGTTGTGGTCGGCAGGGTCTTTGATATAGCCATAAGGGGCGGTAGTTCCCATGAATTTCCCCTGTTGAAACCTCGCCCGATATGCCGATTTTATCTTAACAGATATGTCAGCGGCATACATTTCGTTTAAAATGTTGCGGAAAGGCGTGATGTCCATAGCAGATTTATTCAAGGTATCTACGCCGTCATTGACCGCTATATACCTCACGTTATGCTCTGGGAAGAAAACTTCCAGATATAACCCACAATCAAGATAGTTTCTCCCCAGACGGGATAAATCTTTCGTAATCACGCAGTTTATCAGACCGCTTTCAATGTCTTTTATCATATTCTGGAAACTTGGTCTTTGGAATAATGAGGTGTGATAGCGATAGCGGCAAAAAGCTAATAAAATCAATGGTTTTGCGGACAGCGGATAGACAGGGAATGTGTTAAAAACTGAATACGCACACAAACGGCGTTACCTTAACCCCTTTGGGGGAGAAAGTAACGCCGTTTTTTTATGCCCGCAGGAAAGGAGGTGCAGCCGGAATGTATTTCACAAAGGGCAAGCAGCGGGCGTTTGAATTGCTCATGCAGCAGAAGCCGGGATTTGACCGCTATCAATCCGGTTGTGCCGGAGATGATGAAGATTGCGGCACTTGCCGTTTCTACCGCCCCGGGTGGAAATATGAGTTTTGCGTTTTCAAAGAGTGTCCCTATTGCCCCGGCAAAAGGACGCGGAAAACGCACGCCAGCATGGACAAATAGACGGGCAAAAGCCCTTGTGCCATGCGGCTTTGCAGACGCGAAAACGGCAAAGGGCATATTGCAATACCAAAACAGCCGAAAACGGCTTTCTAATTGTCCACGCATACCAAGAGAGGAAGTGAGGAAATATGGCAGTTTTCAGAGTGGAGCGAAATACGGGATATACCGTTATGAGCAACCACCACTTGCGAAACAAGGAATTGTCCTTAAAGGCAAAGGGCTTGTTGTCGCAAATGCTTTCGCTGCCCGAAGATTGGGATTATACCCTTGCGGGCTTATCCCATATCAACCGGGAGAAGATCGACGCAATCCGCGAAGCGGTAAAGGAACTCGAAAAAGCCGGATATATCGTGCGCAGCCGGGAGCGCGACGAAAAGGGACGCTTGCGGGGCGCAGATTACGTCATATACGAGCAGCCGCAGCCGCGAGAGCCGGAAGCAGCTACCAGCGGCGGACAGCCGCCTATATTGGATTTACCTACATTGGAAAATCCAACATTGGATAATCCAACGTTGGAAAAACCTACGCAGGAAAAACCTACGTTGGAAAATCCAACGCAATTAAATAAAGATATATTAAGTAAAGAACAATCAATTACTGATTTATCAAGTACCGATTCCATTCCTTTCCATTCCCTAAACCCCTTGCCCTTTGCGCATGGCGAAGCGGCTACGCCGCCGGAAAGGAAAAGAACGGAAGCGAAAAGCAATAGCGCAGTAGAGATTTACAGGGAGATTATCAAGGACAATATCGAATACGACCATCTCATTCAAAACTGCAAAATTGACAAAGACCGTTTGGACGAGATTGTTGACCTTATGCTGGAAACCGTCTGCACAGCCCGAAAGACAATCCGTATTGCCGGGGACGACTACCCCGCCGAATTGGTGAAATCCAAGTTTTTGAAGCTGAACAGCAGCCATATTGAGTTTGTTTTGGATTGCATGAGGGAGAACACAACCAAAGTGCGCAACATCAAGCAGTATCTAAAAGCGGTGCTGTTCAACGCGCCGAGTACCATTGACAGCTACTATACCGCCCTTGTCAATCACGACTTATACGGCGGCGAATGAGCATAGCCGCATTTTACCGGGAAAGGAGTTGATACCTTGCAGGAGGAAGTAACCCAAAAAACGATTGCCCTATACGTCAAAGTGGGAAAAGGCGCGGCGCGGCTTACCGAACAGGCGTTGCAGAAAGCAATCCAAAAGTTTTTGGAGCAGAAAAGCAAGCCCGCGCATGGGAAACAGACCATGCGGCAGCTTATGAAGCAGAACGCGGGTGTTTCCAACATCGAGATCACCGACAGCAATATTAAAGCCTTTGAGAGTACGGCGAAGAAATACAACATAGATTTTTCGCTGAAAAAGGTTAAGGGCGAGCAGACCCGCTACCTTGTGTTTTTCAAAGGCCGGGACGCAGACGTTATGACCGCAGCGTTTCAAGAGTTTTCCGCAAAGAAGCTGAACAGGGAGAAAAAGCCCTCTATCCGCAAAGCCCTTGCCGCTGCAAAGGACAAGGCAAAGCAGCTTAACGCCGCCCGCGACAAGGTAAAGAAAATGGACAGGGGGCGCGAGATATGAAGCAGATTAACTACAAAAAGCTAATACTTCCGAATATCCCCTATGTGTTCTTTGTCTATCTCTTTGATAAAGTCGGACAGGCGGTGCGGCTTGCCCCCGGCGCGGATATTTCCGCAAAGATACTGAATATCACGCAGGGATTTTCCGCAGCCTTTGAAAGTGCCTTGCCGAGCATTTACCCGCTGGATTTGCTTGTCGGCATTGTCGGCGCGGTGATTATCCGCTTGATTGTCTATGTCAAAGGGAAAAACGCGAAGAAATACCGCAAGGGCGCGGAGTACGGCTCTGCCCGATGGGGAAACGCCGAAGATATTAAGCCCTACATAGACCCGGAGTTTCAAAACAACATCATTTTGACACAGACGGAACGCCTTACCATGAACAGCCGCCCGAAGCAGCCGAAGTACGCAAGAAATAAGAACGTCGTCGTGATCGGCGGCAGCGGCAGCGGAAAAACAAGGTTTTTCGTCAAGCCGAATTTAATGCAGCTTCATTCCTCTTACGTCTTGACAGACCCGAAAGGTACGGTTTTGATTGAGTGCGGGAAGCTGCTGCAACGGGCGGGCTACCGCATTAAGGTACTGAATACGATTAACTTCAAAAAATCTATGCACTACAACCCCTTTGTGTATATCCGCAGCGAGAAAGATATTTTGAAGCTGGTAAACACGTTGATAGCGAATACCAAAGGCGAGGGAGAAAAAAGTGCGGAGGATTTTTGGGTAAAAGCGGAAAGGTTATTGTATTGCGCATTGGTTGGCTACATCTGGTATGAAGCCCCCGCCGAGGAAATGAACTTTATTACCCTGTTGGAACTTATCAACGCCAGCGAAGCCCGCGAGGACGACGAGGAATATCAAAGCCCCGTCGATCTGCTGTTTGCCGACTTGGAAGAACGCGACCCCGACCATTTCGCGGTGAAGCAGTACCGAAAATATAAATTGGCGGCGGGCAAAACAGCAAAATCAATCCTCATTTCTTGCGGTGCGAGGCTTGCGCCTTTTGATATTAAGGAATTGCGCGATCTCATGTCCTACGACGAATTAGAACTTGACACGTTAGGCGACAGAAAGAGCGCACTTTTCCTCATAATGAGCGATACGGACAGCACGTTTAATTTTGTTATCGCTATGCTGCAATCGCAGCTTTTCAATTTGCTTTGCGACAAAGCGGACGACGAATATAACGGCAAATTGCCTGTTCACGTCCGCTTTTTGCTTGACGAGTTTGCGAACATCGGACAGATACCCCGATTTGATAAACTGATTGCCACAATCCGCAGCCGGGAAATGTCCGCTTCTATCATTCTGCAATCGCAGAGCCAGCTAAAAGCCATTTACAAGGACGCGGCAGAAATCATACTTGATAATGCCGACAGCACCTTGTTTTTGGGAGGACGTGGGAAAAATGCAAAGGATATTTCGGATAACTTGGGACGGGAAACAATTGACAGTTTCAACACTTCCGAAAATCGCGGCACGCAGGTTTCTCATGGACTTACTTATCAAAAATTAGGAAAGGAGTTGATGACACAGGACGAAATAGCAGTTATGGACGGTGGGAAATGTATTTTGCAGCTACGCGGTGTACGTCCCTTTTTAAGCGACAAATACGATATAACGAAACACCCGAACTACAAATACCTTTCCGACTTCGACAAGAAAAACGCTTTTGATGTGGAACGGTATATGTCTACCCGCCCGGCAATAGTAAAGCCCGATGAAGCCTTTGACATATACGAAATAGATTTGTCCGACGAGGACGCAGCCGCCGAGGAATAACGGCGGCATTTTCATTTTCAACAACATTTTTTGAGCCGCAAAGCGGCAGAAAGCGAGGTTTATATGGATTTCTTTAACAGCGCAGTTGGTGTATTGCAGACTTTGGTTATCGCGCTTGGCGCAGGTCTTGGCATTTGGGGGGCTATCAACCTCATGGAGGGTTACGGCAACGACAATCCGGGCGCAAATGCTCATGTGCCATAAAGTAACACACTGATAAATGCAGACAGCCAACCTCTATTCCGTATAAAATGGCATATATGGCATTTCAAATATGTGGTTCAGAAGTAGAAGAAAACTGAAAACAGTATTCCACAATTTGAAAGGATAGAGGTAATTGAGCATGGAAAAAACAGTATATATCACAGAGGAAGAACGGGAAAAGTGTCGCAAAGTGATTGATGTGTTTGAGGAACTGTACGAAATAGAGGACGAAGATATTTTGTTGGTTGATGTTGGTAGGTATGGCTTTGTTAAACTGCAATGCTATACAGCGTCACATGGCTTTGAGGAGCTTGACACCTATACAGACAGTAACAGCTTATTTGAGGGGCTTTGGGAGGAATGGCTTAGTCTAAATGTATTTTTGCTTGCGAGAGAAATGCAGTTAGCTGATGTTCTTTATGATGATTTATTCAACAATCTTCCAAAGGAAAAACAGTCAGAGCTTACCGGGAGAAAAGACTACTTTGCAAAAAAGGCGGGTATCACTCTGTAAAATGAATTTTGCAGAAAGGAAACGCTCTATGTAGTGGATAAAAAAAGATTAGAATGGCTCTGTATATAATAACATACAGGGCTTTTCTTTTCCGAACCAACGACCAAAAGACAAACATTGTGGAAATGTGCATAACAGGCTATGGAATCATGGATAACTCTATTCACAGCACATGGAAAAGCTAAAGTGCAGCTTTCCCACGTCCTGCAAACAGAGTTACCCACAATTCCATGATACAGTCAGTTATACACATTACGCACAATGCCGACTACTACGGAATCCAACTCATTTTTTCACAGAACAAGATTTGCTTTTACAGAAAGAGATTATAGGTTGGAATGGAGATACGGGAGCCTGCATAGAGCACAGTGGAAAAGTTGAAGAAACTGATTGAGGAAGAATTTGTCGGGCTTGTGTTTCTGTCTGCTGAAGATATGGAGTAATAGCAAATTGGGACATAGCGGTATAACTGCTTTGTCCCAATTTGTTTATTGCTTAAATTACACGTCCGTATTAGAATTGATATGCTTGCAGAAATCAAATATCTAACATACTTCTTCCCACTATAATAATACCATACAAATTTTATAAATACAAGACTGTTTATATAAGCTGACACATGCTAAACTAGCCTAGCAATGTTTCAGTAAAACTTTCTTTCATTTTTCAAGGAGGTCATAATCATTATGGGGAATAATCAGACAGAAAAAGCGTTTGAAGAAAAAAGATTAGCACAAACAATCTCTTTAGCCGAGGAACAATTAAAGCAGGCAAAAGAAGCGGCAGACAAAAAGAAATCAGAAATTATCGAAGCCAAAAAAGATGTGCGTGAAAATACAGAACACGGCATTACATCACTGTACACATCAGACGGTTTCGAGGCACTTGTTGAATTAAGCCAATATATCAATCCTGTTACAGACAAAATTATAGATTATGAAGAAGAAGAACATAAAATACTTCTGTTAGAAAAGATGATAAAATCGCCCTATTTTGCCCGAATTGATTTTAAATTTGATGATGAGGACGAATTTGAAAAAATATACATTGGACGTTCTTCTCTACGAAAAAACAGCTATCAAGAGATGTATGTTTATGATTGGAGATCGCCGATTGCCAGTGTTTTCTATCGTTTTATGACAGGCGAAGCGTTTTATGACGCTCCATGTGGACGAGTAACAGGTGAACTCAATTTGAAACGCCAATATGAAATAAAAAACGGAATACTGGAATATTTTTTTGATTCAGATGTTCAGATTGTTGATGAATTTTTAAGGCAATTACTGTCACAAAACACTACTGCTAAAATGAAAGCTATTGTTGAAACAATTCAGCATGAACAGGACGTGGTTATTAGAGATATGGAAAATGACCTGCTAATGGTACAGGGTGTAGCGGGAAGTGGAAAAACCTCTATTGCTCTCCACCGGGCTGCTTATCTTATGTATCAAGGTTTACAAACAAAGCTGTCCGCAAATAACATTATGATTATTTCCCCAAATTCTATATTTGAGCAATATATTTCAAATGTATTGCCCGAATTGGGAGAAGATAATGTTATTTCTTCCGTGTTTGAAGATATACTTAGTGAGTTATTAAATGGCAGGAAAATTCAGTCAAGAAATGATTTTTTAGAAAACTTGATTGTCAATTCAAAATACAAGGAAATTTCAAGAAATAGTATAGAATTTAAAACGTCAAGTTTTTTTAGGGAAATTTTAGACCAATTTCTCATTGATATACCCCGCCAGTGGATAGAATTTGAAGATGTTTATTATGAGGGAAAATGCGTTGTAAGCGGGCAAATTCTAAAAGACAAGATATTAGGAAGACCAGAAACACCATTAGGCATAAAATTAGAACAATTAGAAGATTATATTTTAGAACAAATATTTGGAACAGGAAAAGGGCGGGGGCATAAAGAAGAAAAAAATCTAATCAAGCAGGAAATACAGAAATTTATAAAAATTGACATTGTTGAATTATATAAAATATTATTTAGCAATGAAGCCTATTTTTATAGCCTGCTGCAAAATAGCAATCCGTCACAAAACATAAAAAATATTTGGAAATATACTAAGGAAAATTTGGAAGCAGACAGCTTGTATTATGATGACGCAATAGCAATCGCTTATTTGTATTTAAAAATATACGGAACAAATAAATATAAAAATATTAAGCAGGTAGTCATTGATGAAGCACAGGACTACTACCCTCTCCAATATGAAATATTTAATTTGCTTTTTTCTAATGCCAAATTTACTATTTTAGGAGATATGAAACAGACTCTTGCCAAAAAAGAAGATATTTCTTTCTACGAACAAATTCAAAAAATATTGAACAAGAAAAAATCTTCTCTTATTATGTTGGATAAAAGTTTCCGTTGTACGAATGAAATTTTAAATTTTAGTTTAAAGTTCATTGAACAAAGTTCACAGATAAAAAGTTTTAATCGGAATGGCGATAGCCCAAAAGTATATATTGCTGATAATTCCGAAATCTTCATTGATGAAATTGTTAAGGAAATAAAATTATGCCAAGAGAAAGGGTTTCAGTCGATATGCTTAATTTGTAAAACCGAAAAAAATTCAACCTATCTATTTAATAAAATTAAACACAAACTTGATATTCAATTAATTAAAAATGGGAGCGTATCAGATTTACAAGGCGTGTTTATCTTACCAGTATATATGTCAAAGGGATTAGAATTTGATACTGTCTTAATTTGTGATGCAGATAGCCAAAACTACCATGATGAAGATGATAAAAACCTCTTATATGTTGCCTGCACAAGAGCGCTTCACAAACTTAGCTTATTTTGTGAAAATGAGGTTAGCCCGCTGATATAGATAAATTTACAATATATTGAATTGCCTAAATGCCAAACGCAGCGTAAGTGCATATGAACAAAATGATAATAATTAGACAGACCATCTTTCTCTTTTAATGGCATTAAATTGACATTACGCTCTCTATCATATATATTTGTTGCTTACTGTCAAAAACACGACAGAAAAATATAGTTTAAATTCAACGGATAAAAGAGGTAATGAACATGGGGAAATTACTACTGCTGACACTTAACGAACAAGAGGAAACAGCGATTGACAAAATCATATCGGCAATATCTGATTATATACAGATTGAACCCATGCAGATCACAACCGCTTCCGTGTTATCTTTTCCGGGACTGGAAATAAAGCAGAACCAACGCCGGGTATTTCAAGACGGGGAGGAAGTAAGCCTTACCCGCCTTGAATACAGTACCCTTGTATATCTTGCTTCCAACCCCGGCATTGTCCTCACACGGACACAAATATTTGAAGCCGTTTGGAACATGGAAAGTGAAAGCTGCCAGTCAAGCGTTGCAAATGTGATTTACAACCTGCGGAAAAAAATAGAGCCGGACAGCCGCAAGCCCATTTACATAAAAACCGTTTTAGGTATGGGCTACAAGTTTGCTTCCGGGGAATGACAACAGAATAACCGCCGCCCGTTACAGCGGCATACCATGACAGGAAATCAGAAAAGGTTTCCTGTTTTTTTGCGCCAAAAACCGCGCTGATTTTCCAGCTTTGTCGAAAAGTTTTATCAAAAAGTTTTTCAAAACTTTGCCATATTTGCATTTCTCTGCGTAGTAAGGAGTAAAGGGGGAGTTTCGCCGTTTTCTTAGAGCAAGATTCTACCACAGTACCAAATTTCGCCTACCGGCTCATTTTGTCCTATGGGAATCTTGTTGGGGTTGCCACCCCAAGCCCGCCTTTTGCGGCTTGCGCCGCTTGAAAAAATCCACCCACGAAAGGAGGTTCACAGCCATGAAAAGATACAACACGCCCCACCGAAGCCGGGTAATCAAGACACGCTTGACCGAGGAAGAATACGCCGAGTTTTCCGAGCGTGTCACCCTCTGCAAAATGAGCCAAGCCGAATTTATCCGACAAGCCCTCATTAAGTCAAGCATACGCCCGGTCATTACTGTTTCCCCGGTCAATGATGAGTTACTCTCTGCCGTTGGGAAACTCACAGCCGAATACGGGAAAATCGGCGGCAACTTAAACCAGATTGCCCGCTGTCTGAACGAGTACGGCGCACCCTATAACGCCCTCTCCCAAGAGGTACGAGCCGCCACAGCGGAGCTTGCCGCCTTGAAGTTTGAAGTCTTGCAGAAAGTAGGTGAAGCCGTTGGCAACATTCAAACATATCAGCTCTAAAAATGCCGACTATGGAGCTGCCGAGCAGTACCTAACCTTTGAACATGACGAGTTTACCATGAAGCCCACACCCTCAACCATTTTAAGGTGATCGGCGCGGCGGCGCGGGTATTGGACGGGAAACAGCGTCTTGAAGTGCTGCATGGGATTTTCCACCCGGACGGGGAACGCTTTAACTTTGCGTGGGAATGGCTACCCGCAAGCGGTCTTTCTGTCAAAGACTTTATCGCGCCGTCCTCTTTCCGATTTGGCGACGGGCGAATGTTTCAAATGGGCGGCAAGTTTGGCGCAGTTTCCTTTTTGCAGATCGTCGCGCCGGAACTCTCCGACCGTATGCTTGCCGACTTCATGGACGCGGAAAACGGGATTATCGTCAATCTGCACATTCAGAGTATCGACCACAACGAAGCAATCAAGACGATTAAGCGCAAGATTACCGACCTTGACCGTATGAAAATCGAGGAACAGAAAAAAGCAATCCGCAGCGGCTACGACATGGATATTATTCCGTCCGACCTTGCCACCTACGGCGGGGAAGCAAAAAACCTACTCCGCGATTTGCAGAGCCGCAACGAAAGAATGTTTCTGCTTACGCTGCTTGTCTTAAACCTTGCAGATACCAAGCAGAAATTGGATAACGAAGTATTTGGAGCGGCGGCAATCGCGCAGAAATACAACTGCATTTTGACCCGCCTTGACTACCGGCAGGAACAGGGGCTTATGTCCTCTATCCCGTTGGGGGAAAACCTTATCCATATCCAGCGCGGCTTGACGACCAGCAGCACCGCCGTTTTCGTTCTTGCATTTGCTTTTTCGCTTGGCGGTAATCCTCATACAATTTGCTTTTTCTGTCGTTTAAGCTGCTAT